>CAWKLR010000027.1:0-23135 GCA_963850485.1 uncultured Actinomycetes bacterium | reverse complement strand
TCTCGAGGGCGGCGGCGGCTCCGAGCGCGAGTCCATCCAGGAGGCGCTCGCCGGCCACATCTGCCGCTGCACCGGCTACGTGAAGATCATCGACGCCGTCTCTGCGGCGGCAGGCGGAGACATCACGTCGAACCAGCGCTGGCTCCCGCAACCGGGCGAGGAAGCGCCCGTCGAGGTTCCGGGGGCACCGGCATGAAGGCCGTCGGCGCACGACTCCCCCGCTACGACGGCGTCGCGCACGTCACCGGCCGCACCCAGTTCGTCGACGACGTTCGAGTGCCGGGCACGCTGTGGGTCAAGGCGCTTCGCTCCCCGGCTCACCACGCGGACATCAAGCGCCTCGACGTCTCCAAGGCGGAGGCGATGGAGGGCGTCCACGCCATCATCACCTGGGAGGACGTGCCGCTCCTCGAGTACGGGCATCTCTCGGCGCTCGGCATCCCAGCCGACGAGCCGCTGCTCGCGAAGGACGACGTCCGCTACGAGGGACAGCCGATCGCGGTCGTCGCGGCCGACGACGAGGTCGTCGCACAGGCCGCCGTCGACGCGATCGAGCTCGAGCTCGCCGAGAAGCCCGCGCTCTTCGACGTCCGCAAGGCTTTCGACTCGGACGCGCCCAAGGTGCATCACTGGGGCAACTGGTACCCGCACTTCGAGGAGGAGATGGATCGACGCCAGATCCGCAAGGGCTCGATCCAGGAGGCGTTCGAGAAGGCCGACGTGATCGTGCAGGGCGTCTACCGCCCGGCAGCGATCGAGCACGTGCCCGTCGAGACCCAGGTGTGCCAGGTCGTGCCCGAGGCCGACGGCCGGCTGACGATCTACTCCTGCACGCAGGCGCTCTACTTCTCGATGGGCGTCGTGGCCGCGCACCTGGAGGTGCCGCTGAACCGCCTGAAGTTCGTCGGCGGAACCGTCGGCGGCGGCTTCGGCGGCAAGGTCGACACCGCAACGGAGACGATGTGCGCGCTGCTCTCGCTCAAGTGCGGGAAACCGGTGAAGTGGCGCTGGACGCGCGAGGAGGAGTTCCTCTGCTCGTCCACCCGGGCGCCGTGGCACATGGAGATCGCGGACGCGGTGACGAAGGACGGCTGGATCCTCGGCCGCAAGATGCTGACGCTGCACGACTCCGGCGCGTACTCGCGCTTCTCCCCGTACGGCCTGACGAAGCACAGCTTCCACCACACGGGCGCGTACACGATCCCGCACCTCGAGTTCGACGGCTACGTCGTCTACACGAACCGCGTGCCGACGACCGCGATGCGCGGCTTCGGCGTCACCTCCGTCTCGTTCGCGGTCGAGACGCACATGAGCCGCATCGCCAAGGAGCTCGGCCTCGATCCGTTCGAGATCCGGCTCAAGAACGCGAACCGGA
The DNA here is from genome assembly GCA_963850485.1 of uncultured Actinomycetes bacterium. Taxonomy (GTDB): domain Bacteria; phylum Actinomycetota; class Thermoleophilia; order Gaiellales; family Gaiellaceae; genus GMQP-bins7. Next base: position 21,760 of record CAWKLR010000027.1, on the reverse strand, counting down.
TCGGCGACACGTCGCCGAACGGGGTCGTCTACACCGACCCCTCGACCGTTCCCACCATCCTCGCGGTGGCCGACGAGCTCGGGCACGAGCTCCCCGCGGACTACCGCACGATGTCGAGCGATCCCCGCTCGGCCGAATGGCTGCCCGAGCACCTGGTGGCCCAGCTCGGAAACCCGGAGGAGCACTGATGGCCAAGCACAAAGGACGCGGGATCTCCGCGATCGAGTACCCGACCGGGATGAACCAGAACGGCGACCCGTCGCAGGCCTGGATCAAGATGAAGCCGGACGGGCGGGTCGACGTCTTCTCGGGCACGGCGGACATCGGCAACGGCTCGAAGACGATCCAGTCGCAGATCGTCGCCGACACGCTCGGCGTCCCCTACGACTGGGTCACCTACGACAACTCGAACACCGACTCGTCGCCCGTGTGCACGGGGACGTTCGCGTCGCGGGCGACGTTCGTCGCGGGCATGGCGGTGAAGAAGGCGGCCGACAGCGCCCGTACGAAGCTGCTCGAGATCGCCGGCAAGGAGCTCGAGATCGACCCCTCCGACCTCGAGGTCGTCGACGGCGAGGTGATCGCGAAGGGCGCGCCGCAGAAGAAGATCTCGGTGCCCGACGTCGCGGTCGCCGCGACCTGGACGCACGGCGAGCTCATCACCGGAACGGGTGCGCACCTGAACCCGTACGCGCCCATCGTCGACGCCGAGACCGGCCGGGTCGAGCTGCCGCCCCACGCGGCGATCTCGTACGCGGCGTGCGCGGCCGAGGTCGAGGTCGACGACGAGACCGGAGACGTGCGCGTGACGCGCCTCGTGCAGTGCTACGACGTCGGCAAGGCGATCAACCCGACCCTCGTCGAGGGCCAGATCGAGGGCGGCGCGGTCCAGGGCCTCGGGCTCGGCGTGCTCGAGAGCTGCTACCCGTACTACCCGAGCGTCGAGAACCGCGGCGGCCAGTTCGGCTCCTACCTCGCGCCGGGCATGGAGGACCTCCCGCAGGTCGACACGCTGATCATCGAGAACCCGTCCGCAGGCGGCCCGTACGGCGCGAAGGGCATCGGCGAGATGGCGAACAACCCGCAGCCGCCGGCGATCGCCGCCGCGGTCTACGACGCCGTGGGGGTGTGGGTGACGGAGCTCCCGATCACGCCCGAGCGGGTGCTGCGAGCGCTGGACGCGAAGGCCGAGCCGACCCGCAAGGGCAAGACGGTGATCTTCGACGAGGAGCTGTCGGTGAATGCGGTCTCGGGCGGCGGGATGCGCTTCGAGGTGCCTGCGTAGGGCGAGCATGCCTCGCCCTCGCCGACCACCGCCCATGAACCCGTTCCGCTCCTGGAACGACGTGGAGCCCCACACCCTGTTCCCGGGCGTGGGGCTCCGCGCTATCGGAGGGGAGCAGGTGCTGCTCTGCCATGTGACGTACGAGCCCGGCACGACGGTGCGGCGGCACTCGCACGAGACTGCCGAGCAGGTGATGTGGATAGTGGACGGTGCGGTGACGATGACGATCGGCGACGAGACGAAGGAGCTCGTGGCGGACGACGTCGTCGTCGTGAACCCGGGGATCGACCACGAGCTGCACTCGGCGGGCGGGGTTACGTTCGTGGAGGCGCTGGCGCCGGTCCTACGCGACCACGTGCCGGACGCGGAGCGTGACCTCGTCCTCGGCGCGCAGGGCGACTTGCTGCACTCGGACGGCTGAGCCCGAAGAACCACCAAGTCTGTCCTGAGGTGGTCGGTCGAGGCTGCTTCACGGATCGACATCGGGCAGGAGGCCGGAGAGTCTCTCGATCACGCCCGAACCTTGCTCACCAGTCCCGATCCGCGGATGATCCCTGTGTGCGACCCGAGCTTCCGACCGGCACCGTCACGTTCGTCTTCACGGATGTCGAGGGTTCGACGAAGCTGTTGAACGAGCTCGGCGCGCAGCGGTACGCGGAGGCACTGGCGGATCACCGAGCGGTCGTCCGGGAGGCATGTGCCGTAAATGGCGGCGTGGAGGTAGACACGCAGGGAGACGCCTTTTTCTTTGCGTTTCCCACTGCACCGGGCGCCCTCGCTGCCGCTTCCGAACTCACCCAGCGTCTCGCCGTCACGGGTCCCATACGCGTGCGAGTCGGCGTCCACACGGGTACGCCCTTCGTTGGCGAAGAGGGCTACGTCGGCCATGACGTCAACCGCATTGCCCGCGTCGCGGCCGCAGGGCACGGCGGGCAGGTGCTCGTCTCGGCGTCGACTGCGCCCCTCGTCGATACGGAGCTCACCGATCTCGGGGAGCATCGGTTCAAGGATCTCGGCGCGCCGGAGCGAGTCTTCCAGTTGGGCGACGGGAAGTTCCCCGCACTGAAGAGCCTCTACCGGACGAACCTCCCGGTTCCCGCAACGCCGTTTCTCGGGCGCGACCGAGAGCTCGGGGAGGTGGTCGAACTCCTCGCCCGCGACGATGCACGACTCGTCACCCTCACTGGTGCGGGCGGCTCGGGCAAGACCCGCTTGCTGCTTCAGGCTGCCGCTGAAGTGTCAGAACGCTTCCCGGACGGCGTCTTCTGGGTCTCACTAGCGCCGCTGCGCGACGCGTCGGGTCTCGAAGCCACATTTGCCCAGGCACTCGAAGTGCGGGAGCGGCCGGGAGTGGCCATCGCGGACTCGGTCCTGGCGGCGCTTGTCGGGAAGCGCGCGCTCGTCGTCATCGACAACTGCGAGCACCTCATCGCGGGAGTTGCCGCGCTGGTTCGGCAGCTTGTGGGCTGCCCGACCCTCGTCGTCGTCGCTTCCAGCCGTGAGCGCCTCGGCCTTCGGGCTGAGCGCATCTACGAAGTGCCGCCCATGGCGCGCTCTGAAGGACTTGCGCTCTTCGTCGATCGAGCGTCGGCCGTGAGTTCTGGGTTCAAGGCGGACGAACACGTGAGCGCCATCTGCGAGGCCGTTGACCAGCTTCCCCTCGCGATCGAACTCGCCGCCGCGCGTGTCCGTTCGCTATCGACGCTCGCCATCCGCGAGCGGCTGGGTGAAAGCCTTCGTCTCCTCGCCACGCGCGACCGCGACGTCGAGGAGCGGCAACGGACGCTCGACGCGACGATTGCGTGGTCGTATGAGCTCCTCGACACGGACGAACAGCGCGTCCTCCGCGCACTTTCGGTCTTCGCAGGCGGTTGCACGATGGCCGCCGCGCACGCCGTAGCCGCTGCCGACCTTGATTCCCTCGAGTCGCTCCTGGACAAGAGCCTGATCCGGCACCGGATCGACGAGACTGGACACGACCGCTACTGGATACTCGAGACGATTAGGGAGTACGCCGCGCGCGAGCTCCACCGTAACGGCGAAGCTCTAGAGGTCGGCGCACGTCACACGGCCTTCTTCGTCGACCTGGCCGGTGGTGTTATGGCGCCTTTCGGCAGACCGACCTCCGATGAACAACGCGATCGATTCCTCCGCGACCGCGCAAACTTCCGCGAAGCTCACGCACGCGCGTTGAAGGCCGGCGATGGGACGAGTGCCGTGCGCTTCGTCCGGTGCTTGGGTCGAGCCATAGGTGTGACGGGCTCGCCGCTTGCCGACGCGTACGTGACGGGACTCGCGAGCCTTGCGCTGCCGGGTGGAACGGAAGAGGACCGTGCCTATGCGCTGGTGCGTACCGCGACCTTCGCCGATGGATCGGGTGAATTCGACTCTGCACGCGATCTGCTGTCGGAGGCCAAGAGCATGTTCGAGCACCTCGAGGATGCACGGGGCCTCGCCGATGCGACTGCTTGGCAATCGGACGTCGAGTATCGAAGTGGCAACTACGGCGACGCGCTCGCGCATGCTGAGAGGCTCGCGGCGCTCGGCGAGGACATCGGCGACGCAGACCTCGCATCATGGGCGGAGAGGTTTCTCGGCCAGGCACTCCTCGGTCGCGCTATCGCGGACGGGGATCGCGAGGCAGCCGAACGGAATCACTCGCTGTGGTTGGGCCAGTTGCAATATTCCGCCAGCTTGGATTCGGCGTTGGACCGGGCGATGGTGCGCGCCAATCTGGCATTCAGCCTGTTCGCGCTCGAGGAGTACGCGAAGAGCATCGAAACGGCCCAGCGCGCCCTTCGCGAGATGCTCGAGATCGGGGCGACCGCCGTCGCAGACACCCAGGACCCCGTTTTCGTTGTTGGTCTTGCCGAGTACGGGAACGGAAACTTCGACCTTGGCATCACGCTCGTCTCGGCCGCTGTGCGGCTGTACCACGACAACGGCTTCGTCCTCGAGTCGTGGACGCCATCCGTGCTCGAGCGTCTTGAAATGAAGGCGCGCGCGAGCCTAGGCGATGACGCACATGATGCCGCAGTTCGCGCCGGCGAAGCGCTCTCGCGGGATGACGCGATCGATCTCGCGCTCAGCGTCGTCGCGCGCCGCTGATCTCGCGCTCAGTAGCCTGCGCGGTCTCCTCCTGGATCTTCGCCATCGCCGCCTCCTCTTGGCTGCACTCCGGTCGTGCATCAGCTTGGTCGCGCCCAACGCGCCAGCTGGCGGGCGAGCGCTCGGCCGAGTCCGTCGGTCGAGCTGGTGACGAAGATGACCTACCGGTCGATCGCAACGCCTCCTGCTCGATATGGTCAAGGCCATGCCACAGCTGAACGCCCTCGGGATCGTGACCTCCGACATGGCGAGGTCGATCGCGTTCTACCGGCTGCTCGGCCTCGACGTGCCCGAGACCCCGGACGAGGGCCACGTCGACACGTTCCTGCCGAACGGTGTGCGGTTCATGCTCGACTCCGAGGAGACGGTGCGGAGCTTCAAGCCGGACTGGACGCTCAAGACGGGCAATCAGATCGAGCTTGCACTCGAGTGTGCAAGCCCCGCCGAGGTCGACGAGATCTATGCGCGGGCCGTGGCGGCCGGCTTCGAGGGCGAGAAGGCTCCGTGGGACGCGGTCTGGGGTCAGCGCTACGCGCAGCTCCACGATCCGAACGGCGTTCCGGTGAGCCTGTACGCACCGCTCTAGAGACGGCGAGGAGGCGGCTGCGCGGACGGCCGCTGAGCCACCTCCTCTGCCCGATTCCCGGAGCTCACGCGGCGGAGCTCTCCTCGGAGTCGCCGCGACCCAGCGGGCAGTCGTCGTCCGGCGCGACGCGACTCTGCACGTTCGCGGCCGCCGGATTCTCGCCCGCCATGCCCGCCGGGGCTAAGAGTCTCGTAGGAGCACGCCTTACACCTCGAGAGCGGGATCAGGCTGAAGCCTGACCCCCCGGGCGCGCCGTCAACCCCGGACTGGGGCGCGCTCCGGCGCGTCGCTCTGATCCTCGCCGGTGCGCTCGAAGAGCTCGAGCAGGTGGCCGTCCGGGTCGTGGAAGAAGACCTGGGTCACGCCGTCGCCTCGCGGCATCGGGCCGCCGACGAGCGCCACGTCGTTCTCGTCGAGGCGTGCGCACGCGGCCGCCAGGTCGTCCACCTCGAACGCGAGATGGCCCGCCAGTCCGAACGCCGCACTCTCACCTGCGTTCGGTGCGCCTGCCCGACCGGTCGTATCGGCCTCGAGCAGCAGATGGATCTCGTCGTCCCCGAAGCGGAACCAGGCTCCGGCGAAGGTGAAGTTCGGCGGTCGCGGAACTTCCTCGAGCCCGAGCGCCTCCGCATAGAACCGACGCGAGCGCTCGAGATCGGAGACCACGAGCCCGCTGTGCTGGAGGCGCATCGGCACGACGCCTACCGTAACCTCGCCCCACCGCGAAAGGAGGCGCAATGCCGCTGATCAAGGTCGACCTCTTCGACTACCGCATGTCCGACGAGACGAGCGCGGCGCTCATCGAGAAGCTCACGGACGCACTCTGCGAGGCCACGCATCCGGGCCTGCGCGACCACACATGGGTGATCGTCGAAGGCCACTCGCCGAAGAACTGGGGGCTCGGCGGCAAGCCGTGGCCCGTCGACCAGATGCCGCCCGCCCCTGCACCGTAGGATCGAAAAGACCGCGAGAAGAGGAGAGACGCATGCCCGTGATCGAAGTGAAGCTCTACGACCGCCGCGTGACCGAGGAGTCCGTGCCGAAGATGATCGAGGCGCTGACCGACGCTCTGCACGAGTCGAGCGGCGCGGCGAAAGAGGACATCCAAGTCGTCATCCAGGGCGTCCAGCCGAGCCACTGGGGCAAGGGCGGCAAGCAGGGCGCGTAGCTCCTAGAGCGAGCTGACGGGAACGGCGAGCTCGAGCTCGACCGGCGCGGCGCCGGGCTGCACGGCCTGCGTCTCGCGCGCGTGCAGCAGGGTCGTCCTCACGATCAGCTTCGCGCGGGCGAAGTTGTCGAGCTCGGTCGGAACGGGACCGACGCGCTGCCCGAGCGCGTAGCCGGCTGCGTTCCTCCCCATCGCCCGATACGACTCGAGCGTGTACAGCGGCGACATGCCGAAGAGCTCGAGGTTGTCGAGCGGCTCGAGATCGGCGCGGTGGATCACCGCGGTGCCCTTCGACTGGATTCCGAGCGCGATGCCCGAGCCGGAGAGGCGCGCGCCGTCGTGGGCGATGAAGGCGACATCGGCCACGCGCCGGACGCGCACGACGCGCGCGACTGCACCGCCCTCACGGATTCCGTCGCAGATCGACTGCCAGCACGTCGCGGTGGCTCAGGTCGTTGATCGTCCTCCGGATCGCATCTGCGAAGGCCGGCCCGACCGCGACGACGACCTCCGTGGAGTCGTCGCCCTTCGCCGCTTCGCCGCGCTCGACCACGACCGGCTCGCCCTCGGTGTCGCCGCCGAGGAGCTCGGCCGGATCGACCACGTTCGGGAGCGACTGCAGGAGCTCCCAGCGCTCGCCCTCGAGCCGGTAGCCCGTGCCCGGCCCCGAGTACACGTTCGGGTCGTTCACGGCTGAGTGGACGAGGCCTTCGGCGTCGATCACGGCTGAGGTCTGCAGGTAGTCGGCGGAGACGCGCTGGCGCTGCATCGACAGGACGGCCTCCGCGATCTCGCCGAACCCCCGCTGGTCGAGCGCGAGGGCGACGTCCAGGCCGGAGACGCCGCGTGCGAGGAGCTCGTCTGCGGCTTCGACGTCGGCCGCCCGGTCGCGATCGGGCATCTCGCTCGAGTCGTAGCCGGTCGTCGCTGCCGCGACCTCCTCGTTCGACACGGGCGGGAGACCGAGCTCCTCGAACACCGCCTGCACGGCGTGCGCCGCTCGCTCGCGCACGCGCAGAACCTCCTCCTCCGAGACGGGCTCGATCCCCGCGTCCACCTGCCAGTCGCGCTGAACCGTGAGCCATTCGTCCAGGTCGTCGGCGTCGAAGTTCCCGCCGCCGAACGTGTTGTCGCGCCTCGGCATCACCGAGTACCCGGAGGTGACGAAGTCCGTGCCCGGGAGGAACTGCCCCATCAGCTTCGCGGTCTTGCGGATCTCCGAGTGCGAGGCGATGGCGTCGTTTCCGGACGCGACCTCGAGATCGAGCCACGCGGCGAGCACGTTCTCGCCGAGGATCGCGCGCGTGCCGCCCGGGCACGGAGAGCACGAGCGCGACGCACGAGATCGACCCGTTCTGCACGCCCTGCGAGCCGGCCGCGCGCACCGCGGCGAGGCAGCGCGCCTCGAGGTAGAGCATCGAGAGGCCCTGCGCGTAGCCCATGAGCGCCTCCGAGCCGGTGCCCGAGGTGAAGCGCACCTTGACGCCGCGGGACGCGTACGCGGCGCCGAGAAACGCCTTCGACCAGGGCGTGTCGTCGCCGTCGACGAAGACGGGCTCGGTGCCGTAGACGGAGAGCGTCTCCGCGTACGTGACGAGGCCGCGGATGGCGAGCTCGAGGTTCCGCCGCTCCTCGACCGCGCACTGCGTCATCACGCCTGGCCGACCCGTCTGCGAGCCGACGAGGAGCGCGATCGCGTTCAGCGGCGCGTAACGGGCGACGCCGACCGTGGTCTCGATCTCGGCGAACCCGCGCCGCGCTGCCTCGGCCGCGTCGGCCGCGAGCAGCGCCGGGCTCTCCTTGAGATTGGTCACGTGCGCCTGATTCGAGGGAGCGCGACGCGCGCGAAGCTTCTTCAGCGCGAGCATCAGCTCCACCGGATCGAGCAGGCCGATGACGCGCGCGAGCTTTGCCGGAGTGAGGCCGCGCGCGAGGCGGACGAGCTCGGCCCGGGGCACGCCGATGTCGACGAGCATCCGCGCGAGCTCCGCGTCGTCGAGCGCCATGGCCTCGGCCGCGACCGCGAGATCGAGCCCGTGCGCGACGACGAAGCGGTCGATCACGTCGAACTCGGCGGCGGGTCGCCCGTCCATGCGGACGACGATGCCGTCTTCGATGACGAGCTCCGGCGTCGGATCGAGCGGCCCGTCGGCGGCGACCAGGCCCAGCTCGGGCAGCGGCGAGACGAGCGTCTCGCGGTGGAGATCGCGCTTCTCGCGCGAGACGAAGCGGCGGCTACGCATCGGCGAGGAGCCCTCGCTCGGCGTACGCGCCGGCCGCTTCCCGCACGAAGCCCGCCGTTCGAGCGGCTCCGTGGGACTCGAGCTGCGCAGCCCAGTCCTCGAGCTGGGACGCGGTCGCTCGTCGCGGGCGGAGCGCCGTGTAGACGGCGAGCAGGAGATCGTCCGGGACCGCGGCAAGCTCGGCGGCGCGTTCGAGGCTTGCCGCGAGCGGTTCCCGCCCGGCCGCGCGCGCGACCTGAGATTGCAGAAGCAGCGTCTCCGGGGTCGCGCGAATCTCGGCCCCGTCGATGTGCCCCGCGCGCAGCGAGTCCAGCGTGACGTCCGTCAGTGGCACTCCCGCCCGGCGTCGACACGAGGTCGGGCCGCTGCGTCCCCAGCGGGTAGTCGCGCTTCGGATCGAAGTCCATGTCGTCAGACCTCTAGGCTTGAGCCTACACGTGAGCAACGATTATCGATTCTCCGGACGGGTCGCGCTCGTCACCGGCGGCGCGAGCGGCATCGGCGCGGCGGTCGCGCAGCGACTCGTGTCCGAAGGCGCTCGAGTCGCATCGTTCGACCTGCAGCCCGCTTCTGCAGAAGGCGTGCTGGCGCTCAGCGGCGACGTCTCGAAGTCCGCCGACATCGAGGCCGCGGTGAAGCGCGTCGAGGAGGAGCTCGGCCCGATCGACGTGCTCGTCTGCTCCGCCGGCGTGCCGGGCGTCTCGCTTCCGAGCATGGAGATCTCGGACGAGGAATGGCGTCGCGTGCTCGCGATCAACACCGACGGTGTGTTCTTCTGCAACCGAACTGTCGGTGTCGGGATGGTCGAGCGCGGCTATGGCCGCATCGTCAACGTGGCCTCGATCGCCGGCAAGGAAGGCAACCCGATGGCCGCCGCGTACTCCGCCTCCAAGGCCGCGGTGATCGCGCTGACGAAGGCGATCGGCAAGGATCTCGCGCAGACCGGGGTCCTCGTCAACTGTGTCGCGCCCGCTGTGATCGAGACCCCGATCCTGGAGGGCGTCTCGCAGGCGCACATCGAGTACATGGTCGAGCGCATCCCCATGGGCCGGATGGGGAGCCCGGACGAGGTCGCCGCGCTCATCTGCTGGCTGGCGAGCGAGGAGTGCTCCTTCTCGACGGGGGCGACGTACGACATCTCCGGCGGGCGGGCGGTCTACTGATGCTCCGCGTCCGGGTCCGCGGTCCCAACGGCATCGAGCGTGGTGTGGTGAACAACGGCGTGGTCGTGACTGAGAGCGGCATGTGTGTCGGTGCGCTCGACGCCGACCGGCTCGCGCTGGCCGACCCGTGCGAGCTCCTGCTTCCGCTCGAACCGCCCGAGGTCTGGTGCGCCGGTGTGACGTACGAGCGCTCGCGTGACGCGCGGATCGAGGAGAGCGCCGTCCAGGACGTCTACTCGCTGGTCTACGACGCCGAGCGGCCGGAGCTCTTCCTCAAGGACGCGGGCTGCCGGCGCACGGTCGGTCCCGGCGAGGCGGTGGGCATCCGCTCGGACTCCGCCTGGAACGTGCCCGAGCCCGAGATCGCTCTCGTGCTCGGCGAGCTCGGCGAGATCGCGGGAGTCACGATCGGAAACGACGTGTCGTCGCGTGACATCGAGGGCACGAATCCGCTCTACCTTCCACAGGCCAAGGTGTACGCGGGCGCGTGCGCGCTCGGCCCGGCGGTGCTCTCTCCCGTGCCGAGCGAGCCGTTCGAGATCCGGATGCGGATTCTCGACCCGAGCGGCGCCGAGCTCTTCACGGGCGAGACGTCGACGGCGCGGATGAAGCGCTCCTTCGAGGAGCTCGTCGAGTTCCTCGTCCGTGACAACCCGGTTCCGCCCGGAAGCGTCCTTCTCACCGGCACCGGCCTCGTCCCGCCCGACGACTTCACGCTCGAGCCCGGACATGTCGTCGAGATCGAGGTGCCCGGCATCGGCATCCTCTCGAATCCCGTCGTGCTCGCCTCCAGCCTCCTCGAAAGGACTACTGCCCATGTCTGAGACCCTCACCGGATCGCCCGCGAAGAACTACGTCGGCGGCGAGTGGCGCGAGAGCGTCAGCGGCGAGACCTACGAGAAGCGCAACCCGTGGCGGCCCTCGCAGGTGACCGGTGTCTACCCGTCCTCGGATTCCGAGGACGCGCGCACTGCGGTCGACGCGGCTCGCGAGGCATTCCCGTCCTGGGCAGCGCTGCCCGCGGCCCAGCGGGCCGCGTTCTTCGGCAAGGCGGCGAACATCCTCGAAGCTCGCGCGGAGCAAGTCGCCCAGGACATGACTGCCGAGATGGGTAAGCCGCTGCGCGAGTCCCGGCTCGAGGCGCTCCGCGCCGCGACGATCCTCCGCTATGCGGCAGGTGAGGCCTGGAGGCCGGTCGGGGAGATGTACGCGCCCTCGGTCGCGAATCAGCGGCTGTACACCATGCGCCGCCCGCTCGGCGCGGTCGGGCTGATCACCCCGTGGAACTTCCCGATCGCGATTCCCGTATGGAAGCTCGCTCCTGCGCTGATCTACGGCAACACCGTCGTCCTCAAGCTCGGATACGAGGCGCCGCGGACCGGGCTGCACGTGGCCGAGAGCTTCGCCGAGGCCGGCCTGCCTGCCGGTGTGTTGAACGTGCTCACGGGGTCTGGCTCGAAGGCGGGCGCCGAGCTCGTTTCGAACCCAGGTACGCGCGCGATCTCGTTCACCGGCTCGGTGGCGGTCGGGCAGGGCGTGCGGGAGACGGCCACGGCGCGCGACTGCCGTGTCCAGCTCGAGCTCGGCGGCCACAACCCGCTGATCGTGATGGGCGACGCCGAGCTCGACCGCGCGGTCGAGGCCTCCTACGCCGGCGCGTTCTGGTCGGCGGGCCAGAAGTGCACGGCGACGCGGCGCATCCTGGTGCAGGAGGAGGTCTACGACGAGTTCCGAGACCGCCTGCTCGCGCGGGTCGAGGCGGGCAAGGTCGGCGACCCTACCGATCCCGAGGTCGAGGTCGGCCCGGTCGTGCACGAGACGGCGATGGAGGAGATCCTCGGCGCGATCGAACGCGCGCGGGGAGAAGGCGGGACGGTGCTCGCAGGCGGCGAGCGCGCCGACGACGACGGCTACCTGATCGCGCCCACGGTGTTCGAAGGGCTCGCTGACGACGCCGAGCTCTCCTGCGAGGAGGTGTTCGGGCCCGTGACGTCCCTCTATCGCTTCGCGACTCTCGACGAGGCGATGGAACGCGCGAACGCGGTGCGCTTCGGCCTCTCCGCCTCGATCTTCACCCGCGATCTCCATGTCGTGCAGCGCTTCACCGAGGAGATCGGCGCGGGGATCATCCACGTGAACTCGCAGACCGCGGGCGCGGACGTCCACGTCCCCTTCGGCGGAGTCAAGGGCTCCGGCTGGGGCCCGCACGAGCAGGGCCGCGCAGCGATCGAGTTCTACACCGAGCTCGTCACCGTCTACCAGGACGCGCCGCTTGCCTGAGCTCGCAACCGGTCAGGGGTGGGGTCTGGCTTCAGCCAGACCTCGGTCTGAGACTTCATGACGCGGACGCTCGTCACCGGCGCGCTTGGCTGCGTCGGCGCGTGGACGATCAAGGCACTGCTCGACGACGGCGAAGACCCCGTCGGCTACGACCTCGGTGACGACGACAGCCGTCTCCGGCTGATCCTCGACGAGGGAGAACGAGAGCGGGTGACGCTCGTGCCGGGCGACGTCACGGACGGCGAGGCTCTGGGCCGCGCGCTCGACGAGCACGACATCACGTGTGTCGTCCACCTTGCCGCGCTGCAGGTGCCGTTCTGCCGCGCCGATCCCGTCCGCGGCGCCCGCGTCAACGTCGTCGGCACGGTCGTCATCTTCGAAGCGGTGAAGGAGCGCCGAGACCGGATTCCGGGCCTGGCGTATGCGAGCTCGACCGCTGTCTACAACGCGAGCGATCCCTCACCCGCGCCCGAATCCGGCGGGACGAGCCCGACGACCCACTACGGCGTCTACAAGCTCGCGAACGAGGGAACGGCGCGGATCTTCTGGGACCGACGAAGGCGTCGCGTCCATCGGCATCCGGCCGTACATCGTGTACGGGCCGGGACGGGACCAAGGGATGACGTCGGGCCCGACGCTCGCGATGGCAGCGGCGGCCAGAGGCGAGCTCTTCGAGATCGGCTACGGCGGGACGGCGCAGTACGACTACGCGCCCGACGTCGGCCGTGCGTTCGTGCTCGCCGCGCGCATGGCCAGCGACGGCGCGCACGTCGCGAACTTCCCGGGTGAGCCGTCGACGATGCAGGAGGTGGTCGCGGCGATCGAAGCGGCCGCTCCGGAAGCCGCGGGCAAGCATCACGTGGACCGACACAGCGCTTCCGTTCCCTGAGTCGCTCGAGTCGGGCCTTCTCGAGCGGCTCGTCGGCCCGCTCCCGCGCACGCCACTGCGCCGACGGCGTGCGTCGAACCGTCGAGCACTTTCGCGCTCGAGCCTAGTGCAGAAGCGGGCGGAGAACGTCTCGGGAGATGAGGAACCCGCGCTTGACGAGATCTTCGGTCGCCTCGAAGTTGCGATCCTCGTGCTCGACCGAGACGACGTAGTCGTAGCCGGCCCGGTAGAGAGCAGCGACGAAGCGATCCCAGCGCACCTCGCCGAGGCCCGGTAGCCGCGGCACCTGCCAGCCCATTCCCAGCGAGAGCGTGCCGTTCCGATACAGCCCGTCGCGATCGATCTCGAGGTCCTTCGCGTGCACGTGCAGGATCTTCTCGGCGTAGTCGCGCACCACGCGCTCGTAGTCGATCTGGAGCCACACGAGATGGGACGGGTCGAGGTTGAGCCCGAAGCCGGGGCTGTCCACGATCGAGAACATCTCGTCCCAGGCGGCCGGGGTGGAGGCGAGATTCGTCCCGCCGGGCCACTCGTCCCAGCTGAAGATCATCGGGCAGTTCTCGATCGCGATCTTGACGCCCTTCCCCTCTGCGTAATCCACCAGGCGAGGCCAGACCTTGCGGAACTCGCGGAAGTTGTCGGGCATGTTCTTCGTCTTGTCCCGCCCCACGAAGGTTCCGACGATCGGAACCCCGAGCTTCGCGGCAGCGTCGATCACCTTGCGCAGGTGGGTGTTCGCCGCGCGCCGCTCCTTGGGGTCGGGGTGGAGATTGTTCGGGTAGTAGGCGAGAGACGAGATCTCGAGCCCGTGCTTTTCGAGCGTTTCCCGCACGCTGTCGGGGTCGAAGCTCGCCACGTCGATGTGGGAGGTTCCCGCGTAGCGTCGTCGCTCCGCACCCGCGGCCGGCCAACATGCCACCTCGAGCATCTCGAAGCCCTCGCCGGAAGCCCAGGCGGCGACCCGCTCCAGCGAGCGACGAGGAAAGGGAGCGGTGAGCAGTCCGAGCTTCATCGTCCTACCTCCACATCGAGAGTTTTCACGTCGATCACCGCCGAGCCCGAGCTCCGCGAAACTGCTCGGACTCCACGGTGACATGCTCGCGCAGGACGGTCCGTGAGAGGGCGGTCACCGTCAAGCCGCGACGACCGGATTGGTCAGCGCACCGACCCCTTCGATCGAGATGGTCACGTCGTCGCCTGGCACCAAGAGCCGTTGCGGGTCACGGAAGACGCCGACGCCCGCAGGCGTGCCGGTGAGAATCAGGTCGCCGGGCTCGAGGGTCATCGTCTGCGAGGCGTAGCTGATGATCTCGTCGATCCCGAAGATGAGATTGGCCGTCGAGGAGTCCTGGAGCACCTCGCCGCTTACGATCGCCTGAATGCGCAGGTTGTGGGGATCCTCGATCGCTGCGGCGGGAACGAGCGGGCCGACCGGGCAGAACGTGTCCGGGGACTTCCCACGCGTCCACTGTCCGTCCGCGAACTGCAGATCGCGGGCGCTCACGTCATTGGCGCAGACGTATCCGCGCACGGTTGTGAACGCATCCTCTCGCGACACGTTCTTGACCCGCGTGCCGATGACCACACCGAGCTCGGCCTCGTAATCGCACTTGGTGACGAGCGACGGAATGACGATCGGCTCGCCCGGGCCGATGAGGGCATTCGGCCACTTCGCGAACAGAAGCGGTGCGCTCGGGAGATCGACTCCCTGCTCCTCGGCGTGATCGCGGTAGTTGAGGCCGACGCAGACGATCTTTCCCGGCCGCTCGATGGGCAGCATCCGGCAACCCTACAACGGGCGAACGGCGAGGCCTGGTCGACCGATACCGGGAGTAGACTCGCCGCCCGAGGAGGCTCGATGCATCGTCGGCTCGTCACAGCGCTGGTCGTGGTTCTCGGGCTCGCCTTCGCTCCCGAGGCTCTGGCGACGATCGAGGGCCCCTGTGAGGCGCTCATCGCCGGCGAGGACGTCGTCGCGCGGGACACGTTCGCCAGGAGCGATGCGATCAGCGTTCCCCAGACCGGGGCGGTGCCCGTGACCGTGACCGCGGAGGAGCCGATCGATCGCATGAAGCTCGAGATCGAGTTCGCCGGAATCCCCTACGAGGTCAGCGACGAGCCGACGACCGTCAGATCGACGACCGGTGTCGTCCCGGTCGACGACTACGCCAAGTACGGCATCGGTCTCTACAAGATCATCGCGACGACCACCGGCGAGGGCTTCACGTGCGTGGCTACCGGACTGGTCGACGTGCAGGGCAACCCGCTCGAGACGGCCGCCGGGGCGATCGGGATCGCCATGGTGATCGTGGGCGGTCTCGGCGTCTTCTCGTTCGCGCTCCGCGGAGGTCGTCCAGGCCTCGCGACGCTGCTCTCGATGTTCCTCGGGGTCATCCTCGCCGCCGGAATCGGCGTTCTGCTCCAGCAGTACGGGCTCTTCTACCCGACACAGATCGCGGCGATCCTCGTCCTGATCGGCGGCGCGGCGCTCGGCTTTCTCGCCGGGGTCTTCGGCTCCCGCGGCTACGTCTCGGGCTGAGGTTCGTCTCGGGCTGACGCCTCGGACCATGGGACGAGGCCGGGTGGCGAACAGCGCCGCGACGGCTCGGCGTCGAGTACAGACAGACCACCCGGCCCCCTCTGCCGACGAGGATACGACGATCACGCGCGATTGACAAGCGGACCTTCTGGGAATCGAGCAGGTACGGTCGGGGCGAAGCGCTGCAAGAGCTCGACAGGGTCAGCTCACACAATTCGAGGAGGCATACATGGCAGGCAAGTCGGACTTCACGGAAGACGAGTGGAAGAACCTTCAGCAGGGCGTCACCGGCGCAGGCATGCTCGTCTCCACGGCACACCGCGACTTCACCGATGCTTTCGGTGAGGCGAGCGCCGTCGGGAAGCAACTCGATGCACATCGCGAGAGCGAGAGCCAGCTCGTCCGCGAGCTCTCCGAGACGCGTGGCACCGGCTTCGGCCTGGTTGCGTCGCCGAAGGAGGTCGTGGAGGGGACGATGAGCGCGCTGGGGTCTGCGGTGGGCGTGCTCGGCGAGAAGGCGCCCGACGAGGTCGGGGCCTATCGCCAGCTCGTGCTCGACGTCGCGAATGCGGTGGCGGAGGCCAAGGGTGGGGTCAAGGACGAGGAGACCGCCGCGATCGCGAAGATCACCTCTGCCCTCGGAGCTGACTAGCAGACCAGGACGTACAGACGGCGTCCGGCGAGCGCGCCGCGCCGCCGAGCGGTGCGTCAGTCGGACATGCGGTGCGTGACGTCGTACCTCTTCACCGACGTCCGCTGCCCCGGTGTGTCGCTGGCCGGCATCGCGCTCAGCACCTTGTCGCCTTGCCTGTAGTCGTCCTCCGTCTCGAAGAAGACGATCGCGACGGCGTTCTCGGACTCCGGGTCGTGGAGCATGATGAACTCCGTCGCGGGCATTCCCTCGGGCCGATCTCCCTCGCCCATCCTGCTCTTCATCTCCTCCATGCGTTCCTTGCTGACCCCGTCGAACGAAACAACGCGCGCGATCGCCATACCAGCCTCCTTTGTCGATTCGCGTGAGCCTAATAGCTTTTCGAGCCGGCGAGGCGCATCACCAGCAAGCCAACGAACAGGCGGCTCGCGACCTTCGCATCAGAAGGTGGCGTATGAGAGAGTGCTCAGTCCTAGTGCAGTGACACAACTCGAGAGAGGAAGCTAGATGCCGTTGGCACTTGCGTGGTTTTGGTGGGGTGGGGGCATTCTGTACGCGATCCTGTTGATCACTGCCGGCGTCATGACGATCCGTAACGGCCGCTTTCTCCTCTTCATCCTCGGGTTCTTCCTGCCCTTGCTCTGGATCGTTGGGGCTTTCTGGGACAGGCCCCGGTATTCGGACGGAACGCGAGTCTAGAATCCTCGCCCCGCGGACTGGGTGCAGCCCACCGCAGCTTGAAACGCCCTGTCTGATTGGAACCGAGTCTGGAGCTACGTAGAGGAGCGCACGGCTGCGGGGAGAAACCGCTATCGCCGGGTCTGACCTGGCGTCCTTCCCTGAGACCCCTTCCCTGCGGAGGACGGGGGAACGGATGGGTTGTCGGACCCGGCCTTCTGACCACGGCTCTCTCCTCTTGCGGGGGCGGCGGAGATGGCGCGAGCGCGACTACTTCCGTATGCCCACCCGCCCTTCGGCCCGAGGTGGTCAGTCTTTCCCGGTCAGGTGGCGCTCAAGCTTGCCGCGAGCCGAGCGCCACCCGTTAGCTCCGGGTTCTCCCCCTCACGTGAGATGCCCACCGAGGCTGAAACTTGCGCCCCGGCGTGCCAATTCGCCCGTGGCGACCGCCACCAAATGCTCAGGAAACCCACGTCCCTCGTTCGAAGGATCCCAGCCGCGATCGCGCAAGTTCCGATTGTTCTCTGCGTCTTTCATGTGCACAGGCGAACCTCGCCTGGCCTAGGAGGACTTCGATGAAGCTCAGATTCCTGCTCATAAGCCTCGCTGCTGCTCTCTTCGCGGTCTCGGCGGCCATTGCTGCGCCACCGCCCGGGAAGGGCAAGCCTCCCGCGACAGGCGAGGGATGCAAGCCCAAGGTGGCGGTCGTCCTCAAGGGTGTGCTCACGGGAGCTCCCCTGAGCGTCGATGTGACCAGCGCCAATCGCTGGGGACGTGCATACGTCGCGGGTACGGCGTCGACCTCGATTGCCGTCACTGCGGACACGAAGGTTCGTCGCCAGGGCAAGAAGCTCATCACCGAGCTTGTTGTCGGCGACCGCGTGCTCGTCCAGGCGAAGGTGTGCAAGGCCGACCTCGCTGAAGAGGCAATGCCGGCACTTACTGCGGTGAGAGTCGTGGCTCACCCGGCGAAGGCGTGAGGAAGTCACTCCCTTGCACGGGCCATACGACAGAGCGCTGATGAAGCGCGGCGAAGCGGCTCGCCGCCTGATCGCCGAAGGTGAAGACCCTTTCAGGATGCTCCTGACGGTCGTATGGCCCGAGCACGACTCGGGCGAGCATGCGATGCGTGCTCGCCTCACGGCGTGCCCGATGTGCTCGGATGGCACGCTCGCGTGTGCGGAGTGCGGGAGTACCGGGCTGGTGACGGCCAAGCGTCGTCAACTGCTCACCATCGAGACGCTCGCGGCCTACGCATACGACGTTGCGTAGCAGGTTCCCGGAACGTCTTGGCGATTAGCCGCTCGAGCTTCGCAAGGCTCGCCGTGACTTCCGCGATCCGGGCTCGTCGTATTCTCACGATTGATCCCGCTGTAGTGGGCGGCGTTGACAACAGTCGTGACGTCTTGACAGGGTTCCCGGCGGAGGGATGACACGGGGCCATCCCCGAGGGGAGGAGGGTCACATGAAGAGGATTGTTGCGCTGTGCGCTATTTCCGCGCTCGTCGTAGGCGTGAGCGCCGCTCAGGCGGCGGTCGATACGAATGAGGTCGTTACGGAGTCGTTCAGCCAGCTCGTTCCGTGCGCCAACGGGGGCATCGGCGAGACCATCTCTGGCGACGTGCAACTGCACGTTCTGATCACGTCAACGGTCAACCGGAACAGGGCTTCCGGGAAGTTCCACTTCCAACCGCAGGGTTCCACCCTTGTCGGGGAGACGACCGGCGACGTGTACCGCGCAACGGGCGTGACGCAGGGCTCGTTCAGTGGCAGCTTGGCGAACGGCCAATATTCGGAGACGTTCGTGAACAACTTCCGCATGATCGGGCCGGGGCCGGGGAACAACTACCTCGTGCACGAGACATTCCACATAACGATCAACGCCAACGGCGATGTAACGGTGGAGCGCGAGAGAATCAGCGTCGAGTGCAAGTAAGCCCACCTCGGAAATCAAGCCCGCGACGGAGAGCCGCCTTCGGGCGGCTCTCGTCGTTCCCGCCCACGTGCCCCCGTCATGAGCGCGCGGAGGAGATGCAAACGAAGAAAGCCCTATTTACAGGCGTTTCTGTGATGGGCCGTGAAGGATTCGAACCTTCGACCTTGGGATTAAGAGTCCCCTGCTCTACCAACTGAGCTAACGGCCCGGGCGGGTCAGTGTAGCCCTGGGAATCAGGGTTTCAAGCCGGCGCAGCCCCGCAGTGAGCGCCACGAGGCGACCTCCTGCCGGCGCTCGGCCCCCACGAGTGGGCGCGGAACTCCGTCCACGATACGGGCGGGCGCCCAGCGGTAGCCGTCGATGCGGCGCCCGGTCACGGTGACGAACAGCACGCCCGTCTGTGTCGAGAGCGCGCTCGTCCCGTACCAGACGAAGTTGCCGAGGCCGTAGCCGACGAGTGCCTTTCCCATCCGACCCGCGCCGAGCAGGCGATGCGCGTGGCCGCCGACCACGACGTCGGCGCCCGCGGCGACGAGCTGCTTCGCGAGCGTTCGCTGATCGGAGGTCGGACACTGCTCGAGCTCGACTCCCCAGTGGAGGAAGACCACGACGGTGTCCGAGGTCCGCCGAGCGCGTCGCACCTCCTGCAGGAGCCTCGGCACCGCCTTTGCCGAGGCGAGCCCCGGCTTCCCTGGCCCGGCCGTCCAGCTGTCGATCAGGTGGTCGTCGAGCACCTGGGTCGCGGCCAGGATCGCGATCCGCTGGCCTTTGACCGTGCGGCGATACGGCGCGTAGGCCTGCTTGCCGTCGAGGCCGATGCCGACCACCGGGAACCGGTAGCGCTTGGCCGCCGCGAGCGAGTCGCGGAGGCCCGCCTCGCCGAAGTCCATCCCATGGTTGTTCGCCATCGACACGACGTCCACCGAGCCGCCGCGCAGGGCCGCGAACGCGCTCGGCGGCGTTCGGAAGACGAACGTCTTGCCGGCCGCCGCGCCGCCGTTCGTCACGGCGGTCTCGAGGTTCACGACCGCAATGTCGGCTTCTTCGAGAATCGGCTCGATCGGGTCGAGGACTCCGGCTGGATTCGCCGCGAGCTTTGCCTGGAGGACGCCTTCGAAGTGGACGTCGCCGCCGAAGGCCAGCACCACCGGCTTTCCTGCTGGTTGCAGCGGAGCGCGTGTCTTCGGAGCGGCGCCAGCACTGCTTTCGCGCCGGTCGTCGGTCGCCGCTCCGACGAGCACGGCCGCCGTCAGCAGAGCGATGGCGACGATAAGCGTGAGCTTGGCGATTCGAGGCACGGGGCTGGCGTGGGAGACCTTCGGGTCGCACGCCACGATAGCCGCCGAGCCGTATCGGGATCGGCAAGGGTCGGGCCCCGAAGGGCCCGACCCTGAGCGCGTTTGCTACTTGGGAAGGTTCTTCTGGTCCGAGATCGCCTTCGCCAGGAGATCGCCGGTTGCGAACATGTGCGCGTAGGCGTTCTGATAGATCGTGGTCGCCTTCGCGTACTCCTTGTTGGCGTACGCGTCGAGCTGACCCTTCAGCTCGAGCACGTGGGCCAGAAGGTCGTTCTGGACGACCTTCGGAGAGAGACCCGTCGCCCCGCCGAGGAGCTTGCCATGCTCGACGGTGTACTTCATGAGGTTCGCGACGGCCTTCTTCTGTCCGGCCTTGTCCTTCTTGGCCACTGCGACGGTGTAGTCGACGAAGAAGCCGATGTGTGCGCGCCACTGGAACTTGCCATCGAGGAAGGCCTTGCCGGCGGCCTTGCCGTAGACGGCGGTGATCGACTTCGAGAGCGCGACCGAGTTGCGGTCGAGCGCCTTTGCAGCTGCCGGGAACGCCGGCGAGCCGGTGACGCCGAGGTTCGTCGCGTTCATGGCGAGCGCCGCATGCTCACCGAGCTGGCGGCCGAGCAGGGAGCGGAGGTCGGACTGGGTCAAGCCCTGCGCCTGTGTCGCGTGTGCAGCGTGCGAGTGAGGCGACGCAGCAGGCGTGGACTTCGACGAGCCGGCCGTCGCAGAGACGACGCCGAAGGCCAGTAGGGCCAGCGCTGCGACGGTCGCGAAGATGGCGGATGCCTTGCGTTTCATGAATTGTGTCTCCCGGGTCCGAGTGCGTTTGACGAGCGCCACTGATTCGCCTCTTGCACGCAGACGGTTCGGATCCCACCAGCGCCAGCCGTTGAAGTAGGCTCGAAACGGTGCGCAAGGGGATCGTCCAGCTCGTCGCGATCGGGATCGTGATCGGCGTGGCGCTCACGCTGGTGGCGGTCCTCTTCCAGTGGCTTCCGGAGTCCGCGTCGGAGGAGTTCGACCGCATCCAGGCGATCTATTGGTTCGTCACCATCATTTCGATCGTCATCTTCTCGCTGGTCACGGCGGTGGTGATCTTCTCGGTGTGGAAGTGGCGCGTTCCGGAGGACGACGACCTGGACGGCCCGCCGATCCACGGTCATACGGGCCTCGAGATCCTCTGGACGGCGGTCCCCGCCGTGCTCGTGACGGTCATCGGGGTCTTCAGTGCGATCGTGCTGGCGCGGAACGGGGATGCCGGGCGCGAGACCGCTGGAAGTACAGGCGATCGGGCAGCAGTTCGCGTGGAAGTTCGTCGTACTCCGACTTCGAGGACGCAGACGGCGAGCCCGTCACCACGGGCGAGCTCGTCCTGCCGATCGGGCAGCAGACGCGCTTCACGATGACCGCGGTGGATGTCATCCACTCGTTCTGGGTGCCGAACTTCGGCCAGAAGATGGACGCGGTGCCCGGAATCGAGACCGAGATCCTCGTCACGCCGGACCGGATGGGCGACTTCGCCGTCGTCTGCACCGAGCTTTGCGGGCTCGGTCACGCCACGATGCGGGCGAGCGCGCGGGTCGTCTCGCAGGAGGACTTCGACGCGTGGATCGAGGAGAACCGGGCGTGACCGCGGCGCACCCCGAAATCTCCCACCAGGAGCACTACCCGGGGCACTTCCAGGCGCCGCGTAGCCCGTTGGGCCAGGCGCTCCTCGGCCCTGGCCTGGTGCGGGGGCTCTGGATGGCGGGGCTGTTCTTCGTCCTGGGAGCGCTGCTCGTCGTGGCGCTCCGCTGGTGGTGGGGTTGGGAGCCGCTCTGGCTGACCGAGGTCGTCCTGGTCGTGGGTGCGATGACCGCTGCGCCGATCGGCTTCCTGGCGGGAATCGGCTCCTTCGACTACTGGCTGCACTACATCTCCGGCCGCCCCACGCGTCCC
>CAWKLR010000026.1:0-121042 GCA_963850485.1 uncultured Actinomycetes bacterium | reverse complement strand
GTCGTGTCGGCGGCGAATGCCGCTCCCAGCCTGAACACGGTGGGCAACAAGACCGCCACCGCCGGCAGCGAGCTCGCCTTCACGGCGACCGCTACCGATCCCAACGCGGGCGACACGCTCACCTTCACGCTGGCCAACGGCACCTCGGGCACGGTGCCCGTCGGCGCCTCGATCACCGCTGGCGGCGCCTTCACCTGGACGCCGAGCGGCGCCCAGGTCGGAACCCACACCTTCGACGTGTGCGTCTCCGATGGCGCTCTCGACGACTGCGAGACGATCGACGTGGTCGTGTCGGCGGCGAATGCCGCTCCCAGCCTGAACACGGTGGGCAACAAGACCGCCACCGCCGGCAGCGAGCTCGCCTTCACGGCGACCGCTACCGATCCCAACGCGGGCGACACGCTCACCTTCACGCTGGCCAACGGCACCTCGGGCACGGTGCCCGTCGGCGCCTCGATCACCGCTGGCGGCGCCTTCACCTGGACGCCGAGCGGCGCCCAGGTCGGAACCCACACCTTCGACGTGTGCGTCTCCGATGGCGCTCTCGACGACTGCGAGACGATCGACGTGGTCGTGTCGGCGGCGAATGCCGCTCCCAGCCTGAACCCGGTGGGCGACAAGACCGCCACCGCCGGCAGCGAGCTCGCCTTCACGGCGACCGCTACCGATCCCAACGCGGGCGACACCCTGACCTTCACGCTGGCCAACGGCACCTCGGGCACGGTGCCCGCGGCGCCTCGATCACCGCTGGCGGCGCCTTCACCTGGACGCCGAGCGGCGCCCAGGTCGGAACCCACACCTTCGACGTGTGCGTCTCCGATGGCGCTCTCTCCGACTGCGAGACGATCGACGTGGTCGTGTCCGCGGCCAATGCCGCTCCCGTCCTGACACGGTGGGCGACAAGACCGCCACCGCCGGCACCGAGCTCGCCTTCACGGCGACCGCTACCGATCCCAACGCGGGCGACACCCTGACCTTCACGCTCGCCACGCACCTCGGGCACGGTGCCCGCGGGCGCCTCGATCACCGCTGGCGGCGCCTTCACCTGGACGCCGAGCGGCGCCCAGGTCGGACCCACACCTTCGACGTGTGCGTCTCCGACGGCGAGCCCTCGCGACTGCGAGACGATCGACGTGGTCGTGTCCGCGGCCAACGCCGCTCCCGTCCTCGACCCGGTGGGCGACAAGACCGCCACCGCCGGCACCGAGCTCGCCTTCACGGCGACCGCTACCGATCCCGACGCGGGCGACACCTGACCTTCACGCTGGCCAACGGCACCTCGGGCACGGTGCCCGCGGGCGCCTCGATCACCGCGGGCGGCGCCTTCACCTGGACGCCGAGCGGCGCCCAGGTCGGAACCCACACCTTCGACGTGTGCGTCTCCGACGGCGATCTCTCCGACTGCGAGACGATCGACGTGGTCGTGTCCGCGGCCAATGCCGCTCCCGTCCTCGACCCGGTGGGCGACAAGACCGCCACCGCCGGCACGCGAGCTCGCCTTCACGGCGACCGCAACCGATCCCGACGCGGGCGACACCCTGACCTTCACGCTGGCCAACGGCACCTCGGGCACGGTGCCCGCGGGCGCCTCGATCACCGCTGGCGGCGCCTTCACCTGGACGCCGAGCGGCGCCCAGGTCGGAACCCACACCTTCGACGTGTGCGTCTCCGACGGCGATCTCTCCGACTGCGAGACGATCGACGTGGTCGTGTCCGCGGCCAACGCCGCTCCCGTCCTCGACCCGGTGGGCGACAAGACCGCCACCGCCGGCAGCGAGCTCGCCTTCACGGCGACCGCTACCGATCCCGACGCGGGCGACACGCTCACCTTCACGCTGGCCAACGGCACCTCGGGCACGGTGCCCGCGGGCGCCTCGATCACCGCTGGCGGCGCCTTCACCTGGACGCCGAGCGGCGCCCAGGTCGGAACCCACACCTTCGACGTGTGCGTCTCCGACGGCGAGCTCTCGCGACTGCGAGACGATCGACGTGGTCGTGTCCGCGGCGAACGCCGCTCCCGTCCTCGACCCGGTGGGCGACAAGACCGCCACCGCCGGCAGCGAGCTCGCCTTCACGGCGACCGCTACCGATCCCGACGCGGGCGACACCCTGACCTTCACGCTGGCCAACGGCACCTCGGGCACGGTGCCCGCGGGCGCCTCGATCACCGCTGGCGGCGCCTTCACCTGGACGCCGAGCGGCGCCCAGGTCGGAACCCACACCTTCGACGTGTGCGTCTCCGACGGCGAGGTCTCGCGACTGCGAGACGATCGACGTGGTCGTGTCCGCGGCTGGTGGCGGATCTCCGCAGCCGCCCGTCGCCGACTTCGACGGCGACGACGACACCGACATCTCGGTCTACCGCCCCAGCGAGCACCGCTGGTACCTCAAGGACGGGGTCCCCGCATTCACGGATTGGGGCATCGACGACGACCTGCTCGTGCCGGGTGACTACGATGGTGACGGCGGCGACGACTTCGCCGTCTGCGCCCCTCCGAGGGCATCTGGTACGTGAACGACGGCGTCACTCCCTTGCACGATCTGGGGTCGCCGGCGACATCCCGGTGCCGGGCGACTACGACGGCGACGGCGACGACGACTTCGCCGTCTACCGCCCCTCCGAGGGCCGCTGGTACGTCAACGACGACGGCGTGACCTCCTTCACGATCTGGGGTAGCTCGCGGCGACATCCCCGTCCCCGGCGACTACGACGGCGACGGCGACGACCGACTTCGCCGTCTTCCGCCCCTCCGAGGGCCGCTGGTACGTGAACGACGACGGTGTCACCTCCTTCAGATCTGGGGCAGGTCGGGCGACATCCCGGTGCCGGGCGACTACGACGGCGACGGCGACGACGACTTCGCCGTCTCCGTCCCTCCGAGGGCGCTGGTACGTGAACGACGACGGCGTCACCTCCTGCAGATCTGGGGAACCCGGGACCCGTGAGCGTCACCAGCGACCGGCCGCAGCCGGGCGACTACGACGGCAACGGCCAGACCGACATCGCCATCTTCCGTCCCAGCGAGGGCATCTGGTACGTGAAGGACGGCGTGACCGCCGCAGATCTGGGGCACCGAGCTGCGACATCCCGCTGCCTCTTCCCTACGCGATCCGCACGCTGATCCCGCGCGGTGGGCCTGCCCGGAACGGACGGATGAGCACCCGGTCACTACGCGACTGATGCTCAACCCCGCGTAGCGCGCGCTAACCGACCACGAAATCGTGAGGAGTGAGACATGTTGATGAACCGGATCCGTCGAACGTTCCCGATCCTTGGTCTGGCTGGTGCTCTGCTCGCCTTGGTGCTGTCCGGCACCGCCGGTGCGGCATCGCCCCCTGTGGGCGACTGGAGGATGGACACGGGTAGTGGCACGATCCTCGTCGATTCCTCGACGTTCGGGAACAACGGGACGATCCTGGGAAACCCGACGTGGGTCGCAGGCCAGCACGGTCTCGCTCTGCGGATGGACGGAACCGGTGACTACGCGACGGTTCCCGACAGCGCCTCGCTCGACATGACCACGGCCGATCACGATGGCCGCGTGGGTGAAGCCGGAGAAGACGGCCACGCAGTACCTGATCAAGAAGGCGACGATCAACGGCACGGGTGGCTACGAGCTGTCCCTGTCGTCGGCCGGGAAGGTGTTCGTACGCTTGAACCAGGTCGCGAGCGGCGATACGTATCGGATCAATTCGGTGACCTCGTATCCGGCCCACAGCACGACGTGGATGCATGTCGCGGCGACGTACGGGGCCGGGATCATGCGGCTGTACGTGAACGGTGTCCAGGAAGGTGCGAACCTCGCCGGCCCGGCGTCGATCACGTTGAACAACCTTGCGCTGGGAATCGGTGCGCAGTCCGACGGAGCGACCACGTTGCAGGGTGCGATGGACGACGTCCTCTTGTACAACACGGCACTCACCGCCTCCGAGATCGCGGCCTTGGCGACGATCCCTCCAGGCGATCCAGTGTTCGTGGGCGCCGGGGACATCGCCGGCAACCCCTGGACGGAGGACACGGCGACGGCCACGCTCGTCTCCGGCATCCCGGGCAGCCGTCTTCACGATCGGCGACAACGTCTACCCGAACGGAACCGCCCAGGAGTTCACCGATTGGTACGAGCCGACGTGGGGCGCCTTCAAGTCGCGAACGCGACCGGCGCCCGGCAACCACGACTACAACACGCCGAGCGCGACCCCCTACTACGACTACTTCAACGGGGTGGGGAACCAGACCGGCCCGGCCGGTGATCGGACCATCGGTGGCTACTACAGCTACAACATCGGCACCGGGGCGAGCATGTGGCACATCATCGTCCTGAACTCGGAGTGCCAGCCCGGACAGACAGGCTTGTGGCTGGCAAACGGCTGCATCGAGGGCTCGGCTCAGGATGTGTGGCTCGAGAACGATCTCGACACCGCGCCGACGAACAACATCCTCGCCATCTTCCACAAGCCGCGGTACTCGTCGTCGGGGAGCTTCGCGCATCTCCAGAATCTCTGGCAGGACCTGTACGACGGCGGCGCGGACATCGTGCTCGGGGGGCACTGGCACAACTACGAGCGCCTGGGGCCGACGGACGCGAGCGGGAACGCCGATCCCGACCTTCGGGATCCGCCAGTTCCAGGTCGGCACCGGCGGCGTGGGCCTTTCCGGCTTCGGGACGATTCTTCGGACGAGCGAGGTGCGTAACAGCGCCACGCACGGGGTGATGAAGTTCACGCTGCACTCCTCGAGCTACGACTTCCAGTTCATCCCGATCGCCGGCCAGACCTTCACCGACGCCGGCACCTTCCCGACGCACGGGCCTCCCGGCGGGTCTCCGAGCGCCCCCCGTCGCCGACTTCGACGGCGACGGCGACACCGACCTCTCGGTCTTCCGTCCCTCCGAGGGCGCGCTGGTACTCGAAGGACGGCGCACCCCTTCCCGCAGTCTGGGGCAGCGACGGCGATCTCTCGGTGTCCGGCGACTACGACGGAGACGGCGGCGACGACGACTTCGCCGTCTTCCGCCCCAAACGGGCAGCTGGTACGTGAACGCGGCGACAGCCCCCTTCCCGCAGATCTGGGGGTCAGGCCGGCGACATCCCCGTCCCCGGCGACTACGACGGAGACGGCGACGACGACATCGCCGTCTTCCGACATCGGGGCCGCTGGTACGTGCAAGGCGACGGCGTCACCTCCCCGCAGATCTGGGGCGTCAGGCAGGCGACATCCCCGTGCCCGGCGACTACGACGGCGACGGTGACGACGACATCGCCGTCTTCCGACACTGAGGGCCGCTGGTACGTGAAGGCGACGGCGTCACCTCCTGCAGATCTGGGGCGTCAGGCCGGAGACATCCCGGTGCCGGGCGACTACGACGGCGACGGCGACGACGACATCGCCGTCTTCCGCCCCTACGGGGCCGCTGGTACGTGAACGCGACGGCGTGACCTCCGCCACCACCTGGGGGATCTGGGGCCCTGAGCGCCACCAGCGACCGTCCCGTAGCCGGGTGACTACGACGGCGACGGCAAGACCGACATCGCCGTCTTCCGCCCCACCGAGGGCCGCTGGTACGTGAAGGACGGCGTCACCCCCTTCCCGCAGATCTGGGGCGCCGCCTGCGACATCCCGCTGCCGCTTCCCTACGCGCATCCGCAGCCTGATCCCGCGCGCCGGGGATGCTGACGAACGGCTAGGACCGCTCGATCGCGACCCGTGTCGAGCGTGCGAGCGGCGGAACTGCCGGGGCGGTTGCGCGAACCGCGGCGCGGACGCGTCTCCGGTCGCGGAATTCCGAGCCTGCTCGATCGCCACCTAAACCTGAAGATCAAGAGGAGTGAGGCATGCTGAAAACCCGTATCCGTCGAGTCGTCCCGAGCCTGGGCCTGGCTGGCGTTCTGCTCGCCATGGTGCTGTCGGGCGCCGCGGGTGCGGCGTCGCCTCCCGTGGGCGACTGGAAGATGGACGAGGGGAGCGGCGCGGTCCTCGTCGATTCCTCGACGTCCGGGAACAACGGGACGATTGCGGGTAACCCGACCTGGGTTGCGGGCCAGCACGGCCAGGCGATCAGGTTCGACGGAACCGGCGACTACGCGACGGTTCCCGACAGCGCCTCGCTCGACATCACCTCCGCGATCACGATGGCCGCGTGGGTGAAGCCGGAGAAGACAGGCACGCAGTACCTGATCAAGAAGGCGATCATCAGCGGCACGGGCGGCTACGAGCTGTCTCTCTCTTCGACGGGAAAGGCGTTCGTGCGGCTCAACCAGGTTCCGAGCGGCGACACCTATCGGATCAACTCGGCGACGTCGTATCCCGCCACCGGCGCAACCTGGATGCATGTGGCGGCGACCTACGACGGCACGACGATCCGGCTGTACGTGAACGGAGTCCAGGAGAGCGGGGACCTCGCCGGTCCGGCCTCGATCATCGACCAACAACCTCGCTCTCGGCATCGGTGCGCAGTCGGACGGGGCGACGCACGTTGCAGGGGGCAATGGACGACGCCCTCCTGTTCAACACGGCGCTCACGGCCTCCGAGATCGCCGCGCTGGCGACGATCACCCCAGGCAACGGTCCGCCCACCCTGAACCCGGTGGGCAACAAGAGCGCCGAGGTCGGCACGCAGCTTGCCTTCACCGCGACCGCGACCGATCCCAACGCGGGTGACACGCTCACCTTCTCGCTCGCCAACGGCACCTCGGGCTCGGTGCCTGCGGGCGCTGCGATCACGAGCGGCGGCGCCTTCACCTGGACGCCGACCGCCGGTCAGATCGGAAGCCACGTCTTCGACGTGTGCGTCTCGGACGGCACCGTCTCCGACTGCGAGACGATCACCGTCACCGTGTCGGCCGCCGGAACCGACCCCGTGCTCGTGGGCGCGGGTGACATCGCCGGCACCCCCTGGACGCAGGATGGGGCGACGGCCACGCTCGTCTCCGGGCATTCCGGGCACCGTCTTCACGCTCGGCGACAACGCCTATCCGAACGGGACCGCAGACGAGTTCAACAACTACTACGACCCGACCTGGGGCGCCTTCAAGGCGCGCACCCGACCGTCCATCGGCAACCATGAGTTCGGTAACGGCGTGACGGCGAACGCGACTCCCGTACTACGACTACTTCAACGGGGTCGGCAACGCAGAACGGCCCGGCCGGCGACCGAGGTCTCGGCTACTACAGCTACAACATCGGCACCGGGGCGAGCACGTGGCACATCGTCGTGCTGAACTCCGAGTGCGAGCCCGGCTCCGGCTACTGGCTACCTGGCGGCTGCGACGAGAACTCGGCTCAGGATCTCTGGCTCGAGAACGATCTCGCCACTTCGCCGACGAACAACATCATCGCCATGATGCACAAGCCGCGCTACTCGTCGCTCGGGCAACTTCTCGCACCTTCAGCACCTCTGGCAGGACCTGTACGAGGCCGGTGCGGACATCGCGCTCGGCGGTCACTGGCACAACTACGAGCGCATGAGCGCCCGCGAACGCGAGCGGGAACGCGGATCGATGACTTCGGGATCCGCCAGTTCGTCGTCGGCACCGGCGGCGTGGGCCTCACCGGCTTCGGCACGATCCGCTCGACGAGCGAGGAGCGAAACCAGACCGCGCACGGCGTGATCAAGTTCACGCTGCACGCTTCGAGCTACGACTACCAGTTCATCCCGATCGCCGGCCAGTCGTACACCGACTCGGGGAACACCGCTGTGCACGGTGCACCTCCGGTGGGCGGCCCCGAGACGTTCACGACGATCCCCGTCACGGACTCGACGGGCGAGAAGCCGCAGTCCAAGCTCTGGCGGCACGCCGGAACCTGGTGGGCGGTCCTGCCCTCCGCGGCTGTGTCCCCGTCGGGCACGTGGATCTGGCGCCTCAACCCGGACGACACCTGGAGCAACGTCCGCCATATCTCGACCAAGACCGACGTTCAGGCCGACGCCAAGTCCGACGGTGCAGTGACTCACATCCTGCTCCACGGCCCGTCGCCCGAGCTCGTGTCGGTGCAGTACAACGCCACCGGCAACACGTACGAACCGTGGTCGAGCAGGCCTGCCGCGACGCTGGTCTCGCTGCCGGGTAGCGAGATCGCGACGATCGACCTGGATTCGACCGGTCGCATGTGGCTGGCGACGGAGAACGGCGCGAACCTCAACGTCCACTACAGCGATGCTCCCTACACCTCGTTCGCAGGCCCCGTCACGCTGGCGAACAACATCAACGGCGACGACATCGGGGTGGTCACCGCCCTGCCGAACGACACGATCGGCGTGCTGTGGTCGAACCAGACCACGCAGCGATTCGGGTTCAAGGTGCATGTCGACGGCCAGCTGGCAACGACCTGGTCGGCCGACGAGGTTCCGGCGTCCGGTTCGGCCTTGCCGGTCGGCCTCGGCATGGCGGACGACCATCTGAACGTCAAGGTCGCGTCCGACGGGACGCTGTACGCGGGCGTGAAGACGAGCTACGACACGGCCGGCTATCCGAAGATCGCCCTGCTGATCCGGCGTCCGAACGGAACGTGGGATCCGCTGTACGAGGTGGATCAGAACGGCACTCGAGGGATCGTGCTCTTGAACGAGCAGGACGACACCGTGCGTCTCGTCTACACGTCGAGCGAGGGCTTCAACGATCTCGTCACGAAGAAGTCGTCGACGTCGTCGATCTCCTTCAGCCCGCGCAGCACGCTCATCACCGACGACGTGAACGATGCGACGAGCACCAAGCAGAACTGGACCGTGGAAGTGCCCGTCATGGCCGCCAGCGCCTCGACGGCGTACACGGCATTCATCACCGCCGATGCGACTCCGGTGGACGCGCTCCCCGTCGCCGACTTCGACGGCGACGGCGACACCGACCTCTCGGTCTTCCGTCCCTCCGAGGGCGCCTGGTACATGCCGGTCAGCCCCCCTTCCCGCAGCTCTGGGGGCTCCGGGGACCTCTCGGTCTCCGCGGACTACGACGGCGACGGCTCCTCGGACATCGCCGTCTTCCGAAACGGGCACTGGTACGTGCAGGGACAGCCTCCCTACCCGCAGATCTGGGGCCAGGCAGGAGACGTCCCCGTCCCCGCCGACTACGACGGAGACGGAGACGCCGACATCGCCGTCTTCCGAAACGGGCACTGGTACGTGCAGGGACAGCCTCCCTACCCGCAGATCTGGGGCCAGGCAGGAGACGTCCCCGTGCCCGCCGACTACGACGGAGACGGAGACGCGGACATCGCCGTCTTCCGAAACGGGCACTGGTACGTGCAGGGACAGCCTCCCTACCCGCAGATCTGGGGCCAGGCAGGAGACGTCCCCGTGCCTGCCGACTACGACGGAGACGGAGATGCGGACATCGCCGTCTTCCGAAACGGGCACTGGTACGTGCAGGGACAGCCTCCCTTCCCGCAGATCTGGGGCCAGGCAGGAGATCTCCCCGTCCCCGGTGACTACGACGCAAGCGGCGATGCAGACATCGCCGTCTTCCGAGACGGGCACTGGTACGTGCAGGGACAGCCGCCCTTCCCGCAGATCTGGGGTGGCGTCTGCGACATCCCGCAGCCGCTTCCCTATGCGGCGCGAAGCCTCATTTCGCGGCCGGGGTGCACGGACGGGTGAGCCGGGCGCGTCCGGATCGCCTCGAGCTCCGCGACCCCTTCACGTTTTCGATCCGGAGTGGCACTGGAGGGGCGATACGAACTCGGAGGGCAGCGTTGGTGTCGCTGCTCGCCGCGGCCGTTGTGGTCGTCGCCTCGCCGTTGAGTCAGGCCGCTCCCGCAGGGACGGCGCTCGACTTCGACGGTCAGAACGACTACGTGACGTTCGGCGACCCCGACGCCCTCGGGCTGAGCACGTTCACGATCGAGACGTGGTTCAACCGGCAAGGTCCGGGTAACCCGGACGGGACCGGGAGCGGCGGCATCGCCAATGCGGTTCCGCTCGTGACGAAGGGAACCTCGGAGAACGACGGTGGGATCGTCGACATGAACTACTACCTTGGCATCGACTC
Source organism: uncultured Actinomycetes bacterium (assembly GCA_963850485.1). Classification (GTDB taxonomy): domain Bacteria; phylum Actinomycetota; class Thermoleophilia; order Gaiellales; family Gaiellaceae; genus GMQP-bins7. The sequence continues at coordinate 111,061 of CAWKLR010000026.1, read as the reverse complement.
GGACGCGAACGTGCTGGTCGCCGACTTCGAGGAGGGCGCAGGTGGAAGCGGCCCCCTCGGTCAGAACCACCCGGTAAGCGGCACCACCGTAATCACGAATGGCAGCTGGCATCACGCTGCCGCGACCTACGCCGAAGGCACCTGGAAGCTGTACCTGGACGGCGATCTCGAGGCGAGCCTGGCAGTAAACGAGCCGCCGCGTTCGGACTCGAGCCAGCACGCGGGGCTAGGCACAGCCCTGCTCTCTACCGGTGCACCGGACTCCGCGTACTTCGATGGCGTCATCGACGAGGCACGTATATGGGGCCTTGCGCGCACGCAAGCGGAAATCCAGGCGACGATGGACAGCGAGCTCACGAGCGGCACCGGCCTCGTCGGCCGTTGGGGGCTCAACGAAGGATCCGGTACGAGTGCGAATAGCTCGGTCGGGAGCATTTCCGGCACTCTCACGAATGGTCCACTCTGGGTAGACGGTTTCGTTGCGCCGCCGCCGAACGCACCCCCCGCTCAGCCGACGCTCAACGCGCCGCTTGACGGCGCCACCGACGTGACGACGGACCCGACCCTCGATGTGACCGTGGCGGACCCGGAGGGCGCCGATGTCACCGCGCGCTTCTTCGGCCGGCCCGTGTCGTCGGCCTCGAGCACCGACTTCACCATCGTCGCCATGCCGGACACGCAGCACTACGTGGATCAGAACGGCGCCTACCTGGCCAACTTCACCGCGCAGGTGGAGTGGATCGTGGATCACCAGGACGACATGAACATCGTCTTCACCAGCCATCTCGGCGACATCGTCGAGAACGTGGACGCGAGCAACGACGAATGGCTCCGGTCGAGCGCGCAGATGGCCGTCCTCGACTCGAATGGCGCGAAAAGCGGCGTGGCCCCGGGAAACCATGACATGAGCACGAGCGGCGTGGCGGAGAAGTTCGACCAGTACTTCCCGGTGAGCCGCTACTCGGGTTTCCCCTGGTACGGCGGGCACCTCGGAGGCGATCCGCAGGACACCGTCAATCGCCAGAACAAGGACAACTACGAGTTGTTCTCGGCTGGGGGTCTCGACTTCATCATCCTCCATCTCGAGTACGACATTCCGGCGTACGTGATCGAGTGGGCAAACCGGATTCTCGACCAGTATCCGGACCGCCGGGCCATCATTTCCACGCACGCGTTCCTCAACACCTCGAACAACCGCCCGACGTCACCGATCTACCGACCGGACGGGACCGGCGCTGCAGATGTCTGGACGCAGCTCGTCAAGCCGAACTGCAACGTGTTCCTCGTCGTGAACGGCCACTACCCCGGTGAGGGCAGGCGTACCGATCTGAACGACTGCGGCGACCCGGTTCACCAGGTTCTCACCGACTACCAGAGCCGTGCGAACGGCGGCGACGGATGGCTCCGGTACTACACGTTCAAGCCGACCGAGAACAAGATCTATGCGTATACATACTCGCCGAGCCGACTCGGTGGCGCCGGCGAGTTCGAGACGGACGCGAGCAGCCAGTTCACGCTCGACTACGACATGCAGTTTCAGACGATCGGCTCGGTGACGGTGCCCTCCGAGAGCGATGCCGAGGTGAGCTGGCCGGATCGCAGCGCTGGTGCCGAGTACGAGTGGTACGTCACGGTAAGCGACGGGCAGAAGACGACGACGAGCCCGATGTTCTCGTTCACCACTACAGGTCAGGTGCCGGCTCCTCAGCCCCCCGTCGCCGACTTCGACGGCGACGGCGACACCGACCTCTCGGTCTTCCGTCCCTCCCAGGGCGCCTGGTACATCGCACGGTCAGCCCCCCTTCCCGCAGCTCTGGGGGCCTCGCGGGGATCTCTCGGTGTCCGCCGACTACGACGGAGACGGCTCCTCGGACATCGCCGTCTTCCGAAACGGGCACTGGTACGTGCAGGGACAGCCTCCCTTCCCGCAGATCTGGGGCCAGGCAGGAGACGTCCCCGTCCCCGCCGACTACGACGGAGACGGCGACGCGGACATCGCCGTCTTCCGAAACGGGCACTGGTACGTGCAGGGACAGCCTCCCTACCCGCAGATCTGGGGCCAGGCAGGAGACGTCCCCGTCCCCGCCGACTACGACGGAGACGGAGACGCCGACATCGCCGTCTTCCGAAACGGGCACTGGTACGTGCAGGGACAGCCTCCCTACCCGCAGATCTGGGGCCAGGCAGGAGACGTCCCCGTCCCTGCCGACTACGACGGAGACGGAGACGCCGACATCGCCGTCTTCCGAAACGGGCACTGGTACGTGCAGGGACCAGCCTCCCTACCCGCAGATCTGGGGCCAGGCAGGAGACGTCCCCGTCCCCGGTGACTACGACGGCAAGCGGCGATGCCGACATCGCCGTCTTCCGAGACGGGCACTGGTACGTCAAGGACCAGCCTCCCTACCCGCAGATCTGGGGTGCCGTCTGCGACATCCCGCAGCCGCTTCCCTATGCGCCGCGAAGCCTCATTTCGCGGCCGGGGTGCACGGACGGGTAGGTGTGTCCTACGTGCATGCGTGCGCACCGGTTCTCGGAACGAGTCGACGCGGGCGCAGTCACCTTTTCGCCTCGACGTAGACGCTCTCTTCCTCGCGCTCCCGAAGGTTCAGCGCACCAGGGCGGTGGATCGTCGTCGAGCCGGCTGGGAGTATGGCGGCATCACGAAAGCCTGCGGCGGTGATCGCCTTGCGAAGTGACTCACCGTCGTACATCCAGCGATGCCCGGTGAACCTGAGTAGTCGCTGAGCTCCTCGACGCTCCTCGGTGAGCATGAGCCTCTGGAGGAGTCGGTCTGCGTCCTGCTCCACCTCGTAGTCGTTCACGAGGGCCTGAAGATCAGGAACAGCGATCCTGATGACGCCATCCGGGGCGAGTACGCGCCTGCACTCACCCAGAAACCGCCTCGCGCCCCTCCGTGACAGGTGCTCGAGCATGTGTGAGCTGTAGATCGCTTCGACGGATGCATCGCGAAATGGAAGTCGCTTGGCCGAGCCGTACCGCACACCATGTTCTCGAGCTGCGCTCCAAACCGCTCTGCGGGGGCCTCCGATGAGGGGGCCGAGCGGAAGTCGGCGCAGCCGTACCGACGGCGAGTTGTCGATGTTCACCCAGCCGGGAGTCGGAGACGGACCACACCCGACGTTGACTCTCAACACGGCAGGACGATCGCCACCCTGGGCGTTCCGAGGCGCGACGATCGAGCGAGGGCCATCGCCGCGGACAACTAGTCGACTCTACGAAAACGTTGCACGATCTTGCTGGGAAAATGCGGAAGGGCGAGTACGACTTCCTTGAGCATGCGTGGTGTCATCTCGGAAGGGATGGCAAGCCGGACGAAAGCACGCGGATGCACCAAGTCCGTCGGTAGAGCTCTGCTCTCTGCCAACGCCTCGGGAAAGTCATCGATGCGTGTCGACCGGACGAATACGAAGACGTTCTGCGCATACCACCACTCCACCGCTACGTTCGTCCATATCTGGTGTCGCATGCAGTCGAGCGGCTCGAAACCGTTCTGCCCGAACAGATCGATCCAGTAGCTCGGCCATTGCTCGTTGACGTGGTGCGTTCCGCCCTGTCCGGGAACCGCGGCGGAGAAGACGACGACGTCACCGAGTCGACAGAGATCGGCCACCAGGCTCGACGCGCGGCCGGGCGAGAGATGCTCGGCGACTTCGAGACATGTCACGAGGTCGTACCGACGATCGAGTCGCAGCGGCTGCTCGAGGTCGCAAATGGCCAGCGACTCTCTGGCGATGAGGAGTTTCTCGGTTCGAATGCCGTCGCTGTCGATGCCGAAAACGTCGCAACCTTCATCGGCAAACGCCTTCAACCACGCACCGGCACCGCAGCCGACGTCGAGCACCGTTCTCGAGGGAAAGAGCCGGAGTATGAGCGGAACTGTCTCCTGGGCTGACCGCGTCGATCCCTGTTTCGAGCCGCCGGTAGTAGCGGTCGGAGTAGCGAGCGGGCACCGACCTAGGATACTTCGGCAGGCCGGGACACCCGCGCGCCGCTTCCAGATCGCCGGCGGCCGAAGCCGAAAAGGGACACTGCCACCGCACGGGGAGCGTGCCGCTCGTACCACACGCCGAGCCTGTAGAGGAACGGAGACGAGCCGAAGTACGCCGGTTCGCCGTTGTGGCCGTAGACGCAGGAGTCGAAACCGGAGCGATCGAGCACTCGGTGAAGTCGACGCCGCGTATTGCACCTGTACAGCGTTGGAAAGATGTCCACGTCGCGTCTTTGTGGCTGCGCCCACGCCAATACGCGCTCGTGCTGACCGCTGGGAATCATCCGCGACGCTATGCCGACGTAGCTGACGAGGTTCAACGTCCTGACGCAGACATAGCCGCCCGGTCGCAAAACGCGTGCCAACTCGCGCGAAGAAGCTCGGCGGCTCTTCGACGTGTTCGACCACCCAGTCGCAGATGCAAAGGTCAGCCGAGGCAGTTTCGAGGGGCAATGTCGCCGACTCGACCAGCCGGAACTCGTCGATCAGCTGGTTGGAAGCGCCGGCTTCGTCGACATCGACGCCGATTACCTTTCCGCAGGAACCTCTGAGCGACATGAGCTCTCGCGGCAACGATGCGGGCTCGTCGAGCATGCCCCCGCGGCCGCAGCCGACGTCAACGACGATCGACGAGGACGTGAGGAGTGCTCTCACCCGGGTATAGAAAGCCACCGTTCCGTCGACGTCGCTGAAACCGCCATACTCGCTCTCGGGATAGTGGCGCTTCAGGAGGTCATTCGCGTTCAAAGAGGACCGGGACGTTAGACATGGTGCCGGGGAGGCGCAAGCCGTCTGGGAGGGGCAAGGCGCCGGACCAGAACGGTACGTTGGACACACGTCTCGCTTTCTTTCACAGTGCGCGAATGAGGCCTGCGGTGTTCTCGTCTCGAGGTGCTTAGCGCGCGCAGCTCGCCCCTGTCGCGGTCGCGTCCATCTGGCGATGAGCGAGCGCGGCGGCCGCAGGACGATCGGCGGCACATGTGGACAGCTCGAATGAGCACGCCGGACGTCTTCGGCAAGCGGCTTCGCGGTGGTGTGGCCGGGTCGCTTGCAACGGGCATTGTCGGGCAGGCGGTGCTGGTGGCGAGCGGCATCCTTGCAGCCCGAGCACTTGGAGTCGAGGGACGCGGCGACCTGGCCGCGATCGCGCTCGTCCCCTCGATTCTCAGTCAGCTGGGAACGCTGGGAATGCCCCTGGCCATGACGTACTACGTCGCGCGAGACCCCGAAGGGAGTCGAACGCTGCTGCGCCGGTTGTGGCTGCCGATCTGGCTGCAAACGATCCTCTTGACGATCGCTCAAGCCGGTCTCCTGTGGGCTCTCGTCGACGACGCGCAACGGGAGGCGGCTCTGGTGTCCATTCCGGTTATGCCCGCGCTCGTTGCGCAGCAGTACGGCCTGGCGGTCCTTCAGGGCCAGGCGCGATTTGCGATCTTCAATGTCCTTCGCATCGCGCCTGCGGCGATGTACATGCTGGGGATGATCGCGCTCGTGCTCACCGACGAGACGGCTCTCGTCCAGGTCGTTCTCGCGTGGACGCTGGCGAACGTCTTGGTCGGTGTCGCCCTCGCCGCAACAGCGATCCGCTACGCGTCGGGCCACCACGAGGACACGGAGATCGGTTTGCTGCGAGTGATCCGCTTCGGGGTCAGTGGCGTGCTCGGCTCGAATTCCCCCGTCGAGGTACTTCGCATGGATCAAGCCGTCGTTGCCATTTCGTTGCCACGGTCCGACCTGGGCCTCTACGTGGTCGCATTGGCATTCACGAACCTTCCCAGATTCCTGAGTCAGAGTGTGGGGATGGTTGCGTATCCTAGGGTTGCTGCGGCGGCGCCGGGCGACGAGGTACGGCGGATGCTTCATGCATATGTCCTGATCGTCGCCGTTGCCACCACGGCTGTGGTCGGACTACTCGCGGCGATTATGCCCTGGCTCATCCCAACCTTCTTCGGAGCCGAGTTCTCCGGAGCGGTAACGACGGCGCGGATCCTCTTGATCGCATCGCTTCTTCTCGCAATGCGGCGTGTTCTGACCGACATCGCGCAAGGTGCGGGATCTCCGGGCGCCGGGACGGTTGCCGAGCTCGTCAATTTGGCCTTGGTCTTGCCTCTCATCGTTCTCGTCGCCCCCCGCTGGGGCATCGAGGGAGTTGCAACCGCACTCACCATCGGCGCGGCGGCGAGCTTGGCCGTCCTGGCGTTCATGATGCGGCGGATCATGCAACGGGTGGTCACGCTCGAGAACCCTGAGATGGGTGCCGTGGTGGTCGACGTCGATGAGCCCCGCGCCGTGTCGCTCGGACGGCGCGAAGCGTGAAAGCGTTCGCCCAGGAACCGGGGCGTCCGCTCGGACTTCTGACGCTCGTGACGATTGCAGTCGTTTCGGCTTTCTGCGGCTACCTCGTCACGGAGACAGAGCCCGACATCGAGGATGTCGTCGGCGGAATGCTGATTCTGGGGATCGGCGCGGTTGCGTGGTTCGGTGGCGACCACACCAAGCCCCTCGCCGACCAGACGCGCTCGGCAGAGCGTGGGCGGGAGCAGGTGTTTCGAGTGCCTCGGCTTGCCTTCCTGTTCGGACTACTGCTCGTCGGACAACTCACGATCCGTCCGCTCTACGCCACGACCGCCTCCGACTTCGTGTTTGCCGCCGCGTTGGTCGCAACGCTCGTCGCCATCGTCCTCTACCGTCGCGGCGACCAGGGATTCCTGCCTGCCGGAGTTCTCGCAGGCGCCGCGCTCTTCGCTGCCGGGGCGTGCATTTCAGCGTTCTCGAGCGATACCGGCGTCGCGTCGATCGAAATCGGAGCACGGTTTCTCTACCTGACCGTCGCCTGGTTCTGGGTGGCGTCCGTCGTCTTGAGAACCACGCGTCATGTAAGCCTCGCGGTGAGCTTCTGGATGGTGTCCCTCGCGGTCAAGCAGCGCAGCTGCGATCGCGCAACTTCTCGCTGGAGACGTGATTCCGAACACGGATATCGCCTTTGGCAGGATGACGGGGACGGCCCAGCACGTGAACGACCTTGGTGGATCGACCGCCGTTGCGCTTCCCGCGGCGATCGGACTTGCGTTCTACGGCGGTGCCGGCAGCGCCACCAGACTCTTGGGGGTTGCGACGACCGTCCTCATTACGACCGGACTCGTACTGTCCGGTTCCGTGAGCGGACTTCTGGCGGCGGGGATAGGTATCACCGTCGCCGCATGGTTCGGAAGACGCAAGCTCGCCATCGGAATGGCGGCTCTGGTGATCGGGCTCGCAATCCTCACGATTGGGGTTGCCACTCCAGAGGAAGGTGCCACGACGTTGTCAGAACGCATCTCGGAAGTTCGCGGCTCCAATGGGACGGTCGCAGCGAGGTTTGACGGCTTCGAAGTGGCGTGGACCCGAATTGGCGAGAACCCGTTCGTCGGAGTAGGATTTGAATTCGAGCCACTTCGTGCCGGAGGGGATATTTCCGACGTCATCCACAATGCTTTTCTGAATACCTGGTATCAGGGCGGTCTGTTAGCCCTCATCGGTCTCTTGTTCATAATCGTGAGCTGCCTTCGTGCCGGAGTGCAAGCCACGGTTGGCGCTACGACGCCGCGGGAGCGAATGCTCGCTGGCTCGCTCGTCGGGTCGTTCGCGGCATACCTGGCATTCGGACTGGCCCAACCGACCTTGTACGTGCGCTACGGCTGGGTGCCTGTCGCTCTCGTGCTGGCGTTGCGCGCTGTGCAGCGAAGGCGAGACGGAACCCTGACGGCGAAGTCTGTGTGACCGTCCCGTCACAGGCTGTAGACGGATTGGCCCGACCGATTCGAGTCGGTGCCTACGCTCCTTCTCCGGTCTACTACCGGTCCGGCTTGTATCGCCATATCGCCGCTGATCCGAGAATCGAGTTCACCGCGATATTCTCGTCCTCGGCCGGTGTGCGACCGGGCGATCTCGGATTTAACCAACCAATAGTGTTCGACTCAGACGCTCTCTTGGGTTTCAAGAGCGTGTTCTTGAAGCGGGCGGAGAAAACCGAACCTCGGAGCTCTTTCACAAGCCTTTTTGATGGCGACATAGTGCGACAGGTTATTCGACGACGTTTCGACGTTCTTTGGCTTCATGGTTATTACTCACCGACACATCTCATGGCCGCCGCAACGCAGATCGCGTGTCGTCGAAGTCTCTTCATCCGCGAGGAGCAGACGCTTCTGAGCCCACGGCCGCTTTGGAGGACGGCGCTCAAGATACCCTTGCTGCGGGCGCTGTTCGCAGGTTCATATGGGCTCTTCATCGGTGGGAACAATCAGAAATGGTTTCGCCACTACGGAATGCCCGAGGAACGCTTGTTTCATGTTCCCTTCTGCGTCGATAACGAGTTCTTTCAGAGTGAAGCACGTCAACTCTCCGGAGAGCGCATGCGTCTCCGGCGGCAGTTGGGTGTGGTATCCGACGCGCCGGTTGTCTTGAGTGTTGCGCGGCTTGTCCCCAAGAAGCAGCCATTCGTTCTTCTCGAGGCCTTTCGACAGCTCCGCGCCAGTCGTCCCTGCACGCTGCTCGTCGTCGGAACGGGTTCGTGTGACGGCGAGATGCGTGAATTCGTGGTACGGGAGGGGATCGAGGATGTCGTGTTTCGCTGGTTTTCTCAATCAGAGCGAAGTCTCGCGGGCATACGCGGCGGCAGACATCTTCGCTCTCGCATCCGGCTGGGACGAAACGTGGGGCCTGGTGGTGAATGAAGCGATGAACTTCGGCCTGCCGGTCGTCGTCTCGGACAAGGTCGGCTGTGCCGCGGATCTGGTGGTTCACGGCGAGAACGGGTACGTGTTCGACCACGACAGGCCGGACGAGCTCGCCCGCTATCTCAAGTTGCTCGTCGCCGACGCAGGTCGAAGAGAGCACTTCGGAAGACGCGGAGCGGAGATCATCGGCTCGTGGAACTACGCGAAGGCGGCCGAGGGCATCCTTACGGCCGTGAGTGTTGCCGTCGGCGCGCGGCGGTGGGCGGAAGCCGAGGCTCATCAGCGCCTCGGCGACTCTCCCGTACAGCGCGGTGCCTACGGGAGCGAGAAAGCGATTGAAGTGCAAGACGCATGAGTTCCCAGCGCTACGAGAATCACTGGTCTGCCGAGGTGCCGGCAGCGTCGATCGACCCCCTCACTGCGAGGCGGCGCGAGTTCCTCTGGTCTCGGGTGGCATCGCTCCGCGGCGGACACTCCGAGGCTCCTCGACTGCGGTGCGGGCGACGGCGGTCTCGTTGCCGAAGCCCGCGCTCGCGGTATCGAGGCAGCCGGGCTCGAGATCTCTGCAGCGGCCATCGAGCGCGCCCAGGCGAGCCATGCGGGCATTGACATCCGGCGGCACTCGGTCGAAGAGCTTCCCTGGCCCGTCGAGTCTGCGTCCTGGGACGTCGTCGTCTCGTTCGAGGTGATCGAGCACTTGCTCGAGCCACGCGCACTTCTGCGCGGCGCCCACTCGGCGCTCGTCCCGGGCGGTGGCGCTCGCACTCTCCACGCCGTACCACGGCCTCGTGAAGAACCTGGCGATCGCTGCCTTTCGCTTCGACAGGCACTTCGGCGTCGATGGTGAGCACGTCCGCTTCTTCACGGACAAAGCCCTCACCGGATTGCTGGAGGAGAGCGGGTTCGAGGTCGTGGAGATCGTTCATCTGGGCCGATACCCGCCTCTTTGGGCCAACACGCTCGCGTGGGCGCAGGAAGAAGTAAGCCGTGTCGAACGCGCAGGGTGCCGGTCTCCGTCGTCGTCATGACGAAGAACGAAGAGGCGAATCTCTCGAAGTGCCTGGCGTCGGTCGAGCGGTTCGACGAGGTCTTCGTCGTCGACTCGCAGAGCGACGACAGCACGCAGGAGATCGCCCGATCGGCCGGCGCCGAGGTCGTCGAGTTCGTCTGGAACGGCCGGTATCCGAAGAAGAAGCAGTGGTGCCTCGAGAACCTCCCGTTTCCGGCACGACTTCGTCCTCTTTCTCGATGCGGACGAGGAACTCACCGCGGGGCTGGTCGACGAGATAGCGCGACATGCGGCCCGCGGGTTCGACCGGGCCGGGTACTTCGTCGGCTACGACTATGTCTTCCTCGGGAGGCGGCTAGGGCACGGACTTCGCGTGTTCAAGCTCGTGCTCTTCGATCGGCGCCGCGCGCGGTATGTCCCGATCGACGATCTCGACGTCGAGCACATGTGGGAGGTCGAGGGGCACTATCAGCCGACGGTCGACGGACGCGTCGGGACGCTGCGTGGCCGGATGCTCCATCGCGACCATGACGACCTCTATCACTACTTCGAGCGGCACAATCGCTACTCGGACTGGGAAGCAGCTCTGCGCTTGCGAGGCGGCATCGGGCGGGACGACGAGACCCAAACGGCTCGGCGTCTTCGGCTCAAGCGGGCGTTCGCGTCGATGCCGTTTCGGCCTCTCGGGATCTTCGCCTACTCGTACCTCCTGACCGGTGGGTTCCTTGACGGGCGCGCGGGCTTCCACTACGCCGTGTCTCGTGGTTTCTACTACTGGCAGATCGGGCTGAAGATGGGCGAGCGAAGCCGAGTGGAGAAGTCGCGGTGACCGCAGCGGAGCCATTGACCGAGGTGACCTCCCCGCCTCCTGCCGTGTTCGAGCTCCTCGTGTGCCCGGCCTGCCACGGCGACCTCGCGCTCGGGCCGACGGAAGCGCGCTGCCGGTGCGGCATTCGGTACGAGGTCGATGGCGGTATTCCGCTGCTCCTCGTCGGCCCGTCGGAGCACTCTCGGCGGCAAGCGGATTGGTTCGACGAGCAAGCAGACGACGAATGGGAGATCGAGCGACCGCACGGCGCGCCTGCACTCCACCGCTGGTTGCTCGAGGAGAAGTTCCGGCGCGCCGTCGAGGGTGTCGAGCTTCGCGGGAGCGACGGCACTCACGATTTGTGCGGGGTCAGGGATGGACGCAGAGTTCCTGGCGCGCGCGGGAGCCAACGTCGTCGCGCTCGACGTGTCTCTCGGAGCAGCGCGGCGGGCGAACGAGCGCGCGCGGCGTCACGGCTTCGAGCTGCTCGCCGTCGTCGGCGATGCCGCGTCTCTCCCGTTCCGCGACCGCTCCGTCGATGTCGTTCACGTGCACGACGGTCTCCATCATCTCGACGACCCGCTCGCCGGTCTCGCGGAGATGGCACGAGTCGCGCGCTCGGCTGTCTGCGTCAGTGAGCCCGCACGGGCGCGGATCACCGCCCTTGCCGTGCGCGCCGGTCTGGCCCTCGAGCGCGAGGAAGCCGGCAACCGCGTCGGTCGACTCGACGCCGAGGCGGTGATAGCCGCCCTTCGCGACCGAGGTTTCTCCATCCGCAAGAGCCGCCGTTACGCGATGTACTACCGGCACGAGCCGGGTCGCGTCGTGCGGCTCCTCTCGCATCGTGGCCTTTTTGAGGCCGCGACAAGCTCATTCAAGCTGGCGAACGCGGCTGCCGGCGATTTTGGCAACAAGCTCGCTGTCGTGGCGGTCCGGCGGGGAGCCGAATCGTAACTCGCGGTCAAATATGCCCCATTTGCGACAAACCGAGTATCCTCAGTCGGTCTGTACAACACTCGACGGGGCCTTGGGGGAGTGAGAAAGTTACTGCGGCGTACGCCACATCGGTCGCACCGATCGGAACGGCCTACTACCGGTACGGACCGGGTCGTCTCCGCGTGACCTTTTCGTCACCCCACTCTGCTGCATCTCGGCGGCGGCGCTCAGGGCTCCGGATGCGATTGCGTATCGCCAGATCGCCGCGCGCTCGCCGCATCGCGTCTTCATTCCGTCTCGCGAATGCGGTCGCCGGCCGCTTCGGAAACCAGCTCGCTGTCGTAGCAGTGCATTCGTGAGCCGGATCCTCGTCTGGTCTCCGAACTATGCGCCGGAGCTCATCGGCATCCCGCCGCTCGTCACCGATGCCTGCAACTGGCTCGCTGCCCGCAGGCATCAGGTCGACGTGGTCACGGCGCTGCCCAACTACCCCGAGCGGCGGATCCATCCCGGATACCGCGGGAAGATCTGGCTGAGTGAGCGCCGCGGAGACGTGGGTCTCCATCGGTCATGGCTTTGGGCCCGACCCAGGGAACGCTTCGTCGACAAGGCGCTGTACGAGCTCTCGTTCGCGGCGCTTTCGACACCGGCGGCCATTCGACGGATCGCGCGAGCCGACGTCGTTCTCTGCGTTGTCCCATGTCTGAGCGCTGCCGCCGGGAGCGCTGTTCTCGTCCGGGCGGCTCGTGCGAGCGGCAGGCGTGTTCGCCTCGTCTTATGGGTGCAGGACCTTGTGCTACGCGCAGCCTCGTCGCTCGACGATCTCGGCCCTGGTGCTTGCCGCTTGATCGGGCTCGCGGGAGGCGTGGAGAAGGCCGTGTTCCGTGCCGCCGACGGTCTGGTCGTATGCAGCCCGGTTTTCGCCGAGCACGCGGAGCGGCTCGGCGTCGAGCCCGAGCGGATCGAAATAATCCACAACTGGGTCGACCTCGACCGAGTACGAGCACTACCGCCGCGAGAACCCCTCGGGCCCACGCGGTTCCTGTACGCGGGAAACCTCGGATACACGCAAGGAGTCGAGACGCTCGTCGAGGCCGCCCGCCTGGTGGGTGACGACATCCGCCTCGAGATCGTCGGGGCAGGTAACTCGGCCGCCGAGGTGCGACGATTGGCGGCCACCACGACGAACGTTGAGGTCTCTCCACCTGTGACGAATGACCACTATCCCGACCTGCTGGCTTCGGCACATGTTCACGTCGTCGTCCAGCGGGGAGTCAGCGCGAACGCGAACTTCCCGTCGAAGATCGCCTCCTACCTCGCGAGCGGCCGGCCGGTCGTAGCTTCGGTTTCGGCAACCAGTGAGGCTGCGTCTGTCCTGAAAGAGTCGGGCGGAGCGCTGATCGTCCCGCCTGAAGCGCCTCGCGAGCTCGCAGATGCCATGCGAACCTTGAGTGCGCAACCGGAGTTGCGCGAAGAGCTCGGCTTGCGGGCGCGGGCGTACGCACAAGAACAGTTCGGGCGCGTGCGCGCGCTTTCCCGGCTCGAGCGGGCACTGGCGCCGCCAACGGAATTGGAGGCAGTTACCAGGTACGTCGTTGACGGTGGGTATGGATCAGGACGGATTCCGCCGGTCTGCGTGAGAGACGCTCTGACCTGAGTCGAGAACCGACGCTTACGAGGGTTTATCGGGTCGAGCCTGTGCGCGCGCAGTGAAGAAACGCTGGAGTCGCGGATGTGCGTCGGTTGGCGGCACTTGCATTCGCCCTCCTCGCGTTCGCCGCCGGCACGGTCTGGGCGGCGACCATCAACGGGTCGGCACGCAATGACACGTTGCGCGGGGGCCCTCGCGCGGACCAGATCTACGGCAAAGGCGGTAACGACAAGCTCATCGGCGCCGCAGGCAACGACCTGCTCGTAGGTGGGCCGGGTAATGACCGCCTCGTAGGCGGGGTTGGCGCTGACACGCTCCGATGCGGTTCAGGTCGCGACACGTGTCCCGGGCGAGCACGGCTGCGGCCGTCCGGCGGTACTTCTTCGCGTCGTCGGCCTGCGTCTACGCAGCCGAGAAGCAGGTCACCTCCGAGGTCACGGCGCTCACGGAATCCGACGCGTACCCCGCGATGCCCGAGGACGGGTACGGCTGGGAGAAGCTCTTCGGCGAGCGTATGTGTCGACACTTCGCGGAGGACTTCGGTCTCGAGGTGCGCATCGCTCGGTACCACAACGTCTACGGTCCGAACGGCACGTATGCAGGGGGACGCGAGAAGGCTCCCGCCGCGATCTGTCGCAAGGTTGCCGAGGCGAAGCTCTCGGGCCGCCATGAGATCGAGATCTGGGGGGACGGCGAGCAGACGCGGAGCTTCACCTACATCGACGATGCGATCGAGGGGACGCTGCGCCTGATGGCGAGCGACGTCGCGGAGCCGCTGAACGTCGGGAGCTCGGAGCTCGTGACGGTCAACGGGCTCGTCGACCTCATCGAGGGGATCGAGGGCTTGACACTGGAGCGGCGTTACGACCTCGACGCGCCGCAGGGCGTCCGCGGCAGGAACAGCGACAACACCTTGATCCAGGAGCGCCTCGGCTGGCAGCCGTCGACTCCGCTCCGCGCCGGGCTCGAGTGCACCTACGACTGGATCTGGTCGCAGCTGACGGAACCCATGGGGGTGAGGCTCTGGAGGCTGGAGATCGCACTTTGCCCGCGCTACCGCCGCAGCTGCGTCGAGAGCGCCAACCGCTTCAGTGAGTGCACTCTGCGATGCGCAAACGAGTCGGCAGTCTCGGCCCGAATCACGTCGTGCGTGGTGCTCCCTAGTGGCATCTGCTACTCGAACATCGTGACACCTGCTACTGTGGGACGACCAAAAGAGCAATAAGCAGGAAGAACGTAGTAAGTAAGCACCAGGTTCCGAACGACATCCTGCGGCTGTCGGAGGAAAAGGTGCGGGAAGGATTTAGGGGTCCTTCTCCCACGCAGTAGCCGACGCGCTGCACTCATTGCGGGGGGGGAATGGGCGTGGGTTCAACTTTTGAGGCACCTCGGCGACGCCGTGTGGCCAGCGGGTCGCTGCTCGTATTGCTCGTAGTCGGGCTGCTGGGGCTAACAGGCGGCTCGGAGTCTGTCGCCGCAGAGCCAGGCCTGACCGACACCACCGCCGCCGACTTCCAGGCGGGCACGCTCGGCGCAGACCTGTACGTGGGTGAGGACGGCGACGGCGAGCTCTTGCTGGCGCCGACCGTCGGCAGCGAGTTCAGCGGCTCGGCGCTTCCGGCCGGCTGGACCTCGGACAGCTGGAATGCGGGTACCGGCTCGGTGACCGTCGGCGGCGGCTCACTCTCGATCGACGGCGCCTGGGCGGGAACGAACGCCTTCTTCGCCGCCGGCCGCTCGCTGGAGTTCAGCGCCACCTTCGGCGCTGCCTCCTTCGAGCACGCCGGCCTGGGTGTCGACTACAACACCTCGCCCAACTGGGCCATGTTCAGCACCAAGAACACCGCGACGACGCTCTATGCCCGAACCAACAACGGCGGGCAAGCGACCGAGACCGAGCTGAGCGGCGTCTCGCTGGGGCAGCCGCATCGCTTCGAGATCGCCTGGGGCACCGGCGAGGTCGTCTACTTCGTCGACGGCCAGGAGGTCGCCCGGCACAACGCGACGATCACCGCGCAGATGCGCCCTCTCGTCTCCGACTTCGCGAGTGGCGGGGCGACGCTCGACATCGAGTGGCTGCACATGAGCCCCTATCCGGAGACGGGGACGTTCCTCTCGCGCGTGTTCGACGCCAGCCAACAGGTGGGCTGGCAGTCGCTCTCCTGGCAGGCGCAGCTGCCGCTGGGCACGACTCTGGCGATGAGCGTGCGCACCGGTGACACGGCCTCCCCGGACGGTTCGTGGAGTGCCTGGACGCCGATCGCGAGCTCGGGTGGGCAGATCGGCCTGGCGGGTCGCTATGCCCAGTACCGGGCGCTGCTCTCCTCGAGCGGAGGCGAGCGCACCCCGCTCGTGGAGCAGGTCGCCTTCACGACCGGTCAGGTGCCCGAGAACCAGCCCCCGACAGCCACGGCCGACAGCTACGCGACGCAGCAGGACACCCCGCTGACGGTGACGGCGCCGGGTGTCTTGAGTAACGACAGCGATCCGGATGTCGGTGACAGCTTGACGGCGGTCGAGAGCACCGATCCGCAGAACGGGTCGGTGACCGTGAACGCGAACGGGTCCTTCACCTATACGCCCGCTACGGGCTTCTCCGGCGGCGACTCCTTCACCTACAAGGCCAGTGACGGGACGGCTCAGTCGAACGCGGCGACCGTCTCGATCACCGTCCAGGCGACACCCACGTCCAGGTCTGACCGACACCACCACCGCCGACTTCCAGGCGGGCACGCTCGGCGCAGACCTGTACGTGGGAGAGGACGGCGACGGCGAGCTCTTGCTGGCACCCGACCGTCGGCAGCGAGTTCAGCGGCTCGGCGCTTCCGGCCGGCTGGTCGCAGACGGTGTGGAACGCCGGCGGTGCCGCGACGGTGGCAGACGGGTCGCTTTCGGTGGACGGGGCACGGGCGAACACCGATGCGCTGTTCGGCCCGGGTCGCACGCTCGAGTTCGTAGCCACCTTCGGCACCGATGCTTTCCAACACGTGGGCTTCGGCGTCGATTTCAACGACGCGCCCTGGGCCCATTTCTCGACCGGCGGCGGCAGCCTCGCGCTCGGTCTCTGGGCGAAGACCAATTCCGGCTCCCCGGAGAACACCCAGATCACCGGGGTGTCGCCGACCGCGCCGCACGTTTACCGGATCGAGTGGCGGGCCGGCGAGGTCGTCTACTTCGTCGACGGCCAGGAGGTCGCCCGGCACAACGTGGACATCTCCGCCGAGATGCGGCCGATCGCGAGCGATTACAACACGGGCGGCACGAGCGTGTCGGTCGACTGGCTGCACATGAGCCCCTATCCGGAGACGGGGACGTTCCTCTCGCGCGTGTTCGACGCCAGCCAACAGGTGGGCTGGCAGTCGCTCTCCTGGCAGGCGCAGCTGCCGCTGGGCACGACTCTGGCGATGAGCGTGCGCACCGGTGACACGGCCTCCCCGGACGGTTCGTGGAGTGCCTGGACGCCGATCGCGAGCTCGGGTGGGCAGATCGGCCTGGCGGGTCGCTATGCCCAGTACCGCGCGCTGCTCTCCTCGAGCGGAGGCGAGCGCACCCCGCTCGTGGAGCAGGTCGTCTTCACGACCGGTCAGGTGACCGGCCCCAGGGCAGGTCGTTGCTGACTTCGACGGTGACGGCACGACCGACATCTCGGTCTTCAGGCCATCCGAAGGTGGCTGGTACGTCGAAGGACCAGCCTCCCTACCCGCAGATCTGGGGAACCAGCGGGGACATCCCCGTCCCCGGTGACTACGACGGCAACGGCACCACCGACATCGCCGTCTTCCGAGACGGGGAGTGGTACGTCCAGGGCCAGGAGCCCTACCCGCAGATCTGGGGAACCAGCGGCGACATCCCCGTCCCCGGCGACTACGACGGCAACGGCACCACCGACATCGCCGTCTTCCGAGACGGCGAGTGGTACGTCCAGGGCCAGGAGCCCTACCCGCAGATCTGGGGCCAGGCGGGCGACATCCCCGTCCCCGGCGACTACGACGGCAACGGCACCACCGACATCGCCGTCTTCCGAGACGGCGAGTGGTACGTCCAGGGCCAGGAGCCCTACCCGCAGATCTGGGGACCAGCGGGCGACATCCCCGTCCCCGGCGACTACGACGGCAACGGCACCACCGACATCGCCGTCTTCCGAGACGGCGAGTGGTACGTCCGGGGCCAGGAGCCCTACCCGCAGATCTGGGGAACCAGCGGGGACATCCCCGTCCCCGGTGACTACGACGGCAACGGCGCGAGCGATATCGCGGTGTTCAGGCCTTCGGAAGGTATCTGGTACGTCCGCGGAGGGGCGACCGTCGGCTGGGGCGTCGAGACGGACGTGGCCGTCGTCCTGCCGTACGCGATCCGAATGGCGCTCGGTACATGAATCCGTCGCCCACAGCGCGAGCGGAGCTTTTGTCCTCCGGGGATGCGCTGCGCGCGCGTGTCTCCGGGGATGCAGGCTCTCTGACTCGCACGACGCGCGATTCGGCGACTCACGAAGCCCGCCGAAGTCTTGTGCCGAGCTGGTCACTGCTCGGACTGCTCGTCACAGCGGTGCTCATGCTCATCGTCGGCTCGGATCGCGTCGCCGCGGCAGACCCATGCGGCGCGAACGAGATCGTGTGCGAGAACCAGCTGGCGGGCTCGCCTAGCAGCGAGTGGGACATCTCGGGTACGGGTGATTCCGCCATCCAGGGCTTCGCGACCGACATCAGCGTCGACCAGGGCACGAATGTGGAGTTCAAGGTGGATACCGCCTCGACCGCGTATCACCTCGACATCTACCGGCTGGGCTACTACGGCGGCGCCGGCGCGCGCAAGCTCGCGACCGTGAATCCGTCGGCCTCCCTGCCCCAGGCGCAGCCCGACTGCCTGTCAGAGAGCGGGACGGGCCTCGTCGACTGCGGCAACTGGGCGGTCTCTGCCTCGTGGGATGTGCCCGCCGACGCGGTCTCCGGGATCTACCTGGCGAAGCTCATCCGCGACGACGTGTCCAGCGAAGGGAGCCACATCGCGTTCGTCGTGCGCGATGACGACGGCGCCTCGGACCTCCTCTTCCAGACCTGGATACGACCTGGCAGGCATACAACCAGTACGGCGGCAACAGCCTCTACGTCGGCAGCCCCGCCGGTCGCGCCTACAAGGTGAGCTACAACCGCCCGTTCACGACGCGCGGGTACGCGCCCGAGGACTGGATCTTCAACGCCGAGTATCCGATGGTCCGCTGGCTCGAGCGGAACGGGTACGACGTCAGCTACACGAGCGGCGTCGACACGGCGCGCCGCGGCGCCGAGCTGCTCGAGCACGAGGCGTTCCTCTCGGTCGGCCATGACGAGTACTGGTCGGGCGAGCAGCGCGGCAACGTCGAGGCCGCGCGCGCCGCCGGCGTGAATCTCGCGTTCTTCAGCGGCAACGAGGTCTTCTGGAAGACGCGCTGGGAGACCGAGCATCGACGGCTCGACGAGCGATTACCGGACGCTCGTCTCGTACAAGGAGACGCACGCGAACGCGAAGATCGATCCAGCCGCCAACGTCTGGACCGGTACCTGGCGCGATCCGCGGTTCGTTCAACCCGGAAGGGCCGAAGCCCGAGAACGCGCTCACCGGCACGATCTTCATGGTCAACGACGGCGGCGGTCCTCAGGCGATCGAGGTGCCTGCGGCTGACGGGAAGATGCGGTTCTGGCGGAACACCGACGTCGCGACCTTGACCCAGGGCCAGTTCGCGTCGCTTCCCGTCGGGACGCTGGGCTACGAGTGGGACGAGGATCTCGCAACGGCTCTCGTCCGCCCGGACTCTTCCGCCTGTCGTCCACCACCCGCCAGAACCAGCCGGTCCTCCAGGATCACGGCTCCACGTACGCCTCGGGGACGGCGACGCACAACTTGACGATGTATCGCCACTCCAGTGGTGCGCTCGTCTTCGGAGCGGGCACGATTCAGTGGCCGTGGGGGCTCGACGCGACCCACGATCGGGGCAGCGGCGTGCCCGTGGACGTTCGGATGCAGCAGGCAACGGCCAACCTGTTGGCAGACATGAGCGCGCTGCCCGCCACCCTGCAGCCTGGGCTCACCTCCCCGACCGAGTCGTCGGACGCAGGCCCTCCGTCGTCGACGATCACGTCGCCGTCCACAGGCGCGACGCTCGTCGCGGGCCAGGCTGTCACAGTTACCGGCACGGCATCGGACACGGCCGGCATGGTCGGCGGGGTAGAGGTGTCCACCGACGGGGGCACAACATGGCTTCCTGCCCAGGGCCGGGATACGTGGACGTACAACTGGACACCGAGTTCAGCCGGCAGCGTCACGCTCAAGACGCGGGCGGTCGACGACAGCGGAAACCTCGAGACGCCATCAGCGGGCACGACCGTCACGGTTGCTGGCCAAACCTGCCCATGCAGTATCTGGAGCAACTCGACGACGCCCGCGACGGTGAGCGACCCGGACACGGCGGCCGTTGAGCTCGGAGTGAAGTTCCGCACCGACGTTGACGGCTTCGTCACCGGTCTGCGGTTCTACAAGGGCTCGGCGAACACGGGGACGCACGTCGGTCACCTGTGGACGAGCGGAGGGACGCTCCTCGCCCAGGCGACGTTCAGCGGCGAAAGTGCCTCGGGCTGGCAGCAGGTCTCGCTTGCCAGTCCGGCGGCGGTGACGGCGGGTACGACCTACGTGGCTTCCTACCACGCGCCGAACGGCCGCTACGCGGCGGATAGTGGCTATTTCACCGGCTCCGCCGTCGACAATCCGCCGCTGCACAGCGCTCCGAGATGGCCAGGACGGGCCGAACAGCATCTACAAGTACGGCGCGAGCGGCTCCTTCCCCGACCAGTCGTTCAACGCCACGAACTACTGGGTGGACGTCGTTTTCGTCACGGACGTGGGCCCGGACAACACCGCGCCGACCGTTCTGTCCGTCTCGCCTGGTGATGGCGCGGCGGGCATCGGTACGAGCGCGAACGTCACGGTCACGTTCAGCGAGGGCATCGCCGAGTCGAGCCTCACGGGCAATTTCGAGCTCCGCGACGGGTCGGGTGCGCTCGTCCCGGCGGCGGTCTCATACAGCTCAGCGACCCACACAGCGACGCTGGATCCGAGCGCGGCGCTCTCCAACTCTGCGAGTTACACCGCTTCGGTGAAGGGCGGCTCGAACGGCGTTACGGACCTCGCAGGCAACGCGCTCCAGTCCGACAAGAACTGGTCGTTCACGACGGCGGCTCCGCCGCCTCCGCCGCCGACCGACGGACCGGGCGGACCGGTGCTGGTCGTGGGAAGCAGCTCGCAACCCGTTCGGCCGCTACTACGCCGAGATCCTGCGGGCCGAGGGGCTGAACGCCTTCACCGCCACCGACTATCGCTCCGTCACGCCGAGCCTGCTGTCGGACTATGACGTCGTCGTGCTCGGCGAGATGCCGCTGACGGCGGCCCAGGTGACGATGCTCACCGACTGGGTGCACGGCCGGCGGCAACCTGATCGCGATGCGGCCCGACAAGCAGCTCGCCGGGCTGCTCGGCCTGACCGACGGAAGCGGGGACGCTCGCGAATGCCTATCTCCAGGTCGACACGGCGACGGCGCCAGGCGCGGGCATCGTCGGCGAGACGATCCAGTTCCACGGCACCGCCGACCGGTACACGCTCGACAGCGGCGCCGACGGTCGCGACGCTCTATCGACACCGCGTCACGCTGCGACGTCGAATCCCGCGGTCACGCTCCGCACGCGTCGGGCCGAACGGCGGCCAGGCGGCGGCGTTCACCTTCGACCTCGCGCGGTCGGTCGTCTACACGCGTCAGGGCAACCCGGCCTGGTCCGGCCAGGAGCGCGACGGCATCGCGCGCCGATCCGCTCGGACGATCTGTTCTTCGGCGGCTCGAGCCCGACTGGGTCGACCTGACAAAGGTCGCGATCCCGCAGGCGGACGAGCAGCAGCGGCTGCTCGCGAACCTGATCGAGCATCATGAACGCCGATCGCAAGCCGCTGCCGCGCTTCTGGTACTTCCCGCGCGGCGAGAAGGCCGTCGTCGTCATGACCGGCGACGACCACGGCAACGGCGGCACCGCCGGCCGGTTCGAACTGCTCAAGCAGCAGAGCCCGGCGGGCTGCTCGGTCGCCGACTGGGAGTGCGTCCGAGCGACCGTCGTACATCTACACCGAGCGACGCCGCTGACCGACGCCCAGGCCGCCGCCTACGAGGCCGCAGGGCTTCGAGGTCGCGCTGCACGTCAACACGGGCTGCGCCGGACCTAGACGCCGTGCTCAGCTCGAGCGACATCTACGACGATCAGCTCGCGAGCTTCGAGCTCGACGTTCCCGAGCGTTCCGGCGCCGACGACGAACCGGACGCACTGCATCGCCTGGAGCGACTACGCCACGCCAGCCGAAGGTCGAGCTCGACCACGGCATCCGGCTCGACACGAACTACTACTACTGGCCCGCCTGAGTGGATCCAGGACCGCCCCGGGCTCTTCACCGGCTCGGGCATGCCGATGCGGTTCGCCGACGTCGACGGCACGATGATCGACGTCTACCAGGCGGCGACGCAGATGACCGACGAGTCGGGCCAGACCTACCCGCTCACGATCGACGCGCTGCTGGACAGGGCCGTCGGGCCCGAGGGCTACTACGGCGTGTTCACCGCGAACATGCACACCGATCAGCAGCGGCACGCCGTGCCGACTGCGATCGTCGCCTCCGCGCAGCACGCGCGGCGTGCCGGTCGTCTCGGCGCGCCAGCTGCTGACGTGGCTCGACGGCCGCAACGGCTCCTCGTTCGAGTCCCTCAGCTGGAGCGGCGACAGTCTCTCCTTCGATATTGCCGTCGGCGCGGGCGCCAACGGGCTGCAGGCCATGCTCCCGACCTTGGCCGGCGGCGGTTCGCTGTCGGAACTCACGAAGAACGGGAGCGCCACCTCCTTCGAGCGACAGACGATCAAGGGCATCGAGTACGCGGTCTTCCCGGCCGCAGCCGCCTCCTTCCAGGCCCGCTACGCAGGTAGCCCGACCAACCAGCCCCCGACAGCCGTAGCCGACACGTACGCGACGCAGCAGAACACGCCCCTGACGGTGGCCGCACCGGGTGTGCTGAGTAACGACAGCGATCCGGATGCGGGTGACTCGTTGTCGGCGGTGAAGATCACCGATCCCGCAGAGCGGGTCGGTGATCCTGAACGCGAACGGGTCGTTCACCTATACGCCCGCTGCAGGCTTCACCGGCACCGCCTCGTTCACCTACAAGGCGAGTGACGGCACCGCACAGTCGAACGCGGCGACCGTCTCGATCACGCGTCCAGGCCACGTCCACGCCAGGCCTGACCGACACCACCGCCGCCGACTTCCAGGCGGGCACGCTCGGCGCAGACCTGTACGTGGGTGAGGACGGCGACGGCGAGCTCTTGCTGGCGCCGACCGTCGGCAGCGAGTTCAGCGGCTCGGCGCTGCCGGCCGGCTGGACCTCGGACAGCTGGAATGCGGGTACCGGCTCGGTGACCGTCGGCGGCGGCTCACTCTCGATCGACGGCGCCTGGGCGGGAACGAACGCCTTCTTCGCCGCCGGCCGCTCGCTGGAGTTCAGCGCCACCTTCGGCGCTGCCTCCTTCGAGCACGCCGGCCTGGGCGTCGACTACAACACCTCGCCCAACTGGGCCATGTTCAGCACCAAGAACACCGCGACGACGCTCTATGCCCGAACCAACAACGGCGGGCAAGCGACCGAGACCGAGCTGAGCGGCGTCTCGCTGGGGCAGCCGCATCGCTTCGAGATCGCCTGGGGCACCGGCGAGGTCGTCTACTTCGTCGACGGCCAGGAGGTCGCCCGGCACAACGCGACGATCACCGCGCAGATGCGCCCTCTCGTCTCCGACTTCGCGAGTGGCGGGGCGACGCTCGACCATCGACTGGCTGCACATGAGCCCCTATCCGGAGACGGGGACGTTCCTCTCGCGCGTGTTCGACGCCAGCCAACAGGTGGGCTGGCAGTCGCTCTCCTGGCAGGCGCAGCTGCCGCTGGGCACGACGCTGGCGATGAGCGTGCGCACCGGTGACACGGCCTCCCCGGACGGTTCGTGGAGCGCCTGGACGCCGATCGCGAGCTCGGGTGGGCAGATCGGCCTGGCGGGTCGCTATGCCCAGTACCGGGCGCTGCTCTCCTCGAGCGGAGGCGAGCGCACCCCGCTCGTGGAGCAGGTCGTCTTCACGACCGGTCAGGTGGCTACTCCGGGGCAGGTCGTTGCTGATTTCAACGGTGACGGCACGACCGACATCTCGGTCTTTAGGCCATCCGAGGGTGGCTGGTACTTCCAGGGCCAGCCTCCCTTCCCGCAGATCTGGGGCGCCTCCGGGGATCTCTCGGTCTCCGCCGACTACGACGGAGACGGCTCCACCGACATCGCCGTCTTCCGAAACGGCGCACTGGTACGTCAAGGACCAGCCTCCCTACCCGCAGATCTGGGGCCAGGCAGGAGACGTCCCCGTCCCCGCCGACTACGACGGAGACGGAAACGCAGACATCGCCGTCTTCCGAGACGGGCACTGGTACGTGCAGGGACAGCCTCCCTACCCGCAGATCTGGGGCCAGGCCGGAGACGTCCCCGTGCCTGCCGACTACGACGGAGACGGCACACGCAGACATCGCCGTCTTCCGAGACGGGCACTGGTACGTCCAAGGTCCAGCCTCCCTACCCGCAGATCTGGGGCCAGGCCGGAGACATCCCCGTGCCCGCCGACTACGACGGGGACGGAGACGCCGACATCGCCGTCTTCCGAAACGGGCACTGGTACGTGCAGGGACAGCCTCCCTACCCGCAGATCTGGGGCCAGGCCGGAGACGTCCCCGTCCCCGGAGACTACGACGGGGACGGAGACGCTGACATCGCCGTCTTCCGAGACGGGCACTGGTACGTCAAGGACCAGCCTCCCTACCCGCAGATCTGGGGTGCCGTCTGCGACGTCCCGCAGCCGCTTCCCTATGCGCTTCGTAGCCTCGTTCCGCGGCCGGGGTGCACGGACGGGTGAGCGCGTGTTACGCCGGTGAACGCGGGTCGATCATTCGTCCCACTGACTCCAGAGGGTAAGGAAGCGTAGCTCGGCGGATCGTCGGCAGGGCAGTCGGAGCGCAGCCGAGGGCGGAAACCCACTCGAACAACAGCGTGTGCCGGAACCCGGCACACTCCCTCGCGTTAGGCTGAGCCCTGAGCGCGCGCGGTGAAGAAACGCTGGAGTCGCGGATGTGCGTCCGACCGGTAGCTGTAACGACCGGGAGTGAGTCTGACCTTCCAGCGCACGGTTCCGCGGGCTTTGAGCCCGGTGCTTCGGTCGATGCCTTTGCCCCGGAGGTGGAAGTTCTCGACCCGAGACGCGTCCGTGACGACGATCGAGTACAGCCGCCGAGCATCAAGTGCGCGTATCGGCTGGCCTTTCCAGGTGCGTAGCGATACAGACCCTCCCGTTCTCACCGCACCGTAGACGCATGGGCCCACGGTCGCCCCGCGCCGCAGGTACGTCGATAGCACCTCACGAGAGATGCTCAACGTGACGAACGGCTTGGTCTGGGAAGCCGTCTTGTGGCACACCAGGACTGTGTTCGGGCCGTACTGCTGCCAGGCGGCCCGCTCCGTCGGGGAGCTCGACGCTGCATTGGCCGCAACCGCGGCGACAGCGGCAAGCAGAGCGACGGTCACGGCAGCCGGAATCCTCATCTCGGTCGACTCTAGCCGTGGGCGCTCGCAGAGTAAAGCTGCGAGCCCATGCGCGGCAGACGCGCGCCTAGAGCCAAGCCTCTTCCTGGTCCCTCCGCACGAGCAGAGCCAGACCGACGACGATCGCTGCCGCGCCGATGGCGACTCCGGTCATCTGCTTCCACCCGAAATCGTCGCCGCCTCCGATGCCAATCGGATCTGCGAGCGCGGAGAGGACGAGGAGCGCGATACCGGCACCAGTCACCACGCCGCCAACGAGCTTACGAACCATCCACGCCCATCTCTCTTCTAAGCTTCCGCCCGCTTCGATGATACGAAGGTTCGACCCAGGGGCCACGGTTCGATGCTACGAGCCATCAGTGTCTGATGCCCCGATTGGGGCATAGTCGCTGCAAGGCCGTTGCGGCCACTGTGCGAGAAGGTCGGGCGCAGTCTGCCTCCGGTGGGGGGCGACGAGGGGGCAGTAGTGCCGCAGCTACACCTCCCTCATGCGTCCGGCCTCTTGTCTTGCTCGTGCCGATGGCGCGCCGTACACGACCACGGTTGTGCAGAACCAGACCGGGGTGCCGCGCGCTTGGCGGAGTTGCCTCGATAAGAGTTCGTGCCGCCCCAGTCAATGGGTGTTAGGGCCCCGAGTTCACTCGGCGACCTGCTGATGGGCGGTGCGGGACTCGAACGTGGTTCCGGCTGTGGTTGTCTGTCCGGCTATGCCAGGAGAAACGCCGAGACGACGACGAGGGTAACGAAGAGCCAACCGACGATTGCGTAGTCCCACATGTCGGGGGCGAGGACGCCGCGCTGGTCCGAGCGGATGACGACGAAGGCTCTGGTCGTGTCCTCCGAATCGAGCGCGTGAGTCGTCTTCTGCTCTGCGTGAGCTGCCACCGCTTACTCCTTTCTCGTGTCCATGAAGTCCGTCGACGCTCCGGCGCGCTGAGGAGACCCCCTTTTAGGGGGCCGCAGAGGAGCAACTCCAGGGTTGGTGCACTTCGAGCGGTTTGGCTGCGCCTGCCGCTCCTACGGTTGCCATGACGCACTCCATGAACCGATCGGCGTGCTCGCGCGTTTCCCAGACTTGAAGCGGTCGCTTGACTCGACCATGGTGACCGGATACGGTCGCGCCTGTCTGACGACCGTGAGCAACGAGGCGAGGCGGGCGGCGTGGCTGCGGCGACAACGGGTTTTCGATCGGTGAGATCATCGTTGACGGACCACGCGCCGCGCCCCCTCAACTGCCACTGGCGGCGCACGAGAATGATTCGATGAGGCAGGCCCCCGGATGGTCGTGGTCACATGGTTTGGTGAATCCGGTGGCCGTGATCGCGGTGCTTCTGCCAATCGCGGTGCTAACCATCGTGGGAGGCTCCTCCGCCGCGATGGCAGCGCAGCCTGGATTCGTCACGCGCTCGGGCACTTCGCTCGAGCTGGACGGCCAGCCGTACCGCTTCACCGGGATGAACGTCTACAACGCCAACAACCTTTCGGGTTGCTGGTACCCGATGGGCTCGGGCCCAACATTGGACGAGTCGCTTTCCGCGATGTCGAACGCGGGCGGACCGAAGGTTATGCGGTCATGGTTCTTTCAGTCGCTCGCGACGGTCGGCGGAGTCCGGGACTGGAGTGCGATCGACAACACCCTCGCTGTCGCCCAGTCGCACGGCACGAAGGTCATCGTGACGCTCGGGAACCAGTGGAAGGACTGCGACGGCCTGAACGGCGGTGCGGGCAGCTTCAAGGACGAGGCGTGGTACACGGGCGGTTACACGCAACCCGATGCAGCAGGAACGGTGTCGTATCGCGGTTGGGTCGCTGAGATCGTCGAGCGCTACAAGGACGACTCCACGATTCTCGCGTGGCAGCTCATGAACGAGGCTGAGGTCAAGCCAAGCGAAGGCTCTGGATCTTGCAGTGCGAACGCGGCTCAGATTCTGAAGAGCTTTGCAGATGATGTCTCGGGATTGATCAAGTCAATAGACGCGAATCACCTCGTCAGCCTCGGGACGATCGGTGGCGGCCAGTGCGGTGCCCAGAGCGAGGAGTACCAGTCCGTGCACGACCTGTCGACTATCGACCTATGCGAGTTTCATGACTACGGCTCGCCGAACGTGCCAATTCCAGGCGATCAGTGGAACGGGCTGCAGGTTCGCATCGATCAGTGCAACGCGCTCGACAAGCCCTTGTTCGTCGGGGAAACCGGGATTCGCCAGGAGGACGTGGCATCGCTGAATGCTCGTGCGAACGCCTTCCGGGCAAAATTCGGCGCGCAGTTCGCGGCAGGCATCGCGGGTGAGCTCGTGTGGGCGTGGAACAAGGACGGCTCACCGGCCAGCTATGACATTGGCCCGGGCGATCCGACCCTGGGAGTACTCGATGAGTTCAGGGACGGGCCGCTCGCGGTGACGTACGGCCCTGTACTGCCACGCGCGACGGCCGATCGACCGGACGACGTTCCCGGCCCCCAGATCCACGTGATGTACGTGCTCCCAAGCGACGGCACGGACCGCGAGCTCGACACGGACGGAACACTCAAGAACACGGTCGAGTCGTTCCAGACGTGGCTCGCGGGCAAGACCGGGGGTCGCCCGTTCCGGGCGGACACTTTCCAGGGCTCGCTCGACATCTCGTTCTTCCAGCTGAGCCGCGCGGACGATGAGATCGCCAGCTTTGGAGCCTTCGTCCGAGATGAGATCGAGAACGAGACGGAGGCGGCGGGATTCGACGATCCGAACACGATCTACGCTGTTTACTACGACGGGACGAGTACGTTTTCGTGCGGCGGTGGCGCTTGGCCACCAACCCTCGTCGGCAACGTAGCGGCCATGTACCTCAACGGTTTGCCCGATGAGTCAGTGCCGTGCTCCTCGAACTCTTTCGCCGGGCCAGGCGAGCCGCCGACATACCTGGAGTTCGGGATGCTGCACGAGGTCATGCACACGCTGGGCTTCGCCCCCGCCTGTGCGCCGCACCATTGGCGAGCGGGTCACGTCTCGGACACCGCCGACGACCTCATGTGGGCGGGCGACGACTTCTGGGCCCCCAGCGGGTGGGCGAACGTGCTTCTCGACTCCGGGAACGACGACTACTACAGACATTCGAACCCCGGCTGCCTCGACCTCGACGAGAACGCCTACCTCGAGGCGGTGGTGGCCCCAACACCCCCACCCGCCGACTTCGACGGCGACGGCGACACCGACCTCTCGGTCTTCCGTCCCTCCGAGGGCGGCTGGTACATGCAAGGACAGCCTCCCTTCCCGCAGATCTGGGGCGCAAGCGGGGATCTCTCGGTCTCCGCTGACTACGACGGCGACGGCTCGACCGACATCGCCGTCTTCCGAAACGGGGACTGGTACGTGCAGGGACAGCCTCCCTTCCCGCAGATCTGGGGCCAGGCGGCTGACGTCCCCGTCCCCGCCGACTACGACGGAGACGGAGACGCGGACATCGCCGTCTTCCGAAACGGGCACTGGTACGTCAAGGACCAGCCTCCCTACCCGCAGATCTGGGGCCAGGCGGGAGACGTCCCCGTCCCCGCTGACTACGACGGAGACGGAGACGTAGACATCGCCGTCTTCCGAAACGGGCACTGGTACGTCAAGGACCAGCCTCCCTACCCGCAGATCTGGGGCCAGGCGGGAGACGTCCCCGTCCCCGGCGACTACGACGGAGACGGAGATGCGGACATCGCCGTCTTCCGAAACGGGCACTGGTACGTGCAGGGACAGCCTCCCTTCCCGCAGATCTGGGGCCAGGCGGGAGATCGTCCCCGTTCCCGGAGACTACGACGGCGATCGGAGATGCCGACATCGCCGTCTTCCGAGACGGGCACTGGTACGTCAAGGACCAGCCTCCCTACCCGCAGATCTGGGGTGCCGCCTGCGACATCCCGCAGCCGCTTCCCTATGCGCTTCGCACGCTCATCCCGCACCCGGGATGTGCGAACGGGTGACCACGCGTTCCACGTAGGCGAACGGTCCCCCTTGGCCGATTCGCCTGCCGCGCTGGGCGTACGCTCTTCCTCGCCTTACCTGCCTCTCCGTTCCAGACGTTGCTACCCAAGTAAGCGCTCCGTCGATTCAATCGAGGCATGCTTCAGGAGAGAAACCGCGCTTTCCAGCGGGTTCGATGGATGGGCGCACCTGGGATCGAACCAGGGACCTCTCGCGTGTGAAGCGAGCGCTCTCCCGCTGAGCTATGCGCCCGGGAGGCTCAAGGGTAGCGCAGCCCTTGGTACCGTCCCGGCATGGCGCCGGCGACGATGACGCCGCCTCGCGAGCGAGCTTCGCGCGGCACGGGAAGCGGTCTCGGGAAGCCGTGGCGCGTGGTCGTGAGAAACGACGATCACAACACGTTCCAGGGGGTGGCGTTCGCGCTCTCGAGCGTTATCCCGGGAGTCTCGTACGACGGTGGGATGCGACTTGCGGACAAGATCCACAACACCGGGCAGGCGATCGTCTGGTCCGGTCACAAGGAGCTCGCGGAGCTCTACTGGACGCAGCTCGGCGGCCACGGGTTGACCATGGCGCCGCTCGAGCAGTAGCGCCGTATTCGCGGCGGGCACCGTGGTAGCGTCCTCGCCAGTGTCGTCTTGGTCTCACTGGCCGCTGGCGCTGACCGGCTACGAGATCGGCCTTCTGTCCTCCGCGCTCCTCTTCATCGTCTTCGCACTGGTCGTCGCGCTCGTCGTGCCGCGCTCGCGGCCCGACGTTCCCGTCCAAGTACCTCGGCTGGTTCATCGCAGCGTGCATCGTGCTCTTCGCCGTGCAGATGACGGCAGTCATCCTGCTCGCCGAGCTGGGCGAGGAGGAGCACGCGGAGGTCGCACAGGAGACCGAGCCCGGCGAGACGACGCCGACCGAGACGTCGACCACCGAGACGACGGAGCCGACCGAGACCACCGGCACGACCGAGACGACCGACACGACCGAGACGACCGAGCACGACCGAGACGACCGCTACCACCGAGCCGACCGAAAGCGCGGGCGACCCGGTTGCCGGGAAAGAGGTGTTCCTGGGCCCCGGGGGTTGCGGGAGCTGTCACACGCTCGCCGACGCGGGGACGAGCGGCACGGTCGGTCCCAACCTCGATGCGGCGGCGCCTTCCTTCGATACGGCGGTCGACCGGGTGACGAACGGCGCCGGGCTGATGCCGCCGTTCGCGGACACCCTGACCGAGCAGCAGATTCAGGACGTCGCAGCGTACGTCTCGTCCGCAGCCGGAGGCTAGTTCGCGGCGGGCTAAGCTACGCCGCCTGGAGAGGTGTCCGAGCGGCCTAAGGAGCGCGACTGGAAATCGCGTACGTGCTGAAAGGTGCGTCGCGGGTTCAAATCCCGCCCTCTCCGTGTGGTGAAGGCACAGGGTCCTGTGGTCGTCCTCGGCGCCGGATCGAGCGGTGAGCACTTCGTCGGCGCCCTGCGCCGGCTCGATCCGGACGTGGAGATCGTCGTCGTCGAGAAGGAGCTCGCCGGCGGGGAATGCTCCTACTACGCGTGCCTTCCGACGAAGACACTCCTCCGGTCGGGCGAAGTCCTCGCAGCCGCCAGGGCAGCGCCCGGCGCCGCGGAGGCGATCACCGGCGAGCTCGATGCCGAGCGCGTGTTCTGGTGGCGCGACCAGGTGACCGACGGCCTCGACGACGCGTGGCATGCCGACTGGCTCGCCGAGCAGGACGCCGAGCTCGTTCGCGGCGAAGGACGGGTGCTCCGAAAGGGTGTCGTCGCGGTCGGCGAGCGGGAGATCGAGTACGCCCGCCTCGTGGTGGCGACGGGGTCATCGCCGGCGGTGCCACCCGTGGAGGGCCTCGACAAGGTCGAGTTCTGGACGAACCGCGACGCCGTGTGGGCGAAAGCCGTACCGAAGAGCCTCGTCGTCCTCGGCGGTGGGCCCGTCGGCGCGGAGCTCGCCCAGTTCTTCCACCGGCTCGGCTCCCGCGTGACGATCCTGGAGAGCCACGGCCACCTGCTCGCCCGCCTGGATCCTGTCGCCGGAACGCTGCTCCGCGAGCGCTTCGAGGAAGAGGGGATCGATGTTCGAGTCGAGGCGCAGGCAAAGCGGGTCAGCGCGGCCGCTGACGCGATCCGCGTCGAGCTCGCCTCCGGTGACGTCGTCGAGGCGGAGAAGCTCCTCGTCGCGACGGGACGACGCGCGAACGTCCATGGCCTCGGCCTCGAACAGCTCGGCGTCGAGCTGACGAAGACGGGCATCACCGTCGACGAGCGCCTGCGGGCTGCGGACGACGTGTGGGCGATCGGCGACCCGAGCGGTGTCGCCCTCCTCACGCACGTCGGCAAGTACCAGGCGCGGGTGGCGGCCGCGAACATCGCCGGTGTGGATTACGTCGCGGACTACCGGGCGATCCCGGCGGCCGTCTTCACCGATCCCCAGGTTGCCTCCGTGGGAACCATGGACGGCGACGGGCTGGTGACCGCCGAGTTTCGGATCGAGGGCGGACGGCTCTCGACCTACGAGCGCCCGAAGCGCCCGGGCGTCCTGAAGCTCGCTGCCGATCCCGACGAGCGGGTCGTCGTCGGCGCGGTGGCGGTAGGTCCCGAGGCGGGCGAGTGGATCGGCCAGCTCACGCTCGCGGTTCGCGCCCGGATCTCCGTCGACGTCCTGCTCGACACGATCCAGCCCTATCCCACGTTTTCGGAGGCGATCTTCAGCGGGCTGCAGGAGCTCGAGGGGAAGCTGACGCGCTGAGCTAACGGAGGGGGAGGGATTTGAACCCTCGAGAGGCTTGCACCCCTAACGGTTTTCGAGACCGCCCCGTTCGACCGCTCCGGCACCCCTCCGATCCGACAGCGTAGCCTCGTCGATCGCTGCCGCGGCTCGCGGTGCCCGCCAGAGCGTCCGTTATCCTGCGCAGGCGCGCGGAGAAGTGGCCGAGTGGCTGAAGGCGGCGCCCTGCTAAGGCGTTAGGTGGGGAAAACCCTGCCTCGAGGGTTCGAATCCCTCCTTCTCCGCCTTGCTCGTCGGCCCGCAGCCGCGGCTCAATCGTGGATGCGGGCGATCAGCTCTTCGCGCTTGAGGACCTTGACGTCGATACCGCCGAGGCGGACGTCGTAGCCCGCGTCGCGCGGGTACAGCACCTTGTCGCCTGCTTCCACGCCGGTCGCGTCACTCCCCACCGCGGTGACGATCCCCGTGCGGCAGGGAGCAGTCTCGGTGGCCGACGCAGGGAGGATCAGCCCCGCGCGCGTCTCCGTCTCGTCCGCCACGGGCTGGACGACGACGAACTCGTCGAGCGGCTCGAGCGTGACGTCGATGCTGCGGGACTCCTCGATCACGGCCTAACGATACGTCGAAGCCGCGGCGAGCGGCGACGGTGGTCTTAACAGTGCCTGGCACTGTAAGTCGACGATTGCGTGTCAATCCGTCCACAGCGGTGCGGCTACAGCCGCCCGGCGTCGACGATCCGCTGCAGGAACTGCTGCGTACGAGGCTCCGCGGGAGCTCCGAAGATCTGCTCCGGGCTCCCTTGCTCCAGGATCACTCCTTCGTCCAGGAAGCACACACGATGGGCGACGTCGCGGGCGAAGCTCATCTCGTGCGTGGCGATCAGCATCGTCATGCCTTCGGCGGCGAGCTCGCGGACGACCTCGAGCACCTCGGCGACGAGCTCGGGGTCGAGTGCGCTCGTGACCTCGTCGAGCAGGAGCAGGCCCGGCTGCATCGCCAGCGCCCGGACGATGGCGACGCGCTGCTGCTGTCCGCCGGAGAGCCGGTCGGGATACTCGTCGCGCTTGTCCGCGAGGCCGAATCGGCCCAGGAGCTCGGTCGCGCGCCCGTCGGCTTCCTTCCTTCCGAGCCGCAGCGCTTTCCGCGGCCCGAGGGTGACGTTGTCGAGCACGGACATGTGCGGGAACAGGTTGAAGGCCTGGAAGACGATCCCGATCCTGCTCCGCACGCGATCGACGTCCACGCCGGCTCCCGTGATCTCGTCCCCGCGCAGCACGATCCGTCCCGCGTCGATCGGCTCGAGCAGGTTGATGCAGCGGAGCAGCGTCGACTTGCCGGAGCCCGAGGCACCGATCAGGCACACGACCTCGTGCTCCTCGAGCGCGAGGTCGATCCCACGTAGCACTTCGAGCTTGCCGAAGGACTTGTGGAGCTCCTCGACCCGGAGCATCGGCTCGATCACGCAGCCACTCCCGCCACCTGCCGCCGCCGCCGGTCGCGAGCCACGATCCAGTCCGTGAAGCGCGCGAGTGGAATCGTGATCGCGACGAAGAGCGTCGCGGCGACGAGGTAGTACGTGCCGTTGAATGCCGCCGCCTCGTTGATCTGCGTCTGGCGGAGAACCTCGACGACCCCGAGCACGCTGACGAGCGCTGTGTCCTTCTGGAGCCCGATGAAGTCGTTCAGGAGCGGGGGGATCACGCGGCGGACCGCCTGCGGGACGACGACGTAGCGGAGGGACTGGAGGCGGCTCAGGCCGAGCGAGCGAGCTGCGCCGTCCTGGCTCGGATGGACGGATTCGATGCCCGCGCGATACACCTCGGAGACGTACGCGGTATAGACGAGGACGAGGGACACGACCGCCCAGAAGATCTGTGACTTGGGCATCCAGTCGATGTCGAGAGCGGGCATCCCCGTTCCGAGCATGAGGATGACGAGGATCGTCGGCACTCCACGGAAGAAGTCCGTGTAGACGATCGCGAGCACGCGTATGGGGAAGAACACCGGGCCGGGCAGGCTGCGCAGCACCGCGAGTCCGAGCGCGGTGACGAGGATGATCGCCTCGGCGATGAGGAAGATCTTCACGTTCAGGAGGAACGCCTCGGCGATCTCCGGAAAGGACTCCCGGTACAGGTCCCAGTCGAAGAAGTACGCCTTGAAACGTTCCCAGCCGGGAGCTTGCGTCGCGAGGAACGCGAGCGCGCCGACGAAGACGAGCGTGCTCGCGACAGCGATCAGGACTCCCCGCCCTTGGGCAGAGCGGGGAGTCGAGGTGCTCAGGATCCGGGAGCGGCGGTCGCCTTCCAGCTGCTACCTGAGGACGCGTAGCTCGGTGCCGCTCGGCAGCTCGCGGTTCTGGAGTCGCTTGATCGTCCCGTTCGCCCAGACCCGGTTCAGCGCTCGGTTGACACATCGCCGGAGAGAGCTGCCCTTCTCGAAGACCATGCCCAAGCGCTCCCTTCCTCCTCGGCTCGCGAAGCGACCGACGATCGCGCCATCGTCGAGCTGAACGCCCGTTACGTAGAACGCCGTGGGCAAGTCGACGACGATGCCGTCGATCTGACCGTTCTTCAGCGCCTGCACGGCGAGGTCGTTCGAGTCGTAGACGAGGGGGCTCTGGGAAGGCTCGATGTAGTTGGCGATGTACTGGTAGCTCGTCGTGCCGAGCTGCGCCCCCAGCCGAAAGGACTTGAGGTCTGCGACCGATCGGGCTCGAGTTATGGCCGTTCCCTCGCGTCCGACCAGCGACTGGTACACGAAGTAGTACGCGTTCGAGAAGTCGATCGTCCTCGCACGCTCCGGTGTGTACGAGACCTGGGCCAGGTAGAAGTCGAAGTTCTTGTCGCCCGGCCGGTACGACTGCGCGAAGGGCACCGCGCGCCAGTCCACCTGGCGCTTGGCGAAGCCGAGCTGCCGAGCGACGGCGTACGCGACTGCGGACTCGTACCCCCGGCCCGAGTAGGGATTCGACGTCTTCCAGGGCTTCCGCGTCTGGCCGCCGCCCCACCAGGGCGGGAACGCCGGATTGTCGGTGCCGAGGGTCAGGCGTCCGTCCTCGATCAGGTCGAGGTTGGCCTTCGCGCAGGCGCCGGTCTGGACGTGAGCCTCAGGACTACCGGTGGCCGTCGCCGCGAGTGCGAGGGCGAGTGAGACGAGGGCGAGACCGAAGAGAACCGGGCGCATGCGAATCCACTCCTTGTAGTCCGGGAAGGCCGCGGCGAGCCTAGCACTGCCCGGGTAGCGTGCGGCCATGGCTTCGCCGTTCGTCGAGCTCGAAGTGGGGGAGCGGGTCGTCAAGGTGACGAACCCGGACAAGATCCTGTTCCCCAAGGCGAAGAAGACCAAGCGCGACCTCGTCGACTACTACATCGCGGTCGGCGACGGGATCGTGCGCACGCTGTACGAGCGGCCGACCCAGCTCCGTCGCTTCCCGGACGGGATCGCGGGCGAGCAGATCTACCAGAAGCGCGTGCCGGAGAAGCGACCGGAGTGGGTCGAGGCGGCGCGCGTCACCTTCCCGTCGGGCAGGCACGCCGACGAGCTCTGCGTGACGGAGCTCGCCCAGGTCGTCTGGGCCGCGAACCTCGCGGTGATCGACTTCCATCCCTGGCCCTCTCGCCGGCGCGACACCGAGCACCCGGACGAGCTCCGCATCGACATCGATCCGCAGCCGGGGACGACGTTCAAGGACGCGAAGCGCGTCGGCGCGCTCGTGCGTGAGGTGCTCGCCGAGATCGGCTACGTCGGCTGGCCGAAGACCTCGGGAAACCGCGGCGTCCATGTGTTCTGCCGGATCGAGCCGAACTGGGAGTTCCCGGTGGTGCGCCGCGCCGCGCTCGCGTTCGCGCGGGAGGTCGAGCGGCGGCTCCCGAAGAAGGTCACGACGGCGTGGTGGAAGGAGGAGCGCGGTCGTCGCGTCTTCATCGACTTCAACCAGAACGCGCGCGACCGGACGATCGCCTCGGCCTACTCGGTCCGCGCTCGCCCGGACGCAGCGGTCTCTGCGCCCGTCACCTGGGACGAGCTGCCGGACGTCGAGACCGAGGACTTCACGATGACCACGATGCCCGAGCGCTTCGCCCGGATCGGAGACATCCAGGCGGGGATGGACGAAGCGGTCTGCGATCTTCGCGTCCTGCTCGAATGGGTCGAGCGCGAGGAGCAGGAAGGGCTCGGAGAGGCCCCGTACCCGCCGAACTTCCCGAAGATGCCGGGCGAGCCGGCGCGGGTGCAACCGTCGCGCGCTCGCAAGCCGGATTGAGCTGCCATGGACGTCGTCCACGTCGATCACTCGGACGCCGAGATCGCGACCGAGCTCCTCGAGCTCCAGCGTCGCGCCTACGAGGTGGAGGCGGCGCTGATCGGCTCGCGGGAGATCCCCCCGTTGACGGAGACGCTGGAAGACGCTGCAGAGCGCGAACGAGACGTTCCTCGCCGTTCTCGTCGACGGCCGCATCGTCGGCGCTCTGTCGTATCGCCTGCTCGGCGACACGCTCGACGTCCATCGACTGGCGGTCGATCCCGCGCACTTTCGACGGCGGGATCGGCGCCACCCTCGTTCGAGCGGTTCTCGCGAGCGAGCCGGCGGCGCGGCGTGCGATCGTCCAGACCGGCGCCGACAACGAGCCGGCCAAGGCCCTCTATCTCCGAGAGGGCTTCGAGCAGACCGACGAGGTGGAGGTGGTGCCTGGACTCCGTGTCGCTCGTTTCGGCAAGCGACTTCGCTGACTCAGTCCGTGCCGAGGAACGACGCCACCGTCACGCCCCGCTTGCGAGCGGGGCGAAGCTCGCGCCAGGTGCATTGCGCGGGATCCTTGTCGTCGCGGAAGCGGATGAGCTTCGTGCCGTGGCGGAAGCGGTTCGACTGCACCTTGTCGTAGCGCACCTCGACGACGAGCTCCGGCCGCAAGCGGCGACTCCTCCAGCTCGCCGCCGCCCCAGCGGTTCGGCTCGGAGAAGCGGCGCTCGGGTGCGTCCTTCGAGGAGCGGGCAGCACGCGTTCGGCGATCTCCGTGTGCTTCGTCGCGGCGACCGCAGCCGAGCCCACGTAGTCGATTCCGCCCTTCGCGTCGTAGAGCCCGAGCAGGAGCGTTGCGATCCGATCGGGTCGCGACTTCCAGCGCAGGCCGACGACCACGCAGTCGGCGGTCTTCTCGGGCTTGACCTTGACGACGCCGTCGCGCGAGCCCGGGAGATAGGGAGCGTCGATGCGCTTCGCTACGACGCCGTCGAGACCGATCGCCTCGAAGCGGTCGAGCCAGGCGAGCGCCTCGTCGCGGTCGCGCGAGGCGGGGGAGAGGCCGAAGCGCTTTGCCTTCCGTTCGAGCGCTTTCCTTCGCTTCTCGAGCGGCTCGCGCCATGCCTCTTCCCCTTTCCAGACGAGGATGTCGAAGGCCACGAAGCGCGCGGGGATCTCTCCGGAGAGCCTGTTGATCCGCGACTCCGCGGGGTGCAAACGAGTCTGCATCGCGTCGAAGTCGAGGACGCCGTCCCGCTCGATCACGATCTCGCCGTCGAGCGCCGAGCGCTCGGGCAGCAGCTTCTCGAGCGGCCGTAGCTCGGGGAAGTAGCGGAGGAGCGGCCGCGCGTTTCGGGACCACAGACGAAGCTCACCCGATGCGTTCTCGAGGATTCCACGGAAACCGTCCCATTTCGGCTCGTACTGCCAGCCGTCGGCGTCGGGCAGCTCGCGAACGAGCTCCGCCTCCATCGGCGGGAAGGGGATCGAGGCGTCGAGATCGTCCGGCCGCTCGACGGGCTCACGGCTTGGGAGTCGGCGACGCGTGCGCGGCACGATGCCAAGCTACTACGCTCTCGCCTGATGCGCCGCGTCGTCGTCACGGGACTCGGAGCGGTGACCCCGCTCGGGCACGATGCGCGTTCGACGTGGGAGGCGGCGGTCGCCGGGAAGAGCGGCGTCGACTGGATCCGCGCCTTCGACGCGACCGGCTATCCGGTTCGCATCGCCTCCGAGGTGAAGGACTTCGAGCCGGAGGCGGTCGTCGGGCCCAAGGACGCACGCCGGCTCGAGCGGAACGTCGTGCTGGCGGTCGCGGCCGCGCGGGAAGCGTGGGGCGATGCGGGCGTCGACGGGGTGGACCCTGCCCGGGCCGGCATTCTCGTGGGCTCCGCGATCGGGGGAGTCATGGGCGTGCTCGCGCAGAACGAAGTGCTCAAGGAGCGCGGATACACGCGTGTGTCGCCGTGGTTCCTTCCCAACGTGCTCGTCGACTCGGCGAGCGGCCAGATCGCCATCGATCTCGGAGTGCGTGGCCCGAACTACGCTCCGGTCTCGGCGTGTGCGACCGGGTCACACGCGGTCGGCGAGGGCGCCGAGCTGATCCGCCGCGGTGACGCCGACGTCGTCCTGGCGGGCGGCACCGAGTCCTGCATGCATCCCGTGATCCTCGCCGGCTTCACGGCGATGCGCGGGCTCGTCGCCGAGGAGGACGATCCGACGCGCGCATCACGGCCGTTCGACGCCACCCGCGCAGGGTTCGTCATGGGGGAGGGCGCGTGCGTCCTCCTGCTCGAGGACTTCGAGCGCGCCGAGGCGCGAGGCGCGCGGATGTACGCGGAGGTGCTCGGGTACGGGACCTCGAACGACGCCCACCACATGGCTCAGCCCGACCCCGCATCGGTCGGCGTCTCCGAGATGATGCGGGCTGCGCTGACCCGCGCCGGCGTAGCGCCCGAGCGGGTCGGCTACATCAACGCGCACGGAACGTCGACGCCGCAGGGCGATCTCGCGGAGACGAAGGCGATCAAGGAGGTCTTCGGCGGGCACGCGTACGAGCTGGCCGTCTCCTCGACGAAGTCGGTGCTCGGCCACCTGTTCGGCGCGGCCGGGGCGGTCGAGGCGATGATGTGCGTCCGCGCCGTGCACGAGGGCGTGCTTCCCCCGACCATCAACTACCGCACGCCCGACCCCGAGTGCGACCTCGACTACGTGCCGAACGAGGCGCGCAGCGTGCACGTCGACGTCGCGCTCTCGAACGCGATGGGTCTCGGCGGGCACAACGCCTGCGTTCTCGTCGGCCGCGTCTAGGCTCTCTCCGGCCACGACCGCGGGCGTCAGGTCCGCGAGCGAATCGAGCACCACATCGGCGAGCGCAAGCGCGTCGGCAGAGGGTGGGTAGTGCCGGTTCGGAATGGCGAGGACGCGCATCTCGGCGGCGTGGGCCGAGCGGATCCCGTTCGCCGAGTCCTCGATCGCCGCACACCGCACGGGCTCGACGTCAAGTCGTCGCGCAGCCTCGAGAAAGACGTCCGGAGCGGGCTTTCCGCGTTCCACCTCTTCGGACGAGACGGTCGCCTCGAACAGCGCGTCCAGGCCCGCGCTCGCGAGCACCACGTCGATCAACGGCCGGTTGGACGACGATGCAAGCGCGAGCCGGAACACCTCCGCGAGCCTCATCGCATGCCTCAACGGCGCCGTCGATGAGCGGCAGGTGCCGTGCGTAGCGCGCATGCATGCGCCGCACGACCTCGGCGTTGAGCTCTTCGGGCGGGTCCGCGAGCCCGATGACGTCGTGGAGGTAGCGCGACCACTCCCTCGAGCTCATGCCCATCATGTCGGCCTGCGCTCGCGCGTGCCAGCGACCGCCACGCTCGTGGGCGAGCTGCTCGCGGACCTCGTCCCATACCTGCTCGGAGTCGATCAGGACACCGTCCAGATCGAAGACCACCGCTTCGACGACGCTCACGCGCTCGAGTATTCGCCGCGAACACGAACGAGGGCCGCGGCTTCGACCCCGAGCTCGACACGGTGGACGTCGCAGACGAAGAACGTGTGCGTTCCTGCGCTCACCTGCTCTCGGATCTCGCACTCCAGCCAGCCGAGCGCTCCGACGATGAGCGGTGCGCCGTTCGCGCCCTCCGACGTCGCGATTGCGTGCCACATCGCGATCGGCGGCACGCCACGCGCGAAGTGCTGCGCCAGCCACTCCTGACCGGCGGCGAGCAGGGACAGCGCGCAGCCGCCCGCCTCGCGGAGGAGCTCGTGCATCGCCGCCTCCCGCGAGATCGCGAATCCGATCAGCGGAGGGTCAAGCGAGAGCGAGACGAGCGACCCGACGGTCAGCCCGAGCTTCTGCTCCCCGGCCGCCACGGTCAGGATGGAGGCGCCGGCCGGCAACCGGCCGAGGAGGGTGCGCAGGTCCTCGGTCTCGACTCCGGCAGCCACGCTTCTCACACTAGAGACTGCAGGTGACATGCTCGGATCCGAGAACCGTGACCTCGTGAACCCGCATGCAGTGCGCTATCCCCTGGCGAAGAAGGTCACCGACAAGGGGATCTCGAGCCTTCTCCTCGTCGCGTTCAGCCCGGTCTTCGTCGTCGCGTACATCGCGATCGGGATCGACGGCATGCTCGTCCCACGTGACCGCGGAGCCTGGCTGTATAGGGAGCGCCGCGTCTCGCGCGGCCGCGAGTTCGACCTCCTCAAGTTCCGGACGCTCCGGCGCGCGGCGCTCGAGCGGCAGCGCCACGGGGAGGCACATGCCCGGCTGCTCGAGAACGACCACGACAACTTGACCTGGGCCGGGCGACGGATCCTCAAGCCGTGGTACCTCGACGAGCTCCCGCAGCTCTTCAACGTCCTCCGCGGAGACATGAGCCTGGTCGGCCCGCGGCCCTGGCCACCGTCGATGGTGCGAGACCAGGTCGCGGCGGGGCTCGACTACCGACACCACGTGCTGCCGGGCTGGACCGGGCCGGTTCAGGTGCAGAAGG
Organism: uncultured Actinomycetes bacterium; assembly: GCA_963850485.1. Lineage (GTDB taxonomy): Bacteria > Actinomycetota > Thermoleophilia > Gaiellales > Gaiellaceae > GMQP-bins7. The sequence goes on along the minus strand of CAWKLR010000026.1, from coordinate 70,836 downwards.
GCATCATCGAGCCCGCCGGCTACACGAGGCTCGATCTGGCGTACGTCGAGGCGAGCCGGAGGTGGAGCGGTCTCGAGCTCGCGCGGTACGACCTCGGGATCCTCTGGCGAACCGTGAAGGTGCTCGCCCGTGGCGAGGGGTTGACGTACTGAGGCGGCGCGTGTACGCACCGGATCAGCGAGAGACGAAACGTTCTCGTCGCATTCTGGTTTCGGAGCTGGACGAAGGTACGGGATTTCACGGTTTTCGTTGACGCCAGCGGGAGTGCGAGTATCCTCTATTTCAGCCAGGGGAACTGGGTGGAAAACGCATGGCGGGGAGCCGCGCGTGAAGGGGAGGATTCAATTGGGGGCAGCATCTCGCGACGGCCTTGTCGTCGCAACCAGTGATCGCGCGATCATTCCGGAGGTCGAGGCTGCCATGCCGGCCTTGCGGCGCCGTGGCTGGCTCATGCGCCGGCTGCTGCTCATCGCCGATCTTGTCGGGCTTTTGTCCGCGTTTCTGCTCGCTCTGGCGCTGGTCTCGCCCGAATCCCGCGGTCGATCAGGTCAACACTCGCTGGGAGATCGCACTCTTCATCGCGAGCCTCCCCCTCTGGGTGCTCATCGCACGCATGCACGGCCTCTACGATCGAGACGAGGAGCGAACCGACCACTCGACCGTCGACGACATCTTCGGCGTCCTGCAGGTGGTCTCCATCGGCACCTGGGGGTTCGTGGCGGTCACGGAGATCATCGGCCTGCCTCATCCGAACCTCACGCGCCTCGTCGTCTTCTGGGCGATCGCGATCCTGCTCGTTCCGCTGCTCCGGGCGATCGCGCGAGTCATGGGACGCCGGAACGCCGCGTACATCCAGAACGTCATCATCGTCGGGTCGGGTCAGGTCGCGCGCCTGCTGGCCAACAAGATCGGGAACCATCCCGAGTACGGACTGAAGATCGTCGGCTTCGTCGACCGCGATGGCCGCGCTTCGCCGAACGGAGATCAACCGCTCGACCTCCTCGGATCGACCGGCGAACTACCCGCGCTCGTCAAGGCGCACTCGGTGCACCGCGTCGCAATCGCGTTCTCGACGGACTCGCACGAGCAGACGCTCGCGGTGATTCGCTCGATGCAGGACAGCGACGTTCAGATCGACATCGTTCCGCGCATGTTCGAGGTGCTGGGCACGAACGCACAGCTGCACACGATCGAAGGAATCCCGTTGGTAGGCCTGCCCATTCCGCAACTCTCCGACTCCGAGCGATTCCTCAAGCGTTCCTTCGACTTCCTCGGCGCGGCGGCGGGCCTCGTCCTCCTCTCCCCGCTCCTGCTCATCGCGTCGATCTTCATCGCGATCGACTCCCGCGGTCCGATCCTCTTCCGGCAGGTGCGCATGGGCGCCCAGGGGCGCACGTTCCATGTCCTCAAGTTCCGGACGATGGTGCACGACGCCGAGTCGAGAAAGGCCGACGTCGCGCACATGAACATGCACCGCGACGAAGACCCGAGGATGTTCAAGATTCCCGACGACCCGCGAGTCACGCGTGTCGGCGGCTTTCTGCGCCGCTGGCGCATCGACGAGCTTCCGCAGCTGATCAATGTCATCCGCGGCGAGATGTCGATCGTAGGCCCCCGGCCGCTCATCCTCGACGAGGATCAACACGTCGAAGCGTGGGCGCGGAAGCGCCTCGACCTGAAGCCGGGCATGACCGGTTTGTGGCAGGTGCTGGGAGCGAGCGACATCCCGTTCGACGAGATGACGAAGCTCGACTACCTGTACGTGACCAACTGGTCGCTGCGCGAGGACGTGCGGCTGATCATGCTCACCCTCCCCGCGCTGGCCCGCATTCGCTCGGCGTACTGAGCCAGCTCCGAGACTTCGCGATGTAGCGGTGGGGGTGGGATTCGAACCCACGAGGCGCTTTGCACGCCCAACGGTTTTCAAGACCGCCCGTCCACGGCTCCCCGTACTCCCCACGCCTGTCGCGTGCGTCTCCATGCGCTGCATCACAGTAGTGTCCGGCATGCCGGGATCACAGCTGAATTTGCGACTTGTGTGACGCGGACGAACCGGATGTCTCCCGCTCTCGAGCGATGTATGCGTCGAGCAGGTCGGCGGCCTCAGCCTCGTTGCCGGGGAACAAATGGCCGTAGCGGTCGAGCGTGATCGTGATGGACGCATGGCCCATGTACGTGCTTACTGCCTTCGAGCTGACCCCCGCGGCGATGAGAAGGCTTGCGTATGTGTGTCGGGCTTCATGAAGCGTGATTGACGTCAGTCCGGCCGCGTCCCAAGCCTTCTCCGCTCGTATCTTCAGGGCGCGGTCGTCGAATGGCCTCGTTGCTGTGCGACCGAAGAGAAGTCCCGTGCCTCTGCCTAGCCGCTTCTGGTGCGCTGCTAGGTGGCCGCGGAGTTCCTGCGTCACCGGGACGCGGCGTGTTCCCGCATGACTCTTTGGACTGATGTACTGGCCGGCTACCGGGTCGTACGATCGCTCGACCGCGATCGTGCTGGCGACGCCGTTCGTCGTCGAACACGTGATTCACGTCGAGTGCCATCAATTCGCCGCGTCGTAGTCCTGCGAAGAACGCCGTCGACCACAGTGCTCGATCACCAGCGGGCAGCGCGGCGAGCAACTTGTCGGCCTCGTTCACTGACGCGATGCGGTCACGTCTGCCACGAACCGCTGGAAGCTGTAATCCGGCAGTCGGGTTCACCGCAACCTCCCCGCGTGCGACGGCGCGTCGGTAGAGGGCTCTGACACCCATGAACGTGTTTCGGATCGTTGAGGGATCGTGGCCGTCGGCGAGGAGCTGATCGGCCAGGTCTTGGAGGTCGCGAAGCTCGAGGTCGGACACCTTCACGCCTTCGAGCACTGGCAGGACGCGTGCCTCCATCCCGAGGTCATACGACCGCAGCGCAGAGGGCTTGTATGGATCGCCTGAGCGGGTGCGGATCGTGCCGGCCTTCGCTCCGTCGAGCCAGACCGTCCATGCCTCACGCAGCGTCGCGTTCGGGGCAGTGCGACGGTTGCCGCCGCGAGTCTCGCCTCCGGAGTCGCGTCTCCGACTCTCGATCAGGGTGGCGACGATGCGTCGGATCTTGTGACTCTGCCCCGCCGCTTCATGGCAGTCACAACGGCCGCCGCGTGTCGTCGCGCACGCGCGCGAGTGCCGATCGTGGATCCCTTGCGTGGGTACGGTGTTGACGCATGGGAGCTCCGCCTCCTGTGCCGGGGGCGGGCCGTTCGCGCGGTGCCGCCCCATTTTAGCTTGTCAAGCAGATCATGCCTGAATTCAGCGAGTGTTGATGGTCGATGCGGTCACCTTCGAGCCGTGCTCTCAGGCAGGCGTCGGTGGTACACGTAAGCAGTTGCCAACTGCTCAAAGCACAGAAAGTGTTGTTTTGCAGGTATTTCTTTGCCAGGCGTGCGAAAAAGTGTAATCAAGTGTAATCAGTAGTGGGGTGTTTTGATAACGGTGGGGGTGGGATTCGAACCCACGAGGCGCTTGCACGCCCAACGGTTTTCAAGACCGCCCCGTTCGACCGCTCCGGCACCCCACCGAGGGGCATTGTGAACGAGCCGAGCGACTAGGAGCGGATCTCGGCGGGTGCGCCGTAGCTCTGCAGCACGTCCGGGACGCCGCCCTGGAAGTTCTCGAGGATCGCCAGGGCCATGCGATCGACGACGGCGGTCCCATTGAGCGTGTGCACGGGCTCCGGGCCGTGCTCGCCGCGGAAGCGGGTACCGAGCCTGCGCGCCTGGAAGTCGGTCGTGTTCGAGATCGACGCCGTCTCGCGGTAGCGATCCTGCGAGGGGAACCAGATCTCGACGTCGTAGGTCTTCGCGGACGCCTTCGACATGTCGCCGGTCGGGAGCACGACGACCCGGTACGGGACCCCGAGCTCGGCCACGATCTCCTCGGTATTCGCGAGGAGCCGCTCATGCTCGTCCCAGGACTCGTCCGGACGCGTGAACGCGAACTGCTCGACCTTGTTGAACTGGTGGACGCGGAACATGCCCCGTGTATCCCTCCCCGCGGCTCCGGCCTCGCTGCGGAAGCAGGGTGAGAAGCCGACGTAGCGCAGCGGGAGGTCGTCCGCTTGCAGGAGCTCGCCGAGATGGAGACCGCCGACGGGAATCTCGGCCGTGCCTGCGAGATAGAGGTCTTCCCCTTCGACCGCGTAGACGTTGGGGTCGTCCGACGGGAGCCAGCCCGTGCCGACCAGAGCCTCCTCGCGGACGAGAACGGGAGGCAGAACCGGTACGAACCCCTTCGCGACGAGCCGATCGAGTGCGAGGCGGTACATGGCGAGCGCGAGAAGGGCGGCGTCGCCGATCCAGTAGCCGAAGCGAGATCCGGCGATACGAGCGGCGCGGTCCATGTCGAAGCGCCCGATCTCCGTGTGATCCTTTGCGCCGACCATGTTCGGCGCCTCGCCGACGCGGCGAATCTCGAGAGCATCGTCCTCGGTGGCGCCCTCCGGGACCGAGTCGTGGGGAGGGTTCGGGACGAGAAGGCCGAGGCGGTCGCGCTCGGACCCCGTGTCGGCCAGCTCGCTCTCCAGCCGCCGGAGATCCTCTTTCGCCGCCTTCACCTGCTCGAGCTCGTCGGGAGTCGGCTTTCCCTTGAGGTTCGTCCGCGTCCGCAACTCGTCGACCTGGGGGATGAGGGCACGCCAGCGCTCGTCGGCTCCGAGCAGCGCGTCGAAAGCGTCCGCGGCGCCCTTGCGCGCGAGCGCAGCCCGCCAGCGATCGGCGTCCGAGCGCGCGGCCTTGAGGTCGATCACAGAGGAAGTCTAAGCGGCGCCCGCGCGCGAGACTCAGGCGCCGGATACGTACGCTGCGACGTCGGCGATCTGTTGATCCGTGAGCTGATCCGAGAACGAGGGCATTGCGCCCTGTCCGTTCGTGATCCGGTCGAGAGCGAGATCCAGGCTCGGCGCTGCGTCGTCGAGATTCGGCCCGATCGAACCAGAGGTACCCGCATCCGCAAAGGTATGGCAGGAGCCGCAACCGCCGACGCCGAGGAAGACCTCCTTGCCTGCAGCCGGGTCGCCGGCGGGAGCCGGCTCGGTATCCGTGTCCTCGGTCGTCTCGGTGGTATCCGTGCCGGTCTCGGTCGTTTCCGTCTCGGTCGTGTCTGTGGTGAGGGTGCCCGTGATCGTGTCCGGCGTGGGAGTCGCCTCCTCTTCGCCGCCGCACCCCGCGGCGATGCCTGCGGCGAGCACGAGCATGAGCGCGGCGAGTACGAGAGCGGCACGACGCATCCTGGCTTCGATCCTAACCAAAACGAGTCTCAGACAGTCTCGAGAGTGCGTTCGCAGGCTCCTGAGCTTGAACGCGAGGAAGAGCTCGGTCACTCCCTTCGAGAGCGCGACGAGCCCGGTGTAGACGAGGAGCAGGGTCGCCTTCTGCTCGAAGTTCCCGGACACCCAGAACGCGAGCGCGATTTCGAGGATGCCGGCGAGAAGCTGGAGCCACCAGAGATCGAACTCACCCTTCGTCGTGATCGCAACGGCGATGTCGAAGACCCCCTTGACGAGGAAGTAGAAGCCGATCACCGAGGCCAGTGCTGCGAACGCGCTCCCCGGCTCGATGAACGCGAAGAGTCCGATCAGGATGAAGGCCACGCCCAGGATGCCGTGCACGAACTTCCAGCCGATCGTCGACACGACGACGGCGAGGAACTCGTTGACACCGGCGACGATCGCGATCGCGCCGAAGAGGATGCCGATCGACCGCACGCTCGTGATGTCGAAGCGGAAGACGATCACCGAGAAAACGAGCCATGCGAGCCCGGTGAGAAGGAACAGCCACCAGACCCCGGAGGCCGAGCGCAGCACCTCGCGATCTTCGAACACCGTGTCCACCGTACTTGCGGGACTTCCGCTCATCTGACCTCCTTCGACCGGCGGTGAAACGGACGCGAGCTCGATTCTCTCATGCCCGCGCGATCCTCTCCCGTACCATCTGTCCATGCTCGTCGAACGCAGCATGCACCCGTCGTGGCTCTCGAACGCCTATCTGCTCGCGGACGAGAACGGAACCGCCGTGTTCGTCGACTCGGGCGCACCGCTCGAGCAGCTTCGTCTCCGTGGTCGAGCGCGACGGCCTCAAACCCACCCATCTGCTGATCACGCACGACCACGCCGATCACGTCGCAGGAAACGACGAGCTCGTCCGCCGGTTCGGGCTCGAGGTGACGACGGGCGCGGTCGAGACGGGCGACCTGCGAATCGAGGTGGTCGCGACGCCCGGGCACTCCGAGGACGGGGTCTCGTTCGTCCTCGGAAACGAGCTCTGCTTCACCGGCGACACGCTGTTCAAGGACTCGGTTGGGGGCGGCGCGGCCGACGAGGTCAGGCGCTCGGTGATGGACGTGCTGATGGCGCTTCCGCACGAGGTTCGTGTGCTCCCGGGCCACACCGAGGAGACGACGATCGGCCGCGAGTGGGAAGCGAATCCCTTCGTCCGCTTCTGGCGCGGACTCGACTCGGAGGACGGTCGCGCGTGCCGCGTGCACGGAGAGGACGCGACGCTCGTGGTGTGGTCGCCGGACTACGACGGCAAGGGGAAGGCGCTCGTACGTCTCGCCGGCGGCGACGAGGCGATCGTCGGCGCCAGTCGGATCGAAGGCCTCTGATCTCGGTCAAGTTTCACCGCTGCAGGTTCAAGGTCAAGGTCGGGGCGTGTTGGACGGTTCAGCAGGCGCTCGACGAGCAGGGGGTCGAGTACGAGAACGTGATCGAGCCGACATACCCGCGCGGCAGGCGCAAGGACGTCATCGAGCACACGGGGCAGCATTACCTCCCTGCGATCGAGTTCGAGGACGGCAGCTGGTACCGCGAGGAGTCGAAGGCGATGGCCGAGACGATTCGCGCCGGACGGCTGTACGAAAAGCGGGGTTCACTTATACCCTGATGGGGTATACTCCTCGCGGTAGCCGAGACGAGAGGAGGCCGGTGGACATCACGTACAGCGTTCCCGCGATCCATTGCGCGCATTGCGCGCTGTCGATTCGCGAGGAGGTTTCCGAAGTGGACGGCGTCGACGAGGTCGAGGTCGATCTGGACGCGAAACGCGTCACGATCCATGGCGATCCGCTCGACGACGCCGCGCTGCGGGCGGCGATCGCGGAAGCAGGTTACGACGTCGCGTGACTTCGACTGAGACCCCGGAAGCACGGATCGACCTCGCGCTCGAGGGCATGACCTGCGCAGCATGCGCAACCCGCATCGAGCGGAAGCTGAACAAGCTCGAAGGCGTCGAGGCGTCCGTCAACTATGCGACCGAGCAGGCGGCCGTCCGCTACGACTCCGATCGCGTCGCGGTCGCGGACCTCGTCGGTGCGGTCGAGGCCGCCGGCTATCAAGCTCGCACGTCGGCGGACGCCGGCCCGACCGAAGATCGCGCGAGCGCGTTGCGTACGCGGCTCGCCGTCGCGATCGCGCTGACCGTCCCGCTGACCGCCGTCGCAATGATCCCGCCGCTCCAGTTCGAGAGCTGGGAGTGGCTTGCGTTCGCGCTGGCCACCCCCGTCGTTCTGTGGGCGGGCTTCGGGTTCCATCGTGCCGCTGCTCTGAACGCGCGGCATCTCGCAGCGACGATGGACACGCTGATCTCGATCGGGACGCTGGCCGCCTGGGGCTGGTCGACGGTTGCGCTGCTCTTCCTCGACGATGCGCACACCTACTTCGAGGTCGCCGCCGTGATCACGACGCTGATCCTCGTCGGCCGCTACCTCGAGGCGCGGGCGAAGAGGCGGTCGGGCGCGGCGATCCGGGCACTCCTCGATCTCGGCGCCAAGGAAGCCCACGTGCTGCGTGACGGCAAGGAGGTGGCCGTTGCGATCGAGGACGTGGTGCCCGGCGACCTCATGGTCGTCCGCCCCGGCGAGAAGATTCCCACCGACGGGACGGTCGTCGAGGGTGACTCGGCCGTCGACCAGTCGATGCTGACGGGCGAGCCCGTCCCCGTGGACGTCGGGCCGGGGTCCGACCTCGCGGGCGCGACGATCAACACCTTCGGCCGGCTCGTGGTCCGCGCGACGAGGGTCGGCGAGGAGACCGCACTCGCGCAGATCGCCCGCCTCGTCGCCGAGGCACAGTCAGGGAAGGCGCCCATCCAGCGGCTGGTCGACCGTGTCTCCTCCGTCTTCGTGCCCGTCGTCCTCGGGCTCGCCCTGGCGACGCTCGCAGGCTGGATCGCGGTGACCGGCGACGCGACCGACGCCTTCTCCGCCGCGGTCGCGGTGCTGATCATCGCCTGCCCCTGCGCGCTCGGTCTGGCGACACCTACCGCGCTCATGGTCGGGACCGGGCGCGGCGCCCAGCTCGGCATTCTCATCAAGGGCCCCGAAACCCTCGAGCGCACGCGCCGAATCACGACGGTCGTGCTCGACAAGACGGGGACGGTCACCGAGGGAAGGGTGGAGCTGACCGGGGTCACGGCGCTGAACGGCGCAACCCGCGCCGAGGTGCTTTCGCTGGCGGGAGCAGTCGAGGCCGCGTCCGAGCACCCGATCGCGCAGGCAGTCGCCGCAGCGGCGTTCGCGGAGACGGGTGAGCTCTCGCCGGTGACCGATTTCCGAAACGTTCCCGGTGTCGGCGTCTCCGGCGTCGTCGAAGGTCGTCAGGTCGAGGTCGGAAGGAGTGGAGGCGCGATCACCGTGACGTGGGACGGACGACCGAGAGCGACGCTCGAGGTCCGAGACGCGGTCAAGCCGACCAGCGTCGAGGCGGTGGCAGAGTTGAAGCGTCTCGGCTTGACTCCGGTTCTCCTCACCGGCGACGGACGCGAGAACGCCGAGCGCGTCGCCCGCGAGGTCGGGATCGAGCGCGTGCTGGCGGAGGTGTATCCCGACGAGAAGGTGGCCGAGATCCGCCGACTCCAGAGCGAGAACGAGGTCGTCGCGATGGTCGGCGACGGGATCAACGACGCGCCCGCGCTCGCGCAGGCCGATCTCGGGCTCGCGATCGGCACGGGCACCGACGTCGCCATCGAGGCGTCCGACATCACGCTCGTCTCGGGAGATCTCCGTGCGGCCGCCGATGCGATCTCGCTCGCGCGGCGAACGCTTCGGACGATCAAGGGCAACCTCTTCTGGGCGTTCGCCTACAACGTCGCGGCGATCCCGCTGGCGATGGCAGGACTGCTCAACCCGATCGTCGCGGCCGCGGCGATGGCGTTCTCGAGCGTGTTCGTCGTCACCAACTCGCTCCGGCTCCGCCGCTTTCACTCGTCCCGGGAAGGGGTTGCCACATGAGCGAGACGGAAACGCACGGGTACGTCGCCGACAAGGAAGCGCTCGTCCGCCGGCTGCACCGGATCGAAGGACAGGTGCGCGGCATCGAGCGCATGGTCGACGACGACCGCTATTGCATCGACATCCTGACGCAGATCTCCGCGGTGACGACCGCGCTCGAGAGCGTCGCCTTCCGCATCCTCGACGATCACGTGAACCACTGCGTGGCGGGAGCGCTCGCGTCGGGGGATGCCGCCGAGGCAGGAGCGAAGAGCAAGGAGCTGCTCGAGGCGGTTCACCGTTTCGCCCGGGCGCGTTAGCGAGCTTCGTTCGCGAGCCGCAGGCCGAGCACGACCAACACGAGGCCCGTCACCGCATCGAGCGCACGCCGGACCGGCCCCGCGAAGAGCGATCGCGCCCTCGCGACCGCCACCGCATAGAGCGTCAGCCATGCAAGCGTCATTGCGCAGAAGAGCAGTCCGAGCGCGAAGAGCACGAGGAACGACGTGCTTCCTCCGGGTGCGAACTGGGGCAGCAGGCTCGCGAAGAACACCGCCATCTTCGGGTTGCCGAGGTTGCTGATCGCACCTTGACGAAACGCCCGTGAGGAGGACAGATCAGCCGACCTTGTAACAGTCTGTTGCAAGGCACCGCCGTCCCGCCGGCGCACCGCTGCGACGAGCGACTGCGCTCCGAGATAGACGAGGTAGGCCGCGCCCGCGAGCTTGAGCGCGCGAAACGCCGGCTCCGAGGCGCTGAGCAGCGCAACGACACCCGCGCTCGCCGCGAGCGTCCACACGGCCTGTCCGCCCGCGACGCCGAGCGCGGTGGCGATACCGCTCCGGCGCCCGCCTGCCAGGGTGTTCCTGATCGTGAGCGCCGTGTCCTGACCGGGCGTGCAGATGACCACCGCGGACACGGCGACGAAGGCGGTCAAGCTTTCCAGCACTGCGAGAGAAGTATTGCGCGTCGAGCTAGTACGGTCAGCCGGCGCTCGGGTCGAGCTCGTAGCCACGCCGTTCCTCGACGCGGTTCCGCAAGTCCTCGATACCCCCGTGGCCCTGATACTCGAGCACCTGGTCGATCTTCTCGCCGACGGCCAGGGCGGGTTGGGCGCCATGGCCGAAGAGGCCATATCGCGCCGGGTTCGCATCTGCGAGCTGGGCGAGGCGACCGAGGCCACGTGCGATGACGTCGATCTCCCACGGCTGGAATGCGATCACGACGGCCTCCGCGTTCCATTCGTCTCGGTTGTGGCCCATGAGGGTCTACATCGACTGGCTTGCCCTCGCGAAATAGCCCCGTAGAGGGCTATTGCCCGACGATCTCGCGGAAGCATGCGACCCGCGCTGCGTTGGTCAGCTCACGATGGAGCCGTTCTCCGCGTTGACCCGTTCAGTGGCAACCCGCGCGCACTTCTCGCTGATCGCCGTGGTGGTGGTCTGGGCCGGCTCGCGTACACGTACGCGATCTCGCCGCTCGCGGTGCTCATCGCGGCGGCGGTGCTGGGCGAGGAGCTGTCGTTCTGGCTCGTTCTCGGGGCCGTGCTCGTCGTCGGCGGGATCGCGCTTGCCCAGCGGACACCGAGACAGGGGGCGCTCGGCTAGCGTCGAGTCGTGGCGGAGCGCATCCTCTCCCAGCGAGAGTTGAACCGAGCACTCCTCGCGCGCCAGCTCTTGCTCGAACGCGCGCACCTGCCGATCCCGAGAGCGCTCGAGCGGATCGGCGGCATCCAGAACCAGTACGCGCCGAATGCCTATATCCGGCTGTGGTCCTGCCTGGAGGGGTTTCGACGGGACGATCTGACGCGCGCGCTCGAGCGACGGAGCGTCATCCAGGGGACGCTGATGCGCGAGACGATCCACGTCGTCTCGAAGCGGGATTACGCGCTGCTCGCGGCCGGGATCCGCCGGTCCGGCCAGGAGTGGTGGAGCCGGGTGAACAAGGTGCCGGCCGATGTGGACATGCGCGCGTTCGCCGGGCGCGCACGTCGATTTCTGCTCGGGTCGGTCAGGAGCCGCGCTGAGATCGAGGAGTTCCTGCGTTCGAACGAATTCCCGCACGCGAGCTCGTGGGGATTCGCGCACTGGCTCGACGTAGTCCGCGTGCCGCCTTCGGGCACGTGGGAGCAGCGTCGCGCGCATCTCTTCGCGCTCGCCGAAGAGTGGGTGGGGACGCTGGAGGCGTCCGAGGAGGATGGGATCGAGCACCTCGTACGGCGGTATCTCGGCGGATTCGGACCGGCGTCGCGGAACGACATCGCGAGCTGGTCGAAGGTCTCGAGGCCGCGGCTCGATCCCGTGCTCACGCGCATGACGCTCAGGCGCTTCCGCGACGAGCTGGGCAAGGAGCTTCTGGACGTCCCGCGGGCGCCGCTCCCGGACCAGGAGACGCCCGCTCCCGTTCGCTTCCTGCCGACGTGGGACGCGACGCTGCTCGTCCACGCCCGCCGCAGCGGGATCCTGCCGGAGAAGTACCGCCCGCTTGTGTTCTCCACGAAGACCCCTCACTCGGTGGGCACGTTTCTGGTCGACGGAGCAGTCGCGGGAACATGGCGCTACGACGCGGGCAGCGTCCAGACCACGCCGTTCGAGCGACTCGACCGCGCGGCGCTACGCGAAGTGCGCGAAGAGGCGGATCGGCTCGCTGCGTTCCACGCTTGAGTGCGACACTCGCAGCGTGAGAATCCTCGTCACCGGTAGCTCTGGTCACCTCGGCGAGGCACTCGTGCGCGTCCTTCGTTCCGACGGAGCAGAGGTCGTGGGGCTCGATCTACTGGAGTCCGAGTACACCGCTGTGGTGGGGTCGATCGTCGACCGCGAGTTCGTCCGGAGCTGCGTCGAGGGCGTGGACGCGATCGTGCACACGGCGACGCTGCACAAGCCGCATGTTGGATCTCACAACCGGCAGGTTTTCCTGGACACGAACGTCACGGGCACGCTCAACCTGCTCGAGGAGGCCGTCGCCGCGAGTGTCGGCCGCTTCGTCTACACGAGCACGACGAGCGCCTTCGGCCGGGCGCTCACGCCGCTCGCCGCGGAGCCGGCTGCGTGGATCACCGAGGACGTCGCGCCGATCCCCAGGAACGTCTACGGCGTCACGAAGACCGCGGCGGAGGATCTCTGCGAGCTCGTCCATCGCGACCACGGGTTGCCCTGCCTGATCCTGCGGACGTCACGCTTCTTCCCGGAGGCCGACGATCGCGAAGAGGTGCGAAACGCCTACGACGACGCCAACCTCAAGGTCAACGAGCTCCTCTACCGCAGAGTCGACATCGAGGACGTCGTGAGCGCGCACCGGCTCGCACTCGAGCATGCTCCTGCGCTTGGCTTCGGCCGCTATATCGTCAGCGCGACCACGCCGTTCACGCGGGATGATCTTCAGGAGCTCGCGGTCGACGCTCCGTCGGTCGTTACGCGGCTGTTCCCCGACTGTCAGGAGGTCTACGAGCAGCTCGGCTGGAGTATGTTCTCGAGCGTCGATCGCGTGTACGTGAACGCTCGTGCGCGGACCGATCTCGGCTGGACTCCCCGCTACGACTTCCGCCGGGCGCTCGACGCGCTCTCAGCGGGCGAAGATCCTCGCAGCCCACTTGCCGTCGCGATCGGCTCGAAGGGGTACCACGCAGTCTCGACTGGGCCGTACACCGTGCGCTGACCGAACGTTGCGGGCTTCTAGCTCGTGCCACCCTCGCGCGCTCGCTGTAAGTACATGCCGGCTGTGACGGTCGCGTACGAGCGGGCAACGATGGCCGCGAGGATCTCGAGATCGACTGCGGTCAGATCCTTCATGTAGATGCACCCGACTCCCGTGGTATGCGGCCCGAGCCCTTGCAGCAGATCGCCGTGGGCACCCACGCCGTCGGCGACGTAGACGGTGGTCGCGGACTTGCGGGCGGCGAACCCGGCAGCCGGTGCATCACCCTCGCGTCCGCTCTCGTAGCGGTAGTGATACTCGCCGAACCCTACGATGCTGCCCCACATCCTGGGCTCCTGGCCGGTCGCGCGCTCGATCAGGTCGACCATGGTCTCGGCGTCGCGTTGGCGCCTCGCGGACGAGATACCGTCCAAGTAGTCGCGAACCGCGGCGTGCATGCCCGCGCACGCTACCTGCGGTTGCCCGGTTGGATCCAGCCGGAACCCGGCAGAGATCTGCTGACGACGATGGAGCTAGGCGGGCTCGAACCGCCGACCTCCTGGGTGCGATCCAGGCGCTCTCCCAACTGAGCTATAGCCCCGGGCAGGCCGGATTGTAGCCAGGGACGGCGGCCCGTACCGCTACGGGCCGAGCGGCTGGCCGGGAGGCAGCTGATCGGGCGTGGACCGCTCGGTCGGGCGGGGGCAGATCGTGACGTCCTCGCCAGGCGGGACGACGCGTGGGCGATCCTGCGCGTGCGGAATCGCGGTGCCGCCGATGAGCATTCCGAGGACGAGCAGCCAGAGTGCGGCCGTCAGGCGCGCCCAGATCGGGTAGGGCCGCGTCTCGGCGCTCGCCACAGGGGCGCCGGCCGGCAGGGGAGGTGCGGTAGCCGCGGGTCGCGGCCGCGCCGGGCCATGGCCGCGTTCCGGGAGCGCGGCGCGCGCGCGCGCGCCGAGATCGGGGTCGATGAGTGCGAGCTCGGGGCTGAGCGGCTCCGTCGGCATAGCGTTACGAATTCTCGCTCATCGCCTGCTTCCCTCGCCATCCCGTAACGAGTCGGTGACGAGATTTCCACAGGCTCGCAGAGCCATGCGCTTTTCCCGGGCACGTGTCGTATCGGGACATCTGGCGTCGCGCCACCTCCGCGACTACCACCGGTGCGACACCGACGAAGGGAGGATGCGTGCACGTACGCACGATTGCCGTGGGATTGGTCGCGCTCGGACTGGCGGGTGGCGCCACTGCCCTGGCCACCGGCTCGGCCACATCGCGAAACCAAGACACCATCACGGCCTGCCAGAAGAAGTACCTCCGCATCGTGAGCGATGCGTCGAAGTGCAAGGTGGGAGAACGCGTGGTGACCTGGAGCAAGAACGGCCAGGTCGGCCCAGCCGGTCCCGCGGGTCCGGCGGGCGAGATCGGCCCAGCCGGCGCGCGAGGCCCAGCAGGACCCGCCGGTGCGGCAGGGCCTGCAGGGTCGGCCGGTCCAGCGGGCCCAGTCGGACCCGCAGGCGCAGTAGGCCCGGCTGGAGCTGCGGGTCCCGCCGGGACCTGCCGGGCCGCGCGGGCCCCAGGGTCCCGCTCTCGACTCGCTGAACGCGCTCGAGGGCGTGGCGTGCACGCGGCAGGACGGATCCGCCGGCACGGTGGACGTCTCGACCGGGGCGGGCGGTCTCGTCGCGCTCACGTGCGCGGGCGGTGCTCCTCCGCCGCCTCCGCCTCCTCCGACCGGCGGTCTCGTCATCAACGAGATCGACTACGACCAGGTAGGGGCTGACTCGGGCGGGTTCGTCGAGATCGCCAACACGACCACGTCAGCGAGGTCGCTCGACGGTCTGGCGCTCGTGCTCGTGAACGGTGGAGACGGCTCGGAGTACGCGCGGGTCGCGCTCACGGGCTCGCTTGCCGCCGGGTCCTACCTGGCGCTCGACATCGAGGCGCAGAACGGCGCGCCCGACGGGGTGGCGCTCATCGACACCGCGTCGAAGGCGCTACTGGACGCGCTCTCGTACGAGGGCGGGATCACTGCGGCGGTCATCGACGGACAGACGTACAACCTCGTCGAAGGCACCGCACTCGATGAAAGCGTCGTCGATTCGAACACGGTCGCCGGCTCGCTGTCGCGGATCCCGAACGGCAGCGATTCGAACAACGCGGCTACGGACTGGGCGTTCACGACGACCCTCACGAAAGGAGCCGCCAACATCGCGTCCTCCTAACGGCAATCAGGCTCCCGCGTCCGGCCGACTGCGCCGGGCGCGGGAGCGCCCACGACGAACGAGCTTCTCGTCGAGCTCGGCGAGCTCGCGCTCGAGCTCGCGATAGCGCTGCCAGCGCTCCCTTGCGAGGAGCCCGTCGGCAAGTGCCGCTTGCACTGCACAGCCCGGCTCGGTCTCGTGTCGACAGTCCGTGAACCGGCACTGGGCCTCGAGCGCGACGATGTCGTCGAACGTCTCTTCGAGCCCATCGGAAGCAACCCAGAGGTGGAGCTCTCGCATGCCTGGGTTGTCGACGATGAGCCCTCCACTCGACAGGACGATGAGCTCTCGCCGCGTCGTGGTGTGCCTGCCCGAGCCGTCCGACCGGACGGACCCTGTCGCGAGGAGATCCTCGCCGGCCAGGGCGTTGACAAGGGTGGACTTTCCCACGCCGGACGGACCGAGCAGAGCGCCCGTCACTCCAGGGTCGAGGTAGGCGCGGACATCCTCGAGACCCACTTTCGTGCGAACCGATACGCCGTGCACGGGGATCCCGAGCTCCGCCAGCTCGGCGGCTGTCTCGTCGACATCGACGTCCGGTACGAGGTCGGCCTTCGTGAGAAGCAGCACGGGCTGCGCTCCGCTCTCCCAGGCCAGGGTGAGGTAGCGCTCGAGGAGTCCGCGACTGACCTGCTCGCTGATCGCGGCGACGATGAACACGACATCGACGTTCGCCGCGACGACCTGCTCCCGCACATCGTCCGAGCCCGGCTCGTGCGCCGCGCGCCGGGAGAACTTCGTACGACGGGGGAGAACCGCACGTATCGTCGGCAGGGGATCCTCCGCGGGATCGAGCGCGACCCAGTCGCCGACCACGGGAAGCTCCGCGCGTGCCTCGATGTCGCGTCGCGTGCGAGTGGGCAGACGAGCACGCATCTCTCCGCGCTCGGTGAGAACGTCGTATTCGCCGCGATGCTGGACCGCGACCCTGCCGGGCTCGAGCTCCGCGGCACGATGGAGTGCGAACGCCTCGGCCCAGTCACCGTCCCAGCCGAGGGTCGCGAGGTCGAGCACGCTCGCATTGTCGCGGACGAACGACGGCCGGCCGCTGCTACGTTCGGAGAGTGACGTCGGACGGCCGTCCTGCGCCTCGCGTTCGCGACGGCGCTCGCGCCGCCCTGCCGCTCGTACTCGGACCAGTGCTCTTCGGGCTCTCCTTCGGAGTGGTCGCCGAGGAGGCGGGGATGAGTCCGGTTGCCATGGTCGTGATGTCCGCAACGACCTTCGCTGGCTCTGCGCAGTTCGCGGCGGTCGCGGTGTTGGAGGACGGTGGCACCGTGCTCGCTGCGGTCGTGTCAGCGGTCTTGCTCAACCTCCGTTATGTCGGACAGAGCGTCGCCGCGGCATCCATCTTTCCTGGAAGCCGCCCGCGACGGTTCGTCGAATCCCAGCTGATCGTGGACGAGTCCTGGGCCCTTTCCGGAAGGTCGGGACGGTTCGAATGGCCGATTCTCGTCGGGGCTGGTCTGCTCCTCTATGTGCTCTGGGTCTCGAGCACGGCGATCGGGTCCGTGGTCGGCAGCGCCCTCGGCGATCCCAATGATCTCGGGCTCGACGCCGCGTTCGCTGCGCTCTTCCTCGCGCTGGCCAAGCCGTACCTGCGGGAACGAAAGGCCGTCGCGGCTGCGCTCGTTGCCGTCGCCATCACGCTCGTTCTGATCCCTTTGACGCCCGCTGGCGTTCCTCTCGTCGTTGCGTCGGCAGCATGCCTGCTCGGTCTGCGGCGATGAGCGACGTCTGGATCGTGGTGCTCGTGGTGGGAGCATTCACGATGGTGTTCAAGGCTGCGGGTCCGGTTTTTCTCGGAAGGCGGCGGCTTCCGGCCAAGATCCAGTCGGTCGTCGATCTCGTGGCCCCGGTGATGCTCACCGCTCTGGTCGTCACCCAAACGGTCGGCGGAGACGAGGAGCTCGTCGTGGACGCGCGTATCCCGGGGGTCGCTGCGGCCGCGATCGCGATCTGGCGCGGAGCGCCGATCATCGCTGCGATGTTCGTCGCCGCGCTCGTGACTGCTCTCGTGCGCCTAGTCGCCTAGTCGCTGGAGTTGATCGGGCCGCCGCCAGAAGACGGCGGCAGCGCCGATCGCCTCGGCGACGAGGCTGAGCACCGCGATCACGAGAAGCCACATCCGAAAGTGCCGCATGCGATCGAAGATCGGACGCCGACCGCTCGACCTTGAGTGTGCAGATCGCCTCAGGCGCCGCGGAAGCACGCTCTGAATATCTCCCGAAATCCTCGGTGGCAAACGCGTCTCAGGCGGGCGGACGGAGAACTGCGAACGGATCCGTGACCTCGAGGCGGCTCCTCCGGAAGCGGAAGACCTCCGCGGGCCGGCCGCCGCCAGGACCGTGTGTGCGCATGCCGCCGGTCGTCTCGATCGCTCCACGGCGGAGCAGCACCCGCTTGAGGTTGGTCGAGGAGACGTCGTACCCGAGCGCCGCGGCGTAGATGTCACGCAACTCCGCGAGAGTGAACATTTCCGGAGCCAGTGCGAAGCCGACGTTCGAGTACGAGAGCTTGCCGCGGAGCCGCTCGCGCCCCGCGAGGACGATGGCGCCGTGATCGAACGCCGTGGGTGGCAGCGCGTCCACCGGGTGCCAGCGCGTGTCCGCGGGGACGCGCGGGTCGATGCCAAGCGGGACGAGGCCGACGTAGGCGGTCGCGAGCTCCCAATGTTCCGGATGACGCGAAGGGTCGCTCCAGGTGCCGAGCTGCTCGAGATGGGCGACTTCGCGTACATCGACCTTGGTCGCCAGGTGCCGCAGGATCGACTCCTCGAGCGTCTCGTCGGGGCCGAGCGACCCGCCCGGTAGCGACCAGTCGCCCCGAAAGGGCTCACGGGCGCGCTCCCAGAGGAGGACTTGCAGCTCGTCGTCGCGCACCTGGAAGACGGTGGCGAGCGCAGCGTGGGCGGGAGGTGAGTGTGGGCTGGTAGACTCGGCCATGAGGTTATTGACTCAGAGGCGAAAACTAGCATGAGCGCCACAAACGGGACACATAGCGGCCAAGACTTCGACCTCGCGGTCGTCGGCGCGGGCGTCGCCGGCCTCTACGCCGCACTCTGCGCGGCCGCCGAAGGACGCGTTCTCGTGCTGGCGAAGGGACCCCTTCGCCTGACGACGAGCTCGCTGGCGCAGGGGGGGATCGCGGCGGCGCTCGGCGGCGACGACTCGCCGGCGCTCCACGCTGAGGACACGTTGCGTACGGGCCGCGGTCTCTCCCGCCCCAGTGCCGTCGCCGCGCTCACCGGCGAAGCGCCGGCGCGCATTCGCGATCTCGTCGAGCTCGGCGTCGCGTTCGACGACGATCTCGGCCTCGAAGGCGGCCATGGCCGGAGGCGCGTCGTCCACGCGGGTGGTGCCGCGACCGGTGACCGCGTCGCCAGAGTGCTAGTGGAGCGCGTGCTCGCGCACCCGCGGATCGAGGTCGCCGAGCAGGAGCAGATGCGGGACTTGTGGCGGTCGGGAGACCGCTGCCTGGGTGTCGTGACCGATCGTCGAGCCATTCGTTCGCGCGCGACACTGCTGGCCACCGGTGGAGCCGCCGCGCTCTGGAGCCGGACCACGAACCCTCCAGGGGCGGTAGGGGACGGGATCGCCGCCGCCTACCGGGCGGGCGCCGCGATCGCCGATCTCGAGTTCGTGCAGTTCCACCCGACGACGCTCGTCGACTCCACTCTCCTGCTCTCGGAGGCGCTCCGCGGCGAGGGCGCGCTCTTGCTGGACGATCGCGGCGAGCGGTTTACCGACGAGCTCGCCCCCCGCGACGTGGTCGCGCGCGACATCGCCGCGCGCGGAACGGCGCTTCTCGACCTGCGCCAGATCGACCGCGCGCGCTTCCCGAGCCTGATGGGGAGCCTCGCGGAGCGCGGATACGACGCCGCCCGAGACGCCGATTCCCGTCGCTCCTGCCGCGCACTACACGGTCGGCGGAATCGTGACCGATCTCGACGGGCGAAGCGAGCTTCCGGGTCTCTACGCGGCGGGCGAGTGCGCAGCGACCGGTGTCCACGGAGCGAATCGGCTGGCGTCGAACTCACTCCTCGAGTGTCTCGTCTTCGGCCGCCGGGCCGCGCTCGCCGCCCTCGCTGAGCCCGCCCTGTCCGGACAGGCCCCGCGCTTCGTTAACGGGACACGTCCGGGGTCTGACCCAGGCCGTGTCCTGGGAGGACAGGTGGAGGAAAGCGTGCGGACGGGGCTCTGGCGGGATTGCGGGCTCATCCGAGACTTCGAGGGGCTGGAGCGGCTACGCGCCTCGTCGCACCTGCTCACGCGACTCATTGCGGAGAGCGCGCTCATCCGGGAAGAGAGTCGAGGCTCGCACTTCCGCGCGGACTTCCCGGTGGAGAATCCGTCACTCGAGCGTCACGTCGTCCTGCGCGTGCACGACGAGCCCAGGCTGGAGACATGGCTGTAGCGGCCGACACCCTGGAACGCGTCGTCTACGCCGCGCTCGCGGAGGATGTCGGCGCCGGCGACGTCACCACCGAAGCAACGGTCGAGGCCGACGCCGTCGGCACCGCGGAGATTCTCCTCAAAGAGGACGGGATCGTCTGTGGGCTGGACGCGGCGGAGGCGGTGTTCCGTGCTCTCGACTCCGACGTTCGGTTCGAAGCCCTCGTGGAGGACGGTACGCCAGTCGAGCGGATGACCGTCGTCGCCGTCGTCTCGGGACCGCTGCGCGCAATCCTCACGGGCGAACGCGTCGCGCTGAACTTCCTCGGCAGGCTCTCGGGAATCGGGACGCTCACGCGGCGCTACGTCGACGCCGTCGCGGGAACCGGCGTCGCCATCCTCGACACGCGCAAGACCACGCCCGGCCTGCGTCTGCTCGAGAAGCACGCGGTCGCGTGCGGCGGCGGCAAGAACCACCGCTTCGGTCTCGATGACGCCGTGCTGGTGAAGGACAACCACCTCGCGGCGGCGGGCTCGATTCACGCCGCGGTCGAGCGACTGCGCGCGGCGACCGATCTCCCCATCGAGGTCGAATGCGACACGCTCGCACAGGTGTCCGAGGCGTTGGCCGCACGTGTCGACGCGATCCTCCTCGACAACATGAAGCCGGACGAACTGGCAGCCGCGGTCGCGCTCGCGCGAGGGCAGGCGCGACTCGAAGCGTCGGGCGGCGTCACGCTCGAGAGCGTCCGCACCATCGCCGAGACGGGCGTCGACGAGATCTCTATCGGCGCCCTCACCCACTCAGCCCGTTCACTCGACGTCTCATTGGAGCTGACATGACCACAGCCGAGATCTCGACCATGCACGAGGAGATCCGTGAGCTCGCACGTGCGCGAGACGCGGTCATCCTCGCCCACAACTACCAGGTGCCCGAGGTACAGGACGTCGCCGATTTCGTCGGAGACTCGCTCGGGCTCTCGCACGAGGCCGCCCGCACCGAAGCGGACGCGATCGTCTTCTGCGGCGTTCACTTCATGGCCGAGACCGCTGCGATCCTCTGCCCCGAGAAGACCGTCCTCATCCCCGACCTCGACGCGGGCTGTTCGCTCGCCGCGTCGATCACGGCCGAGCAGCTGCGCACCTGGAAGGCGGAGAACCCGGGCGCGGTCGTCGTCTCCTACGTGAACACGACGGCGGAGGTGAAGGCCGAGAGCGACTACTGCTGCACGTCCGGAAACGCGAAGGCGATCATCGAGTCGATTCCCGAGGATCAGGAGATCTTGTTCCTACCGGACATGTACCTCGGGCTGTGGCTCGAGAAGGTGACCGGTCGCACGCTCCGCATCTGGATGGGCGAGTGCCATGTGCACGCCGGCATCCGCCCGGCCGACATCCAGCGCTGGCAGGACGAAGCCCCGGACGCCGAGCTCCTCGTCCACCCCGAGTGCGGCTGTGCGAGCCAGTGCATGGCGTTCGGCAACGGCAAGACGCACATCCTCTCGACCGAGGGGATGATCAAGTTCGCGCGGCAATCCCCCAAGAAACGGTTCCTGGTCGCCACCGAGACCGGGATCATCCACCGCCTGAACAAGGAGGCGCCCGAGAAGCGCTTCGAAGCGGTGTCCGAGAAGGCGATCTGCCGCTACATGAAGATGATCACGCTCGAGAAGCTGCGCGATTCGCTGCGCGACTGGAAGTACGTGGTGACGGTTCCGCCGGACGTGGCGGAGCGCGCGCGCGGCGCAATCGACCGGATGGTCGCGATCGTCTGAGCAGTCGAAAGACGGGGTCAGGCTGAAGCCTGACCCCAGATTGCGAGGTGACCGTCCGGGGTCGGTCCGAAGCCTTACCCCGTCTCCGTCCAAACCGTCAGGCCACGCGCACCGAGTGCACTGGCGGAAGGTTCGCGGCCGCGGTGTCCCAGGTCGCACCGGCGTCGGCCGAGCCGAACACGTCCCCCGAGGTCGCTCCGAAGTAGAGCTCCATGTCCTTCCCGCTGCCGTTCCCGCAGAACGCCTGGCGGAGGATCGTGAGGTAGGCGTCCTCGGAGGGGAGACCGTCGCCGCGTGCGCTCCAGGTCGCGCCGGCGTCGCGCGTCTCGTAGACGCGGACGCGACCTTCCGGTGTCGTGCGATCCAGGTCCGCGACGAGCGGGATGACGTAGGCGCTGTCGGGGTCCTCCGGATCGATCACCAGCGGAAAGCCGAAGTCCGACGGAAGGCCGTCCGCGATAGATGTCCAGCTCTCGCCCGCGTCGTCAGAGCGATACACGCCTCCGTGGAATTGCATGAACAGTCGTTCCGGGCGAGTGGGCGCGCGATGCATGTTGTGCACGCAGAGGTCGATCGTGTCCGCCCGCGCCTCCTCGGGCATGTACCGGGGGTAGAGCCCCTTGTTCCCGTGGCGCCACGACTTGCCGCCGTCGTCCGAAAGCCAGACACCGACCGCGGAAATGGCGAGGGCGATCCTCGACGGATCGCCGGGCCACGTGGCGATCGAGTGCATGCACATCCCACCGGCGCCAGGGCTCCAGTCGGGCCGAGTCGGCTGCTCCCAGAACGCCTTGTTGAGCTCCCACGTCGCGCCGCCGTCGCGGCTTTCGAAGAGGACACCCGGATCGCCGCCGGCATAGAGCAGGCCATCCTCCTCACCTGGAGTGACGACCCAGAGGCGTGTCATCGACTTCTCGGCGTCTTCGGGCAGCTCGATCCCCTCGGCCTGCTGCCACTCTGCCGCGAGATCGTCCGTGAAGAACAGCTTCGGACCGTAGAACGCCGAGGTGAGACAGGCTAGGTAGCGGCCGGTGCGGGAGTCGCGGGTCGCGAACTCGACCGGCTCGCCCGCGAACGCGCGCGAGGACACTTCGAACGAGCCGTCGACGCCGTCCAGCACGAACAGGCCCTTCTTGGTTCCGACCAACAGTTGCGTCATGGGTTCTACCCTCCTGAGATCGCGGGCAGGACGTGGAGACGATCGCCTGGCGCGACCGAGGTCTCCTCCCGTCCGTACTCCCTGTTCACGAAGACGTTGATGTGCTCTCGGATCGCGCCGCGCTCGTCGAGGATCCAGCCTCTCGTGCCGGGGTGCTCGCGCTCGAGCGCCTTCAGGACGTCCGCAACCGTGGCCCCTTCGAGCTCGAGCTCGCGCTTCCCTCCGGCGAGCTCGGAGAGCGGCGCCCGCAACCTCACCGTGGCCATGCGTCGATCCTAGTTCTCATTGCTCCTAAGACGACGAACGGAGCCGAAACTCATCGACAACTGCCCCAATGTCGCTTTTCAGGGATCGAGCTCGAGGATCCCGTGTGGCGAGCCGTACTCCGCAAGCTTCGAGAGGAAGGGCTGCGCCGGGAATGCCTCCGGGCCGAGCACGCCCGAACCGGTCCATTCGCCCGCGGCCACGAGCTCGAGCGCGATGACCGGGTTGATCGCCGTCTGCCAGACGACTGCCTGCGCGCCGTACTCCCGCATCGACCACTCGTTGTCGACCACGTGGTAGAGGTAGGTCTTCCGCGGATTCCCGTCCGCTCCGATTCCGGTGACCAGGGTTCCCGCGCACGTCTTTCCGTGCATGCGCTCGCCGAGCGTGGCCGGGTCCGGGAGCGCGGCGGCGACGACATCGCGTGGCGCGACCTCGGCGCCTTTCACCGGGATGGGCTCCTTCGAGTCGAGCCCGAGCTTGTGGAGCGTCTTCAACACCTCGATGAACTCGTCCCCGAGCCCGTACTTGAAGGTGACGCGTTTGCAGTCGATCCAGCGCGGGACCAGGAGCACTTCCTCGTGTTCGACATTGACGCACTCGACCGGGCCGATGCCTTCCGGGAAGTCGAAGACCTCGGGCTCGGAGAACGGCGCGGTCGTGTACCAGCCACGTCCCTTCTCCCAGATCACGGGGGGATTCAGGCACTCCTCGATCGTCGTCCAGATCGAGAAGGTCGGCGCGAAGTCGTAACCCTCGACCACGAGGTTGGAGCCGTCGCGCACGCCGACCTCGTCGATCTCCGAGAAGAGCTCGTCCGCCGCATGGCGCGCGAAGACGTCCGCGGCGCCGGGTTCGATGCCGATGCCGACGACCGCTAGCAGTCCCGCCTGCTCCCACGCGGGCCCCTGGGCGAACTGCTGGTCGCCGAGCTTCACGTACGTCTGCTCGTGCGGGTGCTCGGGGTGGGGCTGCGAGAGCGACATCGCCATGTCCAGGTACGTCACGCGCGACTCCAGGCACGCCGAGAAGATCGGCATGTTGAAGACGGGATCGACCGCATTCAGAACCGCGTCGGCTCGTGTGGCGCGGATCAGGCGTCCGACGTCTTCGGCGCTCGATGCGTCCACTCGATGAGCGCTGAAGCGGCCGTCGTCGAGATCGCCTACGGCTGTCTCCGGGCGAGCCGGGTCGTAGTCGGCCAGCGCGCAGTGCTCGAAGAACGAGCGGCTACGCGCGATGGCGGCGAAGGCGGCGCCCACACCGCCGGTCCCGACGACGAGGATTCTCACGGCGGGGCGTGTTGTACCTCAACCTGGGGTCAGACCCCACGGGTCCGACCCCGCGCTCCGACGACGGAGCGATACGCTCATCGGAGATTCCGCGAACGGAGGTCGGTGTGAGCGTTTCGGTAACCCAGCTGAAGCAGTTCATCGGCGGCGAGTGGATGGATTCGTCGAGCGGCGAGACGATTGAGGTGCTGAACCCGGCGACCGGCGAGGTCATCGCCGAGGTGCCCGCCGGGACGGCGGACGACGTCGAGAAGGCCGTCGAGGCCGCGAAGAAGGCGTGGAGCGAGTGGCGGTCGAAGACGCCGAAGGACCGGATGGAGCTCCTGCTCGCGCTCGCGGATGTCATCGACGAGAACGCAGAGGAGCTCGCGCGGCTCGAGTCGCAGAACGTCGGGAAGCCGTGGTGGGTCGCAAAGGACGAGCCACCGGCAATGTCGGACACCCTCCGCTTCTTCGCCGGGGCCGCGCGGAACCTGGAAGGGAAGTCGGCCGCGGAGTACGTCGAGGGCTACACCTCGATGATCCGTCGCGAGCCGCTCGGCATCGTCGCCGGTATCTGTCCCTGGAACTACCCGCTGTACATGGCGATGTGGAAGATCGGGCCGGCGCTCGCAGCCGGAAACGTCCAGATCGTCAAGCCTGCCGAGCAGACGCCGCTGACCCTGCTTCGCTTCGCGGAGCTCGCGCAGGAGGTCATCCCGCCGGGCGTGTTGCAAGTCGTGACCGGCGAGGGGATCCCTGCGGGCGATGCGCTCGTACGGCATCCGGACGTTCGCCTGGTGTCCCTCACGGGCGACACGGCGACCGGGAAGATCATCGCCAAGAACGCCGCCGACACCGTCAAGCACCTGCACCTGGAGCTCGGGGGCAAGGCGCCGATGGTCGTCCTCGACGATGCCGATCCGGCCACCGTCGCGGAGGCGATCAAGGTCGGAGCATTCTTCAACTCCGGCCAGGACTGCACGGCATCGTCGCGGATCCTAGTCAGCGACGGGATCTACGACGACGTTCTCTCCCGGACGGTCGGTCGTCGTCGACGCGCATGACCGTCGGCGATCCGGCGTCTGACGACGAGATCGAGATGGGGCCGGTGATCTCGCACGAGCAGCAGGAGCGCGTGCTCGGCTTCCTCGAGCGTGCCACCGCTGGCAAGGCGACGATCGTCACCGGCGGTGGGACGGTCGGGGAGCGCGGCTTCTTCGTCTCGCCGACGATCGTCACCGACGTCGACCAGGAGGACGAGATCGTCCAGAACGAGGTCTTCGGCCCGGTCGTCACCGTCCAGCCCTACTCCTCCGACGAGGACGCGATCGCGATGGCCAACGGCGTCCGCTACGGGCTCGCGGCCTCGGTGTTCTCCGAGAACGTGGGTCGGGCGATGAAGGTCGCCGCGCAACTCGACTTCGGCACCGTCTGGATCAACGAGCACCTCTTCCCGCTCACGCCCGAGATGCCGCACGGCGGCTTCAAGGAGTCGGGCTACGGGAAGGACATGTCGCTGTACTCGATGGAGGAGTACACCCGCATCAAGCACGTCGTCGTGAAGCTCGCCGAGTGAGCGCGGCGGGGCAGCGGCCGGACGAGCCGGCGCGGCTCGAGCCGAACGCGATCGGCTTCCGCGAGTCCTTGGCGGTCGGGCTGGCGTCGACGGCGCCCGCCTATTCGCTCGCTGCGGTGATCGGCACCGTCACCGTCGTCGTCGGCTTCCAGGCTCCCGGCGCCATGCTCGCCTCGTTCGTTCCGATGTTCCTGATCGCGGGCGCGTTCTTCTACATGAACCGCGCCGATCAGGACGCGGGCACGACGTTCTCGTGGGTGACCCGCGCCCTCGGGCCATGGCTCGGCTGGCTCGGGGGTTGGGCGGTGATCACGACCGGGATCCTCGTCGTCGGCTCGCTCGCCGACGTGGGCGCGCGCTACACGTACGAGCTCGTCGGGTGGGAGTCCGCGGCGGCGTCGAAGACCGCGGTGATGGTGCTCGCGGTCGCGTACATCGTCGTGATGACGGCGATCTGCATCATCGGCACCGAGCTCACGGGGACGATCCAGGACGTGCTCATCGTGCTCCAGATCGGAGCGCTGCTCCTCTTCGCGGGAGCGGCGCTCTACAAGGTGTACGACGGCACCGCTCCCGCCGCGTCGTCGAAGCCCGAGCTCGACTGGTTCTCGCCCTTTGCCATCTCGAGCACCTCGACTCTCGTCTCTGCGCTCCTGATCGGGGTCTTCATCTACTGGGGCTGGGAGAGTGCCGTGAACCTGACGGAGGAGACGCGCGACTCCGCGCGAGCGCCCGGTGTCGCCGCCGTCCTCTCGACGGTGATCCTCCTCGTCACGTATGTGGGAGTCGCGGTCGCGGTGGTGGCGTATGCGGGGCTCGAGACGCTGGCCGAGTACGACGACGACGACGCGATCTTCGCGTTCCTCGGCGCGGACGTCCTCGGCTCGCCGTGGGACAAGCTCGTGATCCTCGCGATCGTCACCTCTGCGGTCGCGTCCACCCAGACGACGATCATCCCATCCTCGCGAACGTCGTTCTCCATGGGGCGGCAGAGCGCGCTGCCACGCGCGTTCGCCTCGGTCCATCCACGCTTCCACACTCCGTGGTTCTCGACCGCGGTGATCGCCGGGCTCTCGATCGCGTGGTACGTCCCCCTCAACATCCTGTCCGAGAACGCCCTCTTCGACACGCTCTCGGCGCTCTCGTTGATGATCGCCTTCTATTACGCGCTCACCGGTCTCGCATGCGCGATCTACTACCGGCGCGAGCTCACGAAGTCGGTCAAGAACTTCTTCTTCATCGGGGTCGGCCCGCTCGTCGGGGCGGCGATCCTCGGTTTCCTGTTCGTCAAGTCGGCGATCGATCTCGCCGACCCCGAGAACTCGTACTCGGCGCAGAAGATCCTCGGGATGGCAGTCCCGTTCGTCATCGGGATGGGCTTCCTCCTACTCGGGTTCGTCCTCCTCCTGCTCTGGCGTCTCGGCGGCCACGAGCGCTTCTTCGGGCGCCGGCCGTTCGAGACCGTCGATCCTGCGATCGCCAGAAAGGAAGTCACATGACCTCGTCGTCCGTCACCGCGCTCGATCTCCAGCAGGCCGCGAAGGACCACCTGTGGATGCACTTCACGCGCATGGGCGGATACCAGGTGGCCGACGTGCCGGTCATCGTGCGCGGAGACGGGTGCTACCTCGAGGACGTGAACGGGAAGCGCTATCTGGACGCACTCGCCGGGCTCTTCTCCGTGAACATCGGCTACTCGTTCGGCGAGGAGATCGGCCAGGCCGCGCTCGAGCAGATGCGGGAGCTGCCGTTCTACACCAACTGGTCGTACGCGCATCCGCGGGCGATCGAGCTGGCGGCCGAAGTCGCCTCGCTCGCTCCCGGCGACCTGAACCGCGCGTTCTTCTGCTCCGGTGGCTCGGAGGCAGTCGAGTCGGCCTGGAAGCTCGCGCGCCAGTTCTACGCCGCGCGGGGAGGAAAGGCGATCGCGGAGGCCGGCGCCGAGGACCGGACGCGCCACGACGGGCAGATCGCGGCCAGCGCCGGCGGGCCGCGTCGCTACAAGGCGATCGCCCGCGACATCGCGTACCACGGGACGACGATGGGCGCGCTCTCGATCACCGGGATTCCCGGGCTGCGCGAGCCCTTCGAGCCGCTCGTTCCCGAGGTGCGGCACGTCTCGAACACGAACCGCTACCACCGGCCGCCCGAGGAGACGGAGGAGGAGTTCACGCGGTTTCTCCTGCAGGAGCTGGAGCAGACGATCGTCTCCATGGGCCCCGAGACCGTCTGCCTCGTGCACATGGAGCCCGTGCAGAACGCAGGCGGCGCCTTCACGCCTCCCGAGGGATACTTCAAGGGCGTCCGCGAGATCTGCGACCGCTACGACGTCCTGCTCTCGGCCGACGAGGTGATCACCGCCTTCGGGCGGGTCGGCTACTGGTTCGGCTCGGAGCGCTACGACATCCGACCGGACCTCGTCACCTGCGCGAAGGGGCTTTCCTCGTCCTATGCCTCGATCGGTGCGGTGGTTGCGACCGACCGCGTGATGGAGCCGTTCCTCGAGCAGGCGTCGATGTTCTCCCACGGGATCACCTTCGGCGGGCATCCCACGATGTGCGCGATCGCGCTCAAGAACATCGAGATCATGAAACGGGAGCGCATCATCGAGCACGTCCGGGCCAGCGAGGCGGCGTTCGCTGAAACGCTACGCCAACTCCTCGATCTCCCGATCGTCGGCGACTTGCGCGGAACCGGCTTCTTCTACGCCATCGAGCTCGTAAAGGACCGGGATACGCGCGAGGGATTCTCCGAAGACGAGTGCGAGCGCCTGATCCGAGGGTTCCTCTCGGACGCCCTCTTCGATGCGGGCCTCGTCTGCCGCGCGGACGATCGAGGTGACCCTGTCATCCAGATCTCTCCGCCCCTCGTCGCCGGGCAAGCGGAGTTCGACGAGATCGTGCGGATCCTCGGTGAGGTGCTCACCGAGGCGCAACGCCAGATCAGGCGCTGAGTCCGCGAGCCGCGAGACAGACGGCATAGCCGCCGTCCGAGCTCGTCCACCAGCGCAGGAGCACCAGGCCGGCGGCCGCGAGCTCGGTCTCAATGCGCCCGCGCCGGAACTTCGAGCTGACCCCGGTGCGCAGAAGCTCGCCGTCGGCGAAGGCGACCTCGATGCCGAGCTCCGGGACGGCCACGACCTGCGCGCCCACCGAGCGGAAGCCGATGTCGACCAACTCACGCTCCGGATCCCAGGCTGCGGAGTGCTCGAAGCGTGCCCGGGAGAAGCTCGAGCCCAGCTCCCGGTCGAGGTTGGCGAGGCCATTTCGCTGGAACCTCTCGCTCAATCCGGCGCTGTCGGAATAGGCGGCCTCGATGCGCGCGGGGTCCTTGACGAGATCGAGGCCGAGGAGGAGCGCGTCGCCCGCTCCCAGCGAGGTCGCGACCGCTTGCAGGAAGCGTTCACGAGCGGCGATCGTGAGACCGCCAATGGTCGAGCCGAGGAAGACGAAGAGGCGACGCTCGCCCGCGGGAAGCGCCGAGAGATGGCGCTCGAAGTCTCCGACGACGGCATGCACGCGGACATCCGGGTACTCCCGCGCGATCGCGTGCGCGCTCGCGATGAGCACTTCCTCGCTGACGTCGAGCGGGGTGAAGCGGCTCAACGTCCCCTGAGCGACGAGCGCGTCCAGGAGGAGGCGCGTCTTCTCCGACGTCCCCGATCCGAGCTCGACGAGGGTCTCCGCTCGCGTCTCGGACGCGACCTCGGGCGCCCGCTCTTCGAGGACCTCTCGCTCTGCGCGCGTGAGGTAGTACTCGGGCAGCCGCGTGATCTCGTCGAACAGCAGCGACCCGCGCTCGTCGTAGAGCCAGATCGCGGGCACGTGCTTCTGCGTGTCACGGAGACCCTGGAGCGTTGCCTCGTGAAGCGCTTCTCTGCGGTCCGCCTCGTCGAGGAGAACGTCGACGCGAACCCGGGACGGCTGCGCCGGACGCTCGGTCATGGGGTCAGCTTTCGAACGGGGTCAGGCTGAAGCCTGACCCCCGGGCCACCGCCGGACATCTAGCCGTCCCGGGCGCAGCGGAAGCCGGCGAAGATCTGGCGGCGATCCGGGAAGTCCCAGCTCCGGAAGCTGGACCTGGCCACGACCGAGTCCGTCGCCCAGGAGCCGCCACGGAGGACGCGGTACTCGTCGCCGAAGAAGACCTCCGAGAACTCGGGGTACGGGAAGGCGAGGAAGCCCGGATACGGGAAGAAATGGGACGACGTCCATTCCCAGACGTCGCCGGTCAGCTGGCGACAGCCGACCCGGCTCTCGCCGCCGACGTACGAGCCGGCTGGAGCGGGTGAGAAGCGGCGATGGCCGAGATTCGCCTCGTACCCCGTCCACTCGCCGCCCCAGGGGAAGCGATCCTTGCCACGGCGCTCATGCCAAGCCGCCGCGCGCTCCCACTCCGCCTCGGTGGGGAGTCGCTTCCCGGCCCAGCGGGCGTACGCGTCGGCCTCGTACCAGGAGACATGCTGCACGGGCTCCTCGTACGGAACCGGCTCGCGCCGGCCGAAACGAGTCCGCTCCCAGCCGTCCGCGCTCCGCTCCCAGAAGAGCGGCGCCACGGCCCGCTCGCGTTCGCGCCACTTCCAGCCCTCCGGGCTCCAGTGCTTCTGCGAGCTGTAGCCGCGGTTGGAGATGAAGTCCGCGAAGGCGCCGTTCGTGACCGGGGTGCGATCGATGAAGAAGGCGCCGAGCTCGACCTCGTGCGCGACGAGCTCGTTGTCGTACGCCCAGGGCTCGTCGGTCGCGCCGAGGACGAACGAGCCACCGTCCACGCGTATCTCGTCGGGGCCGTCGGAGATGTCCCCATACGGGCTCTCGTCGCGAACGGGGTACTCGACCTGGGATCTGAGCTGGAGGGTCTGCAGCATCGTCTCCTGGTGTTGCAGCTCGTGCTGGAGCACCAGCCCGAAGACGAATGCCTTTCTGAGCAGGGGGCCTGGCCCGTCGAGCTCGGTGTGCTCCAGCGCCTCCAGGGCGCGCTCGCGAACGTCGGTCGCATACGCCCGCGTGGCCTCGGGTCGGAGGGGCGGGAGCTGTGGGCGGCCGTTCCGCGCGTCGCCGAACGCCGTCAGGACCTCGCTGTGCGCGTCGAGCGCCGGCGCCTGTGCGTAGAGGTTGCGGAGGAGCCAGAGCTCCTCGAAGTGCGCGATGCGCGCGAGCTCCCACACGAGCGGCAGCTGAAGCGTCGAAACGTGCTCGGCGAGCCCTTCGTCCGAGACCGGCGCCAGGAGGGCGTCGGTGCCTGCTCGGGCCCGATCGAGGGCAGCCTGGATCTCGACAACCGATTCCATATACCCGGACTCTGCACGATGGTTGCCTCTTCGACCAGGGTTCGCGTAGGGGGCTGTAGCCTAAGTCCCTCATTCGAGGAGAGGTGGGCAGGGTGAACGGGAACGGAGACGGGCCGGTCGTCGTCGCGTCGGACGTGGCTCGCCGCTACGGACAGGGCGAGACGGCCGTCGACGCCCTCAGGGGCGTTTCAGTGGACATAGAGCGCGCGCGACTGACGGCCGTAATGGGCCCGTCGGGCTCGGGGAAGTCGACGCTCATGCACATTCTCGCGGGCCTCGACAAGCCGACGTCGGGCACGGTCGAGGTCGCGGGCACCGAGATCACGACGCTCGGCGACAACGACCTGACCAAGCTCCGGCGCCAGCACATCGGCTTCGTGTTCCAGTTCTTCAACCTGCTGCCCATGCTGAGCGCGCGGGAGAACATCACGCTGCCGCTGACGATCTCGGGCGAGAAGCCGGAGGCCGGATGGGTGGACAAGATCGTCGGCGACGTTGGGCTCTCCGACCGGCTCTCGCACCGTCCGTCCGAGCTTTCCGGCGGGCAGCAGCAGCGGGTCGCGATCGCGCGCGCGCTCGTGTCCAAGCCGACTGTGCTCTTCGCCGACGAACCGACCGGGAACCTCGACTCCACGACCGGTAACGAGATCCTCGAGCTGCTCCGCCGGTCGGTGGACGAGTACGGCCAGACGATGGTCATGGTCACGCACGACGCGCGCGCGGCGGCCATGGCGCACCGGGTGCTCTTCCTCGCGGACGGGCAGATCGTGCGTGAGCTCGGCGAATGCGACGCGCATCGCATCCTGCAGGTCCTGGAGGAGATAGCCGCCTGATGCTCGCCGTCTCGCTCCGCGGCCTCCTCGGCCGCAAGCTGCGCGCGCTCCTGACCGGAATCGCGATCGTCCTCGGGGTCGCGATGATCAGCGGCACCTACATCCTCACGGACACGATCGACAACGCGTTCTCGACCCTTTTCACGCAGTCGTACGCAGGGACGGACGCTGTCGTCCAGGGCGAGGGCCCCGACATCTCGATCGACGGCGCCGCAGCTCCGACCCCGCCGGTCGACGCGTCCCTGCTCGAGACGGTGCGCGGCGTCGACGAGGTCGCGCTCGCGACCGGCGGCATCTACGACGAGACGAACACGAAGATCCTCCAACCTGACGGCGACGCGGTCTCGACCGGCGGCGCGCCCAGCTTCGGGTTCGGGATCGACACCGATCCTCAGTTAGCTCAGTTCAACCCGCTCAACCTCCTCGAGGGCCGCTGGCCGTCCTCGCCGGACGAGGTGGTGATCGACGCGGGCACGGCGGACGAGCAGGGCTTCGCGCTCGGCGACACCGTGGAGATCGCGACGCTCGTGCCGAAGCGCGCGTTCGAGCTCGTCGGCATCGGTCAGTACGGAGGCATCGACAGCCTCGGGACGGCGACGTTCGCGGTGTTCACCGTCCCGGCGGCGCAGGAGCTCTTGGACCGGGAGGGCCAGTTCGACGCGATCTCGGTCGCCGCGGAGGAGGGCACGACCGAGGACGAGCTCGTCAGCGCGATCCAGTCCGTGCTACCCGCGGGCGTGGCCGCCCAGACGGCGACCGCGGAGACCGAAGAGGCGCAGGACGAGATCGGCCAGTTCACGTCGATCATCCGTTACTTCCTGCTGACGTTTGCCGGCATCGCGCTCTTCGTCGGCGCGTTCGTCATCTTCAACACCTTCTCGATCACCGTCGCGCAGCGGACGCGCGAGTTCGCGACCTTGCGGACGATCGGCGCATCGCGGCGGCAGGTGCTCGCCTCGGTCATCCTCGAGTCGCTCGTCATCGGCATCGTCGCGTCGCTACTCGGTCTCGCGTTGGGCCTCTTCCTCGCGGAGGGGATCCAGGCGCTCTTCGGGACGTTGGGCTTCGAGCTGCCGACTGCCGAGCGCGTCTTCGCGCTGCGCACGGTCATCGTCTCGATGCTCGTCGGCGTCCTCGTGACACTCGCCGCGGGGCTCTTCCCCGCTTTGCGCGCCACGCGCGTGCCGCCGATCGCCGCGGTGCGGGAGGGAGCGACGCTTCCACCCTCGCGGATCTCGCCGTTCGTTCCATGGATCGCCGGCCTCGTCGTCGTCGGGGCGCTGCTCCTGCTCGCCCGGGCGATGTTCACCGACGACCTGGGCACGACCGACCGCCTGATCGGTCTCGCGGGGGGCGTCCTGCTCCTGTTCGTCGGTATCGCGATGCTCTCGTCGCGACTCGTGCGGCCGATCGCCGCCCTGGTCGGGCTCCCCGCGCGTCGGATCGGAGGCGCGGCGGGGAAGCTCGCGAGCGGGAACACGGTGCGCAACCCGGGCAGGACGGCCGCGACGGCCGCTGCGCTGATGATCGGGATCGCGCTCGTCGCCTTCATCGCGACGCTCGCGAACGGCCTGAAGACGTCGAACCGCGAGGCGATCGAAGAGCAGGTGTCCGCCGACTACGTGATCACGGCGCAGGACGGCTATACGCCGTACCCGGCCGCGATCGGCGATGCCGTGGCCGCATCGGAAGCGCCCGAGGTCGTGTCGCCCGTGCGGACCGGCGCTGCGCTCGTGAACGACGACCAGGCCGAGCTCGGCGGCATCGATCCCGAGACGATCATGTCCGCGTACACGTTCGACTGGACCGAGGGAAGCGACGAGGTGCTCGCCGATCTCGGCACGACCGGAGCGATCGTGAGCGCGAACTACGCCGACGACCATGGATTGGAGATCGGCACCCGTCTCAGGCTCACGTCGACCGACAACCGGACCGCCGATGCCAGGATCGTCGGCCTCTACGAGCCGCACCCGTTCTATCCGCTGCTCGAGAGCATCACCGTGTCGACCGAGCTCTTCGACGAGCTCTACGACCGCCCGCAAAATCGCTGGACGTGGGCGAACGTCGCCGGCGAGCCGTCCGATTCGGGCAAGGCGCAGCTCGAGGAGGCGGTCGCGGGCTTCCCGGATGCTCAGGTCGAGACGCGTGAGGAGTGGATCGAGCGCGAGGACGGCGACATCAGCGAGTTCCTCACCTTCCTCTACGTGCTCCTCGCACTCGCGGTGCTCATCAGCATCTTCGGGATGATCAACACGCTCGTCCTCTCGGTCTACGAGCGGACGCGTGAGATCGGAATGCTCAGGGCGATCGGCATGACGCGCCGGCAGACCCGCCGCATGGTCCGGCAGGAGAGCATCATCACGGCGCTCATCGGCGCGGCGATCGGGCTCCCGCTCGGGATCTTCCTGGCCGCGCTCGTGACGCGCGCGCTCGGGGACTTCAACCTGACCTTCTCCATCCCCTGGTTCCAGCTGATCTTCCTCACGGTGCTCGCGATCGTGGTCGGCATCGTGGCCGCGATCATGCCCGCGCGCCGCGCGGCCAAGCTCGACCCGCTCCGAGCCATCGCGTACGAATGACCCGCTTCGCGATCCGCGGCCTGCTCAGCCGGAAGCTGCGGACGGCTCTGACGGCTCTGGCGATCGTGCTCGGCGTCGCCATGATCAGCGGCACCTACGTGCTCACCGACTCGATCGACCAGGCGTTCGAGCGCATCTTCAACGACATCCGTGCCGGCTCGAATGCCGTGATCACCGGGAAGTCGGAGTTCGACCTCTCCGACGGCA
Organism: uncultured Actinomycetes bacterium; assembly: GCA_963850485.1. Taxonomy (GTDB): domain Bacteria; phylum Actinomycetota; class Thermoleophilia; order Gaiellales; family Gaiellaceae; genus GMQP-bins7. The sequence continues at coordinate 36,360 of CAWKLR010000026.1, read as the reverse complement.
GCGGTGTCACGGAGCCGACCTTCGACGAGTCCCTGCTCGCCGAGGTGCAGGCACTGCCGGCGGTGGAACAGGCGGAGGGCGCCGTCGACTCCGAGACGACGCAGCTGATCGGCGACGACGGCAAGGCGGTCGTCTACGGAGGCGCGCCCAACCTCGGCTTCTCGATCGCGAATCCCGACTCGCCGTTCAACCCGCTCACGCTCGTCGAAGGTGGCTGGCCGGGCCCGAACCAGGTCATCGTCGACAAGGAGACCGCCTCCAAGGAGGACTTCGAGGTCGGCGAGATGGTCGGCGTCCAGGCCGAGGGACCAGTCCAGCGGCTGGAGCTCTCCGGGATCATGCAGTTCTCGTCGGGGCTCACGATCGGCGGCGCGACGCTCGCGGGCTTCGACCTCCCGACAGCTCAGCGCCTTCAGAGGAAGGAGGGACGCCTGGACGAGATCGCCATCGCGTCTGCCCCGAACACCTCCCAGCAAGAGCTCCTTCAGCAGATCACGGAGATCCTGCCGCCGAACACTCAGGTCAGGACGGGCCAGCAGGTTGCCGACGACGATGCCGAAGGCACGAACGAGTTCATCACGTTCCTGCAGACGTTCCTGCTCGCGTTCGGGGGCATCGCGCTCTTCGTCGGCTCCTTTGTCATCGCCAACTCCCTGTCGATAACGATCGCGCAGCGGACGCGGGAGCTCGCCACCCTGCGCATGCTCGGCGCCTCGCGGCGGCAGGTGCTCAGCTCGATCGTCCTCGAGGCGCTCGTCGTGGGTGTCGTCGCCTCCGTGGTCGGTCTGTTCCTCGGGCTGCTGCTTGCCAAGGGACTCTTCTGGCTGTTCGACCTGGTCGGGTTCACACTGCCCAACACCGGTCTCGTCTTCGAGACCCGCACCGTGATCGTCGCGCTGCTGGCAGGGATTCTCGTGACGCTCCTCGCCAGCCTGCGGCCCGCGATCCGCGCGACACGTGTGCCTCCCGTGGCTGCCGTCCGCGAGGGCGCGACCCTTCCTCCGGGCCGCTTTGCACGCCTCCGGGGCGTCGGCGCGCTGCTCATGGTGGCCGCCGGCTTCGGCGCGCTCGCCTACGGCCTCTTCGCCGACGGCCTCGACACCACGGAGATCCTCATCTGGATGGGTCTCGGCACGCTGCTCGTCTTCCTCGGAGTCGCGCTGTTCTCGTCGCGCCTCGTGCGTCCGCTTGCGCATGTTCTCGGGTGGCCCGCAACGAAGATGGGCGGCGCAGCCGGATCACTGGCGCGCGACAACGCGCGCCGAAACCCGCAGCGAACCGCGTCGACCGCAGCGGCGCTCATGATCGGGCTCGCGCTCGTGACGCTCGTCGCGACGCTCGCGTCCGGGATCATCGCGTCGTTCAGGGGCGCGGTGAACGATCTCTTCACGGGTGACTACGCGATCACGGCGCAGAACAACTTCTCGCCGATCCCGATCGACGCTGCCGAGGCCGTCGCCAAGTCGCCGGGCGTGACCGTCGTCGGAAACGTGCGGACGGGCGAGGCCCTTCGAGACGGCGAAGCAGGCTTCATCACCGCGGTCGATCCGGGGATGCGCGAGGTGATCGAGATGGACTGGAAAGCGGGCTCCGCGGAGGTCATCTCCTCCCTCGGCGCGGACGGTGCGTTCGTCGACGACAGCTGGGCGGAGGACAATGCGCTCGACGTCGGATCGCCGATCGAGATCACCTTCCCGAACGGCGCCGTGAAGACCTTTCGGGTCGAGGGCATCTTCGACCCGCCCGCCGGCGGATCGCCGTTCGCGCCGGTGACGATCTCGGCGGCTGCGTGGGACACCGAGGTGGCGCAGCCCAGGAACCTGTACTCGTTCCTGAACATGGAGGGCGGCGCGACGGACGAGAACCAGGCTGCTCTCGACGCCGCACTCACCGACTACCCGAACGCCAAGGCACAGACCCGTCAGGGCTTCATCGACAACCAGATCTCCGGGCTCAGCTCGATCCTGAACATCCTCTACGTGCTGCTTGCACTCTCGATCATCGTCAGCCTGTTCGGCATCGTGAACACGCTCGTCCTGACGGTCTTCGAGCGAACCCGCGAGATCGGGATGCTGCGCGCGATCGGCATGACGCGTCGCCAGATCCGCCGCATGATCCGCCACGAGAGTGTGATCACGGCGCTGATCGGCGCGGCGATCGGAATCGTGCTCGGAATCGTCCTCGCCGCGCTCCTGATCTATCGGGTCGACTTCCTCGTGTTCTCGTTTCCGACGCTGCAGGTGGTCATCTTCGTGATCGCCGCGATCGTGGTCGGCATCGTCGCCGCGGTCTTCCCCGCGCGCAGGGCCGCGAGGCTCGATCCGCTCAGGGCTATCGCGTACGAATGACGCCGTCCGCGGCGAGCGACGCGATCTCCTCGTCGTCGTAGCCGGCCTCCCGCAGCACCTCCTCCGAGTGCTCGCCCAGGAGCGGCGGCGGACGGCGATGCAGCGCTCGCTCGCCGTCGAAGGAGAGCGGGAGGGCGGCGAGCTGGAGATCCGGGATTCTCGGATGCTCGAGTGGTTGGAGAATCCCGAGCGCTCGCGTCTGCTCGGAGGAGGCGACGTCCGCCACGTTCGCGACCGGGGCGGCCGGGACGCCCGCACCGGAAAGAAGCTCGAGCCACTCGGCGGTGCTGCGTTCGCGCAGTCGCTCGGAGAGGATCTCGACGAGTAGCTCGCGGTTCGAGACGCGATCGGGGTTCGTCCGGAAGCGGGGATCTCCAGTGAGCTCGGGCAACCCCAGTGCCGCGCAGAGGGCGGCGAAAAGGCGATCGTTGCCGCCCGCGATCATGACCTCGCCGTCCTTCGTCGGGAACACCTGGTAGGGCGCGACCATCGGAAACACGGTGCCCTCGGGTTTCGGGACGGAGCCGTCCGCGAGAAAGCCCACGAGGTGATAGCCGATGTAGCCGAGGGCGGTCTCGTAGAGCGACGTGTCCACCTCCGCGCCCGAGCCGGTGCGTTCGCGCTCGAGCAGCGCCGCGACGATCCCGAGCGCGGCCCACATGCCCGTGCCCATGTCGATCAGGGATGAGCCCACGCGAGCTCCGGCGCCGCCCGGCTCACCGGTCATGCTCATGAGCCCGCCTGCCGCCTGCATCAGCGCGTCGTAGCCAGGCTCGTCCGACAGGGGTCCGACGCGACCGTAGGCGCCGATCGAGCAGTAGACGAGGCTCGGACTCCGCCCGCGAACAGCTGACGCGCCGAGGCCGAGTCGCTCAGCCAGCCCCGGCCGGAGGCCCTGGAGGAAGACATCGGAGCGCTCGGCGAGCCGGAGGAGCACCTCGCGACCCTGCTCGGATCGCAGTGAGAGCGCGAGCGACCGCTTCCCGGCGTTGACCGAGAGGAACATCGCTCCTTCGCCGTTCCAGAACGGCGGTCCCCACGCCCGGCCGTCGTCGCCGGTGTCGGGGCGCTCGATCTTGACCACGTCCGCGCCGAGCGCAGCCAGGATCTCGGCGCAGAAGGGGCCGGCGATCGAGGTCGTGACGTCGAGGACGCGCTTGCCGGCGAGCGGGAGGAAGGGCATCGAGCGAATCATCTCGCTCGCCAAGAGGTCGGTGCAGGCGACCCCGCATCGACCTCTGCGAGGATGGGCGCGTGCCCGACTGGCTCGACTTCGACCAGCTTGCCGAGTGGGTCTCGGGCGAGTGGTGGAGCTACCTCGTCATCTTCGCGATCGCCGCGATCGACGCGTTCTTCCCGTTCGTGCCGAGCGAGACGCTCGTCGTCCTCGGGGGAAGCCTCGCCGGATCGGGAGACCTGAGCCTGCTGCTCGTGATCCTCGCGGGCGCGACGGGAGCGATCGTCGGCGACAACATCTCCTACGGGATCGGCTCACTCGTCGGAGAGAGGACCGTCAAGCGCTGGTTTCGCAGCGAAAAGGCACACAAGCGCCTCGAGTGGGCCGAGCGCACGCTGGACGAGCGAGGCGCGTACATCATCCTCCTCGCGCGGTTCATCCCCGGCGGCAGGACCGCGGTGACGTTCTCCGCCGGCTACATCCCGACGTTCTCCCTGGCGACGCTTCATCGTCTACGACGTCATCGCCGGATTCGCTGGGCGACGTACGCGGCCATGCTCGGCTACCTCTTCGGGAAGACCTTCGAGGAGCATCCCGTGTGGGGCGTCGTTCTCGCGCTCGGGATCGCCCTGACCCTCGGCCTCGTCGTCGAGCTCGTCCGGCACGTGCGCGAAGCGCGCGCAGCGGTTTAGGTGGAAGAGGGCACGAGGTCAGCCTTCGCGGGTGACAGGCTCGTGCGACTGGCTCTCGAGAGCGCGTCCTTACGTACCGCGGAGGTCCGCTACCCGCGGGCTGGTCGTTCATCGTCGCATCGGGTGTCGCCTGGATCTGCCTCCAGGCCGCCCAGCCGATGTACAGCGCGAGGATGACGACGATCGGCACGAGTGCCGCATGGAACGCGTGGAGACCGCCGTTGTCTCCGCCCACATCGCCGCCGCCGGCGAGGAATGCCTGGATCGAGCCGATCACGGCCAGGACGAACGGCCAGGTGGCGAGGCGCCATTTCGGCCAGGCCGCGACGAGCGCGAAAACGAACGTGAGGATGTACGCCAGGTGTGTGACCATGCCGAAGTCCTTGTGCGCGTCCAGCCACCCCGTCTCGCCGAAGAGGAAGCCTCCGATGAGATAGAGCTGCACCATCACGCCGACGACGGAGGCCCCCGCGAAGATCACCGTTCCCCAGAGCCCGATCCGTTGCCTGTCCATGCAAGCGTGAGACTAGAGACCTCCGCCGGACGGAGTCAACTGCGTACGGTTGCGAGCATGAACCGCCTCGCGGGAGCCACCAGCCCGTACCTCCTCCAGCATGCCGAGAACCCCGTCGACTGGTACCCGTGGGGGGACGAGGCGTTCGCGCTCGCGCGCGCCGCAGGAAAAGCCGCTCCTCGTCTCCGTCGGCTACAGCTCGTGCCACTGGTGCCACGTGATGGCGCACGAGTCGTTCGAGGACGCGACCACCGCGGCGCTCATGAACGACCTCTTCGTCAACGTCAAGGTCGACCGCGAGGAGCGGCCAGACGTCGATGCGGTCACGATGGAGGCGACGGTCGGGCTGACGGGCGCCGGCGGCTGGCCGACGACGGTCTTCATGACACCCGAGGGGAAGCCGTTCTACGCCGGCACATACTTCCCGCCCGAGCCGCAGACACGGCCTGGCGAGCTTCCGCGATCTCCTCCATGCCGTCGACCGCGCCTGGAGCGAACGGCGAGCTGACATCGAGCGCCAGGCAAGGCAGATCGACGAAACGCTCCGAAGGAACGCCGCAGCTTCGGCCTTCCACGGAGCCGCTGACGGACTCGATCCTGACCGAAGCCGCGCGCGGGATCGCGAGCACGTTCGAACCCGCGTTCGGCGGCTTCGGCCATGCGCCGAAGTTCCCCGCAGCCTCGACGCTCGAGTTTCTCCTCCGCCGCGGTGACGACGCCGCGCTAGCGATGGTCACTGAGACGCTCGACGGAATGTGCGCAGGCGGAATGTACGACGTCGTGGGGGGCGGGTTCCACCGCTACTCGGTCGACGATCGCTGGCTCGTGCCGCACTTCGAGAAGATGCTCTACGACAACGCGGTCCTGGGGTCGACGTACCTCCACGGCTGGCTCGTGACCGGGCGTGCGCGCTACCGGGAGATCGTCGAGGAGACGATCGAGTACCTCGTCCGGGAGATGCTGCTTCCCGAAGGGGGAATCGCGTCTGCCCAGGACGCCGACACCGACGGCGTCGAGGGGTTGACCTACACGTGGTCCGCTGGTGAAGCAGCGTCGTCGGGGATCCCGGAGGAGCTCCTCGAGCCGTTCGAGCACGGACGTCTGGTGGTACGTGGGATCCTCGAACCGGAGCTCAAGGCTCGCCTCCTGGCCGAACGCACGCGCCGGCCGCGACCCTTCAGGGACGACAAGGTGCTCGCCTCGTGGAACGGGCTCGCGCTCGCCGCGCTCGCCGAAGCCGCGTACCGGCTCGAGCGCGCCGACTGGCTCGACATTGCTCGCGGCGTGGGGGAGTTCCTGCTCGGTCCGCTCTCCGACGCCGACGGGCGGCTTCTCCGCTCGCGTCGCGACGGGCGAGCGAGCGGCGCGGGATTCCTGGACGACTACGCCAACGTCGCCTACGGACTCATGGAGCTGCACGTCGCGACCGGTGAGCTCCGCTGGCTGACCGAAGCGCACCGGCTCGCCCTGATCGCGATCGAGCTCTTCGCAGACGAGGAGCGCGGCGGGTTCTACCTCGCTGCGGCGGACTCTGACGGGCGCGTGCCACGCACGAAGGACCTCCAGGACACGCCCGTACCGTCCGGGAGCTCGATGCTCGCGTGGGTGCTTCTCCGGCTGGGACGGATCTGGGGCGACGACGAGCTCGAGCGACACGCCGTCTCGGTCTTTCGGCTCGTCGAGCCGGCGTTGCGTCGGGCGCCCGGAGGCTTCGCGTGGATGCTCTGCGGGCTCGACCTCTGGCTCAGCCCGCCACGCGAGATCGCGATCGCCGGTGCCGTCGACTCGCCGGTGGCGCGGGCCGCACTGGCGGGGTTCGAGCCGCGTGCGGTCGTCGCGGTCGGCCCGGGCGAGGAAGTCCCTCTGCTCGCGGGCAAGGGGCTCGTCGACGACAAGCCCGCCGTCTACGTCTGCGAGCGCTTCGTGTGCCAGAGTCCCGTCATCGACCCGACGGCTCTTGCCGCCATCGTCTGAGCATGCGCGTGTGCCTGATGATCGAGGGGCAGGAAGGTGTCACCTGGGACGACTGGGTGCGGCTGGCAGGCCTCGCCGAGCAGCATGGTCTCGAAGGGCTCTTCCGATCGGATCACTACACGGCGATCGTCCGCCCGCAGGCGCGGAGCGCTCGACGCCTGGGCGACGCTCGCGGGGCTCGCCGCGATGACGGACCGAATCCGGCTCGGCACGCTCGTGTCGCCGGCGACCTTCCGCCACCCGAGCGTGCTTGCCCGGATGGCCGTCACCGTCGACCACATCTCGGGAGGACGCGTCGACGTCGGGATGGGCGCAGGTTGGTACGAGCGCGAGCACGTCGAGCACGGGTTCCCGTTCCTCGACGCGAAACAGCGGTTCGAGCTTCTTCGCCGAGCAGGTCGAGATCGTCGTCAGCTCGTGGACCGAAGATGCCTTCGACCACAGTGGACCGAGTTTCGAGTTGCGCGGACTGACCGCTTTGCCCCGTCCTCTGCAACAGCCCCATCCGCCGCTCGTCCTCGGAGGCAGCGTCAAGCCCCGCTTCGCGGCGCTCGCGGCGCGGTTCGCCGACGAGGTAAACACCCTCGGCGCGCCGAACGACGAGCTCCGCGAGCGAAAGGCGCGCCTCGATCGCGCCTGCCGGGACGCAGGGCGGGATCCCGCGACCCTCGGCTTCTCCGTGATGACCGCCTGCTTCCTCGGCTCGAGCAGCGCGGAGGTGCGCGACCGGGTCGGGAGCTTCCTCGCCGTTCGGGGAGGAGACGTCGATGCCGCACGAGTGCTCGACGAGCGTCGCGACAGCTGGCTCGCGGGCACCGTCGAGGAGGTCGCCGAGAGAGTCGCGCAGCTCGAGGCGCTGGGGGTGACGCGGGTCTTCCTCCAGCACCTGAACCACGACGACGACGAGATGATCGCGCTCGTGGGAGAGCGGCTCTTGCCCGAGATCGCGACGTAGGGGCAGGCATGCCCGCCCTCAGTAGCATCCGGCCATGACCACTACAGAGCTGACCGGGGCGGAGGATGTCGCGTGGGATCTCTCCGACCTCTACGAGAGCGGTGACGACGCCCGCCTGGAACAGGACGTGCAGGAAGCAGAAGAGGCTTCCGAGGCCTTTCGCAAGACCTACTACGGCAAGGTCGCCGACCTCGACGCGACCGGGCTAGCAGCGGCGATCGCCGAGCGCGAGCGGATCGAGTCGATCTTCACGCGCGCCATCTACTACGCGCACCTGTGGTTCTCGACGGACATGGCCGATCCCGCTCGCGGCGCGCTCGTCGCGCGCCTGACGGAGAAGGGCGCCGCGCTCGACACGCAGCTTCTCTTCTTCGGGCTCGAGATCGCCGACCTCGACGACGATCGCGCCGATGCGCTCCTCGCCGACTCCGAGCTCGAGCACTGGCAGCACTGGCTGCGCTCGCTCAGGAAGTTCCGGCCGTACCTGCTCTCCGAGCCCGAGGAGAAGATCTTCACGGAGAAGTCCGTCTCGGGCGTCAGCGCCTGGTCGCGCCTGCACGAGGAGCTCCTGAGCGCGGTCAAGGTCGAGATCGACGGCGAGGAGATCAGCTTCGAGAAGGCGATGTCGAAGCTCTACTCCGCCGACCGCGACGAGCGCCGCTCGGCGGCCGAGGCCGTCACCGAGGCGCTCGCTCCCGGCCTGCGCACGCGGACGTTCGTCTTCAACACGATCCTCGTCGACAAGTCGATCGACGACCGTCTGCGCGGATACGAGACCTGGATCTCCTCGCGCAACCTCCGGAACGACACGACCGACGAGGCAGTGCAGGCGCTCGTAGACGCGGCGGTCTCCCGCTACGACGTCGCCGCAGCGCTACTACCGCCTGAAGGCGAAGCTCGTCGGGCTCGACCGGCTCACCTTCTACGACCGCTTCGCCCCGATCGGCGACGACCCGACCACGGTCTCCTGGGACGAGGCGCGAGGACATCGTCCTCGCGGGCTACCACGACTTCGCTCCCGAGGCGGGCGACATCGTCGAGCGCTTCTTCCAGGAGAGCTGGATCGACGCGCCCGACCCGCGAGAACAAGCGGACGGGCGCGTTCTGCGCGACCAGCGTCCCCGGCGTGCACCCGTACATCCTCATGAACTTCACGGGCGATCGCCGCTCGATCCTCACCCTCGCGCACGAGCTCGGCCATGGCCTGCACGGCTCCCTCGCGGCGCCGCTCGGGCTCTTCAACGCCGACACTCCGCTGACGACGGCCGAGACGGCCTCGGTCTTCGGCGAGGCGCTGACCTTCAAGCGGCTGCTCGCCCTGGAGGACGACCCGCGCCGCCGCCTCAACCTGCTCGCGGGGCGGATCGAGGACTCGATCGCGACCGTGTTCCGCCAGATCGCGATGAACCGCTTCGAGGACGCCGTGCACACGGAGCGGCGCGAGCAAGGAGAGGTCGCGACCGAGCGGTTCGAGGAGCTCTGGCTCGACACGCAGAAGCAGATGTTCGAAGACTCGGTCGACATCGACGGGTACGGCACGTGGTGGAGCTACATCCCGCACTTCCTGTCCACGCCCGGCTACGTCTACGCCTACGCCTACGGCTTCCTCTTCGCGCTCACGATCTTCCGTCGCTACGAGCAGGAGGGCGAGTCGATGGTCGAGCCGTACCTCGACGTGCTCCGCGCCGGCGGCTCGAAGCCGCCCGAGGAGCTCGCGGAGATCGTCGGGCTCGATCTCACCGATCCCGGGATCTGGGCGAGCGGCATCGACGCGCTCGTCGGTCGAGCTCGACGAGGCCGAGGCGCTTGCGACAGGAGATCGGCCTGGAGACGAGCGAGGGCTAGCGTCGCGAGACGGTTCGGCGGTACCCTCCGCGGCTGACAGGCAGGAGCTCGGAGGGGAAAAAGGAGGCGTGTGTGCGAAAGCTCATCGCGTGCGGAGTCGCCCTCGTAGCGGCCCTCGCGCTTACGGTGCCCGGTGCGCTCGGTGGGGCGGAGCAGACACCGGGCGTCACGGCGAAGCAGATCGTCGTCGGCGGGACGTTCCCGCTCACGGGCCCGGCGGCAGCGTATGCGCCGATCCCGCTCGGCATGAAGGCGTACTTCAGCTACATCAACGCCCGGCGAGGGCCCGACGGCAAGCGTGGCGTCATGGGCCGGCAGATCGTCTGGAAGTACTACGACGACGGCTACAACCCCGCGAACACGGTTCAGCTGACGCGAAAGCTCGTCGAGGAGGACAAGGTCTTCGCGACGGTCGGTCAGCTCGGGACCGAGCACAACCTCGCGGTCCGCGGGTACCTGAACCAGGCGAAGGTGCCGCAGGCGCTCGTCTCGACTGGCGCGTCGTACTGGGGCACGCAGTTCACGGAGTACCCGTGGACGATCGGGTGGCAGCCCGACTACATCGCCGAGGGCCGGCATCTACGGCCTGCACATCAAGGCGAACCACAGCGGCAAGAAGATCGCGGTGATCTACCAGAACGACGACTACGGCAAGGACTACCTGTACGGCCTCCGGGTCGGCGCTCGGGAAGAACTACGCGGATCAGAACATCGTCGCCACGGAGGCGGTCGAGGTCGACCGCCACCAGCTCGGCGTCCCAGATGGCCAAGATCAGGGCCACCGGAGCGCGCGGTGCTGGTCATCCTCCAGATCCCGACGCCGACGGTCCGGTCGATCGCGACCGGCAAGGCGCTCGGGTACAACCCCGACCAGATCTACATGAACTCGGTCTCGGCCTTCCGGACGCCGATGGACGGCGCCGTCGCGTCGGCCGGGGCGCCCTACGTCAACGGGATCCTCTCGGTCGCGTACCTGAAGGACTCGGACAGCCCGAGGTGGGACAACGACGCGGCGATGAAGCAGTACCGCACGATCGTGGAGAAGTACCTGCCCGGGCGGAACTCCAGAGACGGTCAGATCTACTACGGCGTGGCGAAAGCCGAGACGTTCGTGCAGGCGCTGTACAAGGCCGGCAAGAACCTGACCCGCGCGGGTCTCATGAACGCGCTCCTGAGCATGAACTCGGCGAACAAGTTCGCGCTCCCGGGCGTCACGCAGAAGACGACGAAGAAGGACCACTGGGTCATCAGCCAGATGCAGCTCCAGCGGTTCAACGCGACCGACAAGGTCTGGGTGCCGGTCGGCAAGTTGATCGACGGCCGTCCGCGCTAGACGGTCGACTGTCTCCTGAACGGTAGGGGCCGGGCTTGCCCGGCCCCTACTGCGGTCCGGCCAGGAACTCCTCCCAGTACCCCTCCATCGTCGTCAGCCGCGACGACGTGTGCAGGAGGTCGTGCGGCGCGATGTTGACCGCGCGCACGATCGCATCGGCAGGCCAGTCGTCGCCGACGTCGAGCACGTTCACGCAGCCGGGCGCCTGCTCGAAGTGTCCGAGGAACATGCGCTCGCCGGTGAGCGCGTAGGAGAGGATCGCGCGGTTGACTGCACCGTGCAGGACGGCGAGCACCGTGTCCCAGCTCTCGTCGGCGAGCAAGCGCTCGAGCGCCGGCAGGACGCGGTCGAAGAGCTCGCCGATCGTCTCACCGCCGAGGAAGCGCTTCTCGAGCGGGACGATGCCGCGAAACGCATGGACGAACTCCTCCTCGAGCCGCTCGATGGGGATCTCCGACAGCCGCCCGCCGCGCAGCTCGCGCAGGTCCGGCCACTGCTCGACCTCCGCGTCGGGCGCAACGATCTCGCGCGGTCTCGAGGGTACGCGGCAGGCCGCTCGCAAGCACGCGGTCGAACGTCACGTCGGCGAGGAGGTCACGCGTCGCCTCGGCCTGCGCGCGACCCGTGTCGTTCAAGCCGACCTCGTCCTCCAGCGACCGGCCTCCCGTCGGGGGCGAAGTACGAGACCGCGCCGTGCCGCACGAGATAGAGCCGCCGTCGCATTGAGCGCCATAGGATCGCACAATGCTCGTCGGGCGACATCGTCGAGACGGTTGGCGCGCGCTGCGACGTCGAAGCCGCCTCTGCTCGTCCTCGACCGGGTACGCGCGTTCCTCGACGACCATGGCCTCGGCGACAGGTGACGTGCGGGCGCGGCGGATCGGCGAAGGGGCGGCTCGAACTTCACCTTCCTGCTCGAGCGTGGCGCGGACCGCTTCGTCCTGCGGCGTCCTCCGCGTCCGCCGCTTCCGCCTTCGGCGCACGACGTGGTGCGCGAGGCGAGGCTCCAGCTCGCGCTTCGCGAGGCCGGATTCTCGCGCCTTCCGACGATCGTCGCGGTCTCGGAAGACGAGGCCATTCTCGGCGTCCCGTTCTACGTCATGACGTATCTCGACGGCGACGTGGTCGACGGACGAGCTCCTCACCTGGGCTCGAGGTGGAGACGAAGCGCGCGGCAGCTCGCGACAGACCTCGTCGATGCGCTCGTCGAGATCCACGAAGCGGACGTCACGACTCCGGGGCTCGCCGCGTTCGCCCGGCCGGGGAGCTACAGCGAGCGTCAGGTGCGGCGCTTCAGCCAGCTCTGGGGGATCAACAAGACGCGCGAGATCCCGACCGTCGAACGGGTCGGCGAATGGCTCGGCCGACAACTTGCCTTCGCAGCTGCCCGAGACCGTCGTCCACGGCGACTTCCGCCTCGGGAACACGATGGTCGCGCCGGACGACCCGTCACGAATCGTCGCTGTGCTCGACTGGGAGATGGGCGCGATCGGGGATCCGCGCGCCGACCTCGGCTACCTGCTCGCCACGTACAGCGAGCCCGGTGGCCCTCCGAACCCGCTCGGAACGTCACCGGTGACGGCCCTTCCGGGCTTCCCGTCCAAGGCGGAGCTGACCGCGCTGTACGTCGCGCGGAGCGGCCGCGCGATCGAGTCGCTGTCCTGGTTCGAGGGGCTCGCGCTCTGGAAGGCGGCCGTCTTCTGCGAGGCGATCTACGGCAGGTATCTACGGGGTGAGCTGGGGGCGGAGGACGAGCGCGCCGCGCGGTTCGAGCAAGGTGTTCCGTATCTCGCCGACGCGGCGGCCGAGGTCACCCTGTCGGGCGCGGCCTAGAGCGCGATCTCGGCGAGTGCGCGCAGTGCTTCGGGCTGCTGCGTGGAGACGAGGAGCGACGTCGCGCCCGACTCACGCCATGCGTCGAGCCGTTCCGCGAGCCGCTCCTTCGGCCCGACGAGGGCGACCTCGTCTACGAACGCGTCGGGAATCGCCGCGGCGGCGTCGCGCTTGTTCCCGCCGAGATAGAGATCCTGGATCTTCGTCGCGTCGCCCTCGTAGCCGTAGCGCGCGAAGAGGTCGTTGTAGAAGTTCTTTCCGCGGGCGCCCATGCCGCCGATGTAGAGGGCGTAGTACGGCTTGAGGAAGTCGCGGCCGGCCTCGACGTCGTCGATCAGGATCGCGGGCGCGGTGGGGGCAACGTCGAAGTCCTCGCGCCCGTTCGCCAGCTCGGACGCGAAGACTTTCGGTGCCTGCTCGGGCGACCAGAAGATCGGCAGCCAGCCGTCCGCGATCTCGAACGCCTGCGCGACGGCCTTCGGCCGCATCGCCGCGATGTAGATCGGGATGTCGGCGCGCAGCGGCCGTGCCATCAGCTTGAGCGGCTTGCCGAGCCCCGTGCCGTTCGAGAGCGGGATGTCGTAGTGCTCGCCATGGTGCTCGACGCGCTCGCGACGAAGCGCGGTGCGCACGATCTCGACGTACTCGCGCGTCTTCCCGAGGGGCTTTCCCCAGGGCTCGCCGTGCCAGCCCTCGACCACCTGCGGCCCCGAGGTGCCGAGCCCGAGGAGGAAGCGGCCTTCGGAAAGCAGGTCGAGCGTCGCCGCCGTCATCGCCGTGTTCGCTGGCGTGCGACCGGGGATCTGCATGATCGCGCTCCCGATCTTGATCCGCGACGTCGTCGCCCCGAGCCACGCGAGGACGCTCACGCAATCGGTTCCCCACGCCTCGGCGGCCCAGGCGGAGTCGTACCCGAGGCGCTCCGCCTCCTGCGCCAGGGCGATCGGCTCGAGCGGGCTCGTCCCCGGAGGCGCGTATCCCATGTAGAACCCAAGGCGCATCGGTGCGATGCTAACGCCGTGACGATCACCGATCTCCGTCCCACAGACGACGTGCTCGAGCTCAGGGCGCGCGTGCGCGCCTTCATGGAGGGGCACGTGTACCCGAACGAACGGGCGCTCGACCACGAGGACGACGGGGCCGACAAGCTCGTCGTGCGACTGAGGGCGGTCGCGAAGGACGAGGGGCTGTGGGCTCCTCACCTGCCCCCCGAAGCGGGGGGCTCCAACGGAAGCTTCCTCACGTATGCGTTCCTGAACGAGGAGATCGGGCGCTCGCTCTGGGGGCAGTTGCTTCTCGGCTGTCAGGCACCGGATGCGGGCAACGGGGAGATCCTGTGGCAGTTCGGAACCGAGGAGCAGAAGGAGCGCTGGCTGAAGCCGCTGGTGGCGGGCGAGATGCGCTCGTTCTTCTCCATGACCGAGCCGGACGTGTCGGGATCAGATCCGACAGGACTGAAGACGCGGGCGGTGAGGGACGGCGACGAGTGGGTCATCGACGGTCACAAGTGGTTCTCGTCGGGCGCCGAGGGGGCGTCCTTCGGAATCGTGATGGCGGTCACGGACCCCGACGCCGAACCGCATCGCCGGGCGACCCAGATCATCGTCCCGGCCGACACGCCCGGAGTCGAGGTCGTCCGTGCCATACCGACGATGGGACACCGCGGTCGCGGCTGGACGACGCACTGCGAGGTGCGCTACACGGGTGTCCGTGTTCCGGTCGAGAACACGCTCGGCGAGGAAGGCGACGGGTTCCGGATCGCGCAGAAGCGCCTCGGGCCGGGCCGCATCCACCACGTCATGCGCTGGCTCGGGCAGATGCAGCGCGCTTTCGAGCTCATGTGTACGTATTCACTGGAGAGGGAGTCGTTCGGCGGGCCGCTGGCCGAGAAGCAGACCATCCAGAACTGGATCGCCGACTCGGCGGCCGAGATCCAGGCGTGCCGCCTGTTGACGCTCGACGCGGCGCACAAGATCGATCAGGGCGACGAGGCACGGGTCGAGGTCTCGCTGATCAAGTTCTACGCGGCGAAGGCGCTGAACGACGTCATCGACCGCGCGGTGCAGGTGCACGGCGCGCGCGGGCTGACGGACGAGACGCCGCTCGCGGGCATGCTCTCGCAGGCGCGCGGAGCGCGGATCTACGACGGCCCGGACGAAGTGCATCGCATGGTCGTCGCACGCCGGATCTTGAAGTCCTTCGCTTCAGGCGACGGCTGGCGTTTCGACTGATCCCGAGCGGACTGGCTCCATTCAGCCGCGCTTGGGCGGAAGCGGAACGAAGGCGCTCGTCGTCCTTCGGTACCCCGCGTAGTCGGCACGGCTGCGGAGCGCCTGCGCCTCCGTCGCCGGGATCCCCGTGACGCGCAGGAGAAGGTAGAGCAGCACGGCGGGAACGAGCCAGGACACCCACCCCCACGGAGACGCCGTCGCCACCAGAGCGACCCCGAGCCAGGTGACCCATTCGAAGAAGTAGTTCGGGTGGCGTGACCAGGACCAGAGGCCGTTCCTCGCCGTCTTGCCCTTGTTGGCCGGGTCGGCGCGCCAGCGCGAGAGCTGCCAGTCGGAGGTGATCACGCCGAGATTTCCGATCGCCCAGATCGCCGCACCCAGCCCACTCGAGCGCTCCCAGCCCGGCCGTCGAGTTGAGGGTGACGAAGGCATACGGCAGCGAGAAGAACACGACGAGCGCAGCCTGGAACTGGAAGAACCAGAAGAACTTCCGGTTCGCGCTGCTCGCCCCACTTCTCCCGGAGCGCCTGGTAACGGCCGTCCTCCTCCTTGCCGAGAACGCGGTTGAACAAGAGATACAAGCCGAGCCGGAAGCCCCAGATCGAGGCGAGCGCGGCGGCGAGCACACGGTGTGCCGACTCTCCATCTGCCAGCAGCGCGTAGGCGAGAGCCGCACACGCGATCAGGATCGCCCAGGCGACGTCGACGTGGCTCGCGTCGCGCATCCGCACCTGCACGGCCCAGAGCAGCGCCATCGCGACCGACGCCAGGAGGGCGCCGACGAGCAGCAGGCCCCAGATGGACCCGATCACATCAGCGCGGTCCCGGAACGCCCTTGAACTCGTAGTGCAGCGGCTCGCGCCCGGGTTGCACGATCCAGGCCTCGCCGGTTCCCTCGCTCTTGTAAGCGGCCCAGACGCCTTCGGCGACTTTCGATGGCTCGAGCAGCCGGTAGCCGCGGTCGTCGAGCTCCTGCTTGAAGTCGCTCGTCAGCAGCCCGGTGTCCGCCCAGCCCGGGCAGACAGCCTGAATCCGGATCCCGCGTTTGGCGAGCTGCGGGGCGACGGAGCGCACGAAGCCGACGACCGCGTGCTTCGTCAAGCCGTAGATCGGGTCGTCGGGGATCGCCGTCGAGCCCGGCGAGCGACGCGGTGACGACGATCGTGCTCCCCATGGGCATCACGCGATCGAGCCGGCGGACGCCGAAGACCACGCCGTCGACGTTGACTCCGACCGCGCGCCGGTACTGGTCGTCGGTGAGGTTCGCGACGTCGTCGCTCCCGGTGAGGACACCGGCGTTGAGACACGCGAAGTCGACCGAGCCGACATGCTCCCACGCCTCGGGGTCGGTGACGTCGAACCCGTTCACGAGATCCAGCTCCCGTACCTCGAAGCCTTCGCTCCGGAGCTTCTCCACGATGGCGCTCCCGATCCCACCTGCGGAGCCCGTCACCAACGCCGTCACGGAATCAGAACCACCTTTCCTGTCGTCTTTCGCTCTTCGATCAGGCGATGCGCCTCGCCGGCCTGCTCGAGCGGGAACTCTGCACCGACCACCGGCCGGACGAGTCCGCCTTCCCACAGACGCAGGACATCGCGGCCGGCCTGCTCGACGAGCTCCGGGTTTCGGCCGATCAGGCGGCCGAGGTAGAAGCCGTGCACGCCGATGTTGCGGCCTACGAGCCACGTCGGGCTCACGTCCTGCCAGAGCCCGCCCGCATAGCCCACCGCAACGGCCGTCCCCATCGGCTTGACGAGGGAGAGCGAAGCCGCGAACACGTCTCCCCCCACGAGGTCGAACACGGCGTCGACCGGCTCGAGCTCGCCGATCCCCTCGTATGTCACGGCTTCGACGGCTCCGAGCGCGCGCGTGAGCTCGAGCTTCTCCTCGCTGCCGACGGCGGCCACGGGCCGGCCGTTGAGCACCTTCACGAGCTGGATCGCAGCCGTGCCGACCGCGCCCGCCGCCGCGGTCACCAGCACCCGTGCGCCGAAGGCGACCTTGAGGAGCTGGGTCAGCGGGATCCACGCGGTGAGAAACGCCATCGGGAACGCAGCGCCCTCCGCGAAGCTCGCGCCGGCGGGGAGGGGGAGGAGCCAACGCCGGTCGACGACGACCCGCTCGGCGTACCCTCCGCCCTCGGTCCGCACGAAGCCCATGACACGGCTACCGTCGAGTTCGCCTGCCACTTCCGAGCCGAGCACGGTGGGGAGCTCGGGCATCTGGGGGTAGCGCCCGAGACGGATCAGGACATCGGCGAAGTTGATGCCGCTCGCACGAACGTCGACGATCGCGCTGCCGTCGCCTACCGCGGGCTCGGGCACCTCCTGGACGACGAGCTGTTCGGGCCCGCCCGTCCCTGTGAGGACGACCGCCCTCAACGCCCGCTGAACTGTGGCTCGCGCTTCTCCAGGAACGCGGCGACGCCTTCCGCGCCGTCCTCGCTCGCCAGGCAGCGGCGGAAGCCGTCCGCCTCGCGCCGCAGGCCCTCCTCCAGCGGGAGATCCCGTGTCGTCCGTGCGAGCTCGCGGAGGACTCCGATCGCGACCGGGGAGCGCGCCGCAATTGCGCCGGCGATTGCGAGCGCGGCCTCGAGCAGCTCCTCCTTGGGCACGACTCGCTCGACCAGCCCCCACTCGTAGGCGGTCGGAGCGTCGATGAAATCGCCGGTCATGTTGAGTAGGAGCGCGCGTCCGATCCCTACGAGTCGCGGCAGCCTCTGGGTCCCGCCGCCACCCGGAATGAGCCCGAGCTTGATCTCGGGCTGACCGAGCTGTGCGTCCTCCGCCGCGATGCGGATGTCGCAGCACATCGCGAGCTCGAGCCCTCCGCCGAGGCAGAAACCGTGGATCGCGGCGACGAACGGGGTGTGCGCGGCGTCCATCCTCGCCCCGAGCTTCTGGATGCCACGAGCAGAGCCACCTTCCTCTGCGGCGGTCTCCCTGAGCGCCGGGAACTCGGAGATGTCGGCTCCCGCGACGAACGCGCGCTCACCCGCACCCCTGAGCACGATCGCGCGCACGCCCGTCGTCGTGATCCAGCCGATCGATCTCGGCTTCGAGCTCCTCGAGGAGCGGTGCCGAGAGCGCGTTGACCGGCGGGTGGTCGATGGTGACGACGGCGACGTAGCCGTCCTGCTCCGTCGAGATGAAGTCCACTACGCGGTCTCCGCAGGCTCGACCTCGGCCGCGAACTGCTCGCGAAGAGCGGTCTTGCGGAACTTGCCGACCGCCGTCTTCGGGATCTCCTCGACGACCTCGAAGCGCTCCGGCAGCCACCATTTCGCGAAGTTCGGTGCGAGGAACTCCCGCAGCTCGTCGTCGGTCGCGGTCGTGCCCTCCCTGAAGACACAGACCGCGAGCGGTCGTTCCGACCACTTCTCGTCGGGAACGGCGATCACCGCCGCCTCGGCGATGCACGGATGACCCATCAGCGCGTTCTCGAGCGCAACGGTCGAGATCCACTCGCCGCCCGACTTGACGAGATCTTTCGAGCGGTCCTGGATCTCGATGTAGCCGTGCGGCTCGATGGTGACGATGTCGCCGGTCTTGAACCAGCCGTCGTCCGTCCAGCGGTCGGCGCCCTCGGTGCTCTCGTAGTAGTCCGAGGAGATCCAGACGCCGCGTACCTCGAGCTCCCCCATCGTCTCACCGTCCCAGGGCACGAGCCCCTCCGGCCCGCGTGCGCGGATCTCGACGAACGGCGCCGGGACGCCCTGCTTCGCGCGGTAGCGGAACTGCTCCTCCTCGGAGAGCGCCCGCTCGCGGCTCGTCAGCTCGGAGACCGTGCCGAGCGGGCACATCTCGGTCATTCCCCAGGCGTGGAGGATGCTCGAGCCCGTGGCGCTTCTCGAAGGCCTCGATCATCGCCTGCGGAGCCGCCGAGCCCCCCACGACCATGCGGCGCACGGAAGACGTGTCGTACTTGCCGGGGTTCGCGTCCAGCTCCTGCAGGATCCCCATCCAGATCGTCGGGACGCCTGCGGTGATGGTCACCTGCTCCTGCTGGAAGGCCTCGAGCAGGCTCTCGCCGTCGAGAAACGGCCCGGGGAAGACCTGCTTCGCGCCCACGAACGTGCAGGTGAACGGGAAGCCCCAGGCGTTCGCGTGGAACATCGGGACGACCGGCAGCACGCTGTCGTGCTCCGTCACCGAGAGCACGCCCGCCATCGCCGACGCCAGCGAGTGCACCGCGATCGCGCGGTGCGAGTAGAGGGCGCCCTTCGGCTGCCCGGTCGTCCCGCTCGTGTAGCACATGGCAGCCGCGGCCCTCTCGTCGATCTCCCGGTCGGGGAGGTCGCCGGGCTCGGCGCTCGCCGAGGAGGTCCTCGTACTCGATCGCGCCGTCCGGCGTCGGGCCGTCGCCGATCGCGATCACGTGCTCGAAGCCGGCGCGCTCGCGGAAGTTCTCGACGAGCGGCCAGAGCACCTTGTCGGCGATCAGCACCCTGTCGCCCGCGTGCGTGGCGATGTACGTCAGGTCGTCGGGGTGCAGGCGCAGGTTGAGCGTGTGCGTGACCATCCCGCCGACGGGTACGCCGATGTAGGCCTCGAGGTGTTGGTAGTGGTTCCACGCGAAGGTGCCGACGCGGTCGCCGTCCTTCAGCCCGAGCTCGTTGCGCAGCGCCGCGGCGAGGCGGCGCGCCCGCGGCGCGAACTCGGCGTACGTGTAGCGATGCCAGCTCCGGTCGGGAAGCCGCGTGACGATCTCCCGGTCGCCGAACAGCTGCTCGCCGCGGCGCAGGATCGCGGGCACGTTGAGCTGGTAATCCATGATCAGGCCTTCCACCTCAGCCTCCTTGCGTCAGTGAGACCGGGGTCTGGCTCGACACCAGATCCCGAGCCGCGTTGCGTCGAGCAGAGATGCGGCGACCTCGGCCCGAAGCGTCGTGCCCGAGGCCGCGAAGCTCTCGATCCAGAGGGCGCGCTTGTACAGCCGGTGCAGCACGTGCTCCCACGTGAAGCCGATTCCGCCGTGCACCTGGATCGCCGTCTCGCAGACCTGCACCGCAGCTTCGGCGGCGAACGCCTTCGCCGCGGCGGCGGCGATCGGCGCCTGCTCGTCGGCCTCGGCGACGCACCAGGCTGCCCAGAGCGAGAGCGAGCGCGCGAGCTCGAGCCGCGTGTACGCGTCGGCGAGCGGGTGCGACACGGCCTGGTAGACGCCGATCGGCCTGCCGAACTGCTCGCGCGTCGACGCGTGCTCGATCGCGTACTCGAGCGCGCGCCGGGCGACGCCGCAGGCCTCGATCGCGAGCGCGGCGAGCGAGCGGCTGCGGATCTCCTCGAGCACGCCCGAGTCGGCCAGTCGCCGGCCGGGGTCGCCTCCGCGGACGACTCCGAGCGGGCGCGTCTCGTCGCTCGTCGCGAGCACCTCGCGCTCGGCGCCCTCGAGCTCGTAGATCCCGTCCCCGCCGACGATCGCGACCCGATCCGCGGTGTCGAGATCGGGGACGAGCGGCCCGAAGGCGAGCGTCCAGCTCGTGTCTCCGGCGGCGACCTCCGCCCGGAGATCGCCGGGCAGCGCGGGCAGCGTCAGCGCGACGGTCGAGAAGTACGGGCCGCGATAAAGCGCGCGCCCGAGCTCCTCGAACAGCACGGCCTCCTCGACGAACGTGAGGCCTGCGCCGCCATCCTCCTCCGCGATCGACACCCCGGTCCAGCCGAGCTCCGCGAGCTCCTTCCACGAGGGTTCCGGATTCGCGGCGAGGAAGGCTCGCGCCTGCTCGCGAAGCGCGTCCTGCTCGGGTGTGAAGGTGAAGTCCATCAGCGTGATTTCGGGGAGGCCGAGCACGCGCTCGGCGACGATGTTGCGGAGCACCTCCGAGGTTCCGGCCTCGATCGTGTTACCGCGGCTCCTGAGCTGCTGGTGCTGCCAGTAGCCGCCGTAAGGAGCGTTCTCGTCGGATAGCGCGGCGTCGGGACCCAGCAGCTCGAGCGCGAGCTTCGTCACGCGCTGGTTCGCCTCCGACCAGACGAGCTTCGAGATCGAGCCCTCCGGCCCGGGCATCCCTGTCTTCACGAGCTTCGACAGCGCCCGGTAGTTCGTGAACCGGAGCGCCTGCATCTCGATCCACTCGCGCGCGATCCGGTCGCGCTGCAACGCGTCGGCGCCTCGGTCGCGGGCGAGGGCGGCGAGCTTGCGCACCTGCACCTCGAGTGCGGCCTGGAGGGCGAATCCGAGCGTCCCGCGCTCGTGCAGCAGCGTCGTCATCGCCACCTGCCAGCCGCCTCCGACCTCGCCGAGGAGGTTCTCGGCGGGCACCTCGACGCTGTCGAAGAAGATCTCGTTGAACTCCGCCTCGCCGGTGATCTGCGTCAGGGGTCGAACCTCGACCCCGGGCGCGTGCATGTCGACGATCAGGTAGGTGAGGCCGGCGTGGCGGGTCGACTCCGGGTCGCTCCGCGTGAGCAGGATGCAGAAGCTCGCGAGGTGCGCGAACGACGACCAGACCTTCTGGCCGTCGACGACGAAGTGGCCGTTCTCCTGACGCGCGCTCGTGCGTACGCCCGCGAGATCCGAGCCTGCGCCCGGCTCCGAGAATCCCTGGCACCAGATCTCCTCGGCGGAGAGGATCGGCTCCAGGTAGCGCGCCTTCTGCTCCTCTGTGCCGTGCGCCATGATCGTCGGCCCCGCCATGCCGAGGCCGATCACGCCGACGTGCGGCGGCGCCTCGGCGCGCGCCATCTCCTCGAGGAAGATCGCCTGATGCGTGTACGAGGCTCGCCGCTGCCGCCGTACTCCGTCGGCCAGGTGAGGCCGGCGTAGCCCGCGTCGTGGAGCGCCCGGCTCCATGCACGCATCTCCGGCCCCTCGAAGCGGGCGGCGCCGCCGCGGTGGCCCTGCAGCTCCTCGGGGAGGTTCTCCTCGATCCAGGAGCGGAGCTCGGTCCTGAACGCAGCTTCCTCGGCGGTGTCCCGCAGATCCATCTCTACCGATCGTAATGCGTCCGAGAAAGTCCGGTGATTGCCAGCGTGCGCGGAACCCGTTTAGGGTAGAGCGCCGATGGCCCTGCTCTCGGTCCGGGACGTCACACTCCGCTTCGGGGGCATCGTCGCCCTCGACGGCGTCTCGTTCGACGTCGAGGAAGGGCACATCTCGGGCCTGATCGGGCCGAACGGCGCAGGGAAGACGACCGCGTTCAACGTCATCACCCGCCTGTACAAGCCCGACGCGGGCGCGGTCGACCTCGACGGCGAGTCGATCCTCGGTGCCGCGCCGCACAAGATCGTGCAGAAGGGCATCGCGCGCACGTTTCAGAACATCCAGCTCTTCCGGACGATGTCGGTCCTCGAGAACGTGCTCGTCGGCGCGCATGGGCGGGGCGGAAGGCGGGCGAGAAGGAGGCGTCGAGGTACTCGACGTCGTCGGGCTGCGAGGATCGCGCGCACTTTCCCGGCGGCCGCGCTCCCCTACGGGACGCAGAAGCGGGTCGAGCTCGCGCGCGCGCTCGTCGCGAAGCCGCGCCTGCTCCTGCTCGACGAGCCCGCAGGCGGCCTGAACCACGAGGAGGTCGCCGAGCTCGGCGCCTTCATCCGGCGGCTCCGCGACGACCTCGAGCTCACGATCCTGCTCGTCGAGCACCACATGAACCTCGTCATGTGCATCTCCGACCACGTCAACGTGCTGAGCTTCGGCCGCAAGATCGCCGACGGCCCGCCCGCACGAGGTGCGAGCCGACCCCGCGGTGATCGAGGCCTACCTCGGGAGCGAGGAAGACGACGAGTCGCCTCGGGAGCCGGCGAGCCGGACCGGGCGACGAGCCTGACTTCGAGAGGACGAGCCCGCGTGACGACGCTGCTCGAGCTCGATCGACGTCGAGGCGCACTACGGGCCGGTGCAGGCGCTGCACGACGTCTCGCTGACGGTCGTCGGAGGGCGAGGTCGTCGCCGTCCTCGGCGCGAACGGCGCCGGCAAGACGACGACCCTGCGCGCGATCTCCGGCACGGTCGCGCGGAGCGGGGCGATCGAGCTCGACGGGAAGGAGCTCAAGGGCGGCCCCGAGGCAGCCGCGAAAGCCGGCATCGCGCACGTCCCGGAGGGGCGCGGCACCTTCGTCGACCTCACCGTGACCGAGAACCTCCGGCTCGGCGCCTACACGCGACGCGACCGAAAGGTGAAGGAAGACATCGCGCGCGTGTCCGAGTACTTCCCGTGGATGGTCGAGCGGGGCGGCCAGCGCGCCGGCACGCTCTCCGGCGGCGAGCAGCAGATGCTCGCGCTCGCGCGCGCGCTGATGAGCCGGCCGCGGCTCCTGCTCCTCGACGAGCCGTCGCTCGGCCTGGCGCCGATGATCGTGCGCGAGTTCTTCCGCATCGTCCGCGAGCTGAACGAGAACGAGGGGCTGACCGTGCTCGTCGTCGAGCAGGACGCGCGCATCGCGCTCCGGAGCTCGTCGCGCGCGTACGTGCTCGAGGTCGGCAAGGTGGCGCTGACGGGGACGAGCGAGCAGCTACAGGGGGACGAGTCGGTGCGCCGCTCGTACCTGGGGTACTAGATGGTCTCCGTGCGTCGCCGCGGCGTTCGCCGACTTCATGCAGCAGGTCGTGTCGGGCCTCGCGTCGGGCGGGATCTACGCCTCGCTCGCCCTGGCGCTCGTCATCATCCACCGCTCCACCGGGGTCATCAACTTCTCCCAGGGCGAGATGGCCACGCTCTGCACGTACATCGCCTGGACGCTGACCGTGAACCACGGGTGGAGCTACTGGCCCGCGTTCGTCGCCACGCTCGGCTTCTCGTTCGTCTTCGGCGTGGTCACGCACCGGGTCGTAATCCGGCCGGTCGAGCGGGGCAACGTGCTCAGGGTCGTCATCGTGACCATCGGCCTCCTGATCGCGATCAACGGCTTCGTCGTCTGGTACTGGAGCGGCGAGCCGCAGTCGCTCGCGAGCCCGTTCGGGAACGACACGCTCGACGTCGGCGGCGTCATCGTCTCCGTCCAGGACATCGGGACGATCGCAGTCACGATCGGGATCGTCATCATCCTCTGGCTCCTCTTCCAGTTCACGAAGGTCGGCCTCGCGCTCCGCGCCGCCGCGGTCAATCCGAACGAGGCGCGGCTCGTCGGCGTGCGGGTGACGTGGATGCTCGCGCTCGGTTGGGGGCTGGCTGCGGCCCTCGGCGCCGTCGCGGGGATGCTCACCGCTCCGAGCGTCGGCCTCGACCCGCAGATGATGCAGCCGATCCTCATCTACGCATTCGCGGCAGCCGTTCTGGGTGGCATCGACTCCCCGTTCGGCGCCGTCGTGGGCGGGCTCGCGCTCGGCGTCTTCCTGAACCTGGTCGGCGTCTACGTCGACTTCGTGGGCGCGGAGCTCAAGCTCCCCATCGCCCTGCTCGTGATCCTCGTCGTCCTGCTCGTCCGGCCGTCCGGGCTTTTCGGGCGGCCGGAGGTGAAGCGCGTATGACGCCTCGCATTACGAGACTCGTCGGCTTCGTCTCCTTCGCGCTCTTCGCCGTTGTCGTCCTCACCCTGCCGTTGTGGATCGGCCCGTTCCGCGCCCAGCAGTTCGCCTACGTCGCCATCTACCTGATCGCGCTGCTCGGCCTCAACATCCTCACCGGCTACACCGGTCAGATCTCGCTCGGCCACGGCGCATTCATGGCGATCGGCGGATACACGACTGCGCTCCTGATGGCCGGCAACGAGCAGTTCGGCCAAGAGGGGCTGCTCGGAATCAGCGGGGGGATGAAGGACGTGTGGACGATTCCGATCGCGGGCCTCGTCGCGGGGCTCCTCGGGCTCGCCTTCGGCCTGCCGGCGCTGCGGCTCTCAGGGCTCTATCTGGCGCTCGCGACGTTCGCGATTGCGGTCGCGATGCCTTCGGTCATCAAGCGCTTCGAGGAGTTCTCGGGCGGGGGCTCCGGCGTCCAGCTCTTCGGCCTTCCGGAGCTCACGGCCGGCATCGTTCCGGTCGAGATCTTCGGGCAGGAGCTCGTGTTCAACGACTGGCTCTACTACCTCTGCTGGTCGATCGCGCTCGTCGCCTTCGCCGTCGCCTGGCTCATCCTCCGAGGCCGCACGGGCCGCGCGTTCCGCGCAGTGCGCGACAGCGAGACCGCAGCGGTCTCCTCCGGCGTGAGCCTCGCGCACTACAAGACGCTCGCCTTCGGGATCAGCGCGGCCTACGCGGGAGTCGCGGGCTCGCTCTTCGCCATCGCGACGACCTTCGTCAACCCGGACACGTTCCCGATCGCTCTCTCGATCTTCCTCCTCGTCGGTGTGGTGGTGGGTGGGCTCGGGGGGCTCTCCGGGCTCGTCGTCGGCGCGATCTTCATCCAGTTCCTCCCGCTCTGGGCGCAGGGTGAAGGCGTTGCCTCGCGGCTCCCGGACGCCATCGTCGATCGCACCAAGGAGCCGGGCGCGCCCGCGATCATCTACGGAATCGTCCTGATCCTGCTCATGTTCTTCCTGCCGAACGGTGTCGGCGGCCTCTTCCGTCGCGCGGGGCAGACGCTCACGCGCTGGCGCTACTCTCGTTCGAGCTAATCGAGCCCTCGGAGGAGACGATGAGACGACAGCCGGCCTTCCTGGCCATCGCAGCGGTATGCGCCCTCGCGCTCGGCGCGCTTCCCGGCGCATTCGCCGGATCGACGGCAGATCCGGGAATCACTTCGACGTCGATCGTCCTCGGAGGCACATCGCCGCTTACCGGCCCCGCCGCCGCGTACGCCTCCGTCGCCCGTGGCGCGAAGGCGTACCTCGACTCGGTCAACGCCAAGGGCGGGGTCGCGAAGCGGAAGTTCGAGTACAAGATCGTGGACGACGCCTACAACCCGGCCCAGTCGGTCCAGGCGACCCGGCAGCTCGTCGAGCAGGACAAGGTCTTCGCGGTCTTCAACTCGCTCGGCACCGAGCAGAACATCGCCGTCCGCGAGTACCTGAACCAGACGAAGGTGCCGCAGCTCTTCGTCGCCTCCGGGGCGACGACGTGGGGCCGCGATGCCGCGAAGTACCCGTGGACGATCGGCTTCCAGCCGAGCTACCAGGCCGAGGGCTGGGTATACGGCCAGTACGTCGCCAAGACGATGAAGAAGGCGAAGATCGCCGTCCTCCTCCAGAACGACGACTACGGCAAGGATCTCCTCGCGGGCCTCAAGCGCGGCCTCGCGCCGCTCGGGCTCGAAGGTCGTCGCCGCCGAGTCGTACGAGGTGACCGCACCCGACGTCCAGTCGCAGATCGCGAAGCTCAAGTCCTCCGGCGCGAACGTCTTCGCGATCTTCGCGACGCCGAAGTTCGCGATCCAGGCGTTCGTCTACGCGAACCGGCTCGCCTGGAGGCCGCGGATGATCAACAACTCCGTCTCCGGCGCCTCGAACATCATGCTGCTCGCCTCCGAGGGCGGGAAGAACAAGTCGATCGAGGGCGCGATCTCGCTCAACTTCCTCAAGGACCCGACCGACCCGAAGTGGAAGAACGACCCGGGGATGAAGACCTACCGCTCGGTCATGGCGAGGTACGCGAAGGGCGCGAACGTGAGCGACGTCTACCACGTGTACGGCATGGCGGTCGCGTTCGAGACTGTCTCGCTCTTCAAGCGCCTGGGCGCGAACCCGACCCGCGCGGGCCTGATGGCGCGCGCGCGCTCGATCACGAGCCCGGCGAACCCGTTCCTGCTTCCCGGGCATCGCGGTCAGGACGGGCAAGGGCGACAACTTCCCGATCCAGCAGGGCCAGCTCCAGCGCTGGACGAAGGGCAAGTGGGTGCCGTTCGGCGGGCTCTGGGAGTCGAACCGGCTCTAGGCACGCCGCACGCAAGGTCAGAACTCGACAATCGGCAACACCTCGACCGCGGCTCCCGGGCTCGGCGGCACCTTGCCGGCGAGCTCCAGCGCCTCTTCGCGGCTCGCGCACTCGACGACGTAGAAGCCGCCGACGGCCTCCTTCGTCTCCGCAAACGGGCCGTCGGTGACGAACGGCTTCTCGCCGGGACGAACGACGGCCGCCGACTCGCGCCCTTCGAGCGCCTCGCCGAGCACATACGCGCCGCGGTCACGCAGCATCGCTGCGTACGCCATGTGCTCCCCGACGATCGCTCGGCGTTCGTCGGGAGTCATCGCCGCCTCGGCCTCGGCGTCACCGTGGATCAGGAACAGGAACCTCATCTCGTCTCCTTTCGCTGCCTCTACGGATGAGACGAATGCGCACCCGCGTCATCGACGTATGCTCGCGGAGAACGTGAGCACGCCGTCGGACCTCCTCGCCGCGCCGCTCGACGACCTGCTCGCCGAGGCGCGGCGTCTGCGGCGCAGCCCGCTCGTCACGTACTCGCCGAAGGTCTTCATCCCGCTGACGACGCTGTGCCGCGACGTCTGCGGCTA
Source organism: uncultured Actinomycetes bacterium (assembly GCA_963850485.1). Lineage (GTDB taxonomy): Bacteria > Actinomycetota > Thermoleophilia > Gaiellales > Gaiellaceae > GMQP-bins7. The sequence goes on along the minus strand of CAWKLR010000026.1, from coordinate 9,134 downwards.
CTGCACGTTCGCGCGGCCGCCGAGGCGCGGGGAGCGCGCGTTCATGTCCGAGGACGAGGTGCTCGCGATCGCGCGGGCGGGAGCCGCGGCCGGCTGCCGCGAGGCGCTCTTCACCCTCGGGGACAAGCCCGAGCTGCGCTACAAGGTCGCGCGCGAGGAGCTGCGCGCGCTCGGCTGCGAGACGACGCTCGAGTACCTCGCTCGCTGCGCGAAGCTCGTCCTCGAGGAGACGGGTCTCCTGCCGCATCTGAACCCCGGCGTCATGACCCGCGAGGAGCTCGAGCTCCTGCGACCGGTCAGCGCCTCGATGGGGATCATGCTCGAGACGACCGCCGACCGGCTCGGCGAGCGGGGAGGGCCGCACTGGGCCTCGCCGGACAAGATTCCGGCCCGCCGCCTCGAGACGATCCGGCTCGCCGGCGAGCTCGCGATCCCGTTCACGAGCGGGATCCTGATCGGGATCGGCGAGACGCGCGAGGAGCGGATCGACGCGCTGCTCGCGCTCCGCGCGCTCGGGGAGGAGCACGGGCACGTGCAGGAGGTCATCGTCCAGAACTTCCGCGCGAAGCCCGGGCACGCGCATGGCGGCGCACCCCGAGCCCGCGCTCGACGACCACCTGTGGACGATCGCGGTCGCGCGCATCCTGCTCGGCCCGGACTGGCACGTGCAGGCGCCGCCGAACCTCGCCTACGAGGACTTCCCGCGCCTGCTCGACGCCGGGATCGACGACTGGGGCGGCGTCTCGCCGGTGACGATCGACCACGTCAACCCCGAGGCGCCGTGGCCGGAGATCGAGCGCCTCGCGGAGGCGACCCGGAGCCGCGGGCTCGAGCTCGCGCCTCGGCTCGCCATCTATCCCGAGTACGTGGCGGAGCTCGAACGCTGGGGCGATCCCGGCGGTCGCGCCGCACGTGCGCCGCGCGGCCGACGCGGTCGGGCTCGCGCGCGACGACTCCTGGGCGCCCGGCGAGCCCGGCCGCGTCCCGTTCGTCGTCCGCCGCGACGCGCTGCCGCTCGAGCTCTCCGGAGACGAGCTCGGCGAGGACGAGCTCACCCGCCTTCTGGAGTCACGAGGACGACGAGATGCAGCGCGTGCTCGCCGCCGCGGACGATCTCCGCCGGGAGGTCTGCGGCGACGAGGTGACGTACGTCGTCACCCGGAACATCCAGTACACGAACGTCTGCTACTTCCGCTGTGGCTTCTGCGCCTTCTCGAAGGGAAAGCTCGCGCGGAACCTGCGCGGCGCGCCGTACCTCGTCCCGCTCGAGGAGATCGTTCGCCGCACGCGCGAGGCATGGGAGCGCGGTGCGACCGAGGTCTGCCTGCAAGGCGGGATCCACCCGGCGTTCACCGGCGACTACTACGCGGACGTCGTGCGCGCGATCAAGGAGGCGGTGCCGGGCATCCACGTTCACGCGTTCTCGGCCCTCGAGATCTGGCAGGGGGCGGCGACGCTCGGTCTCGGGCTCGAGGAGTACCTCGCGCATCTACGCGACCTCGGGTCTCGGCTCGCTGCCCGGCACGGCGGCGGAGGTGCTCGACGACGAGGTGCGGCGGATCATCTGCCCCGACAAGGTGACGACCGCGCAATGGCTGCGCGTGCACGACGCCGCGCACGGAGTCGGGCTGCGCTCGAACGTGACGCTGATGTTCGGCCACGCCGACTCGCCGAGGAGTTGGGCGCGCCATCTGCTGCGCGCGCGCGAGCAGCAGGAGCGTTCGGGGGGCTTCACCGAGTTCGTGCCGCTCCCGTTCGTGCCGATGGAGGCGCCGATGTACGTGAAGGGGCTCGCTCGTCGCGGGCCGACCTTCCGCGAGACGCTCCTCGTGCACGCGGTCGGCCGCCTGGCGCTGCACCCGTGGATCACGAACATCCAGGCGTCGTGGGTCAAGCTCGGCCCGGATGGCACCCGCCAGGCGCTCGGCGCCGGGGTCAACGATCTCGGGGGAACGCTGATGAACGAGTCGATCTCCCGCTCGGCCGGCGCCGAGTACGGCCAGGAGCTGCCGCCGGAGCGCGATGGAGGAGCTGATCCGTTCGGCCGGCCGCGTGCCGCGACAGCGGACGACGCTCTACGGCGAGCCACCAGAAGAGCGCGTGCATGCGTCGTTCGACGCGCTGCCGCTGGCCGAGCCGCTCAACGCGCCCGTCAAGGAAGCCGGTCTCGTCGCTCCGCCGCGCCTGGTTCGGCCCGGGCTCCTCGCCAACGCTCGACGGGGATGAACCATCTGGCGCTTGCTGTCTCGGATCAGGACCGGTCCCGCAGCTTCTACGAAACGTATCTCGGGTTCTCCGCTGAGCCGGCACCTCGCGCTGACGGTGTCCTGATACTGCACGACGCCGCCGGGTTCTCTCTCGCGCTCGGCGAGACGGACGAGCCGATCCGCGTGCCCGAGTTCCTGCACTTCGGCGTCCGTCTCCTCGGCCCCGACGAGGTGCGCTCGTTCGGTGACCGGCTGGCCGCCGATGGCGTCGAGATCGTGGAGGTGTGGGACGAGCCCGACTACGTGAGCGTCAAGTTCCGGGACCCGGATCGGCTACGTCGTCGAGGTCTCCTGGGAGCCGAAGTAGTGGTCTCGAGGTCGAGCAGGTCGTCGACGGTCTCGCGCCGCCGGATCACACGCGCATCGCCGTCGCGCACGAGGACGGCGGCGGGCCGGGGTGTCGCGTTGTAGTTCGAGCTCATCGCGAGCGTGTATGCGCCTGTGGCCGGAACGGCGAGCAGATCGCCCGGCCGCGGCTCAGGCAGCGCAACGTCGTCGATCAGCACGTCCCCCGACTCGCAGTGAAGCCCGGCGATGCTCACGGTCTCGCTCCTCGGCTCCTCCGCGCGCGTCGCTGAGAGAGCCGTGTAGCGCGCGCCGTACAGCTGCGGGCGCGGATTGTCGGACATCCCGCCATCGACCGCGACCCAGGTCACTTCCTGCAGGCGTTTGACCGTGCGCACCCGGTACAGCGTGACTCCCGCCTGTCCGACGAGGGCACGTCCTGGTTCGAGCAGGAGTCGGGGCCGAGGCAGGTCGTGCTCGTCCCATGCGCTTGCGACCGCGCTCGCGACGGCCTGCGCGAGCTCGCCGAGCGCCACAGGCGGCTCCTCGAGGATGTGCCTGACCGCGAATCCGCCTCCCGCGTTCACGAGGGCAGGCGTCCAGCCGAGCACCTCGCGGCACCTGGCGGCGAAGGCCGCGAGCAATGCGATCGTCTCCTCGTGTGCGGCGACGTCTGCGAGCTGCGAGCCGACATGGACGTGGAGGCCGGCGACCTCGAGGCCGAGATCGAGGGAGCGCTCGAGCGTTCGGAGTGCGGCTTCCGGTGGCAGCCCGAACTTGGAGCCGTGGTGACCGGTCTGAATCGCCTCGTGAGTGTCTGCCTCGACGCCGACTGTCACGCGGATCAGCACCCGCGCCGGTCTCGTGACGAGCGCGGGCTCGTCTTCGGAGTCGAGCACGATCGTCGCGCCGGCGTCGGCGGCGGCCAGGAGCTCGCCCGGCGACTTCGCATTCCCGTGCACGACCAAGCGTTCCCCGTCGAGCCCCGCCGCTCGCGCGAAAGCCAGCTCGCCGGCCGAGGCGACGTCCGCGCCGACTCCCTCCTCGGCGAAGAGCCGCAGGACCGCGACGTTCGGAAAGGCCTTGGCGCCGTAGACGACGAGCGCGTCCGGCACCGCTCGTCGCACCTCGCGTGCTCGCGCGCGCAACGTGTCCTCGCAGTAGACGACGAGGGGTGTTCCGAAGCGCTCCTCGAGCTCGCTCGTCCGCAAGCCCCCGAGGCTGAGCTCGCCCCGCTCGATGCGCGCGGAATCCGGGAGGAGATCGAGCATCCGCCGATTCTGCCTGTTACCCTTTTCTCTGCATGACGCAGCTTCTTCCGTAGGCAGGGAGCGGGCGTGGCGAGAGCCGCGGGCGTTCCCCTGGAGCCTCTCGCACGAGAGGCTTTTTTGTTCCCACAATCGAACACGGAGCGAACCGAGTAGGCGATGGAGAGCTACGACCCGCAAGCGATCGAGGACAAGTGGCAGCGCGTCTGGAAGGACGAGGGTGCCTTCGAGGTGCCAAATCCTGACCCGGGCGAGGTCGAGCGCCATGCGCAGAAGACCTACGTCCTCGAGATGCTGCCGTACCCGTCCGGCGACCTGCACATGGGCCACGTTCGCAACTACATGCTCGGCGAGGTCGTCGCCCATTTCCGGCGCCGGCACGGGTTCGCCGTCATGCGTCCGATGGGTTTCGACGCCTTCGGCCTGCCTGCCGAGAATGCCGCGATCCAGGAGGGCTCGCACCCCCGCGAGTCGACCGATCGCAGCATCGCTGCGATTCGCCGCCAGATGGAGCGAATGGGCTGGGCGATCGACTGGAGCCGCGTTCTCGCCTCACACGAGCCGGAGTACTACCGCTGGACGCAGTGGCTCTTCCTGCGCTTCTTCGAGAAGGGCCTCGCCTACCGGAAAGAGGCTCCGGTCAAGTGGTGCCCGAACGACCAGACGGTGCTCGCGAACGAGCAGGTCGTGGACGGGCACTGCGAGCGTTGCGGTGCCGAGGTCGAGTCACGCAACCTCGAGCAGTGGTTCTTCAAGATCACGGACTACGCGGACGCCCTGCTCGACGAGATGTCCCAGCTCGAGGAGTGGCCGGATCGGGTTCTGACCATGCAGCGGAACTGGATCGGACGGTCCGAGGGCGCCGACGTCCACTTTCGCGTGGACGGCTCCGGTGAGGAGATCGTGGTCTTCACGACCCGGCCCGACACGCTGTTCGGCGCGACCTTCTTCGTGCTCGCGCCCGAGCATCCGCTCGTGCCGCAGCTGGTGGAGGGCACCGACCACGAGGCCGAGGTACTCGAGTACGTCCGTCATACCGGCGCGCGCTCGGCGGTCGAGCGCCTGGAGAAGGAGAAAGACGGCGTCTCCACCGGCCGTCACGTCCTGAACCCGGTCAACCAGGAGCGCATCCCGGTCTGGGTCGCCGACTACGTGCTGATGGAGTACGGGACCGGCGCGATCATGGGTGTGCCGGCGCACGACGAGCGCGACTACGCCTTCGCCGAGCGCTACGGCCTGGAGATCCGCAAGGTCGTCGAGCCGGCTGAGGGCTCGCCGGCTGAGGAGGGGCCGTTCTCGGCGCATACGGATCACGAGCGGCTGGTGAATTCCGCCGAGTTCAGCGGCCTACCGGCGCCCGAGGGGGGTCGTGCGATCGTCGAGACGGCTGGCTGCGCAGGGACTGGCACGGGCGACGATCCGCTACCGGCTCCGCGACTGGCTGCTCTCGCGACAGCGGTACTGGGGCGCGCCGATCCCGATCGTCTACTGCGACGAGTGTGGGATCGTCCCCGTTCCGGACGAGGAGCTGCCGGTCCTGCTCCCGGAGGTGACCGAGTACCTGCCGAAGGGCCGCTCGCCGCTCGCCGCCGCGGAGGACTGGGTCCGGACGAGCTGTCCGAGGTGTGGTCGGGAGGCCCGGCGCGAAACCGACACCATGGATACGTTCGTCGACTCGTCCTGGTATTTCCTGCGCTACGCCGACCCGCACAACGACCACGCGCCGTTCGACCGTGCGCTCGTCGACTACTGGCTTCCGGTCAATCAGTACATCGGCGGTGTCGAGCATGCGATCCTGCACCTGCTCTACGCCCGCTTCTTCGTGAAGGTGATGAACGACCTCGGAATGGTCGGGTTTCGGGAGCCCTTCGCGCGCCTGTTCACGCAGGGAATGCTCTACCGCGACGGCGCAAAGATGTCGAAGTCGAAGGGCAACGCGATCTCTCCGAACGAGTACGTCGAGCGACACGGAGCCGACGCCGTCCGCATGTACCTGCTCTTCATCGGCCCTGTCGAGCAGGACGCCGAGTGGCAGGACACCGGGTTCGAGGGCATCGTCCGCTTCCTCAATCGGCTTTGGCGCATCGTGCTGGAGCAGACGGATAAGCCGATCGTCGAGCCCGTGCCCGATACGCCTCTGGCCCGGAAGGCGCATCGCACGATCGCGAAGGTCACGGACGACATCGGGCGGCGCTTCGCCTTGAACACGCCGATCGCGGCGGTGATGGAGCTCGTGAACGAGATCCACCGGCACCCAGACGATCCGGCTGCGCGGTTCGCGGCCGGGACCGCCGTAAGTCTGGTTCAGCCCTACGCCTCGCACATCGCGGAGGAGCTGTGGGAGCGGTTGGGCCACGAACGCCTGTGGGAGCAGCCGTGGGCGACGGCGGACGCTTCTCTGCTCGAGCGCGAGACAGTGGAGGTTGTCGTCCAGGTAAACGGGCGGATCCGTGATCGCCTGCAGGTTCCTCCGGACATGCCCGAGCAGGAGCTCGTCGCCCTGGCTCGTGCCTCGAACCGGGTGCGCTCCTTCCTGGACGGCGCCGAGGCTCGCCGAACGGTCGTCGTCCAGGAAGGAGCGCGCGCGTTCAGGCGCGCGCCAGGCGACGAGCTCCTCTCGGGATGTCCGGAGGCATCTGCAGCGATCCGGATCCGGCCGTTTACCTGGACGACCACCTCCACCGTCTCGCGCTCGAGCAGCGCCGGGTCGGCCATCGGCCACGGCTGCACCCACAGACGCTCGTGGCCGAACCGCTCCCACAGCTCCTCGGCGATATGGGAGGCATACGGCTGGATCAGACTACGGCGGTCTCGGCGGCGAACCGGGCCGCGGGATCGTCAGGGTGCCGCTGGATCTCGTTCACCAGCTCCATCACCGCCGCGATCGGCGTGTTCAGTGCGAAGCGCCGCCCGATGTCGTCGGTGACCTTCGCGATCGTGTGGTGCGCCTTGCGGGCCAGCGGCGTGTCGGGCACGGGCTCGACCGTCGGCTTGTCCGTCTGCTCCAGCGCGATGCGCCAGAGCCGGTTGAGGAAGCGGACGATGCCCTCGAAGCCGTTGTCCTGCCACTCGGCGTCCTGCTCGACCGGCCCGATGAAGAGCAGGTACATCCGGCCGGCGTCGGCGCCGTAGCGCTCGACGTACTCGTCCGGAGAGATCACGTTGCCCTTCGACTTCGACATCTTCGCGCCGTCGCGGTAGAGCATCCCCTGCGTGAACAGGCGCGCGAAGGGCTCGCGGAACCCGACGAGCCCGAGGTCGTTCATCACCTTCACGAAGAAGCGCGCGTAGAGCAGATGCAGGATCGCGTGCTCGACGCCGCCGATGTACTGGTTGACCGGCAGCCAGTAGTCGACGATCGCCCGGTCGAACGGCGCGTGTCGTTGTGCGGGTCGGCGTAGCGCAGGAAGTACCAGGAGGAGTCGACGAAGGTGTCCATCGTGTCGGTCTCGCGCCGGGCGTCCCGCCGCACTTCGGGCAGTCGTCCGCACCCAGTCCTCGGCGGCCGCGAGCGGCGAGCGGCCCTTCGGCAGGTACTCCGTCACCTCGGGGAGCAGGACCGGCAGGTCCTCGTCGGGAACGGGCACGATCCCGCACTCGCGCAGTGGACGATCGGGATCGGCGCTCCCCAGTAGCGCTGGCGTGAGAGCAGCCAGTCGCGGAGCCGGAAGCGCATCGCCGCCCGCGCCTGGCCCTGCTCAGCCAGCTTCTCGACGATCGCCCGCCCCCCCTCCGGCGCCGGCATCCCGCTGAACTCGCCCGAGTTCACCAGCCGCTCGTTCTCCGTATGCGCCGAGAACGGCCCCTCTCCGCCGGCGCGCCCGTCAGCCGGCTCGACGACCTTCCGGATCTCCAGCCCGTACCGCTCGGCGAAGGCGAAGTCGCGCTCGTCGTGTGCGGGCACACCCATGATCGCGCCGGTTCCGTACTCCATCAGCACGTAGTCGGCGACCCAGATCGGGATGCGCTCGCCGTTGACCGGATTCAGGACGTAGCGACCGGTGAAGACGCCGTCCTTCTCCTTCTCCTCGCGCTCGACCGCGGACCGCGCGCCGGTATGCCGTACGTAGTCGAGAACCTCCGTCTCGTGATCCGTGCCCTCGACCAGCCGCGGCACGAGCGGATGCTCGGGCGCCAGCACGAAGAATGTCGCGCCGAACAGCGTGTCCGGCCGGGTCGTGAAGACCTCGATCTCCTCGCCGAAGTCGTCCACGCGGAAGAGCACGTCGGCGCCCTCCGAGCGACCGATCCAGTTCCGCTGCATCGTCAGGACGCGCTCGGGCCACTCCTCGAGCAGCGACATCTCGTCGAGCAGCACGTCGGCGTAGTCGGTGATCTTGAAGAACCACTGCTCGAGGTTTCGCGCCTCGACCTCGGCGCCGCAACGCTCGCAGCGCCCGTCGACCACCTGCTCGTTCGCGAGCACCGTCTGGTCGTTCGGGCACCACTTGACCGGCGCCTCCTTCCGGTACGCGAGGCCCTTCTCGAAGAAGCGGAGGAAGAGCCACTGCGTCCAGCGGTAGTACTCGGGCTCGTGCGTGGCGAGGACGCGACTCCAGTCGATCGCCCAGCCCATGCGCTCCATCTGCGCGCGGATCGCGGCGATGTTCCGCTCGGTCGTCTCGCGGGGGTGCGACGCCCTCCTTGATCGCGGCGTTCTCGGCGGGCAGGCCGAACGCGTCGAACCCCATCGGGCGCATGACGGCGAACCCGTGGCGGCGGCGGAAGTGGGCGACGACCTCGCCCAGCATGTAGTTGCGGACGTGCCCCATGTGCAGGTCGCCCGACGGGTACGGCAGCATCTCGAGGACGTACGTCTTCTGGGAGTGGCGCTCGAGCTCGCCCGGGTCCGGATTCGGCACCTCGAAGGCGCGCTCGTCCCTCCAGACGCGCTGCCACTTCTCCTCGATCGCTTGTGGGTCGTACTGCTCCATCGCCGTTTCCTGTTCGCCTCCGGGAACAAAAAAGCCTCTCGTGCGAGAGGCTCCAGGGGAACGCCCGCGGCTCTCGCCGCGCCCGCTCCCTGCGTTACGGAAGAAGCTGCACCATCTTCGAAAAGGGTAACAGGCAGAATCGCCGGATGCTCGATCTCTTCCCGGATTCGGCGCGGATCGAGCAGGGCGAGCTCGAGCTCGGCGGCCTGCGGCGCCGCGAGCTCGCAGGAGCGCTTCGGGACGCCGCTCGTCGTCTACTGCGAGGAGACGCTTCGAAGCAGGCCCGCGCGCTGCGAAAGCGGGGCGGACGGGCGCGTGTTCTACGGCACGAAGGCCTTTCCGAACATCAGCATATACGGCTCAGCAGGCCAAATATTGGT
>CAWKLR010000025.1:0-33453 GCA_963850485.1 uncultured Actinomycetes bacterium | reverse complement strand
CCCTCGCGCCGATAGTCGCAACTATCGGCACTCCCTGCGTCCTTGCCTCGGAACGAGCAGCGCACCCCTGCGACGAGCAACGTTCCGCCAAACCCTCCTAGAAATCGATGCGCATCACGACTCGGCGGGGGGTCGGATGACTCACTTCCGAGAATCCCGCGGCCGCGAAGATGCTCCGGCTCCCCACGTGGAGCTCTCCCCACGTGATCTCCTGGCCGGGCTGGGTGAGCATCGGGTAGCCCTCCAGCGCCCGGGCGCCGCGCTCGCGGGCGAAGTCGACGGCTGCGCGGGCCAGCGCTCGGCTGATCCCGCGGCGGCGGAACCCCGCGCGGGTGACGAAGCAGGTCACGGCCCACACGCTGTCGTCGGTCTTGTCCTCGGCTCGGCCTTCCCACGGAACGCGGGTCCTCAGAAGCAGGCGGGGGTACGCGCTGCGTGACTCGACGGCGCACCAGCCGACCGGCTCGCGTTCGAGGTAGGCGACGAGGCCGCTCGTCGTCTCCGAGTCCGGGCGGCCGCAGTCGGTCTGCTGGCGCAGCCGGTGGCCGAGCTCCTCGGCGCCGACCGAGGCCCACGACTCCCCGGGCTGCATCTTGTAGCGCTGGCACTGGCATCGGTGCGGATCACCGCGCGTGCCGAGCACGGTCTGGAGATCCTCCCAGCTCGCCTCGTTCGCGGGGATGATCGTGAGCGCAGGCGCTGTCGCCATGTCCGTCATGCGTGAACCGTACGCGGTACCGTCCGACAAGACGGGGACAATCCGCCAGTATCCCGGTCTTCAGCGAACCTGCGGTAACCGGAAGGGGTGGCGACGTGAGCGTCGACTACCAACGCGAAGCTCCGCTCGGGGCAGTGGTCTTTTTCTGGGCCGCGAGTCTGATTGCGAGCTGGGTGCTCCTCGTATCGCTCGTCCTCGGCGTCTGGTGGGTCGTCACCTGAGAGCGAGCACGCGGCTCGCGCCCAGGACGATCCGCTAGTCGCTGACGACGAGACGCGTCACCTCGAGGGTCGGGAAGCGGCGCTCGATGTCGGCAGCGCGCCCTTCTTCGAGCCAGGTCGCCTCCTCGTCGGGACGCGTGACCACCACGAGCTCGTCCGCCTCGAAGTCGGCCAGCGCATCCTCCGCGGCCTGGAGCGGGTCTGCGTCTCCTGCCTCGGCTGCGACTGCATCCGACGTGGCCTCGTCGATCGCCGCCGCGGCGTCTTCGGCTTCCTCGCGCGCGTCGTCGTCCGCGTTGGTGAGCCATTGCAGCCGCGACTGCTTGACCGCCGGGATCACGACCTTCAGCTCGTCGACGTCTCCGCCGAGCGCTTCGCGCAGCACCGTTTCCGGGCGCTCGACCGAGCTGATCACGAGGACGTTGCGGCGTCCGGGCTTCGGGGTCTTGCCTGCAGGCTCTGACATGATTGGGCGTCTCCTTGGGTCTCGGCTACGGATGCGTGTGTCCGTTGTACCCGGCGGCGCGTCAGCTGACGCATCGCGCCCGAAAAGGGGGTTGTGCAGGTGGTTCCGGCAGCGGAACGTGGGATCGTGCGCATGCGTTTCATCGTCCTGGCGCTCGTCGCAGTGGTGCTCGCCTGCGCGTCGACCGGGGCCGCGCGTCGCCCCGCGACCCTGGGATGCTCCGTGTTCCCCGCGACGAACGCCTGGAACCAGCGGGTCGACAGGCTGCCGGTCGCCGCCGACTCGAACGCGATCGTCGCGTCGATCGGGGCGACCGGCCATGTCCATGCCGACTTCGGCTCCGGGCTCTGGAACGGAAGCCCGATCGGCATTCCGGTGACGGTGGTCGGAAGCAGCACGCCCCGCTCGAACGTGTCGTTCGAGTACGACGACGAGAGTGACGCCGGGCCCTACCCGATTCCCGCGAATGTCCAGATCGAAGGCGGAAGCGACGCCCACGCGATCCTCGTCGACCGGGACGCCTGCAGGCTCTACGAGCTCTTCGCGCTGAGCGGTAGCTCCGCAAGCGGCTGGCACGCCGGCTCGGGCGCGATCTGGCCCCTCACGACGAACCGGCTGCGCCCTGCGGGCTGGACGTCCGCCGATGCGGCCGGTCTGCCGATCCTTCCCGGGCTCGCGCGATACGACGAGGTCGCGCTCGGGCGCATCCCGCATGCGCTTCGTTTCACCGTCTCCCGGAGTCGACGCGCATACGTCTGGCCTGCACGCCACTTCGCGAGCTCTCTCACCGATCCGGCGCTGCCGCCGATGGGCCTCAGGTTTCGGCTGAAGGCCGGCTACGACATCTCTGGCTTCCCGCCCCAGGCTCGCGTCGTCCTCCAGGCGCTGAAGGAGTACGGGATGATGGTTGCGGACAACGGCTCGAACTGGTTCATCAGCGGGGCTCCGGATCCACGGTGGTCGAACGACGACCTGCACACGCTCCACGGCGTGCCCGGCTCGGCGTTCGAGGTCGTCGACGTCTCGTACTTGATCGAGACGGACGAATAGGCGGCGCTGCATCGGTAGCGTCAGCGGACGATCGCGAATCGCCACCTCGCAGAAGGGAGCCACATGAAGATCCGCGCCGCCGTGCTCGAGGAGTTCGGGCACCCGCTCTCCGTGCAGGAGCTGGAGCTGGCCGAGCCCAAGGCCGGCGAAGTGCTCGTCAGGCTCGCGGCCTGCGGCGTCTGTCACACGGATCTCTACACCGCCTCCGGAGACGATCCGAGCGGCTACGCGCCGTGCGTCCTCGGGCACGAGGGTGCCGGGATCGTGGAGGGCGTGGGGGCGAACGTCACGTCGCTCGCGCCAGGCGATCACGTCGTGACCCTGTTCGCCCCCGAGTGCGGAGAGTGCGTCCATTGCCGCAGCGGAAGGACGAATCGCTGCGTCTCGATTCGCGACCAGCAAGGGCTCGGCTACCTGCCCGATGGCACCACCCGCCTCTCTCGCGGCGGAGAGCCGATGCGGCACTTCATGGGCACGTCGACCTTCGCCGAGTACACGGTCATGCCCGAGATCGCGCTCGCGAAGGTCTCGCCGGAGGCGCCGCTCGAGGGGTGCGCGCCGTTCGCCTGCGGGCTCTCGACGGGGATCGGCGCCGCGCTCTACACCGCCCGCGTCGAACCGGGCTCGACGTGCGTCGTGTTCGGTTGCGGCCTCGTGGGGCTCGGCGCGGTCATCGGCGCGAGGCTGGCCGGAGCCGAGCGGATCGTCGCGATCGATCTCTCGGAAGAGCGCCTGGCCCAGGCGCGGCAGCATGGAGCGACGGACACGCGGGTCGCGGCCGAAGACACGGTCGACTGGATCCGTTCGGAGACCGGTGGGTTCGGAGCCGACTACACCTTCGAGGCGACCGGCAACGTGCACGTCATGCGGCAGGCGGTCGAGGCGGCCCGTGAGGCATGGGGGTTGGCGACGATGATCGGCGTCGCCGGCAAGGGGGAGACGCTCGACATCGTGCCTCGGTTCCTGATCACCGGCCGCCGCGTGACGGGCTCGTCGTTCGGCGGTGTGAAGGGTCGGACGCAGGTGCCCGAGCTGATCGACCGCTGGCTCGATGGCGAGATCGATGTCGACTCGCTCCTCAGTCACCGGCTCACGCTCGACGAGGTGAACCGCGGCTTCGAGTTGATGGAGGCGCAGGACGGGATCCGCAGCGTGATCGTGTTCGACTGAGAGCCCGCCTTAACACTCTTGACGTCGAGCGTGGGCGACACGTAGCCTGGCGCCAGTCGCGTGCGCCTTCCAACCCGTACAGGTCTCGTACTCGCCGTCGCCGCCTTCGTCGTGGCGCTTCCGACGGCGGCCGGCGCTCTTCCGAACGGGACTGACGGTGTCGCGTACGTCGCGGCGAACAGCCAGACCTACCAGGACTCGACCGGCGAGGATGCGACCGCGCCCGACATCACGACCATCACGGTCTCGAACGACGACGCCGGGATCGTCTCGTTCCGGGTCAACGTGCCGAACCGGCCGACGCTCGGGCAGGACATGCTCATCGTGGTGTTCGTCGATACGGACGCGAACGACGCCACGGGATCCCAGGATCTTCCGGGTGTCGACTACGTGATCGAGATCTCCCGTGGAGAGCCGAGCCTCTTCAAGTGGGACGGGACCGACTTCACACGAAGGTTCGGCGATCCGTCCGCGGTGACGCTCACGTTCTCGTACCAGGCGGGTGTGACCATCCGCATCTCGGCGGCCGAGCTGGGCAACACCAAGAAGTTCGACTTCCTCACGTTCGTCGAGAGCGGGATCGTCGTCGATCCGATAACGGGAGCTCTCGACTTCACGAACTCGAAGGGGGATGTTGCCCCGGGCGGCGGTGTGGGCTTCTTCAGCTACACCGTGAACGTCGCCAAGCCGACGCTCGTGGTGCGCGGGCTCACGACGACGCCCGCAGCGCCGAAGGCCGGCAAGACGTTCACCATGCGCCTGACCGCGGCGCGGTCGGATACGGGTGCCGTGCTCCAGAACGGCCGGGTCACCTGCATCGGGCGCGCGGGGACGGCAAGGCTGCGAGCAGTGCTCGCCCGTGTCCAGGGTGGGGCAGTCGTGTGCACCTGGCTGATACCCGCAAACGCGAAGGGAAAGACGTTCAGGGGATCGGCGGCCGTGGTCTTCGAAGGCCTGCGCGCATCGCGGAGCATCTCGCGGAAGATCACCTAGCACCCTGCTTGTGCGTCGCCTCGCGCCTCTTGCCTGTCTAGCTCTCCTCGTCGCCTCCGCCGGAACAGCCTCGGGAGCGCTCGGTCCCGATCCACGGAGCGTCATCGAGCGCGCACAGTCTCGCTTGCACCGGGCTGAGCCTTTCGTCCCGAGCGCGAACGGAAACCCCGCATCCGGGGCTCGCGTCATCGTCACGCTCGAGGACGCACCGCTCGCCGCCGCTGCACCGCGAAACGCGTTCGCCACCGTCGGCGCACGGAGGAAGCTCAACCTGACCAGCTCCTTCTCCCGCTCGTACCTCGCCCGCATCGACGCGGCCCAGGACCGGGCGATCACGAGCCTGCGCGCGGCGCTGCCGGAGGCCAAGATCTCGTGGCGGTATCGCGTGCTCCTGAACGGATTCGTGGTCAGCGTCCCGTACGCGAAGCTGCCGGAGCTCCTGAGCCTCGGAATCGCGGACAAGGTGTATCCGAGCTACACGTACACCTCGCTCCTGAACCGAGGTCCGGCCGTCATCGGCGCGCCCCAGTTCGCGGGACTGACGGGCGCGAAGGGCGACGGAGTCAAGGTCGCCGTCGTCGACGACGGCGTCGACAACGAGCACCCGTTCCTCTCACCGGCCGGGCTCTCGTACCCGGCCGGCTTTCCGAAGGGCCCCGGTGGCGGAACGACGCCGAAGGTGATCGTGGCGAAGGGCTTCGCCGGGCCCGGGACAGGCGGAGGATCCATCGACCGTGAGCAGTCGTTCCACGGAACGTTCGTGGCCGGCGTCATCGCGGGCGCGGAGGGCACGGACGTCGAGGCCAGCCGGCCGGGATTCTGCAACGAGGATGTCGGCGCCTGCCATCCGGCGGTCGCCGATGTGAGCGGCGTCGCCCCGCGCGCCTACATCGGGAACTACCGGGTCTTCAACGTCCCGCTCCCGCTCGGCGGCTGCTGCTCGGGATCGACGCCCGAGATCGTGAAGGCGTTCGAGGCGGCCGTGCAGGACGGGATGGACGTGATCAACTTCTCGGGCGGTGGCCCGCAGGCCGATCCCCGGACCGACGCGCTGATCGAGACCGTCGCCAACGTCGTTCGCGCAGGCGTGGTGCCGATCGTCTCCGCCGGGAACGACCGGGACTTCTTCGGCCTCGGTACGGCCGGCTCTCCCGCGACCGCGCCCGACGCGATCGCCGTGGGTGCGACGACCAACTCCCACGTCTTCGAGGCGTCGTTCTCGGTCGTCTCGCCCGCGGGCCTCGGACGAATTCCGTTCGTGCCCACGGACGACGTTCCGCAGGCATGGGTTCAGAACAATCAGCGCCTGGTCGACGTCGGAGCGATCCCCGGAGCGAATCGGCTGCTCTGCGACGGTGCGCTTCCGGCGGGATCCCTGCAGGGCGCCATTGCGCTCGTCAGCAGGGGAGGGTGCCCGTACCAGGCGAAGGTCGATCGGTCTCGCGCCGCGGGAGCGATCGGCATGGTCGTCGCGGACTCCGCTGCCGGAGATCCCGGGTTCTCGATCTTCCAGGGCTCGGGCGGAACGATCTCCGACCTCGACGGCGCGAGACTTCGTGCCGCGGGAGCTCCGACGGCCGGCGCTGTGACGGTTCGATTCACCAAGGACCGGCTCGAGGTGCCTACCTCCTGGCCGGGCGTCCCGACGAGCTTCTCCGCGGGCGGCCTGACGCCGTTCGGCCACGCGCTCAAGCCGGACGTCACGGCGCCCGGCGCGAACATCCTCTCGTCGACGCTGCCCGAGTTCGGTGGCGATCCGTTCATCGTCTCCGCCGGCACGAGCTTCTCCGCGCCGCACGTCTCCGGCGCCGCGGCGCTGCTCCTCCAGCGCCATCCGACGTGGACGCCCAAGCAGGTGAAGTCCGCGCTCATGTCCACTGCAGGACGCGCGTTCGCGGACACGGCCCTGACGCAGGAGGCATCGGTGCTTCTGCAGGGGGCCGGTCTCGTCAACGTGGCCGCTGCCGATCGTCCGGTGATCTTCACCGATCCGCAGTCGCTGTCGTTCGGCTACCTGGACGTCAACGCCGGAGCCGCAAGCCGCGCGATCCCCGTGCTGATCTCGGACGCCGGGGACGGGGCCGGCGCCTGGAGCGTGGAGGTTCAGCCGCAGGTCAGCTCGAGCGGAGCGAGCGTGACAGCCGCGCCGTTCTCGCTTTCGAGCGGAGGCACCGCGGTCGTTCAGATGGTCGCGAGCGCAGCGGCCGGGTCGCCCCAGGGAGACAACTTCGGCTTCGTCGTGCTTCGCCGGGGCGACGTCGCGAGACGCGTTCCGTACGCGTTCTCGGTCACGCGCCCGCAGTTGACGGGAAGCCGCACGATTCCGCTCAAGGCGAGCCAGACCGGGAACACCGCAACGGGCGGCGAGGATCGCGCGCGCGTCTATCGGTGGCCCACTCTCCCGTTCGGCATCCTCTCGATCTTCGGCGTCGACCCGTCGGTGAACGACGACGGCAAGGAGACGGTGTACACGCTGGACCTCGCACGCCAGGCGGTCAACGCCGGCGTCGTCGTCGAGCGGCCTGCGCTCAGGCTGGACGCCGGGATCACGGCGCAGCTGAGCTCGAACGCTCCGATCCATCCGTGGTTCCTGAGCTCGCTGGACGAGAACGACGTCCAGGGCTACGCGGGCATACCCGTCAACTCGAACGGACTGATGCCGGACTTCCTCCGCAACGTCGGAGCCGCGGGCGGAGTCATGCTGCCGGCGGGGCGGTACTACGTCTCCGTGGACTCGGGCCGCGACTTCTTCACCGGCAGATCGCTCGCAGGCCCGTATCGGCTGCGCTCCTGGGTGAACGACGTCAGGCCGCCGAACATCGAGCTGATCACGCGTCGCATCTCGGCGGGCAAGCCGACGATCGTCGCCCGCGTGCGCGACGCATCGTCGGGCGTAGATCCGCTCTCCATGCTGCTCCTCTTCGACTCGTTCCAGCTCGGCGCGGCGGCCTACGACCCGGACACCGGCGTCGCCGTCTTCCCGATCCCACGCGAAGCGAGCGCGCTCCAGCCGGGGCCGGAGTTCATGCGGATCTTCGCGTCCGACTTCCAGGAGACGAAGAACATCTCGACCGAAGGCGTCAATCCGATGCCGAACTCGCGGTTCCGCGGAGTTCGCATGGATGTGGTCCAGCGTCCGACCGTGACCTGGATCCTCCCGAGCAAGGGCGTCTGTCTTCCGGCTCGAGCGCGCCTGCAGGTCGTGGCCGGCTCGAATGCCACCATCTCGTCGGTCGGGTTCTTCGACGGAAGGCGCCAGATCGGGCGGACGCGGCGAAACGTCGCCGGCATCTACGAGATCTCGTGGCGGACGGCCGGGAAGAGGCGCGGGGCGCACAAGCTCACCGCTGTCGTCTCGGACACGCGGGGTCGCGAGGCCGAGGCCGTCCAGACCGCCCGCGTCTGCAAGTAGGGGCCGGGCATGCCCGGCCCTGCTCGTTAGCGAAACGGGTCGTCGGTGTTCTCGGGCTCCTCGTAGAGGACCAGGCCGCGCACAAAGCCCCAGAGGCGGGCACGGATCGGCGGCCCCGGCGGCCCCGGTGGCTGTGACCACTGGTAGGCGAACTCGGCGCCGATGAGCAGGATCAGCGCCACGACGTACACGAAGATGAGGAACGTCATCACGCCCGCGATCGAGCCGTAGATGACGTTGTAGCTCGAGAAGCCGAGGAAGAACGCGAGGACCTTGGCGGCGGCCCAGATGCCGATTGCCGTGAGGATCGCCCCGGCGAGAGCCGCGCTCCGGCGCAGCTTCCTCCCCGGCGCGACGCGGTAGAGAAGGAGTGTCATCACCGCGATCAGCGCGAGCTGCACGCCGTCTCGGACGAGCGCGCCCGTCGGGCTCGAGATCACGCCGATGCCGAGCTGGTCCGAGACCGAGTCGACGGCCCGGCTGAACAGCGTCGCGAAGGCCGACAGGGCGATCACGGCCAGGACGAGCACGCCCGTGACGCCGACCAGCACGAAGTCGACGAGCTTCGCGTGCGCGGCCGGCCGCCGCCTCTCGACCTTGAGCGCCGACTCGAGGCCGACGCGGATCGCCGCCATCATTCCGGACGCTCCCCAGAGGAGCGCGACGAGGAAGAGGAGCCCGAGCGCGGACAGGGGCGACGCGATCTGCTCGATCGAGCTCCGCACGTCCTCCTCGCCCGAGGGTGAGACCGGGAGGACGGCGAGCAGCTCGTCGATCACCCGCGAGCGAAGCGTGTCGTCCTGCAGCACGAGCCCGAAGATGGAGACGAGCAGGATCATCAGCGGGAAGAGCGAGAAGAGCACGTTGAAGGCAATCGCGGCCGCGTACTGCGGGCCGCGGTCGCGAAAGAGATCCTCGATCGCCAGCGCGAGCATGACGAGGACTCCGAGCGCCGCGTTCACCGGCCCGCGGACGATGCGCACGATCCACCCGTCGCGCTCCACGGCTGGGGTGTCGCTCATCGCCTGAGTGTAGGAGCTTGCCCCGAGCGATCGCCGACGGTCACGTGAGAATTGCGCGACGTGCCTCCCCCGAACGCTCTCTCCCGGTTCGTCGACTCCCACGTGTTCACGGTGGTCGTCGTGGCCACCATCGCCGTCAACGCCGTCGTGCTCGGCCTGCAGACTTACGACGAGCTGGAGGCACGCTGGGGCTCGCTGCTCGACCTGCTGAATGCAGCCTGTCTCGTGGTCTTCATCGTCGAGCTCGGGCTTCGTGTCGCTTCGTACTGGCCGCGCCCGTGGAGGTTCTTCAGGAACGGCTGGAACATCTTCGACTTCGTCGTCGTCATGGCGGCGTTCGTGCCCGGGATACGGCAGAACTCGACGTTGCTTCGTCTCGTGCGTCTGCTCCGCATCGTTCGGCTCGTGCGGGTGCTGCCCGATTTGCGCGTGCTTCTCCTCGGCGTGTGGCGGAGTCTTCTGCCGCTCGCCTCGATCGCTGCGGTGACCGCGATGATCCTCTTCGTCTACGGGATGGTGGGCTGGATCCTGTTCGCGGACGAGATTCCCGAGCGGTGGGGAAACATCGGGACGGCGATGCTGACGCTCTTCGTCATGCTCACGCTCGAAGACTTCCCCGTCTACATGGAAGAGGCGATGGAGATCCACCCGTGGGCGTGGATCTACTTCGTCAGCTTCATCCTCGTCGCCGCGTTCATCGTCCTGAACGTGTTGATCGGCGTCGTCCTGAACTCGATGGAGGAAGCGCGCGAGATCGAGCGGCGCCAGGCGATCCGCGATCGGCACCCGGGGCGTCGCCAGCCCGCGTCGCCGCTCGATCCGGAGGCGCATGCGCACGTCTCCGAGCGCATCGTGATCCTGCGGAGAGCGCTGGACGACCTCGAGGTCGAGCTGGCGCTCGAGAGCGACCCGAGGAGAAACGCTAGCGAGCGGCTCCTAGGGCGTCGCTCTTTCGCAACCGCGCGGAGCACGTAGGCCGCCACGGGCTCGGCCTTCCCCTTCACGCGACGCGGCGGAAGTGCCTCCACCTGCGCCCGCTCGCCGAGCAGGCGGTAGGTCTCCGCGCCGATCAGCACCTCGCCCACTGGCGCCTCCGCCTGCAGGCGTGCAGCGACGTTGACGACGTCGCCCACGAATCCGTGCTTGCGGTGTCCACGGGCAGCGCCGACGACACCCGCGTGCACCTCGCCGCTGTTGACTCCTACTCGGAAGCGCGGCCAGTCGTCGTGCTCTTCCGCAGCGGTCCGCGCCGCGCGCTGGAGGAGCAGGCTCGCGCGCGCAGCGCGGATGGCGTGATCGGGGTCGTCTCCCTTCCCGAACACGACCATGAGCTCGTCTCCGACGATCTGGTGCACCTCGCCGCCCGCGCGCTCCATCAGCGGGATGATGCGCTCGAAGTAGACGTTCAACATGGCGGCGACCTGCGCCGGGTCGTGCCGCTCCGAGTAGCGCGTGAACCCTTCGAGGTCTGCGAGGACGATGCTGACGTTCTTCGCTCCGGCCAGCGTCTCGTCCAGGTAGAGGGCGCTGAAGCGCTCCTCGTGCCACTCGGCTCGTGCCGCCAGCCCGATAACGAGAAACGCGCCGAGCATCAAGACGTGCCACTCCCACCACGAGAGCTGCCAGTTGCTCGCCCAGGCGATGACCACCATCGCCTCCGCAAGGAATGCGAAGGCGAGAGTGAACGCGAACACGAAGCGCTCGGGACGCCTCCGGTACAGGCGGACGTAGCCGAGCGCCGCGATGCCGTACAGGCCGACGCCGACCGCAGCCAGCACGAGCTGCCACCCGTCGAGCTCTTCCGCCTCGAGTGGTCCGTCGAGCGGCGGGAGCTCCGCAAGCGAGACCACAGCCCAGGTCGCCATGACTCCGAAGAGACCGGTGAGCAGCAGGCGAGCGTGCCGGACGACGCTCCTCGCGTGGTCGGCTCCGAGCTCGACCGCCGACGCGGCGGCGAACGCGCCGGCCACGACGAGCCCGAACGGCGTCGCGAGCTCGAAGCCGGCGTTGGGGCCGAGCAGGACGGTCGGGGTCGCCAGAGCGTGCAGGCCGAGGAAGCCGGAGCTGGCGATGAAGGCGAGCGAGATGAGGAAGAGTCGCGCGTCGCGGCGGCGGCGCGCAGCGGCGCTGATCGCCCAGCCGAGCGCTGTCGCCACCACCGCCGCTCCCAGGACGAGCCAGAAGTGCGCCTGCTGGTTCTCCCAGCTGACGTCCACCTTCGGCCGGGCGAGCAGGATCGCGAGGAGCGCGAGCGGCGAGACGACGACGGCGAGCCAGACCTTGGGGTCAGGCTTCAGCCTGACCCCGTTCTTGGGTTCGAACGGCGTAGAAAACCTCAAACCGAGGTCAGGCTAAAGCCTGACCCCACGAGGCGGTAGTCTTGTCGACGTGATGTTCCGGGACACAGCTCGCTCATAGCACCCGGCCGCAGCCTGCCTCTCTCGCCCGCTCCGTATTCTCCTCCGCGATGAAGGTCGTGCTCCCGGACTCCTCCGAGCTCGAGCTGCCGGACGGCGCGTCCGGTCTCGACGCCGCCCGGGCGATCGGCCCCAAGCTCGCCGAGCAGGCGGTGCTCGTGCGGGTGAACGGCGCCACGCGCGACCTTCGCCTGCCACTCGAGGACGGTGAGCGGATCCAGCTCCTGACGACGCGCGACACGCAGGACCAAGATGCCCTCTGGGTGCTCCGCCACTCCACCGCGCATCTGCTTGCGGAAGCGGTGCTCCGGCTCCATCCCGGCGTGAAGATCGCGATCGGGCCCCCGATCGCGGACGGCTTCTACTACGACTTCGAGTTCCCGGAGCCCATCTCGGAGGCCGATCTCGAGGCGATCGAGGAGGAGATGCGGCGAGAGATCTCCGAGGGCCGGAGCTGGGCGAGGGAGGAGATCTCGCTCGAGGACGCGCTCGCCCGTTTCGAGGCCGAGTCCCAGCCGTACAAGGTCGAGCTCGCCCGCGAGGCCGAGGGGCCGCTGTCGCTGTACACCCAGGGCGACTTCACCGACCTCTGCCGTGGGCCGCACCTGCAGGATGCCTCTCCGATCAAGGCGCTCAAGCTGACGAGCCTTGCGGGCGCGTACTGGCGCGGAGACGAGAAGAACACCCAGCTGACGCGGATCTACGGCACGGCCTTCTACTCCCAGGCGGATCTCGATGCGCACCTCGAGCGCCTCGAGCAGGCGCGCGCGCGAGATCACCGCCGCCTCGGGATCGATCTCGACCTCTTCCACTTCGATCCGCACTCGCCCGGATCGCCGCTTGTGGCACCCCAAGGGAATGGTCATCTACAACGAGCTCGAGGCAGTTCGGCGGCGCGAGAACGCGCGACGCGGCTATCTCGAGGTCAAGACGCCGTTGATCTACGACAAGGCTCTCTGGGTCACCTCGGGCCACTGGGAGAAGTTCAAGGAGAACATGTTCCTGATCCCGGGCGACACGGAGGATCAGACGTTCGCGATCAAGCCGATGAACTGCCCGGGGCACATGCTGCTCTTCGGCAGTCAACTGCGTAGCTACCGCGATCTTCCGATCCGCTATGCCGAGGCCGCGCCGCTGCATCGGAATGAGCTCGCAGGCACGCTGCACGGGCTCACGCGCGTCCGGTACGTCACCCAGGACGACGCCCACATCTTCTGCACCGAGGAGCAGATTCCGGCGGAGCTCGACGGCTGCCTCGAATTTCTGAGGCTACCTCTACGCGCTCTTCGATGTCGTCCCGAGCGCCGAGTTCTCGACGCGACCCGACAACAAGCTCGGCAGCGACGAGGAGTGGGACTTCGCCGAAGGCGAGATCCATGCCGCACTCGAGCGGAACGGGATTCCGTATGTCGTCGGAGCGGGGGAAGGGTCGTTCTACGGACCGAAGATCGATCTGCACATGACGGACGTGCTCGGCCGCTCCTGGCAGATGGGGACGATCCAGCTCGACGCGCAGATGCCGGCCCGCTTCGGCCTGACCTACATGGGCGCCGACAACCGCGAGCACGGCGTCTATCGTCGTCCATCGTGCGCTCTTCGGCTCGTTCGAGCGCTTCATCGGGATCCTCGTCGAGCACTACGCGGGCGACTTCCCGTTCTGGCTGGCTCCCGTGCAGGCGCGCATAGTCCCGGTCGGCGAGGCGCATCGCGAGCAGGCGCGCGCTCTCCGTGACCGGCTCACGAGCGAGGGCTTCCGCGCGGAGCTCGACGAGCGTGACGAGACGCTCGGCCGGCGCATCCGGGAGGCCGAGCTCGAGAAGGTTCCGTTCGTCGTCGTCTATGGCGACCGCGAGTCGGACGCCGCACTCGCCGTCAGAGAGCATGGAGGCGAGCAGTCGACGGTGACCCTGGACGAGCTCCTCGAGAGATTCCGCGGGCTCGTCGCAGAGCCACGGTCGTCGTAGGTGCTAGGATCCCCCGTCTGCAAGCAGGAGCAGGATCATGCTTCCTCACCTCCCGGGCAGTGCTTCGTGGGGGTTCAACCGAGCCGATCGGTCGACGAGGATCATGCCGCTGCTTGCAGCGGTTTTGTCGTATACGAGGAGGGAATCGAGAGTCTGGTGATTAGCTTTTGAGACCGCGCCGCCGCCGGCCCAGCATGGACCGGGTCGTACCGCGCAAGCGGGAGGAGCGCATCAACGAGGAGATTCGCGTGCCGCGAGTCCGACTCGTGGACGAGAACGGAGGACAGGTCGGGATCACGGAGACGAAGGAAGCGCTCGACTTCGCGTTCAAGAAGGGGCTCGACCTCGTCGAAGTGGCCGCCGGCGCCGATCCGCCCGTCGCGCGGGTGATGGACTACTCCAAGTACCGCTACGAGCAAGAGCAGCGCGCAAAGCAGGCCCGAAAGCACCAGCTCCAGATCCAAGTCAAGGAGATCAAGCTCAGACCAAAGATCGGAACCCATGACTACGAGACCAAGAAGGGGCACGTCGTGCGCTTTCTCGGTCAGCGAGCGAAGGTGAAGGTGACGATCATGTTCCGGGGGCGCGAGACGCTGCACCCGGAGCGGGGTCGGAACCTCCTCATGCGGCTCGCGGAGGACGTGAACGAGCTCGGGTCGATCGAGCAGCAGCCGATCCTCGACGGTCGCAACATGGTCATGGTTCTGGCGCCATTGAAGAACGTGGGAGTGAAAACAGATGCCAAAGATGAAGACGTCCTCGGGAGCGAAGAAGCGGTTCAAGGTGACGGGGTCGGGGAAGATCCTGCGCCGGCACGCGATGAAGAGCCACAACCTCGAGAAGAAGTCGTCGAAGCGTAGGCGCGGCTTTCGCAAGCTGTACGACGTCGCCGAGAGCGACGTCAAGCGGGTTCAGAAGCTTCTGAGGGGAGACTGAGATGCCCAGGGTCAAACGCGCAGTCCACGCGCGCAAGAAGCGCGCGAAGGTCCTGGAGCAGGCGAAGGGCTATAGGGGCCTCAAGAAGTCGCACTACAAGTACGCGAAGGAGCAGGTCGACCGCTCTCTCGTCTACGCGTACCGCGATCGCAGGGTCAAGAAGCGCACGTTTCGCTCTCTCTGGATCGTCCGCATCAACGCCGCGGCGCGCGTGAACGGGCTCTCGTACAACCGCTTCATGGCAGGCGTGCGGCTCGCGGGCATCGAGCTCGACCGCAAGTCGCTCGCGGACATCGCGGTGTCCGACCCAGCCGCGTTCGCTGTCGTCGCGGACAGGGCCAAGGCGGCGCTCGAGTCCGACTCTTCCGCGGCAGCCTGATCGAGTCGCGTCAGAACGAGAAGCTCCGGCTCGTCCGGAAGCTTCTCTCTGCGCGCAAGCACCGGGAGGAGACCGGGCTCTTCGCGGTCGAGAGCGAGGACCTGGTCGAGGCTGCGCGCAACGCGTCGATCGAGCCGGTCGAGTTGCTCGTGGCCGGCGAGAACGTCCTGCCGGAGCTCCTCGCCGAGGTCTCGACGCTCGGGCACGCGCCTCGCGTTGTCGGGATCTTCAAGAGGGGCGATCTTCCGGTGGGAACCCGAGACGTGACGCTCGCGCTCTGGCGCGTCACGGATCCGGGCAACGTCGGCACGCTGCTGCGGACAGCTGACGCATTCGGCGCAGCGGTCTCGCTGTCACCGGAGTGCGCGGATCCGCTCGGGCCGAGGGCAGTGCGAGCGTCGGCCGGGGCGATCTTCCGCGTGCCGCTCGTCGAGTGGAACGACGTGCCTGCTCGTTGTGTCGGCGCTGGTTGCGCACGGCGGCGGCGCCCTTGCCGAGGTCGAACTCGAACCTCCGCTCACGATCCTCCTGGGCTCGGAGCGCGAAGGCCTGCCGGAAGCCCTAGTAACAGACTGTTACAAGGCGACGATCCCGCTTCCCGGTGAGGCCGAGTCGCTGAACGTCGCTGCGGCCGGTGCGATCGCGCTCTATGAGCTCTCGCGACGGCGGTCGCGTGAGCCTCGGCCTTCCGGCGGTAATGCTCGATCTGCTCCAGCATGCGGCGCGTCACCTCGTCGTAGCGGGCTTTGTCGGCCGCTACCTCGTCACGAATCCTCTTCTTCACTTCCTTCCGAGTCATCGTCCTCCTCTCCTTCGAGGATCGCTGTGATTCGCCGAGCTCGGTCCGAATGTCGAACAGCGCTTCGATGATAACCCTGAGCGCGTCGTCGGTGAGCATCCGCCACCGTGTCAGACAATCGTGATCCGCGCCAGATGGCCGTTCGAGACGCGTTCTGACTAGCCGAAGCCACCTCCGCCGCCTCCTCCGCCGCCACCGCCGCCTCCCGAGAAGCCCCCTCCGCCGCCACCGGAGCCCGAGTTCGGCGGCGCCAGCGCGCTGCCGAAGCCCGAGGTCAGGTCGCCGATCGAGAGGCTGGTGACGCCGGAGCCGAGGTCGCCGCTCGGCGAGATCCAGTAGATCGTGCTCGCCTGGTGGAGCGCCTCCGGCATGTGGATCTGCGCCCCTTGCAGGACGCGCTCGGCGATGCCGAAGGCGATCCCGTAGACGAGGAACCGCTCCCAGAGGACGAGGGTCGCCGGCGGCGCCTCCTGCAGGCGAGGGAAGTCGGTGAGATAGCGGCGGAAGGCGTCCCAGCGCTCGGCCTCCGTCTGCGCGGGCGGCGACCGCCTGCGCCACAGGCGGCGGCCGAATACGACCGTCGCACCGAGCAGCGCTGCGTTGACGAGCAGGCTGATACCGACTCCGACCAGGACGACGTCGATGTAGCGCGGATAGACAGAGCGCCACCCGTCCTGCGCGAGAAAGAGTAAGAGGGCTCCTACGAGCGCGAACAGCACTCCGGCGCCCACGAGCGGTAGGGCGCCGAGCGAACGGAACCAATTTCGTCGATCGGCCTCCCGGCCCACCGCGCCCTTGAACGACTCGAAGCGCTCGGACATCGACGCCCGCTCGTCCTCGATGCGCTCGCGGAAGTTCGAAAGCCGCTCGGAGCCGCCGTCCAGCACGGCGTCGACGACGCCTGCGACATCGTCCTCCCACGACGTAAGGTCGGCCGCCCTGGCCGGCAGAGAGCTCGAGATCCGACACGGTCTGGGTACGCAGACCGGCCCAGATCTTCCGCTCGGTGGTCGTCGGCGTCGCCGTGTAGACGCCCCGCCGGATCAGGTCGAAGAGCGTCGCCGTGAACTCGTACGACCCGGGCTCGCCGCCTTGGCGCAGCAGTGTCGGCACGAGCGCCGGCTCGGTGTCGGTCGGCGGCTCCTGCTCGTACTCCCTGTCGTACGGCGTTCGTCGCTCGCGGCCGAGGAGCCAGAACACCGCAGCGACCACGAGGAGCGCGGGGAGTGTTGCGAGCGCAAGCACGACGAGCCCGGTGCGGAGCGGATTGTCCTTGAGCTCGTCGATTCGCTCCTGATCCTGCGCATACTCCTCGGCGTCCGCCTGCTCCTCGGCGACGATCTTCCCGAGCCCTCGACCGTCCTCGACGCGCATGCCCGCGGTCGACGAGAAAGCGCCACGCGGGTAGACGGCGCGAAGCTCGACGAACTGCTCGGCAGGCACGTCGAGCGCACGCAGCAGCGCGCGTGGCCCAGCGAGCGTGACGTCTCCGCGGACCCACACCGGGTGGCCCCAGGCGCGCACGACGTCTCCCGGCCCCGAGGTTGTCGCCGTGAGGCGGCCGAGTGCCTGCTCCCACTCGTCACCCCAGACCTTGAGGTTGACGTCGACGACGTCGTCATAGCCGACGGCGAGCCCGGAGAAGCGGTAGCGGATCGTGAATGTGCGCGTCTCTCCCGTCGCCTGGAATCGCCAGACGACGCGAATTCGACCTCCGAGATCGCGGACTCCGAACGTCCCGGCCGGGCCGCCCGGCTCGAGCTCGGTCGATGCGCCCGGTCTGAACGCGCGTCCGTCCTCGAGCACCGTGACATCCGTGATGCGCTCGCCGCTCCGGTAGGGGATCTCGCGAAAGCCGTACGTGAAGTCGAAGTCGCTCCCGAAGGCGACCGAGATCCGCTCTTCGACGGCGACGCGCCCGTCGGCCTCGACCCGTGCCTGGACGTCGGCCTGGACGAGCTCGTACGACTGGGCGAGGGCCGTCGGTGCGACTGCGAGCGCGACAAGAGCCGCAACTGCAGCCGCTAGAAGTCGACGACCGGAACCTCCCGTTGTGCCTCCTCCTCGACCTCGAAGAACTCGCGGATGCTGAACCCGAACGGTCCCGCGAGGACGAGCCCGGGGAAGGTCTGGATCGCGTTGTTGTAGGTCAGGACCGAGTCGTTGTAGACCTGGCGGGAGACTGCGACGCGGTTCTCGGTCTCGGCGAGCTCCGTCTGGAGCTGCCGGAAGTTCTCGTCGGCCTGCAGCTCGGGATAGGCCTCTGCCAAGGCGAAGAGACGTCCGAGCGCGGCGCCGAGGATGCCTTCCGCCTGGGCGGTCTCGGCAGGCGTCCCTGCCTGCTGCGCCCTCGTGCGGGCAGCGGTCACGGCCTCGAAGGTCTCGCGCTCGTGCGCCGCGTAGCCCTTGACCGTCTCGACGAGGTTCGGGATCAGGTCCCAGCGCCGCTTGAGCTGCACCTCGACCTGCGCCCACGCGTTGTCCACCCGGTTCCGAAGCCGGACCAGGTTGTTGTAGAGCAGGACGAGAATGACCGCGATCACGAGGACGATCGCGAGGAGGACGATGAGCCAGATCACGCTCCGACTCTATGGATAGGCTGGACGAATGGCAACCGTGAGCGGTCTTTTCGTCTCTCCTGGCCGAAAGAG
This sequence comes from uncultured Actinomycetes bacterium, assembly GCA_963850485.1. Taxonomy (GTDB): domain Bacteria; phylum Actinomycetota; class Thermoleophilia; order Gaiellales; family Gaiellaceae; genus GMQP-bins7. The sequence goes on along the minus strand of CAWKLR010000025.1, from coordinate 15,255 downwards.
CGGCCGCTCGGAAGCGCGCGAGCGGGTACTCGCCGATCGCGAACCAGGGCCTCGAAGGTTGCGCTCACGGGAATCCACCCAAGCGCGAGGTGCTGCTGGCGTCCAAGGAGCATCTCGACGCCGTCGGCGTCGAGCCTGGAGCGATCCGCGAGAACGTGACCGTGGACGGCGCCGACGTCCAGGCCTGGCCGATCGGCCAACGCGTGAGGATCGGAGAGGCGACGCTGGAGATCACGATGGTGTGCGATCCATGCCACCGGATGGACGAGCTCCGCGACGGGCTGCGCGCCGAGCTCGACGACAAGCGGGGGATGCTCGCGCACGTCGTCGAGGGCGGCGAGATCGCGCTGGGCGACGAGATCGAGCTCGTCGACCGGTAGGGGTCAGGCTTCAGCCTGACCCCGCACTGAAGGCTGGGCGCAGTGCTGGTGCGTGAGACAACCTCAGGACGGGGTCAGGCTGAAGCCTGACCCCCAAGCGCCGCTAAGACGGGGTCAGCGCCCCCGGCTCGACCTCGCTCACGATCGCCGGCAAACGAAGATCATGTCCTCCTCGTCCACGTACGCCCGCGCGTCGAACCAGCCGTAGAGCGCCTCCACCTCGAACCCCGCTTCGTCCAGGAGCCGCAGCCACTCGAGGTCGGACAGCCAGTGGAGGCCGAACGTCGTCTCCGAGTCGGCTGAGCGAACGGAGAGCGAGAGCGTCCGCGACTCCTCGTCCCAGACCGCGCGTTCGAAGATCCCCGGCTCTCGCTCGAGCCAGCGGTCGTGCGTTTCCTCGATGTCCTCTCGACTCGGCGCAAACACGTCGAAGACGAAGCGTCCTCGCGGCTCCAGGAGCGATCTCGCGGCGCGCAGCGCCCGCAGCTTCTCGGCCTCGGTCTCCATGTGCAGGAGGGAGCGGAAAGGGCAGATGACGAGGGGCACGCGCTCGGAGACCGGAGGCTCGCGAAGGTCACCCACGCGCAGGTCGAGCAGGTCGCTCGCCGCTGCGGCTTCTGCGGCCGCTCGGGCAACCGCGAGCATCTCGGGCGAGGTGTCGACACCGATCACCGAGATCCCAGCCTTGGCGATTGGAACCGCGATCCGTCCCGTCCCGACAGCGAGCTCGACCACGGGGCCGCCGGAGGCGAGCGCCTGCTCGACGTAGAAGCCCACGTCCTCCGTGACAGAGCGGCTCCACGGGTCGTAGAAGCTGGCGATCTCGTCGTAGAGAGTCACGGGGCGGTGCGATTCAAGCAGGCCGGAGGCCGTTGCTAACCTCGCTCACCCGATGGACGTGCAGAACCTGGAGGCAGACGCACTGGCTGCGGTCGCGGCGAGCGGTTCGACGGCCGAGATCGAGCAGGTCCGGGTCGAGTACCTCGGGCGCAAGAGCGCGCTCAAGCTCGCACTTCGCGAGGTGCGCGATCGCGAGACGGGAATGACGCTGAACGCGCTTCGCGAGCGTCTCGAGGCGGCGATCGACGCACGCGAAGGGGAGCTCGAGCGTGCCGAGCTCGACCGGCGCCTGACCGAGGAACGGATCGACGTCACGTTGCCCGGTACCGAGGTCGAGCGCGGGCACCTGCACCTCATCACGCAGATCCGCCGGGAGGTCGAGGACATCTTCCTCGGCCTGGGCTACACGGTCGTCGACGGTCGCGAGGTCGAGACGACCCGTTACAACTTCGACGGCCTCAACTTCCCCGAAGGGCACCCGACACGATCGCCTCTCCAGACGCTCTTCCTCGACGACGAGACCGTTCTTCGCACGGAGACGTCGCCCTCGCAGATCCGAACGATGGAGGCGCAGCAGCCGCCCGTCTACATCGTCTCGCTCGGCCGCGTCTATCGACGGGACACCCCTGATGCGACCCACACGCCGACCTTCCACCAGGTCGAAGGGCTCGTCGTCGACGAAGGCATCACGCTCGGCGACCTGCTCGGCACGCTCGACTATCTCCTGAAGGCGCTCTTCGGCCAGGATCGCCGGACGCTCTTCACGACGAACTACTTCCCGTTCACCGAGCCGTCGGTGGAGGCGCGAGTCTCCTGTCATGTCTGCGACGGCTCCGGCTGTCCGGTGTGCCGGCACTCGGGGTGGATCGAGGTCGGCGGATCCGGAATGGTCGACCCCAACCTCTTCGATTTCGTCGGCTACGACGCCGAGCGCTACACGGGCTTCGCATTCGGCTGGGGCCTCGAGCGCATCGCGGTGCTCCGCCACGGAATTCCGGACCTGCGCGAGCTCTGGCGAAACGACCCGCGATTTCTCGGGCAGTTCTGATGCGCGCACCGCTCTCCTGGCTCCGCGAGTACGTCTCCGTCGACGCCACGCCGGAGAAGATCGCCGAACGGCTCGCGATCTCGGCGTTCGACGACGTGGAGCAGATTCGCGACGTCGGCGTCGCCGACGTCGACGGCAATCTCGGCCGCTTCCTCGTCGGAGCGGTGCTGGATGTCGAGGCGCATCCGAACGCCGACCGGCTGCGCGTCTGTCAGGTCGACGTCGGAGAGGGCGATGCGCGACAGATCATCTGCGGCGCCTGGAACTTCGAGTCCGGTGCGAACGTGGCAGTCGCCCTTCCTGGCGCGTTGCTCCCGATCTTCGACGAACCGCTCGACGAGCGCGAGCTTCGCGGCGAGGCCTCGAGAGGAATGATCTTGGCCGAGGACGAGATCGGCCTCGGGCCGGATCATGCCGGCATCATCGTGCTCCCGAGCGGCATCGAGCCGGGAACGCCGCTCATCGACGTCCTGCCGATCAGGGACCGAGTCCTCGACGTCACACCGACGCCGAATCGGGTCGATCTGCTCTCCATGGTCGGGCTGGCGCGCGAGGTCGCGGCGCTGCTCGACGGAGAGCTGCACATTCCCGAGACTGCGGATCCTCCCGTCGTCGACGATGAGCGTGTCGACGTCACGGTCGAGGACTTCGCCGGCTGCCCGCGCTACATCGGCCGCGTCTTCAACGACGTCGCCATCGGACCCTCGCCGCAGTGGCTCCGTTCGCGACTCCATCTCGCCGAGATGCGCCCGATCTCCAACGTCGTCGACGTCACGAACTACGTCATGCACGTCTGGGGGAGCCCGCTGCACGCGTTCGATCGCGGGAAGCTCGCAGGCGGGCGGATCGTCGTTCGGCGCGCACGTGCCGACGAGGAGCTGCGGACGCTCGACGGAACGCTGAGGCGGCTCCGATCGGACGATCTCATGATCACCGACGGTGAGAAGTCCGTCGCTCTGGCTGCGATCATGGGAGGCGAGGAGAGCGAGGTCTCGGAGCACACGACCGAGGTGCTGCTGGAAGCGGCGAACTTCGAGCCGCTCGGCATCCTCAGAACCTCGGAGCGCCTCGGCCTGCGCACCGCCGGCTCGAATCGCTGGGAGAAGGGCGTCGACCCGCATGTCGCCGAGCCCGCGGCGATCCTCGCGAGCCGCCTTCTCGTCGATCTCGCCGGGGCGCGAATGACGGCAAGCGCGGACGTCCACGCGGGGCTTCCCGAGCGTCCGGTCGTTCGCTTCCGACCCGAGCGCGCCAACGCACTGGTCGGGCTCGAGGTGCCAGAGCCCGAGCAGCGTTCGATCCTCGAGGGCTTCGGCTTCGACATCTCCGCGGATTGGGAAGTCACCGTGCCGACCTGGCGTGCCCGCGACGTCACGCGCGAGGTCGACGTGATCGAGGAGGTCGCGCGCGCCGTCCTCGACCGCGTTCCGCAGACGCTGCCGCTCCGCAGGCACGTACGGGGACGACTCTCGAAGGAGCAGCGGCTGCGCCGGGTCGTCGAGGACGTCCTCGTCGGCGCGGGGCTGTCGGAGGCCTACACGTGGAGCCTCGCGGCCTCCGATCCGCGACCCGACGCGATCCGGCTTCCCGACCCGATGACCTCCGATCAGGCCGTTCTCCGGACAACCCTCCTACCCGGTCTCGTCGAGGCCGCACGCACGGCCCGTGACGTCGGAGTTTCGACCGCCGGCCTCTTCGAGGTCGCCCGGGTCTACCTGCCCTCGGGTGAGCGACTACCGGAGGAGCGCTGGCGGCTGGGGGGTGTCGTCGTGGGCGGGTATCTCGCCGCGAAGGGCGTCCTGGAGACGCTGTACGAGGCGCTGCACGCGGAGCTCCGCGTGCGCCGGGGCTCCCACCCGCTCTTCCATCCCGGCAAGACGGCCGAGACCGACGCCGGAACCCTGGGCGAGCTCCACCCGACGCTCCTCGAAGGCGAGCTCGGCGCCTTCGAGCTCGACCTGGACACGCTCTTCCAGCTCTCGCCCGAACGCGTGGTCTACGAAGACGTCATGACGTATCCGGCGATCCGCCAGGACATCGCGGTCGCGGTGGACGAGGATGTCGAGGTCGGCAGGCTCGTCGACGTCGCACGCCAGGCCGCTGGGCCGGTTCTCCGCCACGTTCGCGCGTTCGACGTCTATCGCGGCGAGCAGGTCGGCGAGGGTCGCAAGTCGGTCGCGATCCATCTCTCGTTCCAGTCGCCGGAGCGCACGCTCACCGACGAGGAGGCGGCTGAGCTCCGCGGCCGGATCGTGGCCGCGCTAGCCGACGACTTCGGAGCAGACCTCAGGTCTTAGCGCGCAATCCGATCGCGGGCGGTGTCCGTAAGGTGCAGCAGTGATCCGCGTCGCCGCCCTCGCCACTGCGCTCGCCGTCGCTGCCCTCCTCGGAGCGGCGGACGGCGCTGCCGTTCAGGCCCAGACTCCGAAGCTCTTCGGCACCGTGGGGCCGGAGTTCGAGATCTCGTTCCGGGACGCACAGGGTGATCGCGTCACGAAGCTCGAGCCGGGCACGTACGACATCCAGGTGCGCGACCTCTCGGACTTCCACACCTTTCATCTCGAAGGGCCCGGGGTGGACGAGCGGACAGAGGTCGAGTTCACGGGCACCGTCAACTGGACGGTGACCTTCAGGGACGGGAACTACTCGTACCACTGCGATCCGCACCCGACGCTCGGCGACCGGTTCGTGGTCGGGAACCCGCAGACGGCTCCGCCGCCGGCGACGACACCACCGCCGATCACGGCGAAGACCAAGCTGCTCCTGACGTCGGGACCTCGCCAGGTCATCACCTTGAGGACCGCGGCCGGGAAGGCCGTCAAGACCATGAAACGCGGGACCTACACCGTGACCGTCCGTGACCGCGGTCGTGACCACAACGCGCACATTGTCGGCCCCGGCTACAACCGCAAGACCACCCCGCTGGGGTTCCGAGGGACGCAAACGTGGAAGGTCGCGTTGAAGAGGACGGGGACCTTCCGCTTCCTCTGCGACCCGCACGCGGCGACGGGCATGCGCGGCTCGGCGAAGATCGTCCCGTAGGGCGAGGCTTGCCTCGCCCCTACACCGAGCGTCCGGCGACGCGCCAGACGGGGCCGAGCGTTGCTTCGTTCCCGGTCTCGGACAGCACCTCGAGCACGCGGGCACGACCCGTGATCCCGTCTGCTTCGATCCGTTCGAGGCAGCGCCGCGCCATGCCCGGCGAGGTGCCGTAGCCCAGGCCCGAGCTGACGCGGAAGCGAAGCGCGATCTCCTGCGGGTTGCGGGTCGGGTTCAGGGGGGCCCCGAGCAGCGCCGCCCGCGGGAGGTAGTCCGTCGAGTCGAGCTCGAGCTCGCACAGGAGATCGCGCCATCCGGGCGGAAGCGTCGCGAGGGCTGCATTCCAGCTCTCGACGAGGCCCAATGCGTCTTCGGGCTCTGTTCCCACGGGCGCGACGTGGGGCTCGGCCTGCGAGCCGACGAGGGTGAGCGTGCCCCAGATCCGCTTGCGGTCGAGCCGTCGGACCAGATTGCGGACCTTGGCCGGCCCGCCTCCTTCTCGTCGTACCTGGAACCGGAGCTCGTCACCCGCACGGCCGGGGCCGAGCGGGGCGAGAACCGCAGCTGCCGCACCGATCGCCCCGGGATCCTCGACCGAGAACACGAGGTGCGCCTCGACCCAGTCGGCGCCGAGGTCGGCCTCGATCAACGTCCATTGGCCGGCCGCCTGCATCGGCGGATCAGCTTACTTCAGCTTGGCTCTCACCTCGGAGTTCACCTCGCCGCCGAAGAGCAGAGCCACGGCGGTCAGCCACAGCCACGTGAGCGTGACGATCACCGCCGAGAGCGAGCCCCACGTCTTGTTGTACGACGCGAAGAGGCTCGTGTAGACGGCGAACAGAGACGAGACGGCCACCCAGGCGAGCGCGGCGACGATCGCACCAGGGAGCACGGACCGCCAGCTCCGGTGCTCGACGTCGGGGGCGACGTAGTGCAGGACGGCGAACGCCGCCAAAAGGCCGCCCAGGAGCAGCGGCCACTGAACCACCCACCACAGCCAGGAGAGCACACTCTCGGCGCCGACCAGGTTTCCGGCACCCCGCTGCACGAAGGGGCCGAGAATCAGGAGGAAGACGACCAGCGCGACCGCGCCTCCCATCACCACGACGAGGAGCAGGGCGACGAGTCGCTTGCGCACGAAGCTGCGCTCGTCCTTCTGGTCGTGCGCGGTGTTCAGCGCGGCCATGTAGGTCGTCATGGCGCTGGTCGACGCCCAGAGCGCGAGCACGAAGCCGACGACGGTGAGCAGGATCCCTGCAGAGGGCTGCTCCTCCAGCCGGGTCAGGCTGTCACCGAGCAGTTGGGTGGCCTCTGCGGGCATGAACGTCTCGAGGCGGTCCATGAAGTCGCGAATCGTCTCCGCGTCCGAGACGAGCGTGAACAGCCCGAGCGCGAGGAGCAGCGTGGCCGGGATCGCGAAGAAGGAGCTGTACGCAAGCGCGGAGGCGAGCATGGGGACGGCGTCGTCGAGGGACTCCGTGACCGCTCGTTTGAAGACGTCGAGCCAGTCCCGCAGCGAGAGGTCTCGCAACCGTTCGCTGCGCTCGAGCTGCAGCAGCGGAGGCTCGTGCTCGAGCGGCTCGGACTGAGCCGGGGTCATGCGTCAGTGCTCGCGACCGCGGCGCGCGAAGTACCGCATCGTCGCCCCGATTCCGCCCGAGACGACGAATGCCGTGGCGAAGGCAGCGGGCGCCAGAGTCGAGATCCGCGAGCGAACCTGGCTCTGGACGTCAGTCGCCTCACCGAGCTTGGCGCGCAGCTCGTCGACCGCGTTGGCGAGCCCCTCGCGTTCCACGGCGATCTCCTTCCGAACCGTTTCGGTGCTTCGCGTCTCAGCCACGGCCATTCCCCTTCAGCGTCTCGGCGGTGAGTTTCGCCTCGGCCACCGCGCGCTCGGGAATCGGAGGAACCCCGCGCTTCAGCACCGAGATGCCGATGACGCCGAGAGCGGCGGTCGTGAGCACGAGCGCAATCCCGACGATCAGGAGCGCAACCCAGGTGTCGAGCGCGGTCGCAAGACCGGCAGCGGCGGTCGCGAGCAGGAAGCCGAGCGCATAGAGGCCGAAGATCCCGGCGCCGAGCATGAGCCCGCCGCCGACGCCGAGCGAGGCGATCTTCCCCCGCAGCTCGAGGATCGCCAGCTCGGCCTCGAGCCGAGCGAGCGAGGTCGCACGCTCCGCGACCTCGTGGATGACCGAGCCGACGCCGTCAGCGCGGGTGCGCATGACTCCGCCAGTCGATCACTCGAGCGATGAGCGCACCCATCGCCGCTGCACCCACCAGGAGGAGCAGGGGACGGTTCCGACTCTTCGCCTTCACGAGCTTCGGGCTACCCGCGCCGACGCCGGGGCAAACAGCAGCAGCCAGGAGCGGATGAGCATAATGGCCGGTTCATGACCACGGTCGAGGAGAAGGCGGGCTCCGGCGGAGGCCGGGTCTCGCAAGAGGGATTGCGCGGGTTCTTCCGCGAGATGCTGCTGATTCGGCGCTTCGAGGAGAAGGTCGAGGAGCGCTTCCGGGCCGGCGAGCTGCCCGGGTTCCTGCATGTCGCCATCGGGCAGGAGGCGGTCGCCTCGGGAGTCTGCGCTGCGCTCGAACGCGAGGACGTGATCGCCTCGACCCACCGCGCGCACGGACATTCGATCGCCAAGGGCACCCCGATCGAGCGGATCATGGCGGAGCTGTACGGGAAGACCGAGGGCTGCTCGCACGGTTACGGGGGCTCGATGCACCTGTACGACGTCGAGGTCGGAAACCTCGGAGCGAACGCAGTCGTAGCCGGCGGGATTCCGGGAATCGTCGGCGCGGCGCTCGCCTTTCAGATGCGCGACGAGAAGCGCGTGGCGGTCGCCTTCTTCGGCGACGGTGCGACGAACGCGGGCACGTTCCACGAGTCGTTGAACCTCGCGCAGCTCTGGAAGGTCCCTGCGATCTTCGTGCTCGAGAACAACGGCTGGGCGGAGTCGACTCCTGCCAAGCAGCACCTGCCGCTCCCGGTCGACGAGCTCGGCAAGCGGGCGCTCGCCTACGGCATGAAGCTGATCGAGGCCGACGGCCAGGATGTCGAGGCGGTGTACCTCGCGGCGCTGGCCGCGCGCGAGCATGCGCTGTCCGGCGCCGGGCCGGTGCTCCTCCACCTGCGCACCTACCGGCTCGTCGGGCACTACGTCGGGGATCCGCAGGTCTATCGCGACAAGGAAGGAGCTGACGGAGGCGAAGGAGACGAAGGATCCGATCGAGCTGCTGCGCGCCCGTCTCGAGCTCTCGGACGACGATCTTCGCCTCGCTCGAGGCCGAGATCGCGGCCGAGGTCGAGGCCTCCGTCGAGTTCGCGAAGGCGGGAACCGATCCGAAGCCCGAGGACGCGCTCGCCAACGTGTACGCGCCCGATGCCTGAGCTGACCTATCGCGAGGCCGTCCGCGACGCGCTCTCCCGGGCGCTCCGCGAGGACGACAACGTCTTCCTGATGGGCGAGGACATCGCCGAGATGGGCGGTTCGATGGCCGTGACCCAGGGCCTCCTGGAAGAGTTCGGCCCGAAGCGGATCCGCAACACCCCGATCTCCGAGATGGCGATCGTCGGCAGCGGCATCGGCGCCGCGATCCAGGGCATGCGACCCGTCGTCGAGATCATGTACGAGGACTTCCTCACGCTGTCCATGGAGCAGCTCGTCAACCAGGCGGCGAAGCACCGGACGATGTCGGGCGGCCAGGTGACGGTGCCTTTGACGGTCCGCACGCAGGGCGGAGCCGGCTGGTCGCCCGGCGCCCAGCACGCCCAGCAGCTCGAGTCGTGGTTCGTGCACGTTCCCGGCCTCAAGGTCGTCTTCGCGTCGACGCCCGAGGATGTCCGCGGCCTCCTCTGGTCGGCGATCTACGACGACAATCCGGTCGTCTTCTTCGAGCACCGCACGCTCTATCCGCTGAAGGGCGAGGTTCCGGAGGAGCTCGAACCGATCCCGCTCGGGAAGGCCCGCATCCATCGCGAGGGCGAGGACGTGACCGTGGTCGCGACCGGCCGGCTCGTACACGACGCGCTTCGAGCGGCCGAGGCGGCCGAAGGCGAGGGGATCTCGGTCGAGGTCGTGGATCCACGTACGCTGCTTCCGCTCGACGAGGAGACGATCATCGCGTCGGTCAAGAAGACCAACCGCTGCGTGACCGCGCACGAGGCGGTCGTCCGCGGCGGCTTCGGCGCCGAGCTCGTGGCGGTGATCCAGCATGCCGCCTTCGACTGGCTCGACGCCCCGATCGAGCGCGTGGGCTCGAAGTTCGCGCCGCTCGCGTTCGCGCCCGTGATGGAGCAGTACGTGGTCCCGCAGGTGGAGGACGTCCTCGACGCGATCAAGCGCACGGTCGCGAGAGCGTAGGCGCGGAACCCGTGGCGACCGAGATCAAGCTTCCTCGTCTCGGGCAGGGCATGGAGGCGGGCACGATCGTCCGCTGGCTCAAGTCGGAGGGCGACGAGGTCGCGAAGGGCGAGCCGCTCTTCGAGCTCGACACCGACAAGGTGACGCAGGAGGTCGAGGCGGACGCAGCAGGAGTCCTGCTCAAGATCGTCATCCCGGAGGGCGAGGCCAGCGTCGGCACCACGGTCGCGGTGATCGGCGCGGCCGACGAGGACGTGTCCGAGCTGCTCGCGGGCGCGCAGAGTGGAAACGGAGACAGCGCCGCTCCACCCGTCGAGGCGCCTGCCGAGGAAGCGCCGGCGACCGAGGAGGCATCCGAAGAAGCATCCGAGGACGGCGACATACCCGCTGCCGAGGGCGATCCACAGGCCGATGAGCCTCGCACCGAGGCCGAAGCTCCAAGTAACAGTCTGTTACAAGGCGAGGGGTCGACCGGTCCCGGGACCAGCACCGCTCCCCCCGTGCGCGCCGAAGGAGAGCGGATCAAGGCGAGCCCGCTGGCGCGGCGCATGGCGCGAGAGCGGGGGCTCGACGTCGCCGCGCTGACCGGTACCGGTCCCGAGGGCAGGATCATCGCCGAGGACGTGGAGCAGGCGGCTGACGGCGCCGTTCCCGCTGCTCCTGCTCCTGCTCCGGCTCCCAGCGACGCGGGCGAGGTCGAGATCATCGAGCTGACGTCGATCCGCCGCACGATCGCGCGACGCCTGACCGAGGCCTGGGCCGCACCGGTCTTCCAGCTCTCGGTGACCGCGGATGCCTCCGAGCTCTCGTCCACGCGCGAGCGCATGGTCGAGCTTCTGCGCGAAGGCGAGACCAAGCCGACGGTGAGCGACGTGCTCACGCGCCTCGTCGCCTCGGCGCTTCAGCGCCACCCCGCGGTGAATGCGCTCTTCGTCGACGGGAAGATCCACCGCTATAGCCGCGCGAACGTGGGCATCGCCGTCGCCACCGAGAACGGGCTCGTGGTGCCGGTCATCCGCGCGGCCGACCGGAAGTCCGTGCTCGAGATCGCCGCCGTCCGCGCCGACCTCGTCTCTCGCGCACGCGAGGGCAAGCTCAAGCTGCCCGACCTCGAGGACGGCACCTTCACCATCTCGAACCTGGGCATGTACGACATCGAGCAGTTCATCGCCGTGCTCAACCCGCCGCAGGTGGCCATTCTCGCCGTCGGCTCGATCGAGGATCGTCCGGCCGCGATCGACGGCAGCATCGAGATCCGACCCACGCTGACGATGACGATCACCTGCGACCATCGTGCGATCGACGGCTCGGAGGGTGCGGAGTTCCTGCGCACCGTGAAGTCGCTGGTCGAAGAGCCCGCGCTCGCCCTCTAGCGCAAGAGTGGAATCCGCTAGCGCGAATTCCACTCGCGCGAAGATCCCTGAAGGCGTCCGCTCCGCGGCCGCTGCGCTCTAAGCTCCCGCTCATGATCATCCGTCGCGGCGGCCGGCAGGACGTTCGCTTCCTGCGCGACATGCTCCACCACGCGTACTACTGGCGCGAGCGCCAGCCGGGTGAGGGGCCCGGGCCGGTGGCGCTGTACGTGAAGGGCTGGGGCAGGGTCGGAGACACTGCCTTGATCGCGATCGAGGACGGCTTCCCGGTCGGCGCGGCCTGGTACCGGTTGTTCCGGCGCGAGCTGCCGGGCTACGGGTTCGTCGACGAGGACACGCCAGAGCTCGCGATCGCGGTCGTCCCGAGCCGGCGTGGACGTGGAATCGGCGATGCGCTTCTGAATGCCCTCTACGAGCGGGCGAGGGCTGACGGCCGGCGGGCGGTCAGCCTCGCGGTCGAGCGCGACAACGAGCCGCTGGTCTCGTACTACGAGCAGAAGCACGGTTTCACGCGCGTCCACGAGGACGGGGCAGAGAGCGTCACGATGCGCCGCGCGTTGTAGGGGCCGAACATGCCCAGCCCCTACTAGGATTGGCGGCGATGGAATTCGACGTCGCCGTACTCGGCGCGGGTCCCGCCGGCTACACCGCAGCGATCCGCGCGGCCCAGCTCGGGGCGCGCGTGGTCTGCGTCGAGAAGGAGCCCGAGCTCGGAGGAACGTGCCTGCGCGTCGGCTGTATCCCGACGAAGGCGTGGGTGCAGACAGCGCACGCGCTGCATGCCGCGCGCGAGATCGATCCCCGGTTGGGAGTAATCACGGGCGAGCCGACGCTCGACTTCGCCCAGGCGAACGAGTGGAAGGCCGCAGTCGTGCAGCAGATGACGAGCGGAGTCGCGTCGCTCTTCAAGGCCAACGGGGTGACGGCGTTCGCGGGAATCGGGCGCTTCGAGGACGGCCGCTCGATCGTCTTCGAGGGCAAGGACACGGGCCTCACCTTCACGAGCGCGATCGTCGCGACCGGCTCGTACCCCGTCCGCCCGCCGATCCGCGGCATCAACTCTCCGCGCTGCGTCGACTCGACCGGCCTGCTCGCCCAGACCGAGGTGCCGAAGCGCCTCGTCGTTCTCGGCGGCGGCATCATCGGCTGCGAGTTCGCCTCGATCTTCGAGCGCTTCGGCAGTGAGGTGACGATCATCGAGATGCTCGACTCCCTCATCCCGCAGGAGGACACCGACGCCTCGAGCGAGCTTCGCAAGGCGTTCGCGAAGCGCGGCATCGTCGTCCACCTGGGCAAGGAGTGCACCCAGATCAACGACATCGGGAGCGGGCTCGACGTGCGGTTCGGCGAGGGTGAGAACGTCGAGTGCGATCTCATGCTGGTCTCGGTGGGCCGAGCGCCGCTCGTCGACGGGGTGGGCCTGGAGGCGGCCGGCGTTGCCTTCGACCCGCGCAAGGGAATCGAGACGGACGGCCACCGGCGAACGTCGGTACCGCACATCTACGCCGCAGGGGACGTCGCCGGCTACTGGCAGCTCGCTCACACGAGCTTCCGCGAGGGCGAGATCGCCGCCGAGAACGCGCTCGGTCACGACCTCGAGATCGGCGACCCCGCCGTCCCGCGGCCCATCTACACCGATCCCGAGATCGCGGGCGTGGGGCTGACCGAGGCGCAGGCGCGCGAGGAGCACGGAGACAACGTGGTCGTCGGACGCTTTCCGTGGGTCGCGAACGCGCGGGCGGTGATGATGGGCGAGACGACCGGCTGGGTGAAGACCATTCACGAGAAGACCTACGGCGAGTTGCTCGGCGTCGTGATGGTCGGTCCGCATGCGACCGATCTGATCGAGGCTGCGGTCGTCGGCCTCGACGCGGAGGCGACGATCGAGACGGTCGCAGACGGCATGACGGCGCACCCCACGCTGTCCGAAGCGTTCAAGGAGGCGGGGCTCGTCGCGCTCGAGCGCGCGATCCATCTCCCGCCGCGGCGCAAGGCATCGGTTTGACGTTGGCCGCGGTCGGTTAACCTGTCTCCATGAGTGTCATCAACAAGAGAAACGCAGTATTCGGGTACACCGTGCTCAAGGTGCTCGAGCGTCGGCGCAAGCAGCGTCGGCGGAGCACCGCGAAGCTCGCTCTCTACGTCGGTCTCGGGCTCGTCTCGGCAGGCGTCCTCGCCGGACTGATGGCGGTTCTCGTTCGCCGTCATCGCGGCGACGCGGCCGATCACGTGGAGACGATCGTCGACGAGAGCAGCGAGCTCGTCGGCGAGCAGGTTGCCGCGGAGCCTCTTCCGGCAGCGTGAGTCGTCGGCACGGCGACATCGATCCGTCGGTGATTCGTCGTGCGGTCGCCGGGCTCGTTCCGTATGAGCCGGGCAAACCCGTAGAGGAAGTGCAGCGCGAGCACGGGCTCGAGCGTGTCGTCAAGCTCGCGTCCAACGAAGGCCCTTTCGGCCCGTTTCCTGCTGCCCAGGAGGCGATCGCCCGCGCTTCGCTCGAGTTGAACCGGTATCCGGACGGCGGGTCCTGGCGGCTCGGGCACGCTCTCGCCGAGCGACACGGCGTCGATTTCGAGAACGTCACGGTCTGCTCGGGCGCGGACGCGGTGATCGGCTACCTGACCATGGTCGCGCTCGATCCGGGCGACGAGGCGGTCACCGGCTGGCCGTCCTTCCCGAGCTACGTCCTCGACACCCTCAAGCTCGGGGGCGTCCCCGTCCGCGTTCCGTTGCGCGGAGATCGGTTCGATCTCGAAGCGATCATCGCCGCGATCACGCCGCGGACGAAGCTCGTGTTCATCGCCGCCCCGAACAATCCCACCGGCACCACGAACAGTCGTGCGGAGCTCGAGGCGTACTTCGCCGACGTCCCGCCGCATGTGCTCACGGTGGTCGACCAGGCGTACTTCGAGTACGTCGAGGACCCCGACTACCCGGATGCGATCGAGGAGTTCCAGAAGGCGGGCTCGAACGTGCTCGTGCTGCGGACGTTCTCGAAGATCTTCGGCCTGGCGGGCCTGCGCGTGGGCTACGGCGTCGGACCGGCCGAGGTGATTGCCGCGATCGGAAAGGTCCGGCGTGCGTTCGACGTGAGCTCGATCGCCCAGGAGGCTGCTCTCGCGAGCCTCGACGACCACGGCGAGCTGGCTCGCCGTCGGACGACCAATCGCGAGTCGATGGCGATGCTCGCCGCCACTCTCCGCGAGCACGGGCTCGATCCGGTGGAGCCCGCGGTCGCGAACTTCGTGTTCGTCCGGGCGGGAGACGCCCTCGGTCTCAACGACGCCCTGCTTCGTCAGGGCGTCATCGTTCGTCCGCTGGGCTCTTTCGGTGCACCGGACGCGCTGAGGATCACCGTCGGCAGACCGGAGGAGATCGCCTTTCTCGCGGACGCGTTGGACGCAGTGGCACTTGCCGCCACGACGCGTCCCGCTTCCTGAGAAACGCGAACGTCTCGCACCCACCTCGTCATTCGGTAGCAGCCGAGTTCGTTCGAGGGGATTACGGGGGAGACGGGCGAGAAGGAGATGTGGGCGCGCCGTGCCGTACTAAAGAAAACTGTGCCCGTGGCGGTCGTAAGGGGTGTGGCGAGAGGCCAAGACGACTTGCTCGAGGAGATCGAGCTGATCTACAGGCTCCGATACCCCGCGTTCCTCCGCGTCGCCGTCGCGATCACGCGCGACGAGCAGTTGGGTGCGGACGCCGTGCAGGATGCGTTCGTCGGCATCGTGCGAAGCAGGCACGGCATCCGAAGGCGTGGTGCGCTCGAGGCGTTCGCGTGGCGCGCCATCGTCAACGCGGCTCGCGATCGGCGGGCCGTCCGCGCCGAAGCGGGTGAGCCGCCCGAGCTGCCCGCGCCGAGCGCAGCCGAGCCCGACGAATCGGTTCGGCAGGCAATCGCGGAGCTGCCCGAGCGCCAGCGCCTCATGCTGTTCCTGCGCTACTTCGCCGATCTCGACTACGCGGAGATCGGGCGCGTCATGCAGGTTCGGCCCGGAACGGTGGCCGCGGCGCTGAACGCTGGGCGAGCGGCCGTGAAGGAGAGTCTGGAGCGGGAGGAGGCGACAGCGTGGCGGTCGTAGACGACGTTCGTGGTGCGCTCGAGCAAACGGTGCCTGATTTCAGTGACCGCAGCGGCGACTGGGCGGGCGTCCTCGCGATGGCGCAAGCCGGCGAGGGGGATGGTCGCGGGCGCGCCGGCGCTT
>CAWKLR010000024.1:0-202816 GCA_963850485.1 uncultured Actinomycetes bacterium | reverse complement strand
GATCCGCTGGGTGTCGCCGCGCACGATCAAGGAGACGTTCGTTCCCCCGATCGACTACCGGTACCCCTTCCTCGGGCCCGACGGCGACCGACTACCATCAGGTTAGAGAGCTTCCATGGCTCGGATCCTCGACGGGATCGACGCCTTCCTCGATCAGCTGGCGGCGATCGACCCGCTGCCCGCCTTCATCGCGATCCTCTGCGCAGCTCGCCAAGCTCGCGTGCACCAGCCAGGCGTGGAGGAACATCCTTGTGGCCGCGTACCCCGGACCGCGAGGTTCCTCGCCAGCGGATCCTCGGCGCGTACGTCTCTGGCATCGGGATCAACGCGATCATCCCGGTGCGAGCGGGAGACGCCGTGCGCGTGGTCCTCGCCCACCGCGCGATCCCGGATTCGAGCTACACGACGGTGATCTCGAGCACGCTCGTTCTCTCGATCTTCGACATCGCCGCCGCCTCGACGCTCCTGATCTGGGCGGTCGTCTCCCTGGACGAGCTGCCGGGCATCGGTCAGCTCCCCCGCCTTCGCAGTTTCGATTTTGCGTGGCTGCTCGACCACCCGCTGGCCGCCGAGCTCATCCTGGCGGCGATCCTGATCGCACTCGTCGTCCTCGGCATCTGGATCCACGGTCACGTGTTCGACTTCTGGGAGCGCGTGAAGCAGGCCTTCTCTGTCGTGCGCGACCCCCCCGCGTATTTCGCGTCGGTCGCGATCTGGCAGGCGGCGGACTGGAGCCTGCGGCTGGTGACGGTGTGGTTCATGCTGGACGCGTTCGACATCCCGCAGTCGATCCAGAACGTGCTTCTCGTACAGGTCTCGTCCAGCCTCGCGACGCTGCTCCCGCTCACCCCCGGCGGCCTCGGCACGGAGCAAGCATTTCTGTTGTACGTATTCGGGGGCACGGTCCCGGGTGCGCAGCTTCTGGCGTTCAGCGTCGGAGCGCGGCTGATCCTCATGACCACGAATGTCGTCGCCGGGTTCACTGCGCTCGCGCTCTCGCTCGGCAATCTCAACTTCCGGGGCGCGATGAAGAGCGCTCGAGACGCTCGTCCATCGGAGGACGTCCCACGCGAGTGAGGGACTAGCTAGGAAGGCCCGGCTTTGTGCAGCTGCGCGTACAGGACTCGCGCGGTCTTCGCCGGTAGTCCAGGAACGCCTTCGAGCTGCTCTTGGGAGGCTTCGAGAAACCGCTCGACCGAGCCGAAGTGCCTGAGGATCGCTCGCCGCCGAGCAGGCCCGACACCCGGCAGCCCCTCGAAGATCGTCTCCATCGACTTCGTGCCCCGCTTCTGGCGGTGGTACCGCAGCGCGACGCGGTGAGCCTCGTCACGGACGCGCTGCAGGAGCTGGAGCGCCGCGCTGTGCCGTTCGAGCCTGATCGGCGCGGACGAGCCGGGGACGAAAACCTCCTCCTCGCGCTTGGCGAGGGAGATCACCGCGACGCGGGGCAGATCGAGCTCCTCCATCGCCGCGAGCGCGGCTGCCAGCTGGCCGCGTCCGCCGTCGACGACGACGAGGTTCGGTGTGCGCGAAAAACTCTCGTCAGGCTCGCCCTCGCGGACCCGGGCGAAACGGCGGGAGATGACCTCTCGGATCGCGCCGACGTCGTCCTGGCCGTCGAGGCCACGCATCGCGAACGTGCGGTAGTGCGCGTTCTTCGGCTTCCCGTCCACGAACACGACCATGGACGCGACGATCGACTCGCCCTGGATGTTCGAGACGTCGAAGCACTCGATCCGCAGGGGCAGGCTCTCGAGATTCAGGCACTCGCGCAGCTGCTCGAGCGCAGAGACGCGCCGAAGCCGCTCGGCCTCGCGGGTCGCGGAGTCCGCAGCGAGCGCGACGCGCGCGTTCTCGCTCGCGAGCTCGACGAGGCGGCGTTTCTCGCCACGTGACGGCGTCCGCACTTCGACGCGCGAGCCGCGCCGCTCCGAGAGGAACTCTGCGATCGCCTCGGTTCCCTCGGTCCCGACGGGAACGAGCACCTGAGGTGGGATGCTTGGCGTCGCGCCGTAGTACTCGACCACGAACGCTTCCAGCACCGACAGCTCGTCGGCGCTCGACCACGTTCTCGAGATGGAAGCCGTAGCGGTCGATCATCTTCCCGTCGCGAAGCGGGAAGACCTGCACCGCGGCGCGGTCGCCCTCGACCGCGAGCCCGATCACATCGACGGTTCCCACGGCGTGCCTGTCCGCTGCCTGCCGCTCGGCGAGATGCCTGATCGCGAAGAGACGGTTGCGGTACCTCGCCGCCTCCTCGAAGCGCTCGTCTCGCGCCGCTTCCTCCATGCGCGACCCGAGCTCCCGCTGGATAGGCAGCGTGTCCCCGGAGAGGAACCCCATCACGCCCTCGATGATCTCGCCGTAATCCTCGGCGGAGATCTCGTTCACACACGGGGCGAAGCAGCGGTCGATGTGGAAGTCGAGACAGGGAATTCCGGAATGACGCCCGGGCCGCGGCCCTTCGCACGGTCGAAACTTGAAGACGCGGTTCAGGACGTCCAGCGTCTCGCGTACCTTCTTCGCATTCGCGAACGGCCCGAAGTACACGGTTCCCCGACCGGTGCCGTTCCCGCGTGAACATGACCCGTGGGAACTCGTCCGCGAGGGTGACGGCGATGTACGGGAACGACTTGTCGTCCCGCAGCCGAATGTTGAAGGGCGGCCGGTAGCGCTTGACCAGGTTCTGCTCGAGAAGCAGGGCCTCCGCCTCGTTGCGGGTGACGATGACCTCGACGTCTGCGATTCGGCCCTCGAGCTTGGCGATTGCCACACGGCCGTCGCTGCGCTGGAAGTAGCTGCGCACGCGCGGCCGGAGCGACTTCGCCTTGCCCACGTAGAGCGCTTCGCCCTGCTCGTCGCGAAAGACGTAGACGCCCGGCTTGCGCGGGAGCCCGGCAAGCGTTCCTTCAAGGTTTTCACGCATTCTCTCGCTAGCGTAGCCCCATGCGTCGAGCCCTCCTGACGGCCCTCGGGGCCCTTCTCGCGCTTGCCGCTCCCGCGGTCGCGGAGGCCGGACCAGGACTGACCGTGGGAGCCGTCGAGGACGACGTGCGGCTCTCCTCCCCCGTCGAGGCCGAGGCGCGCATGGCGCTCTTCCGGGTCGCGGGGTTCCGGGCGGTGCGCGTGACGAGCCTCTGGCAGCCCGGCCAGACGAGGCCGACCGAGGCGGAGCTCGATGTTCTCGAGAACGTCGCCGACGCGGCGTCCCGCAACGGCGTGCGCGTCTACGTGACGGTCATGCATCCCGGCTCGCGAACGACTCCCCTGACCGACGAGGCACGCGGCGAGTTCGCCGCGAACGCGGCGGCGCTCGTGCGAGCGGTGCCTGGGATCCGCCACGTCATCGTCGGTAACGAGCCGAACCTGAACCGGTTCTGGCTTCCGCAGTTCGAGCTCGACGGCACGAGCGCCGCCCCCGCCGGCATACCTCGCGCTGCTCGCCCGGACCTACGACGCGCTGAAGGCGGTCTCGCCGGCGATGCAGCGTCTACGGAGGCGCGCGTCTCGCCGCGAGGCAGCGACCGCGCGGGCGGCACACGCCCCACGCATTCGCCGACCAAGTTCATCCAGGAGCTGGGCGTCGCCTACCGCGCGAGCGGCCGCGACCGGCCGGTCATGGACGCGCTCTCGATCCACCCGTACGGCGGACAACTCGAGCCAACCGCCGACGACCGCGCATCCCAACACGACCTCGATCGGCGATCGCGGACTACGACAAGCTCGTCGCGCTCCTCGGCGCAGGCGTTCGACGGCACCGCGCAGCTCGGCTCGAAGCTGCCGATCCTGTACGCGGAGTTCGGCGTCGAGTCGCAGATCCCGACGGCGAAGTCGGCGCTCTACACGGGCGACGAGCCGGCCGTGACGCGGCCGGTCGACGAGCCGACCCAGGCCGCCTACTACGAGCAGGCGCTCGCGCTCTCGTTCTGCCAGCCGACGGTCGAGGGGATGCTCATCTTCCTCGTCTCGCGACGAACGGGCGCGCGCCGGCTGGCAGTCGGGCGTCCATTACGTCGACGGCACGGCGAAGACCAGCCTTCCGCGCGTGACGGAGGCGCTCGACCGCTCGACGGGCGGCTCGATCGTCCGCTGCCCCGGCGTCGAGCTCACCGTCCGGCCGAGTCTGCTCCGCTTCGGGACTCGAGCGGCCGCCAAGCGCGGGATCTTCCGCGCCAGCCTCACCTGCGATCTCGACTGCGCCTACGTGCTGCGGGTCGAGCGGGCGTCCACGCACTCGACGAAGATGGTGAAGCGGGGCCGCCTCGAGGTCGGGCGAGCCGACGAAGATCGACCTCGGCCCGCGCCGGCTCGGCCCGGGCCGGTACCGCTACACGCTACGCCTCGTGCACCCGGTGAATCCCGGGCCGCCGACGCTCCGGCAGAGCCCGCCCTTCACGCTGCCGTAGCTCTAGTAGCGGTGCTCGAGCCGCCACACGCGCACCACCACGTACGCGCAGGCGGCGAGCGCCAGAACGAGCGCCAAGGCGTCGCGCCCCGGTACTCCGAGCCCGATCGCCATCCCGATCGCCACGACCGCGAGGATGATCGCGGCGTAGAACAGCTTGCGGTTCCGGTCCGACCACGCCTCGAGGTCCCCCCTCCGCTCGCGCCAGAGCAGAAACAGGAAGAAGGCGATCGCCAGGAAGAACGCGATCTGCAACAGCCCGCCCACCGTCGCGAGAACCGGCTCGAGGGAGAGCACGACGACGACGGCCGCGATCAGCGCGACGATCCCGAGGCCGCGCGCGAGCGGCGGAATGCGATCCCAGAGCTTTCTCATCAACCCGTCGTGAATGCTCGCACGGCGAGGGCGCCGGCGAGCAGCGTCGTCCCGGCGAACCAGAGGAGCCTCCTCGGCCCCTCGGTGGGCGCGTAGAACCACGGCGACAGTGCGACCCCGAGCGCGAACGCCCCGTACGCGTAGTGGAGGCGATCGGGCGCCCGCCGACCGTCTGAAAGCAAGAGCAGGCCAACGGCGGCCTGGGCGATGAGCGCCGTCTGCGCGAGCGCGAGCCCGTGCGCAACGGTCACTCCCGCACTCCCGCGCCGGTACGCGATGAAGCCGTACACCGCGGCCCCGATGCAGACGGCAAGCACGGCGACGGCCAGAGCGACGTGCACGGCTACCATCGCCGGACCCTACCGAGGAGAACGTCGTGATCGAGGAAGGTCAGCCGGCCCCGAGCTTCATCCCGGAGGCTGAGCTGAAGAGGACGGACGCCGGGCTCATTCCCCAGGGCGAGGGCTGGTTCGTGCTCAACGCGCGCGACGCATCGTGGATCCGAAGCGAGGAGCGCGGGCAGGACACCGACTTCGAAGGTGGGCAGGAGTGGGCGCAGCTCGGCTTCCGCATCCAGGTCGTAGCCCCCGGTCAGCGGGGCATGTACCACGGCGAGCGCGGCCAGGAGGACTTCCTCGTCGACTCCGGCGAGTACGTGCTCGTGATCGAGGGTGAGGAGCGCCGCCTGAAGGCCTGGGACTTCGTTCACTGCCCGCCGTGGACGAAGCACGTCTTCGTCGGCACGGGCGACGCGCCGTGCGTGATCGTCATGACCGGCAGCCGTGTAGGTGGCTTCGAGGTTCGTCTATGCCGTGAGCGAGGTTGCAGCGAAGCACGATGCGAGCGTGCTCGAGGAGACCTCGACCCCGGACGAGGCATATGCCCGCTGGGGGCCAGAGGAGCGGTCAGGCGTACGGCGAGGGGTGGCTCCCGTCTTGAACGATCCCGGTGATCCGACGAACGGAGGCGTGGTCGAGGAAGGTCGGCCAGCGCCCGACTTCACGCTCACGTCGGACTCGGGCGAGGCGGTCACCTTGTCCTCCTTCAGAGGGGCGCCGGTCGTCCTCTACTTCTACCCAAGGACGACACGCCCGGCTGCACGAAGCAGGCACGTGGACTACGCGACGCGTGGGGCGAGTTCGAGAAGCGCGGCGCGGTCGTCCTCGGCGTGAGCCCGGACGGCGAGGCGTCACATGCCAAGTTCCGGGACAAGTACGAGCTACCGTTCACGCTCCTCGCCGACGAGGATCACGCCGTCGCGGAAGAGTACGGCGTCTGGGTCGAGAAGAGCTTCGCGGGCAAGAAGTACATGGGCGTCGAGCGCTCGACCTTCGTCATCGACGCGGACGGCAACCTCGCGAAGGTGCTGCGCCGGGTCAAGCCCGATACGCACGCGGACGACGTCCTGGCCGCCCTCCCTTAGCGGCCAGCCTACGCCGGCGCCTCGCGCGTGTTTCGCTCGAACTTGTGCCAGGCCTTGTCGCCGCGCAGGAACCTCCAGGATCCCTTCACGCGCGCCCAGAAGATGATCGGCCGGTAGAGCACGAGGTCGAGCGGGGCCAGCAGGAGCAAGCGTGCGAGGTCGCGCTTGCGATACGTCCGCGACTGCAAATCGTCGAAGAGAACGGCGGAGGCAGTCAGCGCGGCGTTCGTGAACGCGATCGCGGCGAGCATGACGACGAACGTGCGCGGCTCGAACAGCCCGAACGCGAGCGAGAGCCCGAGCGCTGCGACGGCGAGGAGCTCGAACGCAGGCGCGAGCACCTCGGTGATCAAGTAGAAGGGCGCACCGAGCAGCCCTACGGCCTTGTACCGCGGGTTGAACCACATGCGGCGGTAGTGCCAGACGGTCTCGTTGATCACGCGCTGCCAGCGCTCCCGCTGCGAGACCAGCTTGCGGACCGTGTCCGGCCCTTCCGTGGTCGCGACGTTGTCGGTGAGGCAGAGGATCTCGTAGTCGCGGCCTTCGCGCAGAAATCGCTCGTGGATCCGGAAGGTCACCTCGATGTCCTCGCACGTGAACGAGCGCGAGTAGCCGCCGACCTCCTCGAGCACGTCGCGTCGCCAGATCTGGAACGCGCCGGGCGAGCAGAGCATGAAGCGCAGCCTCGACCACGCGATGCGGTTGTTGAAGAACGCGCGTACGAAGTCGAGGTGCTGAAAGGCGATGAGCGGATTGAAGTCGATCGGTCGCCGTCCCGGCGGCGCGGCGATCGCCCGTTCCGGCTCGCGTGCGGTGTTGAGGTGGCTGGTCACGCCGATGACACGGCCCGGATCCTGGACGACGAGACGCATCCCCTTGAGCAGAGCCTTGGGATCGAACAGCGTGTCCGCGTCGACGCCACACACGTATCGGTACCTGGCGACGTTCAGCCCTGCGTTCCACGCGTCCGCTTTCCCTCCGTTCTCCTTGTCGACGACGATGAGGTTCGGATGGATCGCGCTGCGGTAGATGGCTCGCACCTCGCTGCTTTCGAAGACCCGGCGCACGAAGACCTCGTACGGCTGGAGGTCGTATGCGTCGTGCAGCTTCTCGAGCGTGCCGTCGCTCGAGCCGTCGTTGACCACGATCACCTCGTGCTCCGGGTAGTCGAAGGCGAGCAACGTGTCGACGGTGGACACGATGACGGGCTCCTCGTCGTAGGCGGCGGCGATGACGCTGACCGGGATGGTGAAGCGCGAGCTCGCAAGGGTGGCGTAGTCCTCGCTCCCGCTCTCCTGGCGCCGAACGGTGCTCTCGAGCGCGCCGACGACGACGAGCGCGACGTACACGAAGGTCGTCAGCAGGAGATAGGCGAGGCAGACGAGGACGACGATGCCGAGGATGTCGCCCGTCATGCCGCACGCTCGGTTCTGCGGGAAGCGTGCCGGTCAGCGCGCGACTGGGCAGCGTCGCGCAACCGCTCTCCTCCGGCCTCGTAGATGCGCTCGAGAAGCGGGCTCAATGGCTGCTCGAACGCCAAGGTGTCGACGAACCCGACGTCCTGGAGGACTTCGGCGGCGCCGTTTCGCGCGAACGCGTCCGGATGCCCGAGAACGGCCAAGAGCGCCGGCACGGCGTCGGATCCCATT
Organism: uncultured Actinomycetes bacterium; assembly: GCA_963850485.1. Lineage (GTDB taxonomy): Bacteria > Actinomycetota > Thermoleophilia > Gaiellales > Gaiellaceae > GMQP-bins7. Next base: position 194,964 of record CAWKLR010000024.1, on the reverse strand, counting down.
CCGCGGAGCGCGTCCTTCGCCGCCGTTCGCACCCACCACTGCCGGTCTGCGAGGAGGGGCGTGATCGAGGGCGCGGCGTCGGCGCCGACGACGTGCCCGGCGGCACGCGCGGCATGGACCCGCACGAACCACGCCGGGTCGTCGAGTCGTGCGAGCGTGGCGGCGCCGACGGCGTTCCCGCTGCGACTCCCCAGCGTCTCGACGGCGGCGGCCCGAACATTCGGATCCGGATCCCAGGTGAGTGCGATCAGGCCCTCTCGACCGAGCTCTGGATACGGTCCGAGCAAGGTGGCGGCCCAGAAGCGGACGGCCGGATGCGGGTAGCGAAGGAGGGGAACGAACCTCGGCCCCGGCACCGGGGCGAGACGTTCGAGCTGCGCGGCGATCCTCGATCGCGGCGCGCTTCCGTCCCGAAGCGCGGAGATCGAGGATGTCGATCGCCCAGCCATCACCGAGATCGCCGAGGCTGCGGATGGCCGCGGTCGCGATCCTCGGATCGGGATCCGCGAGCGCCCTACGAAGCAACCGAGGGGCAGCTAGGTGGTGTGCGCGCCCAAGGCGCGTGAGCGCGGCGACGCGTCGCCAGCGACCCCAATCGGTGCGCGGCCTACCTCGAGCACGCCGGATCAGCCGCGCGGCGTCTCGGGAGGGAAGCTCGCCGACCCGCGCTCCCTGCCTTCGGTCGTACCGCGCACGGCCGAGCACGACCAGGAGCGAGAGCGCGATCCAGGCGGGAAGAGCGAGCGCGAGCACGAAGATCGCGACGCGAAGCACGAGCGCGTCCACCCCTCCCTGGTCGTCGCTTCACGACGCTCGGCTGTCCCTCGATCGAGTGATCCCGCGCGCCAGCGGGCGCCATCGCCACAATCGGGCCGTGGGCGGCATTGACTACGACGCGTACCGCGAGCAGACGACGAGCGACATGGAGCAGCTGCTCTCGGAGGCGGAGGCACAGTGGTCGCTCCGTGACGACGAGGGTGCAGCCGAGACCCTGGAACGCGCGCTCGCACTCGTCTGGGGTCGTCCGGACGAGGTCTCACGCGTCTCCGAGACTGCGGCGAGGCTTGCCGGTGCGCGGCCTTCGGAAGCCCTGTCGAGCTTTGCCCGGCGCGCTGCCGAAGGCGCCGAGGCACTCGAGGTGCGCCCAACTGCGCTCGGACCGACGTGAAGTGCTCAGACGGTGACCGACAAACGGCGAATGCGACTTGGCCTCGTCCAACTCGCGATCTTCACGCTCGTCGTCATCGCGGTCGTCGTGGTGCAGTACCTCGAGGTAGTTCGATGATGCGGATGAGAGGACTTGAACCTCCACGCCCTTACGGGCACACGGACCTGAACCGTGCGCGTCTACCAATTCCGCCACATCCGCGCGGCCTACCGATTCTAGCTTCGGCTCGTCTCATCTCTCGATGACCCGACTCGGCCCCGTTCTCGCCCTCGTTCTCGCCGTCCTCGTTCTCGGCGACACCGAGCGCCTGCCGGCGACAGACCTTGTAACAGACTGTTGCAAGGTCGGCCTGACCGCGGGTACGGAGGGCCGGTCGGAGGTCGTGGTCTCGCTGGCCTCTCCCCCGCTCGCGCATGCTCCTGGCACCGAAGCGCGGATTGCGGCCGAGCAGCGCACATTTCGGAGCGAGCTCGCGCGAGACGCTTCCGGACGCGCGGATTCGCTGGAGCTATCGCGTCGTCGCGAACGGCTTCGCCGTCGTTCTCCCGAGCGCAGAGGTGCCGCTGCTCCGCGACATTCCCGGAGTACGCGACGTATTCGCCTCCGCGCAGTACGTCCCACAGCTTGACCGGAGCCCCCAGCAGATCGGCGCACCGGCGCTCTGGGGCGCAGGTCTCGAGACGGCAGGCCAGGGCGTCAAGATCGGCGTGATCGACACCGGCGTGGATCACGACCACGTGTTCTTCGATCCGGCCGGCTACACGATGCCGGCCGGGTTTCCGAAGGGCCAACAGCGCTTCACGAACGCGAAGGTGATCGTCGCGCGCGCATTTCCGCCGCCCGGGGCGCGCAACGAGAATGCAGCGCTCGCTTTCGACGGCGACAACTCCTCGCACGGCACCCACGTCGCCGGGATCGCGGCCGGGAACGCTCGCACGCAGGCCACGGGGCGCACGGTGTCGGGCATCGCGCCACGCGCGTTCATCGGCAACTACAAGGCGCTCGTGCGCACGGACTCGGGGCTGAGCCCCAACGGGAACGCCCCCGAGATCGTGGCTGCCATCGAGGCCGCGGTGCGAGACGGCATGGACGTGCTCAACCTCTCGATCGGAGAGCCGGAGATCGAGCCGCGCCGCGACATCGTCGCCCTCGCCCTCGACGCCGCTGCTCGTGCGGGAGTCGTCTCGGTCGTCGCCGCCGGAAACGACTTCAACGACCTGGGAGCCGGCTCGATCTCGTCGCCTGCGAACTCCGAGCGCGCGATCAGCCGTCGGTGCGGTCGAGATGAGCGGGGCGACCACGCGCGGCACGCACGCCGAGTTCTCCTCCGTCGGGCCGACGACGATCTCGCTTCGGCTGAAGCCCGACGTGGCGGCTCCGGGCGTCGACATCCTCTCCTCCGTGCCGGCCGGATGGTCGTCGTTCTCGGGGACGAGCATGGCCTCGCCGCACGTCGCCGGCGCCGCGGCGCTCCTCGTCCAGCGACACCCGAGCTGGACGGTCGCTCAGGTCAAGTCGGCGCTGGTTCAGACCGGGGCCGACGCCTCGAACGAGGGCGACAGCCTCGCCGCCCCGCAGTTCCAGGGAGGTGGAGTCGTCTCCTTGACTCGAGCAGACCGGCCGCTCCTCTTCGCGGATCCTGCCGGCGTCTCGCTCGGTCTTCTCGGCCGTGCTGCGCGCAGTGACGGCGCGATAGCCCTCACCGACGCGGGTGGAGGCGCCGGCACCTGGCAGGTCTCCGTGGTTCGCCGCGAGCGGCCCGCAGGCGCGAATCTCGTCGTCCCGGCGACGGTGACGGTTCCGGGCTCGCTCTCCTACGAGGTCGCAACCTCCGGATCCGCGGCGCAGGGCGACTTCAGCGGCTATCTCGAGCTCCGGCGCGGAGCGGACGTCCGCCGCGTTCCCTTCTGGGGGCGAGTCGCCGTGCCCGCGCTCGCGCGCCATCAGCCGGTCACGCTGCGAAAGGTCGGGCGTGCACCGCGGAACGACCGCGGGGAAGCCGGGTCGTGTCACCCGCTACCGCTATCCGGACAACCCGAGCGGGGTCGGCCTGAACACGTTCCTCCGTGGACCAGAGGCGGTCTATCGCGTCCGCCTCACTCGGCCGGTCGCGAACTTCGGCGTCGTCGTCACGCAGAATCCACCAGGTAGTAGCGTCGAGCCTCGCGTCGTGTCCGGTCTCGACGAGAACCGCCTGACGGGCTACGCGGGCCTGCCGGTGCACCACAACCCGTACCTCGACGGCTTTCGCAGTCCGGTGCTCGCAGCGGCCGCGCTCTCGCCGCTTCCGGGTGAATACGCAGTCGTCTTCGACAGCGCGACCCGCGCGGGTGCTGGCCGCTTCACGTTCCGCTACTGGATCAACGACGTCACGCCGCCCACACTTCGCCTACGGACGCGGGTGGTGCGACGCGGAGATCCCATTCGAGTCGCGGCGACCGATGCGGCAGTCGGGGATCTACATCCCGCTCGCTCAAACGCGATCCTCGACGGCGCGCACGCGCGTCGGCGACCTATCGGAACGGCGTGGTTCGCGTCCCGACCGGCGGACTTCTCGCCCGGCAGACACCGTCTGCGACTGCGCGTCTCCGACTACCAGGAGACGAAGAACACCGAGAACGTCGCTCGCATCCTTCCGAACACGCGCACGCTCACCGCGACCTTCACCGTCCGCTAGCAGGTCAGCAGGGTCGCGAGACTCGGCTCTACGGTCTTTCGGTCCCGCTCCTCGATCGTCGGGAGCGCGTCCAGGTCGCGCTGGACGCTCTTGATGAACTCGTCGCTCTCCTCGTCGACGGCTGTGACGACGCGGAAGCTCTTCTTGCGCCGCGCCCGGTCGCGCTCACGGCGGGCATCCGCGCCGAACCGCCTGCCGAGGCGCGGTGACTCCACCGCGACGACGAGTGCGGCCGCGAGGACGAGCACGACGAGCCACGGCCAGCTCACCCGCTGGATTGTAGCCAGCTACGCACGGAAAACCTGCATCGGAAGGCTTGGAAAGTGGAACACCGCCCTCGGAAGTGACCAGCCACGTCTCCTGCATGTACAGGCAGTCCTCGCCGTTCGCGGCGATCGCGTGCGGGTGCATCGAGAACACCATGTTCTCCGCCAACTCGGTCTCGACGCCTTCCCCGATCTTCGGGAACTCGATCATGGTCATCCCGATCGAGTGACCGGTGACGTGACCGAGGTGGTAGCCGCGCTCGAGAAAGCCGGCGGAGACCGCGCGGTGCACGTCGTCACAGGTGGCTCCCGGCAGCATCGCGCCCCTCGCAGCCTCGGCGTACTCGAGGTACGCCTCGAGCATCCGTTCCGTGTCCGCCGAGAGCACGGCGTCTTGCGCGGCAATCGCGCGCGAGACCTCGACCCAGTGCATGCCCGGGCCGGCGACCTCGAGCGAGGGCAGGAGAAACCTCGGGAGGATCTCCTCGCGCCGCGCGATCTTGAACTCCGGCCGCGCGATACGAGTCGGTGCCCGTGAGAACCATGTTCATCGTGAGCCGTCCGCAGCCCTCAGCGACGAACCACTCCTCCGCTGCAGCCATGACTTCGGAGGCCGACTTCCCAGGCGCGTAGCTCTCGACGAAGATCTCGAACCCACGCTCGTTGATCCGCACCGAGTCGCGCACCGACTCGAGCTCGGCGTCGCTCTTCACCGCGCGGGCGAGGTCGAACTCGACGTCGAAGGGGACGAGCTCGAGGCTCGCCGCCGCGAGAGCGCGCTCGTCCCGCACGGTCATGACGTAGTCGAGCCCGTAGACGCCGACCCGCCTCCACCCCGCTCCCCGTGCATGTCCGGCCATGTGCTCCCCCGGGCGATCGTGGAACACCTGCTCGAGCTGCGCGGTGCCGTGCTCCCCGACGTAGCGAGCCTCGCTCGGGAAGACGACGAAGGGATCGCCGTCCGCGGGCACCACGACGTAGGCGTAGCGGTGGACGATCTGAAATCCGGAGAGATACGTCACCGCGCCCTCGAAGCCCGAGTACTCGCTCCCGGAGACGATCAGCGCGTCCAGGTCGTGCTCGGCCATGGCCGCGCGCACGTTGTCGAACCGGCGCTCGAAGCTCTACGTCCACGAGTCCTCCAGCGCCTTGACGAGCGAGGTCAGCGCGTCGTTCAGAGGGGTCGGGACACCGAGCTCGCGCCCGAAGCGCGCGATGCCGCCGTTCAGGTAGTCGATCTCGGTTCGCCGCCGCGCCTCCACGTCCTGGAGCATGCTCGCCTTGTGGTCGTACGCGACGTCGGGCCGAGCGGCGTGGTCGATCAGCTCCTCCGGGTCGGCGTCGAGCGTGATCCCCTGTGCGCTTGCGACCGCTCTACCTTCGTCGACGAGCGCACTCACGAGAGCGCGGAGCTCCGGCCGCTCGCAGACGCGACCGTGGGTGAGCCCGGTCAGCGCCCCGACGGGGTTCGTGGCCGCGTTGAAGACGACCTTGCGCCACTGGGCGGGGCGAGCGTCGGCAACGGCGTGGGTCGGCATGCCTCCTCGGGTGCAGGCGTCCGCAAGCCGTTCGATCTCGTCGGACCGGGCAGGGCGCGGCTCGAATGGGCCGAACGTCGTGTCCCCCTTCACGTCCCATTGCACGACTCCGGGCGACAGGATCTTCCCGGCGGGAAACGTCGTCCCACGGATCACGCGCGAGACGTGCCCCGCGATCACCTCCTCGTTCCCGACCCCGTTCTGAACGGACGCGACGGCTCCGTCCGAGAAAGCATGAGCGGTGGCGGCCACCGCACCGTCCGTGTGCATCGCCTTCGTCGCCACGATCCCGAAGTCGCACGCGGGAAGCTCGGACGGCTCGGCCGTCGCCCGAACGGAGCCGACCACGTCACCTGCTCCCGTCAGCCGCAGGCCGTGCGCAGTGATCGCTTCGACATGCGCGCGATCGAGGTCGTACACCCACACCTCGACATCCTCGAGTTGCGCGAGGTTCGCCGCGAAGAGCGACCCGACCGCACCGCAGCCCACGACACAGACCCTCATGACGGTCGCAGCCGTCGCCAGAGCGGGTCGACGGAGAACTCGCGCCCGCCCGTGAGCCCGCTCGGACGGAGGATGAGCACGAGCGCCATCAGCGCGCTGACGACGACGATCCTCGTGCCCGCCGGAACCTCGACAGTGCGCCCCACGAGCTCGAGACCGTTCTCCGCGTTCGCGAGGACGGAATCGAGCGCGCTGACGGCGAGCGCCCCCACGACCGCGCCCCAGAGGCTGGTCGCCCCGCCGATGACGAGCATCGCGAGCGTGATGAACGTGAGGTCGAGGTAGACGGCGTCGACGTTGATCGGGAGGAAGTGGACGTAGAGCCCGCCCGCGAGCCCCGCGAGGAAGCCGGAGAGCGCGAAGGCGCCGAGCCGCTGACGATAGACGGACACCCCGACCGCTCGGGCAGCCGCGGGATCCTCGCGGGTCGCGCGCAGCTGGCGTCCGAAGCGGCTTCGCTGATACGCGAACGCAGCGACGATGACGGCGACGGCGCCGATCGCAGCCTGGCGGAGATCGGTGGTCTCGGACACGGAGGAGAACGTATTCAACCCGGGCCCGACCTTCTCGTAGTAGCGGAGGATGTTGTTCGTGATCTCGAGCACGGCGAAGGTGGCGATGCCGGCGGCGAGCCCGGAGAGCCTCATCAGCGGGAGGCCGACGAGCAGGGCGAACACGCCGCCGACCAGACCGGCCGCGACGAGCGAGGGGATGTTCCCCACGGTCGTGTCTCGCAGGAAGTCGAAGAGGTAGGGCATGAAGGCCGGTTTCTCCTGCTCGGGCACGGACAGCACTCCCGCCGTCCAGACGCCGATGGCCACGAAGCTGATGTGCCCGAAGGAGAGAACGCCCGAGTTGCCGACGAAGACGTAGATCGCGACGACCATGGAGACGGAGACGAGCGCGTTGATGAAGTAGATCTCGGTCGAGCGCGAGACGAGCACGCCGAGGAGCGCGGCGCCGACGACCAGCACGACGGGAGCACCGAGCTCCAGCGCGGCGCGCCGGGCGCTCACACGCGCTCCACGGCGGCCCGGCCGCGCAGGAAGAGCCCTCCCGGCCGGAAGAGGAGGACGAGGATCACCAGGCCGAAGACGAACGTCGGCAGGTACTGGCTCTGGGCAGTCGGCAGCGCGCCCCCGAGCAGGCCGGAGACGTAGCCGATCGTGAATCCGCCGAGCGTGGCCGAGAGCAGTCGTGTCATCCCGCCGACGACCACTCCCGCGAGCACGATGATCGTCTCTCGCAGCGCGAAGGTCGGGGTCACGGTCGGGAACTGCACGGTCAGGAGCACGGCGACGATCGCGGCCAGGACGCCGGCGATGAGCACCGCAGCGGCGCTCACGAGGTTCGCACGCACGCCGACGAGCCGCGCGGTCTGGAAATCCATCGCCGCTGCTCGCATGTGCAGGCCGAGCGAGGTCCGGTTGAGCAGCAGCACGAGCAATCCGAGGCTGACCGCGGCGCTCACGATGGCGACGATCGCGATCTTCCGGATGTCGACGTCCCCGATCGTCACCGGCCGATTGAGGTCGGCGAGCGACGCGGCGGTCTTTCCCAGCGGCCCGAACCAGAGCAGCGCGATGCTCTGGAGAAGGAACGCGACCGCGAACGTCGCGATCAGCATCACCGCCGGCGACTGCGACCGCAGCGGCCGGAAGACGACTCGCTCCATCGCCAGGGACAGGACGATCACGACCGCGAAGCAGAGCGCGATCCCGACACCCACCGGCCAGCCGCGCTCGGACGCGAAGGCGAGGGCGAACGCGCCGGCCATGATCAGTTGGCCGTAGGCGAAGTTCACGAGCCGGAGGACGCCGAAGACGAGCCCGATGCCGACGGCCATCAGCGCGAAGATCGCGCCGAGCCCGATCGCGTCGACCTGCACCTGGAGGTCGACGGCGTCCGAGAGGACGTCGGTAAGCCCGCTCGCGACAGGAAGAGTCACGAGAGGTACGCGGCGACCATCCGGTCCGTGTCCGCCGCATCGGCGGGAGTCAGGGTCAGGCGGAGCTCGCCGTTCGCGAGCACATGCGTCCGATCCGCGAGCGCCACGGTGCGCTGCGCCCGCTGCTCGACCAGGAGAATCGCGAGCCCGCGATCGCGGATCGTGCCGAGCGTCGAGAAGACGAGATCGACGATGGTCGGCGCCAGTCCGAGCGAGGGCTCGTCGAGGAGCAGCACGCGAGGCCCGGCGACGAGCGCGCGAGCGATGGCGAGCTGCTGCTGCTGCCCTCCCGAAAGCAGTCCTGCCGGCCTGGCGCGAAACTCCTCGAGGATCGGGAAGAGCCCGTACGCGTCGTCGAGCGGATCGCCGGCCGCACCGTTCTTGCGCCTTCCTGCCAGTCCGAGCTGCAGGTTCTCCTCGACGGTCAGCTCGCCGAAGAGTCGGCGCCCCTCGGGGACGAGCGCCATCCCGGAGCGCGCGATCGTCTCCGGACTTCGTCCGCGCAGCGATCGTCCGTCGAGCCTCACGTCGCCGCTGCGGAGCGGAACGAGACCCATCAGCGCGTGCAGGGTGGTGGACTTGCCGGCGCCGTTCGGCCCGATGAGCCCGAGGATCTCGCCGGCGGACAGCTCGAGCGAGAGGTCGCGTACGACGGGGCTGCCGCCGTACCCGACCGACACGCCCTCGACCCGGAGCACGGGCGCGGTCACGACCCCTCCTCGTGCACGGCGCTCTCGCCCAGGTATGCCGACGCGACGTCGAGGTTGGCGCGGATCTCGACGGGCGTCCCTTCCGCGAGCGTCGCCCCGTGATCCAGCACCTGGATCCGATCGCAGACGTCCATGACGAGCGCCATGTTGTGGTCGATCAGCAGCACCCCCGCGTCGTGCTCGTCGCGCACGGAGCGGATCACGGCTGCGAAATCGGGCACCTCCGCCTCGGGCAGGCCCGCTGCGGGCTCGTCCATGAGAACGAATCTCGGCTCCGTCGCAAGCGCCCGCGCGACGCCGAGCCGACGCTCGTCCCCGTGCGCGAGGACGCCTGCGGGGGCGTTCGCGTACGGCGTGAGCTGGAGCTGCTCGAGCAGCTCTTCGGCGCGCCGGCGCGCCGCGCGCGGGCCGAGACCGGCGCCGAGTGCGGAGACCTCGACGTTCTCCCGCACCGAGAGCGCGCGAAACGACCGGGAGTGCTGGAACGTCCGGGCGAGGCCCCGTCGCCCGCGGCGATCCGGCCGCCAGCGCGTGATGTCACGGCCTTCGAGCTCGACCGAGCCCTCGTCGGGGAAGTCGAAGCCGGTGATGACGTTGACGAGCGTCGACTTGCCGGCCCCGTTCGGCCCGATGAGGCCGACCACCTCGTGCCGGTGCAGCTCGAGGGTCACGTCTCGAAGCGCCTGCACGCCCTGCGAAGGCACGCGAGATCGAGGCGGCCCGGAGTGCTCCGGGCCGCCTCGTCTCTGCAGCTGCATTCTCCGTCGGCGAAGCGCGCGTCAGATCTTCGGGACGACCTTCGCCTTCACGGTCCCGACGACCTTCGGGACGTTGTTCTGCACCCGGATCACCCGGTACTGCCGGCCGAACACCGTGTGCAGGCTCTTCGAGAAGCTCACCGAGCCCCGACAGCGTGGGCACGTTCTTGAACTTCTCCATCTGTGCCGCGAGAGCGAGCCCGTTCGTCGAGCCGCCCGCGCGGCGGAGCGCGATGAGGAGGCCGTCGATGGCCGCCGGCCCCGTGATGAACCCGCCGGTGCTCCCGGCCTTCGCGATCGCCGCAGCGCTTCGCTTGGCAACGGCGTTGACGGCAGCGACAGGATCGTCGCCGAAGGCCGACGCGAAGGTGACGTAGTAGTAGTTCGTCACCTTCGGGTTCGGCGTGTACCAGTAGTTGCCGTCACCGGCCCACGAGTTGAGCACCGGAGTGTTGTTTCCGAGCGTTCGCAGACCGGTGAGGATCGGCGCCTGCGCACCGAACGCCGCAGCCGTCGAAGTGACGATCACGTCCGCTTCCTCCGCGTTCAGGCGCGTGACGACGTTCTGCCAGGATGCCGGGTTTCCGCCGAGCGACTGGTACGTCTCCTTGGTCACGATCGTGCCCCCGAGCTGCTTCCAGCGCGCCTCGAACGCTTGGACCACGTTCCGGAAGTAGACGATGACCGTGTCCGTCGCGAGCGAGGCATCGCGCCAGCCTCTCCTCCAGGCGTACTCGGCCATCGCCGAGCCCTCGTCCTGGGCGACGTTCCCGAACGAGAATGCAAGACGGCCCTTGGCGCCGAAGCGCTTCGGGCCCATCTGGTCCGTGCCGATGCACGGGGCGATCGTCAGCTTTCCGCGGTTGATCGACTCCTGCACCACGGGTGCCGCGAGGTCGACGTCGCACGTCGTGAAGATGACGTCGGCGCCCTGGCCGAGCAGCCTTGCCGCGCAGGCCTTGGCCGCTGCCGGCTTGTTGCCCTGCGTGTCGCAGGTGTTGATCTTGAGGTTGACTCCCGGGCCCTTGTTCACTGTCTTGATGCGATCCTTCGCGGTCGCAAGCGCGGGCCCGTCGAACGGTGCCATCGCGCCGGTGCTGTCATAGGCCCAGCCGATCGTGACCGTGTTCGCCTGCTGCGGCGACGCCGAGCTTGCCGCGACTACGGCTGTGGCCACTGCCGCGACCGCAGCGAGAGCCAGCACCGCCTTCCTTGCTCGAATCATCACGCCCTCCTGTTGAGCTGCATTTGTGCGCAAGACCGAGAGCCGCTCGAGCGGATCTCGGTCGCGCGAGATCCCTAAAGGCGTCCGCTTCGCGGCCGCGGGGCTCCGACTCCTCTCTTCGCATGTTTCTTACCAGGACCCCTCCTTGCCCTTCACCAGTCCGTACAGCAGCGTGTGCAGCGGAACCGGCACGCCGTGCCGTTCCGCCTCGCGGATCAACGAGCCGGTGATGAGCTCGATCTCCGTCTGCCGGTGTGCGTCGACATCTTCCAGCATCGACGGGTAGTGCGCCGACCCTCGCTGCGTCGCGAGCACGTTCATCTCCCAGGGATCGTCGTGCAGCTCGATCCCTGCCGCCTTCGCGACCGCCTTGCCCTCGTCGACGAGCCCGTGCACGAGGTGGCCGAGATCGGTCGGCTCTGTCTCCGCGGCGAAATGCGGATCGTGCGGAAGCCCGGTCAGCGCGGCGACCGGATTGACGGCCGCGTTGAAGACGAGCTTCGACCACTGTGCGGGGCGCAGGTCGGGCAGCGCTTCGGCCTGGAGGCCCGAGGCGACGATCGTGTCGGCGATCTCCTGCACCCGCTCGAACGGCGTCTCCTCGTACGGGCCGAGCCAGGTCTCGGTATCGAGGATGTACTCGACATGTGTGTCCGAGTGACGCGTGCCGCTCATGAACGTGACGGCGGAGACGATCGGCCACTCGCCGTGCTCACGCACGATCTCCTCCGCGCCGAGACCGTTCAGGACGGTCATCATCGTCGCATCCTCGAACGCGTAGCGGAGCGTCTGGAGCGCAGGCCGTAGGCCCGTCGCCTTCGTCGCGATGATCGCGACGTCCGGGGGAGCAAGATCGAATGGGTTGTCCGCGGCGACGACCCTCGCTTCGCGCGTGCTTATGCGGCTACCGGTAACCCGCAGACCCTCACGGTTGAGCGCGTCGGCATGCGCGCGCCGTCGGGTGAGAACCGATACCTCGCAGACGGAGGCGAGATGCCCCGCGAACAGGCTGCCGATGACTCCTCCACCGACGATGCAGACCCGTTCGATCACGCTCCCAGCTTCGCGTGACCCGACATGGCCCCGAGTATCCAGTCACGCCCGATGTCAGTCAATACTCGAACGGCCACGCTTTCGGTTCACGAGCCGTCGAAACTCGACATCGGTGACCAGCCCTCGCTTCTTCGTCCCCGCCTTCTTGACCGCCTCCAGGAGCTCCCCGTTCCGCTCCACCGGGAAACCGAGACCGAGCTCCTCGAGCTTGATGCGAATCGAGTCGAGCCCGCTCTTCTTCCCGAGCACGATCCCCCGTGTCGCGCCGACGACGTCGGAGGCGTAGGGCTCGATCGCCGGCGGGTCGTGGAACTGCGACGCGACCGCACCCGACTCGCGCGTGAACAGGTTGTCGCCTGTCGCCGCCTTCCAGGGCGCGTGGGTCGTGCCGGAGCGCTCCTGGACGAGACGGGCGAGCTCGCGCACCTGCTCGAGCCGAAGCCGCGTCGGGATCTCGTACAGCGCTTCGAGCGCGAGGGCGACTTCGACCAGGTCCGCGTTACCAGCGCGTTCCCCCATTCCGTTGACGGTCCCGTGCACCCAGGTCGCGCCTCCTTGCACGGCGGCAACGGCGGCCGCAGTCGCGAGCCCGAAGTCGTCGTGGCCGTGCCAGTGCACCGGGACGTCGTAGTCGAGCCTCTCCGCAACGTCGTTCACCAGGAACGCCGCCGCCTCCGGCGTGGCGATGCCGAGCGTGTCCACGACCACGACCTCCGCGGCCCCGGCCTCGACTGCGCTCTCGTAGGCAGCGCGCACGAAGTCGAGCTCGGCCCGTGTCGAGTCGACGCCGAAGAAGGCGACGCGGATTCCCTCCTCCACGGCGAAGGAGACCGCGGCGCGAATCCGCTCGAGCATCGTCTCCCGCGAGACGCCGAGCGCCGCGAGCTTCCCGTCCGAGATCGGGCTCTCGATCACCGAGGCGCGCAGGCCGAGCTCGACGAGCGCCTCGACATCCGCACGCACCGCTCGGGAGAACCCCCAGATCTCCGCAGCGAGCCCCGCCTCGAGAATCAGCGAGATGGCCCGGGCATCGTCCTCCGATACGCGCGGGAAGCCTGCCTCGATCCGGTCGACCCCGGCCGCGTCGAGCGCTCGGGCGATCTCCAGCTTGTCCTCCGGCGACAAGACGACGCCCACGGTCTGCTCACCATCTCGGAGGGTGGTGTCGTAGAGACCGACGGTCACGCGCGGCTGTGGCTCGAGCGCCTTGGCATTCAGGTCGCCGGTCCAGAGCTTCGAGCGGTCGAGCGTCACGCGCGGACTATCGCATCCGCCGGGGCAGGGGTCGGGCGCACTAGCCGGCGCGAACGATGCCGTCGGGGAACGGCGACAGCTTCTCTGCACCGTCCGCGGTGATGAGGAAGTTGTCCTCGACGCGGAGGCCGCCGCCACCTTCGATATAGCATCCTGGCTCGATTGCAAAAACCATGCCTTCGCGGATCTCGCCTCCGCCGGCCTGGTGTGCGTACGGCGGCTCGTGTGCGCGAGCGCCGACTCCGTGGCAGATCGGATGCGACGGCTGGCCGGGAAAGCCCAGCGCGTCGATTCCGGCGCGGATGCGGCGATCGAGCTCGGGGAGGCTCGCGCCCGGGCGGGCGAAGTCGACGGCGTCGTCGTAGACGGCCATGAGGCCTTCCTCCAGCTCGCGATACGCCGGCGTCAGCTCGCCGACGACGAGGTTCTTCGTGTGGTCGCACCAGTAGCCGTCGGCACACACCCAGATCTCGAAGAGCGTCGGCTCTCCCTTGACGACCGGGCGCGAGGTCGTCGCGGTGAACGTCCGGATCCCGAGCCCCGACCAGACGAGCGAGAAGCCGCGGGCGAGCTCCACCCTCCCCTCCCAGCCGGTGCCCTCGCCGTGGACGTAGCCTTCCCACTCGGCGGCGATCTGGGCCTCGGTCATGTCGGGCTGGATCACCAGCTTGCAGTGCTCCATCGCGGCGGCGGCGATGTCGTTCGCGAGCCGCATCCGCTCGATCTCCTGCTCGGTCTTGAGCGCACGTGCCTCGGCGAGCAGCGGAGTTGCGTCCTCCGCATCGCCGAACGCGCGGAACCACTCCGCGGTGAACGTCGTCGGCTCACCGACCATGCGATCGGAGGCCTGCGTTCCGAGGCTCAGCTCGAGGCCGACCGTCTTGAACCCGCCCATTTGTTGCTTCGCGGTGTCGAGCGCACGTGCCAGCGGCGGCCGCGGATCCAGGGGTTCGTAGCCTGCGAAGAGGCGGATCTCGGAGGTCCACGCCATGCGGTCGGCGTCGGCCTCGCTCGCCTCGAGGCAGATGAGGACGGGCTCGCCCTCGCGCGGGAAGACACAGACGTCGTAGCCCTTCATCCCCCAGAAGTTCGTCAGGTAGAGGACGTTGTCGGGCGCCCGGACGACGAGTGCGTCGAGCCCGCGCTCGCCCATGAGCGCGCGCACGCGGTCGAGCTTCGCATCGTCCCGCGGCCAGCTCACGCTTCCTCCCACACGATCCGGCCGTCGCCGGTGACGACGCGGCCGATCCCACTTCCCGGGATAGTGGCCGCAGGCGACGAGGACGTCTCGATCGACGAGCTCCGGGAGCAGCGAGCGGCGCGTCTCGGCGCACTGTGCCGGATTCGCGTCGGACACGTACAGCCAGTCTGGCTCCTCGAGCAGTGCCGGATGCACGGCAACGTCGCCCAACAACACGGCTTCCTGGCCCTCTGACGTGAGCCGGAGCCCCAGGTGCCCCGGATAGTGCCCGGGTGCCGCGAACGACGTGACTCCGGGCGCGATCTCGACTTCACCGTCCACGTGCTCGAAGCGGTCGAGAAGGGGCGCGATGCACCTTCGGACGTGGGGTCGCTCCGCCTGGGAGCTCGCAAACGCGACGGAGTCACGGTGTGCCAGGTAGCGCGCTCGTGGGAAGAACACGGAGCCTTCCAAGTCGGCATTCCAACCGACGTGATCGATGTGCAGGTGCGTCAGGAAGACAATGTCGATCCCGTCCCGCGTGACGCCGAGGCGGCCGAGCGCTTCTGGCAGCTCACCTTCTTGCTCGGCGGTCCAGTCCCACAGGCCAGGCGGTCCCACCCCCGTGTCGACGAGCACGGTCACGCCTCCGGAGCGTACGAGGTAGGACTTGCACGGCAAGCGCCAGCTGTCGCCCGCGAAGAGCTCCGGATACAGCACGCGATAGGGCTCCCAGGCCTCGGCCGGAGACTTCGGGGTACGCGTCGGCGTACTCGGCGAGCAATCCGACTGCGTCCGGCACGGCGTGGAGCTCGATCGACCCGACTACCACTGCGCGTGCTCGGCCTGGCTGTCGTCCGGCGCAAGGTTCAGTCGAAAACCCGGGTCTGACCCTGGGTGATGGCTCGCAGAGACATGCCCCAACCGTCTCCAACGGCCAGGTGTGCGCTGAATGTCACACATTCGGCGCACTTACCAGCGCACGCGCGGCGGCGCGGGCTTGCCGTGGGCGTCCTGCCAGGAGACAATCGGATTGCGGAGGACGCCGATTCGCTCGATTTCGGCCTCCATGACATCCCCCGGCCGCAGGTAGAGCGAGGCGGCGTCGGGGGAGAATCCTGCGACCCCGGAGACCGTGCCCGTCGACACGACATCTCCGGCCGAGTACCCGAGCGCGGAGTAGTGGCTGAGGATCTCCGGGATCGTCACGCTCATCCGCCCGGAGTGCGAGGTCTGACGCGGCTCGCCGTTCACCCGTAGCTCCATCGCGAGGTCGTGAGGATCGGGAATCTCGTCCGGAGTCACGATCCACGGCCCGAGCGGGCAGAACGTGTCGATCGCCTTGCAGAAGGAGAAAACGCCCGAGCGCATCTCGCGGCGCTGGATGTCCCGCGCCGTGATGTCGTTGAAGATCACGTAGCCGCCGATGAATCCGCTCGCCTCCTCGGGCGAGAACCACTTTCCTGCCTTCCCGATCACGACCGCGAGCTCGAGCTCGTAGTCGAGCTCCTCGGTGAGGTGCTCGGGATACACGACCGGCTCGTCGGGCCCCACGATCGCGTCGACGTTCTGGAAGAAGACGATCCAGGGCGCGATCTCGTGCGACCAGCCGACCTGCTTCGACTCCTCCTCGTGCTCGCGGAAGTTACCCGCGGTGTGGAGCAGCTTCTTCGGGACGATCGGAGCTCGAAGCCTCGTATCGGCGAGCAGAACGCGTTCTCCTGTCTCGTCCGCCCCGCCGTGCTCGAAGTACTCGCGCATCGTAGGGCACGTCGAGCACCGCGACCTCCTCGCCGTCGAGCACGCCGACGCGCCGGTCTTCTCCGAAGGTGACGAGCTTCACGCGTCCCCTTTCATCCCGCGACCCCGCACACGTTCATCGCCGTTCGCGCGTACACCTCGGCCGTCTTCACGAGCCCGTCGATCTCGAGATTCTCGCCCTTGACCGTATCGAGCAGTCCCGACGACGTCCCGTAGTTCACCGTCGGCACGCCGTAGCGCGTGAGCGCAGAGGCATCGGAGAACCAGCGCGTCACGTCGCGCTCCGGCGGCGAGCCGAAGACCTCGGCGTGCGCGTCGTCGAGCGCGCCGACGAGCGGATGATCCTCGGCGATCTCGGCGCCGGGCGCGGTGACGTAGACCTCGCCCTCGACGCCGTACTGCGGGAACCGCCCCTGAAGATCCCGCACGAGCTCGAGCACGTCGTTCCGTGCTGCGGACATCTCCTTCGTCGGCGGCACCCGCACGTCGAGGAAGAGGTCGGTGCGGTGCGGCGTGCGAGAGACGCGCCAGCCGAAACCGCCCTCGATCCCGCCGACGTTGACGATCGCCTTCGCGCCTCGATATCCGTTCGCCGGGTCGTCCTCCCAGGTCGGGATCCACTCGAGCACCGCGTCGAGAACCTCGCGCATGCGGAGGATCGAGTTGAGGTCGCGCTTCCCCTCGCTGAAGGCCGTGTGGATGAAGTGACCCTGGGTCGAGATACGCAGCCAGAGGGAGCCGAAGTGCCCGAGGACGACCTTCGACTCCGTGGGCTCGCCAAGGATGCACATGTCAGCGACGCCGCCGTGCGTGACGAGGTGACGCGTTCCGGCTGCGTAGCCGCGAAATTCGGCACCCTGAGCGTCCGCCCATTGCGCCTTCTCGATCTCGCCGCACACGGCTGCCAGAAGCACGTCTCCCCGTAGCCGGATGCCGGCGTCGTCGAGCGCCCGCACCGCCTCGACGTAGCACGCGAGCGCGCCCTTCATGTTCGAGATCCCGAGCCCGTACAGCCTGCCGTCCTCGACGAACGCGCTCGGCTGGAACCCGGGTACGTGTGCGAGCCACGCCTCCCGGCCGGAGTACGAGGTGTCCATGTGCCCGTTGAACATGAGACTCGGCCCGCCACCCGCTCCCGGGCGCGTCCCGAGGACGTTTGCGCGGCCGTCCTCGACCTGCTGCCACTGCACCTGGAGGCCCATGTCGGCGAACGTCTGCGCGACGAGCTCGGCCATCGCCTGCTCCGAGCCCGTGAAGCTCGGCGTGCCGATCGCCCGGCTCGCCCAGTCCACGAGCCGGTCGCGGTCGATGTGCACGTCAGCCACGGAAGTGCGGAAGCACCTTGTCGCCGAAGAGGCGGATCTGCTCGTGCCGGCGGTCGCCCCAGAGCTCGAGCATGACGTGCGTGCAGCCCGCCTCGCGGTATTCCTCGATCGCCTCGATGCAATCGGACGGGGTTCCCGCGATCGGCTTGCACTTGTCGAGGATCGCGTCGGTCACCTGCGCCTTCGCGGCCAGCCGCCCGCCCTGCTCCATCGCGTCGGCGACTGGCCTGATCTCGTCCTGCTCGAGGCCGGCGAGGTCGAGCAGCGTGTCGGCGGCACCCCGGATGTTCTGGACCTTGTTCGCGAGGTACATGCCGGCGATCTCGCGCGCGCCGTCGCGGCCTCTGTCGCGATCCTCGTCGATCGATGCGACCACCGTGCAGCCGATGTCGATGTCCGCCGCGACGTTGTCGCGGGTGTAACGGACGAATGCCGGCGTCGTGATCGAAGGTGTCAGGCACCCGTCGGCGATCTCACCGGAGAGCGCCTGCATCTTCGGCGCCGTCGCAGCCACGTAGACGGGGGGCACCTCGCGCGGGGTGTGAGCTTCGTCGCGAAGCGCCGGCACTGAAGCACTCCAGGTGTCGCCGTCGTACTCGATACGCCTCTCCGCCGAGCACGCCCCGCACGATCGCCACCGCATCGCGCATGGGCCCGAGCGTCTTCGACGTCTGCGACTTGATGTTGTTCAGGAAGATCTTCGACGTCCCGAACCCGAGGAGGAAACGACCCGGTCCTGCGGCCTCCTGCACGACCCGGGCATCCATCGCCACCTGCACCGGATGACGCGTGAACGGCGAGATGATCCCCCAGCCGATCGCCAACCGCTTCGTCTCGCGTGCCATGAGCGCGGACACGACGGTCGACGAGCGAGCTTCCATCCCATGCTTCCGCCACCACGGATACGCCTCGGCGAGCCAGATCGTGTCCATTCCGGCCTCGTCCATGACGCGCGCCGACGCCAGCATCTCCTCGAGCGGCTCCATCGTGAGCTGCATGACCCCGATGCGGAACGGCGGCGGCACCGCCGTAGTCAAACACGTCGGCGCGGGATAGGGTCGCGCTGAGCAAGGACGGCATGGAATTCAGGATTCTTGGTCCTCTGGAAGTGGTCGAGAACGGCCGCCAGCTCGATGTCGGCGGCGCGAAGCAGCGCGCGCTCCTGGCGATCCTGCTGCTGCATGCGAACGAGGTGGTCTCCACCGACCGGCTGATCGACGCGCTCTGGGAGGACGACGCGCCCGAGACCGGCCGGAAGGCGCTTCAGGTGTACGTCTCGCAGCTGCGCAAGACGCTGGGCAAAGATCGGATTACCACGCGTTCGCCGGGCTATCGGCTCCAGGTCGAGCCGGAAGAGCTGGATCTGTCCCGCGCTCAGCGCCTTCTCCAGGACGGTGAGGCGACGGAAGCTCTCGCCCTGTGGCGTGGCCCAGCCCTCGCGGACTTCGCGTACGAACGGTTTGCGCACAGCGAGATCGCGCGGCTGGAGGACCTGCGCCTCGCCTGCCTGGAGGAACGGATCGAGGGCGATCTGGCCGCCGGCCGTCCTGGTCAATTGGTGGGCGAGCTCGAGGCGCTCGTCCGCGAGCATCCGCTGCGCGAGCGCCTGCGTGCTCAGCTGATGCTCGCGCTCTACCGCTCGGGCAGGCAGGCCGAAGCGCTCGAGGCGTACCAGGACGCCCGCCAGGCGCTCGTCGAGGAGCTCGGGATCGAGCCGGGGCGATCCCTGCGCGAGCTGCAGCAGGCGATCCTGCAGCAGGATCCGGCGCTGGACGCCGAGAAACGTGCCGAGCCGGTTGCTCGGGCCGATCAGCAACCACTCGAGGTCTCGGTCGCCTCCGGCTCGACGTCGGGCGTCCGCGCGGAGCGAAAGACCGTCACGGTCCTCCATGTGCAGCTCGCCGTCGTCGCCGAGCACGGAAACCAGCTCGACCCAGAGGTTTTGCGGCGCGTGTTGGCTCGAGCGTTCGGAGAGGTGACTGCGGCGGTGGGCGCTCACGGAGGCACGATCGAGGCGACCGCGGGGGACGCTGTCACCGCCTTCTTCGGGCTCCCTCTCGTTCACGAGGACGACGCGCTCCGCGCTGTGCGTGCGGCAGACGAGATTCAGCGCCGCCTGGCCGAGCACGACGAGGGCCCACGCCTCGAGGTTCGGATCGGCGTGAGCACCGGGCCGGTGGTAACCGGTGGCAACCCGGCAGGGCTCCAACTTCGCGCGACGGGCGAGCCGCTCACGGTTGCCGCGCGGCTCGCTCAGAAAGCCGCGCCAGGAGAAGCGGTCCTCGACGAGACGACTTCGAGATCAGCCCGGGCGGCAGACCGCGAGCGCGGTCGCTTTGCGTCGCCGATGGTCGGCCGGGAGCGCGAGCGTCGGCGTCTCAACGACGCATTCGAGCAGGCAGTCGGCGACAGCTCGTGCCAGCTGTTCACGGTTCTCGGGACCGCCGGAGTCGGGAAGTCGCGACTCGTCCACGAGTTCCTCGAAGACGTCGCAGCGAGCGCACTCGTCGCGCGAGGCAGGTGCCTTCCCTACGGGGAAGGGATCACGTTCTGGCCCCTGCTGGAAGCGATCAAGGACGTCGCCGAGCTGGATGACGCCGCGGCCGTCGAGGAGAACCAGGCACGGCTCGTGGAGCTCATCGACGACCCGGACGCCCAGCTCGTGACGCAGCGTGTCACCGAGATCAGCGGAATGGCCGAAGGGAGCACCGGAGCGGAGGACGGCTTCGAGGCGGTGCGCAGGTTCCTCGAGGCGCTCGGTCGGCGGCGCCCGCTCGTCGTCGTCTTCGACGACGTCCACTGGGGAGAGAAGACGTTCCTCGACCTGGTGGAGCATCTCGCCGACTGGTCGCGCGGAGCGCCGCTCCTCCTCCTCTGCATGGCGCGGCCGGAGCTCCTCGAGGTTCGCCCCGGCTGGGCGGGCGGCAAGCTGAACGCGACGACCGTTCTCCTCGAACCGCTCTCGGAGAGCGAGTGCATGGAGCTCGTCTCGAACCTCGTGGGCGAGGACGAGCTCGCGAATCGACTCGAGGTGCGAATCGCCGAAGCCGCGGAGGGCAACCCGCTGTTCGTCGAGGAGATGCTCTCGATGCTGATCGACGACGGGCTGCTCGTTCCCGAGAACGGGCGCTGGGCGGTGGTGGGAGACCTGGCCGAGGTTCCCGTTCCGCCGACGATCCATGCTCTCCTCGCTGCCCGACTCGATCAACTCGGAGACGGCGAGCGTGCGGTGCTCGAGCGCGCCGCGGTCGAGGGCAAGATCTTTCATCGAGGATCGGTCGAGACCCTGTCGAGCTCGGATCGGCGATCGCTCGTTCCGGCAGAGCTCGGCGGCCTTGTCCGCAAGGAGCTCATACGACCGGACCGGCCCGTCTTCGCCGGCGAGGATGCGTACCGCTTCCGCCATCTGCTCATTCGCGACGCTGCGTACGAGTCGGTCCCGAAATCCGTTCGCGCGGATCTCCACGAACGTCACGCGGAGTGGCTCGAGGGTAAGGCGAACGAGCGGGGCGCCGAGTACGACGAGATCCTCGGCTATCACCTGGAGCAGGCGTATCGATTCCGCGCCGAGCTCGGAGAGGTCGACGATGAAGCACGTGCGATCGGACATCGCGCCGCCGAGCGGTTGGGCGCAGCCGGGAAACGCGCTTTCGCTCGCCTGGACGCGCCTGCCGCGATGAACCTGATGTCGCGTGCGACGGCGCTGCTGCCGAACGACGATCCCCTGCGGGTCGACCTCATTCCGAACGTGCGTGCGATCCAGGGCGCGGCCGACCTGGGCTGGGCGGACGCGATCCTGCAGGAGGCGATCGCGTCGGGGGATCCACGACTGAGAGCGCACGCGCTCGTGCAGCGCGGCTTCCTGACGCTCTTCCTCCACGAATTCGACGTCACGGCCGAGGAGCTGATCCAGGTCGCCGAGGACGCGATCTCCGTGTTCGAGAACGAGAGAGATCAGCTCGGGCTCGCCCGGGCGTGGCGGCTCATCAGTCAATCCCACTACCTCGCACGAGATGGACGCTCGAGCGCAGAGGCAGCGCAGACAGGGCTGACCTTCGCGCGGCAGAGCGGGGACCGCTTCGAGCAGCAGGAGATCGTCGAATGGCTCGGAATCGCGCTCGTGCTGGGACCCGCGACGGGAGCCGAGGGGGCTGCGATCTGCCGGCGGTTGCTGGACCAGCTGGCAGGCGATCCGGGGATGGAGCTCATCCTCACCGGGGCTCTGGCCTACATGGTCGGAATCCAGGGACATGCCTCGGAGGCCGAGCAGCTCGTGGCCGGAGCACGCGAGATCGCAGAGCGGATGGACGAGACGGCCTGGCTCTTTCCGGTCCTGCTCGCCTTCAAGCTGGCGTGGTTGAGCGATCCAGTGTCGGCCGAACGAAATCTGCGACCCGTATATGAAGGCCTCAAGGGCCTCGGCGAGCAGAGTCACTTCTGTTCCGTCTCGACGATGCTCGCTCAGGCGACGTACGAGCAGGGACGGTACGACGAGGCCGACGAGCTGTCACGCGAGGCAGAACGATCGAGTCGCCCGAATGACGTCCACTCCCACATCGTCTGGCGCGGGGTGCGGGCGAAGGTCCTCGCGCATCGAGGCGACTTCGACGCGGCCGAGAAGCTCGCGCGGGAAGCGGTCGAGTACGCCGAGGCGAGCGACTTCCTCCACTCCCACGCCAACGCGCTCACGGACCTTGCCGAGGTTCTGGCTCTCGCGGGACGGCCGGAGGAGTCCGTCTCGGCGATCGAGGCGGCGATCCGCCTGCACGAGGCCAAGGGCAACGTGGTCGCCGTCGCCCACACGCGAGCGCTCCTCGAGAGTTTGCGGTAGAGCTCCGGAAAGCGGAGCGGGCGGGCCCTGATGACCCGCCCGCGTCGTGCATCCGCCCAGGAGGTCCTAGACGCTCGAAACCTGCCTCTCGCCGTGACGGGTCGTCCACACGCCTGCTCCGATACCGAGCAGGAGCAGCATGAGCCCGATACCCGCTCCGGCGCCGATGCCGAAGTCGTTCCAGTCGAACCGGTTCGACGTGGTCACCTGAGGTGAGTACTGCAGCTCTCCGGCTGCGGCCGTCCGCTCGACGACGTCGGGCACTCCGCTCAGGTCCGGCAGTGAGTACAGCTGGTGTGCGATCGCCGCGCGCTCGATGACGTCCGGCGCCGGCTTCGGGATGGCGAGCTGCGAGTGCTCGCGCGCGTCGAACGCCGCGGCGTCCAGCGACCGGCGCGTCGCGATTGCGCGGTCCACGGCGTCCGGGCTGCCGCGGAAGCTCGATTCGAGCCCCGCTAGCCGGGTCGCGAGGACGCGGTCTACCGCGTCCGGCGGGCCCTGGAACCCCGAGTCAGCCTGCGCGACCGGGATCAGTGCGACGAACACGCCTGCCACGACGGCCAGTCCGGCGAGGCGGCGCGTGGTGTGGGTGGTGGAACCGAACATCTCTTACCTCCTGGTCTCGACCGTCCTTGGTGCGGTCGCTTGCCACACTTGACCGCGAAGCGCTTAGTGGACGGCAAGCCGGCGGTAAAGCGCCGCTAAAGAGGAGAACAGCGAGCGGTCCGAGGTCAGGCTTCAGCCTGACCCCGGGTTCAGATCTACTGCTTGCGTCCGCGCTCGAAACCCGAAAGACGGGTCAGGCTGAAGCCCTGACCCCTGACCCCGCGTCAGTCCTCGGCGGTGGAGTGCGTCGGGCCGTCGGGCTCGGCCTCGTACGCTTCCGGCGACGCAGGATGGATGCCCTGCTCGGCGCCACCCGTGCTGGACGCAGCCTCCGAGACCCGCGTCTCGAGCGCGCCCAGCACCTGCTGCACCTGCTGGTTCACGATCGGCTGCAACACCCGCTGCCCCATCGCCCCGACCGGGCCCGCGATCTTGACGTCCGCCTCCCAGGCCATGGACGTGCCCTCGCCGGCCTCCGACAGCGTGAAGGACGTCGTCATGTCCATCAGCGCGCCGACACCCGTTCCCTTGGCGCGCATCGACGCGAACTCCGGCTGGCGTTCCTCGAGCCGCTCGAAGTTCATCGTCATGTTGAGGCCGCCGAGACCGAGCGGCACCTTGACCTTCGCCGACCAGTGCTTCTCGTCGTGAACCTCGAAGCTCTCCACGCCAGGCATGAGCTTCGCCATCTCTGCGGGCTCCGAGATGACCGACCACACGGTGTCGCGCGGCGCCGAGAGCTCCTTCGTGCCGGAGACGATCATCGCGACTCCACCGAGACGTTGGCACGAGTCGATTCCGGGTCCTGGAGCATCGACCACACCCTATGCGGCGGGTTACAGCTCGTGTAGACGATCGCCTTCCCGGCCGAGGCGAGCGCGTCCTGGATCGCCGCGCAGACGCAGTGGATCCCGCCGCCTCCGCCCTCCCCCATGCCCTTGGCGCCGAGCGGCGCGACCGGCGACGGCGACTCCATCGAGCCGGTCTTCAGCGGCGGCATGTCGAGCGCATGCGGCACGTGGTAGTCGTAGAAGTTGGAGGTCAGGAGCGTCCCCTCCTCGTCGTAGACGAACTCCTCGGACAGCGCCGCTCCGAGCGCATGTGTCGTCGCGCCGTGCACCTGGCCTTCGACGATCTGAGGATTGATCCGGATCCCGCAGTCGTCTACGGCCGCGTAGTCGACGACCTCCACGACACCCGTGTCCGGGTCGATCTCGACGACTGCTGCGTGGATCTGCGTCGCGTAGGTGAGCGTGAGCTGGCCGGTCTTCTTCTCCGTGTCCACCATGCCGAAGTACGGCCGGCACACGTAGCGGTGGTTCAAGGTCGGGTTGAAGTCCGGTGGCAGGAAGGCGTTGTTGGCGTTCACGATCGCGCCGAGCGCCATGAACGGCAGCGCGGCCTCCTCGGGGCCGTCCTTGATGCGCGCGAAGCCGTCGGCGAGCTCGATCGCCTCCTCGGGCGCCTGCAGCACTGCCGCTGCCAGCTGCACCATCTCGGCGCGGAGCAGCTCGGCGGCGCCCTTGACTGCGCCGAGACCCGTGAACGCGAACTGGCTCGCGTACGTGCCGGAGAAGCCTGCATGAGAGTTGAACCACGTGTCGTGGCCACGGCGCACGTTCACCTGATCCGGGGAGCATCCGAGGATGTCGGCCACGACCTGGGCCGAGGTCGTCTCGTGCCCCTGCCCCTGCGGGACGGTCCCGAGCGTGACGACCACCTCGCCGAAGATGTCGAGCTTCACCGAGGCCGCCTCGTTGTTGCCCGAGAACTGGAGATCGGGGTTCAGGAGCGTGGACTGGCCGAAGTTGTTCGTCCCGGAGTCGAGTGTCGAGCCGATCCCGAAGCCGAGCAGCTTCCCGCGCGCGGCCGCCTCCTGGCGCCGCTCCTCGATCGAGCCGTGGTCGATCAGCTCGAGCGCGATGTCGAGCGCGGCCGCGTAGTCGCCGGAGTCGTAGAAGCAGCCGTTCGGTGTCTCGTACGGCATCTGCTCCGCCTTCACGTAGTTCTTCTTGCGGATCTCGACAGGGTCGAGATCGAGCTCCGTGGCGACGATGTCGATGATCCGCTCCGTCAGCCAGAGGTGCTGCATGCGCGAGTACCCGCGGTTGGGCGACACGGGCGACTTGTTCGTGCACACCTGGGTGAAGTCGACCCGGATGTTCCGCCAGCCGTACATCCCTGGCGTGACCTGCGCCCAGATGATGCAGCCGAGCGGCTCGTAGCGCGGGAAGGCGCCGCAGTCGTCGAGGGCGCGCACCTTGAAGCCGGTCATCGTGCCGTCGGCCATGACGCCGACCTCGATGTCCATGAACGTGCGCTCGTTCCCGTGCGCGTTCGCGGTGTGCTGATCCGTCCGCCACTCGGTCCACTGCACCGG
Source organism: uncultured Actinomycetes bacterium (assembly GCA_963850485.1). Lineage (GTDB taxonomy): Bacteria > Actinomycetota > Thermoleophilia > Gaiellales > Gaiellaceae > GMQP-bins7. The sequence goes on along the minus strand of CAWKLR010000024.1, from coordinate 169,780 downwards.
CCGGCCGAGCTTCCGCGCCAGCAGGCAGAGGACGACGTACTGCGGATGCAGGCAGATCTTGTTGCCGAAGCCGCCGCCGATGTCCTGGGTGACGAAGCGCAGCTTGTCGATCCCGGTGCGAAGCGCAGGCGCCATCCAGATCGCGCCGACGCCGGGCATCTGGTGGTTGCAGTGCAGCGTCCACTCGGCCGTGCCCTTGTCGTACTCCACGAGCGCGCCCGCGCACTCGAGCGGCGTCGATGAGAAGCGGTGGAAGTGCAGCCGCTCGATCCTGACCACGTGGTCGGCCTCGGCGAGCGCCTGGTCGACGTCGCCCCAGTCGAAGACCCCCGACCACACGGTGTTGGAGCCGGCGTCGTCGTGAAGGATCGTCTCGTCCTTCAGCGACTCCGCGGCGTCGACGAGAACCGGCAGCGGGTCGTACTCGACCTCGACGAGGTCGGCCGCGTCGCGCGCGAGCTCGCGCGTCGCGGCGCAGACTGCCGCGACCGGCTCGCCCGAGTGCCGGACCCTCCCCACCGCGAGCGCGTAGTCCTTGATGTTCCCGCCCGGCTCGACGGACATCTCGAAGAAGGGATCCGTGTGGATCGCGACCTCGTCGCCGGTGATCGTCCCGAACACGCCGTCGAGCTCGAGCGCCTTCGAGACGTCGATCGAGATGATCTTCGCGTGCGCGTAGGGCGAGCGGACGAAGTGGACGTAGCCCATCCCGTGCCGGCGGACGTCGTCGAAGAACGTGCCGAGCCCCTGAACGAGCCGCTTGTCCTCCCGCCGCGGTATCGACTGTCCGATGTAGCCCTTCTCGAGAACCCGGCGACTTCTCGGTCTCGACCGCAGTGGAGCCTTGTGACACAGTGTCACTAGGGCGCGTCGTCATGCCCTGTCTCCCTCGCCGACCGCGACGACAGCTTCGACGATGTTCACGTAGCCGGTGCAGCGGCAGATGTTGCCCTGGAGCGCGATCCGGACCTCGTCCTCGGACGGGTGGGGGTTCTGCTCCAGGAGCGCCGTCGCGCTCATCAGCATCCCCGGCGTGCAGTAGCCGCACTGGAGCGCGTGGTGCTCGTTGAACGCACGCTGGAGCGCGGTCAGCTCGCCTTCCGCGGCGAGCCCTTCGACCGTCGCGATGCGCGAGCCGTCTGCCTGCACCGCCAGCAGCATGCAGCTCTTGACGGCCACCCCGTCGAGGTGGACCGTGCAGGCGCCGCAGTTCCCCGTGTCGCAGCCCACGTGCGTGCCGGTCAGCCCGAGGTCGTCCCGGATGAAGTGCACGAGGAGCCGCCGCGCGGCGAACGTCGTACTCGATCGCCTCGCCGTTCACCTCGACCGAGATGGTGCGGCTGGATGCGGGTGCGGGCGTACTCAGCTCTTCCTCCGCTCCGCCGCCTGCACGACCGCCCGCACCGCCGAGATCTCCGCGAGGTGACGCCGATAGTCGGCCGACCCGTGGACGTCCGACGGAGGATCGAGCGCTGCGCCGAGACCCTTCGCCGCCTCGCGAACCGCCTCCTCGGAGAAGTCGCTTCCGGCCAGGCGCTGCTCCATCTCGGTCGCGCGCACCGGAGTCGCCGCGACGCACCCGATCGCGATCCGTGCGCCGTCGCCGGACACGGAGGCGGCAGCATCGACCACGTACGTGCCGTGCCTGCCGATGGTCACTCCCGAGAACCCGTCGCCGGCGTCGCTCGCCGGCGGAACCGAGATCTTCGTCAGGAGCTCTCCCTCGCCGACGGCAGTCATGTACACGCCCAGGAAGAACTCGTCCGCCGGGACAGCGCGATCACCGGCCTGGCCGCGGATCGTGAACGATGCCCCGAGCGCGAGCAGGAGTGGCGGCAGGTGATTCGTCGGATCGCTGACGCAGACGTTTCCGCCCACGGTTCCGCGGTTCCGCACCTGGACGTCAGCGATCGTGGCGGCGACCTCCGCGAGGATCGGACGAGCCACGTCGACCTCCGAGGAGCCGACGAGCTGCGTGTACGTCACCATCGCGCCGATCTCGAGCAGGCCGTCGGAGGAGAAGCCGATCGTGCGCAGCTCGTCGAGATCTGCGAGGTCCACGAGCACGTCCGGGGCGGCGGCGCGCGCCTTCATCACGTTCACGAGCGTCTGCCCGCCCGCGAGCGCACGCGCTCCTTCGTGTGCGCCGAGGAGCGACACCGCCTCCTCCACGGTCGCCGGGCGCGCGTACTCGACCTCGCGGAGGAGCATCCAGGGATTCAACGGCACGCCGGGCTGACCTGTCAAGCGGTACCCGGCGCAAGAGCCCTGAAGGCGTCCGCTTCGCGGCCGACGCCCCGGTGGTAGCGTCGCACGGGCGATGGCGGGATTCGACGCGGTCTTCGTCGGCGCCGGGATCAACTCCCTAGCCAGTGCCGCGCTGCTCTCGAAGGCCGGCTGGAACGTCTGCGTGCTCGAGCGAAGCGACGAGCCGGGAGGATGCATCAGGACCTCGTCGGACCTCACCGCGCCGGGATTCACGCACGAGCTCCTCGCGTCCTGGCATCCGCTCTGGACCGGGTCGGCAGCCTACGCCGAGCTGAAGAACGACCTGGACGCCCGCGGCGTCGAGTACCTGAACACGGAGCTTCCGACCGGGTCGGCGTTCCCCGACGGATCGAGCGTCTTCCTCACGACGTCGCTCGAAGAGAACATCGCCGAGCTCGAGCGGCACGCCGCCGGAGACGGAGGCGCCTGGCAGGCGATGTTCGAGAGCTTCCTGAAGGACGCGGACCTCTCGTTCGGCATCCTCGGTACCGAGCTCTGGTCTCCGGCGGGGCTCGGGCTCGGCCGCCAGGCCCTGCGGCGCTTCGGTCGCCGCGGGCTCCTCGCGTATGCAGGGGCGACGCTCTCTACCTGCCGCGACTGGCTCGGCGACACCTTCGAGTCGGAAGCGGCGCACGGGCTGCTCGCCCCCTGGGTGCTGCATACGGGGCTCGGCCCCGATCAGGCGACCTCGGGCTTCATGACACAGGTGATCGCCTGCGCGCTGCAGCTCGGTGGGATGCCCGTACCGAAGGGCGGAGGCGTGAAGCTCGTCGAGGGTCTCGCCGGAATCGTGCGCGACGCCGGTGGCGAGCTCCGCATGGGAGCCGAGGTCGAGCGGGTTCTGGTCGCGGGGGGCCGAGCGGCGGGGGTGCGACTCGCCGGCGGGGAGACGATCCGGGCGGAACGGGCGATCGTCGCGTCCGTCACGCCGACCCAGCTCTACGGCGACCTGCTCGGCGCGAACGAGACTCCGGTCGAGCTCCAGCGCGCGGCTGATCGCTATCGCTACGGGCGCGGCGCGATGCAGATCCACATCGCCATGTCCGAGCCACCCGACTGGTACGGCGACGACCGGCTCGCCCGCACGGCGATCGTGCATCTGACTCCTGGCTTGGACGGCGTCTCGCGCGCGGTGAACGAGGCAGAGCGCGGGCTCCTGCCGGCGGAGGCGACGATCGTCTGCGGCCAGCCGCTCGCAGTCGACCCGTCGCGCGCGCCGGACGGCTCCTGGATCGTCTGGGTCCAGCTGCAGGAGCTACCGGCTGGACGCGTCAAAGGCGATGCAGCGGGCGAGATCGACATCGGCGACGGCTCGTGGACCGAGAAGCTGCGAGAGGCATACGCGGATCGCATCGTCGCCCGCGTCGGCCGACACATCCGGAACCTCGAGAGCGCGACGATCCGGCGCGTGGCTCTCTCTCCCGCTGACATCGAGGCGCTGAACGTGAACCTCGTGCGCGGCGACATCTACGGCGGCTCGTGCGCGCTCGACCAAAACCTCCTGTTCCGTCCGCTGCCGCAGGCTCCCGGACACCGCACCCCCGTGGACGGCCTGTGGCACATCGGCGCCTCGACGCATCCGGGGCCCGGTCTGGGTGCCGGCTCCGGCTATCTCGTCTACAAGGAGCTCACGAAGCCGCCATTGCCCCGACGGCTGCTCGCCAGGGTGCCGGTCGTCGGTCGGTGAAGCTCGCCCTCTCCCAGATCTCGACGGTGAACGCGTCCTTCGCCGAGGACGTCTCGGCCTACGCCGCTGCCGGCTTCGACGGAATCGGGATCTGGGAGATGAAGCTCCCCGCCGACGACACTGCGAACCGCGCTCTCCTGCGCGAGGCCGGGCTCGGAGTCGCGAACTGCGTACCCACGGTCCCGTCGATCCTGCCGCTGCTCCTTCCCGGGATGGAGGGGCCTCCGGATCCCGCCGAACGGATCGCCGCCCTCTGCGCGAGCATGCGACGGCTCGCTGCGTACGACCCCGAGTCGGTGCTGTGCCTCACCGGGCCGATAGGAGATCTCGATGCGGCCGGTGCCCGCGAGCGCGTCGTCGCCGGGCTCCGCGAGGTCGCGGCCGCAGCCCGTGAGGCCGGTGTGCGCTTCGGTCTCGAGCCGGCGCACCCCGGTCAGCACGACACCGTCTCCTTCGTCAACACGATCGCCGACGCGCTCGCGCTGCTCGACGAGGCGGGCTTGGACGACGTCGGGATCATGGTGGACACCTACAACCTCTGGCACGAGCGGCCCGAGGCGATCGCGGCTATCGCCGACCGCGTGACCGGGCTCCACGTCGCCGACGAGCCTCCCGGACCTCAGCCCGCACCGATCGCGTGCTCCCGGGCGAAGGCGGCACCCGCTCGGCCGAGCACGTCCGTGCGCTCGTCGAAGCGGGCTGGAACGGCTTTCTCGACGTCGAGATCTTCTCGACACCCGATCGCTTCTGGGGACTGCCCGGTGGACGAGGCCGCGCGACGTGCCCACGCAGCCGTGTCCCGCCTTCGCGAGTAGCGCTTCGCGACGAGGACGATCACACCGTGCCGTAGAGCTGGAGCACGACGCGGACGAAGAGCTTCGTGTCGTCGTACAGGCCGATCTCACGCACCGCCCGCGCTCCCTGGTACCAGCCCGCCAGCGCGAGCCGCCTGTTCCCGCCGAACTCGTCGAGCTGCCAGCGCAGGTAGCGAACCCCGGCGCGGACGTTGCCCTGCGTAGTTCCGCGGCGTGCGGACCCCGAGGAGCACCGTGTCCACGAACTCCCACGTCTCGGGCAGAAGCTGCATGACCCCGAGCGCGCCGACGCTCGAGACGACGTCCTGCTGGAAGCCCGACTCCATCCACGCGAGGGCCCGGGCGAGCTGTGGGTCGACGCCGTAGACCCGGGCCCAGCGGTCGATCTCGACGCGCACCGCGTCGCGACTCGCCGGCGGGCCTGTGACAGCGGGAGCGCTGAGCCGTGCGCCGCGCGGGAGCACGAGGCGCTGGTCAGGGACGATGACGCTCGTCAGGGGAAGGCGGTTCCGTCGCGCGAGCAGCCACGGGCTGACGTGGTAGTGAGCGGCGATCGAGAAGAAGCTCTCGCCCGGCCGCACGACGTGCGCGCGCGCCGCAGCGCGTTTCGCGAGCGCGCGGTAGGTGTTCGGGCCCGGCGATCCCGTCGGGAGTGAGCCCGTGCCGCCGCTGATAACGCCGTAGCGCGGATGCGGTCGCGCCCGTGAAGCGGCCGTCGACGGCACGCCTTGGAAGCCCGTGCCGCCGCAGCCTGAACTCGAGCACCGCGACGTCCCAGCCGACCGCGCCGACGGCAAGCTCACGCTGTCCGAGCAGCGGGCGGCCTCGCGCTCCGAGCGCCCGCCGGGTCTTGCGATCGAGCTTGCCGTCGACGGGGAGCCTTCTTCGTGCGCTGAAACGACGCGAGCGCGCTCCGCGTCAACGGCCCGGAGAGCCCGTCGACCGGCCCCGGATCGAACCCGTGCGCCTTGAGCCCCACCTGGACCGCGGCGATGCGGGGGTTGGCCGCCGTGCCAACCTCGGTCAGACCGCAGACGCCGATGGACAGCGCGACGCCAACGACGGCGAAGCGACGCATGAAGGGGTGTTCTCGGGCGGACGCCCTGCTCCTGCCTCTCCGAGAAGCGCAAACGGCGGCCGGTACAATCCGCCCGCTGCCTTCCCCGGTAGCTCAATTGGCAGAGCATCCGGCTGTTAACCGGAGGGTTGTTGGTTCGAGTCCAACCCGGGGAGCTGCAATCACCTGCAAAGGGGCAGGAAATAGTGAGGGCACCCGGTGAGGCGCCCTCTTTTCGTACCCAACTTCATACCCCGGCACGCGGCTACCCGACCCGCGTGAAGGTTCCAGTCTCGAGCTTGCAGCCGCCACTGCCCATGATGTACCTCGCGTAGAGGTACTCCTCGCGCGTGAGATCGTGAATAGCCGCCCTCCACGACCACGTGTGCCCGCCGCACAGAAACTCGTCGCATTAGCGGTGAAGCGCACCGCACCGTCTCGCACCGTGTACTTACCTGCACCACTCGCTTGTTCGAAGGTGCCACTCGTGTCGATCGCGAAGGTCCGTTCGCGCGAAACAGCACCACGATCAGCGTCCCGACTTGCTTCCACTTGCCGACCAGCGACTCAGCAGTGACGGGCACGCGTGCTGGTGGCTTCTTGGCGATGGTAGTGGGAGTCGAGCTCGGTTGAGCACCCTCGTCTTCGCCGCCGCCGCCGCAACCAGCCCCGATGAGCACCAGCGCACAGACAGTGGCGACCTTAAGCTCTGACCAGACCGAAGCCAGTCTGACCCCGCCGGGATGAGAACGTCAAGGGATCGAGCCTTCCCACGCGCCAGTTAGACGGGACATCTACCTGGTCGGGGGGAAGGGGAGGAAGGTGGCCACTCCGCTCCTGCGGCGCTGGGTGGCTGCCTTCTTCGCTTTCAGGCGACCGTGAAGGTTCGCGCAGGAGCCTTTCTGCGGCTCAGAGCTCCTGCGCGATTCAGAACCTCGGACGGTAAGTCGCCCACGTCCCTCACTCAAACGGGGGAAGAGCGTCTGCCATAGCGTGACGGGGTGAACGAGCCCCTATCTTTCGACGGCGTTCGAGTTGCCGGACGAGGCTGCGGCGTGACCCTAGGCCTATGCGTTCGCGACCACCTCGCGCACCTCGGCGCTTTCAAACGTGACACCTTCAGGAACGTGTTGGGGGATTCGCTGCGCCGCTGTTCGCGCGGCCTCCTCGGACTCGAACACGATCATCGATCGACCGTTGTTTCCGTCGTCAGACCGAGTCCAGTAGCCGGCAACGAAGCCCGGCAACTGCGAGACACGCGGCACAACCGTCTCTCGCAACTCTTTCTGCGAACCCTCGACGTCGCTGATCGAGACTTTCACGAGTACTGCGTGCATGGCGCTCCTCCAGTGAAAGGACAGGAAGCTGCGAGCCTATCCGTCCTAGACGAGTCCCTGGCGTACTCGCCACGCGTGCTCGCGAAGGAACGCGCCTTCAAGCTCAGAGGTGTCCTATCTAGAGAGGGAACACGACGCGAGCTCGCACGGACCAGGAGTCGATTGCCGTCAGCTCACCCCCGTGCGCGTCATGTTCTCAGCGCCGCAGCGTGCTCCCTCCCCGTTGGTAAGTACAAGTACCCAGCTCAGCCCCGGATCAGTCACTTCGTGGCGCTGCGCTAGACGGGCCCCTCGCGCCACTCGCGATCGCGAACCAGGGCTTTGGATGATCTCGACGCGATAGTTGACGTCTACCACCGAGCACTGGAGGCGTTCGTAAACGGGGACTCAGAACCCCTGCAGTCGGTGTACTCCCATGGGGACGATGTCACCCTCGCCAATCCCTTCGGCCCTCCCCGACGTGGCTGGGCAGAGGTCGCGAAGACGATGACACGGGCGGCAACCCGCTACCGAGGTGGCGTCGTCGTCGGGTTCGATCAGGTGTCGAAAGTACGTCACGCGTGAGCTTGCGTACATCGTCGGCGGACTAGAGGTGTCCAGCAATCCGACTTCGCTCGTCAGCCGAGCGGCGTGATCACTCGCCGATAGGCCGCACGACTGCGGGGCTTGCTCGCGAGATCCCAGATCGAGCCCGGCCTCCCGCTGAAGTAGACGAGGAACTCGATGCGACGGTGGCTCTTCACGAAGGCGGCCATGCGCTCGACGAACGCGGGGTCGTCGATCGCCCACAGGCCCCACTCGGCGATTCCGAACGGCCTGTTCCGGTGTGCTGCGTACAGCGCCTCGTTCGCGTCCCAGGCCGCCTTGAAGCCCTGGTCGTAGAGGTCGTTTGCGACGACGTCGACGTATGCGTCTCCGGGGTAGTAGGCCTGCGCCGAGTTCGCCTGCGTGTTCGGGTTGCCGAACCCCTGCGGGTTCCAGACGAGGCGCGCGTTCGTCACCGGCAGATCACCGGCGACTCCCGGCTGGCCGAGCTTGCGGAGCTTCGCATTCAGCTTGCCCGCCGGCCCGCCGCGGGAAAGGAGCGCAATCCTCGCAAAGGCGCCGCGGAAAGCCGCGGTTGAGTAACGCGGCCCGCGGGAGGAACCGTCGCGGTTGAACGCGCAGTACTCGTTCCAGTGCCCGTTCATCTCCGGCAGCGGGCGCACGTAGACGACTTGACCGAAGCCTGCGAGCACCCGGTTCAGCTCGAGAAGAAAGCCGTCGCCCTTGCCCTGCGCGATGTCCAGCGGCGAGACGATGCCGCCCGTCTTGATCGCAACCATCGGCAGTGGCTTCAACCGGTCGAGGAGCTTCGGGAGCGTGTTGGGTTGGTGCCAGCCGATGAACGAATGGCGTATCGCCGAGCGCTGTCCTGTCAGAGAAGCGAACCGGGTCGGCTCGCCGAGGACGCCGAGTTGCGTGCGCGAGACCTGGTCTGCTCCCGTTGCACCCGCCGCTCCCCACGCGAGCACGCACAGACAGGCGAGTGCGGCGGCACGCACCCGTCTAACCAACCTGGACGGTCAGCGAACCACCGTGCGGAAGGTCGACCGGACAACCGCGCCGGCTGCGCGAACCGTGACGGTTCCGCGAAGCGTGGAAGACGCCTTGGTCGGCACGAGCAGGCTGCACTCCGCGCGTCCGCGCACGAACCGACCCACCGCCGGCACCCGCGTCCCCGACGCGAGAACCGAGCACGTCACCGAGCCGCTCCGAAGAACGCTGTAGTTGTCCAGGCGTCGGACGACGACACCGTAGGTGAAGCGTCTTCCCGCTCGCGGACGAGCGGGCGAGCGCACGACCGTCGTGGTTCGTAGCTGCAACGGGGGTCGATTGGCGAGGCGGTACGTGAAGAGCGCACCGGTGAGATCGTCCGGAGCCGTGTCCACGGCCTCGACATCACCCTCGAAGGCCTGGCCCTCGCTCTCCCCGCGGCCCACGACATCGAAGGTCACGACTCCGACGCCGACGATCGCCGCGCCGTCCAGCTCCTTCCGGTCGACGACTAGCGTGAGCACGCCGTTCTCGTACCGGCCGGTCGCAGTATTCGGCCGGACGGAAGGAGCGAGGACCCCGCTCTCCTCGATGTTCACCTGGACGATCCCGGGACCACTCAGGTACTCGACGAACACGTCGTCGGCCGCGGGCGGCCGTCCCTCGAGGTCGAAGTCGACGCCGATGACCTTGTCCGCCGGCAACGTCGGATAGTTCGACGTCGCCACGCGCACGTCGATCTTGCCGCCGGGCGTGTCGGAGACCGAGATCGACGTGATGTCGGGTGCTGCGTCGTGATCGCCTGTCGGATCCGTGAACGACGCAGGCCCGGAGAACGAGTAGATGCTCCTGCCCGTCGGCGGGGCGTAGTCGGTGCCGACCACGCGCCCGATGTCCAGCTGCTGGTTTCGCGCCGAGAGCGCGATGAGGCCGAACGAGCTCGTGTTGGCGAGCACGGCCAGGCCCGCGCTGAAGTTGAACGTGCCCGAAGCGAAGCTCGCAGTCATGCCCTCCGTGGAGCTCGGCGAAAGCTGGATCCCGTTCCAGCGCAGGACTTCGAAGAGCTCGTCGTCCCAGTACCGAACGACGATCTCGTCACCTGCGACACCGGTGTTCGCGTCCCGGTCGAGGTCGAACTGGAGGATCATTCGCGAGTCGGAGGGGAGCTCGTCGAAGTTCGCGACCTGCACGCGGACGTTCACGGCACCCGGGCTCGAGTCGTCGACGGTCACCGAGCTGATGTCGGGCGTTTCGTTCCCGTCACCCGCCGGATCTGCGTAGATCGCGCTCGGCACGGCGCCGGCGGTCGCCACGAGCAGGCCCGCCAGCAGCATCGCTCCGAGCGCGCCGAGGAGCCGCGGGCGATACGCCCGTCTCATCGCTTCAGTCCCGCGCGCCGCTGGGTGCCGTCCCGAGTCGTGCCGACACTGTCCACGAGTACACGAGGCGTGTCAATTGTCGGAGCCTGCGAGAATCGGGCGGTGCCGAGCCTGCTCGACTCAGCCGCCCTCCAGCTTCGCGTCGCGAAGCGGCTCGCACCACGACGCGGTGCGTCTCTGCGAGAGCGGCTCGGAAGGCTCGACGAGCGGCTGGTGTTCGTGATCGGATCGCCTCGTTCGGGGACGACATTCCTCGCCGGTGCGATCGGGTCGTTGCCCGGTTTCGTCGATCTCGGCGAGGTCGCGCCCGTCAAGGCGGCGGTGCCCGAGCTCGCGGCGCTGGATTCGGACGAGGCCGCTCGACGCCTGCGCAGGATCCTCGCCGTCGCCCGGCGGGTCGGGCTCGTCGGCTCTGTGCGAGCCGTTGAGCAGACGCCGGAGCTCGCGCACGTCTCCGCTGTCATCGAGCGCGCTTTTCCGCAAGCTCGGGTCGTGCACATCGTCCGGGACGGACGAGACGTCGTCTGCTCCCTGCTCGAGAAGCCGTGGCTTCGTCCCCGACAAGCGAGCGCCGACGACGCGGGCATCGCGTACGGGTCGTACGCGCGCTTCTGGGTCGAGCCCGAGCGCCGTGAGGAGTTCGAGGCCGCCAGCGACGCTCGCCGGGCTGCGTGGGCGTGGCGGCGATACGTGACCGCGGCGCGCGGCGCCGAGCCGGCTGCGCTGGAGGTGCGGTACGAGGAGCTCGCGGTCGAGTCCGGCCGTCGGTCGCGCACGAGAGCTCGCCGTGCACCTCGACGCGCCCGAGGAAGCGCTGGCGTCTGCTCTCACTCGCGCCCACGCAACGTCGGTCGGGAGGTATCGCGACGACCTGACCGAGGAACAGCTCGAGGACGTCCTCGCAGAAGCAGGCGAACTCCTCGGCGAACTCGGCTATAGCGCACGACCCCACGCTGAACGACCGCTGAACTACAGCTCGATCCCGAGCTCGCGGAGCTGTGCCTCCGCCTGCGCGGCCCAGCCCCTGTTCGCGATGGGGCTCGCGGGGCTCGGGTGCAGGATCGAGCCGATGCGCGGTCCGCTCTCGCCGAGCGCGGCGCGTGCACGTTCCGCCGCAAAGCCGCCCACGCCGACGACGAAACTGGGCTCCATCCAGCGCACGAGACGTACGAGCGCGTCGTCGCACACCTCGTAGAGAGCCCGTCGCTCGGCGGCGGACAGCTTGTCGGGCGTGCGGTTACGGCCGGATTCCTCCAGGAAGAGCGAGTGGACACCAGTTGCCGACGAAGAAGCGGGCGAAGAAACGGTCGGGTGTGCGGAAGCGATCGCGTGCCCAGCCCCACAGCCGTGTCCCGCTCACCTCGCTCCGATGACAGGAGAAGCCCTCGATCGGGCGTAGGGGATGCTCACGCGCCGGACGCTCGACGGGCTCTTCGATCTCGAGCCAGTCACGCACCATCGCCACGTCGCCGAAGGGCACGCCGGTCTGCGCCATCCCGAAAGGACCGGGGTTCATGCCGACGAGGAGGACTTCGGTTCCACGTCGCGCGTATCGCTCGACGTAGCGCTCGAAGCCGCGGCGCGCGTAGACGAGAGGGTTGTAGACGTAGGCGACCGGCAGATCGAAAGACAACCCGTCGAGCGCGAGCGCGAGGTCGCGCGCGATGCGAATGGGCTCGCTGTAGGCGGGGATTGTCGCGCACGGGGCGGTCACGACCAGCCGGGCACGCACTCACTCGTCGTGCAGGCTGGAGCCCGACGGGAGGGTGGCGATCCGGCGCCGTTCGGCCCGCCAATTCCCATCTAGCATTTCGTCAGTTCGGCTAGCGCTTGACGAACCTTCGCCAGATGCGCCTGCAGCTCGGTCGTCCGGGCGAGATCGGCGCCGGCAAGGTCGCGCTTCAGCTTCCGCTCCCGCAGCCGGAGCAGGAGCTCGGCGCCCGTCCGCTCGTCGATCGCCTCGCGTGCAGCCCTGGCGTCGAGCTCGGCCTTGAGCGCGGTCAGGTCCGGGTCATCCCGTCCGGCGACGAGCGCGGCCCGGAACTGCCTGGTGACCTCGGAATCGAAGTGGCCGGGTGTGAGCTCGCCCAGCCCGCGTACGAGCGAGGGATGGGCAAGACAGGCCGCGAGTGCGTCTCGCTCCAGGCGGTCCCCGGCATCGAACAGCCTCGTGCTGTCGGCGACACCGGTGGTTGCGCCTCCACGCGCGGGCGCCAACCCGGCGAGCGTCTCCCGGGGAAGATCGAGCCGGTCGGCGAGCAAGCGGAGAGCCTCCTGCCGCTCGGGAGAGTCCTCGGCCTTGGCCATCACCTCCCGTACCCGAACGAAGCCCTCCTGGCGATCGGCAGAGCGATCGAGCTCGAGCCGCACGCGGTAGAGGAGGTAGCTCTCCGCTCCGGCCAGGCGGTCCTCGAAGCCGTCCGGCGCGTCGGCCGGGTCCTGTCCCTTCGGGAGCGTGACGACCTTCACCTCGAACCCCTGGCTCGCGGCGAGCTCCATCCCGCGCAGGGTTGCTTCCTGACCCGCGGCGTCCGCGTCGAAGCACAGGTAGATCTTCCGCGTCAGGCGTCCGAGCTCTCGGAGCTGGCGCTCGGTCAGCGCCGTCCCCATCGAGGCGACGACCGGCTCGAAGCCAGCCTGCCGAAGCGCGATCACGTCCGTGTTGCCCTCCACCACCGCGGCCCGGTCCTGCTTCGAGATCGCCGTCCGCGCGAGGTGGAGCCCGTACAGGATCGCGCTCTTGTGAAAGAGGTCACCCTCGGGCGAGTTGACGTACTTCCCGCGCAGCGGATCGTCCTCCAGGATCTTGCGCGCCTGGAAGCCGACCACGCGCCCGCGTGCGTCCGCGAGCGGGAACATCAGCCGTTGTGGGAAGTAGTCGCTCCCCCGGACCGTCGCAAGCCCGGCGCCGCGGAGCTCGTCGGTCGTGAACCCCTTCTCGGCAGCCTTCTCGGCCAGGCCGCGACCCGGCGAGAGCCCGAGCCGGAACTCGCGCGTGATGTCCTCCCCGAGACCCCGTTCGGCGAGGTATGCGCGCACGGGCTCTCCGGTGTCGCCTTCCCAGAGAAAGCGCTCGAAGTACACCGTGGTCTGCTCCAGAACGGCATACAGGCGCTCCCGGCGACGGCGATCGGCCTCGACGCGGGGCGACGACTCCTCGTACTCGAGCGGGACGCGGAAGCGCTCGGCGAGCCACTCGATCGAGCCCACGAAGTCGAGGTTCTCCGTCTCGCGCACGAAGGAGATGAGATCGCCCCCCTTCCCGCAGCCGAAGCAGTAGTAGAGCTTCTCGACGGGATTGACCGAGAAGCTCGGCGTCCGCTCCTCGTGGAAGGGGCAGCGCCCCGTGAAGCGCGATCCCGAAGCCCTGCGGAGCTGCGTCCTGCCCGAGACGACCTCGACCATGTCCGCCGCGGCGGTGACGTCGCGCACCGAGGAGTCCTTGATTCGCGCCACAGGTCGAGATTACTCGGCGCTCACGTCGTACTCTCTGCACCATGCCCACGGGGGAGCCACGCCGAGAACGCAAGGTCGTCACCGTCGCTCTTCTGCGACCTCGTCGGCTTCACTTCGCAGGCCGAGACGCTCGACCCGGAGGACGTCGAGGCGATCCTGCGCCCCTACCACGCACGCGTACGGGCCGAGCTCGAGCGGCACGGCGGCACCGTCGAGAAGTTCATCGGCGATGCGGTGATGGCGCTCTTCGGCGCTCCGATCGCGCACGAGGACGACCCCGAGCGCGCAGTCCGCGCGGCGCTCGCGATCCGCGACTTCGCAGTCGAGGACGGGCTCGAGCTTCGGGTCGGGATCACGACCGGAGAGGCGCTCGTCTCGCTGGACGCCAGCCCGGCCGAGGGCGAAGGCATGGCTTCGGGTGACGTCGTCAACACGGCGGCGCGGCTTGCAAAGCGCCGCCCCGGTCAACGGCGTCCTCGCCGACGAGACGCACCTACCGCGCGACGCGGTCGATCGTCGACTACGAGGAGGCGTCGCCGGTCGACGCGAAGGGGAAGTCCCAACCGATCCCGGTCTGGCAGGCGGCTCAGGTGCGGGCGCGGCCAGGGGTCGACGTCGCGCACGAGTCTCGCTCCGAGCTCGTCGGCCGCGAGCACGAGCTCGGGGTCCTCCGCGACGCGCTCGACCGAACGCGCAGCGCGCGAACGTCGCAGCTCGTGACGCTCGTCGGCGTGCCCGGCATCGGCAAGAGCCGGCTCGTCTCACGAGCTCTCGCGGCATCGTCGACGAGGACCCCGATCTCATCACCTGGCGCCAGGGCCGCTGCCTCGCGTACGGCGACGGCGTCACGCTGTGGGCGCTGAGCGAGATCGTCAAGGCGCAAGCCGGGATCCACGAGCAGGATCCGCCGGACGATGCGGCCGAGAAGGTCCGCGCGGCCGTCGCGGAGCTGCATCACCGACTCGGCGGACGCGTCCTGGGTCGAGTCCAACCTGCTCTCGCTCATCGGGCTCGGAGCCGAGAGCCAGCTCGGCGGCGACCGCCGCGGCGAGGCGTTCTCCGCGTGGCGCCTCTTCTTCGAGGCGATGGCCGAGCGCCGCCCTCTCGTCCTCGTCTTCGAGGATCTCCACTGGGCGGACGAGAGCCTGCTCGACTTCGTCGACGAGCTCGTCGAGTGGGTAACCGACGTTCCACTGCTGGTGGTCGCGACCGCGCGCCCCGAGCTCCTCGAACGCCGCGCCGCCTGGGGCGGCGGCAAGCTGAACGCGACGACGCTCGCCGTCTCGCCACTCTCGGACGAGCAGACAGCTCAACTGATCGGTCGGCTTCTCGACCGCCCGCTCCTCGCGGCGGACGCGCAGCAGGCCCTGCTCGAGCGAGCGGGAGGAAATCCGCTCTACGCCGAGCAGTTCTCCGAGCTCTACCTCGAACGGGGCTCGACCGAGGAGCTCCCGCTGCCCGAGACGCTCCAGGGCATCATCGCCGCGCGCCTCGACGGCCTCGTGCCGGAGGAGAAGGAGATCCTCCGCGACGCGGCGGTCATAGGGAAGGTGTTCTGGGTCGGAGCGCTCGGGCGCCACGGAGATGCTGCGGCGGCGCTCCACTCCCTCGAGCGAAAGGGCTTCGTCCGCCGTCAGCGGCGAACCTCGGTCGAGGGCGAGAGCCGAGCTTGCCTTCTCACACGCGCTCGTGCGCGATGTGGCGTACGGCCAGATCGCCCGTCCGGACCGCGCCGAGAAACACCGCCGGATCGCGGAGTGGATCGAGGGCCTCGGACGACCGGAGGATCACGCCGAGATGCTGGCGCATCACTGGCGTTCGGCTCTCGAGCTCGCCCGCGCAGCCGGCCGAGACGGCGCCGACCTGGCCGACCGCGCTCGCTTCGCGCTCCGCGAGGCCGGCGATCGCGGCTTCGCCCTGAACGCGTTCGCATCCGCCGGGCGCTACTACGAGGAAGCGCTCGAGCTGTGGCCGGACTCCGACCTGGAGCGACCGGATCTTCTGTTCCGGCGCGCGCGATCACTCCACGTCGCGGGGGACGAGCGCCGCCGAGGAGCGCTCGAGGAAGCCCGTGACACATTGCTCGAGGCCGGGGAGCTCGAGAGCGCGGCCGAGGCCGAGGCGTTCCTTGCCGAAGCGGCGCTGGTACAGCGGGCAGCGCGACGAGGCCGACGCGCACATGTCGTCGGCTCAGTCACTCGTCGTCGGACGGGGTGCCTCCGCAGCCAAAGCACGCGTGCTCTGCTTCTCGGCGCGTCTCCAGATGCTCGCGTCGAGAAGCGAGGTGGCGCTCGAGACAGCCCGGGAGGCACTGGACTCGCGGAGTCCCTGTCGCTGGAAGAGCTGCGGGCCCATGCGCTGACGACGATTGGTTCCTCGCTCCACCGCATCGACCAGTCCTCCGGTCGCAGTGAGGTCGAGAAGGCAATCGCTATCGCACAGGCTGCGAACTCACCGCTTGCAGCGAATGCCCTCAACAACCTCGCCGTCTTCGCCGTGTGGGAAGGCGACTGGGCTCGCGCCCACGAGATCTACCTCGAGGCACAGACCGTCGCAGAGCGCTTTGGGGAACGGGACATGCTCCGCTTCATGCGTGGAAACGACATCTACAACCGGTGGGTCATGGGATATTGGGACGAGGCCGCCGAGGCCGCCGATGCCTTCATCGCCGAGTCCGCGACGTCGCCTACGCTACGCGGAGGGGCTCGTCCGGAGTGCGAGGGCGTCCATCCGGCTCGCGCGGGGCGACGCCGACGGCGCACTCGAGGACCTGGAGTCTGCGCTCGCCCAGGCACGGGATATCAAAGACCCTCAACGGGTCCTGCCGTCACTCGTCGCGTCGGCACGAGGCCGCGCATTGCTCGGGCACGAGGAAGAGGCACGCGAGCTCGCGCACGAGGCGCTGCAGGTCGCCCGTGAGAACGCGCAGCTGGCGGCCTCCATGCACGACCTCGATGTCGTCGCCGAGCGCCTCGGTATTCGGGACGAGCTGCGTGAGATCCTCGAGCTCGCACCCGAGGGCCCGTGGAAGGATCTGGCGCTCGCGGGAGCAGCCGGGAGATCTGACTCGTCGTCGCCGACACGTTCGTCGGCTTCGGAGCGCGCAGCTTCGAAGCCGAGAACCGCCTGTTCGGCGGCGAGAGCCTGATCTCGGGCAGGTCGTCGAGCCGAGGGAGAGGCGGAGCTCCGGAAGGCGCTCGAGTTCTACCGGTCGGTCGGCGCGACGTTCTTCATCGAGCGCGGCGAGGGGCTCCTCGCGAAGATCGCCTGATGGCCGCGACTCGCCGCGAGCGCAAGGTCGTCACGGTTGTCTTCTGCGACCTCGTCGGCTTCACGCAGCGGGCGGAGCAGCTCGACCCCGAAGACGTCGAGGCGCTCCTCGGCCCGTACCACGAGCGCCTCCGCATCGGAGCTCGAGCGGCTACGGCGGCACCGTCGAGAAGTTCATCGGCGACGCGGTCATGGCGCTCTTCGGAGCCCCGACCGCGCACGAGGACGACGCAGAGCGGGCTGTCCGCGCCTGCCTCGCGATCCGCGACTGGGCACTCGACGAGGACGACGTGCAGGTGCGGATCGCGGTCACGACCGGCGAAGCGCTGATCCGGCTCGACGCCCGCCCCGAGGCGGGTGAAGGGATGGCCTCCGGCGACGTCGTCAACACGGCCGCTCGCCTGCAAAACGCGGCTCCGGTCAACGGGATCCTCGCCGACGAGACGACGTACCGCGCGACCCGTCAGGTCGTCGACTACGAGGAGGCGAGCGCGGTCGAAGCGAAAGGCAAGGCAGAGCCGATCCCGGTCTGGGAGGCGCGGAGCGCCCGCGCGCGTTTCGGCGTCGACGTCGCGCACGAGGCGCGCACGGAGCTCGTCGGACGCGAGCGCGAGCTCAACGCCGTTCGCGACGCCTTCGAACGAGCCAGGCATGAACGAACACCTCAGCTTCTGACTCTCGTGGGCGTGCCCGGAATGGGCAAGAGCCGCCTCGTGTACGAGCTCTCGCGCATCGTCGACGCCGATCCCGAGCTCATCACGTGGCGACAGGGGCGCTGCCTCGCCTACGGTGACGGAGTCACGCTCTGGGCGCTCGGCGAGATCGTCAAGGCTCAGGCCGGAATCCTGGAGCAAGACACGCCGGACGACGTCACCGCGAAGATCTCGGCGGCGGTCGCCGATGCCCTCTCCGGAACAGGAGACGAAGCATGGGTCGAGTCGCACCTACTCGCGCTCGTCGGGCTCGCAAGCGAGACCGAGCTCGGCGGGGATCGCCGCAACGAAGCGTTCTCGGCCTGGCGCCGCTTTCTCGAGGCTCTCGCCGAGCAGCGTCCACTCGTCCTCGTGTTCGAAGACCTGCACTGGGCGGACGAGAGCCTCCTCGACTTCGTCGACGAGCTCGTCGACTGGGTGAGCGACGCGCCCCTGCTCGTCGTCGGCACCGCCAGGCCGGAGCTGCTCGAGCGCCGCCCCGGCTGGGGCGGCGGAAAGCTCAACGCGACGACCCTCGCCCTCAGCCCGCTCACGGACGATCAGACCGCGCTTCTCCTCGCACGGCTGCTCGGAAGTCCGGTTCTCGCCGCGGAGTCGCAACAGACGCTCCTCGAGCGGGCGGGTGGAAATCCCCTCTACGCGGAGCAGTTCGCCGATCTCTACGTCGAGCAAGGCTCGGCCGACGAGCTGCCGCTTCCGGAAACCCTGCAAGGGATCATCGCCGCGCGCCTCGATGCACTTGCGCAGTCCGAGAAGAGCCTCCTGCAGGACTCCGCCGTGGTCGGAAAGGTCTTCTGGGCGAGCGCGCTGCAAGACGGCGACGTTGCGACCGCCTTGCATTCGTTGGAGCGCAAGGGGTTCGTGCGCAGACAGAAGCGCTCGTCGCTCGAGGGCGAGAGCGAGTTCGCCTTCGCGCACGCGCTCGTGCGCGACGTCGCGTACGGGCAGATCGCCAGAGCCGACCGCGCCGAGAAGCACCGCCACGTCGCCCAGTGGATCGAGAGCCTCGGGCGTCCCGAGGATCACGCGGAGATGAGCGCGCATCACTGGCGCTCGGCGCTCGAGCTTGCTCGAGCCTCCGGGGGCGACACCGGCGAGCTCGCCGAGAAGACCCGGCTCGCTCTCCGAGATGCGGGCGATCGCGCGTTCGCGCTGAACAACTACGCGGCCGCGGCGGCTTCGTTCGAGGGCGCGCTGGCGCTCTGGCCGGACGACGACGAGGAGCTCCCGGCCCTCCTCTTTCTCTGGGCACGCGCACTACATCTCGCCTACGACGATCGGCGCGAAGACGCTCTGGGGACTGCTCTCGACGCGCTCGTTGCGGTCGGCGACAGCGAAACGGCGGCGGAGGCCGAGTCGCTCCTCGCCATGCACTTTTGGTACCGCGGGCAGGGCGATCTCGCTCGGTCGCACCTCGCACGGGCCGAGGAGCTTGCAGGTGACTCGGTATCCGCCTCGGCGGCACGCGTCCTCGCCGTCTCCGCTCGAACGCGTGTGATCGCCCGCGATACCGAAGGCGGAATGCAGATCGCCGAGTCAGCGCTCGCGATGGCAGAGGAACTCGGCGTCGACGAGCTGCGTGCGCACGCTCTCACGACCATCGGCCTCGCCAAACGTGGCCTAGGTGACCGGTCGGGCGACATGGACATGGAGCGAGCTCTCGAGCTCGCTCTCGAGATCGACTCGCAGATCGCGTCAACGATCGTCAACAACCTCGCCGTCCAGGCGTTCATCGACGGCCACCTCGAGCGCGCGCACGAGCTCTATACCGAGGCGATTCGTCTCGCTCACCGCTTCGGAGACGGCGCAAGCGTGCGGTTCGTCCGCGCCAATCGCGTGTTCGTAGACGTCATGCGTGGCGACTGGGACCCGGCACTGGCGGAGGCGGACGTGTTCATCGCCGAGTGTGAAGCGGGCTCGGCGCATACGCAGGAGACGATCGTACGCATCGCCCGCGGGATCATCCGAGAGGGCCGCGCAGACTCCGACGGAGCCCTCACCGATCACCTTCGGGCCATCGAGCTCGCGCGTGAGGCGCAGGACCTCGCCGACCTCGTCGGGGCTCTCGCCCGGTGTGCGAGCACACATGCCGAGCGCGGAGAGCTCGACGAGGCCGGCGACCTCATCGAGCAGTTGGTACCTGCACTTCGTAAGCACGGCCCGCACGGAGCGATCCACGAGATCGCCCACCTCGCGGAGGAGCTCGGCGTGACTGGCGAGCTCCGAGACGTGCTGGACGCTCCTTCCTTTCGAGAGGTGCCGTGGATCCAGGCGGCGCTACTGGCGCTGGACGGCGACCTCCTGGGAGCCGCAGACGTCTTCGCGAAGATGGGAAACCGGACCTTCGAGGCTCGGATGCGTCTGCGTTTCGGAGAGCGTGCTACCAAACAAGGCGACCGGGCAAGAGATGAGGTCGAGCAGGCGCTGGCCTTCTATCGCCGGGTCGGTGCGACCTACTACGTCGACCGCGCTGAGGCGCTGCTTGGCAGATCGGCCTACAGCGACTCCGCGTAGTCGAGCGCGAAGCGGTCGGTCATCCCGGCGATGTAGTCGACGATCTCGTCCACGTCGTCTCCGCGCTCGACAAGCCGGTCGAAGATGCGGCGGATCACGTCGTGTGCGCGTTCGTGCTCGGGGACCGCCTGGCCCCCCAAATACACGCGCTCGAACATGAAGGCACGCAGGGAGAGCATCGCCTCCCCCACCTCAGGCGACTGGCGGATGTCGTCGACCCCGTCGGAGGATTCGACGATGTCGTGGACGAGGGCGTCGATCCGCGCCGAGCCGGTAGGCCCGAGAACGGCTATCTCCGCGTGCGGGAGGTCATGCTCGTGCAGCAGCCCGTACCGCACCGCGTCGTCGATGTCGTGATTGATGTACGCGACCCGATCGACGAGGCGAACGATCCTCCCTTCGAGCGTGGCCGGCTCCTGCTCGCCCGTGTGCGTGAGGATTCCGTCGCACACCTCGTGCGTCAGGTTGAGGGACTGCGCGATCCGTAGTGATTGCTCGTTGTGACGAAAGCGGCGCCCGAAGCGCTCGTGCACGGCATCATCGAGCGCGTCCTCGCCCGCGTGTCCGAACGGCGTATGGCCCATGTCGTGCCCGAGCCCGATCGCCTCGACCAGATCCTCGTTCAAGCGCAGGGCCCGGGCGACGACCCGTGAGATCGCGGTCGTCTCGAGCGTGTGGGTCATGCGTGTCCGGTAGTGGTCGCCAGCGGGGTCGATGAAGACCTGCGTCTTCCCCTTCAGGCGGCGGAACGGCTTGGAGTGGACGATCCGGTCGCGATCGCGCTGAAACGGTGTCCGAACGGCGGACTCCTCTTCGGGCAACTCGCGACCGCGCGTCTCGTACGAGCGGACGGCAAACTGGGAAAGGCCCTCCTCCAGTGCGCGGATCCGCAGCTCGAATGCCTCTCGCGTGGGACGGGCGACCTCCATGAGGTCAGGGTAGTTGCGGACGCGGATCTCGAATGGCTCCCGGCAGCAGATGCGGGACGGTCGCGCCGACGAACAGCGCCGAGAGCGCAAGCCCGAGAGCTCGATACCCACCGGCGGCCAGGGCGAGACCGCCAACAGCCGCGCCCAGGAAGTACCCGAGCTGAAGCGCAGCAGTGCGGACACCCGTCACTCCGAGAACCAGCTCAGGTGCGAGATCGAGCCCGGCCGCGGCACCTGCGAGCGTTCGCCCTCCGGCGAGAAACGCAAGCACCGAGAACACGCCAAGGCTGAACCACGTGGATGGACGGAACGCTCCGAGCACGGCAACCGTCACCGCGGCCCCGAGCGCGAGCGCAACCAGCAGAGCCCGTCCATGGTCATCGATCCAGCGGCGAAAGAGAAGATTCCCAGGAATGAGGACGAGAGCGCCTGCGCCGAGCACGAGCCCTGTCTCGCCGAGGGAGAGCCCATACGACTCGATGAAGAGCGCGCCGATGAAGACGAGCGTTCCCGCCCACGCCGAGTAGGCGAAGAGCTCTCCGGTCGACCACCTCACCACCCCTGGGTACGCGAACACCGCACGAAAGTCAGCTCTTGCCGACGCAGGTGGCGTGGACACTCTGCGTACGAGCACCGCCAGCGCGACGAGCGAGAAGGCCAAGGGCGCCGCGATCCAGGCAAGCCTCCAGCTCGCTTCACCGACGAGACCCGATAGCGGCATGCCGACGATCCAGGCGATTGGTGGACCGAGGAGGGCGACAGAGAGCACCCGCGACCGATCGGCCGGGCTCGTCCAGTCGGCCACTGCGGCGATCGCTGCCGTGTAGGAGAGCCCAACGCCTACGCCGATGCCGAGTTGCGCGAGCGCGATCACGACGAAATCGGGAGCCACGGCGCTGATCGCCGACGAGATGGCGATGACTAGGAGACCGACCCCGAGCAGCTCGCGCAAGCCGACCCTCGACGCAAGCAAGCCGGCGCCGAGCGCCGTCAAACCGGCAGACAAGCCCGACACCGTGCGCAGCTGTCCCGCTGTCGCCGTCGAGACTTCGAGGTCGGCGGCGAGTGCAGGGAGCACCGGAGTGAGGACGAGGATCGCCGCCTGCGATGCCGCCAGGCAGAGGAGCAGCGTCGCGGCGACCGCGCGCCGAGAATCGGAGCCCATCAGATGATGATCGGGACTGTGCCGCCGTCGGCGCTCCAGGCCGCGCCGGTCACGTACGACGCGCGCTCGGAGCAGAGGAAGACGATCACCGCGGCGATCTCTTCCGGCCGCGCGAGCCGACCCAGCGGACGGCCGGCGCCCACGCGGCGTAGAACGTCCTCTCGATCGCCTCCTTGCTGGTCCGCCAGCCCGCCCTCTCCGAGCCACGCGTCGGTCGCGGTCGGTCCGGGGGTCACGGCATTGCAGCGGATCGCGTCACCCGCGTACAGATCCGCCACGAGCCTGGACAACGAGAGAACGGCCGCTTTCGTCACGGAGTAGTGCGGCATGCCCGTCGAGGGGCGCTTGCCGGCCGTGGACGACACGTTGACGATCGCGCCGCCTCCGTCGCGCAGGCTCGGCAGCGCGGCGCGAATCGCCCGCACGTAGCTCATGACGTTCAGCTGCCAGTACTCGTCCCACTCCTCGTCCGAGACGTCCTCGAAGCGCGCCTGGCGAGCGATGCCGACGTTGTTGACGAGGACATCGAGCCCATCGAGCTCGCGCGTGGCATCGCCGATCGCACGCTCCGGCTCACCTCTCAGGGAGAGGTCGGCTTCGACGTGCGCGACTTCGCCGATCCCAGGGGCGCCGCGTCGTCCCGACGTCACCACACGTGCCCCTTCGCCGACCAGCAACCGGGCGGTCTCCAGCCCGATCCCGTCCGTCGAGCCGGTGACGAAGCACTTTTTCCCTTCGAGTCCGAGGTCCACGAGTGACGGCTAGATGCTTGACCGGAAATTGGCGCGCAGTCGGGGGCGGTCACGATCAGGCCGGGCGCCGCACTCACGCGTCGCGCAGGCTCGCAGCCTGTGTGGCGCGCGAGGGTGGCGATCCGGCGCCGTGTCGTGGCCGTCATCCGGCCCGCGTGAATTTCCGGTCAAGCATCTAGCGTATCCCGCGTGGCGACGACAATCGTCCTGGTCCGGCACGGGGAAACCGACTGGAATCGCGACCGTCGCTTTCAGGGCCACGCGGACGTCGTTCTCAACGAGATAGGGCGGGCTCAGGTACGGGCGCTCGCCGCCAAGCTCGCAGGCGAACCGTTCTCGATCGCCTACACGAGCCCACTTCGCCGTGCCGCCGAGAGCGCGGAGATCCTCGGAGCTGCGCTCGGACTCGAGGTACGACCGTGTGATGCCCTCAAGGAGGTCCACGTCGGGTCCTGGGCGGGGCTCACCGTCCCGGAGGTCGAGACCCGGTTTCCGGACGGACATCGACGCTGGCTCGACTCGCGGGCAGGCTGGGAGGACGGCGAGACGTATGACGAGCTCGGGATACGCGTCGTCGAAGGGCTCGGTCGGATCGGCGCCGCGCACCCGGACGCCCAGGTCCTGGCAGTGACCCACGGTGGGCCGATTCGAGCGGTCCTGGCCGCGATTCGCGGTCTGCCGTTCGAGGCGTCACGCGACGAAATCCGGTTCGTCGAGAATTGCGAGGCGGTCCGCGTGGCGATCCAGGACGGTGTGGTTATGCCCGCCGACGGGCGATAGGATCGAAGCGTGGCAAGCGTCGAGCTCGACGCCCAGCTCGGGCAACAAATCATCGAGGATGCGCGGCGGTACGTCCTCTACTCCTGGTCGGTGCAGGACGCGATCTCGCCAATCGCGGTCGCAGGCGGCGAGGGGCGGTACTTCTGGGATTACGAGGGAAAGCGCTACCTCGACTTCGCCTCGCAGCTCGTCAACCTCTCGCTCGGCCACGAGCACCCGAGGATCGTCGCAGCGATCGAAAAGCAGGCCCGGCAGCTGTGCACGATCGGTGCGCCAATGGCGAGCGAGTCACGCTCGCGGCTAGGACGGCTGCTGGCGGAGGTGACCCCCGGCGACCTGATGATGTCGTTCTTCACGAACGGCGGAGCGGAGGCGAATGAAAATGCGATCAAGCTCGCCCGCTGGTACACGGGACGGCACAAGATCATCGCCCGGTATCGCTCGTACCACGGCGCGACGGCCGGCGCGATCACGCTCACCGGAGACCCGCGGCGCTGGCATGCGGAGCCCGGAATCCCGGGTGTCGTCCGGATGCTCGACCCGTACACGTATCGCTGCCCGGCCGGCCATCCCGATCCATGTCCGGTCTGCAGCGGCGGGCCGCACCTAGAAGAGCTGCTTCAGTACGAGGGGCCTGACCACGTGGCCGCGGTCATCCTGGAGACCGTCGTCGGGCCGAACGGAGTCATCGTCCCTCCAGATGGCTACCTTCAGTCGATCCGCGAGGTCTGCGACCGCTACGGCGTCCTGCTCATTTGCGACGAGGTGATCGCCGGCTTCGGTCGCACCGGCAAGTGGTTCGCCTGCGAGAACTGGGACGTCGTGCCAGACATCCTCGTCGTCGCCAAGGGCATCAACTCGGGCTACGTCCCGCTGGCTGCGATGATCTTCAGGGAGAAGATCGCAGACTGGGTCCGCGACAAGTACTTCGCGAGCGGACTCACCTACAGCGGTCATCCGCTCGCATGCGCCTCGGCCGTGGCGTCGATCCAGACCTTCCAGGAAGAAGGAATCGTTGAGCACGCCGCGGCGATGGGCCCTGAGTTCGAGCGCCGACTCCGTGGACTTCAGGAGCGCCACCCCTCGATCGGCGACGTGCGGGGACTGGGGTGTCTGTGGGGCCTCGAGCTGGTCAAGAGCCGCGAGACACGCGAGCCGCTCGTTCCTTTCAACGCGACCGGGAAGGAGCTCGCGCCGGTCGCTCGGATGGCGAAGGCGGCGCTCGACGACGGCCTCTATCTGATGACCCGCTGGAACATGGCGATGGTCTGTCCGCCGCTCAACATCACCATCGAGGAGCTCGACGAGGGGATCTCGATCCTCGACGAGGCGCTTGCCGTCGCGGACGAGTTCGTCGCGTAGCCGGTTAGCGCGAGGCGAGGCCTGCCGAAGCAGTTCCGCGCCGTATGCCGCCACATCAGTCGAGGTCGAGCTCCGCCAGGCTCGCCGCGATCTCCGCGTCGCTGCCGTTGCGGCGACGATCTTCGAGACCACACCGAAACCGCACCAGGAACGCACATAGCGACAAATACCGCCCGCCGACCGCGCAACCACGCGGCAGTCGGCTACCCTCCGACCCTTGGAGGACTACACGAACAAATACAAGGGCGAGCAATGCGAGATCGCCCTGTTCGGCGGCGAGTACCAGGAGGGCGTGCTGACGGCTTACTGCTCGATCGAGGACGTGCCACACGTCGAGCTCAACGGCCACATCCTGATTCCGCTCCAGAACGTCGCGTCCGTGCACTGCTCGAGTCGCTGCGACGCGCCCGAGCCGGACTGGCCCCCGCGCGGACTCACCGAGGACGACGTCGGCGAGGGTAGCTGACCTCGACGCGCGGGGCGGCTGCGCTCAATCTCCTGAAGGCATGGCTGCTGGTGGCCGTGCTTGCGATCGGATCGGGAGCGCTCGGCTGGGTGATCGGCGGCAGAACGACCGCCCTGTTCTTCGGGTTCTGCGCGCTCCTCGCCGCGACGAGCGTCTACCGGTACGGTGACCGGGCGCTCCTCGGCATGCTCGGTGCGCGGCCTTTCGCCCTTGCCGAGGATCCGGTCTTGCGCTCGACGGCCGACACCGTGGCCGCGAAGCTCGGAGTCCGCCCGCCGACGCTGTTCCTCATCGCCGACGGTTTCCCACGACTTTTTGCAGTCGGACGCGGCCCGACGAGCTCGTCGCTGGCGGTCTCGACGGGCGCGGTGCAGGCCCTACGTCGGGAGGAGCTCGAAGCCGCCATCGCGCACGAGCTCGCCCATGTCCGGCGGCGGGACGTTCTCGTGCAGACCTACGCCGTCCTCTTCGCGGCAACGCTCCTCGAGACGAGTCGGATCGGCGGCTGGTTGAGACGGGTGCTGCTGTACGTCTTCGCGCCCATCGCAGCCGCTTTCGTCCACATTCTGCTTTCACCGAGGCGCGAGCTCGAGGCCGACGCCCTCGCCGCGCGCCTGACCGGGCGCGGCCACGACCTCGCAGACGCACTGCTGCGGCTCGATCGAGCGTCGGAGCTCGTGGAGTTCGCCGCCTCGCCGGCCACCGAACCGCTCTATGCGGTCGATCCCTTCGCGCACGAGGGCATCTCGCGCATGTTCAAGACGCATCCTTCGCTGGAGGCCCGAGTTCGCCGCCTCCGCGAGCTCGGCTCGACGGCAGCGAGGAACGGCAGCGATCCGCTGTCGTCGGAAGGACGAACGAATGGCGACTCTGAGGGCCAATTCCGCTGATCCTGCGCAAGTCCGCAATCCGCTACGCGATTTCCGGACGCGCCAAGCAAGATCCCCTTCACAGGTTCCCAGGCAGCCGACTTCACACCCCGACGACTCCGGCCCCTCGGGCACCACATAAAGGGGTTTGCTCGAGCGACCGGAATCCGCGCTAGCGGATTCCGGTCTGCGGAAAAAACAGGCGGCGTCCTACTCTCCCGGGGGCTTGCGCCCCGAGTACCATCGGCGCTGGCGGGCTTAACTTCTCTGTTCGGAATGGGAAGAGGTGTATCCCCGCCGCTATGACCGCCCAAATTGTCGAGGTCGCACGGGCTACTGCTCGCCGCACCCTCAAAACTCCATAGCGGCTGCTCGACGTGTTCAAAGTCAAGACCTCGGGCAATTAGTACGGGTTCGCTGAACGCATTGCTGCGCTTGCACGCCCCGCCTATCGACGTGGTGGTCTACCACGGCCCTTACTCCCTCTAGGGGATGGGAGGTCTCATCTCGAGGTGGGCTTCCCGCTTAGATGCTTTCAGCGGTTATCCCATCCAGGCGTGGCTAAGCAGCGGTGCCCTTGGCAGGACAACTGCTACACCAGAGGCCTGTTCATCTCGGTCCTCTCGTACTAGAGACGACTCCTCTCAAACCTCCAACGCCCATGGCGGATAGGGACCGAACTGTCTCACGACGTTCTGAACCCAGCTCGCGTGCCGCTTTAATGGGCGGACAGCCCAACCCTTGGGACCTGCTTCAGCCCCAGGATGCGACGAGCCGACATCGCGCGTTGATCCGCCGTTACCGGCGGCGCAGACTATGACTTCACCCTGCCTGACCAAAGGCGAGGGGTCGGCGTATTGTGGCGCTCATAGAGTGCCTCGATGTTCGAGGCGAGACACCACCTCGGCCCGAAGGCCTCAGTCGTTACGGGGTCACTTGCGGACGGACGCAGCTACTGGTCATTCCATCCGACAGACTTCCCACGGCATTACCCAACTTTTCGAGTCGCGAACGACTCTCAGGCGTGGGCTCCACCGTTATTAGCCGATACCTGGCCGACATTTCTGCCGACCCACCCCAGATGTTTTGAGGTGCCAAACCCTTCCGTCGATGTGGACTCTTGGGAAGGATGAGCCTGTTATCCCCGGAGTACCTTTTATCCGTTGAGCGACGGCGATTCCACTCTCCACCGCCGGATCACTAAGACCGACTTTCGTCCCTGCTCGACCTGTCAGTCTCGCAGTCAAGCTCCCTTATGCCTTTGCGCTCTACGCACGATTTCCAACCGTGCTGAGGGAACCTTTGTGCGCCTCCGTTACATTTTAGGAGGCGACCGCCCCAGTCAAACTGCCCACCTCACGCTGTCCCCGGCCCGGATAACGGTGCCGGGTTAGAAGCCCAGAACACGGGGGGTGGTATCCCAAGGGTGACTCCACGGAAACTAGCGTTCCCGCTTCAAAGTCTCCCACCTATCCTGGACAACGTACACCAGACTTCAACGCAAAGCTGCAGTAAAGGTTCACGGGGTCTTTCCGTCCAGCCACGGGTACTCGGCATCTTCACCGAGACTACAATTTCACCGGATCCCTCGTTGAGACAGCGCCCAAGTCGTTACGCCATTCGTGCAGGTCGGAACTTACCCGACAAGGAATTTCGCTACCTTAGGACGGTTATAGTTACCGCCGCCGTTTACCGGGGCTTGGATTCAAGGCTTCGCCCGAAAGCTAACCTCTCCTCGTGACCTTCCGGCACCGGGCAGGCGTCAGCCCCTATACGTCGTCTTGCGACTTAGCAGAGACCTGTGTTTTTGGTAAACAGTCGCTTGGGCCGTTTCACTGCGGCCCCCTCGAGCTCGCGGAGCAAGTCCGCTCACTCTACTGGGGCGCCCCTTCTCCCGAAGTTACGGGGCCATTTTGCCGAGTTCCTTAACGAGGGTTCTTCCGATCGCCTTAGTATTCTCTACCTGCCCACCTGTGTCGGTTTTGGTACGGGCACGTCCCACCTCCCTAGACGCTTTTCTAGGAGGCATGGCTTCAGGAACTTCCCCCATTGCTGGGGTCGGCTTCCCGTCTCAGGCTTGATGGACGACGGATTTGCCTATCGTCCGCCCTACGCGGTTGCCCCAGGTCGACCATCGCCTGGGATCCCTTATCCTACCCCGTCCCGCCATCGGTAATAGCGGTGGGGACGTGGTACCGGAATATCAACCGGTTGGCCATCGCCTACGCCTTTCGGCCTCGGCTTAGGTCCCGACTAACCCTGAGCAGATTAGCTTTACTCAGGAACCCTTGGGCATTCGGCGGAGGGGTTTCTCACCCCTCTTTCGTTACTCATGCCAGCATTCTCACTTCCCATGCCTCCACGGCTGGCTTACGCCGCCGCTTCGCGGGCATGGGAACGCTCCCCTACCACTCCGCGACCCCGAAGGACCGCGAAGTCCGTAGCTTCGGCTCCAGGCTTGAGCCCCGTTACATTGTCCGCGCCCGATCACTTGACCAGTGAGCTGTTACGCACTCTTTGAATGGTGGCTGCTTCTAAGCCAACATCCTGGTTGTCTCAGCAATCGAACATCGTTTCCCACTTAGCCTGGAATTTGGGGCCTTAGCTGACGGTCTGGGCTGTTTCCCTTTCGACCATGGAGCTTATCCCCCACAGTCTGACTGCCACGCTCTGGACTGTCGGCATTCGGAGTTTGCCTGACTTCAGTAAGCTGGTAGGCCCCCTAGGCCAAACAGTGCTCTACAACCAACAGTGAACGCGTGACGCTATACCTAAATATATTTCGGGGAGAACCAGATATCTCTGAGTTTGATTAGCCTTTCACTCCGACCCACAGGTCATCCGCGCCGTTTTCAACCGACGTCGGTTCGGTCCTCCACGGGGTCTTACCCCCGCTTCAACCTGCCCATGGGTAGATCACTCAGTTTCGGGTCTGCCTCCAACGACTGAACGCCCTGTTCAGACTCGCTTTCGCTTCGGCTCCGTTTCCTTAACCTTGCCGTTGAAGAGCAACTCGCTGGCTCATTATGCAAAAGGCACGCCGTCACAGGACCAGCCAAAGACTGGCCTGCTCCGACCGCTTGTAAGCACACGGTTTCAGGTGCTATTTCACTCCCCTTCCGGGGTACTTTTCACCTTTCCCTCACGGTACTAGTTCACTATCGGTCGCCAAGGAGTACTTAGCCTTGCGGGGTGGTCCCCGCGGGTTCCGACCAGGTTTCACGTGCCCGGCCGTACTCAGGAACTCGTCAAGGAAGGCCGTGCGTTTTCGCCTACGGGACTGTTACCCGCTGTGGTTCGACGTTCCAGTCGATTCGACTAACGCACGACTTTGTAACTTCCCGACCCGCCGGCAGACGGATCAAGACGAGCCCTACAACCCCTGCACGACAACGACTGCCGTCTATCACATCGCACAGGTTTGGGCTGAATCCCTTTTCGCTCGCCACTACTCAGGGAGTCGAGGTTTCTTTCCTTTCCTCCGGGTACTAAGATGTTTCAGTTCCCCGGCTTGCCTCTTCCCGCCCTATATATTCAGGCGGGAGTACGCGCGCATTACCACGCGTAGGTTTCCCCATTCGGAAATCCTCGGATCAACGGATGGTCAGCTCCTTCCCGAGGCTTATCGCAGCCGCCCACGTCCTTCATCGGCTCTTGGCGCCAAGGCATCCACCGTGTGCCCTTTCTCTCTTGACTCGAAAGAACACGTTTTTACTGCCGCTATGGAGTTTTCAAGGTGCGCGCGAGCTCCAACCGAGCCCACGAGAAGACGCGTCCGCAACGGACGGTCTCTCAAAACTCAACAGCGTAGACGTCGAGCTCGACGTTCTTCCAGGCGAGTCGCAGCACCGGACGGCCCCCGAGGCCATCACGGGTACGACGCCTACCGGAGTAATAGCTCCGGTATTCCCTAGAAAGGAGGTGATCCAGCCGTACCGGAAGGTGCGGCTGGATCACCTCCTTTCTAGGGAATACCGGAGGCAATTACCCCGGTAGGCGTCGTACCCGTGATGGCCTGTGCCGTTGGCATCGCCTTCGGCGATAGGACGGCCGTCCGGTGCTGCGACTCGCCTGGAAGAACGTCGAGCTCGGCGTCTACGCTGTTGAGTTTTGAGAGACCGTCCGCTCGGATGCGTCTTCTCGTGGGCTCGGTTGGAGCTCGCATGCACCTTGAAAACTCCATAGCGGCAGTAAAACGTGTTCTTTCGAGTCAAGAGAGAAAGGGCACACGGTGGATGCCTTGGCGCCAAGAGCCGATGAAGGACGTGGGCGGCTGCGATAAGCCTCGGGAAGGAGCTGACCATCCGTTGATCCGAGGATTTCCGAATGGGGAAACCTACGCGTGGTAATGCGCGCGTGCTCCCGCCTGAATCCAATAGGGCGGGAAGAGGCAAGCCGGGGAACTGAAACATCTTAGTACCCGGAGGAAAGGAAAGAAACCTCGACTCCCTGAGTAGTGGCGAGCGAAAAGGGATTCAGCCCAAACCTGTGCGATGTGATAGACGGCAGTCGTTGTCGTGCAGGGGTTGTAGGGCTCGTCTTGATCCGTCTGCCGGCGGGTCGGGAAGTTACAAAGTCGTGCGTTAGTCGAATCGACTGGAACGTCGAACCACAGCGGGTAACAGTCCCGTAGGCGAAAACGTACGGCCTTCCTGGACGAGTTCCTGAGTACGGCCGGGCACGGGAAACCTGGTCGGAACCCGCGGGGACCACCCCGCAAGGCTAAGTACTCCTTGGCGACCGATAGTGAACTAGTACCGTGAGGGAAAGGTGAAAAGTACCCCGGAAGGGGAGTGAAATAGCACCTGAAACCGTGTGCTTACAAGCGGTCGGAGCAGGCCAGTCTTTGGCTGGTCCTGTGACGGCGTGCCTTTTGCATAATGAGCCAGCGAGTTGCTCTTCAACGGCAAGGTTAAGGAAACGGAGCCGAAGCGAAAGCGAGTCTGAACAGGGCGTTCAGTCGTTGGAGGCAGACCCGAAACTGAGTGATCTACCCATGGGCAGGTTGAAGCGGGGGTAAGACCCCGTGGAGGACCGAACCGACTTCGGTTGAAAACGGAGCGGATGACCTGTGGGTCGGAGTGAAAGGCTAATCAAACTCAGAGATATCTGGTTCTCCCCGAAATATATTTAGGTATAGCGTCACGCGTTCACTGTTGGTTGTAGAGCACTGTTTGGCCTAGGGGGCCTACCAGCTTACTGAAGTCAGGCAAACTCCGAATGCCGACAGTCCAGAGCGTGGCAGTCAGACTGTGGGGGATAAGCTCCATGGTCGAAAGGGAAACAGCCCAGACCGTCAGCTAAGGCCCCAAATTCCAGGCTAAGTGGGAAACGATGTTCGATTGCTGAGACAACCAGGATGTTGGCTTAGAAGCAGCCACCATTCAAAGAGTGCGTAACAGCTCACTGGTCAAGTGATCGGGCGCGGACAATGTAACGGGGCTCAAGCCTGGAGCCGAAGCTACGGACTTCGCGGTCCTTCGGGGTCGCGGAGTGGTAGGGGAGCGTTCCCATGCCAGCGAAGCGGCGGCGGAAGCCAGCCGTGGAGGCATGGGAAGTGAGAATGCTGGCATGAGTAACGAAAGAGGGGTGAGAAACCCCTCCGCCGAATGCCCAAGGGTTCCTGAGTAAAGCTAATCTGCTCAGGGTTAGTCGGGACCTAAGCCGAGGCCGAAAGGCGTAGGCGATGGCCAACCGGTTGATATTCCGGTACCACGTCCTCACCGCTATCACCGATGGCGGGACGGGGTAGGATAAGGGATCCCAGGCGATGGTCGACCTGGGGCAACCACGTAGGGCGGACGAGAGGCAAATCCTTCGTCCATCAAGCCTGAGATGGGAAGCCGACCCCAGCAATGGGGGAAGTTCCTGAAGCCATGCCTCCTAGAAAAGCGTCTAGGGAGGTGAGACGTGCCCGTACCAAAACCGACACAGGTGGGCAGGTAGAGAATACTAAGGCGATCGGAAGAACCCTCGTTAAGGAACTCGGCAAAATGGCCCCGTAACTTCGGGAGAAGGGGCGCCCCAGTAGAGTGAACGGACTTGCTCCGTGAGCTCGAGGGGGCCGCAGTGAAACGGCCCAAGCGACTGTTTACCAAAAACACAGGTCTCTGCTAAGTCGCAAGACGACGTATAGGGGCTGACGCCTGCCCGGTGCCGGAAGGTCACGAGGAGAGGTTAGCTTTCGGGCGAAGCCTTGAATCCAAGCCCCGGTAAACGGCGGCGGTAACTATAACCGTCCTAAGGTAGCGAAATTCCTTGTCGGGTAAGTTCCGACCTGCACGAATGGCGTAACGACTTGGGCGCTGTCTCAACGAGGGATCCGGTGAAATTGTAGTCTCGGTGAAGATGCCGAGTACCCGTGGCTGGACGGAAAGACCCCGTGAACCTTTACTGCAGCTTTGCGTTGAAGTCTGGTGTACGTCGTCCAGGATAGGTGGGAGACTTTGAAGCGGGAACGCTAGTTTCCGTGGAGTCACCCTTGGGATACCACCCTTCGTGTTCTGGGCTTCTAACCCGATACCGTGAATCCGGGTCGGGGACAGCGTGAGGTGGGCAGTTTGACTGGGGCGGTCGCCTCCTAAAATGTAACGGAGGCGCACAAAGGTTCCCTCAGCACGGTTGGAAATCGTGCGTAGAGCGCAAAGGCATAAGGGAGCTTGACTGCGAGACTGACAAGTCGAGCAGGGACGAAAGTCGGTCTTAGTGATCCGGCGGTGGAGAGTGGAATCGCCGTCGCTCAACGGATAAAAGGTACTCCGGGGATAACAGGCTCATCCTTCCCAAGAGTCCACATCGACGGAAGGGTTTGGCACCTCAACATCTGGGGTGGGCCGGCAGAGATGTCGGCCAGGTATCGGCTAATAACGGTGGAGCCCACGCCTGCGAGTCGTTCGCGACTCGACGAAGTTGGGTAATGCCGTGGGAAGTCTGTCGGGTGGAATGACCAGTAGCTGCGTCCACCCGCAAGTGACCCCGTAACGACTGAGGCCTTCGGGCCGAGGTGGTGTCTCAGCTCCCAAGGGAGCACTCTGTGAGCGCCACAACACGCCGACCCCTCGCCTTTGGTCAGGCAGGGTGAAGTCATAGTCTGCGCCACCGGTAACGGTGGAACAACGCGCGATGTCGGCTCGTCGCATCCTGGGGCTGAAGCAGGTCCCAAGGGTTGGGCTGTCCGCCCATTAAAGCGGCACGCGAGCTGGGTTCAGAACGTCGTGAGACAGTTCGGTCCCTATCCGCCATGGGCGTTGGAGATTTGAGAGGAGTCGTCTCTAGTACGAGAGGACCGAGATGAACAGACCTCTGGTGTAGCAGTTGTCCTGCCAAGGGCACCGCTGCTTAGCCACGTCTGGATGGGATAACCGCTGAAAGCATCTAAGCGGGAAGCCCACCTCGAGATGAGATCTCCCATCCCCTAGAGGGAGTAAGGGCCGTGGTAGACCACCACGTCGATAGGCGGGGCGTGCAAGCGCAGCAATGCGTTCAGCGAACCCGTACTAATTGCCCGAGGTCTTGACTTTGAACACGTCGAGCTGTCCGCTATGGAGTTTTGAGGGTGCGGCGAGCAGTGAGCCCGCGCGACCTCGACAATTTGGGCGGTCATAGCGGCGGGGATACACCTCTTCCCATTCCGAACAGAGAAGTTAAGCCCGCCAGCGCCGATGGTACTCGGGGCGCAAGCCCCCGGGAGAGTAGGACGCCGCCTGCCTTTGCACGAGACCGGAATCCCCTAGCGGGGATTCCAGTCCGCGCGTAGAGCAGACCCCTTTATGGCAACGCACAAGGGAAGCCTCGGGGTGTGAAGTCGCCTGCTTGCGTCGACCGGGGATCGGATCGCGCGAACGCTGCACGCGGCGCGTCAACGAGAATCTGCGCTAGCGGATTCGCGCGGACTGGTGCAGGAGTCAGTCGAACTGGCCTTCCGAGCCGCCGTTCGTTCGCCGTTCTGCGGACATCGGGTCGTCCGCCGTTTCGCGCTGCTCGCGGCGCCCAGCTCGCGCAGGCGGCGGACGCGCGCGTCCAGCGGTGGATGCGTCTTGAACATGCGCGCGATGCCCTCGTGCGCGAAGGGATCCACCGCATAGAGCGGCTCGGTGGCCGGCGAGGCGGCGAACTCGACCAGCTCGGACGCCCGATCGAGCCTCAGCAACGCATCTGCGAGGTCGTGGCCGCGGCCGGTCGCGCTTGCTCCCAGCGCGTCGGCCTGGAGCTCGCGTTTCGGCGAGAGGAGAATGTGGACGAAAGCGGCGGCGATCGGCGCCAGGATGTAGAGCAAGACCCGCCTCAGCCAGCCGCCGACCCGGCTGGTCTCGAGGAGCGTGGCTGCGAAGAGGACGGCGTAGGTCTGCACGAGAACGTCTCGCCGGCGGACATGGGCCAGCTCGTGCGCGATGGCGGCCTCGAGCTCCTCTCGACGTAGGGCCTGCACCGCGCCGGTCGACACTGCGAGCGACGAGCTGGTCGGTCCCCGGCCAACGGCAAAGAGCCGTGGAAAGCCGTCCGCGATCAAGAAGAGCGTCGGTGGCCGGACTCCGAGCTTGGCGGCGACGGTGTCGGCCGTGGAGCGCAAGACGGGGTCCTCGGCCAGGGCGAAGGGCCTTGCACCGAGCATTCCGAGCAGAGCGCGATCGCCGTATCGATAGACGCTAGTCGCCCCGAGAAGCGCGCAGAACCCGAAGAAGAGCGCGGTGGTCCTGCCGCCGATAACCCAGCCGAGCGCTCCCGATCCGATTGCGAGCACGGCCACGAGGAGCCATGCCTTCAGGAGGTTGAGCGCCGACGCCCCGCGCGTCGAGGTCAGCTACCCTCGCCGACGTCGTCCTCGGTGAGTCCGCGTGGCGGCCAGTCGGGCTCCGGCGCGTCGCAGCGGCTCGAGCAGTGCACGGACGCGACGTTCTGGAGCGGAATCAGGATGTGGCCGTTGAGCTCGACGTGCGGCACGTCCTCGATCGAGCAGTAGGCCGTCAGCACGCCCTCCTGGTACTCCCCGCCGAACAGGGCGATCTCGCACTGCTCGCCCTTGTACTTGTTCGTGTAGTCCTCCACGAGGCGGTCAGTGTACTGCCTCGAGGATGCCGTCCTGGATCGTCACGCGGACGGCCTCGCAATTCTCGACGAACGCGATTTCGTCGCGTGACGCCTCGAACGACAGACCACGAACCGCGGCCAGAATCGCTCGAATCGGCCCGCCGTGGGTCACCGCCAGAACGTGCACGTCCGGGTGCGCGGCGGCGATCCGGACGAGCCCTGCGACCACCCGCTCCCCGAGCTCGTCGTACGTCTCGCCGTCGTCCCAGCCTGCTCGCGGAGTCGACCCATACGCTGGTGTCCGTCCGGAAATCGGTCCTCCACCTCGGAGACGGTGAGTCCCGACCAGGATCCGACGTGCACCTCCATGAGCGCCTCGCACGGTCGGACTTCGAGCCCGAGCGCAGCTGCGAGAATCTCGGCG
The DNA here is from genome assembly GCA_963850485.1 of uncultured Actinomycetes bacterium. Classification (GTDB taxonomy): domain Bacteria; phylum Actinomycetota; class Thermoleophilia; order Gaiellales; family Gaiellaceae; genus GMQP-bins7. The sequence goes on along the minus strand of CAWKLR010000024.1, from coordinate 133,974 downwards.
CTCTCGGCGGCGCGCCGGAGTGGGCTCGTATACGCGATCGAGAACGACTTCGCCGGACGAGCTTGGCGGCAAGCGCTCGCACCTGAGCGCGACCGGTTTCGTTGAGAACGACGTCTGCCTGGCCCTGAAAGCGCCGGTCGCGATTCCAGTCGGTCTCGCCGTGTCGAACCAGGACGATTGTCGTCGCCACGCGGGATACGCTAGCCGTGCCTCGTGGATCTCGGACTCGAAGGGAAGAAGTGCTTCGTCACTGGCTCGACGCACGGGATCGGGCTCGAGACCGCACGGTTGCTCGTCGCGGAGGGTGCACGTGTCGTGACCTCGGGACGAAGCGCTGCGCCGGGGATCGGCGAGCTCGTGCACGTCCAGGCCGATCTCTCTCGCGCAGAAGAGCCGGAGCTTGCGCTCGCGGCGGCCGTTCGTGCAGCTCGAGGGCCTCGACGTTCTGGTCAACAACGTCGGGATTGCCCGCCAAGCGCGGTTCGAAGACGTCTCGGACGAGGAGTGGGACGAGTACTGGCAGCTGAACGTCATGAGCTACGTGCGGGCGATTCGCGCCGCCCTGCCGAGCCTGCGTGACGGAGGCGGCGCGATCGTCAACGTCTCGTCGACGGCGGGCAAGCGTCCGTCGACCGGCATGCCGCACTACTCCGTGACGAAGGCGGCAGTGCTCTCTCTGTCCCGGCTCGTCGCCGATCTGTACGCCGGCGACTCGATCCGGTGCAACGCCGTGACCCCGGGACCTACCGCGACGGACGCGTGGCTGGGAGAAGGTGGGCTCGCGGATCAGCAGGGCGGAGAGCGGGACGAGGTGTTGCGCCGTGTGGGCGCGGGTCGACCGTTGGGACGGCTTGCGCGCCCTGAGGAAATCGCCGCCGTGATCGTGTTCCTCTGCTCCGAGCGCGCCTCGTACGTGACCGGCGCTGCCTGGAGCGCCGACGGCGGCACCGTTCCGATCATCATCTGATGCCCGATTCACGGCGCGCGGTGGCCGCGACGCTTCTCCTCTGCCTCGCGGCTTCGCAGGCCGCGATCCTCGTCCTGACTCCGGTGCTCCCGGCACTAGCCTCCGACCTCGAGGTTTCCACCGCAACCGCTGGACAGCTGCGCACGGTGTCGGGGCTGTCCGCTGGGTTGACCGCGCTCGGCGCCGGCCTGCTCGCGTCGCGCATCGGCCTGCGCGAGCTGCTTGGCGTCGGCCTCGGGGCGCTCGTGGTTTCCTCTGCGATCAGCGCGGCGGCTCCGAGCTTTGCCGTGATTGCGTTCGCACAGCTCGGAGTCGGCATCGGGGTCGGGCTCACGTACACGGCCGCCATTGCGGCGGTAGCGGACTGGACGATGCCCGCGGACCGATCCCGCGTGCTTGCCGTTGCGCTCCTCGGCCCTCCGATTGCCTGGATCGTCGGGATGCCGCTGGCCGGGTTCGTCGGCGAGACGAGCTGGCGACTCACCTGGGTCGCGGCGCCAGTGACCTTCTCGCTGGTCGCGCTGGCCGTCCTGGCTTGCAGGGCGTCCACACCGCCTGCATCTACGCGAGCGGACTTTCGTGCGGTGCTCGCGCACCCCGGCGTGGTGAGGTGGTCGTCGGGAGAGCTCTTCGCCTACTCGGCCTGGGCGGGAACTCTCGTGTTCATCGGTGCGCTCTTCGTCGAGTCCTACGGGCTCTCGTCCGGCGAGACGGGGCTCGTCCTGGGCGCCGCCGCGCTCGTTCTTATCCCCGGAAATCTGCTCTTTCGCCGCTGGGTCGACGACCATGGACGCGCTCTCCTGGTCGCGCTGGCGCTCGGAGCCGCCGTGACGGTCGCGGTGCTCGGCGCGTTCCGCCTGAATATGTGGTTCAGCCTCGCCGTGTTTTCGGTACTTGCGTTTCTGGCGGGAGGGCGGACGCTCGCAGGTGCCGCCACCGGGCTCGATCTCGCTCCCGAGCTGGCCCTCGGCGTCACCGGTATCCGCACCGCTGCGCTGCAGCTCGGCTACTTCCTGGGCGCCGCCGTGGGCGGGCTCGCCCTGGCGGCCGGCGGGTATCGAGCTCTCGGGCTCGCCCTCTCTGCGCTCTTCGTCGGCGCCACCGTCCCTCATCTGCTTCCCGGCGCCGTTCGAAATCCGCGGCCGCAACTACCCTGACCTCATGGAGGTCGCCCGCCCCACGCGAGAGGCATTCGAGATGCGGATCCGCGCTCTGGAGGAGAGCCTGTCGCCGTTCGCCGTCCGCTCGTATGACACTCGCGGTCGCGAGCTACCCGAGGAGGAGTCCGCTGTCCGGACGCCGTTCCAGCGAGACCGCGACCGCATCGTGCACTCCAAGCCCTTCCGGCGCCTCAAGGGAAAGACGCAGGTCTTCATCGACCCTGCGGGCGATCACTACCGGACTCGCATGACCCACACGCTCGAGACGACCGCGATCTCACGCGTCGTCGCCCGGGCGCTGCGCCTGAACGAGGACCTGGTCGAAGCCATCGGGCTCGGGCACGACATGGGCCATACACCGTTCGGACACGCGGGCGAGGACGCGCTCGACGATGCGGTGCGCGAGCGTTTCGGACGGCGCTTTCGCCACAACGAGCAGTCGCTCAGGATCGCCCGGTCACTCAACCTGACCTCCGAGGTATGCGACGGAATCCTCACGCACACCGGCGAGCAGGAGCCGGCGACGCTCGAAGGAAAGATCGTTCGGCTCGTGGATCGTGTCGCGTACATCAACCACGACATCGACGACGCCGTGCGCTACGGGCTCCTGCGTGACGACGATCTCCCCGTGGCGGAGCTCTCCGTTCTCGGACCGACCGGCTCGAGCCGGATCGACACACTCGTGCACGACATCGTCACTTCGTCCGAGGGCGTTGACGACATCCGCCAATCGATCGAGATCGGGCAGGCGATGCTCTCGTTGCGGGCGTTCATGTTCGAACGCGTCTACCTGGGAGGCCAGGCGGTTCCCGAGCACGAGCGTGCGCATGAGGTGATTCGCCGCATCTTCGACCAGCTCGCGGAGCGCGGCGACGAAGCAGAGGAGATCGTCGACTACATCGCGGGCATGACCGACCGCTTCGCGCTCGACTACGCGGGCTCGCTGTAGGCCGACTCGGCGAGCAATGTCTCGGCGCGTCGGATGAAGAACGTCGCTCCGACCGACCGGTAGAAGGCGAGCGCTCGCTCGAGCTCTGCCTCCCCTTCGGCGCGCCGACCGCCCGCTATCAGGCTTTCGCCGCCGATCAGGCGTGCATCTGCTGCGAAACTCAGCGCTCCGAAGCCGGCAAAGGCGTCGGCGACACGGACGAAATCGCCCTCTGCCCCCGCGAGCGTGACGTCCTTCCATGGCCCCTCGGGTGCGAACTGCACGATCTCGCGCACTTTGTCCTGGATCCCGAGCTGCCGCGAGACGACGGCAAGCATGTTCAGGATCGACGCCAGGTCGACATGGTCGCGGGCGACCTCGAGCGCTTCGTTTGCCAGTTCACGCGCCTCGTCCTCGTTTCCGAGCAGCGCGTGGCTCACCGCCAGGTCGGCGAGTGAGGGGAGGAGTCTCTGCGGATCTTTGATCTCGCGGGCCTGCACGAGCGACCACTCCCAGTCGTCGAGGGCACCCTTCACATCACCGCGCGCAAGCCGAATCGACGCCCTTACCCGGCGCACGATCCCTTCCCCGTAGTTGGGCGACGACTCGCTCTCCGCAATGAATCGATCGGAGGCTTCGGACGCGTCGTCCCACTTCCCCAACACCCACCAGGTGTGGATGCCGTTTGCACGCGTGAAGCGAAGCATGTCCCTGTCGCCGAAGCGCTCGGCGATTGCCTGGGCTTCCTGATAGAGGTCGTCCGAGCGTCGGAAGTCGCCCTCCCACACCACGAGGACGGCGAGGTTGTTCAGGATGTTGCCCGCCTGCGGGGAGTTTGCGTCGCGTGCGAGCGTGAGCGCCGCCTCGATCTCGGCGTAACCCGCTCCCAGCTCCAGACGGTTCTTGGACGAGCCGATCGTGGTCAGAGCGTGCGCCCGCAACTCGTCCAGCGACAGCGTCTCCGCGAGCGCCAGTGCCTCCCCGGCAGTCTCGAGCGCCTCGCTGTTCTGTCCTGCGAGCATCTGAAAGCGGGCCGTGAAGCAGAGGACACGCGCTTTCGCCGCCGATGCGGCGCGTCCCGCGACGAGCGCACGCGCCGCGGAGATCCTTGCGTCGGCATCGTTGCGGCGTCCCTCGTGCCAGGCTCCGATCGCAAGGAAGGCCTCGCTCTCGGCAGCCGTTTCGACGTCTCCGGCCTCGAGAACCGCGTCTCGAGCTCCCTCGAGAGCCGCCCGACGGCGCTCGTCTCCCGCGATGTGAAGCGCTCTCGCGCGTCGAAAGAGCAGGTCGGGTCGCTCGGGATCGTCCTCGGGCCACAGCTCGAGCGCTTCGTCGTAGTAGCGCTCGGCCGACGCAAACGCGTTCAGAGCGTACGCGCGGTCGCCGGCTTCTCGGAGCGCGAACCGCGCACGGTCTGCGAGCTCGGCGCCGTTTCGGCCGGCGGCCCGAGCGAGCTCGAGCGCCGACCGCCAGTGATGAGCCAGCATCTCGGCGTGGTCATCGGGTCTGCCGAGGCTTTCGATCCATTCGGCGACCTCGGCGTGCTTCTCCGCGCGGTCGGCGCGTGCTATCTGCCCGTAGGCGACGTCACGGACGAGCGCGTGCGCGAAGGCGATCTCGGCCTGATCTTCGACGGAAGTGCGCCGTTGCCGGCGAACGAAGCCCTTGCGCTCGAGCGCATGCAGCGTCGCCGTCGCGGCACGCTCCTCGCGACCGAGGGCGCCGACCCAGAACACCTTTCCGACGACCGCTGCATCGCGGAGAAGATCTTTCTCGTCCGGCGCGAGTCCGTCGAGACGGGCGGCGATGATGCCCTGGAGCGTCTCCGGCAGCGGAAGCTCCTCCGTCGAGCCTCGCTCGAGGTAGAGCTCCGAGAACTGCTCGGCGTAGAGCGGGTTTCCTCCTGCTCGCTCGAGCAGGGTCCGCTGCGCCTCCGCCACGAGCACCGGGCGTTCGAGGAGGCGACCTATCAGGTGTGCGGTCTGCTCGTCCGACAGCGCGGAGACGGCGAGCGTCGTGGCGTTCAGCTTGCCGCCGCCCCAGCCGGATCGACGTTCGAGGAGCTCGGGCCGCGCCGTCGCGACCACGAGCAGCGGCACGTCCGTTACCCACTCGACGAGCTCGTCGACGAAGTCGAGGAGGCTCTCGTCCGCCCAGTGCAGATCCTCGAAGACGAGAACGAGAGGGCGGCGTTCGGCCATCGCCTCGAAGAAGAGGCGCCAAGCGGAAAACGCCTCGCCTCGGCGATCGCCGCCGAGCTGGCTCTCGGATCCGAGACCGATGAGCGAGAGCAGGTTCGACTCGACCCACGATACGTCGGCCGAGTCGGTGAGCAGTTCCGCGACGGTCGCACGGACTTTCTCGGCCGCTTCCGTCGGCGGATCCTGCTCGTGGATCCCGGCCTGCGCCTTGACGATCTCGCCGAGTGCCCACATCGTGACACCGTCCCCGTAGGCGAGACAGCGACCCTGGCGCCAGGTGATGAGGTCGGGGTCGGCATCGACCATCCGGCGAAGCTCGTAGACGAGGCGGCTCTTGCCGATGCCGGGCACTCCGACGAGTGTCACGAGCTGTGACGTTCGCGCGGTGCGCGTGCGTACGAGCGCGTCGCGCAGAATTCCGAGCTCCTGCTCGCGGCCGACGAGCTCCGAACGAGACTCGTGCGCGACGTCGACCCCCGGCCGCGCCCGCACCTGGGACGCCTGCCAGACCGGGATCGGCTGCGCCTTCCCCTTCGCGTCGACCGGGGACGCCTCCTCGTAGTCGACTATCGACCGGGTCGCGCGGTGGGTGGTCTCGTCGACGAGGATTCCGTTCACGGGCGCCGCGCTCTGGAGACGAGCCGCCGTGTTCACGACATCACCCGACGCCATCCCTTCGCCCTCAGCCGGGCTCGCGTCGAGCGAGACGAGCGCCTCGCCGGTCGTGATCCCGACCCGCAGCTCGAGCCCGTCCTCGACCGCGAAGTCGCGGATGGCGAGCGCGGCACGTACCGCGCGCTCTGGATCGTCCTCGTGCGAGACGGGCGCGCCGAAGAGCGCCATCACCGCGTCACCGATGAACTTCTCGACCGTCCCGCCGTGCCGTTCGAGCTCTGCGCGGACACGTGCGTGGTAGGGACGCAGGATCGCCTCCACGTCCTCCGGGTCGAGCGACTCGGCCCGCGACGTGAAGCCGACGAGGTCGCAGAAGACGACTGTCACGACCTTCCGTTCGCGCCGTGGCGCAGCCATCAGGCAGTGTGGGCGAGAAGCGCCTCGCCCCGTTGGAGGTACTCCGTCGCCCCGACCGTGCGGTAGAAGTCGAGCGCCCTGCGCAGCTCGGCCTCGCCCTCCGCGCGCTGACCATGCGCGATCAAGCGCTCTCCGCTGTAGAGACGCATCAGCGCTTCGTACGTTCGGACTTCCGAGGCCGCGAAGATATCCGCGGCGTCACCGAAGTCTCCTCGGAGAGCCAGGCGCGTGGCCTTCCGCCACGGGACCTCGCGTGGCGGCGGATTCGCTTCCATAGCCTCGCATACGGCGTCGCGCGCGTTCAATGACTCCGCGAACGCTGCGAGCTCGAAGGCTCCTCTGGCGACGCCGGTCTCGCGAACGGTCGGAATCGCCTGCTCCACCAGGGCCCGTGCTTCGTCCGGCTCCCCGCGCTCGGCGTATGTCGTCGCACACGTGAAGAGCGCATGGACGAGTTCGAGAGGAGCCCCCTCCCGGGCGAGCGAGATCGCGTGGAGGTGATCCACGAGCGCGCCGTCAGCGTCACCGCGGGCTCGCCGAATGGAGCCGCGAAGGATGCGCATCGACACCTCGTTGGTATGGGGCGAGCCCGCCTCGCACTCGGCGATGAACTTGTCCGCACCGTCGAGCGCGACGTCCCACCGTCCACGCACATGGTCGCTCCAGGCGAGGTTCGCTCTGACGAAGCGCGCGCTTTCGGCATCGCCGAGGCGCTCTGCGAGCCGCAGCGCTTCCTCGTAGAGAGCCTCGGCGCGCGGCACGTCTCCCGAGAGCCACGCCTCGACGGCAAGGTTGTTCACGATGGTCGAGGCGACGGGCGAGTCGATCTCGAGCGCGAGCTCGAGGGCGCGTTCCATGTCCTCGATTCCGGATTGGTCGCCGAGGAAGTTCTTCGCCATCCCGATGGTCGTCAGCGTGTGTGCGCGGAGCTCGTCGAGCTGGAGTGCCTCCGCGATCTCGAGTGCGGCCTCCGCGACCCGCTTCCCGTCCTCCCACTGTCCCGCGATCGCGAGGGTGCGGGCCGAGACCGCGAGCACGCGCGCACCCGAGGCCGAGACCGAGTCGCCGGCGAGCTCCTCGGCTCGCGAGAGATGTGCGCGTGTGGCCTCGCCGTGTCCTCGATACCACGAGACGAGCGCGAGGAATGCCTCCGTCTCCGCCGCGAGCTCGGTCTCACCCACGGCGAGCAGCGCCTCTCGGGCCTCGTCCAGTGCCTGCTCTCTCCGGTCATCGGTCGCCTCGTACAGCGCGCGTGCCCGGCGGAACAGGAGCCCCGCTCGTTCGTCGTCGTCCTCGGGCCACAGCGCGAGGGCTTCCTCGAAGTGTGCGGCCGCCACGGCGTAGCTGTTGAGAGCAAGCGCACGGTCGCCCGCGTTGCGGAGGGCGAGACGCGTTCGCTCGACGAGCGCCGTCTCGTCTCCACCCGACGCACGCGCGAGCTCGAGCGCGGAGCGCCAGTGATAAGCGATGAGCTCGGCGTGGTCCTCCGGTCGCCCGAGGCTCTCGATCCAGTCGGCGGCTCGGCGATGCTTCTCGGCCCGGTCCGGGCGGGCGATCTGGCCGTAGGCGACGTCGCGGACGAGGGCGTGCGCGAAGGCGAGCTCGGCCTCGCCCTCGACGGACGTGCGCTTCTGCCTCCGCACGAATCCCTTGCGCTCGAGGGCATGCAGGATGGCGCCGGCCTCCCGACCGTCCCGACCGAGCGCCCCGGTCCAGAAGACCTTGCCCATGACTGCTGCGTCCCGGAGGAGCTCCTTCTCGCCTTCCGGGAGACCGTCCAGCCGGGCCGCGATGATCCCTTGCAGCGTCTCCGGGAGGGGGAGCTCGTCGGCAGACCCCCGTTCGAGATAGAGCTCGGCGAACTGCTCGGCGTAGAGGGGGTTGCCGCCCGCGCGCTCGAGCAGCGCCTGTTGCGAGTCGGCGGCGAGCACCGGCTTCTCGAGACGCTGCGCGATGAGGCGCGCAGTCTGCTCGTCGGAGAGTGCCGAGAGCGCGAGCGTCGTCGCGTTCAGCTTGCCGCCACCCCAGCCGGGGCGGCGCTCGAGGAGCTCGGGACGGGCGGTTCCGACGACGAGGAGTGGCACGTCCGTGACCCATTCCACGAGCTCGTCCACGAAGTCGAGGAGCGACTCGTCGGCCCAGTGCAGGTCCTCGAACACGAGGACGAGCGGGCGCTGCTCGGCCATCGCCTCGAAGAAGTGGCGCCAGGCCGAGAACGCCTCGGCGCGCCGGTCTCCGCCGAGCTCGCTCTCGCCTGCGAGGCCGACGAGAGCCAGGAGGTTCGTCTCGATCCACGACACATCCGCGTCGCTCGTGACGACTTCGGCGACGGCGCGACGGATCTTCGCCGCGGCCTCCGGAGACGGATCTTGCTCGTGGATCCCAGCCTGCGCCTTCACGATCTCTCCGAGCGCCCAGAGCGTGACTCCTTCCCCGTAGGCGAGGCAGCGACCCTGGCGCCAGGTAATGAGGTCGGGGTCCGGGTGGACGACCTGCGCGAAGAGCTCGTAGACGAGGCGGCTCTTGCCGATGCCCGGGACGCCGACGAGTGTGACGAGCTGCGACGTCCTCGAGTTTCGTGCCCTGCCGAACGCGTCCCGCAAGACGGCGAGCTCCTCTTCGCGCCCGACGAGCTCGGAGCGCGCTTCGTGGGCGACGTCCATCCCCAACCGGGCGCGCACCTGAAGCGCCTGCCAGACGCGGGATCGGTTGCGACTTGCCTTTCGCCTCGACCGCCTCGACCTCGGCGTACTCGATCGCCTGCCGCGTTGCCCGGTACGTCGTCTCGTCCGCGAGCACACCGTTGACCGGCGCGGCGCTCTGCAGGCGTGCGGCGGTGTTGACGACATCGCCCGAAGCCATGCCCTCGCCCTCAGCCGGGCTCGCGTCGAGCGAGACGAGCGCTTCCCCGGTCGTGATCCCGACTCTGAGCTCTAGCGCCTGCTCGAGCGCGAAGTCGCGAATCGCGAGTGCCGCCCGCATCGCTCGCTCGGGATCGTCCTCGTGCGCAATCGGCGCGCCGAAGAGCGCCATCACCGCGTCGCCGATGAACTTCTCGACCGTGCCGCCGTGTCGCTCGAGCTCGCTGCGGACCCGGGCGTGATAGGGCCCGAGCACGGCACGGACGTCCTCGGGATCGAGCCGTTCCGCTTGCTGCGTGAAGCCGACGAGGTCGCAGAAGAGGACGGAGACGACTTTTCGCTCCTCTCGCGCCGGACCCGCTGCGGTCAGCGCTGAGCCGCACATGCCGCACAAGCGAAAGCCGTCCGGGTTCTCCTGACCGCAGCGCGGGCACGTCTGCATGAGGCAGAGAGTACGGCGTGAGCGCCGAGTAATCTCGGCCCTGTGGCGCGAATCAAGGACTCCTCGGTGCGCGACGTCGCCGCCGCGGCCGACATGGTCGAGATCGTCTCCGGGCGGACGCAGCTGCGCCGCGCTTCGGGATCGCGCTTCACCGGCCGCTGTCCCTTCCACGAGGAGCGGACGCCGAGCTTCTCCGTCAACCCCGTCGAGAAGCTCTACTACTGCTTCGGCTGCGGGAAGGGCGGCGATCTCATCTCGTTCGTGCGGGAGACCGAGAACCTCGACTTCGTCGGCGCGATCGAGTGGCTCGCCGAGCGCTTTCGCGTTCCACTCGAGTACGAGGAGTCGTCGCCGCGTGTCGAGGCGGATCGCCGGCGCCGCGAGCGGTTGTTCGCCGTGCTCGAGCAGACGACCGCGTATTTCGAGCGCCTGCTCTGGGAGGGCGATACCGGCGCTCCCGTTCGCGCGTACCTCGCCGAACGGGGCCTCGGGGACGACATCGCGCGCGAGTTCCGGCTCGGGCTCTCACCTGGCCGCGGTCTGGCGGAGAAGGCTGCCGAGAAGGGGTTCACGACGGACGAGCTCCGCGGAGCGGGGCTGGCCACGGTGCGCGGAAGCGACTACTTCCCGCAGCGGCTCATGTTCCCGCTCGCGGATGCGCGCGGGCGCGTGGTCGGTTTCCAGGCTCGCAAGATCCACGAGGACGATCCGCTGCGCGGGAAGTACGTGAACTCGCCCGAGGGCGATCTCTTCCACAAGAGCGCGGTCCTGTACGGGCTCCACCTTGCGCGGACTGCGATCTCGAAGCAGGACTACGCCGCCGTGGTCGAGGGCAACACCGATGTGATCGCGCTCCGACAGGCGGGCTTCGAGCCCGTCGTGGCCTCGATGGGGACGGCGCTGACCGAGCGCCAGCTGCGCGAGCTCGGGAGGCTGACCCGAAAGCTCTACCTCTGCTTCGATGCCGACGCGGCTGGTCAGGAGGCAACTCTGCGCGGAATGGAGCTCGCTGCGACGCAGGGGTTCGACGTGAAGGTCGTCACGCTGCCCACGCGGCCAGGACCCGGCGGACGCTCCCGATGGATTCGAGGATCGCCTGGCGGGAGCGGAGAGCTACCTGCTCTACCGCGTCCGGCTCGAGCTCGATCGGGCGGCGGATCGCCAGGAGGGATTCGTCCGGGTGCGGGAGGTCATGGCCAAGGCCGAGGACTCTCCCGAGCGTCAGGAGGCTCTCCGGCTCCTCGCCGACCGGCTCGATCTCCCCCGGGAGACGCTCGCCGGGCTGGCGCCCGCCCGCGGAGGTGCGACGACGGTCGCCGACAACACGAGGCTGCTCGATGCCGGAGACCGCCTGGAGCGCGACGCACTCGCGGCCTGTCTCGCCCATCCCTCGCTCGTGCGTGGCCTGGGCGAGCTCACTCCCGAACACTTCGACTCGGAGGTCACCCGGCAATTCAGGGCTGCGCTCGTCGCAGGGCGGGACGACCCGGAGCTGACCGCGCTCAGGGCCGAGCTCGACGCCAGAGCCGCGCGTGAGGCGATCGACGAGCGAACCGGCGCGGAGCTCCTCCTGCGCCTCCGCGAGCGGAAGCTGAAGCGCGATCTCGCGCGGCGCCGATCTCGCGCGGACGACCGAGCTGCAGGCACATCTGGCGAAGGTCAGACAGGCGCTCGCCGAGTTGACGTAGGGGCCGGGCATGCCCGGCCCCTACAGCCACAACGCGGACGAGCCGATTCGCATCGCGCGTGACCTCGCCGCAGCGCTCGACGAGTTGTCCTTCGAGCTGCCGGTCGCCTACGTCTACAACCCGCTCGTCTACGCACGCCAGAGCTTCGAGCGCTACGTCGAGCGCTACGCGCGACGAGGAACCGAGGTTCTGCTCGTGGGCATGAATCCCGGGCCTTTCGGGATGGCGCAGACCGGCGTGCCCTTCGGAGACGTCTCGATGGTGCGTGACTGGCTGGCGATCGAAGAGCCAATCGAGCGGCCGGCTCGAGAGCACCCCCGGCGTCCGATCGAGGGGTTTGCCTGCCGGCGGGCGGAGGTGAGCGGGACGCGCCTGTGGGGGTGGGCGCGCGAGCGCTTCGGCTCACCCGAACGATTCTTCGCCCGCTTCTTCGTCGGCAACTGGTGCCCGCTCGCCTTTCTGGAGGAATCCGGCCGTAACCGCACGCCCGACAAGCTGCCCGCCGTCGAGCGAGGACCTCTCTTCGAGCTGTGCGACGACGCGCTCGCACGTCTCGTGCGCTGGATGGAGCCGCGTTTCGTCGTCGGCGTGGGCGGCTTCGCAGCGGAGCGTGCGCGCGCAGCGCTCGGGGAGGGCGGACCGCGGATCGGTTCGATCCTGCACCCGAGTCCCGCGAGCCCCGTCGCCAACAGGGGCTGGGCCGCGCAGGCGGAAGCGCAGCTGCGCGAGCTCGGAATCCATTTGTAGGGGCCGGGCATGCCCGGCCCCTACGACCCGTGTCCAGGTTCTACGGGTACTCGAGCTCGCGGAGAAGGTCGCCGGCCTCTGCCATCACGTCGTCGAGCTGTTCCGGGGTCAGGTCTTCCCGATATCGCCCGACCGACGTCCCATGCGCGCGGCCGAGCGCGACAGCCAGCGCGCTCTCGGATGCATTGAGATGTGGCGCCAGTCTCCGCGCGACGGAGGCGGGATCGCCCGCGAGCTCCTCGTAGCGCACTTCGAACGCGAGGGGCTGGACGGAACGAGCCGCGGTCACGTACCGCCTCCAGGCCCAGGCGGCGCGCCGAGCGTCGCTCGCCGCTTCGAACTCGTCGCGTCGCTCGGGCTCCACCCAGAAGCGCGCATAGGAGCCGTACGCGATCCCCGCGTCGTCCGCACGGGCTTGCTGCGGGCGCAGCCACGGCTTCTCGAGGAGCGAGCAGGCCACGTCGCGACCGTCCCGGATGATGTGCACGATCCGGGCCTGGGGGAACGCGAGCGGAAGCGCGCGAGAGACGTGGGCCAGCTCGGGCGTCTGTTCCACGGCCCGCACAGAGCCGACGAGACCGACGCGGCGGGCGACGGCCAGGATCCTCCGTAGTCGCCGGCCAGCCTCATCCGGGCTCAGCGCGGCGAGCTCGGGGACGGCCGCCTTGACCGGCGCCACCTCCCCGAGATCGACGAAGCCGGGCAGCGAGCCGATTGCACCGGCGAGGAACGTCGTTCCCGAGCGCGGCGATCCGATGACGAACACCAGTCGCTCGTCCAGCCTCCCGAGCCGCTCGCGCAGCGAGGCTCCTCGCCTGGGCGCGAGCCGCTTCGCGACGCGTAGCTGGAGGGCGGCGGAGTCGAGCAGGCTCGGCACCGCGCGATTCTCGCAGCCGCGGGAGAATTGACATCGTTCTCCCACTCGTCGACAGTGTCGGCACGACTCGGGACGACACCCAGCGGCGTCGGGGACCGAAGCCATGAGGCGGGCGTACCGCCGACGGCTGCTCGGCGTCCTCTCGGCCGCCGTGCTCGTGGGCGTCCTGGCCACCGCGGCCGGCGCCGCGCCGAGCGCGTCCTACGCTGATCCGGCAGGAGACGGGAACGAGGCGCCCGATCTCCGCTCGGTAACGGTCGACGATGCGACTCCGGGTGTTGTGAACATCCGCGTCACGGTCTCGAACTTCCAGGAGCTTCCTGCGGACTCGCGGATCACCCTCCAGTTCGACCTCGACCGAAATGCCACCACCGGTCTCGCGGGTGACGAGCTCGTGATCCGCTACTGGGACGACGAGACGCTCGAAGTGGTCCGCTGGAACGGAATCGCGATGTATCCCAGTTCCTCCGAGGGCGTGCGCGTGAGCTTCTCCTCGGGCGAGCTCGAGCTCGACGCCGACCGGGCCGCGCTCGGCGGCTCGACCGCGTTCTCCCTGCTCGTGCTCTCGGCGCGGACCCAGCAGGTTGGCATCGGGCGAGTGACCTCGACCGACTTCGCGCCCGGCAGCGGTCGGATCGCCTACGCGTCCCCGGACGAATCGTCTCTCACCGACCCCCAGGGCGACCACGACGCCGCTCCCGACATCACTTCCGTCTCGATGTCCGACACGGCAGCGGGGATCATCCAGGTGCGCGTTGCGACGCCGAACTACCCGGCGTTGCCGCCGGACAAGATCATCGGGGTCGACTTCGACCTCGAGGGAAGGCCCTCGCCGGCCGACGACGTGTTCGTCGCGTACCTGAGCGGTCCAGGCATCGTCCAGGTCGACCGGGAGGAGAACGGGATCCTGGCTCCGTCCGAGCTGCCGAACACCGCCTCCGGCGTTTACGAGAACGGTGTGCTCACTCTCTCGGTGCATCGGAGTGAGCTGGACGGCGCAGCGCTTGTTGGGCTCGGGGTGCTGAGCCTTGACCTCGTGGGCGACGGAGAGAGCGAAGGCCAGGACTTCGAGGGCGGCGTCGAGGCGCTCGACTCTGCCCCGGACGACCTCACCGGTGCGCTCTTCCCGTATCGCCTCGCCAACCGACCACCGCTGCAGCTCCGAATGACGAAAGTCGTGGGCTCGCCGACTCGTCCGCGAGCGGGAAGACGCTTCACCTACGGTGTCGTCGTCCGACGCCTGGACACCTACGGCGTTCTGCGGAGAGGATCGGTGACGTGCTCGGTTCTCGCATCGGGGAAGCGGGTGCCGGCGGTGGGCCGGTTCGCGGGCGGACGCGCGGAGTGCAGCCTGCTCGTGCCCGCCAAGGCGACTTCCACGCTTCGCGGAACCGTCACCGTTTCTGCCGCCGGCGCGGTCGTCCGGTCGACATTCAGCGCGGTGGTTCGCTGACCTTCGAGGTTGGTTAAACCGTGCGACCCGACGACGAACACCAGCCGTTCGTCGAGCCTCCCCAGCCGTTCGCGCAGCGACTCTCGACGCCTCGGCGCGAGCCGCTTCGCGACACGAAGCTGGAGGGCGGCGGAGTCGAGCAGCTTCGGCACCGTCCGATTCTCGCAGCCTCCGACAATTGACACGGGCCCCGTGCTCGTCGACAGTGTCGGCACGAGCGGAGATGCGACCCAGCGGCGGGCGGGACTGAAGCGATGAGGCGGGCCCTTCGCCGGCGGCTGCTCGGCGTACTTTCGGTGAGCGTCCTCCTGGGAGCGCTGGCCGCAACGGCGGGCGCCGCGCCGCGCGCGTCCTATGCGGATCCTGTGGGCGACGGGAACGAGACGCCGGACATCAGCTCGGTGACGGTCGACGACTCGACTCCCGGCGCCCTGAACATTCGCGTGCAGGTCGCCAACTTCGACCGGCTCCCCTCCGACTCGCGGATCATCCTCGAGTTCGACCTCGACCGGAACGCGACCACCGGTGTGGCCGGCGACGAGCTCGTCATTCGATTCTGGGACGACGGGCTGTTCGAGGTGTTGCGCTGGGACGGGATTCGCCTGTCGCCGGCTGCCACGGACGGTATGACCGCGAGCTTCGCTGCCGGCACGTTCCGCTTCAGCGCCGACCGGGCGGCGCTCGGCAATGCGACGTCGTTCGGCCTGATCGTCCTCTCGGCCCGAAGCCAGCAGTTGGACATCGGGCGCGTGACGGGAACCGACTATGTGCCCCCGACCGGCCGAAGCGTCTACGCATTCGCCGGGCCTACGTCGTTTCCGGATCCGGTAGGAGACCATGACGCCGCCCCCGACATCACGTCGATCTCGGTCTCCGACACGCCCGGCGGCAAGATCGAGGTCCGCGTGGCGACGCCGAACTATCCGACGTTGCCGTCGGACAAGGTGCTCGGAGTCGACTTCGACCTCGAGGGCAGGCCACCGGCGGCCGACGACGTGTTCGTCGAGTACTTCAGCGGGCCCGGAACGTTCCAGGTGAACGTCGAGGAGAACGAGGTCCTCGCTCCGTCCATTCGGCCGAACACCGCGACCGGACAGTACGAGAACGGCGTGCTCACGCTGATCGTCGACCGGAAAGAGCTGGACGGCGCCACGATCGTCGGCGTCGGAGTCGTGACCTTCGACGTCGTGGGTCGCGGAGAGAGCGAGGGCCAAGCCTTCGAGGGTGACGTCGAAGCGGTGGACTCTGCTCCGGACGACCTGACCGGCGCGCTGCTCCCCTATCGCCTTGCCAACCGGCCACCCTTGCAGCTGCGAACGACCGCGGTCGTGGGCTCGACTCGTCCACGGGCCGGGCGGCCATTCACGTACGGCGTCGTCGTCCGCCGCCTGGACACGTATCGCATCCTGCGCAGCGGCACGGTGACCTGCTCGGTTCGTGCCGCGGGGACGCGTGTGCCGGCCGTTGGTCGGTTCGCCCGCGGGCGAGCGGAGTGCAGCTTGCTGGTGCCGCCTGGGAGATCGTCCACGCTCCTCGGCACCGTCACGATCCGTGCAGCCGGGGCGGTCGTCCGGTCGACCTTCCGCCTCCCGGTCCGGTGATGCTTCGAGTCGCCCTTGCCGCCTGCGTGTGTCTGCTCGCGTGGGGCGTCGTCGGCGCGTCCGGATCCGACCAGGTCTCGCGCACGCAGCTCGGCGTGCTCGGCGAGCCGACGCGCTTTGCGTCCCAGACGGGGCAGCGCTCGGCCATACGGCACTCGTTCATCGGCTGGCACCAGCCGAACACGCTTCCCAAGCTCCTCGACCGGTTGAAGCCGCTCCCGATGGTCGCGATCAAGACAGGCGGGATCGTCTCGCCGCTCGACATCGCACAGGGCAAGGGTGACGGCTTCCTGCTCGAGTTGAACCGGGTGCTCGCCGGCTTCGGCCAGCTGGTGTACGTGCGGCCGATGCCGGAGATGAACGGCCACTGGAACGAGTACTGCGCCTTCAACCGCGACGGCTCCTCGCGCGGGCCGCGCTATTCGACCGCCGCCTTCCGTGGAGCCTTCGCGCGGATCGCGCTCCTGTCCCGTGGTGGCAAGGCGGGGAAGCTGAACGCGAAGCTCCGCAAGCTCGGCCAGCCGGGGGTCGCGGGTGATCTTCCGACGACGAATGCGCGTCTGGTCTGGAACCCGCAGGGTTTCGGTAACCCGAACACGCAGGCCAACTCTGCGAACGCCTACTACCCTGGCGACGCATACGTCGACGTCGTCGCGAACGACCTCTACGACCAGGGCTACAAGGCCGCCTGGGACGCGAACGAAGCGCTCTTCGCGTCACATCGAAACAAGCCGTTCGGGATCGCGGAGTGGGGCCTCTGGGCGATCGACGACCCCCCGTTCGTCGAGCGCATGGCCGCGTTCGTGAAGAGCCATCCGCGCATCGAGTTCCTCGTCTATTTCAGCGGGAGACCCGGCTCGATCTGGGATCTCGCGAGCAAGCCGCGCAGCCGCGCCGCGTATCGACGAGTGATCACGCCGCTCGGCCGCTGAGCAGCACGGGAAGTCTCGTCACAGCGCTCCGGATAGTGTCCGCTCAACCCCAAGGGAGGATCGCCTCATGAGCATTGTCGTCCGTTTCAACCCCACCAATGTCAACCGAGAGAAGTACGACGACAGCCTGCGGCGTCTCGAAGAGGCCGGGCTCTGGCCCAATCCAGCCGGTCTCGAGCTCCACGTAGCTTTCGGGCCCGAGGACAACATGCGTGTCAGCGAGATCTGGGACTCTCAGGAGCAGTTCGAGGCGTACGGCCAGCAGCTGATGCCCATCCTGGCCGACGTCGGAATCGAGTTCTCAGGCGGGCCAGAGATCTTCGAGGCTCATAACCTGGTCACGCGCTAGCGGCACGGCTACGCCGGTACGAAACTCGGTACGAAAAGAGGGCGCCCAGCGTGCGCCCCGTCGCATCTCGTGGCTTTGCAGATGTTTCGCGACTCCCCGGGTTGGACTCGAACCAACAACCCTCCGGTTAACAGCCGGATGCTCTGCCAATTGAGCTACCGGGGAAGGCAGCCGGCGGATTGTACCGGCCGCTTTTGGCGATCCCGGAGAGGCAGGAGCGCGGCGCCCGGCGGAGAACACGCTTTCATGCGTCGCTTCGCCGTCGTCGGCGTCGCGCTGTCCATCGGCGTCTGCGGCTTGACCGAGGTTGGCACTGCAGCCAACCCTCGCATCGCTGCGGTCCAGGTCGGCCTCAAGGCGCACGGGTTCGATCCGGGTCCGGTGGACGGGCTCCCTGGCCCGCTGACCCGGAGTGCGCTCGCGTCGTTTCAGCGTCGGAAGAACCTTCCCGTCGACGGGAAGCTCGATCGCAGGACCCGGCGCGCGCTCGGATCGCGGGGCCGTCCTCTCCTCGGGCAGCGCGAGCTCGCGGTCGGAGCGGTCGGTTGGGACGTCGCGGTGCTCGAGTTCCGGCTGCGCCGGCACGGGCTCGCGAGGCGTGCCGTCGACGGCCGTTTTACACGCGCGACTGCGATTGCGCTCCAGCGGTATCAGCGAGGGCACGGCCTTACCCCCGACGGAATCGCGGGACCGAACACCTATCGCGCGCTCGCGCAACGCCGCGCCGTACGGGCGCATGTCGTCCAGTGGGGTGAAAGCTTCTTCTCGATCGCAGCCCGCTATCACGTCAGCCCGTGGCTGCTGGCGCGGCGGAACGGACTTCCCCTGACGAGCGTGATCATCCCCGACCAGCGCCTCGTGCTCCCGGCCGGAGCGCGACTGAGCCCGCCTGCGGTGACCGGCCCACCGGCGAGCCGCGAAGCCGTGCGGGTGGCGATCGACCGCTGGGCTCGCGTCTACGGCGTGGATCCGAGTCTCGCCCGCGCGCTCGCCTGGATGGAGTCGGGCTTCCAGCAGGATGTCGTCTCGAGCGTCGGCGCGCTCGGGGTCATGCAGCTTCTACCGGAGACGTGGGAGTTCGTGGACACGGTGCTCCTGGGGGTCCGCACGCCTCGGAACTACCAAGGAAACGTGCGCGCGGGGGTTCGCTACCTGCGCTGGCAGCTCGACGAGTTCGGCGGGAACAGGCGGCTCGCTCTGGCGGGCTGGTACCAGGGAGCGCGAGCGGTCCGGGAGATCGGACTGTACGACGACACGAAGCTCTTCGTTCGTGTCGTGCTCCAGCTCTACGGCACCGTCTGAACCTCGTCGCCCAGCGCGATCGCGGCGGCGTCCCAGATGTCGAGCTGCCGCCCTTCCTCCATGCCGGTGAGGAACTCGCGATCCGTCTGGTCGAGAAGCGGTCCCGCCCGCTCGGCTCGTCTGCGCTCCCACGAGAGGTTTGGCGCTCGCGCATGCTCCGCCTCAACCGCTGCCCACAATGCGCCGGCGCGCCGGCTGTCTCCTCGTGCCAGCGCGACGCGGGCGAGCGCCGTGAGTGGCATGAACGTGCTCGCCCGGCCTTCATCCCGGCGCACGAGTTCGAGCGCTTCCACGCTGTCGCGCTCCGCCGTGTCGAGCGCACGGCGATCGAGCGCCAGGAAGGCGAGGGTGGCGAGCACTCCGGCTCGCCAGAAGTCGAAGCCGAGCTCGGCAGCCATCTCAGCGCTCTGGCGGAGGAGCCGCGTGCCGCCGTCCACGTCCCCAGCCAGAATCCGGATGCGCGCGAGGATCGTGTAGTTGGGTATCTCGATATACGGGAACCGTCCGCTGGCGAGCTCCTGTGACGCTTCGAGGCGAGTCCGCGCTTGCTCGAGCTCGCCGCGCTGGAAGGCACTGTTTCCGAGGCGCTGGAGCAGCGAGGCGATACCGCGCTCGTCGCCGAGGCCACGATAGAGAGCCAGGCTTTCCTCGTACGGCGGGTCGCAGTCCTCGAAGCGGCCCAAGGTGTGCAGCGCTCCACCGCGGAGGCGGAGCGCGCCGGCTCGCAGCGCCTGCCAGGCCTCGTCAGACCTCGGGAGCAGACGATCCAGCCGGCTCAACACCTCTTCCGGGGCCTGGATGTTCCAGAAGTTCTCGAGCGCGACCAGCAGCTCGAGCGCCAGTTGGACGTCCTTGTCGGAGGCCCAGTCGAGCCCCGCTCGCATGTCTTCGCGCTCGGCGAGCACGATCGGAAGCTGGAACGGTTCGTCGTCCTCCTCCGTCAGATGGGCCGAGTGCGCGATCTCGAGCATCCGGTCGGCGTGTCGCCGGTGGACGACGGCGGTGTCCGGCGACTCTTCGAGCCGCTCCGCGGCGAATCCGCGGATCGTCTCGAGCATCCAGAAGCGCTCCTCGCCGAGCGTTCCCGTGCGGCGGCGTAGCAGGCTCTTGTCGAGGAGGGAGGCGAGCGTGTCGAGATCGGCGTCGCAGACCTGTTCGGCCGTCTCCAGGGCGCAGCCGCCCCGGAATACGCTCATGCGCTTGAACAGGCGTTGCTCCTCGGCGTCGAGGAGGTCGTACGACCAGCCGATCGTGGCGCGGAGCGTTGAGTGACGCTCGTCGACGTCACGGGCGCCCTTCAGGAGGTCGAGCTGGTCGCCGAGTCGCTGGAGCAGCGCCTCGGGTGAGAGGAGCTTCGTCCGCGCAGCGGCGAGCTCCAACGCCAGCGGTAGCTGATCGAGGCGAGCGCACAGCTCTCGTATCGCTGTGCTCTCGCGTACGTCGGAGCGCACAGCGCCAGCCCGCTCGCAGAAGAGCTCGAATCCCTCGGCGTCTGCGAGCGGAGGAAGGTCGAGCTCGTACTCGCCCTGCACGCGGAGCGCCTCGCGGCTGGTGGCGAAGAGCCGAAGCTCGGGCGCCGCCACCACGAGCTCCGCAAGTGGTCTGGCCGCCCCGGGCAGCAAGTGCTCGACGTTGTCGCAGACGACATGCGTGCGCTTGTCGCCGATGCGGGCGGCAATCGCGTCCACCTCGCCGGCTGCGGCCCCGAGCCGGTCGGCGAGCGTGGAGAGCACGAGACCCGGTTCTCGGAGTGGTGCGAGCGTGCAGAAGACCGTGCCGCCCTCGGCTTCGTCCGCGAGCAAGCGCGCGAGCTCGATCGCGAAGCGGGTCTTGCCCGTGCCGCCCGGCCCGAGGATCGTGAGCACCCGCGGGTCGCGGTCGTAGACGAGCGAGACCGCCTCGAAGAGCTCGCGCTCGCGGCCGAGGAAGCGGGTGGGCGGAGTGGGGAGGTCGACGCTCCCAGGACTCCGCAGCGGCGGGAACAGGCCGGCACCGAGCTGCGCGAGGCGCGTCCCTCCCTCGAAGTCCTTCAGTCGGTGCACCCCGAGGTCTCGGAGCTCGTGGCCGTCGAGGAGGGCCGCCGTGGCCGGTGAGAGAACGATCTGGCCGCCGTGAGCGAGGGCAGCGACGCGAGCTCCGCGGTGCACGTCGATCCCCACATAACCCTCGCCCGTGACCCGCGGCGTGCCGGTGTGCAAGCCCATGCGGATCGAGATCGGCCCAGACTCCAGCGCCCTGCGGGCGGCGACGGCGGCCGCTGCAGCGCCCTCTGCTGTCGGGAACGCCACGAAGAACGCATCCCCCTGCGTGTCCACTTCGACGCCTCCGTGCGCGGCGAACGCCTCCCGCAGTACGCGACGGTGCTCTGCCAGGGCATCTGCATAGGGGTCCGGGCCGAGCGTGTGCAGCAGCCGCGTCGACCCCTCGATGTCCGTGAAGAGGAAGGTGACGGTGCCGCTCGGGAGCTCTACGCGCACGAACGGTCCTAACGGGTGGCCGACGCGGGCACCGCCGCGAGGCCCTGCGCCCGCATCGCGCGACGGTAAGCCACCGCGACAGCGTCGAACTTGAGGTGGAGCTCGGCGGCGAGGTCGAATGGAACCTGCTCGGGCCGCTGCGACTCGACGACGACCTGGTCCTGGCCGAAGATGACGTCCTCGAAGTCCTGGAGCACGTCGGCGGACTGCTCGAGGTTGTAGTTCCGGCCGATGACGACGTAGCCCGCGCACCGATCCTCCGCGATGGGCTGCGAGGCGAAGAAGTACAGCATCCCTTCCTCGCCGCCCCAGTCGATCCGCAGGACGATGGTGTACGGGAGATGAAGCTGGTAGCGATTGTGCCGCACAGGCTCTTCCCGCTCCTCGTTGGCGAATACCGGAAAGTCCTCCGGGTTCGCCGCCTCCGGGCGCACGATCTCGTAGTGGAGGACGTGTCCCTCTGTCACCACCTCGTGTGCCGGGACGACCGGGCGGTCAGGATCGCCGAGGAGACCCGGATGGACGAACGGAAAGTGACCGAAGTCGGTGAAGTTCTCGACCTGGCGTGATGCGTCGCAGGCCCAGGTGTATGGGCCGCAGAGAACCGTCTGCCAGGCGTCGAGCTCCGGGACGTCGGGGATAGGCCAGCGTGGCTCCCCGAGCGCTACCCACACGATCCCGTACCGCTCGGCGCAGCGGTACGCGGTCGCGCGCGCCTTCGCCGGAACGCGGGTCGGATCCGCGAGTTGGGGGATCGCAGTGCACACGCCGTTCTTCCCGTAGCGCCAGCCGTGGTAGGGGCAGACGATCTCGTCGTCCTCGACCTTCCCGAGCGAGAGCGCGGTTCCACGGTGTATGCAGAGGTCGTGAAACGCGTGCGCGGTTCCTCCCGAGTCGCGCCAGAGGACGAGCTGGACACCGACGAGGTCGCTCGGGTAGGGCTCGTCTCGGACCTCGCTGCTGTAGGCGACCGGATGCCAGCACGAGCGAAGCGCGCCCAGATCGCCGGCCGCGGAGGGCGTGCTCTCCTCCATCCTCCGCAGCCTCAGTGCTTCCCGCCGTAGATACGGTCATGATTCGCCGGCGAGAACCGAGCAGGCCTAGGACGCAGGGAGGGCCAATGTTCGAGAACATTGGCCCGACTGAGGACGACGGCATGCGAAGTGTTCGCAGCCGCGCGAAGCGTGGGCGTATTTGCGGCGGGGAGCACTTAGCCCTGCGTGCGCATCAGGCCGTTCAACGGATGCGCTCGCGGGTCGAGCACGTTCTCGGCCTGCTCGGCGCCCGTGACCGGGAGCCCGGCTCGCTCGAGGAGCCCGACCTGGACCAGGAGAGACGCCTGGTCCCAGTAGATGTGCTCGTGGGCCAGCTTGTCGCCCTCGAACCCAGCCACGACGCAGAACGCGAGCCGTACCGGCCTGCCCGTCGGAGCGACGCCCGGCAGAAGCTGATCCATCTCGATGTCATGCGTGAAGGAGAGGACGAGCTCGTCGACGACCTGTTGCTCGCCGACCGTCCGGGAGACCGGCGTGATCTCGATGTCCTGTGGCCACTTGCCGATGAAATGCTCTCCGTAGAACCGGCGCACTTCCTCGCGACCCACGCCTCCGGTCATCGCCGGTACGTGGTTGACGTACGGCGCATCGGTCATCGTCGCCATCGTGGCCTCGAGGTCGAGGTGGACGAACTCCGCAGTGACGTGCTCGTCGAACACCGCTCCGATGTCGGCGCGCTTCTCCATCCGCTCAGCCTAACGACTCGTTCGAGACGGGAATCGGCTCTCGCTTGACACGTCATCGCGCCGCGCGTTGAATCTCGGCGTGCTCCTGCGTGAGGTCTCCTACGCGCGCCCGGCGACCGTGGAGGAGGCGGTGTCGCTCCTCGGCGCGCACGAGGGAGCGCGTGCGCTCGCAGGTGGGCAGACGCTGGTGAACGTCATGAAGGCGCGCGCTGCGGCCCCGGACGTGCTCGTCGACCTCGGGAATCTCGCAGAGTTGCGCACGATCGGCTTCTCCTCCGACGGCCTGCTCGAGATCGGCGCGATGGTGACCTACACACAGCTCATCGGCTCTTCCGAGGTCGAGGTCGCGCGTCCGATCCTCGCGGAGGTTGCCGCGACGATCGCCGACGTCCAGGTGCGAAACCGTGGGACGGTGGGTGGGAACGTCTGCGTCAGCGACCCGACGAATCATCTGCCGCCATTGCTGCTCGCGCTCGACGCGTCGTTCACGATCCTCGGCCAGGATGGTGAGCGCGTCGTTCCTGCCGACGAGTTCTTCCTCGGTGTGTACATGACGGCGGTCGGCGAGGGCGAGCTTCTGACGAAGGTCTCCGTGCCGCCTGCGAGCGAGGCCGGCGACGGGTTCTCGGGAGTCACGATCGGCAGGCACGGCACGTACGTCGTCGATGCCGCTGCCACCGTTTCCGGTGAGGGCGTGAGGATCGCGATCGGTTGTGTCGCCGCGACCCCGGTGCGTGCGACCGAGATGGAAGGGCGCCTCCAGGAAGGCGATCTGTCCGAGGATGCGGTACGCGAGGCCGCCAAAGGTCTCGGCGCGACGCTCGATCCACCGTCGGACGTCCACGGCTCGGCCGACTATCGACGGCACCTCGCGGAGATCTCGGCGGTGCGGGCGGTCCTGCAGGCGGCCGAGCGGAGGAAGACCTGAGTACGTCCCCACCCACATTCAGTCGAACGATCTCCGTGGATGTCAACGGCGAGGCGATCGAGTACGACGTCCCCGTACGTCGGCTTCTCGTCCACTTCATCCGCGACGACCTCGGGCTGACCGGGCACGCACGTGGGCTGCGACACGGGGAACTGCGGCGCCTGCACGGTTCATCTCGACGGCCAGGTCGTCAAGAGCTGCATGTTGCTGGCGGTACAAGCCGACGGCGCGCGCATCGACACGGTCGAAGGGCTCGCCGCCGAGGGTGAGCTGAATGCGCTGCAGCGCGCGTTCAACGAGCACCATGCGCTCCAGTGCGGGTACTGCACGCCCGGCATGCTGATGAGCGCGACCGCGCTTCTCGAGCAGAACCCCCACCCGACCGAGGACGACGTTCGCGTCGCGCTCCAGGGGAACATCTGCCGCTGCACGGGCTACGTGAACATCGTCGAAGCCGTCGTCTCGGTCGGCGAGGGGGCGGGCGCATGAACCCTAGTAACAGTCTGTTACAAGGCGCGGAGGCGACCGCCGTCGAGACGACGGGCGCGCCCGAGGTGCTCGAGAAGGGCTACATCGGGCAGTCCATCCCACGCCGCGAGGACAAGCGGCTCGTTCAGGGCCTCGGCACCTTCTTCGACGACGTCCGCCGGCACGGGATGGGCTACGTCCACTTCGTCCGCTCGCCCTACGCGCACGCGAAGATCGTCTCCATCGACGTCTCGAAAGCCCTCGAGCTCGACGGCGTGTACGGGACCATCACGGGTGACGAGGTCGCGATCCACACGGATCCCTTCTTCGAGATGTCGGTCGAGCCGGGCGGGAACATCAAGGACTACGCGCTCGCGGTGGGCAGAGTCCGGCACTCCGGCGAGCCGGTCGCCGCCGTCTGCGCGGCGACCCGTGAGCTCGCGCGCGATGCGGCTGACCTGATCGAGGTCGAGTACGACCCGCTGCCCGTGCTCGTCGAGGCGGAGGAGTCGCTGAAGGACGAGACGATCCTCCACGACGACGCAGGCTCGAACACCGTGTGGTCGGGGGTCTTCGACTGGGGCGACGTGGACCAGGCGCTCGCAGATGCCGACCACGTGGTCAGGATCGAGCGACTGCACTTCCACCGCTTCTCCTCGACGCCGCTCGAGTGTGCGGGCGCGCTCGTCGAGTACGACAAGGGCACGGCCGAATGGACGCTGCACTGCAACCACCAGATGCCGGGCGTGGGCGCGATCTGGATGGCACCTGCGCTTCGCACCGGGATCGACAAGCTCCGCTTCGTCACCCAGGACATCGGCGGCGGCTTCGGGAACAAGATCTGCCTGCACCCGCAATACGTCGTCCTCTGTCTGATGGCGCGCAAGCTCGGACGTCCCGTGCAGTGGACCGAGTGGCGGACGGACCAGCACACGGCGAACGCGCACGGGAACGAGCGCACGTTCATGGACGTCGAGGTCGGCGTCATGGCCGACGGGACGATGACCGGGTTCAAGGTGCGAGCGCTCGACGACTGCGGCGCGTTCCCGCGCTACGAGCCGCTCGGCTGCATCATCTGGGCGCAGGTCACGCCGGGCATGTACGGCTGGCGGAACATCCGCGTCGACTTCACCCAGGTGTGCACGAACAAGTCGCCCGTGTCGCCGAACCGTGGGTACTCGCGCATGCAGCACCTCTGGCTGACCGAGCGGATCATCGACATCGTCGCAACGGAGCTCGATCTCGACCCGGTCGAGATCCGCAAGAAGAACTACGTGAAGACGGAGCAGATGCCGTACGAGACGCCGAACGGCTGCTTCTACGACTCCGGCGACTACGCGGCCGCGCTGGACATCGCCCTCGAGCTGATCGACCACGGCTCGATCGAGGAGCGACGCCAGGAGGCGGCCGCGCGCGGAAAGCTGCTCGGCTTCGGGATCGGCTCGACGCTCGACTCCGGGACGAACAACTTCGGACAGTCGACCCTCCTGAACCCCGACCTCCAGTTCTCGGGGAACAACGAGGCGGCTTCGGTGAAGCTCGACATCTTCGGCGAGGTGGTCGTCACGCTCGGGACCGTCCCGCAGGGGCAGGGGCACGAGACGACCTCTGCGCAGGTCGTCGCAGACATCCTCGGTTGCTCGCCCGAGCAGGTGAACGTGCGGCGCGGGCATGACACGTGGTTCAACTCGCATGCGGGCTTCTCCGGCACGTACGCGAGCCAGTTCGCGTTCACGGGGCTGGGTGCGGTCAAGGGCGCTGCCGAGCTGCTTCGCGGCGAGATGGTGCAGCTGGCTGCCGCCGTCCTGCAGGCGCCCGAGGATGTCGATCGAGCTCGCCGACGGCTTCGCTCGCATCAAGGGCGGGCCCGAGGAGGCCGCGCTGCCGTTCATGGCGCTCGGCGCGATCGTGAACGCGAACAACGCGTTCCTCCCGCCCGACTTCAACCCGACCCTGAATCACCGCTACGTGTGCCGGCCGTACTTCGGGATGGTGGACACGGAGAAGAAGACCGGCCAGCTCACGCTCACCTACGCGCTGCAGATCCACGCGGCCGTGGTCGAGATCGACCCGGACACGGGCGTCGTCGACGTCGTCGACTACGCCGCGGTGGACGACTGCGGAATCCGGATCAATCCCCAGATCGTCGAGGGCCAGGTGCACGGCGCGACGGCTCACGCGCTCGGGGCCGCGCTGTCCGAGGAGTTCGTCTACGACGAGGAGGGGACGCTCCTGACCTCCAACTTCTACGACTACCACGTACCGCACGCGCTCGACATGCCGCCCCTGAAAACCGGCTCGATGGAGTCACCGTCGCCGGTGGCGCCGCTCGGCGCCAAGGGCATGGGGGAGGGTGGAGGCGGCGGGATCCACTGCGTGTGCGCGGCGATCCAGGACGCGCTCGCCGCGCGCGGGAAGGCGATCGTCTATACGAGCTGCAACCCGCCGCATAGGGTGTGGTCGATGCTCCAGGATCCTGAAGCGACGCGAGCCAACGTCTCCGTGGAGTCGCGGTGATCGTCTCGGGCACGAAGGAGCTCTCGGCTCCGCGCGACACCGTGTGGTCGGTCATCAACGACCCGGCGGAGATGGCGAAGCTCATGCCGGGTGTCGAGAGCTTCGAGGTGCACGACGAGAAGCACTGGTCGGCCAAGGTCAAGGTCCCGCTCGGACTCGGTGGGCTCAACATGACGATGAACTTCGAGCGGCTCGAGGAGCGCGAGCCCGAGTTCGCCTCGATGCGGGCAAAGGGAACAGGTGTGGGTGCGCTTATGGACATGAAGACGTCCTTCACGCTCTCCGACGCCGGCGAGGGCACGTCCATGGCCTGGGAGGCGGACGTCAAGATCGCCGGCCCCGTCGGCGCGATGGGACAACGCGTGCTGCAGCCGATCGTCAACCAGCAGGTGCAGCAGGTGCTCGGCGCGCTCGAAACCCGCGTCGCGAAGGCGGCTTCGAGCACAGGCGGAGCGGAGCAGGGGATTCATCCAGCGTCGCCAGAGGCGTACGTGGCCGAGCCCGAAGGGCCGACGCACTCGACCACCGAGGACTGAGAACTGCCATGGGGTCAGGCTTCAGCCTGACCTCGGTCTTGGGTTGTCGACCCTCGCGCGACGGCGAGCAACCTGACAACCGAGGTCAGGCTGAAGCCTGACCCCAGTGCCTCCTGTCTGCGCTTTAGCAGCCCTTTACCGCGGCCTTGCCGTCTTCTAAGCGCGTCGCAGTCAAGTGTGACAAGCGACCGCACCAGGGACGGTCGAGACCAGGAGGTATTGAGATGTTCGGTTCCACCCACATCATCCGCCGCCTCGCCGGGTTGGCCGTCGTGGCAGGCGCGTTCGCCGCTCTCGCCCCGATCGCGCAGGCCGACTCCGGCTTCCAGGGCGAGCACGACGCAGTCGACCCGGTCCTTGCCGTCGATCGAGCCCGGCAGTTTCCGACGTTCGACGGTCGGGAATGGGCGCGGCTCGAGGCCATCCCGTACGCAAGGAAGCTCGCGGTTCGAGACGCCCAGCTGTACGCGACGTTCGACGGTCGTGAATCCGCGAGGCTCGAGCACGCGCCGGATGTCATCGAGCGCGCAGCGTTCCAGGGCGAGCACGATGCGGTCGACCAGGTGTCGGCACTGCAGCGGGCTCAGCAGGCCGCGGTCTACGACGGGCGCGAGTCGGCGCGGCTCATGCCCGCGCCCGACGTCATCGAGCGGACCGCGATTGCCTTGCGTTCGGACGCGCGGCAGGATCTGAGCGCCATGCCCGACGTCATCGACCGGACGATCGCCGCCGGACAGCTGCAGTACACGTACCAGCCGGCGGCACCGAGCGGCTTCGACTGGGACGACTTCGGCATCGGTGCCGGGGCGGGAATCGGTCTCATGCTGCTCTTGCTGGGGCTCGGCGCAAGTGTCTGGGTCATGAGGCAGGGCGAGAGGCAGGTTTCGAACGCCTGAACAGGCCTCCTGGGCGGACGATGCACGACGCGGGCGGGCCCTTGGGTCCGCCCGCTCCGCGTGTCAGCCCTACCGCTCGCGCAGGTCGTCCAAGAACCGTCGGGTGTGGGCGACGGCAACTACGTTGCCCTTGGCCTCGTGCAGGCGGATCGCCGCCTCGATCGCCGACGCGGACTCCTCTGGGCGTCCCGCGAGAGCCAGCACCTCGGCAAGGTCGGTGAGCGCGTTGGCGTGGGAGTGGAGGAAGTCGCTCGTCTCGGCATACTCGACCGCTTCCCGCGCGAGCTGCTCGGCCGCCTCGAAGTCGCCGCGATGGGCCAGGACCTTCGCTCGCACCCCGCGCCAGACGATGTGAGCGTGGACGTCATTCGGACGGCTCGATCGCTCCGCCTCGCGCGACAGCTCGTCGGCCTCGTCGTAGCGCCCCTGCTCGTACGTCGCCTGAGCGAGCATCGTGGCGAGGGAGGAGAAGTGACTCTGCTCGCCGAGGCCCTTCAGGCCTTCGTACACCGGTCGCAGATTTCGCTCGGCTGATTCAGGATCGCTCAGCCACGCGAGCTTGAAGGCGAGCAAGACCGGAAAGAGCCAGGCCGTCTGGTCCATCTGCTCCGACATCGCCTGTGCTCCTGCCACGAGCTGCTCTGCCTCCGCGGTCTGTCCCTGGATTCCCACCATGTAGGCAAGGGCGCCCGTAAGGATGAGCTCCATTCCCGGATCACCTGCCAGCTCGTCCAGCAGTCGCCGGCAGATCGCAGCCCCCTCGGCTCCCGTATGGGGGCCCAAGACGAGCGCGATTCCGAGCCATTCGACGATCTCCTGCTGTTCGAAGCGGTCTCCGCTCTTCCGCGCGAACGTCAGCCCGGTCTCCGCTGCCTCCGCGCTCAGCCGTCCATTTCGCGCGAGGTAATGGGATTGACTGATGAGCCGCCATGCCCGGGCGAGCCCGAGGTCGTCGCTTTCGCCCTCGAACACCGAGATCGCGGCCTCGGCGACCTCGATCAGCTCCTCGGCGGTGACGTCGAACTCGTGTAGGAAAAGTCTCAAGAATCCGCGCTGCACCAGAGCGCGCGCTCTCAGTCGTGGATCTCCCGACGCGATCGCCTCCTGCAGGATCGCGTCCGCCCAGCCCAGGTCGGCCGCACCCTGGATCGCACGAACGTTCGGGATGAGATCGACTCGCAGGGGATCGTCTTTCGGTAGCAGCGCTGTCGCTCGTGACATCAGGTTCATCGCAGCAGGGGAGTCCAGGCGCGCAAATGCACGTTTTCCAGCCGCACCGAGTCGCTCCGCCGCGCGACGACCGAGGGCCTGCGCCTCGTCGTCGAGCTCGCCGAGGTCGACGCGGAAGCGGTACGCCTGTTCCAGGTGGTAGCCGAGGATCTCGTCGTACTCAGCGCCCCGTTCGCCCGCCTTCACCTCGAGCCATTCCGCATGGCCCTCATGGAGGATGGCGCGCACCGACTTCGGGATCGACTCGTAAGTCGCGTCGCGAATGAGCAGGTGTCGGAACCTGTACGCGTCTTCGCCCGCCAACACCGGCCGGCCCGGGCGGATCAGCTCCTTCCGGACGAGCGCACCGAGCTCGGACGGAACGAGCGGGCGGCGGTCAGGGCTCGTGAGCTTCTCGATCGATTGCCGATGGAAGACCTGCCCCTCGACAGCGGCGCGTTCGAGGGTAAAACGCTCACCGTCGCTCAGCTGGTCGAGCCGTGCGGCGAGAAGCGCGTGAATGGTCGGCGGAATGGGAACCGTGGCGACGTCTCCCACGACCGCCCAGCGGCCGTTCTGCGCCACGAGCAGGCCCTCGTCTATCAACATCGAGAGCATCTCCTCGACGAAGAGCGGATTGCCTTCCGCAGCGTCCGCGATGCGTCTCTCGAGTCGATCCGGGTGCTCGTCGTCCGCGACGAGGTTCGAGACGAGCTCCATGCACTGGCTGTCCGAGAGTGGCTCGAGGAGGACCGTCGTGGCGTTCAACTTGCCACCCGCCCAGTGGGGTCGAACGTCGAGAAGCTCCGGCCGCGCCATGCACAGGAGGAGCAGCGGTGCTCCGCGCGCCCATTCCGCGACATGCTCGACGAGATCGAGAAAGGTCGTCTCTGCCCAATGGACGTCGTCGAACACGACCACCAGAGGGCGTCGGCGTCCCACCGCCTCGAGAAATCTGCGCACTGCGTCGAAGCCTTCGTCGGCGCCGGTGCCGCCCTCGGCGATCCCACTGAGCTCCGACACGCGCTGCGCGACGAGCCCACGGTCGGGAGCGTCGCCGATGAGCTCGACGAGTCGTGCATGGCTCACCTCGGCGGTCGCGGTGTCGTCCAGCTCTGCCACGTCCCGGATCGCCTCGAGCAACGGCCAGAACGTGATCCCGTCCCCGTACGGGAGACACCGGCCGCGAGCGAGGGATGCGTTCGCAGCGATGTCCCCGAGAAAGTCGTGGACGAGCCTCGACTTTCCCACGCCGGCCGTTCCGAGTACCGTGAACAGCTGGCACGATTCGTCGGCGACCGCCTGCTCGAATGCGTCGCGCAAGCGCCTGCGCTCACGGTCGCGACCGACCATCGGCGAGAGAAAGCGACCACGCACGCGCTCGGCCGCAGCGGTGGACCTGCGCGTCGCGTCGTCGAGCGCCGTCTCTCCCGGTTGCGCCTCGAGGGCGATTCGTGCCGAAGTCGTCAGCGGCTCTCCGGTGGCGCGAAGCTGGCGCCCCGCCGAAGTTCCGGTGTAGACCGGGCCGGTGCTCACTCCGATCCGGACCGCGAGCCGGACTCCATCGCTGTCCGCTAGCCGGCGCTGAATCTCCTCCGCCGCGCCCGCGGCGCGTACGGGATCGTCCTCGTGGATGACCGGGACGCCGAAGATGGCTGTCACCGCGTCGCCCGTCGTCGTCTCGATCGTGCCGCCGTGGGCCTCGACCGCGCTCGTGACCTCCCCGAACGCACGGGTCAGCAGCCGTCGGAGCACCTCGGGATCTAGCTCTTGCCCATGCTCGGCCGCGAGCTGGACATGCAGGGCGGTGACCGTCTTTCGCTCGGCGCGAGCGTCCTGCGTCGGCTCGGCGACGAGAGATGGCTCGGTCCGTTCAGGCGGGGCGGGGAGCGCCTGCTCCATCGCTCCGGGGTCGAGCGCAGGATCCTGGCGCAGAATTGCCTGCTCGAGCTCTCGGAGCTCGCGCGACGGGTCGATGCCGAGCTCCTCGACGAGCGCGCGGCGTGTGTCCTGATACACCTCGAGCGCTTCAGCCTGGCGTCCGGCCCGATACAGCGCGAGCATGTGCTGGCCGCGTAAGCGCTCGCGTAATGGGTGCTGGCGGATGAGGGTGTCGAGCTCGCCGACCACTGCGGCATGGCGGCCCATGGCGAGGTCGGCTTCGATGCGGGCCTCGACGCAGGCGAGGCGCAGGTCGTCGAGACGCTCGATCTCGTTCTGAGCGAAGCGTTCGTAGGCGAACTCCGCGAGCGGCGGGCCGCGCCACAAGGAGAGCGCCTCGCCGGGATGGCCGTCTTCGAGGAGGTGTTGAAAACGCGCCAGATCGAGCTCGTGGGGCTCGACTCCGAGCCGGTACCCGGGCGGACGGGTTGCGATGCGCTCCTTGCCGAGAACCTTTCGGAGCTGCGAGACGTAGACCTGGAGCGCCTTCCTACCTGTCTCGGGGGCGTCCTCTTCCCAGAGCGCGTCGATCAAGCGGTCGGTCGAGACGACCTCGTTCGCGTGCAGGAGGAGGACGGCCAGGAGCGCGCGCTGCTTGGCGCCGCCGAGCTCGAGTCGCCTCCCGTTCTCGAGCACCTCCAGAGGACCGAGAATCCTGAATTCCATGCCGTTTTTTCTGTTCTCGACCCTATCCCGTGACGACGTGTTTGACTACGGCGCGTGCCCCCCGCGTTTCGGATCGGCGTCATGCAGCTCACGATGGAGCCGCTCGAGGAGATGCTCGAGTCGGCGCGGGTCATGGACGAGGCGGGGATGGACACGATCTGGCTCGCTGAGGCATACCCGTGGTGGCGGAAGCACGGGATGGAGGCGCGCTCGTCCACGGTGGTCTCGGCGCTGATGGCCCGCGAGACCAAGCGGCTGACGATCGGCTGGGGAATCATCTCGCCGTTCACGCGACACCCGGTGCAGGTGGCGATGGACGCGCGGGTCGTGCAGGAGGCGGCGGGACCGGATCGGTTCCTGCTCGGCTTCGGAACCTCGAAGATCTTCTTGAACAACATCAAAGCGCAGACATCGAAGACGCTCGGGCCGATGCGGGACGCCGTCGCGATCGTGCGGGGAGTGCTCGGTGGCGACGCGTTCGAGTACGACGGCGACACCTGGAGCGCCTCCGTGCCGGCGCTTCGCGAGGAAGCTCACAGCCCGCGCGAGGTTCCTCCCGTCTACGTCGCGGCGACGGCACCGAAGATGCAGGCTCTGTCCGGTGAGATCGCCGACGGGTGTCTGACACCGTCGATCACGACGCCTGCATTCGTCCGCTACACGCGCGAGAACGTCGCGGCGGATATCGACATCGGCTGCACGGTGGTCGCCTCGATCCACGACTCCGACCGCGACGCGGGCCGAGACGGCGCGCGCGAGATCGCCGCCATGTATCTCGCGAACAAGGTCCAGAACATCCAGGGCTCCGCCGACACGCTCCTCGATCTCGCGGAGCTGACCCAGGAGGAGATCCGACCTGTCGCCGACGCGATGGAGCAGGGCGGCCGCCTCGCCGCGAAGGCGAAGGTGACCGACGAGATCCTCGACAAGTGCAAGCCGATCGCGGGGACGCCGGCCGACTGCATCGAGGCGATCGAGGAGTACCGCGACGCCGGCTGTACGCACGTGATGCTCGAGCTCTGGGGCGATCGCCGGCACGAGCAGATTCGGCTCTTCGGTGAAAAGGTTCTCCCGCGGTTCAGATGATCGACGAGCGTCGTCTGGTCGAGCTTGCGATCCGGCTGGTCTCGACGCCCTCCTTCACCGGGTCCGAGCAGACGGCTGCCGAGGTGGTGCGGGACGTCTTCGAGGAGCTCGGGCTCGGCATACAGTGGCAGCAGGTCGAAGACGGGCGGGCGAACGTGGTCGGCACCTGGGCCGGAGCCGGCGGCGGGCCGACGCTCATGTTCAACGGTCATCTGGACACCTCATACTCGGGGCGAGAGCCATGGCTACAGGGAATTCCGGGCTTTCAGCCGGAGGGCTTCGAGCGTGACGGGCGTATCTACGGGCTCGGGATCTCGAACATGAAGGGTGCGCTCGCCTGCTACGTGGAGGCGGTCCGCTCGCTGCTCGAGGACGGCGTGCGGCTGAGGGGAGACGTCCTGATCGCGGCGGTCGCGGGTGAGATCGAGAAGACGCAGCAGGGGGACGCACAGGGCTCCGAGTTCCGGGGGTACGCAGCCGGCTCGCGCTACCTGGTCGGGCATGGAGGCGCGGCCGACATGTGCATTCTCGGCGAGCCGACCGAGAACAAGCTCGTGCTCGCTCACTTCGGCTCGCTCTGGCTGCGCCTCTCGACGCACGGCCCGTTCGTCCACACGGCCTTCAGTGAGGGCCGTCGCGGCGAGAACTCGATCGTGAAGATGCACCCGGTGCTCGCGTCAGTCCTCGAGTGGCTTCCCGTCTGGGAGGAGGAGATGTCGTACGGGGAAGTGCGCGGGGTCGCCAACGTCGGCTCGATCGAGGGCGGCTTCGGGTGGCGCGCGTCGCGGACGCCACACCGCACCGACCTGTACCTCGACCTGCGTGTCCCGCCCGACGTGGCGATGGCCGAGGCGCGGCGGAAGGCGCTCGAGTTCGCGAGGTCGCTCGACGGCGTCGAGGCGGAGGTGTACGTGACGGCTCCAGGGGCGGAGATCGACGAGGGTCATCCGCTCATCGCTGCGCTCGGTAAGGCGCATGTGGAGGTGTTCGGCGCTCCGCCGGAGCGGGATGTGACGCGCTGGTTCTCGGACGCCTCCGTGCTGACGCGGTACGGGATCGCGACGGTCAACTACGGCGCGTCGAGCGGCCTCCCGGACGCGGAGCTAGGAGAGAACCTCGAGGTGGAAGGGCTAGT
Organism: uncultured Actinomycetes bacterium; assembly: GCA_963850485.1. Taxonomy (GTDB): domain Bacteria; phylum Actinomycetota; class Thermoleophilia; order Gaiellales; family Gaiellaceae; genus GMQP-bins7. The sequence continues at coordinate 99,834 of CAWKLR010000024.1, read as the reverse complement.
GAAGACTGCCGATGTCTATGCGCGTGCGGCGATGCTCGTCTGCGGGGTAGCGGAATGAATCAGGACGAGTTCCGTGAGCTCATGGAGCGGTTGGCACGCGGGTGGTCGACGCAGGACACCGACCTCGCGCTCTCGTGCTTCACGGAGGCCGCCGTGTACATGGAGCCGCCGGACGTGCAGCTGTACGTCGGGCAGGAGCAGTTGCGCCCGTACTTCGCCGCTCTGACGCCGGGGACGTACATGCGCTTCCACGTCCTCGCGTTCGACGACGACGCGCAGGTCGGCGCGGGCGAGTACGCGTTCGGCTCGGAAGGAGAGGAGAGTGCCGATCACGGCGTCGCCGTGATCGAGCTCGAGAACGGCCGCATCCGATTCTGGCGCGAATACCAGCGTAAGGGCCCGGCGGCGGTCGAGGAGTTCCTTCGCGCCGACGGGAAGACCTGGCAGTGGCACATCGGAAACTACCCGTGAAGCTGGTCTCCTTCGGTGACGACGCGCGCGTGGGCGCTCTGCGCGGTGACGAGATCGCCGTGCTCGACGTTCCGACGATGCGGGAGTACTTCGAGCGCGGCGGCGCCGAGGAGACGGGTGAGCGCGTGCCGCTCGCGGAGAGCCGCCTCCGTGCGCCGATCATCCCCAAGAAGCTGATCCATACGGCCGGGAACTTCCGAGAGCACGAGGAGGAGTCGAAGCAGGTCGGCTGGTCGCACGAGATCGCGCCCTGGATCGTCTTCTTCCAGAACGTGGACGCCATCGTGGGGCCGGACGAGCCGGTCGTCTATCCCGAGCACCTGACCGAGGAGCTCGACTACGAGCTGGAACTCGCGGTCGTGATCAAGAAGGCGGGAAAGTGGTTCTCGGCCGACGATGCGCCCGATTACATAGGCGGCTATGTGGTCTTCAATGACATCACGGCCCGGGACATCCAGCGGCGGGAGATGCGGTCCGGGGTCTTCTCCTTCTGCAAGGCGATCGACACGTTCTGCCCGCTCGGACCCTGGATCGTCACGCCGGACGAGATCCCCGATCCCCACGATCTCGCGATGGAGCTGCGGGTGAACGGCGAGGCGCGCCAGACCTCACACTCCGGGCGCATGAGCGTGACGATCCCGGAGATCCTCAGCCACTACTCGGCGCTCGGGTACTCGGCCGGCGACGTGGTCTCGACGGGCACCGTTTCCGGGGTCGCCGGGTTCTCCCCCGACGCAGCGTCGCTCTACCTGCGGCCGGGGGACGTCATGGAGGCCGAGATCGAGCGAATCGGCGTCCTTCGCAATCCGATTGTCTCCTGGGAAGAGGCGCATGGCCACCCTGCGCCGCCGCGCGTGCGCTGGTAAGCGCGCCGAATGTGTGACATTCGCTCCACACCTGTCCTCTCGAGTCGGCTGCGGCCATGCCTCTTCGAGCCATGGCCCAGGGTCAGACCCTGTTTCTCGACCGCCTCGGGCTGGCGGCGAGCGCGGCGAGCGGATGCCGTGGTAGTCGGCTCGATCGAGCTCCACGCTGTACCGGACGCGGTCGGCGTGCTCGCCGACTACCCGGACGCGTTCCCGGAGGTCTCGGCGGAGGAGTGGCAGCCGTATCGGGTGCTGTACCCGGAGCTGTTCGCGGGCGAAGGCTGGCGCCTGCCATGCAAGTGCTACCTCGTGCGCGCCGGCGGCGTCACCGTGCTCGTCGACACGGGAGTCGGGCCGCCGGGCTTGTGGGGCTGGACCGCGGAGCAGGAGGGAGAACTACCAGAGGCGCTCGACCGCCTCGGTGTTTCGCCGAGCGCGGTCGACATCGTCTTCCTGACGCACCTGCACATCGACCACGTCGGCTGGAACACCGACCTCGAGGGATCGGCGTTCTTCCCGCGAGCCCGCTATCTCGCGCATCGCGACGCCGTCGCATTCGCGACCTCGCAGGCGGAGCGACCCCACGTCCGCCGGTGTATCGCTCCGCTCGCCGACCGGTTCGAGCACGTCGACGGAGAGATCGAGATCGCGCCCGGAATCACGACGCTCCCTGCGCCCGGTCACTATCCCGGCCATCTCGCGCTTCGGATCGTCTCGGAGGAGCAGGAAGCTGTACTGCTGGGAGACGTCGCGCTGCATCCCGCACTGTGGGCAGAGCCGGACTGGGTCTACGTCTCCGACACGAATCCGTCCGAGTGCGCGAAGACGCGTCGCGCGCTCCTCCCGCAGTTCGTGGACCGAGACGTCCTCGTTGCCTGCGGCCACTATCCCGGAAGCGGCATCGGCCACCTCGTCACCCGCGATGGCCGGATCGTCTGGGAGGAGGCGCGATGAGCGCGCCACGCGTCGGCGTCGGGTGCATCGTCCGCCGAGGCGGCGACGTCTTGCTCGTGCGCCGGCGCGGTGCTCACGGAGAGGGAACGTGGTCGTCGCCGGGAGGCAACCTCGACTTCGGCGAAGAGCCCGCGATGTGCGCGGCCCGAGAATCCGAGGAGGAGGCGGGCGTCGAAGTGGGCACGCCCCGCTTCGTCGCCGTGACCAACGACATCTTCGAGGCTGACGGTCAAGCATTACGTCACTCTCTGGTTCGAGGCGGAGCACATCCGCGGCGAAGCACACGCCCGGGCGACAGACGAACTGTCCGAGGTCGGGTGGTTCCGCGAGGACGAGTTGCCCGAACCGCTCTTCCTCCCGCTCCGCAACCTGCTCGGCGGCCGGAAGATCATGTGAGCTGGCCGCGGGACGACGCGAAGCTTGACCGTGTGCGCGCTCTCATGGGCGAGCGCGAGCTCGACGCGCTCGTCGTCCGAGCGCCCGACAACGTTCTCTACCTGACGAACTTCTGGAGCATGAAGGGCTACGACGTCTGCGTGTTTCCGCGCGAGGGCGAGCCCGTCCTCCTCTGTCTCGAGGCCAGCGGGGCTGACGCGGAACGCATGGCCTGGACGTCCGAGATCAGGCTCTTCGCAGGCTATGACCCTCGAGATCCGCGGCCACCCTTCGCCCGGGCGCTCGACACCGCGAAGCAATGTGCGTCGGACTATGCGACCGTCGGCCTCGAGCTGAGTCTTGGAACGCAGGCGTCGGACCGCATGGTCGGCGAGCCGACGACGTTCACTGCCGAGTGGTTCGGCGCCTTCGGGGAAGCGGAGGACGCGACCCCACTCCTCAACGAGGCTCGTGCGCTCAAGACGGATCAGGAGATCGAGCGCATGCGACTCGCCAACGACATCGCCGCCGGGGCGATGGAGCATTGCAAGCTGGTCATCGAGCCCGGAATGAGCGAGGCGCAGATCGCCGCCGAGTGGGAGGGATTCGTCCACGGCGAGGGCACGGGCTGGGAGGGGAAGGTCGAGCTCGCGCTCGGCTTCTCGCTCGTCTGGTCAGGGCCGGGGATCCAGACATTCACTGCCACGACCTCGCGTCCGGTCGTCGAGGGAGAGCCCACGCTGTTCGAGATCTGGGTCTGCGCCGACGGCTACTGGTGCGACCACACGAAGAATCTCGTCGTCGGCGACCTGACTCCGACCTATCGGGAGCTGGAGCACGGTCTCATGGCCGTCTACGACGACGCGATCGATTTCGCTCGCCCCGGCGCCAGCCTCGCCGAGCTCGACCGCCGCATACGCGAGGGGATCGCCGCGCTGGGCTTTCCTGGGCAGCCGTCTCACCCGATCTGTCACGGAGTCGGCGCGCGTGCACACGAGCCGCCATACGCGCACCAGGCCGGCGGAGGCGAGATCCGTCAGGGCATGGTTCTTGCAATCGAGCCAGGATGCTATATCGAGGGCGGAGGAGGTCTCCGGGTCGAGGACAACTTCCTGATCACGACAAGACGGCGCCGAGAAGCTGTCGCCGTTCCCGGATGGGATAGTCCACGCGATGACGGATCGACCGCTCGAAGCTCTGGACCGGCGACCTGAACGCCAAGGCGCTGGAGCCACAGCCACGCGTGACCGTGGGGCTCTACGACACGACGCTTCGGGACGGCGAGCAGACCGTGGGTGTCGTGTTCTCGCCGGAGGACAAGCTCGAGATCGCCCGAGCGCTCGCTGCAGCCGGGATCGATCGGATCGAGGCAGGCTTTCCGCGCGTCTCGGAGGACGACGCACGAGCGATCTCGCTCATCCTCGAGGCCGGGCTCGAGGCCGAGATCTGGGGGTTCTCCCGAGCGGTGCGCGCGGACGTCGAGGCGCTCGTCGAGCTCGGCGTCCAGGCGTCGGTGATCGAGAGCCCGATCTCGGACGGCAAGCTCGCCGCGCTCGGCGTCTCGCGGGAGACGATGCTGGAGCGGATTCGCGCCGCGGTTTCCTTCGCCGTAGAGGAGGGAATCCGCGTGGCGTTCTTCGGGGTCGATTCGACACGAGCGGATCTCGAGTTCGTGCGCGCCGTCTACGAGAGCGCAGTCCAGGCGGGGGCCGCAGAGGTCGTGGTCGTGGACACGCTCGGCATCGCCACGCCCGAGGCCGCGGCATTCCTGGTGAACGACGTCGCGGAACGCCTCGACTACGACATCCCGGTGCACTGGCACGGCCACGATGACTTCGGGCTCGCGACTGCCGCTGCGGTGGCCGCCGTGCAAGGCGGTGCGACCTGGGTGCACGGAACTGTGAACGGCATGGGAGAGCGCGCCGGAAACGCCGATCTCGTCGAGGTCGCACTCGCGCTCGAGGCCCTGTACGAGATCCCGACGCGACTCGACCTCGCGCAAGCACGAGAGCTCGCGCGGCTCGTCCAGGAACGCTCGGGAACGACGCACGCTCCCTGGAAAGCGGCGACCGGGGACAACCTGTTCACCCGTGAGTCGGGTGCGGTTGCGTCGCAGTTCCACGACCCGCCGGCGATCGAGCCGTACGCATGCGAGGTCGTCGGCGCGACCCGTGGGATCGTGCTCGGCAAGAAGAGCGGACTCGACTCGATTCGCATCAAGCTGGAGGAGCTCGGGCTCGAGTTCCCGAGTGAGCAACGCGGTGAGCTGCTGGAGGCGGTCAAGAAAGCCGGGACGAAGAAGCGCGGGCTCGTAAGCGATGTCGAGTTTCGACGGCTCGTGAACCGAAAGCGTGGCCGTTCGAGTATTGACTGACATCGGGCGTGACTGGATACTCGGGGCCATGTCGGGTCACGCGAAGCTGGGAGCGTGATCGAACGGGTCTGCATCGTCGGTGGAGGAGTCATCGGCAGCCTGTTCGCGGGGCATCTCGCCTCCGTCTGCGAGGTATCGGTTCTCACCCGGCGGCGCGCGCATGCCGACGCGCTCAACCGGGAGGGTCTGCGGGTCACCGGTACCCGCAGAAGCACGCGCGAAGCGAGGGTCGTTGCGCGCCGACAACCCATTCGATCTTGCTCCCCCGGACGTCGCGATCATCGCGACGAAGGCGACGGGCCTACGGCCTGCGCTCCAGACGCTCCGCTACGCGTTCGAGGACGCGACGATGATGACCGTCCTGAACGGCCTCGGCGCGGAGGAGATCGTGCGTGAGCACGGCGACTGGCCGATCGTCTCCGCTGTCACCTTCATGAGCGGCACGAAGCACTCCGACACGCACGTCGAGTACATCCTCGACACCGAGACGTGGCTCGGCCCCTACGAGGAGACGCCGTTCGAACACGTCCAGGAGATCGCCGACACGATCGTCGCCTCGGGACTTCGCGCCGAGGCGCTTCCCGATCTGCGCCCGGCGCAGTGGTCGAAGCTCATCTTCAACGCGGCCGTGAATCCGGTCGCAGCGCTGACCGGGCTCCCGCACGACCCGCACTTCGCCTCGGAAGGAGAGCCGACCGACCTCGGCCACCTCGTGCATGGTCTCGTCGACGAGGGGAAAGCGGTTGCCGACGCCGCGGGTATCGAGCTGCACGACGACCCCTGGGAGATGAACGTGCTCGCGACGCAGCGCGGCTCGGCGCACTACCCGTCGATGCTGGAGGATGTCGATGCGCACAGAAAGACGGAGATCGAGCTCATCACGGGCTCGCTGATCCGCGAAGCAGAGCGCTACGACGTTCCGGTCCCGCTGCATACGCTGATGCACGGACTGGTGAAGGCCAAGGAAGAGTCCTGGTAGGAAACTCGTCAGACAGGAGGGCGTGATGATTCGAGCAAGGAAGGCGATCCTGGCACTTGCCGCCGTCGCGGCGGTCGCGACTGCAGTAGTCGCGGCGGGCTCCGCGTCGTCGCAGCAGGCGAACACGGTCACGATCGGTTGGGCGTTCGACGGCAGCGGCGCGATGGCTCCGTTCGACGGTCCGGCGCTTGCGACCGCGAGGGATCGCGTCAGACAGGCAAACCGCGGGAGTGGCGTGAACCTGCGAATCACGACGTGCGACACGCAGGGCAACAAGCCTGCGACGGCCAAGGCTTGCGCGGCTCGGCTGCTCGGGCAGGGGGCCGATGTGATCTTCACGACCTGCGACGTCGATTTCGCTGCGCCTGTCGTACAGGAGTCCATCAACGCGGGCAAGCTCACGATCGCGCCGTGCATCGGCACCGACCAGATGGGCCCGAAGCGTTTCGGGGCGAAGGGACGCCTTGCGTTCTCGTACGGCAACGTCGCTCAGGACGAAGGCTCGGCCATGGCGGAGTACGCATGGCGGCGCGGCTGGCGAGACGCCGCGCTGGCGACCGACACGGTGATCGTCTACTTCCGGAACGTCGTCCAGGCGTTCGAGGCCCGTTGGCGCCAGCTGGGCGGCAACATCGTCGCGGAGGAGACGTACCAGTCGCTCGGAGGCAACCCTGCGTCCTGGCAGAACGTTGCGACCCGGCTGAACGGCGAGGACGCCGACGTGATCGTCACGTCGACGGCCGCGTCCTTCGGAGCGCAGGTTCCGATCCTGAACGGACTCCGGACGCTCGGCAACAACACACCGATGCTCAACTCGTGGGCGGGTGACGGGAACTACTGGTACACGCCGAACCCCACAGCGACGAACTACTACTACGTCACATACGCCTCGGCGTTCGGCGATGACCCCATCGCTGCCGTCAACGCGCTCGCACGACGCAACAAGGCGGCGATCGCGAAGGCCGGCAACATCGGTGGGTTCGTCACGGGCCCGGCCGCGATCGAGGGTCTCCTGACGGCGCTCGAGCGCACGGGCGGCTCGACGAACGGCGCTCGTTTGGCGGCTCAGATGGAGAAGTTCAAGAACTTGACGACGCTTTCCGGTCGTGTGAGCTTCTCGAAGAGCCTGCACACGGTGTTCGGGCGTCAGTACCGGGTGATCCGGGTGCAGAACAACGTCCCGAAGGTCGTCGGGACCGTGAAGGCGAAGGTCGTTCCGAAGATCTGACGGACGCTCTGTCAGACGAAGAAGGCCTCGAGGAGACGAGGCGGCCCGGCGCGCTCCGGGCCGCCTCGATCTCGCGTGCCTTCGAGGGAGTCCAGGCCCTTCGGGACGTGACCCTCGAGCTCCATCGGCACGAGGTGGTCGGCCTCATCGGCCCGAACGGAGCCGGCAAGTCGACGCTCGTCAACATCATCACCGGCTTCGACTTCCCCGATGACGGCAGCGTCGAGCTCGAGGGACGAGATGTGACTCGCTGGCGGCCGGACCGCCGCGGGCGGCAGGGTCTCGCGCGGACCTTTCAGCATTCGCGGTCGTTTCGCGCCCTTTCGGTACGGGAGAACGTCGAGGTCTCCGCGCTCGCCGCCGGCCTGGCTCCGCGCGCGGCTCGCGGGCGCGCTGAAACGCTGCTCGAGCAGCTCCAGCTGACGGCGTACGCGAGCTCGCCGGCCGGTGTTCTCGCGCACGGCGACGAGCGGCGGCTCGGCGTCGCCCGGGCGCTGGCTACGGGGCCGAGATTCGTGCTCATGGACGAGCCGGCAGCCGGCCTGCCCGAGGCGGAGGTGCCCGACTTCGCGGCCGTGATCCGCTCCGTGCGCGACGAGCACGACGCGGGAGTGCTCTTGATCGACCACAACATGGCGCTCGTGATGGACGTGTGCGACCGGATCCAGGTCCTGGATCACGGGGCGACTCTGGCTGAAGGGACACCTGTCGAGATCCGCGCCAACCTCGACGTCGCCTCGGCATATCTCGGCGAGAGCGCCGTGCACGAGGAGTCGTCGTGAGCGTGCCCATTCTCCGGGTCGACGGAATGTCGGCCGGGTATGGCGGGAGCCCGGTCGTGCGCGACCTCTCACTCGAGCTTCATTCCGGCGAGATCCTCGGGCTCATCGGGCCGAACGGCGCGGGCAAGTCCACCACACTGCATGCGTTGATGGGCCTCGTCCCGCTCTCGAGCGGCGAGGTGACGTTGGAGGGACAGTCGCTGCGGGGACGAAGCCCGGAGGCGATCGCCCGGTCGGGGATTGCGCTCGTTCCGGAAGGCCGCCGCCTCTTCGGCGAGCTCACCGTGGAGGAGAACCTGCAGCTCGGACTGGCGGCGAGACGGAGAAACGGCGAAAGTGGCGAGCCACTCGGAGACGCGTACGAGCTCTTTCCGATTCTCGAGGAGTTCCGTGCCAGACCGGCCGGGGTGCTCTCGGGAGGGCAGCAGCAGCAGCTCGCGATCGCGCGCGCCCTCGTCGCGAAGCCGCGCGTCCTGCTCCTCGACGAGCCCTCGCTCGGCCTGGCGCCGACGATCGTCGATCTCGTGTTCTCGACGCTCGGCACGATCCGCGACCGCGGGCTCGCGATCCTCCTGGTCGAGCAACGGGCCCAGCGCACGGTCGCGCTCGCTGACCGCACGCACGTGCTTGCGAACGGCGAGCTCCGCCTGAGCCTGACACCAGCCGACGCGACCGACACCGACCGGATGGTCGCCGCCTACCTCTCGTGAGCCCGATCCTCGCCAGCGGCCTGAGCGACTTCCTCTCGGACGCCGTGGACCTGCAGGTGCAGATCGACGCGATCGGGCTCGGCGCGATCTTCGCGCTGATGGCCGTCGGCATCGGACTCGTCTTCGGTGTGCTCCGGCTCGTCAATTTCGCCTACGGGCAGCTGATCATGGCCGGCGCGTTCGCGCTCGCGTACGCCTCCGACCACGGCTGGCCGGTAGGCGTCGGAATCGCGCTGTGCTTCGCGGTCGTGATCGTCCTGTCGCTGGCGATGGAGCGCGTCGTCTTCCGTCCGCTGCGCTCCCAGTCGCCTGCCGTGATGCTGATCGCGACGTTCGCCGTCGCGTTCCTGCTCCAGAGCATCGCACTGCTCTGGTTCGGGCCGCTGGGGAAGACCGCCGCATCGCTCTCCGAGCTCAACCGTCCGATATCGATCGGGGACGTCGACATCCGCAAGATCGCGATCGTCGCCATCGTGAGCGCCGCTGTCAGCCTCGCGCTCCTCGTGCTGCTTCTGAACCGGACCTCGCTCGGCCTGCACATGCGGGCGGCGGCGATGGACTTCCAGACCGCGCGGCTCGTCGGGGTGCGGGCGAACCTCGTGAGCGCGGGGGCCGTCCTCATCGCCGGAGTCCTGGCCGCCGTGGTCGCAGTGCTCCTGACGGTGCAGTTTCCGACCGTCACGCCGACTTTTGCGCTGCGTGAGACGATCATCGTGCTCGCGGGGGTGGTCGTGGGAGGCATGACACGGCTGCTCTCGGCGACCCTCGGCGGTTTCACGATCGGCTACGTCTCGGGGTTGCTCGGTGGCGCCCTGCCGACTGCCCAGAGCCAGTACCTGCCGACATTCGTGTTCGGCCTGGTGATCCTGGTCCTCCTCTTCCGGCCGGGCGGTCTCTTCCTGCGCGGCCGGGCGGCCGTGGAGCGCGTGTGAGTACGCGCCGCGCAGCGCTGGAGTTGGGCGCCCCGGTGGGGCTGGTCGTCGGCGCCGCGCTGCTCGGCGTCCTCGTCTCGCGCTCGACGGAGATCTACTTCATAAACGCGCTCATCTCGGTGTCCATGGTCGTCGCGATCTACGTCTTCGTCGGGAACTCAGGCGTGCTCTCCTTCGGGCACATCAGCTTCGTCGCCATCGGCGTCTGGACGGCGGGAGTGCTCTCCGTGCCCGAGCAGGAGAAGCCGGCGTTCATGCCCTACCTCTTCGACTTCCTGCGCGACACCACGGTCGGGAACATTCCATCGCTGCTCGCTGCCGGTCTGGTCGGCGGCGTGTTCGCGCTGTTGGTCGGCCTACCGCTGATGCGTCTCTCGGGTCTTGCCGCGGGGATCGCCACCTTCGCCGTGCTCGAGATCACCAACAACATCCTCCGCTACTACGAGAAGGTCGGCCCCGGGTTGAATACGTTCTCCTCCGTGTCCGAGACCACCGATCTCCGCCAGGCCGCACTCGGCGCCGTCGCCGTCATCGTCGCGGCGTTCGCGTACCAGCGAAGCCGCTTCGGACGCCAGCTGCGCGCGACGCGCGAGGATCCGGTAGCCGCGCGCGCGGTCGGGGTGTCCGTCTACCGCCAGCGGCTCGGCGCCTTCGCGCTCTCGGGGTTCCTCGCGGGCCTCGCCGGCGGGCTCTACGTCCACTTCCTCCCGCTCAACGTCGATGCCGTCTACCTCGACCTCACGTTCATCACGCTCGCGATGCTCGTCATCGGCGGCGCGACGAGCCTGTGGGGCGCCGTCGTCGGCGCGCTCGCCGTGAGTGCGCTGGATTCCGTGCTCGCGAATGCGGAGAACGGTCTCGAGCTTCTCGGGCGCACGGTGGAGGTTCCTGCAGGGACCAGGATCGTGGTGGTCAGCGCGCTGATGGCACTCGTGCTCATCCTCCGTCCGAGCGGGCTCACGGGAGGGCGCGAGTTCTCGGTCGACCCGCTCTGGCGCAGGCTGCGGCCGTCGTGAGGGTCTGCGTCGTCGGCTGCGGGGCGGTCGGGTCGCTCTTTGCGGCGAACCTCGCGCAGCTCGAGGACGTCGAGGTATGGGCGTACGACCTCGACCGCGCGCACGTCGACGCGATCAACGCGCAGGGCCTGCGACTGACGGGCGCGGGAGACGTAGTCGGGCAGGTGCACGCGACGGACGAGCCCTCCGAGCTTCCCGCGTGCGACTTCGGGATCGTGGCCACGAAGGCGATGCATACGGACGGCGCTGTCGGGGCAACGGCCCACGCCTTCTCCGACGGAGCCGTCGCCTCCGTGCAGAACGGCGTCGGAAACGAGGAGGCGATTGCTCGGCACGTCGCGCGGGTGATCCGCGGAACGACGTTTCCGGCCGGGAGGATCCTGTCGCCCGGAGTCGTGCAGTGGGACGTCAAGGGGGACACGACGTTCGGCCCGTTCGAGCCGCGCTCTGCCGGGTCCGACGAGATCGAACGGCTCGCGGACGCCTGCACGCGCGGCGGCATGCCGACGCACGCGGTCTCCGACGCTCGCCCCGCGCAGTGGCGCAAGGTCGTCTTCAACGCGGCCACGAATCCCGTCGGGGCGCTGACCGGTCTCACCGCACGGTCGCGTGTGCGAGCGGCCCGACCTGCGCGCTCTCGTGAGTGCGCTCGTCGCCGAAGGAACAGCAGTCGCTAAGAGCACAGGGGATCACGCTCGACGCGGATCCGGAGGAGCTGATCGACCACGCGGCGCGGCGAGACGTCGCGTACGACCACAAGGCGAGCATGCTCCAGGACGTCGAGGCACGGCGGCGGACCGAGATCGACTACCTGAACGGCGGCATCGCACGGTTCGGGCGCGAGCTCGGAGTCCCGACGCCGCTGAACGACGCGTTGACTGCATTGGTCAAGGCCCTGGAGGACTCATGGAGCTAGAGCTCGAGCGTCGCTACGCGAACGTGCGCGCGGCGATGGCCGCGCACGACCTGGACGCGCTGATCGTCTCCGGCAGCGAGTACTCCGGCTTCGAGGGTGCGGTGACGTATCTCTCCGGGTTCCAGATCGTCCACCGCTACGCCTACGTGGTCGTGCCGGCGGACGGCGATCCCTTCGTCGTCTTTCCGAGTGAGGCTCGCTACGTGGGCGAGCACGGCACCGCTCGGATCGAGCAGGTCTTCCACGACCGGCCGGGGGAGCACATCGCGGCTCACGCTGGTGGAGCCGGGTGGAAGCGGGTCGGCGTGTACGGGCTCGACTACGTCATGGCCGTGCGGGACGAGCGCGCTCTGGAGGCGGCAAGCCTCGAGCTCGTCCCCTTCGACGTCGAGTTCGACCTCGCCCGCGCGGTGAAGAGCGAAGCCGAGCTCGAGTCCGTGCGTGACTCGGTGCGGATCAACGAGCGCGGGTTCGAGATCTTCCTCGAGAGCTACGCACCCGGGAAGTCGGCTGCCGAGGTCATGGCAGCGGCGGAGGAGTGGTTCGTCGCGGAGGGTTGCGGACGGCTCACGATGAACATGGTTCTCACGGGGACCGACGCCTACGCGCGGCCCGAGTTCAAGATCGCGCGGCGCGAGGAGATCCTGCCGAAGTTCCTCCTGCCCTCGCTCGAGGTCGCAGGCCCGGGGATGCACTGGGTCGAGGTCTCTCGGGCGATCGCCGCTCACGATGCCGTGCTCTCCGAGGACACGGAGCGGATGCTGGAGGCGTACCTCGAGTACGTCGACGCTGCGACGAGCGCCATGCGGCCGGGGGCGACGTGCCACGACGTGCACCGCGCGGTCTCCGCTGGGTTCAGCGACCGCGGCTACCGCCTCGGCCACGTCACCGGCCACTCGATCGGGATGACGATGATCGAGTTCCCGAAGATCGGCGAGGGCGTCGAGACCGAGCTCGCCGAGGACATGGTCTTCTCGATGCACCCGCACGCGATCGCCGCGAACGGGGAGGACTGCCTGTACATGCAGGAGACCTGGTTGGTGACCGCAGAGGGCGGCGTTCCGCTTTCCACTCTTCCGATGCAGGTCTTCCGTGCCTAGCTGGCTAGAATCAGACGCGTGAGCTGGCCGTGGCTCGTCGTGCTCGTCCTCGCGGCCGCACTCGTCGTCGCGGTGGAGTCGCCGCGTCTCGGCAGGCGGTTCGGCGCGGACGCCCGCCGCGAGCGAGAGCGGGCCCGCCGCAAGAAGTCCTTTCGCGTGGTCACGGCGGTGGACGAGGAGAGCGACGAGTTCATCAAGAGCGTCCAGCGCGATCTGGACGCGCTTCCGACGATCGAGGAGCGCGACCGGAAGACGTAATACCTGGGCGCAAGGCCGGAATCCGCTAGCGCAGATTCCGGCCGCGCGAAGATCCCTGAAGGCGTCCGCTTCGCGGCCGCGCCGATACGCAAGGTGGAGGTCGCGGCTGGGATGTCCGGCCTTACGCGCGGACGGTGAAGGTGGCGGTGAACGTTCGCGTGTTCGGGAGGATGCGGAGGACGTTCTCGGTGTTCTTCGTCTCCTGGTAGTCCGAGACACGCAGGCGCAGGCGGTGCCTTCCGGGTGCGAGGCGCGCGGTGCCGACGCGGATCACTCCGTTGCGGAAGGAAGCGGACGTGCTGTCGCCGTCGAGCGTGGCATCGATCGAGCTCGGATAGACACCCGAGCCCTTGTCGATTGCGGCGATCTGCACGGGCTCTCCGCGACGTAGCAGGCGCGTCCGCAGACGCAGTGTCGGCGGCGTGACGTCGTCGACCCAGAAGCGGAACGTGAATCGGCCCGCACCCGCGCGCGTCGCGCTGTCGAAGACGATCGCATACTCACCCGGAAGCGGCGAGAGGGCCGCCGCCGCGGGGACGGGGCTTCGATAGCCCTCGAGGTATGGGTTGTGGTGCATCGGCAGCCCCGCATACCCGGTGAGGCGGCTCTCGTCGAGGCGGGCCACGATACGAGGCTCCACGCGGCTGCCTGGCGGATTCTTCGTCACGACCACGCCGAAGTTCGCGATGGGCCGGGTGAGGCGGAACCGATAGACCGCCTCGGGGCCACGGAGGAACGTGCTCAGACCGACCCCACTCGGGTTATCCGGGTAGCGGTAACGCGTCACACGAGCCGGCTTGCCCGCGGTCGTCCCGCGGTGGACACCGGCCTTCCGAAGGACCGCGGGCTGGTGGCGGGCGAGCGCGGGCACGGCGACTCGACCCCAGAACGGAACGCGCCGGACGTCCGCTCCCCGCCGCAGCTCCAGGTATCCGCTGAAGTCCCCTTGCCCGCCGGATGCGGAGGTCACGACTTGATACGAGAGAGAGCCCGGAACGGTCACGGTCGCGGGGATGACGAGACTCGCGCCTTCGGGACGCTCTCGGCGAACCACCGAGACCTGCCACGTGCCGGCGCCGCTACCAGCGTCGGTGAGCGCGATCCCGCCCGTGGTGCGCGCGCCGCGCCCGAGCAGCCCGAGCGAGACGCCAGCCGGATCCGCGAAGACGAGCGGCCGGTCTGCTCGAGCCAGTGAAACGACTCCGCCGCCCTGGAATTGCGGCGCGGCGAGGCTGTCGTCGTCGTTCGACGCGTCGACCCCCGTCTGTACCAACGCCGACTTGATCTGGGCGACCGTCCACGCCGGGTGCCGCTGGAGGAGGAGAGCAGCCGCACCCGCGATGTGCGGCGAGGCCATGCTCGTCCCCGAGAACGACGACCAGCCGGCGGGCACGGACGAGAGGATGTCGACTCCGGGTGCAGCGACGTCTGGCTTGAGCCGAAGCGACATCGTCGTCGGCCCCACGGAGGAGAAGCTCGCATGCGTGCCACGCGGGGCCGTCCCGTTCACCTCGACTGCTCCCACCGTGATCGCGCGTTCGGAATTCGCCGGTGACGAGATCGAGCCGGCGCCCAGGTCGTTGAAGTCGTTCCCGGCGGCGACGGCGGAGACGACTCCGGTGGCGGCGGCTGCGTCGAGTGCGAGCGCCACGATGTCGCGGCGCGGCTCGAGCTCGGGCTGTCCGATCGAGAGGTTGAGCACGTCCATCCCGTCTCGCACGGCGGCCTCGATCGCCGCGACGATCTCGGGAGCGTTCCCGTTCGGGCTCAGGCCGGAGTCGGTGCCGACGAGTGCCTTGTAGTTCCCGATGAGTGCGCGCGGCGCGACGCCCGACACCGTACGGCCCGTCGCCTGAGTGCGCGCGTTCCCCGCTGCGATCCCGGCGACGTGCGTGCCATGCGAGGAGTTGTCGCCGTCGAAGGCGAGTGCCGCGTTCTCGTACCGCGCTCCAGGCGGCGGGAACGCGCGTGCGACGATCACCTTCGCGTTCGTGAAGCGCTGCTGACCTTTGGGAAACCCGGCCGGCATCGTGTAGCCGACAGGATCGAAGAACGCGTGCTCGGGATCCACGCCGGTGTCGATCACACCGATCTTGACGCCCTGGCCTGCCGTCTCGAGACCTGCGCCCCAGAGCGCCGTCGCCCCGATCTGCTGCGGGCTCTGGTCGAGCTGGGGGACATACGACGCGGAGGCGAACACATCGCGGACGCCCGGGAGCTCGCGGAGCAGCGGCACCTTCGCGCGCGGAAGAACGACGGCGAAGCCGTTCGCGACGAGGCGATAGCTCCAGCGAACCCGAGCCTCCGGAAGAGTGCGGGTCAGCTCGCGCCTGAACGCGCGTTGCTCGACCGCGATCCGGGCCTCTGTGCCCGGTGCGTGCGCCAACGGGGCGGAGGCGAGCGAGACCACGACCTCCGACCGGTCGCCTCCGTCCGCGCTCGAGCCGCCCTTGCAACAGACTGTTACAAGGCTCTGCGACGACATGCCCTCGTTGCCGAGCGCGAGGATCGCGAGGACGAGTGCCAGAACGGAGCCGAGCTTGATCATCGAGAGATGAGACGAGCCGAAGCTAGAATCGGTAGGTCGCGCGGATGTGGCGGAATTGGTAGACGCGCACGGTTCAGGTCCGTGTGCCCGTAAGGGCGTGGAGGTTCAAGTCCTCTCATCCGCATCAACGAACTGCCTCGAGGTAGTGCGCGCCGATGCGCTTCCGGAGTGCAAGGCCCATCACCCGATTGTGGCGATACCGTCCGCTGGCCCGCCGGATCACTCGATCGAGGGACGGTCGTGGGCGGTGAACCGACGACCACCGAGGAGTGGACGCCGTCGTACTCCGCGTCGCGATCGTCGTGCTGGCGCTCGCTTTCCCGGCGTGGGTCGCCCTCTCGCTCCTCGTGGTGCTCGGCCGTGCGCGGTACGACCGAAGGCAACGGGATCGAGTCCAGGAGCTTGGTCCCCGTGAAGCCGCGCGGCTCATCCAGCGAGCTCGCGGCCGCCCGCGCACCGATTGGGGCCGATGGAGACGCATCTCCGCGCTCACCCGTCTCGCACGCGCCCACCACCTCGCCGCGCCCCGGCTCCTGCGTCGTGCCCTCGCAGATCCGGATCCGAGGATCGCCAATGCCGCCATCCGCAGCCTCGGCGAGCTCGGAGACGGCTGGGCGATCGACATCCTTCTCTCGGCACTTCGCGACGGAAGTGCGCCGGGATCGAGAATCGCAGCCCAGCTCGAACGGCTCGCACCCGTTCCCGGGCCGAGGTTCGTTCCGCTTCTGCGCCACCCGCACCCGGCGGTGCGCTTCTGGGCAGCCACCTTGCTCGGACCCTATCCGGAGCTCGGACGCGAAGGCCTGATCGCACTTACCTGGGATCCCGACCCGAACGTTCGTGCCGCCGCCGTCGAGACATTGGGGAGTCGTAGCGGCAGTGCCGTCGGAGCCGCGACCGTCGCGCGGCTGGACGACCCCGCATGGTTCGTGCGGGTGCACGCCGCGCGGGCCGCCGGTCACGTCGTGGGTGCCGACGCCGCACCGTCGATCACTCCTCTTCTCGCCGACCGGCAATGGTGGGTGCGGACCGCGGCGAAGGACGCTCTTCGCGGCATGGGCTCCGACGCGGTTCCGGCGCTCCTTGCTGTTCTCGGGCATCCGGACGCATTCGCGAGAAACGGCGCCGCCGAAGTTCTCCAGGACGTCGGATTCGTCGACACCCTGGCGATGGATCAGCCGAGCAGCCCGCTTCTCGAGCGGATCTACGAGGCGGGCGGAGAGCGGCTTCGCGAAGCGGCTGAATCACGGGCGGCCCGCCACATCTCCCGCGGAACCGAGCGTGCGGCATGACGGGCGACATCCTCGGCGTCGTAGTGCTCGTGTGCCTCGGGTATCTCGTGCTGACGACCTTGGTGTACGTCGCGCTCGTGGTCGTCGGCGCGGTCGAGAGCACGGTGCGGCGGCAGGAGAGCCGGAGCGAGGACTACGCGACCCTCGCGAGCTCGCGGTTCACCATTCCGGTCAGCGTCATCGCCGCCGCCTACGACGAAGAGCCCGTGATCGTGTCGGCGGTCGAGACGCTGCTCGCCTTCGAGTACCCGGAGCACGAGGTGATCGTGGTCAACGACGGCTCGCTCGACGGCACGCTGGAGAAGCTGCGCGTGGCCTTCGAGCTCGAGCCGTACGAGGTGTTCGTGCGCCACGTGTTCGAGAGCGCGGAGGTGCGGGCCATCTATCGCAGCGCCCTGCACCCGAACCTGATCGTCGTCGACAAGGAGAACGGCGGCAAGGCGGACGCCTGGAACGCGGGGTTGAACGTCGCCCGCTACCGGTACGTCTGCGGCGTCGACGCGGACACGCTCTTCGACCGGCAGGCGCTGCTCAAGGGAATGCGGCTCGTAGTCCAGGACCCCGGACGCGTCATCGGTGTGACGAGCCATCTCAGCACCGCACGCGAGCCGGAACGCGCGGTCGCCGCGGCGCCCGGACGCCGGCCGATCGACCTCAAGCCGCTCATTGCCTTTCAGCACCTCGACTTCGTGCGCGCGTTCTTCAACAACCGCATCGCGTGGTCGAGGCTCCGCTTCATGCTCTGCTCACCAGGCGCGTTCCAGATCTGGCGCCGCGACGTGCTCGAGGAGGTCGGCGGCTACTCGCGCTCGTTCACGTGCGAGGACATCGAGGTGACCTTCCGGATCCACGAGCGGTTCCTGCGCGAAGGGCGCGACTACGAGATCCTCTGTCTCACCGACAACGTCGCGACCACGGAGGGGCCGGACACGGTTCGGAAGCTGGTGTCGCAGCGGGAGCGCTGGCAGCGCGTTATCAACGAGACCGTCTGGCACTACCGCGGGATGTGGTTCAACCCGCGCTACAAGGCGGTGGGGCTGCTCGGGGCGCCCTTCTACCTGATCACCGAGGTGCTCGCGCCCGTGTTCGAGCTCCTCGCCCTCGCAGCGCTCGGGCTCTCGGTCGCGCTCGGGCTGTTCGAGCCGCGCACGTTCCTCGTCATGCTCGTCGCGATCGCGTTCACGAACGCCGCGTTGACCGCGTCCGCCGTCCTCTTCGACGACCTGCACTCGAGGATGTACCGGAAACGCGATCTGGCTCGCCTGCTCGTGCTGGCCCCGCTCGACCTCGTGCTGTACCGGCCGATCATCTTCTGGGCGCGCGTCAAGGGGTCGTGGAGGTTCCTCCGCGGCGACAAGGCCTGGCACAAGTTCGAGCGGAACGCGCGCGAGGCGCCGGCCACCTGATGTCCCGAGCCGCGCCGGGTGTGCCCCGACCTACACTCGTCGCATGAGAGCGCTGGCGGCCGTCGGTCTTGCCGTTCTCGCCCTGACGGGTTGCGGGGGACAAACGACGGAGCAACAACGGCCGTCCGTGGCAAGCCCCGACGACATCGTGAAGCTCATGGGTACTCCGAGGCTCACGTCGCTCTCGTCGGCGGGCGAGGACGTCATCGCCGAGGGACAGGCCAGCACCGCCCCGGGCGACTCCGCTCGAACGGATTGGTTCGAGATAGTGGGAGCGGTCGAGTACGCGCAGCACTTCGGTGGCTCGTACATGGTCCGCAAGGTGTTCGACGGGACCAAGCTCGTCAACCAAGAGAAGGATGACGTCGGCGCCCTCACCGCCGAGGCCGATTTCTTCAGCGAGCAGGATCTCATCGACTACGCCGAGCAACACGCTGAAGCTGCCGGAGTGGTCGTGGAGGAAGTGAACTACGTCCCCTTCTTCGGCGGCGCGGCGGAGTTCGTGCTCACGCCCACCGACGAGGAAGCGTTCCTGGCCGAGGCCGATCTCAGGATCAGCGACTTCCTCGGTGACCTGCACGCGAACGGCCGTCGCCCCAGCCTGGTGACCATCGTCAACAGCGCGGGGTCAAATCGTCTCGTCCAGGGAGGCGTTCCCACAAGCGACGGAACCGACCCCGTCAAGGCGCTTTCAATAGGGATGTCGTGGGCAGCCGCCGACATCCACATCTGGGATCGGGACACGGGCGCCGCCGTCGAGGCGCCTGAGCCGTTGCCGTGCGATGACCCGCAGGCACGCTCACCGCCGTGTCCGGGTGGCTGAGCTTACGCCGGAAGTGCGGCCAGAACGTCGTCCGCGTGCGTGTCGGGCTTGACCCGGCGCATCACCTTGGCGAGATTGCCGTCCGCGTCTATGACGAAGGTCGAGCGCTCGACGCCCATGTACGTCTTGCCGGCCATGCTCTTCTCGACCCACACGCCGTACTCGTCCGCGACGGCGTGATCCTCGTCCGCGAGAAGCGTGAACGGAAGCTCGTACTTCTCCCGAAACTTCGCGTGTGAAGCCTCGCCGTCCGGGCTCACGCCGAGCACGACCGCGCCGCGCTTCTCGAACTCACCCCACGCGTCGCGTATCCCGCGGGCCTGCGCGGTGCAGCCGGGGGTGTCGTCGCGGGGGTAGAAATACAGAACTACGGGGTGACCGCGTAGGGACGACAGCTTGACCAGTTCGCCCGTGTCCGAGCGGAGACTGAAATCGGGCGCAGGTCCGCCCTCATGCAACACGGCCCAAGCGTATCCAGCCGCGCGATCGCACCGATATCCCGGAATCAACGCTCAGCCAGCATGCGATCGAGGATCGACGGCACTCTCCCGAAGATGACGACGCCGCTGATGGACAACACGGTCGCGATTGCCACCGGGACAACCCACGCCCCAACGTCCTGACCGACAGCGACGGTCAGCTGTCCGCATCCGGCCGCGACCAAACCGGCGTACGACCACGTCATGCAGTACGCGTGCGTCGTGATGGCCATCGCCGATCTCTTGCCGACGAGGAGGGGCGAGAGCCCGACGGCGATCGTGGCCAGGCTGACGACCGCCAGCGCATGGAAGACCCCAAAGGTGTTCTCTCGATGCAACGAGAGCGCAGCCACATTCACGAGCACGAGCGCAACGACGTAGACGGCTCCGATCATTCGGTGCGTGTGCGTGCCTTTGGGCAACAGGAGAACAGCGGCACCGGCGCCCAGCGCGGAGAACGCGGCCAGTACGTGTCCGGTGGCCACAGCCTGTTCCACGTCCACCGAGATCATCGGATCATCAGAGCACGGCTGGCGCTCGGCTAAGTGACCGCATCTGCGATAACGACTGACCGGCTGACGAGCTCGCCACCCACCCGCTGCTCCACCTGAACGGGCATCCCCGCGCGGCCTTTGGCGAACCAGAAGCTCACGCGCTTGTCGCCGCCGCTGACCGTGTAGCGCCAGCACGCCTCCGTCCCGAGCGGCGACGTGAGATCGACCTCGTCGATCACCGTGGTGGACTCCGGTTGCGAAGCGTGTTGCTGGAGATCGAGCCAGCTCGAGCGCTGACGCGTCGGCTCGCCGATCGGAAACCCTCTGGCATCGGTCGACTGGATCTCCTGAACCGCGCCGTCGGCATCCACCTCCGCGAAACGGATCTGGCGGAAGGTCAGCTCGCCTCCAGGCGCCTCGCTCTGGAGCTGGATCGTGCGGCCGAGTGGGCAGCCGGCACGGATGTCTGAGGCGCTGAACGGAGTGGGAAGGTGGTCGGGTCGAATCCTGTTTGCGTCAGGTGGCAACGACATGGGTCCAACGTACCCGAGGCTGTCCGTCGGTTCGAGGGCTTCGTCAGCACGCCGGGATCTTCGCCGCTGACGGTTCTGTTCGAACGACGGCGTCGGTTCCGTCGCTCGGTAGGGTCCGCGCGATGGTAACCGTGCACTTCGTTCTGGCCGTCGCCGTGCTCGTCGTCTGCCTTGGAGCTGCGGTGTACGGCTTCGTTGCCTACCGGCGGGGGAGCGCAGGAGTGACCGTCGCGCACGGGCTGGCGCTCGCGCAGACAGCTCTCATCGCGCAGGCGGCCGTCGGACTTCTCCTGCTCTCCGACGGCCGGCGTGCTTCTGACCGCCTCCACTACGCGTACGGCGCGTTCGCGCTCGGGGTCGCGCTGTCGCCGTGGTTCTACGCACCGGCCGAAGGGCCGCGGAGGCTCCTCTGGTTCGCCGGCACGACGCTGCTCGCCGCCGCCCTCGCCGTGCGAGCGTTCACGACAGGTTGATGAGAGCGCTCTGGGACCGCATTCCGCCGCTCGCGCGCGGCCTCGGGATCATCGCGCTGATCGCGGTCGTGGTCGTCGTGCTCTCCCTCGAGCCGGTTCTCGCGACCGTGGGCGGGTTGTTGCAGATCGCGTTCTTCCTCGCGATCGCGTTCTTCCTGTTCCTGCTCTGGCGCGAGAAGAGGGGAGACCTGGAGGCGTGGTCGGACCGGAACCGCACCTTGTTCTACGCAGCGATCATCCTGGCAGTCGTCGCCATCGGGATGGCGATCGGTCTCGGAGTACCCGGCCGCGACGCCCTGGCTCTCGTACTCGTCCTGGCCGCCTGCGCTTACGTCGTCGTGCGCGTGTGGCGGCTCGAGCACCGCTACTTCTAGTAGGAGGGCTTGGCCCTCCGGAACGCTACGGCAGCGTGAACGGCCGGCCCTGCCAGCGGGTCGGGTGTCCCGGGTTGACCGGGTGCACGAGACGCAGCGTGTAGCGGTATTCCCCGGGGCCGAGCCTGCGCGCACCGAGATCGATCTTCGCGAGCTCCCCGACCTCGAGGCGACCGCGCTTCATCAGCTTGGTCGAGTGCGTGGATGCTCGCTCCACCCTCAGGACGTAGCTGCAATCGAGATCACAGCGGAGGCTTGCGCGGAACACACCGCGCTTCGCGGCGGTCCGCGTGCCGAAGCGGAGGAAGCTCGGGCGGACGATGAGCTGAACACCGGGGCAGCGCACGATCGAACCGCCGGTCGTGCGATCCAGGGCTTCCGTGACCCGCGGCAGGCTTTCCTTCGCCGTCCCGTCCACGTAGTGCACACCCGATTGCCAGCCCGCGCGCGCCCGTTCGTCGCGGGAGAGGAAGAGCAGCATTCCCTCGACCGTCGGCTGACAGAAGGCCAGAGCGAGTGCCTGTTGGTAATACGCCGCCTGTGTCGCCTCGTCGACGGGACGCGTCACTGCCGGCTCGTCACCCGTGTAGAGCGCCGCCTTCGCGGCTGGAATCTGCGACTCCACGCCGAACTCGGCGTACAGAAGCGGGAGCGCGGAACCGGGCTGGGCGGTGCCGTCGAACGCCTCCGCGAGGAGCGCGACGAGCTTGTCGTAGTCGGCGATCCCGATCGTCGTCGTGTTGGGATGGGCGGTCGTCGGCGGCTGGCTCGAGTTGTCCGGGTACGGATGGATCGAGAGCGCGTCCATGGCCGGCCGGTCGCGGCCGCTCGCGCGGTAGGCGATGCCCAGCTCCTGGATGAACTTGGTCGGTGAATGCGTAGGTCGCGTCCCGCCCGCGCGGTCGCCGCCACGCGGCGACAGAGCACCCCCATAGACCCGTATGCCCGATGAGACCGCCTTCAGCGCGTCGTAGGTGCGGGTGAGCAGCGCGAGGTACGCAGCCGGCGCCGCACTCGTCCCGTCGAGCTCGAACTGCGGGAGCCAGAACCGGTTCAGATTCGGCTCGTTCCCGACGATGACGTGCCGGACCCCGGGGACCGCCCGTACGAGAGCGGCCGCGTTGGCCGCGAACTCGCCGCGCGCCTCGTCCGTCAGCGGGGTCGTGCGAGAGCCGGGATGCATGACCGTCACATAGACACGTACGCCGTTTCGAGACGCGGCCTCGGCGACGTTCTCGAGGACGCCGAGCTCTGCCTCGGTGGGTCTCGTCTGACCGGGTTGCCAGAAGCTCGTCACGCGTACCGCCCGGAAGCCCGCGACCCTGAAGAGCGCCATGCGCGCTTCGGCCTCGATGGGAGAGGACAGCCGCACGTCGTCCTCGACTGCCCCCACGGTCAGGCCGGGACCGGCCTCGGCAACGGCAGGCGCCGTCAGGGCGAGAAGGGCTCCGCAGGCCGTCAGGAGGGCTCGACGCATGGGGATACGCTAGCGAGGGAATGCGTGAAAACCTTGAAGGAACGCTTGCCGGGCTTCCGCGCAAACCTGGTGTCTACGTCTTTCGCGACGAGCAGGGAGACGCGCTCTACGTCGGCAAGGCCAAGTCCCTCCGGCCGCGCGTGCGCAGCTACTTCCAGCGCAGCGACGGCCGCGTGGCGATCGGTCAGCTCGCGGGCCGAGTCGCAGACGTCGAGGTCATCGTCACCCGGAACGAGGCAGAGGCGCTCCACCTCGAGCAGAACCTCGTCAAGCGCTATCGGCCGCCGTTCAACATCCGGCTGCGTGACGACAAGTCGTTCCCCTACATCGCCGTGACGCTCACCGACGAGTTCCCACGGGTGATGTTCACGCGGGAGCGGCACCGCCGGGGCACCGTGTACTTCGGGCCGTACGCGAATGCGAAGAAGGTACGCGCGACGCTGGACGTCCTGAACCGCGTCTTCAAGTTCCGGCCCTGCGAAGGGCCGCGGCCCGGGCGCCACTCGGGAATTCCCTGTCTCGACTTCCACATCGACCGCTGCTTCGCACCGTGTGTGAACGAGATCTCCGCCGAGGACTACGGCGAGATCATCGAGGGCGTGATCGGTTTTCTCTCCGGCGACACGCTGCCGATCCAGCGGGAGCTCGAGTCGCGTATGGAGGACGCCGCTCGAGACGAGCGCTTCGAGGAGGCGGCGCGTTACCGGAACCGCCTGTTCGCGATCCGGCACCTCGCCGAGCGGCAGGCGACGGAAAGGCGCGCGGTGGGAACCGTCGACGTCATTGGCGTGGCTGTCGAAGGCGACCGCGCCGCGGTGCAGGTCTTCCCGCTGCGCGACGGGCGGATGATCGACCGCTACGGCTTTCATCTGGAGAACGTGGTCGAGGAGGACGAGCTGTCCGTGCTCGAGGCGTTCGTGGTCGAGTACTACGAGGCCACCCCCAGCATCCCGCCTCAGGTGCTGGTGCCCGTCGGGACGCAGGAAACGGAGGCGATCGCCGAGTTCCTGTCGCAGCGGCGCGGGTCGCGGGTCGAAGTGCGTGCACCCGAACGGGGAGAGAAGCGCCGCCTCGTCGAGCTCGCGACCGAGAACGCGCGCGTCGCGCTCGAAGCGGACTCCGCGACGCCGCGAGGCCGAGCGGCTACGCCGCGTCACCGCGCTCGAGCAGCTGCGCGAGTGCCTGAACCTGGAGAGCCTGCCGCTCCGGATCGAGTGCTTCGACGTCTCGAACATCCAGGGCGAGTCGATCGTCGCGTCCATGGTCGTGTTCGTCGACGGCAAGTCGAAGAACGCCCACTACCGCACCTTTGCGATGCGAGGGCTCGACGGGCAGGACGACGTCGGAGCCATCCGCGAGGTGATCTCCCGCCGCTTCGCTCGCGCCCGTGAAGGAGAGCCGGACGAGAGCTTCTCGCGCACACCGAACCTCGTCGTCGTCGACGGAGGCCGCGGTCAGCTGTCCGCCGCGCTTGCGGCGATGGAGGAGCTCGACCTTCCTCGCGTGGCGGTCATCTCGCTCGCGAAGCGCGAGGAGGAGGTGTTCGTCCCCGGCTCCTCCGTGCCGATCCAGCTCGAGCGGCACAGCCCCGCGCTCCAGCTCCTGCAGCGCGCCCGCGACGAGGCCCATCGTGTCGCGCTCCGGTATCACCGTAAGAAGCGGGGCACGAAGTCGATGGAGACGATCTTCGAAGGCTTACCGGGCGTCGGCCCGGCCCGGCGGCGCGCGATCCTCAGGCACTTCGGCTCGGTGGAGCGGTTTCTCGACGCCTCGCAGGAAGAGCTCGAAGGCGTGCCGGGACTGCCGCAGAAGACCGCGCGCACGCTCTACGCGCAGCTGCACAAAGCCGGGCCGTCGTAGCGGCGAGACATGCTCGCCCTACTACGGGTCCTTCTCCGGTGAGCGAGCGGCTCGAGCGCTCTTCATCGCGCCACGGAAGTTGAGGTGCCCCAGCGAGAGCGCGAGCGCGGTGAACCCGGCAACGACGTTCGTCGTCATGAGGATCAGCCGTGCTCCGACGCTGAACGCCAGGAGCTGCGCGCCTGGCACCGCGCCCGCGAACACGTAGAGCAGGAAGGCCTGCTCCGTACCGAGCCCGCCGGGGGTGAGCGGGAGGAGGGTCGCGAGGCTCGACGACACCTGCACCAGGAGCACGTTCTGGAACGACTGCGGGATGTCGAACGCGTCCAGCATGAACCAGATCGTCGTGAGCCGGAGCGTCCAGTCTGCGGCCTGCCAGATCGCCACCGAGCCGAAGTACGCCGGAGGGTCGCGCACGACCGAGAAGGCCTGCTTCACGCGATCCCAGAAGTCGAACACGTGACCGTGGATCCAGATGCCGAGGACCACGAGTGCGATCAGGATTGCCGCGAGGATGAGCTCCGCTGCCAGCGGCCGGTCGAGCAACCACGCGAAGTCGAAGCTGCGAAGACGAGGAAGCTGGCCGATGCCCGGAAGCTCGTCCAGCGTGACGACTGCCCAGATCAGCAGCGTGGAAGCAGCTGCAATGTCGAAGATCGAGAGGACGAGCGTGCTCGAGATGACCGTCGTGTAGCTCGAGTCCGGGATCGCGCGGTGAGCGAGAACCACGCGCACCGCATCTCCTGCTCGCACCGGGATGATCGCGTTGATCCCGATACCGGACACGTAAGCGCCGAGGATCGACCGTCGAGGAACCTCGCGGTCGGGATACGCGGCGACGAGGATGTTCCGCCACGCTTGACTCGTCGAGAAGAGCTTTGCCAGCTGGCACAGGATCGCGATGAACGCGGGCAGCGGGTCGATCGCCGCCAGCTGGTCGAGGAAGGCGTCGATCCCGTCGAGGATCCGAGCCATGGCTGCGTGCTAGCTGTTGTGGTCGCCGTCGGACCCGAGGAAGGGGTACCGGTAGTCGGTCGGCGGAACGAAGGTCTCCTTGATCGTGCGCGGCGACACCCAGCGGATGAGGTTCCACATGGAGCCGGCCTTGTCGTTCGTCCCGCTTGCACGCGAGCCGCCGAAAGGCTGCTGCCCGACGACCGCGCCCGTCGGCTTGTCGTTCACGTAGAAGTTGCCGGCGGCGTAGCGAAGCGCGTCCTGCGCCTCGTCGATCGCCGCCCGGTCGGTCGCGAAGACGGCGCCGGTGAGCCCGTACGGGGCCGTCTCGTCGACGAGCTCGAGCGTCTCGCCCCAGCGCTTCTCGTCGTAGACGTAGGTGGTCATGATCGGGCCGAAGAGCTCGTCGCGGAGCAGGCGGAAGCCCTTGTCCTCCGTGGCGATGACGGTCGGCGAGACGAAGTAGCCCTCGGAGTCGTCGGTCGAGCCGCCGGCGACGATCTCCGCCCCCGCCGAGCGGGCCTCTTCGATCGCCTTCGCATGCGTCTTGAACGCGCTCGCGTCGATGACGGCGCCCATGAAGTTCTCGAAGTCGGCGACGTCGCCCATCTTGATCGTCGCCACGTCCTCGACCAGCTGCTCCTTCACCTGGGGCCACAGGTTGGAGGGGACGTACAGGCGGGAGGCAGCCGAGCACTTCTGTCCCTGGTACTCGAACGATCCTCGAACCACCGCGGTCGCGACCGCCTCTGCATCGGCGGACGGATGGGCGAGGATGAAGTCCTTGCCGCCGGTCTCGCCGACGAGGCGCGGGTAGTTTCGGTACGAGCCCGCGTTGGTGCCGACGGTCTTCCACATCCCGTTGAAGACGTCGGTCGAGCCGGTGAAGTGGATTCCGGCGAGCTCGGGGCTCGCGAGCGCCGCCGCGCCGATCGTCGCACCCGAGCCGTGGACGAGGTTGATCACGCCGTCGGGAAGGCCCGCCGCCTGCATCAACCGCATGACGTAGTGCGCTCCGAGCGACGCCGTCGAGGCGGGCTTCCACACGATCGTGTTCCCCATGAGCGCCGGCGCGGACGACAGGTTGCCCCCGATCGACGTGAAGTTGAAGGGACTGACCGCGAAGACGAATCCCTCGAGCGGCCGGTACTCCATGCGATTCCAGATCCCGGTCGACGAGGTCGGCTGCTCGGAGTAGATGCGGACGAGGTACTCGATGTTGTAGCGCCAGAAGTCGATCAGCTCGCAGACCGCGTCGATCTCGGCCTGGTGCACGGTCTTCGACTGGTTGAGCATGGTCGCCGCGTTCAGCGTCTGGCGCCACGGGCCCGAGAGCAGCTCCGAGGCGCGGAGGAAGACGGCCGCTCGCTCGTGCCACGGCGTGCGCGACCAGTCGGCGTGCGCGGCTCTGGCGGCGTCGATCGCCTGCTGCACGTGCTCCGCTCCGCCCTTGCTCACGTCCGCGAGAACGTGCTCCTTGCGGTGCGGCATGACCGCCTCGAACGACTCGTCGGTGACGATGTCCTTGCCGCCGATCACGAGCGGGATAGAGATGTGCTCGCCCTCCATCTCGCGGAGCCGGTTCTTGAGCTCCTCTCGCTCGGGCGATCCCGGCGCGTAGGACTTGATCGGCTCGTTGACTGCTGGAGGCGGCGTGAAGATGCCGGGAGCGCTCATGCCAGGATTCTACGATCGGCGACGTGCGAGCGGAGTGGAGGCGGTACGGGGTGCCCGATTGGGGTGTGGGAGAGCTGTGGACCCGCGACGGCGTCGTCCTCGTGCACGAGTTCCGGTTCGGTTCCGACACGCACGGTGATGCCGGCAGGAACGATGAATCTGAGCTCGTCGAGCGCCTGACTGCTTTTCTGGCCGGCGAAGACGTCTCGCTCGCGGACGTGGCACTCGACCTCGACTGGACGACGCCTTTTCAGCGCGCAGTCGCAGATGCGCTGCGCGTCCTGCCGCGCGGCGAGGTGGTGAGCTACGGAGAACTCGCTGCGCTCGCCGGGTACCCGGGTGCAGCGCGTGCAGTAGGGACCTTCTGCGCGACGAACCGCTTCATGTTCCTCATCCCCTGTCACCGGGTCGTGGGCGCGAGCGGGATCGGCGGCTACGGCTCCGCCGGCGTCGGCGTGAAGCGGCGCCTGCTGGCGCTCGAAGGCGTGCGCGTGTGACCTCCGAGGACGTCAGGGAGGAGCTGGCGCGCATCGCGCCAAGTCGACTGTGCGACCGACTCGCCGAGCTGTCCGCGCTGTTCCACTCCGCCGGCAACCTCCATCTCCGGGGCAGGGGAAGGTGGGCGCTCCATCTCGATCTCGCGAGCGGAGCCGCGGCGCGGCGGGCGTTCAGCCTTCTCCGCGACGTCGAGATCCGTTCCGAGATCCGGACCTATCGCCAGCACGCCTTCGATCGCGCGACCCGCTACCAGCTCCATGTCGAAGGCTCCGACGATGCGCTGCACGTCCTGGTCGCGGCGGGCGTTCTCGACCGGCACGGCAGGCCGCTCGAGCGTCCGCCGCAGAGGGTGGTCGCGCGTGCCTGCTGCCGCTCGGCCTATATCAGAGGTGCCTTTCTGGGCGGCGGGTCGGTGTCGGTGCGGCGCTCACCGCACCTGGAGCTGCGGACCGGCGGACTCGAGTCGGCGGAGCTGCTCGGCGATCTCGCCGCGGCGGCGGGCACGCGCCTCGGCGTGGTCGAGCGGCCCACACATGCTGCGGCGTACGCCAAGAGCTGGGATGCGATCGAGTCGGTCCTCGCGCTCGCAGGCGCTACAGAAGCCGTCCTCGCCCTCGAGGAGCGTGCGGTCGTAGCTGCGACGAGCGGCCATGCGAACCGCCGCGCCAACGCAGATCACGCAAACCTCGTCCGCACGAGCAAGGCAGCGCAGCTTCAACTCGAAGCCGTTCGCGCGCTCATGGCCGCGAATCGGCTCGACAGGCTCGAAAGCCCACTGCGGGAGGTCGCCGAGCTTCGCCGGCACCACCCGACGGAGTCGCTTCGCGAGCTCGCCGCCCGCACCGATCCACGCGTCAGCAAGGCCGCCGTGCAGAGGCGCCTGCGCCGGCTGGAGGAGCTTGCGGGCGGCATTGGCTCGAACCCGCCCGGTTAGACTCGCCTCGCACCCGAGGGACGGAGGGAACATGGGAATTCGCGTCGGCATCAACGGGTTCGGCCGCATCGGGCGGAACTTCTTCCGAGCGCAGCACGAGCGCGAGTCAGACCTGGAGATCGTCGCCCTGAACGACCTCGGGGATGCGAAGACCATGGCGCACCTGCTGCGTTACGACTCGAACCTCGGGCCGTTCCCCGGCGATGTCGAGCTCGCCGACGGAGTCCTGCGCGCGGCCGGTGAGGAGATTCAGATCCTCTCCGAGCGCGATCCAGGCTTGCTCCCATGGTCCGATCTGGAGGTCGACGTCGTCCTCGAGTCGACGGGATTCTTCACCGACCGCGAAGGCGCGCAGAAGCACCTCGACGCTGGCGCGAAGAAGGTCGTCATCTCCGCTCCCGCGACCGACCCCGACCTGACTGTCGTCCTCGGGGTCAACGACGACGCGTACGACCCGGACTCGCATCACATCGTCTCCAATGCCTCTTGTACGACCAACTGCGTCGCGCCGCTGGCCAAGGTTCTCCACGAGCTCGGTGAGATCCAGAGCGGCTTTATGACGACCATCCACGCGTACACGAACGACCAGGTGATCCTCGACTTCCCGCACAAGGACCTGCGCCGCGCGCGAGCTGCCGCGATCAACCTCATCCCGACCTCGACCGGCGCCGCGAAGGCGATCGGGCTCGTCCTCCCGGAGCTCCAGGGCAAGGTGGACGGGATCTCGGTGCGCGCCCCCGTCGCCACCGGCTCACTGACAGACCTCGTCGTCACCCTCGGCCGTGACACGAGCGTGAAGGAGGTCAACGGCGCGTTCGAGGAGGCAGCCGGAAGTGGCGCGCTCGAAGGTCTCCTCTACTACGCGGACGACCCCATCGTGTCGACCGACATCAACGGCAATCCGTACTCGTGCATCTTCGACAGCGAGCTGACGATGGTGCAGGGGAGCACGGTCAAGGTGTTCGGCTGGTACGACAACGAGTGGGGGTACTCCTGTCGGCTGGTCGATCTGATCGGGAAGCTCCTTCCTTGAGACACACCCCGCGATCCGTCCGCACCGCGGACGTCGTGGACAAGAGCGTTCTCGTCCGCTCCGACCTCAACGTGCCGCTCGAGGACGGACGCGTGGCGGACGACACGCGTATCCAGGCCTCGCTCCTGACGCTGCGCCATCTTCTCGATTCCGGCGCGCGAGACGTCGTGGTCTGCTCGCATCTCGGCCGCCCTAAAGGGCCCGATCCCGAATACGAGATCGCCCCGGTCGCCGCGCGACTTCGCGAGTTATTGGCGGACGATCGTGTCCGCGTACTCGAGAACACCCGCTTCGACCCCGGCGAGACTAAGAACGACCCGGAGACGGCCCGACGACTTGCAGAGGGGCGAGATCTCTTCGTGCTGGACGCCTTCGGCTCTGCGCACCGGGCGCACGCCTCGACCGTCGGGGTAGCGGAGCTGCTGCCGGCGTACGCGGGGCTCCTGCTCGAGCAGGAGCTCGAGATGCTCGGCCGCCTCCTGGCGGACGTCGAGCGACCGTTCGTGCTCGTCGCCGGCGGTGCGAAGGTCGACGATAAGCTCGGCGTGCTCGTGAAGCTCGGGGAGCGCGCGGACGCAGTGCTCATCGGAGGGAAGATGGCCGAGGAGCTACGCAACGAGAACCCGCTGCCGTACGAAGCGGTGCTCCCCTCCGATGTCGTGGCCGCGGCGGCGTTCGAAGAGGACGCGGAGAGCAAGGTGACGGCGTTCGACGACCTGCCGGAGGGTTGGCTCGGGCTCGACATCGGTCCCGAGACGCGCGAGCGCTTCGCACGGGAGATCCGAGGCGCGCGCACGGTCTTCTGGAACGGGCCGATGGGAGTCTTCGAGTGGGCGCAGTTCGCGGAAGGCACGAAAGCCGTCGCGGAAGCCGTGGCCGCTGTGGACGGCTATGCCGTCGTCGGCGGCGGAGACTCGGTCCGCGCGTTGCGGGAGCTCGGCCTCGCCGACCAGGTCTCGTGGGTGTCGACCGGCGGTGGCGCCTCCCTCGAGCTGCTCGAGGGCAAGGAGCTACCCGGTGTGGTTGCGATTCCGAGCGCCTAGAGAGTCAGGCCTGGCACGTGCCGGGCGAGGAAGCCGCGGATCATCGACACCTGCTTGACGCGCTCGTCGACGTCGAAGGAGCCGTGCCCGGTCTCGAAGACGTAGACCTCGTGGGGATGCCCTCGCGCCTCCAGCTTCTCGACGTAGCGCATCGCCTGCCGGTACGGGCAGCGACTGTCGTTCCTCCCGATGACGAACAGGACCGGCGCGCGCACGTCGTCCGTGAAGTTGATCGGGTTGCGATCGCGCATGAGCTCGGGCACGTCCTTGGGCTCCGACCCGTCGAGGAGTGCGCGGTCGTAGGCCTGCAGGAGCGGAGACAGCTCCTCGTATCCGTCCTCGTAGTCGGCGACGGGTACACCGGCCATCCCGCACGCCCAGAGCTCCGGATGCTTGCCGAGCTCGAGCAGAGTGACGTACCCACCCCAGGACCAGCCGCCGACCACGGCACGGGCGGGATCTGCGATGCCGCGGCCGACCAGGTCGTGAAGACCAGCGTTCACGTCCTCGAGCTCGGGGCCGCCGATGTCCCCGATCAGCGTGTCGCGCCATTCGCGTCCGTAACCGGTCGACCCGCGGTAGTTCACCAACCCGACGGCGAACCCGGCGTCGACGTACGTCTGGACCTCCGGCTGCCAGCGGTCGAGGTCGAGCGAGGTCGGGCCCCCGTGGACGAACATCAGCACCGGGAAAGGCCCGCCCGAGTCGTTCGGCGTGACGTAGAAGCCGTTGACCTGCTGTCCGTGCGGGTTGTCGAAGGTCCACGACTGGTACAGCCGGCCGGCCGGTGCCCGCTCTCCGTCCAGTGTCACGACCTCGCGACCGGTGTCGTCGAGCAGCAGCCGCTGGCGGTGTCCCTGCTCGTGCGTCATCCAGATCCGTCCATCCGGGCGCACCCGCGCCTTCAGGATCACGCCCGGCTCGGTCGGGAGCGACTCGAGCGCCCCGGTCTCGATCTCGTACCGAAACAGCCGGTCGCGCCCCTGGAAGCGGTTCACGAGCAGCAGCGCCGAGGCGTCGGGCCACCAGTCGTGGACGAACACCGCTCCTTGGAGATCGACATCGAGGTCCTGCCGTTCACCGCTCGCCAAGTCCCAGAGGCCGGGTCGCTCATTGCCGCCGCGCTCGTGGTCGAACGCCAGCCGCTGGTCCCCGGCGACGGGCGACCAGCACTTCGCGATGAGCGACATCCCTTCGTCGAGCTGGTCGCCGACGGTCACGCCCGAGCGCGGGTCGACGACCTTGAGCGCCGGGCGGATGAGATCGCCATGCTCGGCGTGCTCGAGGCAGAGGAGGGAGCCGTCTGCGGACAACGCGCCGAGCAGGAATCCACCTTCGTCCACGCTGCCGAGGCGGACCGACTCGCTCGAGCGGTACACCTCCTGAGCCACGGCTCCCTGCAACGAGACGTACACGGCGAACCCGTCGCGATCGCTCAGACCGGCGGCGACGATGCCGGGCGCCTGCGCCAGGCCCTCGCTCCAGCCGTGCGGAATGCCTTCGAGCAGCGCGCGGGTCTCGCCTCCGCCGAACGGCTGCACGAACCACTGTCCCGACTCGTCGCCGCTCTCGTCCTGGAACCAGACGACCCCTTCGCCGTCAAGGGTCGGCGTCCCGTCGATCACGCCTACCGGATGGTCTGTGACCTGGCGCCGACTTCCGTTCGAGGAATCGAAGGCGTGAACCTGCCAGACACCAGACTCGTTCGACGCGAACGCGACGCGATCGGGCGCGTGCGGCGACCACTCCGGAAAGAACGAGACGGGAGCTCGAAAGCGCTTCTCCCAGGTCTCGAGACTCACGGGCCCGAGGCTAACAGCCGTGTGGCCTAAGATCGCCGCGGATGCTGATCGCGGGCAACTGGAAGATGTTCAAGGGCGCGCACCAGGCGCGCGAGTTCGCGGCGCAGATCCGGCGTCTCGGCGATCGCTCTTCCGACGTCGAGGTCGTCGTCTGCCCGCCGTTCGTAGCGCTCGAAGCCACGCTCCAGGGTCTCGGAGAGGGAAGCAGCGTCGAGGTCTACGCCCAGAACGTGCACTGGGCGCTGGAGGGTGCATTTACCGGCGAGGTGTCCGCGCCGATGCTGCTCGAGCTCGGGGTGAAGGGAGCCCTCGTCGGCCACTCCGAGCGACGACAGCACTTCGGCGAGACCGACGACACCGTGCGGCTGCGGGTCGACGCTGCGCTCGAGGCAGGTCTCGCGGTCATCGCATGCGTGGGGGAGACCGAGGCGGAGCGCGAGGCCGAGCAGACCAAAGCTGTGCTCGAACGCCAGGTCTCCGTTCTGCCCGAGCACGCGCGTCTCGTGATCGCTTACGAGCCGGTCTGGGCGATCGGGACGGGGCGGACGGCGACACCCGAGATCGCGCAGGAGGCGCACGCTCACATCAAGTCGCTGCACTCCACGCGGGTGCTCTACGGAGGCTCTGTGAACGCCGACAACGCACGGGTGCTGCTCGAGCAACCCGACGTGGACGGAGGGCTTGTCGGTGGCGCCTCGCTCGACGCGCAGTCGTTCGAGGCGATCTGCCTTGCGGCTGCGGACGTCGCAAGCGCGTGAGAGACCTAGTCGCGCTCGTGATCCTGGACGGGTGGGGACTCGCTCCTCCCGGTCCGGGCAACGCCGTGGAGCTTGCCGACACGCCGGTCTTCGACGCGCTCTGGGAGAGCTACCCGCGCGCCGTCCTCGATGCTTCAGGCCCCGCCGTCGGACTGCCTCCGGGCCAGATGGGCAACTCGGAGGTGGGGCACCTCACGATCGGCTCCGGGCGGGTGCTCTTCCAGGACCTGATGCGCGTGAACGTCGCGATCGAGGATGGGTCGTTCTTCGCGAACGAGACGCTGCAGGGCGCA
The DNA here is from genome assembly GCA_963850485.1 of uncultured Actinomycetes bacterium. GTDB lineage: Bacteria > Actinomycetota > Thermoleophilia > Gaiellales > Gaiellaceae > GMQP-bins7. The sequence continues at coordinate 66,122 of CAWKLR010000024.1, read as the reverse complement.
TTTCGCCGCGCAGCCGAACGGGGAGGCGATGTCCACCTTCTCGGCCTCGTCTCGTACGGCGGCGTCCATTCGCACATCGACCACCTGCGGGCGCTGCTCGAGCTGGCCGCGAGCGAAGACATGAGCCAGAACACGTGGATTCACGCGTTCACCGACGGGCGCGATGTTTCCCCACATGCGGCTGCGACCGATCTCGCAGAGCTCCCCAGCGACCGCATCGCCACGGTCTGCGGCCGCTACTACGCCATGGATCGCGACAGCCGCTGGGATCGGACCGACCGTGCGTTCCTCGCGATCTGCGCCGGTGAAGGCGAGCTCGCCGAGGATCCGGTTGCGGCGATCGAGGCCAGCTATGCCCGAGGGGTGACGGACGAGTTCGTCGAGCCGGTGGTCTTGAGCGGTAGGCCGCGGCTCGATCCCGCCAAGGACTCGGCCATCTTCTTCAACTTCCGCCCCGACCGCGGGCGTCAGCTGACCCGGCGCCTGGTCGAAGCCGGGGTCGATCTGACCACGATGACCCGCTACGGGGCCGACTTCCCGTGTTCGGTTGCCTTCGGGGAGCAAGTGGTCGAGGACACGCTCGCCGAAGTGCTCGCGCGGAGCGGCGCACGCCAGCTCCACGCCGCCGAGACCGAGAAGTACGCCCACGTGACGTACTTCTTCAACGGGGGCGAGGAGCGGGAATGGGAGGGCGAGACGCGGATCCTGGTGCCCTCGCCGCGCGAGGTCCCGAGCTACGACCTGAAGCCCGAGATGTCCGCAGACGAGGTGGCCACCCGATTCTGCGCAGAGATCGGAAACGGGTATCGGTTCGCGGTCGTGAACTTCGCCAACCCGGACATGGTTGGCCACACGGGCTCGATTCCGGCGGTCGTTCGCGCCGTTCAAGAGACCGACCGCTGTCTGGGAAGGGTTCTCGCCTGTGTAAAGGAAGCGGATGGCGTGTGTTTGGTAACCGCCGATCACGGAAATGCTGAGGTAATGCTCGAGCCAGACGGCAAGAGCCCGCATACGGCGCACACGACGAACCCGGTGCCTCTAGTCCTCACGGACAGGGCGTTTGCGCTGTCACCCGAGGGCGAGCTGTCCGACCTCGCGCCGACGATTCTGACCTTGCTCGACCTCTCGATCCCGGCAGAGATGACCGGGAATGCCCTCGCAACCAGCCTGTAAAGGCCCGCGCACAAACCCCTTACACACGACCTTCTATACTCCGCCCGCCTACATGTCCCTGCCACAACCAGACCTCGGAGTCCTGCGCAAGGCCCAGCGCGGCGACGAGCGTGCCTTCGCGATCATCGTCCGGACGTACGAGCAGCCCGTCTTCAACTACATCGTCCGCCTGACCGGCGACCGCAACCTCGCCGAAGACCTCACGCAGGAAGTCTTCCTCCGGGTTTTCCAGGGAATTTCCGGATTCTCGCTGCGCTCGCGCTTCACGACCTGGCTCTTCCAGGTGACCAAGAACCGGGTGCTGGACGAGCTTCGCGCTATCGAGCGCCGCCCGCGCGCAGTCGTCCAGCTGGAGGACATTCCCCCGCTCGAGGTCGTCGACGCGCCAGCGGAGCGCGCCGAGACCATCGACGCGGTCTGGCGATCCGTCGAGCGGCTGAACCCCGATCTCAAGATGGCGCTGCTCCTCCGCGACGTCGTCGGCCTCTCGTACACGGAGATCGCGGAGACGCTCGAGATCACGCTCGCGACCGTCAAGTGGCGGATCTACAAGGCACGCGAAGAGGTGCAGCTCGCGCTGCATCGTGAGGGCGTGGTCGTGCCGATTCGCTCGGCGCCGTCCGCCGTCTCGGCCGACCGCAGCTAGCGAGCACGGCAGACAAAGGGTTCGGCGTCGTCCCTGACGGCTCCCCGCGCCGCGCCGCCTACGATGGCGCGGTGGCCGCCCACGATCCCGTCTCGCGACCTCGCGCGCTCGCTCTCCGAGCTTGCCGGCGTCCCCGTCGTCCTCGAGCGTCCGGGAGATCCGGAGCACGGCGACTACGCGACGAACGTCGCACTGAGGCTCGCGCCCACCCAGGGACGCGCGCCACGTGAGATCGCGGCCGACCTGGCGGCCGAAGCTCTCCGTCGCGAGCTGGTCGAGGCCGCCGAGCCGGCGGGCCCCGGATTCCTCAATCTCCGCATGTCCGACGCATGGCTCACCGACGGGTTGAGCGGGATCCTCGCCGCCCCTGACCAGTTCGGGGCCCAGACCGCGCTCGACCCCGAGCGGATCCAGGTCGAGATGGTCTCCGCCAACCCGACGGGACCGCTGACGGTCGCCGTCGCCCGCAACGGCGCCTACGGCGACTCCGTCGCACGCGTGCTGACGTTCGCCGGCCACGAGGTCGAGCGCGAGTACTACTACAACGACGCAGGAACGCAGATGGAGCGCTTCTACGCGTCGGTCGAGGCGGTCCGGCGCGGGGAGGAGCCGCCCGAGGACGGGTACCGCGGCACGTACATCGCGGAGCTCGCGAGCCAGCCCGGCGATCCCGTGCCGCCGATGCTGGCGAGGATCGAGCAGACTCTCGAGCGGTTTCGGGTGCACTTCGACACCTGGGTGCTGCAGAGCGACGTGGAGAGCGAGATCCCCGAAGCCATCGCGCTCCTCGACACGTTCGAGCAGGACGACGCCGTCTGGGCGCGGACGAGCGCTCACGGCGACGACAAGGACCGCGTGCTCATTCGCTCGGACGGGACTCCCGGCTACTTCGCGGCCGATGCCGCCTACGTCCGCCGAAAGTACGCGCGGGAGTTCGACAGGCTGATCTACGTGCTCGGCGCAGACCATCACGGCTACGTGGGCCGCTTGCAGGCGCTCGCCGAGATGCTCGGTCACCCGCGCGACTCGCTCGAAGTCCTCATCTACCAGCTCGTGCACCTGGTCGAGGGCGGGCAGACGAAGAAGATGTCCAAGCGCCGCGGAGACGTCGCCTTCCTCGACGATCTCCTGGACACGATCGGCGTCGATGCGGCGCGTTGGTACCTGGTCTCGCGCGGGCACGATCAGACGATCGAGCTCGACGTCGACCTCGCGAAGCAGCGAACGCAGAAGAATCCCGTCTACTACGTGCAGTACGCGCACGCGCGCATCGCCGGGATCATGCGGAACGCTGCCGAGGCGGAGATTGCGGCAGGGCCCGCCAAAGCCGGCAACGGCGCTCGCGCGCGAGGAGCGAGAGCTCGTGAAGCGGCTGCTCGAATTTCCGACCCTCGTCGCCGAGGCGGCGGATCGGCGCGCCCCGCACGCGATCCCGAACTACGCGATCCGCGTCGCGGACGACTTCCACCGCTTCTATCACGAGCACCGCGTCCTCGACTCCGAGAACGAGGCGTTCCGGCTCGCGCTCTGCCTGGCGACTCAGCACGTCGTCGCTCGCTGCCTCGATCTGATCGGAGTCGACGCTCCAGACCGGATGTAGGATCAGACGACGTGGGCGACGTCGATCGGTCTATTCCCGACCGCAATCTCGCGCTCGAGCTCGTGCGTGTCACCGAGTCGGCCGCGACGTTCGCAGCACGTTGGATCGGGCGTGGGGACAAGATCGCCGCCGACCAGGCAGCCGTCGACGCCATGCGCCTCATGCTCGACACCGTCTCGATGCGCGGGATCGTCGTCATCGGCGAAGGCGAGAAGGACGAGGCGCCGATGCTCTTCAACGGCGAAGAGGTCGGTGACGGGACGGGGCCCGAGGTCGACGTCGCGGTCGACCCCCTCGAGGGGACGCGGTTGACGGCACTCGGCATGCCGAACGCGATCTCGGTGATCGCCGTCGCGGAGCGCGGAGCGCTGTTCTTTCCCGGCGCGGCGCTGTACATGGACAAGATCGCCGTCGGCCCCGAAGCCGCGGATGCGATCGACATCGACGCGAGCCCGACCGAGAACCTCGAGCGCGTCGCGGAAGCGAAGCACGTGGCCGTGAACGACCTCACGGTCGTCGTCCTCGAGCGAGACCGCCACGACGAACTGATCGCTGAGTTGCGCGAGGCCGGCGCGCGCGTCAACCTCATTCGCGACGGCGACGTCGCGCCCGCGATCGCCGCGGCTCAAGTGGGCACCGGCGTCGACCTGCTCATGGGCATCGGGGGAACCCCCGAAGGCGTGATCTCCGCGGCGGCCATCAAGACCCTGGGTGGAGCGATGCAGGGCAAGCTCTGGCCGCGGAACGAGGACGAGCGCCAGCAGCTCGTGGACGACGGCTTCGACCTGGAGCGCGTGCTGACGGCGGACGACCTCGTGAAAGGCGAGGATGTCTTCATCGCGGCGACGGGCGTCACGAGCGGTGCGCTCCTGCGTGGAGTCCGCGTCGTCGGCGACCACGTCGAGACCGAGTCGATCGTGATGCGCTCCCGCTCGGGCACCGTGCGGCGAATCACGGCCACGCACCCTTTGAGCAAGATCCAGAGCCTGATGAAAGGAGCGCGCTGATGGCACCCACCGAGCTGCACGAGACCGCCCGCGCGATCGTTGCCGACCACAAGGGAATCCTCGCCGCGGACGAGAGCACCGGCACGATCAAGAAGCGCTTCGACTCGATCGAGGTCGAGTCGACCGAGGAGAACCGGCGCTTCTATCGCCAACTCCTCTTCGCGGCACCCGGAATCGAGGAGTCGATCGGCGGCGTCATCCTCTACGACGAGACGATCCGCCAGAGCGCCGACGACGGCACCTCGCTGGCCGAGGTGCTGGCGTCCAAGGGCGTCATCCCGGGGATCAAGGTCGACACGGGCGCGCACGATCACGCCGGCTTCCCGGGCGAGAAGGTCACGGAAGGACTCGACGGCCTGCGCGCACGGCTCGAGGAGTACCGGGAGCTCGGCGCCCGCTTCGCGAAGTGGCGTGCGGTGATCACCATCGGCGACGGCATCCCGACGGACGGGAACATCCGTGCGAACGCCCACGCGCTCGCCCGCTACGCGGGGCTCTGCCAGGAGGCAGGCATCGTGCCGATCGTCGAGCCCGAGGTGCTCATGGACGCGGACAACACGCTCGAGGAGTGCTGGGAGGTGACGACGCGGACGCTGCACGAGACGTTCGACGCGCTCTACGAGGACGGTCTCGACCTGCAGGGGCTGCTCCTGAAGCCGAACATGGTGATCTCCGGCAAGGGCTGTGCGACACAGGCGAGCGCAGACGAGATCGCTCGCGCGACCGTCGACTGCTTCCTCGGAGTCGTCCCGGCCGCCGTGCCGGGAATCGTGTTCCTGTCGGGCGGCCAGTCCGAGGTGCAGGCGACGGAGAACCTGAACGCGATCAACAGGATCGGCGGCCCCTGGGTGCTCTCCTACTCCTACGGGCGAGCGCTGCAGGCATCTGCGCTCGACGCGTGGGGAGGAGACCCCGCGAATGCGGAAGCCGCACAGGCCGTGTTCATCCACCGCGCGCGCATGAACTCGCTCGCGGTCGCAGGCGAGTGGAGCGCGGAGTTGGAGCAGCCGGTTCCGGCCTGAGCCTCGACGTCAGATGGCTTGATCCTCGTCCTGCTCGGATGGCGGGAACGGGGGCTTCACATCTACACGATCCTGACTGGCGTGCCGAGCGGCATGAGCTGGGCGAGGCGCAGGGCGTCGGCGTTGCGCAGGCGGATGCACCCGTGGGAGATCCGACCGGGGATCAGGTCCGGCCGGTCGGTGCCGTGGATGCCGATGTACCCGCCTCCGGGCCAGTCCGTGAGGACCCGCGAGCGGGCGCTCGTCCCGAAGGCGACCGGGCCGTAGAACGGATCGTCGAACCTCGCGAGCTTCTCGCGGACGTAGAACTCGCCCCTGGGCGTGGGCCACTGCGTCTGTCCCACGCCGATCCGCGCGCGGAAGACGACTCGCTCCCCGCGCCAGAGCGTCGCCCGAAAACGGCTCCGATCGATCACGAGCCGTGTGCGCACCTGGTGCATCGCTCCGAGCGCGGAGCGCGGTACCCAGCCCGTCGATCCATGCGGGAGGATCGCGAGCTGGACGCGCGCCCAGTCCCGGAGCCGGGCATCGGTGCTCAGCCCGAGCACGCGCACGAGGTTCGTCTCGCCCTCCGGCGTCGCGGACTTGACCACGGTGACGGGCGGTGCGGTCGCGCGTGGAGCTTCTCGCGCTACCACCGACTGAACGACGTGCGCCCAGCGCACGACGACGATCGAGTCGGGCTCCTGGCCCGTACCAGGTGCGGCGGAACCGGGCAGCAGGAGCGCCAGGCCGCCTGCCAGCGCAGCGCACAGTCGGGCTACCGCCCACATCAGCCCGTGAATGGAGGCTTCGGCCGCTCGCCCGCGCCGCCCGGGCTCACTTGCTGCTGGCGGGCCCGTATCGTCGCGGCTGCCGTATCGCTGTTGTTCGCCCCGACGTCGGGCGGGACGCTCACGACCGTGGCTCGGTTTCGAGCCACGCCGGGCTCGACGGCGCGCGCGGCGACCACGATCGTCGCCGACTCTCCCGGACCGAGATCCCTGAGGCCACAGAAGACGCGCTGGTTCGCCGTGCCCCGTCCGCGGATCTCGCACCGCCCGCTCGCGGTCGTGGCCGAGAGCACCTCCACGCGCGAGTCGAGCTGCCGATCGAGCACCGTGATGGCGCGTGCGGTGGTGCTTCCGACATTGCGGACGACGATGGTGTACTCGACGCGCTCGCCGACCATCACCGACGACGGCCGGACCGACTTCTCGAGCGCGAGGTCGACTTCGCCCTGCACCGAGATGAGCCTGCAATCGCGCCCGAGATCGGCTGACGCGCGGGCGGTCACGACCTCCCCGCCGCTCGAGACGGTCCAGGTCACGTCCTGCGACACCGGCACGTCGGGGACGGCGAACGCGAACAGCACGACACCGGGCCTGAACGTCACGGGCTGGCCGCGATTCGTGGGAGCCGGGCTGACCCCGTTCGCGCGCCCGACGGGGATGATCACATCGCTCCGCGTGAGGTTCGCGTAGCTGAACACGGCCGTGTACCTCTGGCCTTCACGCCTCACGCAGAGGGGCGCAATTTCGAGCGGCAGCTTGGGTCCGTCCCGGAGCACTTCGTCTCCGTCGAGGAGGACACGATCACGAAGCGCGTGCCGCGGTAGGACACGAACCAGGACACCAGCTCGTCGTTCCGTATGCCACGGATGGTGAAGGCGTTCTCGTGCTTCCCCGGGCTGAAGACCGTCGGCTGACCCCGATTCGCGGGCGTGGGAAGGACCGCGTTCGCGAGCCCGAGCGGAATCGCGACGTCGGCCGGGTTGTCGCTCTCGTACCCGAAGACGGCGTCGTAGGTCGAGCCGCGGTCGACGATGCACGCGAAGATGCCGATCGGCTCTGCCGGCGCCGGCGCGTCCGAGCACTTCTCCGGGAAGTTCGACGCGACCGTTGCAACCCGTGTGTCGCCCGCGTGCGTGACCTCCCAGGCGAGCGTGTTTTCCGCCCGGATGCCCGTGACCGTGAATGCCTCCTGGTGGTTGCCGGGGAAGAAGTCCGTCGTCTGGCCCCGGCCCTGAGGCACGGGCACGAACCGGTTCCGATTCCCCACGGCGATCCTCACCACGTCCTCGTTGTCGTTCTGGTATCCGAAGACGGCGTCGTACGTCGAGCCGCGGTTCGTCACGCACTGGACGAAGAGGCCGATGGGATCCGGTGTCGGGCCCAGCGGCGGCGGATCTGGAGGATCGGGCGGGTCTGGAGGATCCGGAGGGTCTGGAGGATCCGGAGGATCGGGCGGGTCGACGCTGCACTTCGTCTCGAACTCCGGCCTCGCCGTCGTGGTTGTCGACCCGGTCTTGGTCTTGACGGGCGGGACGATCGTCCAGGTGAGATCCGTGCCGTTCGGGATGTCGCGGACCGTGACCGCACTCGAGACCGTCCCCGGTGCGAACTCGATCGGCTGGCCGCGATTGACCGGGTCCGGCTCGAACCGGTTCTGAGGCCCGATCGGAATGGGAACCGGGGCGCTCTCGGCGTTCCGATAGCCGAAGGTGGCCGTATATGTCGTAGCGCCGTTCTCCACGCATGTGACGAAGACCGATACGTCCGCCCGCGCCGGCGGCGGGTCCGGGGTGCACTTCGTCGTGAACGTCGCCATGGCCTCCACCGAGGCTGACGTGGGCGGCACGTTGGCAACTGTCCAGGTCACGCTCGAGCCGGCCGGGATGTCCGCGATCGTGAACGCAGCGGAGACCGTGCCCGACTGGAACGTCGTCGGCTGCCCACGGTCGGGACCACCCGGGCTCACGCTGTTGGCGCGTCCGGGCGCGACTTTCACGGCGATGGGGTTCGGGTTGTAGTAGCCGAACGTGGCCGAGAACGAGCCGTCGGGGAAGTTGTCCACGCACTTGACGAAGTTGCCGAGCGGGAACTCGGCCTGGTTGTCGGCCGTGTTCGTGATCGTGCAAACGGGCACGGTCGGCTGGGGGGCCTGGATGACGATGTTCGTGCACCCGGAGGTCGTCGTCGTGAACCCGTCCACCGGCACCTCGGTGACGGTGTAGGTGCCCGCCGGGACCTCACCCTCGACGACGCCGTCTGCATCGAAGCGGATCGTCCGCCCACCGATCCTGAAGCTGAAGTCACTCGGAGGCCTCGTGGAGCCGACCACGACCTTGCGCACCTGGAGGCGCAGCCGCGGTTGCGCGTCTGCCGTGTTCGTGATCGTGCAGACGGGCACTGGCGGCTGCGGGGAAGCGATTACACCCGTGCACCCGTCGTAGGTCGTCGCGAATCCCACGACTGGGGCCTCCGTCACCTCGAAGGGTCCTGCGGGACGCGTGATCAGGTTGGAGCCGTCGGAATCGAACGGGAACGTCTCGTCTCCGATCGTGAAGCTGAACTCGCTGGGCGGCCTGTCGGAGCCGACCACGACCTTCCTCACCTCGAGCTCGAGGGGCGCAGGCGGGTTCTCGATCGTCCGGTAGCGGAAGGTGTCCGACTTGGTGCACGACGGGCCCTGAACCTCGATGCGGTACTCGTGGTCGCCTGGAGAGGCATTCGCACCGTCCCAGACCGGGACTGGTCCGAACGACCCCGAGGAGCCGCTCTCGACGGACCCGCTCGAGACGACGGATCCGTCGTCCGAATGCACGACCCTGGACGCGCCCGACTTCTCGGGCGGGAAGCCCGCCCCGGTCATCTCGACAATCTCAGGCTGTGTGTACTGATCCTTGGTCGCCGAGACGCTTGCCTGGCTGCAGTCCGGCGGATCCGGCGGGTCGGGCGGATCGGGAGGAACACAGCCGTTGTCCCACGTCGCCTGCCCCTCGTCGTCCCAGTTCTGGCCGGCATACGTGCCGGTCTCGTCACCCTTCGGGTCGTACGTGAAGGGCGGGATGATGTCCTCGGGGTGGCCGCCGTGACCCTGGCCGCTGACGATGCTGTCGACGTCCGGCGAGTTCTGGACGTACTTGCCGTTGCCCGTCGCGTGACAGATCGTGACCGACTGCCCGCGCCGAACCTCCGGCTCCTCCTGCTGCCACGCAGCCGCCGCTGACCACGCGAGCGCAGTAGCCGCGATGGCGGCGACGAGCCCGGTCACTGCGAGAATGACGGCCCTGCTCATTGGCGCTCCTGACAGACGGCGCCTCCAGTGTCGTTCGTAGTGCCCGAACGCGCAAGCGGGATCCCTGAGTCGGTCTCACCCTTACGGGTCACGTCGGCGAGTACGTCCAGGCAGGACAACGAAGCCGTCGAGGGCTACCCGTATCTGGGGAGGTGAAGCGGACGAGATCCTCGCGAGGCCGGTGATACTGTCGCCCGCGCGGATGGCTGAGGTTGGACTGGTGCTCGCCATGGTCGCGGTACCGATGTTGATCGGCGTGGGGATGTCGTACCTTCGACGGCCATGGTGGTGGGGAGCCGTCGCCGCGATCTGCATCTTCCTCGTCGCGGCACTCGCACCCCCGCCGGAGGAAGGCGAGTCGCGTGTAGCACTCGGCGATATCGGCTTCCTCGTCATCGTGGCGGCCATCGTGGCCTTGCTGGTCTGGATCGGCTCGTGGCTGACCGTTCGCATTCGCAGGAAGTCCACTTCGAGGAGCTAGCGTTGGCGCGAGCGCAATCTCGAGAATCCGCGTAGGGATTCCCTCAAACGCCTCCCAGTAGCCCTACTTCGCCTGCGAGGCGATGGGTCTTCGGCGGGAAGAGGATTCTTGGTGGGTGGTGCTGCCCGTGGCGTGGCGATCGGGCTCACGGGCTGAACGCAGAAGCGACGGGCGTCCTAGATGCCCTGATCCTCGTCTTGCTCGGACGGTGGCCGGTTGGAGCCACTCCCCGGCTGAACCTTCTCTGTTTCGACGTCGTCGCGTCCGGCTCCGCCATAGCCACTCTGGTCGTCGCCGACGAGTTGGTCATCGGGCGGGGTCTCTGCCGGGCGGTTCGTCTTGTCTGAAGCGTGTGCTTCGGCCATCTCAGCCTCCGTTCTCGTGGATGCTCTGCCTGATAGCCGAGACCGCCGAGCCTCAAACCCGTGCGCCGCGGGCGCCGTGTCGTCTACCGCATCGACGCGATGAGTCGCCGCGCAGCTCCTTCGAACTGCGGCAGCGCGAGGACGGCATACGTCGTCCCTCTCTCGGGCCACGCGTAGATGACACCGGTTGGCCCGTTGAGCCGCCTCGGTCGGTGCGATCCAAGGGCAGTTGGCCGAGGAATCGGCCCGAGAGCCTGCCTCGTCCAGACGCTCATCGGATCTACGGTGCTCGCGAAGAGCGACATGCCGCGCCAACGGAGCGTGTACCCGCCGATGTCCGTGACGATGCGAGGGCGATCGGGTTCGAGACCGGGCGGCAGCCGCGTGGGCACGAGCACTCCGGCTGCCGCGTACCGAGTGAGCCGGCGTAGGGACGCCGGGATGTTCGGGGCGCGCTGACCTGCGAAGAACCCCTTCGCATAGGCCGCGCGAAGGGCGTCTCGCAGTTCCTGCGACTGCCGTTCGAACTTCTTCGACTGCCCGGCGAACGTCGCGCCGATTGCCTCGTGCTGGCTGAGGATCTCCTGATTCTCCGCCTCGACCGCGTCGACCTGCTCGGATTGCCGCGCATACGCGAATGCGAGCAAGGCGAATGCCCCCATCATGACCGCAACAGCGGCAAGGACGGCTGGGAATCGCCAATTGCGTCGGCGGCGGACGTTCGTGAACTCTGTCTCAGGCGGGGTGATCGACCGCATGTCTCGCCAGAGAGGGTTCTACCACTTAGCGCCAGGCATTCTGGACGCGGCCACTCTGGCGCCTCCCGCGGTGAGGGATCGACTCACACGCGATCGTGTCCTCGCGAAACTCGATGTGGACAAGATACGGAGCTGCAGTCCGGGTCGTGACCCTGCTGCCGAGATCACGACCGCTTTCGAGAGTTCGCCCTGGGTGTAGTACGGTCGACGAACCGCCACTGCCGTACGAAGGGAGTCGATATGCCCAGAGTCGTCATCACCCATGCCGTCGAAGACATCGACCGCTGGCTGCAGGGCAAGGGGGAACGTGCTGCGGCGATCGAGTCGGGTACCGGCAGCAACGTCACCGACTACGTTGCTCACGACGGCAGTAACAACATCGCCATCACGGCAGACGTTGCCGATCTCGCGGCCCTCCAGGACATGTTGGCGTCGCCATCACCTGAGATCCTGGCCGCGATGGAGGCGCACGGCGTCGTTCAACCGATCTCGGCCTACGTCGAGGCGTAATCACGTCAGAACGAACGGGCGGCTTGCTGGTCGATCCGTTTCGGACGCCTGAGTGGCACCAGCGAAGGGCCGAGGACGCCTGATTTGGCTCTATGCCTAGAGCGGACGATGGGGCTCGAACCCACGACACCTGGCTTGGGAAGCCAGTGCTCTACCAACTGAGCTACGTCCGCGTGCTCAGGATTCTAGCCGCCTAGCCGGGATCGGCCTCGGAGCTCGACGCCCATAGAACGCCCGCTCGACGCGGAGGCTTGGTCGCGTATAGGGCGTAGAATCCGGGAATCGTGACGACCCGAGAGGACATTGCCAGCGTCGCTGAGCAGCTGGCCGACCTCACTCGGACGGTCGAGGCGATGGCAAAAGATCTCAAGATGATCAGCGAGCGCGCCGATCGCCAGCAAGCGCGTGCTGACAGCCAGCAAGACCTCGTCGACAGCCAGCAAGAGCGCGCGCAGGTGCAGCAGGAGCGGATTGACCTGGCTGCCCGAGAACTAGCCGACGTCAGTGACCGTCTACAAGCCGCGGCGAACGCACTTCGAGATTCGCTTTGATCGTTCATCGCGCGAGCTCCTCTCTCGCATCCCGGATTTGCTGCGAACGCGTGCAGCAGTTAGCGGAAGGCGTCGTCGGCACTACGCACCAGGGCCCGTGGGTACGGCCGATCATCTCGAGCGAGGTTCCGAGGTAGCCGCCACGCACCGAGGCGACCCAACTCAAAAGATCAGGCCGGTCTGGACCTTCGTCAAGGGCGAGCGCCCGGGTGCGGCGGTTAGCCTCCAGGCCGGTAGATAGGGCCGGGGGGAGGGAATTGGGGCCGGCCCCAACGCACCAGGAGTCTCCCCGCCGCAGCCAGGCTTCACGAGTGTAGGCGGAGCCACGGCAATTACCAACCGCCTACCGCTGTGCGCACGAGACGCGCGCACGTCGCGAGGTGGTCGAGCACGTTGGACTCGTCAGGGAGGTACCGAGTGCGTGGCGACGTAAGTCCCACTCGTGCCGGTCAACGACGTGCAGTTCAAGACCCTCCTCGAGCATGTGCGCGAGCTGCACCGACTCGCTGACGAGGTCACTCGCTCGAGTGCGAGGATTCAGGCGAACGTGCGAGCTCGCCTGCGTTGGGATCGACAGCCGCCATCGCTCCCTCCGGAGCAGCTGAAGGTCGCGGACGTCATGGTCGACCTGCTCGAGAAGCCGTGGCTCTCGTCCTCCCAGTCGCGGCAGCTCCAACGTGCGTTCTTCGGCAGGTAGGCGGCTGTCGCCGCGAATCTGTGGCCGATCCGCTGGAGCACGAATGGCGCATGCGCGAGCGGAACGGGTCGAGACGTGGGCTTGTACGCTCCGTCCCCGTGCTCATCGCCACCATCGGCCTGGTCGCCTGGATCGCCATCTGGGCGCTCATCGCCATCCGTGTTCTTCGGCGGCAGGATCTCGGGCCCGGCGGCAAGGTTCTGTGGATCGTCGTGATCCTGGTGCTCCCGCTGCTCGGGCTTTTCATCTACTTTCTGTGGGACGCGGCCCGGCCCAGGTCGTAGCGCAGTCTCTTCCCGCCTCTCACTCTGATGCAGACCCCGGCTGGGGGTGGGGTGCGCGAGGGGCTCGTCTAGTCCGGTAGCGTCGCGATCATGCGGATCGCCGGCGTACGAGTGGGAGCTCCTGTCGCTCGTCTGCTCTCGGAGATTCTCGAAAGCGAGGGTTATCCGGAGACCGCCGGCAAAATTGCGGACGCGATCAAGCGCCAGATCACGGTCGAAGCGCCGCTCATCCTCGAGGACTACGAAGCGATTTCCGCCGTGCTGGCCGAAGACTGCCCTGCGCCTCTGTACCGGCTCCGCACCGAACTCCTCGAGGAACTGCGACGCCTTCGCCGTATCACCAGCGGATAGAACGGGCCGGCTCTCCAATCTCGCCAGTCTTCCCGCATGCTTTCGTTCGCCCGCTCGAGCGTGGCCGCCGGGGCCCTTCGTCTCACACAGCCTTCACAGATCGTCCCTATCGTTTCCGCGATGCGCGTGCTCGCCGCCGCCCTCGCGACTGCCGTAGCCGTGGTCTGCGCCGCGGGAGCGGCCTCTGCGACCGCGGCGAGAGACGGCGACTCTTCCGTCTTCGGCGGGCTCGGCACGTGGGTCGACATCTACGACGGCGCGGTGTATGCGGCTCCCGAGGCGACCGCCGCGCGGATCGCGGCGCGCGGAGTCCGGACCGTGTGGGTCGAGACTGCGAACTACCGCGCGTCGACCGACGTCGTCAAGCCGGCGCAGCTCGGCCGTTTCGTCGAGGCGTTGCATGCGAGAGGGGTGAAGGTCGTCGCCTGGTACCTACCCGGGCACGTCGATCACGCGCGCGACACGCGACGGTCGCTGGCCATGCTGACCTTCCGCACCGCTGGCGGGCAGGGCTTCGACGCAATCAGCCTCAATATCGAAGGAACCGCTCTCCGCGACGTGGCACTTCGCTCACGGCGCGCTGTCGAGCTCGCGCGCCGGGTGCGCCGAGCCGCAGGGGCTACGCCTCTCGCGATCATTCCGTTCAATCCGCGGGGGCTCGAACGCCGCCCGAGCACGTGGCCGCGGTTCCCCTGGGCCGAGCTCGCCGAGCTCTCGGACGCCTTCGCGCCGATGGTGTACACGGGCGGCGCGTTCAAGGGCTTCGACGCCACATATGGATACGTGACCCGCGCGATCCGCCTGCTGCGGTTCCAGACGGGAAACCCGGACGTCGCGATTCACGTCGCCGGCGGGGTGGCCGATCGGCTGGGACCTGAGGAGCTGGCCGGGTTCGCGACTGCGGTCTCGGACGACGGGGGCACGATCGGGGTGAGCCTGTACGACTGGGAGACGACGCCGGCAGGTCACTGGCGCGTTCTCCGGTCGATCAGTCCCTGATCCGGTTCCAGGCTGAAGACCGCGGTCAGTCTGAAGCCTGACCCCACGAACCGTTCAGGCGACGATCCAGGCCTCCCGAAGTCGGTCGCGGGTCTCGAGCAGGTGCTCGGGCAGCACCTTGACGTCCGCGAGAACCGGCATGAAGTTCGTGTCGCCCGACCAGCGCGGGACGACGTGCAGATGCACGTGGTCGGCGATGCCCGCTCCGGCTGGGCGACCGAGGTTCCAGCCCAGGTTGAAGCCGTCCGGTCCGTATGTGCGCCCGAGGGCGTCGACGCCTGCGACGGCCAGCTGGTGGAGCTCGAGCGCTTCCTCGTCGGTGAGATCGCCGAGCGTCCCCGCGTGCCGTAGCGGCGCCGCCATCAGATGCCCGGACGAGTACGGGTACTTGTTCAGGAGCACGACTGCCGAGGCTCCACGGTGCACGACGAGCGAATGCGACTCCGGGAGGTCGCCTGCACCCTCGTCGCAGAACACGCATCCCTGGAGCTCGTCCGCCTGGGCGATGTATTCGAGACGCCAAGGAGCCCAGAGCGGCTTCGTCACGAGGAGTTTCTATCGTGAGCCCCCATGGCCCGTCCACTCTTCGCGCTGGTCGCCGCGGTTCTCGCGACGGGAGCGCTCACCGCCTGCGGCGAAGCCGAGACTGTCGGATCCGAGGACGCAGTGACGGTACAACGCGTCGCAGACGGCGATTCGCTCGTTCTCCGCGGAGGTGCCCGCGTGCGCCTCCTTCAGATCGACGCGCCCGAGCTCGGAACGAACGAGTGCTACGGGAGGGGCGCCCTGCGGGAGCTGGAGCGCAGGCTGCAGCCGGGAGACGCGATCGTCCTCGCGGCGGATCCTCGGCTCGACGGGGTCGACCGCTTTCAGCGGCTGCTCCGCTATGTGCACGTGGAGGACACGAACGTCAACCTCGAGCTCGTCCGCAGCGGCGCCGCGACGCCGTACTTCCGGGGCGGCGTGCGCGGTCAGCATGCGGAGGCGCTGCTCGACGCGGTCGACGAAGCGAGAGACGAGCGCCGAGGCATGTGGGGTGCGTGCAGAGTTTCCTGGTCGCCCGACCGCCAGGTCGACACGCGCTCGTAGTCCGTGTCCCTCGACCGAGGGACACCCCCAACCTCCATGCCGGACCTTCGGGTCGGCGTTTCTGGACCTCAAGTGGGCGCTGCACGCAGCCGATCACGGTGAACTGTGATCTCACAGCCGAGATACACGAGATACGAGAGGGAGGGGCGGCGATGACTGCGGCCCAGTTCGAGCTAATCGACGAAACAGAGGCGGAGGCGATCCTTCGCTGGCGGTTCGAAGAACTCGTCCGTTCCGGATACGACGTGGGGTCGGCGCTCGTTCTCGCCTCACACGTCGAGGTCGACTTGCACGAGGCTTCAGCGCTCCCGCGCCGGGGCTGTCCTCCAGAGACTGCACTGCGGATCCTCCTCTAGCGAGGCGGAAAGCATGGGCCGGGCCCCGATGCGGCGGGGGTTCCGGCCCTCTCGGGCCCGGCGGGTCGCGGGGGAAGCCGGCTCTCGCAGTACAGCGTGTGCCGCGTACACTCCACGCGTGTCGAACGGCGTGTCCGATGTGCAGGAGCGCGCGGGACGAAACGAGTCCCGCTACAGGAACCTCAACGAGCGCATGGAGCCGTCGAACGCGGTGCACGTCTGGGTCGATCCGCCGATGCCGGACTGGATCTGCGAGTGCGCTTCCACGGACTGCATGCAGCCCGTTCGTCTGACGATCGCCGAGTACGAAGCGGTTCGAGCCGAGTCGACCCACTTTCTCGTGGTCCCCTCGGACGAGCATCTCTCGCCCGCCGTCGAGCGTGTCGTCCACCGCAACGAGCGCTACTGGGTCGTGGAGAAGATGGGCGAGGCGGCGGAGGTCAGCGAGGAGCTTGATCCGCGTGCGTGACCGCGCCTCGGCCAATTCGTCCTGATCGCTCGGTCGGTAGGGCGGTCGCGCCGCACCGTATTGCCCGCTCAGCCCGTGTGCGACACTGCCTGTGGTGAGGAAGTGGTTGCCCGCTGCGGTCGGGTTCGCGATGGTTCTTGCGGCATTCGTCGTCGCAACGGGTGAGTCAGCAGAGTCGAGGGTCTCTGCGTCCTCCGCTACCTGCACCGCGGAAGAGAAGTCCGCCCGTGAAGCCGCTTTGAAGCGGTTCAAGCAGGGCATGCCCGCGGCACGCCGCGCCTACTTCAAGAAGGTTCGAGATGCCAAGCGACGCGCGGCATTCGTGAAGAAGCAGCATGCACGCCTGCGTGCGTTGGAGGCAACGGCCTCGTGCACCGTCCCCCCGTTGCCGCCCAGCTCGGGACAGAGCTGCGCGTTCATGTTCCCGCCGAACCAGGGGACGTTTCGCTTCAGCGAAGGACCGCTCTCGGCGGATTGGATGCCTTCTCGGGGCCGAACCGATGCTGTGGTGATCTTCGTCGACTTTCCCGACGCTCCCGGCGTCAACGCCAGCGCGCTGGGGCCGCGCCTCACGGCCCATGTCCCTTGGTTCAACGAGGTCTCCTACGGGCGCTTCAGCATCTCGGTGACGACGGTCCCAACTTGGTTCCGCCTGCCGCGTCCGACCTCGTCGTATACGCCACTGCCTCAGTCGATCCATCACCCGGATGTCTTTGCCGACGCGA
Organism: uncultured Actinomycetes bacterium; assembly: GCA_963850485.1. Classification (GTDB taxonomy): domain Bacteria; phylum Actinomycetota; class Thermoleophilia; order Gaiellales; family Gaiellaceae; genus GMQP-bins7. Next base: position 48,980 of record CAWKLR010000024.1, on the reverse strand, counting down.
TCGCCGCTTCGGATGCCGCCGTCGACTTCTCCAAGTTTCAGGCGGTCTTCGTCGTTGGAGCCAGGGGTGGACTCAAGGCGTGGGCGGACCATTCTTCGCATCGCCAGGGAGCGGGATTCGGGCAGACGGGACCGAGCTCAGATATGGCGTTGTGCTCGGTGGAATGGTGTTCGACAGTGGTACGGCGTCCAATTCGTTGAATCACGAGTTTCTGCACACGCTTGGTCTGCCGGACCTCCACGGAGGGAACAACAGCGTCGGGGCGTGGGACCCGATGAGTCTCTCCTCGACGAACCACCTCCTGGGGTGGCACAAATGGTTACTCGGCTGGCTGGATCCCGCTCAGCTGACGTGCCTCCTGCAACCGGGTCAGCTCGAGGAGACCGTGGAACAGCTCGACACTTCCGGTGGGAAGAAGCTCGTGCTGGTTCCGACGAGCGCGACGACGGCCTACGCGATCGAGGTTCGGCGGCGTAGGGGCTACGACGGGACCATCTGCAAGGAAGGTGTCCTCGTCTATACCGTCGACTCTCTCCGCCCCAGCGCACAGGGTCCCATCAGCGTTGCGAACGGAGGAGGTTGCTTCCCAGGAGGAGCACCGTTTGACGTGGGCCGCGCTTTCGAGGATGCAAACGTGAAGGTCGAGGTGCTCGCGAGCGACGGTCGGGCATTTCGGGTTCGCGTCACCCGGAACTAAGACTGCGGTCCCCGGATCCCGGCTAGAGCCAGCGCTTGAAGCGGAAGAACCCGAGCGCCGCCCCCGCGACCACCGCGAGCGCCGCGACGATGACCCAGAACGCCTCTCGCGTGCCCTCTCCCGGGAAGAGCACGTTCATCCCGAAGAGCCCGGTGACGAGCGTGAGCGGGAGGATCGTCACGCTGATGACGGTGAGCAGCCTGAGAACGTCGTTCTGGCGGTGCGAGATCACCGATTCGTTCGTCGACTCGAGCCCGTCGACGACCTCCTTGTAGTTGTCGAGCAAGTCCCAGATCCGCTCGGCTGCGTCGACGATGTCGTCGAAGTAGAGCTCGAGCTCCTCGGGCAAGAAAGCCTCGACGCGCCGCTCGAGCACTCTCAGCGTGGAGCGCTCGGGCTTGATGATCTTGCGGTAGGAGATGATCTCCTGCTTCACGTTGGAGATGTCGCGCACGACCTCCTCGGAAGCGCCCTCGAACATCTCGTCCTCGATCACGTCGAGCTTGTGGGCGATCTTGTCCAGGATCGGGAAGCAGTAGTCGAAGAGATCGTCGAGCACCTCGTACAGGAGCCGGCCGGAGCCTCGGGCGAAGAGCTGCTCGCGCAGGTGCTCGTCCTCCTCGCAGCGCCGGAAGAGGCGTGTGACCGGGAGGAGCTCCCGGTTCGGGATGGTGACGATGTAGTCGTGCCCGATGAAGAGGTCGAGCTCGGCGGCGTTCAGGCGCTGGACCGCCTGGTCGTACACGGGAAAGTGGAGAACCGAGAAGAGGTACCCGTCCTCCTCGTAGTCGTCGACCTTCGGCCGCTGGCGCTTGGAGACGACGTCCTCGACGTCGAGGGGGTGCCAGCCGAAGCGCTCTGCGAGAACCTGCGCCGTCTCGACGTCCGGCGCGACGACGTTCAGCCAGGTGAGACCGCTAGCGGAGAGCTCGTGGACGACAGGGGCCGGGCGAACGACGAGAGCGCCCGTGCCACGGGCCGAACGCGAACGCCGGATGCGGGGGAGGTTCGGCACCGGTACTGAGAGGGTCGTCCGAGGTCAGGGTCAGAGCCATGTTCGCGATTGTACGCCGAGAGCCTTCCCTCGGCGACTTCACGGAGGCTGGACCCGAATCGAGGTCAGGCGGCGACCGGAGCGGGCGTGCGCCGAGCTCGCGCAGGCAGGGTGCCTTCTACTACCAGCGCGAGCGCGCCGCCGAGCGCGCAGAGAACGGCGGCTCCGACCCAGACCGCGCTCGGCGCGTAGTCGAGGACGAAACCCCCGACGGCTGGCCCGAGTGCGAACCCGACCTGCCACGAGAGTGCCGACAGGGCCATGTACCGGCCGAGAAGACGCGGGTCGGCGAGATCGGCGACGAGTGGGGCATGCACCGCGCCGTGCAGGCACTCGCCCACGGCGAAGATCACCATCGCCAGGGTGAGCAGGAGCGCCGCAGCTCCGGCCGTCTTCGACCCGGCGATCGGGACGAGCAGCCACGCCGCGGCACCAGGTGAGTCCCGAGGAGCCCGAGCGTCGGCATCCGGCGTCGGCCCCGCGCGAAGCGGGCGATGGGAAGCTGGAGGAGCACGATCACGATCGTGTTCACCAGAAAGATGAGCCCGATCTGCGTCTCCGACACCGCGGCCTCGTTCTTCGCGTAGACCGGCAGGAGCTCGAAGCCGGAGAAGCCCGCGAAGATGAACAGGGCGTTCAGTCCGATCACCGCCACGAACGCGCGATGCCGGAGGACGTCTCGATAGGAGCCCGCGGCTCCCGGCTCGCGCGCTCCGCGGCCGAGCGACGGCGAGGGCACGAGCGCGAACATCACACCGGCGTACACCACGAACGTGAGCGAGTTCAGGAGGAAGAGCACGGTGAACGAGCCTGGCGATTCGGTCGTCGCGATGAGGCCGCCCGCGAGCGCGCCCAGGCCGATGCCCAGGTTCATCACCACGCGCTGCATGGCGAACGCGGCCGGTCGCTGCTCGGGCGGGGTCAGGCCGGCGATGAGCGTCGACTGGGAGGGCCAGAACCCGCCGACGCCGACGCCGGTGATCGCCGCCACGACGAATCCCTGCCAGGCCTCGTGGACGAACGGATAGAGGGCATAGCCGAACGCGAGGATCCCGAGCGCGATTCCGAGCAGCCGACGACCGCCCAGGCGGTCGATGAGGATGCCGAAGACCGGGCCGGCGACGATGCTGACGAGCGCGTGCGTGCCGACGACCAGGCCGACGACGCCGAGGCCGATCCCGCGGACGTTGTGCAGGTAGATGAACAGGAACGGCAACGTGATGCCGTTCCCGAACGCGTTGACGAGCCCGCCGACCTGGAGGGTCGTGACGGACCGGGGCAGAGGCGGAAAGTAGGTGCGAAGGACGCCGCGCAACCGTAGGACACTAGCCGCGTCCGAGCTAGGGTCACGTCGTGTCGTGGCAGCCGGGCGACGAGGTCGTGTGGCGTGAGACGTGGCGCGGGTGCACGTACGCAGCCTTTCCCGTCCGCGTCGTCGCCGACGACGGAGCGGAGACGGCGGTCCACCTCGCCTCGGGCACGCGCTTCTGGTTCCCTCCGGATGGTTGGCCGTTCGAAGGAGAGCATCCGTGGAAGCAGCGCGGTGCGTGGACGGGCCACGGTGTCCTCGTGGTGCACCGCTCCGGTGACGCGCACACGGTCTGGCACTTCTGGACAGGGCCGGAGCGAAGATTCGGCGGCTGGTACGTGAATCTGCAGGCGCCGTTCGTCCGGGACGGCCGTGAGTTCGACACGAACGATCACGAGCTCGATCTCGTGATCGAGCCGGACGGCTCGTGGCGGTGGAAGGACGAGGAGAAGATGGACGGGTGGGTGCGCCAGGGGCGCTTCACGCAGGAGGACGTCGTCGCGATTCGGGCCGAGGGCGAACGCGTTCTGGCGGAATGGCCCTTCCCGACCGGCTGGGAGGGGTGGGAACCCGACCCTTCGTGGCCGGTGCCCGAGCTGCCGCCGCACTGGAGCGCTTCGTAGATGCGAGAGGGGTTCCTCCTCGACCCCCGCGTCGTGCATCTGAACCACGGGAGCTTCGGCGCGTGTCCCGTTCCCGTATTCGAGGAGTACCAGGCGATCCAGCGCGAGCTCGAGGCCGGGCCCACGGACTTCTTCACGCGGAAGGCCGCGCGCTGGTTTTGGGGAAGCGAGGAACGGCCGGGTCGGCTGGCGGAGGCACGGGCGAGCCTTGCGGCGTTCGTCGGTGCGCAACCCGAAGATCTCGTCTTCGTCTCCAACGCGACCTCCGGGTTGAACGCCGTCATCCGTTCGTTGCGGCTCGAGCCGGGCGACGAGGTGCTGACGACCGGGCACGAGTACGGCGCTATCACGCGCACCTGGGAGTTTGCGGGCGCCAACCTCGTCGTGTGCGAGCCGGACGAGATCGCCGAGCGGATGGGAACGCGCACGCGGGCGATTTCCGTCTCGCACATCACCTCGCCGACGGCGCTCGTGTTCCCGGTGGAGGAGATCTGCGCGGCGGCGCGCGCGGCCGGCGTGCTCTCGATCGTCGACGGAGCGCACGCGCCGGGCCAGGTTCCGCTCGATCTCGACTCGCTCGGCGCGGACATCTACGCGGGCAACTGCCACAAGTGGCTGTGCGCGCCGAAAGGCGCCGGCTTTCTCTGGGCTCGTCGCGAGCAGCAGAGCTGGATCGAGCCACTCGTCGTCAGCTGGGGGTACCGCGACGGGGCGGACTTCGGGGAGCGTCACGGCTGGGCCGGCACGCGAGACCCGGCCGCCTACCTCACCGTTCCGAAGGCGATCGAGGTGCACGCGACCTTCGACCTCGAGCGAGCGCGCGCGCTCGCCCGCGAGGTCGAGCGCCGTCTGGGCGAGCTCGGGTACCCACGGCTGGAGGGCGTCCCGTGCCCGTTCATGCGCGCGGTCGAGCTGCCGCCGGGAGATCCGGACGAGCTCTGGGGACGTCTCTACGAGGAGTTCCGGATCGAGGCTCCCGTGTACGAGTGGGAGGGACGGCGCTTGTTGCGCGTCTCGATGGGCCCGTACAACGACGAAGCGGACATCGACCGCCTCGTCGCTGCGCTCCAGCAGCTGCTCTAGCGGTTCGCAACGGGAACCTGAAGGTGCACGCCGACGCGTGGCGAAGGCGAACGGGCCGGGCCGGCTTTTGGCGTCCCCGATTCCCTTCCTCCTGGGGACGATGGGTTGTCGGCCCGGCGACTTTCCCTAGAACGGCGTGCCGAGGCCCTCGTCATGCGCCCGGTAGGAATCGAACCTACGACCTCTGGCTCCGGAGGCCAGCGCTCTATCCCCTGAGCTACGAGCGCGCGAGTTGGCCAGTCTAGCCGCGGCTTCGAGCCTTGGCGGTCCCCGGCCTGACGTCGTACGCTCAGGGCCGTGCCGCTCGCCGACGTCAACGACGTCTACACGGACATCGTCACGACGCTCTTCTCGTCGACGATCGCCGCGAAGGCCTGGTTTGCCACCGCAGCGGTCGTGCTCGCGATCGTGCAGGTCACGACCGCCGCTCGGATGTGGGGGCGCCTCGGGTTCCTGCGCATGCACGGGCCGGCCGTCGCTACGGTGCATCGCTGGTCGGGACGGCTCGCGTTCCTCTTCACGCTGCCCGTGTTCTTCCACTGCGTCACGATCCTCGGCTTCGAGACGCCGGACATGCGCGTAGCCGTGCACTCGGTCGCCGGAACGTTCGTCTACGGCGTCTTCGCGGCGAAGATGCTGATCGTCCGCGATCGCTCGCTGCCGGGGTGGGCGCTCCCTGCGGCGGGGCTGACCATGGCGTCGATCCTCGTGCTCCTCTGGCTGACCTCGAGCCTCTGGTACTTCACGAACGTGAGGTTCGGATTCTGATGGGACGCTTGGGGAGGCCGCTGCTCGTCGGCGCCGTCGTGGTCGCCGTGACGTTCGCCCTCGCTCAGGCGGCCGTCTTCGAGCCCTCGGCGCCACCGGCTGCAACCCTTGCCGGCGGAGACGTGTACCGCGGCCAGGTCGTGTTCGAGCGGGAGTGTGCGAGCTGCCATGGCGCGGGGGGCGAGGGAGGAAGCGTCGGTCCGCCGCTCGTCGACACCGGACTGGACGCCGACGAGGTTGCGGCGACGATCGAGCAGGGTCGCGGAGTGATGCCGCCCGCGTTGGTCTCCGGCGAGGAACAGGCCGACGCCGTCGCGTATGTGGTTGCGATAAGCCAGCCGTAAGATGCCTCTAACAGAATGGGGCCTCGGCGTGCCGGCGGCTCAGAGTCTCATTGTGTCGGAGGCTCTAGGCTCCCAGCCGTGGAGATCGAAGCCCGGAGCGTCCGCCTGCAGCTCGCGGAGACCTTCGTCATCGCCCGCGACGCGACCGATTACGCGGACGTGGTCCACGTCTCGATTCGCCACGCGGAGGTCACCGGCTACGGGGAGGCGGCACCCATCGACCGCTATGGAGAATCGGTCGAATCGGCCGCGAGGTTCGTCGAGGAGCATGCCGAGCTCATCGGACACGACCCCTTCGCGCTCGAGGAGATCGGCGCGCGGCTTGCCACGATCTCGGGCGAGCAGGCGGCCAAGGCCGCGATCGACGGCGCGTTGCACGATCTGCAAGGCAAGCTGCTCGGCGTCCCCGCTCATCGACTGCTCGGTCTTCCGCGCGGCGGTCCGCCGACCTCGTGGACGGTGTGGCTCGGTGACCCGGACGACATGGCACGGCGGGCGGAAGCGGCCGCCCGGACCTTCAAGCGGCTGAAGCTCAAGCTCGGCGGGGGCGACGGCCTGGACGTCGAGCGTGTGCGGGCCGTGCGCGCCGTTACCGACCTCCCCCTCCAGGTCGACGTGAACGAGTGGTGGTCGCTCGACGAAGCGCTCGACGCCCTCCCGCAGCTCGCCGCTTGCGGCGTCGAGTACTGCGAGCAGCCGATGCCCGCGGGTGCCGAGGGGGCCGCTGAGCTCCGCGAGCGCTCGCCGATCCCGATCTACGTCGACGAGGACTGCCACGTGCTGTCCGATGTCGAGGGCTGCGCCCGGATCGCGCACGGGATCAACATCAAGCTCGCGAAGTCCGGCGGCATCCGCGAGGGGATCCGAATGGCGCACGCGGCCCGAGCGCTCGGCCTGGGGGTGATGCTCGGCTGCATGCTCGAGTCGGGACTCGGGATCGCCGCCGGCTGCTGCGTTGCGCCGCTCTGCGATCACGTCGATCTCGACGGCAACCTGCTCCTGCGCGAGGATCCGTGCCCCGGTGTGGAGCTCGTGGACGGCGTCCAGGTCTCGTCCGACGCGCCCGGCCTCGGGGTGTCGGTGGTCTCACAGTCGTGAGCGCGCGGCCGAGACGACTCCTCGTCCTCGGAGAGGGTTTCTCGCACGACGCCCACTACGGAAAGACGATGCGCGGGATCATCCGCTACGGGCCGGACCCGGTGGTCGCGATCCTCGACTCGGCCAGGCCGGGGGAGATGCACGACGGAATCCCGATCGTCGGCACGGTCGCAGAAGCCCTCCCCTTCCAGCCCACCGTTGCCGTGGTCGGGGTTGCGACGCAGGGTGGGCGCTTCCCCCCCGCGTGGCGCGCGCTCTTGAAGAGCGCGATCGCCGCCGGCCTCGATGTCGAGAGCGGTTTGCACGAGTTCATCTCGGAGGATCCGGAGCTCATTGAGCTCGCGCGGCGGCATGGAGTCGAGCTCCGCGATCTGCGCCGGCCGCCGGAGGGGCTGAGCGTGCCGACGGGTGCCAACCTCGAGGTGGACGCGAAGATCGTGCTCACCGTCGGCTCGGACTGCGCGATCGGGAAGAAGACGGTCGCCGTCGAGCTCGATCTCGAGGCGAGGCGGCGTGGGCTCGAATCGGTCTTCGTGCCTACCGGCCAAACGGGAATCGCGATCGCGGGGTGGGGGATCGCCGTCGATGCGGTGGTCGCCGACTTCCTCGCCGGCGCGGCGGAGCTCCTCGTCGTCGAGGGAGCGGCGCGTGGGGGAAGGCTTCTCTTCGTGGAGGGCCAAGGCTCCATCGTCCATCCCATGTACTCCGGTGTGACGCTCGGCCTCATGCACGGTTCCGCACCGCATGCTCTGGTTCTCTGCCACCGCGCCGGTTCGACCGAGATCGAGGGCTGCCCCGGGCACCCGATTCCCCCGCTTGCCGAGCTCGTCGAGCTCCACGAGCGGATCACGCTCCCTCGGCGCCCCTCGAAGGTGGCGTGCCTCGCGCTCAACACGGCGGACCTGCCCGATGACGAGGAAGCACGGGCGGCGATCGCGACGGCTGGGTCGGAGACCGGGATACCCGCCGACGACCCTGTGCGCTTCGGGGCGGCGAGCCTGCTTGACGCGATTCTGACCCGGATCTAGATCTTCGGTCGGGAATTCACGGCCGGCCGCGCGACAATTCCCGACCAATCATCTAGGCTCCGACAGCCCGGGCAGTGGGGAGCCCGCGGAAAACATCGACCATGCGACTCCTCGCTGCGGCAACGGCTCTCACCGTGGCGCTCCTGGCCGGGGCGTCGGCTGCGCCTGCCGCCGAGGTGGGTGCGAACGACGACTCGGCGAAGTTCGCGGCCGACAGTGGCCTGGCGATGTACCAAGAGATGGCGGCGGTCGGTCTTCGGCAGACCGTGATCGGCGTCCGCTTCAAGCCGAGCGAGGCGCTGGTCATCCAGGACAAGCAGCTCCTGGACCGTGCGATTCCGAACGCGCTCGACGCCGGCCTGCGCGTCGTCCTGGCCGTCTACCCGTATCCGCCGAGGGAGATCGAGGCCGGCCTCGGGAATCCGACCCTCTTCGCGTCGTACGTCGCCGCCGTCGCCCAGGCGTACCCCGAGGTGCGGCAGTTCGTCATCGGCAACGAGCCGAACCAGCCCGCCTTCTGGCGACCGCAGTTCACCCGCGCTGGCGCGAATGCCTCCGGACCTGCGTTCGGACGCTACCTCGCCGCCGCCTACGACGTGCTGAAGGGAATCGACCCTGGCCTCGAGGTCGTCGGAATCGGGCTCTCTCCGCGTGGGAACGACAAGCCGAAGGCGAAGAGCAACGTCTCCACGTCGCCGGTGCGCTTTCTCCGTGCGCTCGGCGGCTGGTACCGGGCGAGCGGGAGGACGCGACCGCTCATGGACTCGTTCAGCTTCCATCCGTATCCGAACCGCGCCACCGACCCGCTCGACCGCGGCTACGGCTGGCCCAACGCCGGCTTCGTCAATCTCGACCGGATCAAGCTGGCGCTCTGGGACGCGTTCGACGGCACCGCCCAGCCGACGACGGTGAACGGCCTGAGACTGCACCTGGACGAGGTCGGCTGGCAGGTGGATACGTCGCGCGGCGTCGGATATCAGGGCAAGGAGAACGTGCCGGTGACGGACGAGATCACACAGGCGGCGATCTACGGCGACCTGATTCGCCGCTCGGCCTGTGAGCCCGACGTCGACGAGGTGAGCTTCTTCGGGTTCCGCGACGACGGGCTGCGCACCGGCTTCCAGGCCGCGCTGCAGCGGGCCGACGGGACGCCGCGCCCGGCGGTGGAAGCGGTCCGCGCCGCGATCGCCGAGACCTCCGAGGGTTGCGCGAGCACCCAGGCTCCGTGGAGCCCGACCACCGAGGTGGTCGGTGCGGAGGCGGAGCTGCGAGTCGACAACCTCGGGCGAGCCACGGCCGTGCTCGCGGCAGGCGAGGAGGCGCACGCGACCGCCTGCGTCTCGGATCTCGTCGTGCGAGGAATCGGCGGCGCTCCAAGAGCGCTTGATTCGGCCGCCCTCCCCTGCTCGAAGGCCGTCGTGGGCCCCGGCTCGTTCGGCCTGGTGCTTGGGGTGCCCGCCGGCCCGGACGTGAGTGCGCTTGTAACGGTCGAGCTCGCGGCGGCGTCGAATCGCCAGCGTACGACCCAGCTCGCGCTGGAGCTGCCCTCCGCGCGTTGACGGCAGCTTGACAAGCGAACAGGTGTTCGCGTAGTGTTACGAACACATGTTCGCTCGAGTGATCGTGGTCGTTTTCGTCGCAGTGCTCCTGTGGGCCGTCTTTGCCCGCGACACCGACGCCGGACCGCCTCAGCGCTACTACACGGTCCGGGCGGGCGACACGCTGTGGTCGATCGCCGACGCGAAGTTTGCCGGCGACCCGCGCGAGGGCGTCTGGGAGCTCCAGCAGCGGAACGGGCTGCATGGGGCGACCATCGTTCCTGGCCAGCGACTCGCGCTGCCCTAGATGGTTGATCGACAATTCACGGCGGGCCGGATGACGGCCACGACACGGCCCCGGATCGCCACCCTCCCTCGCCGTCCAGGCTTACCAGCCTGCACGACGAGTGAGTGCGTCGCCCGGCTTGGTCGTGACCGCCCCCGGCTGCGCGTCAATTATCGATCAACCATCTAGACAGCCGCTCCTGATATGAACGGGCGGCCCATCCGCCCGACAAAGGAGACGCATGGCCAGCGAACGCATCCTCGAGCTGCTCCGGCGGCCCGTCGACCAGGACGAGTACACGGAGATCCGGGAGCTCTGGAAGACGCACTCGATCGCGGAGGACAACCGCGACCTGCCGGGCTTGATCTCGACCTTGACGGAGGACTGCGTCTACGAGGTGCTCGGCACCGGCGCGCGCTGGGAGGGTCACGAAGGCGCGGCCCGCTTCTACACGGAGCTCCTGACCGCGTTCCCGGACATCCACTTCGATCTCGAGTACATCGTCATCGGGCCGCAGGGCGTCTGCGAGGAGGCGCGGGTAACCGCGACCCACGAGGCTCGCTGGCTCGACAACGAGCCGAGCGGCGAGCGCCTCGAATGGCGGAACGCGATCTTCTTCCCGTGGGACCCGGCCGCCCGCAAGTTCAAGGGCGAGATGGTCTACACGGACCTGGCGTTTCCGGCCGCGAGCTGATCAGACAGCGACGACCGAAGCGGCCGGCGATTCTGGCGGAAGGACGTCCGACGGATGCCGCTTGGCCACCCGCCAGAAGGCGTCGACGACGGCGGGACTGAACTGCTTCTCCCGCCCCGAGCGGATCTGCAGCATCGCCTCGTTGAGAGTGAGCCCGTGTGCGTACGGGCGGTCCGTCGTCATCGCATCCCAGGCGTCGGCGAGCCCGATGATCGCCGCCTCGAGCGGGATCGCGGTTCCGCGCTGCCCGTCCGGGTAGCCGAGACCGTCCCAGCGCTCGTGGTGGTGGCGTATCGCAGGAACCGCATCCTGGAAGGAGGAGACCTTGGACATGATCTCCGCGCCACGGGTGACGTGCTCTCGCATGATCGCGGCCTCCGCCGGCCCGAGCGGGCCGGCCTTGGTCAGGATCGAGTCCGGAATACCGATCTTGCCGACGTCGTGGAAGAGCGCCGCCGTGCCGAGCGTTCCCAGCTGCTTCGCGGGCAGCGACAGCTCACGCCCGATCGCGAGCGCCACCCGGCGCACGCGCTGCGAATGACCTGCGGTGTAGGGATCGCGAGCCTCGACCGCGGCGTTCAGCGTCTCGATGGTCTCGAGCAGGCTTTCCTCGAGGCGCAACGACGACTCGCTGAGGTCGCGCGACCGCCCCATCAGGACGTCGTTCTGTCGTGACAGGCGTGTGGCGGCACCCCGGACGAGGACGACGAGGGCGAGCCAGAGGATCGCGAACACCAGTCCGACGACGACCCAGACGGTACGGGTCGCAGTCGCGATGCTCGATTCGAGCGCAGTGGGGTCGAGGTAGACCTGCGCGACGCCGACCGGCCGCCCCTTCGAGGAGGAGAGCGGAGCCCACACGACGACAGCGGGCTCCGAGCGCTGTTTTCCGCCCCGCCTCAAGGCGACCTCGCCGATCGTGGCGCGCGCCGCGCTGCTGCGCATCGTCGCCAGGACGTCGGGGGAGCGAACCGCCCGCCGCCCAGCGGGAGTCGAGAGCACGTGTCGACCGCGCCGCGACCAGATGGTCAGCTTCATGAGCTCGTCCGCGGCCGCGACGGTCCGCGCGAGTCTCCGCCTCGCGCGGCGATTTGCGACGATGCTTTTCCCCCGAACGAGCGTCGGTGAGAGCACGGAGTCCGAGTAGAGCGCGACATCGCGCGCGCTGTCCTCGAGCACCTGCTCCCGGAAGTTGTCGGCGAGCACGGACGAGAGCACGAACGCGCCTGCCGCGAGGATGGCCGCGGACGCGAGGACGAAGGTCCAGAGCAGGGTCAACGACCTCGTCAACCCAGCCGAGCGATACGCCCGAGACGCCATGCACGTTGTATCGGCAGCTGGAGCGCGGTATTTGAGCGCGTAGACTCGGCCTCCGTGGATCTCGACGTCGTCTTCCTCGGGACGTCCGGATCCACCCCGACGGCCCAGCGCGCCCTGTCCGCGACGCTCGTCCGTCGAGGGGGAGACCGGCTCCTGTTCGACTGCGCAGAAGGGACGCAGCGGCAACTCCTGCGCTGCGACGTCGGCCTGGTCGAGCTCGAGGAGATCTTCCTAACGCACTTCCATGCCGACCACTACCTCGGTCTCCCTGGGATCCTCAAGACCTACGCTCTTCGTGGGCGCGAGCTTCCGCTCACGATGTACGGGCCGCGCGGCCTCCGCGAGCTCCTCGGCACCCTCCGGCGCATCTTCGGGCGCCTCTCGTATCCGTTCGAGGCGGTCGAGCTCGAGCCTGGCGAACGGCTCGAGCGGGACGGGTATCGCCTGGAGACGTTTGCCGTCGACCACGGCGTGTCGGCGGTCGGGTACGCGCTGGTGGAATCCGCACGACCGGGTCGTTTCGACGTCGAGACAGCTGACCGGCTCGGGGTGCCTGACGGGCCTGCCCGTGGCCGGCTTCAGCGGGGTGAGCCGGTGACGCTTGCCGACGGGAAGCGGGTCACCCCGGACGACGTGCTCGGCCCGGCTCGAGGCGGTCGCAAGCTCGTCCTGACCGGAGACACTGCGCCGGCATCGTCCGTCGTCGAGGCGGCCACCGGCGCCGACGTTCTCGTCCACGAGGCGACGTTCTTGGCGGGTGAGCGGGAGCGGGCGCGGGAGACGCAGCACTCGACCGCAGGCGAGGCCGCGCTCGCAGCTCGCGAGGCAGGCGTCAAGCTCCTGGCACTGACCCACGTATCGACGCGCTACTTCGGGCACGAGGTGGTCGAAGAGGCGCGGGAGCTCTTCCCGGAGACGGTCGTGCCCCGGGACTTCGATGTGATCGAGATCCCTTTTCCCGAGAGAGGCGCACCGGCGCTCGTTCGTGCCGGAGCGCGCGCCTCCAAGGCTCCAGTAGTGTCCACCGAGCCGTGACGAGACTCGTACAGGTGGCAGTCGCGGGCGACGTGGCCGAGGCGGAGCAGCTGCAGGCGCTGCTCACGACGGCAGGCATCGAATCGCGGCTCGAACCGGCGGTGGAGCACGATCCGGACACGCCGGACGATCCACCGCTCAAGGTGCTCGTGCCGGAGACCGAGGTCGACGACGCTCGTGACGCGATCGAGGCGCTGACCGAGCTCGAGGACGAGCCGCCGGAAGCCGACTAGCCCGACGGCACCCACTCGACGCGCGTCGAGCCCACGAGTCCGTCGCTCTCGAGCTCGAAGAGGCATGGCTCGCTGTCGGCTCTCTGCCCGGAGCGAGGGAATCGAGCCCGTCCACGCTCCGTCCCGCTCCGGACGCACGGTGACCCAGGGAAGCCCGTTCACCGTGAACCCGCACTGGAAGCCCGTCCTTTCCGAGAAGAGCAGTGCGAGTGCTCCCGGGCCGCAGTCGGTAGACGACCACCGTTGCGTCTCCTGAAATCCCCGACCGGTGAGAATCCGGCGCTTGCGCGAGACGAACTGCAGCGGCTCGTCTACGCGCCAGAGGGCATAGCCGGGCGCGAGCTCGCTGGGTGGGGTCGAGACCAGCTCCTCTCCGCGGGGTACGAGCGTGGTCGGCACCACGACGTGCGGCCCGGATACCTCCTCGCCTCGTTCGTCCATGACCTTGCCGTCCCGTCCGATCGTGACCACGGGCTGCGGCAACGCCTGTGCGGGAACGCCGTCGATGCGCACGGAGCGTCGAACCGACTCGTTCCAGAAGATCGCGCGGGCGATCGCCGTCGACGAATGCTCGCCGGTGTCGACGACGAGGACATCCGACGCGCCCGTCCGGTCGATCCAGTCGAGCTCGCCGGTGACCGCCCGGTCTCGCTCGATCGCCGACAGCCGATCCAGCTCCCGCGCCCCGAGCGCGGAGAGCGCAACCAGCCCGATCGCGATGGCAGCGGCACTCCAGGGCAGGAAGCGGCGAGGAAGTACGAGGAAGACGGCACCGAGAACGAGCCCGAACGCGAGCAGCCCGAGGCGAAACGCGGTGTCTCCGCGCTCGGCCAACTCGCCGAACGGAACGACCGCCATGACGTCGTCCGCGGAGATGGCGGTGACGAAGCGGCCGGCGGGCAGCGAAACGAGCGCGACGAGCGAGGTGACGACGACCAGCGCCGCGATCAGCCGTGGACGTGGGCCGCCGCGCGAAATCCAGATGCAGAGCCCGAGGAGGAGCGGGGGCAGCGCGGTGATGAGATAGCGGCGGCTCACATGATCGAGATGTCCCGCGGCGAACGTAGAGACCTGGAGGACGAGAAGAACGACGTACGCGGTGGCGACCGCGAGGAACGCGCGTACGGCAGGTTCGGTCTCTCTCCTCCGAGCGGCCTCCACTGCCAGGGTCGCCGTCGCGAGCAGCGGAAGCCCGAGCACCATCAGGTAGAGCGCAGCCGAGTGCCAGAGGATCTGAGCGAACGTGCCGGTCGAGGACGGAGCCCTGTCCGCGACCGCTCCGTAGGCGCCGAAGAGATCGTTCTCGCCGGTCGCCGCGAGCACCCCCAAGGCGACCGCCGAGAGGCCGACGAGCGCGAGCAGCGGAACGAGCCGGCGGAGGATCTCGAGCGACCGCCCGAACCATGCGAACAACCCGGTGGCGACGAGCAACACCGGAAGAAGTACGAGGGCCTGCAGCCGCACCGCCGCGGCGAAGCTGAGGATCAGCAAGAACGTGCCCTGGCGGACGAGCGTCGGCTCTTCGAGCATGCGGGCCAGCCCCAGGAGCGCCGCGACCACCAGCGGGTAGAAGAGCGCCTCGGTCATGAGCAGGCCGCCGTACCAGAGCGCCGGCGGCAGCACGGCGAGCGCTGCCGCCGCGAGAGCCCAGCGCGTACCCGCGATCGGCTTTCCCCAGAGGTAGACGGGAACGGCGACCAGAGACATCGCGAGAGCCTGGAGCGCCTGGGCGATCGCCACGCCCCGGGCGAGGTCGCTCACCGCCAGGGGCAGACCTATGAGCGCGGGCGTGAGCAGGCTGTAGTAGGGGACGGCCGCGTCCCGGATGGTCAGCGTGCCCGACTCCCAGAGCGACTGCCCGACGAGCCCGTAGATCATCTCGTCCGGCGCGATCCAGGGCACGTCGAACGTGCGGGCTACCCCGAAGCGGGCAACCGCCGAGAGGAGCACGATCGCGCTGACGGCGAACGCCGCCGACGGCTTCGTCCGCGTCTGATCAGCCCCGTCAGCCAGGGCGGTTACACTACTCCGCGACCCTTTAAGCCGGTCCAGTGAGGCCGGAAAGGAGCCCGATGACGACGCACGTCCCCGATCGCGCCACGGCGACGCCCCTGCTCGACGAGCAGGCGATCGCGAAGGCGCTCTCCCGGATCGCTCACGAGCTCATCGAGAGCGCCGCGGGACCCGACGGGCCTGGGCTCGACACCCTGGCGCTCGTCGGGATTCAGACGCGCGGCGTTCCGCTCGCCTCCCGATTGAAGCGGCTCGTCGAGGAGCGAAGCGGGACGCTGCTCCCGCTCGGCGCTCTCGACATCACCTTCCACCGGGACGATGTGCACGTCCGGGACGGAGGTCGCGCGCCGGACCGCCAGCCGATCGTGCGCGCCACGAGCATCCCGTTCTCGCTCGAGGGAAAGACCGTCGTCCTCGTCGACGACGTTCTCTACACCGGCCGCACGATCCGGGCCGCGATCGACGCGCTCCTGGACTACGGCCGGCCTGCGCGCGTGCAGCTCGTCGTCCTGGTCGACCGCGGGCACCGCGAGCTTCCGATCCGGCCGGACTACGTCGGCAAGAACCTGCCGACCGCGCGCACCGAGCGAATCCAGGTGGAGCTGATCGAGATCGACGAGGTCGATCGTGTGCTGCTGGTTCGAGAGCGCGAGGACCATGAGAATGGGTGAGCTCCGGCCGCCGGCCGAACCGCGCCGTCACCTGCTGTCCATCGCAGACCTGTCACGGGGTGACGTCGAGCGGATCCTCGAGACGGCGAGGGGGATGGCGTCCTCGCTCGATCGCGAGATGAAGAAGCTCCCGACCCTGCGCGGACGTACGGTCGTCAATCTGTTCTACGAGTCCTCGACGCGAACGCTGGCCAGCTTCGAGCTCGCGGCGAAGCGGCTTTCCGCCGACACGATGTCGCTTCGCGCCTCGGGCTCGTCGGTGGACAAGGGCGAGTCGCTCAAGGACACCGCGTCGACGCTGTCCGCGTACGACTCCGACGTCATCGTCGTCCGGCACCCCTCGATCGGCGCGGCCGCGCTGGTCGCCCGCTACACGAAAGCCAGCGTCGTCAACGCGGGCGACGGGAAGCACCAGCACCCGACGCAGGCCTTGCTCGACCTCTACGCGATGGAGACGGCACTCGGGCATCTGGACGGGTTGCAGGTCGCGATCGTCGGCGACGTGCTGCACTCCCGGGTCGCTCGCTCGCTCGTCCAGGCGCTCGCTCTCGTCGGAGCCCGCTCGACGCTGATCGGGCCGCCGACCCTGGTTCCCCGTGCTCTCGAGGCGCTCGGGTGCGCGGTCTCGAACGACATTCGAGACCTGGGCGAGGCGGACGTGGTGTACGTGCTGCGCATGCAGCAGGAGCGGATGGCGCCCGAGGAGGCCTTCATCCCCTCGCTCCGCGAGTACACGGCGCTCTACGGGATCACGCCGGAGCGGGTGGGTCCCGGGCAGGTCGTCATGCACCCCGGGCCGATGAACCGAGGCGTCGAGATCGACGCGCGGGTCGCCGACTCGCAAGCCGCGCTCGTCATCGACCAGGTGCGCGCGGGTCTCGTGATCCGCATGGCGGTCCTCTACGACGTCCTGACAGCCGCGCCCATACCCGCACAGGTAACGGCCGAGGTCGCGTAGATGCTCTTCTCGCGGAACGGCCGCAGCGACTCGCTCACGCTCGAAGGCCGGGTGCTCGCCCCCGCGCAGGGGATCGACGAAAGCCTGCGCATCACCGTCACGGACGGGGTCATCGCGGCCATCGAGCCCGCGGCGGCGAGTGCTCTCGTCATCGCTCCGGCGTTCGTCGACCCGCACGTCCACCTCCGCACCCCCGGTCGCGAGGACGAGGAGACGCTCCTCTCGGGAACCGAGGCCGCCGCAGCCGGCGGCTACTGCGCGATCCTCGCGATGCCGAACACGGAGCCGGTCGTCGACTCGTCGGCGGTGCTCGGCGCCTTGATCGAACGAGCCCGCGTGGATGCCGTCGTGCCGACGGGCTTCATGGCCGCGATCAGCAAGGGCCAGGATGGGGAGGAGCTGAGCGAGATGGCCGACCTCGCGTCCGCCGGCGCGGCCGCGTTCACCGACGACGGGAAGCCGGTCGTGTCCGCCGGCCTCATGCGCCGCGCGCTCCAGTACAGCGCCCTCGCTGGTCGCCCGCTCGCGCTCCACTGCGAGGAGCCCGCTCTGTCTCGGGGCGGGCACGTGCACGAGGGCGAGGTGTCGGCGGAGATCGGCCTCGGCCCGTATCCGTCGACGGCCGAAAGCGTCATGGTCGAGCGCGACCTCGCGCTGGCGGCCGCAGAGGAACGCCCGCTCCACCTCATGCACCTGTCCGCGCGGGAGTCGGTCGCACGCCTTGCGGCGAGCACGCGAGGCGGGCGTCGAAGCGACCGCCGAGGTCACGCCGCACCACCTCTGCCTGACGGACGATGCGGTGCGCTCGCTCGACCCGAACCACAAGATGAACCCGCCGCTCCGCTCCGAGGACGACCGGATCGCACTCCTCGAGGCGCTCCGCGACGGTGCGATCGGTGCGGTCGCCACGGATCACGCGCCACATGCACGTCACGAGAAGGACGTGCCGTTCGAGGACGCGCCGTTCGGCGTCACGGGCCTCGAGACCTCGTTCGCGGCGCTGCACACCTACCTCGTCCTGCGAGGAGAGCTCGACCTGGAGACGCTGCTCGAACGGATGTCGACGGGGCCGGCGCGGGCGCTCGGTCTGCCCGAGCCCCGCATCGAGGCGGGAGCGCGGGCGAATCTCGTCGCACTCGACCTCGACGCCGAGTGGGAGGTGACCGAGGACGGGTTCCGCTCGCTCTCGGCGAACTCGTGGCTCCTCGGCAAGACACTCCGCGGTCGGGTGGTGCGCACCGTCGCGGACGGGCGCGAGGTGTTCGTCGCATGACTGCCGGCTATCTCGCTCTCGAGGACGGAACGGTCTTCCGGGGCCGATCGGTCGGCGCGCCGGGCGCCGCCTTCGGCGAGGCGGTGTTCACGACCGCGATGACCGGCTACCAGGAGACGGTGACCGACCCGAGCTACGCGGAGCAGCTCGTCTGCTTCACCGCTCCGATGATCGGGAACTACGGCGTCGCCGACGAGCGGGACGAGTCCGACCGGCCGCATGCCAGAGCCGTCCTCATGCGACAGCTCGGAGGAAGGGACTGGGCGGAGTGGCTCGCGCGGCACGGGCTCGTGGCGCTCGAGGAGATCGACACTCGCGCGCTCGTCCTGCGCCTACGCGAAGGCGGGGCCATGCGGGCCGTGGCCGTCGCGAGCGAGGACGAGCTGTCGGTCGTCGACGCGCTCGCGGCAGTGCGCGAGCAGCCGCTCATGGAGGGGCAGGCGCTCGTCGCCCAGGTCTCGACGCGCGAGCCGTACGTCTTCTCCGACACAGGATCCTCGCGAGTCGCCGTCGTCGACTACGGGACCAAGCGGTCGATCCCGCGCCGGCTCGCCGTGGCCGGGGCGGCAGTGACCGTCTTCCCGCATACGGCAGAGGTCGACGAGCTTCGCCGCTTCGACGGCGTCGTGCTCTCGAACGGCCCCGGCGATCCCGAGCCGCTGCGCGCGGAGACGGACACGGTGCGAGGACTTCTGGGCGCGGTGCCGGTGCTCGGCATCTGCCTCGGTCATCAGCTCGTCGGGCTCGCGACCGGACACGAGACCTTCAAGCTCCCCTTCGGCCACCGCGGCGCCAATCACCCCGTCCTCGACCGGCGCTCGGGCCGCGTGCTCGTGACCAGTCAGAACCACGGGTTCGCCGTCCGCGCTTCCGACACCGAGCAGGCGACGCATGTCTCGCTGTACGACGGGACCGTCGAGGGCTTCGACTTCCCCGATCTGAAGGCGCGTTCGGTGCAGTTCCATCCAGAGGCCGGCCCTGGCCCTCACGACGCGTGGCCGATTCTCGAGCACTGGGTCGAGGAGTTGACGAGGTAGTGCCGGCGCGGCGCGACCTCGAGAGCGTGTGCGTGATCGGCTCGGGCCCGATCGTCATCGGCCAGGCCTGCGAGTTCGACTATGCCGGCTGTCAGGCGCTGAAGGTCCTGCGGGAGGACGGATACCGCACGATCGTCGTCAACTCGAACCCGGCCACGATCATGACCGACCCGGGCTTCGCCGACCGCACCTACATCGAGCCGCTCGATCTCGAGAGCGTCGCCTCGGTGCTGGAGCGGGAGCGTCCGGACGCGCTCTTGCCCACGTTGGGCGGACAGACAGCGCTCAATCTTGCGATCGAGCTCGCCGAGGCGGGCGTGCTCGAAGACCTCGGGGTGGAGCTGATCGGCGCGCCGGTCGAGGTGATCAGACGCGCGGAGGATCGGGAGGAGTTCAGAGACGCAGTGCTGAGCTGTGGCCTCGAGGTCCCGACCTCCCGCATCGTGACGTCGCTCGACGAGCTCCGGGACGTATCCCTGCCCGCGGTCGTGCGGCCCGCGTTCACGCTCGGAGGACATGGAGGAGGCTTCGCCGACGACGCGCTCGCGCTCGCGCGTCAGGTCGAGCGCGGGCTGGCGGAGTCACCGATCGGCCAGGTGCTGGTGGAGGAGTCCGTGCGGGGCTGGGACGAGTTCGAGCTCGAGGTGATCCGCGATCGCTCGGACAACGTCGTCGTCGTCTGCTCGATCGAGAACCTCGACCCCATGGGCGTGCATACCGGGGACTCGGTCACCGTCGCTCCGCAGATGACGCTCTCCGACGAGGCGTACCAGGAGCTTCGGGATGCGGCGGCGGCCGTGATTCGCGCGGTGGGCGTGGAGACGGGCGGCTCCAACATTCAGTTCGCGCGGAGCCGCGGGACCGGCGAGTTGCGCGTCATCGAGATGAATCCGAGGGTGTCGCGCTCGTCCGCGCTCGCATCGAAGGCCACCGGCTACCCGATCGCCAAGGTCGCCGCCAAGCTCGCCGTCGGCTACACGCTGGACGAGATCCCGAACGACCTCACCAAGACGACGCCCGCGAGCTTCGAGCCGACCCTCGACTACGTGGTGGTCAAGTTCCCGCGCTTCGCGTTCGAGAAGTTCCCCGGTGCCGACCAGACCCTCGGAACGCAGATGAAGTCCGTCGGGGAGACGATGGGCATCGGCCGCACGTTCACCGAGGCGTTCCTGAAGGCGTACGGCTCGCGGGAGCTCGATCCGGGCGCGCCGACACCGTGGCCGAGCCTCGACGAGCTGCCGGAAGGGCTCCATCCCTGGTTCCGCAAGGAGATCGAGCGGGCCAAAGCGGAGCTCGCGAGCGGTGATCTCCTCCGCGCCAAGCGCGCCGGCTGGGGAGACGACTCGATCGGAGCCACGCTCGGCGTGAGCGGGGTGGAGGTTCGCCGCCGCCGGCACGAGCAGGGGGTGCTCCCCGCATTCCGGCGCGTCGACTCCTGCGCCGGTGAGGTCGAGGCCGGCTCGAACTACTTCTACTCCACCTGGGGCGAGGCCGACGAGGTACTCCGTGCGAGCGAGAAGCCCCGCGTCGTCATCCTCGGCTCCGGGCCGAATCGCATCGGCCAGGGGATCGAGTTCGACTACTGCTGCGTGCATGCGGCACAGACCTTCCGCGAGCTCGGGTACGAGGCGGTCATGGTCAACTGCAACCCGGAGACGGTCTCCACCGACTACGACACCTCCGACCGGCTCTATTTCGAGCCGCTCTCGCCGGAGGAGGTCCTTGCCGTTTGCGATCGGGAGCAGCCGGTCGGCGTCGTGACGCAGTTCGGCGGGCAGACGCCTTTGAGGCTGGCCCGCGCGATCGAGGAGGGTGGCCACCGGATCCTCGGCACCCCGCACGCAGCGATCGACCTGGCCGAGGATCGTGCGCGTTTCGGCTCGCTGGTCGAGGAGCTCGGTGTCCGCTGCCCGCCCTGGGCGATTGCGGAGAGTGACGAGGAGGCCCGCTCAGCTGCTCGGGACATCGGGTATCCGATTCTCGTCCGTCCCTCGTACGTGCTCGGCGGGCGGGCGATGCGGATCTGTTACGACGACGAGGAGCTCGAGCAGGCCATGGCCGCGGTGCACGGACCCGTCTTGCTCGACCGCTTCGTCGAGCACGCGATCGAGCTCGACGTGGACGCGCTCTGCGACGGCGAGGCGGTCTTCATCGCCGCGGTCATGCAACACGTCGAGGAAGCGGGCATTCACTCCGGAGACTCCGCCTGCGTGCTTCCGGCTCCGTCTTTGACCCTGGCCGCGGCGCTCGAGGTGGAGCACGTGGTCAAGCGCCTCGGGCCGGCGCTCGGGGTCGTCGGGCTCCTGAACGTCCAGCTCGCGATCACCGACGGCACGGTCTACGTGCTCGAGGCGAATCCACGGGCGTCGCGCACCGTGCCGTTCGCCTCGAAGGCGATCGGCGTGAACCTGGTCGCGGCCGCCTGCCGGCTCGCCGCCGGGGAGACGCTCTCCGACCTCGCGCTTCCGACACCACGGCCCTCGCAGGTGAGCGTGAAGGCCGCCGTCCTGCCCTTCGCCCGCTTCCCGGGCGCCGATCCGGTTCTCGGGCCGGAGATGCGCTCCACGGGAGAGGTGATGGCCAGCGCCGCAGACCTGCCCACGGCGCTGGCCAAGGCAGAGCGGGCGGCAGGACGACCGCTGCCGACGTCCGGGACAGCCTTCCTCTCGGTGCGGGACGAGGACAAGCCGGCCGCAGTCGCAGTCGCTGCAGCGCTTGCCGGTCTCGGCTTCGAGCTCGTCGCGACCGAAGGGACGGCGAGGACGCTGCGCGCTGCCGGGCTCGAGATCGAGGAGGTCGCAAAGGTCGCAGACGCGCGCGAGAACGAGTCGACGGTCGTCGACCTCGTCAGACGAGGGCGCTGCGAGCTCGTGATCAACACGCCACAGGGAAGCGGAGCGCGCGCGGACGGCTACCTGATTCGCGAGGCTGCGCTGGTGGCTCGCATTCCCTGTGTGACGACGATCTCCGGCGCCGCGGCCGCTGTGCACGCGATCGCGAACGCGCGTGCCGAGTCGGCGCTGTCGTTGCAGGAGCGAATCGGGACCGGGGTCTGAGACCTGCCTTGTAACAGTCTGTTACTTGCTGGACGACCAGCGCGCCGGGAGCGATCGAGCGTCTGCGGGACGGAGCGGATCGGTCCCTACGTGCTGCTCCGGCTGGAGCGTGGTGGGCTGGAGCCCGGGACACCCGGACAGTTCTTCATGCTCGAAGCCCCGGGTCAGCTCCTCCCGCGCCCGATGAGCCTATGCCTCGCTCCACCCGGGGAGCTGGCGTTCCTCCTCGAGCCCGTCGGTCCGGGCACCACAGCTCTTGCCGCCTTGCGGGAAGGTGCTGCGATCCATCTCCTCGGGCCGCTCGGAAACGGCTTCGACCTCGAGATCGACCGGCCGCTGCTCGTCGGCGGCGGAATCGGGATCGCTCCCTTGCCATACCTCTCCGAGGTGCTGGGAGAGCCGCCTGCGCTGCTCGGTTTTCGCAGCGAGCGTCATGCCGAGGCGGCACGCCTCCTTCCCGGAGCGGAGGTGGTCGTCGAGCCGCGGCTCGTGACCGAGCTCCTTCCCGAGGATCCGGGAGATGTCTTGGCGTGCGGCCCTGAGCCGATGCTCGAGGCGATTCGGCAGCTCGTGCCCGACGCGCAGCTCGCGTGGGAGGCGCCGATGGCGTGCGGGTATGGCGCGTGCTACGGCTGCGTGGTCGAGATCGGGGGGCACTACGTCCGCCTCTGTGTCGAGGGGCCGGTGCTGTGAGCTCGTTGCGGAAGGAACGAGGGTCTGACCCTGGACATGTCCGCAACAGACAGTCACATGTGTGCCAAGAGCGTGAAAAGGTGTCCACAGGACGATGACCGTCCCGATCCTGAATGCGAGCGGCTGCCTCGACGCACTGGTCGCTCCCGACGTCGCGAGCTCGCTCGACGCCTTCGTCACGAAGACGGTGACCCCGCTGCCCCGTGAGGGCAACCCGCCGCCGCGGATCACCGAGACGGACGGTTGGATGCTGAACTCGATCGGTCTCCAGAACCCGGGAATCGACGTGTTCTGCAGCGACGTCGCTCCCCGTCTGCGCGAGCTCGAGGTGCCGCTGTGGGTATCCGTCGGTGGGTTCTCGGCCTCCGACTACCGGGTCTGTTGCGAGCGCATCGACGAGCTCGACGCGATCGAGGTCGTCGAGTTGAATCTGTCGTGTCCCAACGTCGACGAAGCGCCGGAGACGATCGCCGAGCTCGTACAGGCCGCACGCGCGGCGACGGATAAGCCGCTGTACGCAAAGCTCTCGCCGGCGAGCGCCGACATCGCGGAACTGGCGCGGGCCGTGGCGGAGGCGGGGGCGGACGGGCTCTCACTGGTGAACACGCTTCGCGGCCTCGCCTTCGACCCCGCGCGTCTCCGGCCGCGGCTCGCTCTCGGTCCCGGCGGTGCGTCCGGGCCGCCGCTCCGGGCGATCGCTCTTGCTTGTGTCTACGCCTGCGCGAAGGCCGTCGACTTGCCGATCGTGGGCATGGGAGGGGTCACGTCGGGAGGGGATGTGCTGGACCTCGTGGCCGCCGGCGCGAGCGCGGTTTCGCTCGGTACCGTCCTCTTCAGCGACCCGTTCGCGGCATACCGGGTTCGTGAGGAGCTCGGGCGAGAGTCCGGGTCGCGTGGGCCAGCCTCAGCGTCGGAGACGGACCGGATCGCACACGTCTCAGCCTCCGGCCCGAGACTGTGTCCGGAATAGGCAACAAAAAAATACCTGCAAATCGGCCAAAACGTTCGAGCTTGACCAGCGCTCCGCGATTGGTAGACTCGTCCGGCTCATGGTCACGTCGAAGACGCACGCGCAGGCGCCTGCCCGCTCTCTCGATCAACGGATGGAGGCGCTCCAGCGGGCGAACGACGTCCGAGTGCGCCGCGCGCAGCTCAAGCGAGACCTGAAGGCAGGGCACGTGCAGATCGATTCGATCCTGCTCGAGCCGCCGGAGTTCGTCTCCACCGCCAAGGTCTTCGACATGCTCATGGCGGTGCCGAAGTTCGGACGCGTGAAGGCCGCGCGACTCCTGAACCACTGCCGCATCAGCCAGTCGAAGACCGTCGGAGGGCTCTCCGAACGCCAACGGACCGAGCTCGTCGACCTTTTCAACCACCGGCAGTGATTGCGCAAGATCGGAATCCGCTAGCGCGGATCCCGATCGCGCCGAAAGGCAAACCCCTTCATGGGGTGCCCGGAACTGGTCGCTTCGGGGTGTGAAGCAGGCAGTTTTTCAACCTTCCGCGCGGGTTTCGGTGCAGTAAGGTGCCCCCCGTGCCGCGGCCCGTCTTCGTCGTCACCGGGCCGTCCGGCGCAGGCAAGGGAACGCTGATCAAGGGGTTGCTCGACCGCGTGAGCGGAATCGAGGTCGCGGTCTCGGCAACGACACGACCGAGGCGTCCGGGGGAGGAGGACGGTCGGGAGTATCGGTTTCTCTCCGACGCCGAGTTCACACACGGGATCGAGGACGGTGCGTTCCTCGAGTGGGTGACGTACGTGTCGGGGCGGCGGTACGGCACGCTCCGCTCCGAGATGGAGCGGATCGCGGACGAAGGACGGATCTGCGTGCTGGAGCTCGAGCTGGAGGGCGCTCTCCGGGTTCAGGATCAGGTCGGACGAAGCGTGACGATCTTCATCGCCGCGGACGTCCCCGAGCTCGAGCGGCGCCTTCGGGAGCGCGCGACCGAGAGTACGGGAGAGATCGGCGGCCGCATCGAGCTGGCCCGAAACCAACTCGAGCAGGCACATCTCTTCCGCTACATGGTCCGAAACGACGACGTAGAGCGCGCAACGGCAGCTGTCGCGGCCATCGTCGAGTGCGAGCTGGCATTCGCAGGTACCATGAGCCGCCCATGATCCATCCTCGACTCGATTCCCTGCTCGACAAGACGCACGATTCCCGCTACGCGCTCGTCATCGTGGCGGCGAAGCGGGCTCGGCAGATCAACAACTACCACCACCAGCTGGGCGAAGGGATCGGGTTCGACGAGGCGCCGCCGCCGCTCATCGAGTCACGCTCGAAGAACTACTTGACGATGGCCATGGAAGAGATCGCGGGCGGCAAGATCACGTACCAGACTCCGGCGTAGCCGGAGAGCATGGCTCGCATCCTGCTCGGCGTCACCGGCGGGATCGCGGCCTACAAAGCCTGCACGCTCACGCGTTTGCTCGTTCGAGCAGGACATGACGTCTACCCGCTCGTCACCGAAGCCGCGGAGCGATTCGTTCGGGCCGAGACGTTCTTCGCGCTCGCGCGGAAGTCACGAAGCGACGATCCGTATCCGCACCTCGAGCGCGCGGATCTCCTCGTCGTCGCGCCGCTGACGGCCAATACGCTCGCCAGGCTCGCGCATGGACTCGCGGACGATCTTCTCACCGAGGCAGCCCTCGCTCATGCGGGACCGGTCCTCGTCGCGCCGGCGATGAACGTGCGCATGTGGGAGCACCCTGCGACCCAGGCGAACGCCGCCCTGCTACGCGAGCGCGGCGTGGAGCTGATCGGACCGGCGGAAGGCGAGCTCGCGGAGGGCGAGATCGGTGCGGGCCGGATGGCGGAGCCCGACGCGATCGCGGCCCGGATCACCGATTTGCTTGGCGCCGATCAGAGCCGACCGGGTTCGCTCGAGGGCCGCCGAGTTCTCGTCTCCGCCGGAGGAACGCGCGAGCCGCTCGACAGCGTTCGCTTCCTCGGTAACCGCTCGTCGGGCCGCATGGGGGTGGCTCTGGCCCAGGAAGCCCGCTCGCGCGGGGCCGACGTCACGTTGCTCGCCGCGAACCTCGTCGTCGACGTTCCGGCGGGGGTCACGGTGATCCAGACGCCGACCGCCGCGGACCTCGAGCGGGAAGCCCTCGCCCGCGCGGATGCGGACATCGTCGTCATGGCCGCAGCCGTTGCCGACTACCGACCGCCCTCGGCTCTCGCCGAGAAGCGTCCGAAGGACGGCGCGCGCTGGACGGTGGAGCTCGAACCGACGCCGGATGTACTCTCCGCCCTCGGCTCTGCGCGACGAGAGGGTCAGGTACTGGTCGGTTTCGCCGCCGACAGCGCCGAGAGCGGGTTGGCGCGAGCCCGCGAGAAGCGCCTCGCGAAAGGCTCCGACCTCTTCGTCTTCAACGACATCGGCCGGGCCGACATCGGCTTCGATGCGCTCGAGAACGAAGTCGTGGTCATCTCGGAGAGCGGGGAGCTGGACGTGCCGAAGGCGCCCAAGCGCGAGGTCGCCGCGGCAATCCTGGACGAGGTGGAGCGGCTACTCTCGACGGCATGAGCGACCCCGCTCCGGCGCGCGAGGCGGTGTCGTCCGCTCTGGCGGCGGATGTGGTGAATCGGGTCGTGGCGAACCTGGAGCTCGCGGTCCGCGCGCCGCGTGAGACGCTCGAGCTCTGCGTCCTCGGTCTCCTGGCCGAGGGCCACCTGCTGATCGAGGACTTCCCCGGGGTCGGAAAGACCGTGCTCGCCAAGTCCCTCGCGCGCTCCCTGCACCTGGACTTCTCGCGTCTCCAGTTCACTCCCGACCTTCTTCCCACCGACGTCACCGGCGTGAACGTCTTCAACCAGAGGACGAACGAGTTCGAGTTCCGGCCGGGTCCCGTGTTCACGAACGTCCTGCTCGTGGACGAGATCAACCGGGCATCGCCGAAGACGCAGTCCGCCCTCCTGGAGGCGATGCAGGAGTGCCAGGTGACGATCGACGGCGAGACCTATCCGCTCGAGCTCCCCTTCCTGGTCGTCGCGACCCAGAACCCGATCGAGTACGAAGGGACGTATCCGTTGCCCGAGGCGCAGCTCGACCGCTTCTCGGCCATGCTCTCGCTCGGGTACCCGCCGGTGGCGGAGGAAGCGCGGATGCTCGCCGAGCAGACGACCGATCCACCGCTCGATCGTCTTCGGGCAGTCGTCCGTCGCGAAGACGTGCTCATGGCGATCGAGGCCGCGCGTGTCGTGTACGTCGAGGAGAGCATCCACCGTTACGTCGTGGGGTTGCTCGCCCACACGCGGCAGAGCGCGAAGCTCGCGCTCGGTGCGAGCCCACGCGCCGGCATCGCGCTCCTCCGCATGGCGAAGGCGCGCGCCGTCGCTGCCGGCCGCGACTATGTGGTGCCGGACGACGTGCAGGCAATCGCGCTCGCGGTGCTCTCGCACCGGGTCATCGTCTCGCCGGAGGCGCGGGCGGCGGGCACGATCGGACGGGAGGTCGTGCAGCAGGCGCTCGCCGAAACCCGGGTTCCCGCATGAGATTGGGTGGCGCGCTCCTGCTCGGAGCCTGCGTCACCCTTGCCGCGCTGATGTTCGGTTCGCGCCCGCTGGCGGTTGCGGGAGTGGGTCTCTTGCTTGCCGCTGCTGCCGCGCGCGTCTGGGCCGGATTCGTGCGAGGACCGGTTTCCGTCGTCCACGCCGCCGACCCGGCTCCGGCGGTCGAGGGCGATCGCGTTCGTCTCGGCATCGAAGTGCACCGGGCGTCGCGCATGCCGGTCGGCTCGATCGTCGCCCGCGGCTCGCTCGCCCAGCTCGGCGACTACGCGTGCCGGCTCGAGGGCACGCGGGCGAGTCGCGAGGGGCGATCTCGACCTCGGACGGCTTCGTCGAGGTCGCTTTGCGATCTCGGATGCGCGAATCGAGCTCGGCGACCACCTCGGCCTCGAGTCCGTCTCGCTGGCCGTGGATCCGGCGGGCGCGGCCGTGGTCGTGCACCCTCGACTCGTCGCGCTGGAGACGCTGTTCAGCGACGCCGGGCGGATGGGAGGAGCGGGACGTCGACTGCTCCTGCGCCGCCCCGCCGGCTTCGACTTCCACTCGGTGCGCGAGTACACGCAGGGCGAGTCACTCCGCCGCGTGCACTGGCCCACCACTGCCCGCCGCGGGCAGCTGATGGTGAAGGAGCTCGAGGACGCGCCGCGGGACGCGGTCGTCGTGCTCCTCGACTGCGATCCCGTCGGAGCGTGCGGCGAGCCGGGGGACTCCAGCTTCGACCAGGCGGTGCGCGCGGCCGGCTCCGTCCTCAAGGTGCACGCCGCCAGGGGCCGAAAGGCGGCGCTCGTCACCACGGGTGGGAGTCGCTCGTTCGTCGAGGTCTCCTCCGTCGCGGAGAGTTTCCGGACGATGCTGGGCGTCCTTGCCGCAGTCGAGCCCGACGCGCGGACGAAGCTGTCGCGCTGGCTCGTGCTCGAGGAGACGCGGGCGGCGCAGGCGGGCGAGCTCGTTGTCGTCACCGCGAATCTCGACCCCGCGTCGGTCGACGCCCTGCTTGCGCTTGCCACACGGCGCCTTCTCTCCGTCGTCTGGATCGACGCACCGAGCTATGCCGGACGACCGACGCGCACGCCTGCGGGCCCACTCCGCCTCTCCCGGCTCGGCATCCCCGTCGCGGTCGTTCGTCGTGGCGACGATCTGGGCGCGGCTCTCGATGCGCCTCGGGTGGAGGCGATGGCAGGTGCGTAGGGGACGCACGCTCGTCGCGTGCGCGCTGCCGGCGCTCGCCATTTCGGTCTCATGGCTGGGGCTCGAGTCTCCGCCGCAGGTGACGGGGGCCGTCGCGATGGTGGGCCTGGCACTTGCTCCGGTTCTCGTGCCGACCGGGTGGCCCCGCCTGGTGGCCGTGGCCGCAGGTGTACTCGGCGCTCTCTGGATCGCGTTCGGCGCTCAGCCATGGGAGCTCCTGCCGTATCGCGACGAGCGCGTCTTCGATCCCCTCGCGAGCGCTGCCGGCGATGGCATCGGGGACTTCTACCGAGTGCTCCTCCCCCTGGAACCCGCAGCGAATCCCGAGATGCATGGGCTCGTGCTCATGGCGATCTTCGGCTTCGTCCTCGCCGTCGCGCTGCTCGCCGCGGCGTCGCATCCGCTCGGCGCGGCGGCTGTGACCGTCGCAGGTGCGGGCTGGGCGGCGACTCTGGCCGACGGGCAGACGGTCGCGCTCGGCGCGCTCGCGCTCGCTGCCGCGCTCTCGACTCCGCTGATCCTTCGCGTTCGCTCGGGACCGGCTCTCGTCGCAGGGGTGGCCGCGGGTGCCGCGGTCGTTGCGGGCGCGATGTGGGCATCGTCGGCGACGACAGTCGCGCGCGGAGCGGCGTTGAACTGGGAGAGCTGGGACTTCCAGAAGGTCTCGCTGGCGACGGGAGTGAGGTTCGCGTGGGACTCGAACTACGACGGGATCCGCTTTCCCCCCGAGAAGACCGTGGTACTGACCGTGGACGGACCCGAGCAGGCTCGCTATTGGCGTGCGTCGACACTCGACCTCTTTGCGAGCGATCACTGGTTCGAGGACCTCCTCTGGCTTGGCCGCGTCCGAGGGGACGGGGACGCGATGCCCATGGACCGGCTCACGCCAGCACGTGCGGCGAACCCGGACAACTGGCTCGAGCAGCGGATCGAGGTGAAGGCGCTCGTCGACGACCGGCTCGCGGCCGCGGGTACGCCGGTCGCGCTCGACGCGCGGCACCTCGGAAACGTGTTTCGCATGTCCGGCGGCGTTCTCCGCGTACGCAGCCCTCTCGGTGAGGGTCAGCGCTATCGCGTGTGGAGCTATGCGCCCGACCCGGCACCGGCAGTCCTGGCAAGGTCGAAGCCGCGGTATCCCAGTGCCGTGTGGCGATACCTCCAGCTGGACGGCAGGAGCCTGCCCGTGTGGCGCGGCGCTCGTCGAGACCGGACGGTGCGCGAGTTGCTCGCGGCCCCTGCAAACGACAGCTTCCGGTCCTACACCGCTCTCTACGAGATCGCCGGCCGGGTGACCCGCTCGGCGGAAAGCCCGTACGCCGCGGTGCTCGCATTGGAATCGTGGTTCCGGCAGCGCGGAGGCTTCGTCTACGACGAGCAGCCGCCGAACACGGATGGCCCACCGCTCGTCTCGTTCGCGACTCGCACGAAGGCCGGCTATTGCCAGCACTACGCGGGTGCTATGGCCGTGATGCTGCGTCTGCTCGGGGTCCCTGCCCGGGTCGCCGTGGGCTTCACGAGCGGGACCTACGAGGACGGTAGGTGGGTCGTCACCGACCACGAGGCGCATGCCTGGGTCGAGGTCTGGTTCGCCGGCCAGGGCTGGATTCCATTCGACCCGACTCCCGGCCGCGGGACCTTCGGGGGCACCTACTCGTTCGCCTCGGACTCGAAGGACGCAGTAGAAGCGCTTCGCCGTGGTGACCTGAGCGCAGAGACGCCGCTCGTCGACCGAGAACGCCCTGACCTTCGAGATCGGGCTCGGGTCGGCGTCGCCCCCGCCGAGCGCAGACCCTCGATCTTCGCGTTGGCTCTCGGCTTCGGCGCCCTCTGGACCTTGCTGGTCGGGCTCGGGAAGGCGATCTTCTGGCGCGCCCGCCACGTGACTCGCGATTCCAGGCGGGCGGCAACCGCGAGCCGGCGCGAGCTCGAAGCGTTCCTCCGGGACCAGGGTTTCGCGATCCCCGTCTCTGCAACGCTCGACGACCTGCGCGCGACGGTTTGGGGCGAGCTCGGTCTCGACAGCCGCTCGTTCGTCGACGCTGCGGCTCAGGCACGCTTCGGACCGCCGGCCAACGGTATGTCCGGTGCGGTCGCCGCTCGGCGAGAGCTGCGCGAGCTGTTGCGTCGAGTGCGGGCCAGCTCTCGATCTGGGCCCGGTTTCGGGGATTCGTCTCTCTGCGCTCGCTCCGCGCCGGCTGGCGCTCATGACACCGCTCGCCTTCGGCTCGCGGTCGCGGGGGAAACCATGTTTCCCCGCGCTGCCCCTTCTTCTGGCGAGTGCGGGGAACCCCCCGGTTCCCCGCACCCCTCCACACTCATGGCCCCGAGTGAGTCCGGGCCATGAGCGACACCTACGACCTCTTCCAGCAGGGTCGCAAGCACCTGCGAAGTGGGATGAATGCGCAGGCGACCGTCGCGCTGGAGAAAGCCAAGCGGCGCGAGCCGGAGTCGCGGTCGATCCGCGAAGCGCTCGGCATCGCCTACTTTCGCCTCAGGCGGTGGGAGGAGGCCGAGGCCGAGTTCAGGGCCCTCGTCGAGCTCTCGCCCGCCGACGAGTTCGCCCACTATGCGCTAGCGCGTGCTCTCGTGAACCAGGGGAAGCGCAAGGAAGCGACTCCGCACATCAAGCTCGCGCGCTCGTTGCGGCCGCGACCTGCTCTTGGACGAGCGGGAGGCTACGCCGGGGGCGGACGAAGTCTCATGACTGCCAGCGTCGGCGGGGTCGCTCGACGACGGATCGCAGCGCGGCCGTCGTAGTCACGCCTTCCAGGCAGAGGGCGATCCCCTGCTCGCGCAGCGTTCGCATGCCGGCAGCTCCGGCTGCACATTCGACCTCGGCCGAGGACGAGCCCTCGGCGATGAGCGCTCGCACCTCGTCCGTCAAGGGAAGAACCTCGACGAGACTTGTCTCCCCCCGATACCCGCTGCCGCCGCACTCGTCGCAGCCGCGGCCTCGTCCGAGTAGACGCTTCCCCCCGTCTTCGGACGGCAATCCGAGCTCGAAGAGCTCGTCCACCGTCGCGTAGTACGTCTCCCGGCACTCAAGGCAGGACGTGGGCAGGGTCTGCTGGGCGACGATGCCGGTCAACGCCGTGCTAACAAGAGCAGGGTTCCCGCCCAGCTCACAGAGACGACGAGCTCCCGTCGCCGCTGTCGGCGCGCCGAGCGTCGTGAGAACCAGCGTGTCGCGAGCGCCGAGGACGGCCGCCTGCGTCGTTTCCTCGTCGACCAACGCGCCTAGGGCAACGACGTCGGGATCGGAGGCCAGGATCGCTCGAAGACCGCTCGCAGCGGTGACCCCGGCCGACGGATCGACCTCGATCTGGTGGACTCCGTCGAGGCCGCCCACCACGGGATCCTCGAGCGTGAGAACGCTCAGGGATGCCGCATCGAGCTCCTGGATTGCGGCGTAGAGCGTCGCCGTGAGCGCGCTCCCAGGCGTTCCGCAGAAAACGAGCAGCCCGCGGCACCCGGCAAGTGCGGTCTGGATCGTCTCGCGTTGGAGTGTGTCGGGAACGAGGTCGGAGAGGGGCGGGCAGGGTAGGGCTTCTTCGGCCACCCGGAAAGTGACGCGCGGACCACGAGTCGTCGGAAGGACGACGGCCTCCAGCTCTACCGAGTCCTGCTGGAACGAGATCGGCACCGCGTTGCGCCGGTGCGGCCGGGTGGCTTGCGCGATGTCGACGCCCATGAGGCGTGTCAGCTCGTCCGTGACTCGATCGCCGTCCGGCAGCGTCCCAAGCTCTTGCAGCACCCCGTCGACTCGCCCGCTGATCACCATTCCGGACGATCGAGGCTCGAAGTGGACCGCGGTTGCCCCGAGCGCGAGGGCGCGCGCGATTCTGGCGGGGAGGTCGACGGCCGCATCAGGCTCTCCTCCGTTCCTGCTCTCCGCGTGCTCGTCCCTTTCCGCGTCCGCTTCGCTCTCTGCCGGTGCGGGCACGAGAGCGACCGATGGGCGGTCGGCGACCGCGGTTGGCTCGGCCTCGACCGCCGACGCGATGGCGGTCTCGATCTCGCGAGCCACGGCCACCGCGTACTGGACAGGGACGTCGAGGCTCGCGCGCAACTCCTCGTCGCGGATCGAGCTGGTCGGGTCGGCAACGACGACGAGCACCGAGCCGTCGGCGAGATACGAGACGGGCAGAGCCGAATGACGGCGCAGGAGATCGATTGGGAGCAGTGCTGCCGCAGCATGGTCGATGTCGTAGTCGGACAGCTCGACGAACGGCAGCTCGTGCTGTTCGGCGAGAGCGCGGCTGACATCCGCCTCGCTCAGGGCACCGCGAGCAACGAGGATCTCGCCGAGCCGCCTGGTGCTCGAGAGCCGCTGCTGGGCAAGCGCGGCATCGAGCTCGTCCTCGGTCACGAGCCCGTCGCGAAGGAGAAGCGAGCCCAAGACGGGCCGTCGATCGCTGTCCGCCACTTCCGGCGACGGTTCGCGCGCGACCGGTTCGCCCGGAAGGGCGAGCTCGAGCGCCTCGATGGCCACCGTCGCGTCATCGTCCATCGCCTCCAGCTCCGCCTCGCTCGCTTCGGCTTGCAGCAACGTCATCCGCGCGGCGATCTCGATCGACGCGGTGATCGCATCGGGCGAAGCGACGGCCCACCGGACTCGAACCCCGAGCACGCGGCGGATGTCGTCGAGGCACGCGAGCCTCCCCGGGTCGGCCACCGCGACGAGCAGCGATCCGTCAGGGAAGACACGGATCGGGAGGGCCGAGCACCGGCGGGCAAGCTCCTCGGGAAGCTTCGTCGCCACGGGGCCGATCGAATCGGACTCGTCCAGGTCTACGAAGGGCAGCTCGTGCTGTTCCGCGACGAGCCTCGCTACCTGCTCGGTCGTGACCACGCCGCGTTCGACGAGGGCCTCGCCTAGCCGCTGACCGGAGACCCTGCGGTCACGGCCGTCACCCTGCTCGGCGAGCGCGGCCTCGAGCTCCGCGCGGCTAACCAGGCCGTCACGGATCAGCAGCACGCCGAGAGCCGGCCAGGGTGCCGGTGCCGGAGATTCCACTCCCCAGTGATCGGCGCATCTCGCTCCGAACGTGAGAAAGCGACGAGAATCGGAGGGATGCGCGCGGTCGTGCAGCGGGTCCGAGAGGCCTCGGTCATCGTCGAGGACGAATTGGTGGGCTCCTGTGGCGCCGGCCTCCTAGTTCTGCTCGGTATCGCCGCGAGCGACGGCGAGGCCGACGCAGACCGACTGGCCGCGAAGATCGCTCGTCTGCGGATCTTCGAGAATGTGGATGGCCGCTTCGACCTTTCTCTCTTGGACGTCGCCGGCGAAGCGCTCGTCGTCAGCCAGTTCACGCTGCTCGCAGACACGCGGAAGGGGAGTCGGCCGAGCTTCACCGACGCAGCCGAGCCTTCTCTCGCCGAGCCTCTGTACGAGCGTTTCTGCGTCGCGCTCGAGCAGCAGGGCGTCGCTGTCGCGCGCGGTCGCTTCGGCGCGAAGATGGAGGTAGCGCTCGTCAATGACGGGCCGGTCACGATCGTGCTCGACTCGTAGAACGTGGCGCCTGCTGCTCTGGTGCTGGCTCTCGCCGCGGCGGTCCTGCACGCGGGCTGGAACGTGCTCCTCGCCCGATCGCACGACGTGCGTGCCGCGACCACGGTCGCCCTCGTCGTGGGCGTCGTGTTGGCCGCGCCCATCGCCGCGGTCGGCTGGCGGGTCGAGGCAGCGGCGATTCCCTGGATCGTGGGTTCGGCGCTGTTGGAGCTCGTCTACTACTTCCTCCTCACTGCGGCCTACAGCCGCTCCGACCTCAGCCTCGTCTACCCGATCGCCCGTGGAGTGGCGCCCGTTCTCGTGCTGCTCGGCGGAGCGGTTGTCGGAGTCACGCTCGGTCCCTGGCAAGCGCTCGGAGTCGTGCTCGTCGGTGGAGGCGTGCTCCTCGTTCGCGGGCTGGCCGGGCCCGTCGACGGAAAGGGCGTCGTGCTCGCGCTCGTCATCGGAGCGACCATCGCCGGTTACACACTCGTCGACAACGAGGGCATCGAGCACGCCTCTGTGCTCGCCTACCTCGAGCTCGTGCTCCTGCCGGTCGCCGTCGCCGCCGTCCTCGCCCACGCGGCCACGGGTCGGCTTGCGAGCGTGCGAGCGGAGATCGGGTGGCCGGCGATCGCAGCGGGCGTCACCTCGTTCGCCGCGTACGCGCTCGCGCTCGCCGCGCTTTCACTGGCACCCGCGGCGGCTGTGGCTGCCGTTCGGGAGACGGGCATCTTGGTCGCCGTGGCGCTCGGCGCGATAGTGCTCCGCGAACCCGTGGGGCCTGGCCGGATGGTGGGCGCGGTCCTCATCGTCGCCGGAGTCGCACTCGTGGCCACGACCTGACCCGACTTGCACGCTGCTATCCTTCACGCACCACATTTCACCGGCTTCACGAAATGGGCGCGCAGCGCCCATTCTTTTTGAGAGGCCACTGTTTCGAAGGCGACGCCGGAGGACCGATTTGAGCACCTACGCCCGCGAACGAACGCTTCAGGACGAGATCGCCCCTGCGGTCGAGCGCGCCGTGCCCGGGGTCGAGGTCCTGGCCGTCGAGCTCGTCAGCCCGAGCCGGTTCTGCGTCTACGTCGACCATCCGAGAGGCGTCGACCATGCTCTCTGCGCGCGAGGTTACGCGACTCCTCGACGCCTACCGGCAGGACTACACGATCGACGTGTCCTCGCCGGGGCCTGAGCGGCCTCTGCGAAAGCCGCAGCACTTCGAGCTCGCGCTCGGTCGGCACGTCGCCGTACGCACGGAGGAGAAGATCGCGGGGCGGAACCGCTTCAAGGGCGAGCTGGTCGAGGCCGGAGACGGCGCGGTCGTGCTCGCTACCGATCGCGACTCCGACCCACTACGTATCCCGTACGACGCCATCGTGCGGGCGAATCTGATCGACGAGGGGTTGACGACATGAGCCAGGAGATCATCGAAGGGATTCACGCGATCGAGAAGGAGAAGGGAATCGAGGAGGGCATCCTCATCTCCGCTCTCGAGGACGCGCTGCTCGCGGCGTACAAGAAGACGCCGGACGCCACCCGCCATGCCGAGGTCAAGCTCGACGGGGAGGGCGAGTTTCGCGTCAACGGAATCGAGATTCCCGAGGACATCGAGGTTCGCCTCGTCGAGGACGCCCGCGAGGCGCGGATCGCCGAGCTCGAGAAGATCGAGGAGGAGACCGGCGAGCGCCAGCACACGCTGATCGCCGACGAGGATCTCGATCTCGACTGGACACAGGTGCCACCCGACAAGATCGTCCGCACCGACGTGACCCCGGACAATTTCGGCCGGATCGCCGCGCAAACGGCCAAGCAGGTCATCCAGCAGCGCATCCGCGAGGCCGAGCGGGCGATCATGTACGAGGAGTACGTCGATCGCCAGGGCGAGGTCGTCACCGGGATCGTCCAGCAGGCGGGCGACCGCAACAACGTGCTCGTCGACCTCGGGCGGGTCGAGTCGCTGCTCCCACGTTCCGAGCAGGTGGACGGCGAGCGGTATGAACAAGGGAGCCGTATCAAGGCCGTGATCGCCGAGGTTCGCTCCGGCACGAAGGGCCCGCAGGTGATCCTTTCCCGGCGCGATCCGGAGCTCATCCGCGCGCTCTTCGAGCTCGAGGTACCCGAGATCGCCGACGGCTTGGTCGAGATCCGAGGCGTCGCGCGCGAGCCCGGCTACCGGTCGAAGATCGCCGTCGAGTCGCACATGCAGGGCGTCGATCCGGTCGGCGCCTGCGTCGGCCCGCGTGGATCGCGCGTTCGCATGGTGGTCTCGGAGCTCCGCGGGGAGAAGATCGACATCATCCCCTGGAACACCGAGCCTGCGCGCTTCGTGGCCAAGGCGCTCTCGCCGGCCCGCGTTCGCGAGGTGTACATCGACGACGAGACGCGCGAGGCGACGGTCATCGTTCCCGACGACCAGCTCGCCCTGGCGATCGGCAAGGAGGGCCTGAACGCCCGGCTCGCCACGCGTCTCACCGGCTGGAAGATCGACATCCAGTCGGAGTCGGAGTTCGCGCAGGCCGAGGCCGAAGCCGCATTCGTCGGCGCCGCCGACGACGAGGAGTACTCCGGCCGTTGCGCCGCGATCCTCTCGAACGGGAAGCGCTGCCCGAACGCCGCACTGCCAGGATCGCGGTACTGCGGCGTGCCCGCTCACCAGGCGCTCGTCGGAACCGAGCCAGAGCCCGGCGCGGACATCGTCCCGGACGCGGCCGAGGAGGAGGTCGTCGCTTCCGAGTCGGTGTCGGAGCTCGCCGGCGAGCTCGTCGCCGACGTCTCTCTGGACACCAATTCTCCGCCACTCGAAGGGGCGCCTAGAATTGAGCACTGATGGCTGACGGACGCAAAGGGCCAAACCGCCCGATTCGCCCTCGCGGAGGCTCCGCGGGGCGCAAGCGGCGCGTGGTCATCGAGGGAGGCGGCGCGCGCAGCCGTGAGGGCCGGCAGCCTCGCGACCGCTCCGGAGTCGGGCCTCCTCGCCAGCAGCCGCCCGTCGCTCCTCCGACCGGGCCTGCGATCGTCGAGTCGGGCGCGACCGTCAAGGACCTGTCCGCCGCGCTCGGCGTCACGATGCCCGAGCTGATCAAGATCCTCATGTCGCTCGGCCAGATGCGAACCGCGACCCAGTCACTCTCCGACGAGGAGATCGAGCTGATCGCGACCGAGGTCAAGCGCGAGGTGACGATCAAGCACGCGGCCGAGGAGGAGCTCGAACCGGCCGAGTACGAGGACGACGAGGCCGATCTTGGTGCCACGACCCCCGGTCGTGACGATCATGGGCCACGTCGACCACGGCAAGACGACGCTCCTCGACGCGATCCGCGAGGCGTCCGTCGTGGAGACCGAGGCCGGGGGCATCACCCAGCACATCGGCGCCTACCAGGCGACGGTGGACGGCAGGCGCATCACCTTCCTCGACACCCCTGGCCACGAGGCGTTCACGGCGATGCGTGCCCGCGGGGCGAAGGTGACCGACATCGCGGTGCTGGTCGTCGCCGCAGACGACGGCGTCATGCCGCAGACGAAGGAGTCGATCTCGCATGCCCGCGCAGCCGAGGTGCCGATCGTCGTCGCCGTGAACAAGATGGACATGCCCGACGCGAACTCGGACCGCGTGCGCAGCGAGCTCGCCGCCGAGGGGCTGCAGCCCGAGGAGTGGGGTGGAACCACGCAGTTCTCCGAAGTGTCGGCGAGGGAGAAGACGAATCTCGACGACCTGCTCGAGCGGATTCTGCTCGTTGCGGACGCGGAGCTCGATCTCCGTGCGAACGCCGGCGCCGAGGGCTCGGGGGTCGTGATCGAGTCCCGGCTCGACATCGGGCGCGGCCCGGTCGCCACGGTGCTCATCCATCGCGGGACGCTGCGCGTCGGTGACGCAGCGGTGGCGGGCGACGCCGCAGGGAAGGTTCGGGCCCTCTACGACTACCGCGGGGAGAAGGTGAAGGAGGCAAAGCCGGGCGATCCGGTCGAGATCCTCGGCTTCGACCACCCGCCGTCCGCCGGGGAGTTCGTCCGCGTGGTCGAGCACGAGCGCCAGGCGAAGCACCTCGCGAACGTGCGCTCCGAGCGGCTCCGCCGTGAGCAGTTCGCGCAGCGCCCGCGCCGCCGCGTCTCGCTCGAGTCCTTCCACGGCGATCTGCTGGCCGGTGAGATCCAGGACCTGAACATCGTCTTGAAGGGTGATGTGCAGGGCTCCGTGGAGGCGCTTCTCAGCGAGCTGCAGAAGATCCAGCACAGCGAGGTGCGCGTCCAGGTCATCCACACGGGCGTCGGCGGGATCACCGAGAACGACGTGAACCTGGCCTCCGCATCCGACGCGCTCGTCATCGGGTTCAACGTGCGCCCGAGCGCGGATGCGCGTGTGCTCGCCGAGCGGGAAGGCGTCGACATCCGCACCTACCGCGTCATCTACCAGCTCACCGACGACATCGAGAAGGCCCTCGTCGGAATGCTGACGCCGGTGCAGACCGAGGAGACGCTTGGCGAGGCCGAAGTCCGCGCGCTGTTCAAGGTCTCGCGGCTCGGCACGATCGCCGGGTGCATGGTCACGACGGGCGTGGTACGCCGCGGTGCCCAGGTGCGCGTCGTTCGCGACGGAACCGTGATCTACGAGACCTCGATCTCGCAGCTGAAGCGCTTCAAGGACGACGCGCGCGAGGTCGCCGAGGGCTTCGAGTGCGGAATCCTGCTCGACGGCTTCAACGACGTGAAGGAAGGCGACATCCTCGAGGCGTACGAGACGCGCCAGGTCGAGCGCACCGATCTCGACGAGCCGGCGCCGGTGGCGGCTGCCGCGTCGCCCGACGACGCTGCGTAGAGGCGGCACCGGCATGGCCGGCTACGTGGGCATCCTCTCGGTCGAGCTGCACTTCCCCGAGAACGGCTCGCTCAAGGGGAAACGCAAGTACGTGAAGTCCGCGAAGGCGCAGCTGCACGAGCGCTTCGGCGCAGCCGTGGCCGAGGTCGAGCACCACGAGCTCTGGCAGCGGGCGGGGCTCACCGTCGCCTGTGCGGCGAGAGAGCATACGGAGCTCGAGCACCTGCTCGACGCCGTCGTGCGCTATCTCGGATCACAGGAGTTCGAGCTCCTGCGCGCGGATCGAGAGGTGGTGGTTCCCGGTGAGTGACGGTGGCAGAAAGCGGCGCGTGAACGAGGCGATCCGGCAGGTGCTCTCGGACACGATTCCGACGCTGAAAGATCCCGCGGATCGGCTTCGTGACGATCACCGGTGTCGAGGCGGCGACCGGCTACGCGCACGCGACGGTCTACGTGAGCGTGTTCGGGACGGAGGAGCAGCGGGAGCGCACTCTCGAGGGCCTGAGGGCCGCGCACGGCGTCCTCCAGGCACAGGTCGGGCGTGAGCTGCGACTGCGCCGAACCCCCGTTCTGAGGTTCCAATACGATCCGACGGTCGAGCAAGGCGTCCGGCTCGGGAAGATGATCGACGAGCTCGCGCCCGATCCCTCTGATGACAGCGAACCCCGATGACATGCAGGCGGTCGTTACCGCGCTCCGAGAGCATGAGCGCTTCGTCGTCGCTGCGCACGAGAATCCCGACGGCGACGCTCTAGGCTCGCTCCTCGCCATGCATCTCGCGCTCGAGCAGCTCGGCAAGGAGAGCGCGATGTTCGTTCCCGGGGAAGCGCCGCTCCCCGGCGAGTACACCTTCCTCCCGCTCGAGCGCGTCCGGCGAGAGCCGCCGCAGGATCATGCCGACCGCGTCCTGGTCGCGGTCGACTGCGCGAAGGAAGAGCGGCTAGGCCCGGATCCCGCGCTCCTGGAGGCCTCGCCGTTCACGGTCGACATCGACCACCACCACGACAACACCCGCTTCGGCGACGTCAACCTGATCGTCGCGGACGCGTCGTCGACCGGGGAGATCCTCTCCGACGTCTTCCATGAGCTCGAGGTCGAGATCACGCCCGAGATCGCCGAGCCGCTCTACGTCGCTCTCGTGACCGACACCGGCCGCTTCCAGTACGCCAATACGAGCCCCAAGGCACTGCGGCTCGCGGCGGATCTGATCGACGCGGGCGCGGACTGGCACAAGGTCTTCCAGACGGTCTACGAGAACGTGCAGTTCGCGAAGCTCAAGCTCCTTGCGCGTGCACTCGAACGCGCCGAGGTGCACTCGGGTGGCCGCCTCGTGATCTCGCACCTGCGCAAGAACGACTTCGTCGAGGTGGGCGCCGCGGAGCCGTATTCCGAAGGGATCATCGACTACCTGCGCGCGGTCGAGGGGGCGATGGTCGCGGCCCTTATCCGCGAGCCTCCGCGGGGTGACGGGCCCGCTCACAGGGTGTCGCTCAGAGCATCGGTGGACGAGATCGATGTCTCGGTGATCGCCCGCAAGAGCCAGGGAGGCGGCCATCGCCAGGCCGCCGGGTTCTCGAGCGAGCTCTCCCTCGACGAGCTGAAACGCTTCATCGTCGAGGAGTTCGAGCATGCCGCCTCGAGCGCTGTCTCCTAGCGGGATCATCCTCGCCGACAAGCCGGCGGGACCCACGTCGTTCGACATCGTTGCGGCGGTACGTCGCGGTACGGGCGCGCGGACCGGACATGCCGGGACGCTCGATCCCTTCGCGACGGGGTTGCTGCTTCTGCTCTCCGGGGCGGCGACGCGGCTTCAGGGGCGGTTCGTGGGCCTGGACAAGCGCTACGTGACGGAGATCGACCTCACGACGACGACGACGAGCGGCGATCGCGAGGGCGACGTCGTCGAGGAGCACGCAGCCCCGACCACGGACGAGCTCGAGCGGCGCTTGGCCACCCTGCGCGGGCCCGTGGAACTTCCGATTCCCGCCGCCTCGGCGGTGAAGATCGACGGCGAGCGCGCGTACCGCCTGCATCGACGCGGTGTCGTGGTCGAGATGCCCGTGCGCCGGATGATCGTCCACGAGCTTCGGCTCGAGGACTACACCGACGGCATCGTCCGGCTCGACCTGCTCGTCTCCTCGGGCACCTACATCCGGGCGATCGCAGAGGCGCTCGGCGGCCATTGCATCGAGCTTCGCCGGACGGAGATCGGGCCATTCTCGGTCAGTGAGGCGGATCCCGAGCGGATCATTTCGCCGGAGGAAGCCCTAGCGAGGCTCGTGACGTGAACGTCGTCTCGACTCCCGACGAGGTCGAGCCCGCCGCGCGAGCAGTCGCGATAGGAAGCTTCGACGGGGTGCACCGCGGGCATCGCTCGGTGCTCGACGCCCTCGCCCAAACGGGACTCGAACCCACAGTGGTGACGTTCGACCCGCATCCCCGGATCGCCCTCGGCAACCGCGTCGATCTCCTGACGACGCTCGAGCGGAGGCTCGAGCTGATCGAAGCGGCCGGCGTCGAGACGACCCTGGTCGCGCCGTTCACGCCCGAGCTGCAGCAGATGACGCCGGAGGCCTTCGTCGAGCGCTACCTCCGTGCGATCGGCACCGAGGTCGTGCTTGCAGGAGCAGACTTCCGCTTCGGCGTTCGGCGCAGCGGTGACCTGGAGCTCCTCGAGCGGCTCGGCTTCCAGATCGTCGTCCCGGCGGAGATCGAGGGCGTGTCCTCGACGGCGATCCGCGCCGCCGTGGCGGACGGTGACGTTGCCTCGGCTGCCGGGATGCTCGGACGCCCTTTCGAGCTCGACGGAATCGTCGTCGCCGGCGATCAGCGCGGAGGCACTCTCGGCTATCCGACCGCGAACCTCCGCATGGAGCCGGGGCTCGCCTGTCCTCGCTACGGGATCTATGCGGGATCGGCGCACGGGCACCGCGCGGCGGTCTCCATCGGGACGAACCCGCACTACGGCGGAACCGAGCGCCGGATCGAGCCCTATCTCCTGGACTTCGAAGGCGATCTCTACGGCCAGCGACTCGTCGTGGAGCTCTGG
Source organism: uncultured Actinomycetes bacterium (assembly GCA_963850485.1). Taxonomy (GTDB): domain Bacteria; phylum Actinomycetota; class Thermoleophilia; order Gaiellales; family Gaiellaceae; genus GMQP-bins7. The sequence continues at coordinate 7,114 of CAWKLR010000024.1, read as the reverse complement.
GAGCGGCTTCGCGACGAGGAGGTCTTCGAGTCGGAGGAGGCGCTCGTCGCCCAGATCGCGCGGGACGTGGACGCTACGCGAGCTGCGCGGAGGCCGTCGTAGGGTCGCCGTCGGCCTAGAGCTCCAGCGTGCGGGTCGCGCGGAACGCGTCCAGAAAGCGGCGATCGTGGGTCACGAGAATCACGGTGCCCTCGTAGTCCTCGAGCGCCGACTCGAGTTGCTCGATCGCCTCGAGGTCGAGGTGGTTCGTCGGCTCGTCGAGGACAAGGGTGTTGACTCCGCGTGCCGCCAGTAGCGCCAGGGTGGCGCGGCTTCGCTCGCCGGGGGAGAGCGAGCGAGCAGGGCGGTCGACGTCGTCGGCGCCGAGCGCGAACTTGGCGAGCAGCGAGCGAGCGGTACCGGCATCGAGTCCCGACGACGAGAGGAAGAGATCGAGCAGTGTGTCTTCTCCCACGAATTGCCCTCGTCCCTGAGGCAGGTCGCCGAGCACGACACCCGGGCCGATCCAACGCCGCCCTTCCTCGAGTGGGACTTCACCGAGCAGCGCTTTCAGACAGCGTGGACTTGCCCGCGCCGTTGCGTCCGCTGACCACGAGCCGATCGCCGTTACGAACCTCGAGGTCGAGCGGGCCGAGCCGGAAGCCCTCGCGCTCGACCACGGCGTGCTCCAGCCGTGCGACCACGTCTCCGGCGCGCCGTACCGGCGTGAGATCGAGCTCCAGCCGCCAGGGCGACCACGGCTTCTCCACGCGCTCGAGGAGGCCGAGCTTCTTCTCGAAGCGCTTGCCGACGTCCTTCGACTTCTTCTTCTTGCGACCCTGCCCGTACCCGCGCTCCTCCCACTGGCGCATCGTGCGGGCTTGCTCTCGGATACGGTCGCGCTCGTCGACATACCGCCGGTAATCACCCTGCTGCCGCTCGGCTGAACGACTGCGCTCGGCCTCGAAGGCACTCCAGCCGCCCGGGTATTCCCGTACCCGCCGCGTCTCGGCCTCGAACTCGACGATTCTCGTCATCCTCTCCAGAAAGGCGCGATCGTGCGAGACCGCGACGAGGCCGCCTCGGTGACGGTCGAGGAAGCGGTCGAGGAGCTCGAGCCCGGCGAAGTCGAGGTCGTTGGTCGGCTCGTCGAGCAGGAGCACGTCGACGTCGGAAGCCAGGATGGCCTCGAGCTGGGCGCGTGCGGCCTCGCCGCCCGAGCGATCCGCCAGGTCGGGCTCCTGCGCGAGATAGGCGACAGCGAGCCCCGGCGGCTCGAGGCTCAGCTTTCCCGAGTCCGGCTGCTCGAGTCCTGCGAGCACACGCAGCAGCGTCGATTTGCCGATCCCGTTCGGCCCGACGACGCCGATCCGGCTGCCGGGCGTGACGGCGAGCGAGACACGGTCGAGAACGACGGTGTCGCCGAAAGCCTTGCTTATCGATCGAGCTTCGAGCGCACCACGAGCGCGCGACATGGCTGACCACCTCTCGAGAGAAGGAGACGGAGCGAGATATCGGTCAGCGTGCGCGCATGGGGAGGAGCTCGCGCTCCGCCCGCAGGATAGCCGTCGGTAGCTTTCAGAGCATGGCCAGCCGAAACGGAGAACCGCTGATTCAGGCCCGAGGTCTCGTCAAGCGCTTCGGCGAGCTCGCGGCAGTCGACTCGGTCGACTTCGACCTCCAACGAGGCGAGGCCTTTGGTTTCCTCGGCCCGAACGGGGCCGGGAAGACGTCGACGATGCGCATGATCGGCTGCGTCTCCCCGGTCACGGACGGGAAGCTCAGCGTGTTCGGGCTCGATCCAGCTCGCGACGGCGTCGCGATTCGTGGCCGCCTCGGGGTCGTTCCCCAGGAGGACTCGCTCGACATGGAGCTGACCGTGCGCGAGAACATCATCGTCTACGGGCGCTACTTCGGCCTCGCGCGCTCGGTGCTCCGCAAGCGTGCCGACGAGCTGCTCGAGTTCGTCGAGCTCACCGATCGGGCGAAGGACCGCGTGGAGCCGCTCTCCGGCGGGATGAAGCGGCGGCTGACGATCGCCAGGTCGCTCGTCAACGACCCGGAGGTGCTCCTGCTGGACGAGCCGACGACCGGCCTGGACCCGCAGGCGCGTCATGTCGTCTGGGACCGGCTCTACCGGCTCAAGCGGCAGGGCGTGACGCTTCTGCTGACGACCCACTACATGGAGGAGGCCGAGCAGCTCTGCGACCGCCTCGTCGTCATGGACAAGGGGAAGATCGTCGCCGAGGGATCGCCGCGAGAGCTGATCGAGCGCTACTCCACGCGCGAGGTCGTCGAGCTCCGCTTCGGCGACACCCGGCCTGACGACTTCGCATACTGGACCGACGGGCTCGTCTCGCGGGTGGAGCCTCTGCCCGACCGCGTGCTCCTCTACACCGACAACGGCGATGCCGCCTCGCACGGGATCCACGAGCGCGGGCTCGTGCCCGAGAGCGTGCTCGTCCGGCGGAGCACGCTCGAGGACGTCTTCCTCCATCTCACGGGCCGGAGCCTGATCGAATGAGCGCCTTCGCTCTGGCAGCCCGCCCGCTCGAGTTCTACTTCGCGCAGTACCGCCGGGTCTGGCGCGGAACGGCGATCTCGACCGTCGTCACGCCCATCGTCTATCTCCTGGCGCTCGGCGTCGGTCTCGGCGTGTTCGCGGATCGCTTCGCGAGCCTCCCGGCGGGGGTCACGTACCTCGAGTTCGTCGCGCCGGGCCTGCTCGCCGCCACGGCGATGCAGCTGGCCTCGTTCGAGGCGAGTTGGCCGGTGCTCTCGGCGATCAAGTGGAGCCGGCAGTACCACGCGATGCTCGCGACGCCGCTTCGGATCGGGGACATCGTCCTCGGACACCAGGCGTTCATCGCAGCGCGCATGCTCATGACCGCGACCGTGTACCTGGTCGTCATCGCGATCCTGATGCCGTTCTTCGACAGCTCGATCTCTCCGCTCGCGGTCCTGGCCATCCCCGTGACCGTGCTCGTCGGGGTCGCGTACGCCGCGCCGATCGCGGCCTGGGGCGCGCACACGGAGAACGAGGCGTCCTTCGTCGCGATCTTCCGGTTCGTGATCCTGCCGATGTTCCTCTTCTCCGGCACGTTCTTCCCGATCAGCGAGCTGCCGCGAGTCCTGGAGGGGATCGCCTACCTGACGCCTCTCTGGCACGGGGTCGACCTCTGTCGCCAGCTCATGCTCGGCGAGGTCATTCTCGTCAGCGCGGTCGCGCACGTCGTCTACCTGCTGGCCTGGGTCGTCATCGGCCTGACGCTCGCCTTCATCACCTACCGGCGCAGGCTCGTCGTATGACAGAGCTCGTCGCATGACCGACCTCGCCGTACCGCGCAGCCGCGTGCTCGTGCCGCCGCGTCCGAGGATCGGCGGGCTCCTCATCGTCGAGCGGAACGTGATGGTCTACCGCCGGACCTGGATGATCATCTTCTCCGGGTTCTTCGAGCCGCTCTTCTATCTGTTCTTCTTCGTCTACCCGTTCCAGGAGTTCATCGGCGGGGAGGTCATCGTGGCCGGCGAGACCGTCGGCTATGCGGCCTTCGTCGCGCCCGCCCTGCTCGCCGCCTCGGCGATGAACGGCGCGTTCTACGACGCGACCAACGTCTTCTGGAAGCTGCGCTACGGGAAGGTCTACGACGCGATGCTCTCCACCCCCGTGAGCCCAGGCGATGTCGCGGTGGGCGAGACGATCTGGGCGGTCGTGCGGTCGCTGATCTACTCGGCGGCGTTCCTCGCCGTGATCGGTGCTCTGGGTGTGCTCGAGTCGTGGTGGGTGGTGCTGGTGCTGCCCGCGTGCTTCGTGATCGGCTTCGGCTTCGCCGGGGCCGGCATCGCCGCGGTGACGTGGATGCGGGGCTGGCAGGACTTCGACCTGATCCAGCTCTTCATGCTCCCGATGTTTCTCTTCTCGGCGACCTTCTATCCGATCACGGTCTATCCGGACGTGATCGAGTGGATCGTCCGCGTGCTTCCGCTGTACCACGGCATCGAGCTGGTTCGTTCGCTCTCGACCGGGACACCGGGAGCCTTCCAGCTCGTGAACGTCGCGTATCTGTTGACGATGGGCATGGTCGGGATGTTCATCGCCTCGCGCCGGATCGACGGTCTCCTCTTGAAGTAGGGGCCGGGCACTTCCGGCCCCTACAGGGACACTGCGGCGCCGTTCCTCCGCGGGTCGCCCGCCGCCCCCGTTCGGCCCACGCAGCTGACCCCGCCGAAGTAGTGGTGCAGCTCCGGCCAGCGACGCACCGTGCGTCCTCGCGCTTCGAGCTCTTCGAGCGCGGTCTCGTCCACCCCCGGTTCGGCATCGATCAGGGACGTGGTGGGGTGGACGCGCGGTCTCGTCACCGCGTCGTCGGGATCGAGCCCTTCGTCGAGGATCCCCGACAGAACCGTGGCGAGCGCCGTTCGCAGTCGGGTCGCGCCCGCAGCGCCGATCGCGAGCGTCAAGCCCTCGTCGCCGAAGACCAGGCAGGGCGCCATCCGGCTCTCCAGGTGGTCTCCCGACTCGGGCTCGCCGAACGCGATGTCCGACTCGCCGAGCAGGTTGTTCAGCTGGAGGTCGAGACCGGGAACCCACACTCCCGCGCCGACCCCGAGCGAGTGGGTGAGGACGCAGGCGCCGCCCTGGGCGTCGACGGCGACGACATTGGTGGTGTGCTCGCCGCCCGTCGCGGGCACCTCGAGCGCTGCGACCAGCGCGAGCACCCGGTGTGTCTCGGAGAGACCGGCGAGTCGGGGGAGGCGTGGTAGGAGCTCGGGCATACCGGAGAGCCCGCCTCGAGTGGCGACGCGCCGCCCGTGGAAGTCGGTGAGAAGCGGATCCGTCCAGCGAGGCGTGTAGGCGGCAAGGTCGGCGGCCGCGAAGACCACGCCGTCCACGCGGAGGAGCTCTTCGGAGAGGGAACCGCGATAGACGGTTGCGGCCCCCTCGTCCGACAGCATCTCCATGGCTGTGACGAGGCCGGGCTGCACGAGCAGCTGACCCGCCTGCAGCAGTTGTCCTTCGGGAGCGAAGATCTCGCCGCCGCGCTCGAGCGTGAGAACGTTCTCGAGCATCGCGAGGGAGCGCCGGTGCATCTCCGGGAGAGGGACACCGTGGCGCGCAAGGTCGAGCGCGGGCTCCACGAGCCGTTTCCAGGGCAACCGACCGAGTCGTGCGGAGAGCTCCCCGAGCGTCGCCGGAAGGCCGGGAACCGCACACGAGCCGGGCCCGATCGAGTAGACGACGATCTCGTCTCCGAAGGGTACGGACACGTCCACGAGATCGCCGGCGCCAGAAGGCAGCGCCGCGAAGCCGTCGACGTTCGACACCCGGGAGCCGTCGAAGACGATTGCATGACACCCGGAGAGAAGGCCACTCATGACCGTCTCGGCGACGCAGGAGGCCAGAGCCATGGCGACGACGGCGTCGGCCGCCGTTCCGCCCTCGGCGAGGATCTCGGCTCCGACCGCGGCGGTCGCGGGATGGCCCGCTGCGACTCCTGCGCGCACCTGGTAATCCTGCCGTAGGGGCCGGGCATGCCCGGCCCCTACACCGTGGCGGCGGGCGAGGCCGCAAGGTTCCGGCTGCTAGCCTTCCGGAGACCGCGATCGCGGCTCCGGCGTGTCACTTCCTTCACGCGGGGCGGGGAACGCGGAATGTCTACGAGAGGAGCACCATGAGCCTCACCAAGGAAGTCAAGCTGGAAGTCATCGAGAAGCACGGCTCCGGTCCGGCCGATACGGGATCCCCCCAAGTCCAGATCGCGATGCTGACGCGACGGATCAACGACCTGACCGAGCATCTCCGGGCGCACCCGAAGGATCACTACTCCCGTCGGGGCCTCCTGAAGCTCGTCGGCCGCCGTCGCCGCTTCCTCGACTACTTGCAGCGAAAGGACATCGAGGGCTACCGTGCCCTCATCAAGGAGCTCGGCCTGAGAAGGTAGGGCGGCTTCTGTCGAGGGAAGGTGGAAGTTTGAGCGAGTCCCAGCCGAGCACATGAGCTGGGCGGGGCTGACTCAAACCTCCACCTTCCGGAAATGAAGGAATAGGTGAAGGGATACACCACATGAGTACGACTACCGGGCAGATCGCCACGGTTTCCGTCGACGTGGGCGGTCAGGAGATCGTCTTCGAGACGGGCAAGCTCGCCAAGCAGGCCGACGGCGCAGTCGTCGTCCGCTCCGGCGACACGATGATCCTCGCGACGGCCGTCGGACGGCCGGACGCGCGGCCCGACGCGGACTTCTTCCCGCTGACGGTCGACGTCGAGGAGCGGATGTACGCCGCCGGCAAGATTCCGGGCGGCTTCTTCAAGCGGGAAGGACGAGCGACCGAGCGCGCGACGCTCACCGCCCGCATGATCGACCGGCCGATCAGGCCGCTCTGGCCGAAGGGCTTTCGCAACGAGGTGCATCTCGTCTGCACCACGCTCTCTGCCGATCTCATCTCGCCTCACGACGTTCTCTGCATCAACGGCGCGTCGGCGGCGCTCACGGTCTCGCCGCTGCCGTTTCTCGGCCCACTCGGGGCCGTGCGCATCGGCCGGATCGACGACGAGTTCGTCGTCAACCCGTCGCTCGAGGCGCTCGAGGAGTCCACGCTCGACCTGATCGTCGTCGGAACGCCCGACGCCCTGACCATGGTCGAGGCCGGTGCAGATCAGGTTCCCGAGGAGACGCTCCTCGAGGCCTTCGAGCTGGCGCACACGGAGATCCGCAAGATCTGCGAGGCGCTCGAAGACCTGCGTTCGCAGGTCGGCAAGGCGAAGTGGGTCGATTCGGATCTGACGGCCGAGCTGGAGGCCGCACACGGTCAGGCGATTCGCTCCGCGATCGCGGAGAACGGGCTCCGCGAGGCGTCGGCGACGATGGAGTCGCTCGTCAGCGAGACATCGCCCGAGATCTCGATGGAGACGACCGAGGACGACATCGTCCGCTCGCGTCAGATCCGCTCGAGCTTCGCGTCGATCCTCGAGAAGGCGCGCATGGAGGCCGTCGAAGGGCCGCTGCGCGAGCAGTTCCTCTCGGACCTGCAGGAGCTGACGGACGCCGAGCAGGACTCGAAGGAGCTCCGCTCGGCAAAGCGCGACCTGCTCTTCGAGCGGATCCAGGAGGGCCTCGAGCTGCCCTTCCCGGTC
>CAWKLR010000023.1:0-62602 GCA_963850485.1 uncultured Actinomycetes bacterium | reverse complement strand
CGCACTGCAGCGACCTCTGCGAGGATGGGCGCGTGCCCGACTGGCTCGACTTCGACCAGCTTGCCGAGTGGGTCTCCGGCGAGTGGTGGAGCTACCTCGTCATCTTCGCGATCGCGGCGATCGACGCGTTCTTCCCGTTCGTGCCGAGCGAGACGCTCGTCGTCCTCGGGGGAAGCCTCGCCGGATCGGGAGACCTGAGCCTGTTGCTCGTGATCCTCGCGGGCGCGACGGGAGCGATCGTCGGCGACAACGTCTCCTACGGGATCGGCTCACTCGTCGGAGAGAGGACCGTCAAGCGCTGGTTTCGCAGCGAAAAGGCACACAAGCGCCTCGAGTGGGCCGAGCGCACGCTCGACGAGCGAGGCGCGTACATCATCCTCCTCGCGCGGTTCATCCCGGGCGGCAGGACCGCGGTGACGTTCTCCGCCGGCTACATCCCCACGTTCTCGTGGCGACGCTTCATCGTCTACGACGTCATCGCCGGATTCGCGTGGGCGACCTATGCGGCCATGCTCGGCTACCTCTTCGGGAAGACCTTCGAGGAGCATCCCGTGTGGGGCGTCGTTCTCGCGCTCGGGATCGCCCTGACCCTCGGCCTCGTCGTGGAGCTCGTCCGGCACGTGCGCAAGCGGCGCAGCACAACCGCAGGCGAGACTGGCGCAGGAAGCTAGGTCGCCGGAGTCACGTCGGTGCGTGATGACGCCTGGATCGCAGTCCAGGCACGCCACCCAATCCACAGTGCGAGCACAACTACGACAGGCACGAGTGCAGCATGGAAGGCGTGCAGTGCGCCGTTGTCGCCAGCGACGAAGTCACCGCCACCTGCGAGGAAAGCCTGAACCGAGCCGATCACGGCCAGGACGAACGGCCACAGTGCCGCGCGCCAGTTGGGCCAGGCGGCGACGAGCGCGGAGATGAACGTGAGGATGTAGGCAAGGTGGACGGCCTTGCCGAAGTCCTTGTGCGCGTCCAACCAACCGGCTCCCTCTCCGAAGACGACGCCTCCGATGAGGTAGAGCTGAACGATGATGCCGACGACAGCGGCCCCGGCGAAGATGACCGTTCCCCAGAGCCCGATCCGTTGCCTGTCCATGCGCGGCACCCTAAGACCTCCGCCGGATGGAGTCAACTGCGTACGGTGGTGAGATGAATCGCCTCGCCGACGAGACCAGCCCCTACCTCCTGCAACACGCCGAGAACCCGGTCGACTGGTATCCGTGGGGCGACGAGGCGTTCGAGCTGGCACGCGCCGAGGAGAAGCCGCTCCTCGTCTCGGTCGGCTACAGCTCGTGCCACTGGTGCCACGTGATGGCGCACGAGTCGTTCGAGGATGCGGATACCGCAGCGCTCATGAACGACCTGTTCGTCAACGTCAAGGTCGACCGTGAGGAACGGCCCGACGTCGACGCGGTGACGATGGAGGCGACCGTCGGGATGACCGGCTCCGGCGGCTGGCCGACGACCGTTTTCATGACGCCTGAGGGAAAGCCGTTCTACGCCGGCACGTACTTCCCGCCCGAGCCGCGGCACGGACTGGCGAGCTTCCGCGACCTGCTCCAGGCGGTAGCGCGCGCATGGAGCGAGCGGCGAGTCGAGATCGAGCGCCAGGCGGGACAGATCGACGAGACGCTGAGGCGGAGCGCCGAGCTCAAGCCGTCCACGGAGCCGCTGACCGAGTCGATCCTGGGCGAGGCTGCTCGCGGGATCGCCAACACGTTCGAGCCTGCGTTCGGCGGCTTCGGCCGCGCCCCGAAGTTCCCGGCCGCCTCCACTCTCGAGTTCCTCCTCCGCCGTGGGGACGAGGCCGCACTCGCGATGGTGACGGCCACCCTCGACGGCATGGCCGCAGGCGGAATGTACGACGTCGTGGGGGGTGGCTTCCACCGCTACTCGGTCGACGAGCGCTGGCTCGTCCCGCACTTCGAGAAGATGCTCTACGACAACGCGGTGCTTGCCTCGACGTACTTGCACGGCTGGCTCGTGACCGGCCGTCCGCGGTACGAGGAGATCGTCGAGGAGACGATCGACTATCTCGTCCGGGAGATGCTCCTCCCCGAGGGGGGGCTCGCCTCTGCCCAGGACGCCGACACGGACGGCGTCGAGGGGCTGACGTACACCTGGTCCCCCGGCGAAGCAGCGTCGTCCGGGATCCCCGCGGAGCTGCTCCAGCCTTTCGAGCATGGTCGCCTGGTCGTGCGCGGTGAGCTCGAGCCGGAGCTCAAGGCTCGCCTGCTGGACGAGCGCGCGCGACGGCCGCAGCCGTTCAGGGACGACAAGGTGCTCGCCTCGTGGAACGGGCTCGCCCTCGCCGCTCTCGCCGAGGCCGCGTACCGCCTCGAGCGCGACGACTGGCTCGACGTCGCCCGCGGCGTGGGCGAGTTCCTGCTCGGGCCGCTCTCCGACTCCGACGGGCGGCTCCTCCGGTCTCGTCGCGACGGGAGGGCGAGCGGCAGCGGCTTCCTCGACGACTACGCGAACGTCGCCTACGGGCTGATGGAGCTGCACGTCGCGACCGGTGACCTGCGCTGGCTGACCGAGGCGCACCGGCTCGCGTTGCTCGCGATCGAGCTCTTCGCCGACGAGGAGCGCGGCGGGTTCTATCTCGCTTCGGCGGATGCCGACCAGCGGGTGCCGCGCACCAAGGACCTCCAGGACACTCCCATTCCGTCGGGGAGCTCGATGCTCGCCTGGGTGCTGCTCCGACTCGGCCGGATCTGGGGAGACGACGAGCTGGAGCGGCATGCTGTCTCGGTATTCCGCCTCGTCGAGCCGGCGCTCCGCCGTGCACCCGGAGGATTCGCTTGGATGCTGTGCGGGCTCGACCTCTGGTTCAGCCCGCCGCGTGAGATCGCGATCGCGGGCGCCGCCGACTCGCCGGTCGCGCGGGCCGCGCTCGCCGGGTTCGACCCGCGGACCGTCGTCGCGGTCGGACCGGGGGAGGGCGTCCCCCTGCTCGAAGGCAAGGAGCTCGTCGACGGTGAGCCCGCGGTCTACATCTGCGAGCGCTTCGCCTGCCGCAGCCCCGTTACCGACCCCGCTGCCCTGGTGGCGAGCGCCTGACATGCGTGTCTGCCTGATGATCGAAGGGCAGGAAGGCGTCACCTGGGAGGATTGGGTACGCCTCGCGCGTCTCACCGAGGAGCACGGCCTCGAGGGGCTCTTTCGCTCGGATCACTACACGGCGATCATCCGCCCGCAGGCGGGGGCGCTCGACGCGTGGGCGACGCTCGCGGGGTTGGCGGCGATCACGGAGCGGATCCGGCTCGGCACGCTCGTCTCACCCGCGACGTTCCGCCATCCGAGCGTGCTCGCGCGGATGGCCGTCACCGTCGATCACATCTCCGGCGGCCGCGTCGACGTCGGAATGGGTGCGGGCTGGTACGAGCGTGAGCACGTCGAGCACGGGTTTCCGTTCCTCGATGCAAAGCAGCGGTTCGAGCTCTTCGCCGAGCAGGTCGAGATCGTCGTCCGGTCGTGGACCGAGGACGCCTTCGACCACGCCGGGAAGACGTTCGAGCTCCGCGAGCAGAGCGCGTTGCCGCGTCCCGTTCAGCGACCCCACCCGCCGCTCGTTCTCGGCGGCACGGTCAAGCCGCGCTTCGCAGCGCTGGCCGCGCGTTTCGCCGACGAGGTCAACACCCTCGGTGCGGCGAGCGAGGAGCTGCGTGGGCGAAGGGAGCGCCTGGATCGAGCCTGCCGAGACGTCGGGCGCGATCCGGCATCTCTCGGGTTCTCGGTGATGACTGCCTGCTTCGTCGGCTCGGACCGGGCGGAGGCCCTCGATCGGGTAGCTGCCTTCCTCTCGGTCAGGGGAGGAGAGATCGATGCCGCACAGACGCTCGAGGACCGCCGCGGAACCTGGCTTGTCGGGACCGTCGAGGAGGTCGCAGACAGGCTCGCGGAGCTCGAGGCGCTCGGGGTGACGCGCGTCTTCCTGCAGCACCTGAATCACTCCGACGACGAGATGATCGCGCTCGTGGGCGAGCGGCTGCTTCCTGCGCTCGTCACGTCGTCGTAGGGGCCGGGCATGCCCCGCCCCTACCTGGGCTGAGCCTGCCGAGCCTCAGTAGAGTCCCGGCCATGACGACTACAGAGCTGACCGGGGCGGAGGACGTAGCGTGGGATCTCTCCGACCTCTACGAAAGCGGTGACGACGCCCGCCTCGAGCAGGACGTGCAGGAGGCCGAGGAAGCTTCCGAGACGTTTCGCGAGACGTACTACGGCAAGGTCGCCGACCTCGACGCGGCCGGCCTCGCAGCAGCCATCGCCGAGCGGGAGCGGATCGAGTCGATCTTCACCCGCGCCATCTACTACGCGCACCTGTGGTTCTCGACGGACACGGCCGATCCCGCCCGCGGCGCGCTCCTCGCGCGCCTGACGGAGAAGGGCGCCGCGCTCGACACGCAGCTTCTCTTCTTCGGGCTGGAGATCGCCGACCTCGACGACGACCGCGCGGACGCGCTCATTGCCGACTCCGCGCTCGAGCACTGGCAGCACTGGCTGCGCTCGCTGCGGAAGTTCCGTCCGTACCTGCTCTCGGAGCCGGAGGAGAAGATCTTCACGGAGAAGTCGGTCTCGGGGGTCAGCGCCTGGTCGCGGCTGCACGAAGAGCTCTTGAGCGCGGTCAAGGTGGAGATCGACGGCGAGGAGATCAGCTTCGAGAAGGCAATGGCGAAGCTGTACTCCGCCGACCGCGACGAGCGGAGCACGGCCGCCGAGGCGGTCACGGAAGCCCTGGCGCCAGGACTGCGCACGAGGACGTTCGTGTTCAACACGATCCTCGTCGACAAGTCGATCGACGATCGCCTGCGCGGATACGAGACCTGGATCTCGTCGCGCAACCTCCGAAACGACACGACCGACGAGGCGGTACGGGCGCTCGTCGACGCGGCAGTCTCGCGCTACGACGTCCCGCAGCGCTACTACCGGCTGAAGGCAAAGCTCGTCGGCCTCGATCGACTCACCTTCTACGACCGCTTCGCGCCGATCGGGGACGATCCGACCTCGGTGTCGTGGGACGAGGCCAAGGACATCGTCCTCGCGGGCTATCACGACTTCGCTCCCGAGGCGGGAGACATCGTCGAGCGTTTCTTCACCGAGAGCTGGATCGACGCGCCGACCCGCGAGAACAAGCGCGGCGGCGCGTTCTGTGCCACCAGCGTCCCCGGCGTGCACCCGTACATCCTCATGAACTTCACGGGCGACCGCCGCTCGATCCTGACCCTGGCGCACGAGCTCGGCCACGGCCTGCACGGCTCGCTCGCTCAGCCGCTCGGGCTCTTCAATGCCGACACTCCGCTGACGACGGCCGAGACCGCGTCCGTCTTCGGCGAGGCGCTCACCTTCAAGCGTCTGCTCGCCCTCGAGGACGATCCGCATCGCCGCCTGAACCTGCTGGCGGGTCGGATCGAGGACTCGATCGCGACGGTGTTCCGCCAGATCGCGATGAATCGCTTCGAGGAGGCCGTGCACACCGAGCGGCGCGAGCAGGGAGAGGTAGCGACCGACCGGTTCGAGGAGCTCTGGCTCGACACGCAGCGGCAGATGTTCGACGACTCGGTCGACATCGACGGATACGGGACCTGGTGGAGCTATATCCCGCATTTCCTCTCGACACCGGGATACGTGTATGCGTATGCCTACGGCTTCCTCTTCGCCCTCGCGATCTTCCGTCGCTACGAGCAAGAGGGCGAGTCCATGGTGGAGCCGTACCTCGACGTCCTTCGTGCGGGCGGATCGAAGCCGCCCGAGGAGCTCGCGGAGATCGTCGGGCTCGATCTCACCGATCCCGGGATCTGGGCGAGCGGAATCGACGCGCTCGCCGTCGAGCTGGACGAGGCCGAGGCGCTCGCACAGGAGATCGGCCTGGAGACGAATAGCTAGCGCTGGGGGCGGTTCGGCGGTACCCTCCGCGGCTGACAGGCAGGAGCTCGGAGGGGAAAAAGGAGGAGTTTGTGCGAAAGCTCATTGCGTGCGGAGTCGCCCTCGTAGCGGCCCTCGCGCTCACGGTGCCCGGTGCGCTCGGTGGGGCGGAGCAGACACCCGGCGTCACGGCCAAGACGGTCGTCATCGGTGGGACGTTCCCGCTCACCGGCCCGGCGGCGGCGTATGCGCCGATCCCGCTTGGCATGAAGGCGTATTTCAGCTACATCAACGCCCGGCGAGGCCCCGACGGCAAGCGCGGCGTCATGGGCCGGCAGATCGTCTGGAAGTACTACGACGACGGCTACAACCCCGCGAACACGGTTCAGCTGACGCGGAAGCTCGTCGAGGAGGACAAGGTCTTCGCGACGGTCGGTCAGCTCGGAACGGAGCACAATCTCGCCGTCCGCGGGTACCTGAACCAGGCGAAGGTGCCGCAGGCGCTCGTCTCGACGGGTGCGTCGTACTGGGGCACGCAGTACGCGGAGTTCCCGTGGACGATCGGGTGGCAGCCCGACTACATCGCCGAGGGCCGGATCTACGGCCTGCACATCAAGGCGAACCACAACGGCAAGAAGATCGCGGTGATCTACCAGAACGACGACTACGGCAAGGACTACCTGTACGGCCTGCGCGTCGGACTGGGCAAGAGCTACGCGGATCAGAACATCGTCGCCACGGAGGCGGTCGAGTCGACCGCCACGAGCTCGGCTTCGCAGATGGCCAAGATCAAGGCCACCGGAGCCGCCGTGCTGGTCATCCTCCAGATCCCGACGCCGACGGTCCGGTCGATCGCGACGGGCAAGGCGCTCGGGTACAACCCTGACCAGATCTACATGAACTCGGTCTCGGCCTTCCGAACGCCGATGGACGGCGCCGTCGCGTCGGCCGGGGCGCCCTACGTGAACGGGATCCTCTCGGTCGCGTATCTGAAGGACGCGGACAGCCCGAGGTGGGACAACGACGCGGCGATGAAGCAATACCGCACGATCGTCGAGAAGTATCTGCCCGGGCGGAACTCGAGAGACGGTCAGATCTACTACGGCGTGGCGAAGGCCGAGACCTTCGTGCAGGCGCTGTACAAGGCCGGGAAGAACCCGACCCGCGTGGGTCTCATGAATGCGCTCCTGAGCTTGAACGTGGCGAACAAGTTCCTGCTCCCGGGCGTCACGCAGAAGACCACGAAGAAGGACCACTGGGTCATCAGCCAGATGCAGCTCCAACGCTTCAATGCAAACGACAAGGTCTGGGTGCCGGTCGGCAGGTTGATCGACGGCCGTCCGCGCTAGCGACGACTCGTCCTTCAGTAGGGGCCGGGCATGCCCGGCCCCTACTGCGGTCCGGCCAGGAACTCCTCCCAGTACCCCTCCATCGTCGTCAGCCGAGACGACGTGTGGAGAAGGTCGTGCGGGGCGATGTTGACTGCACGCACGATGGCGTTGTCCGGCCACTCGTTGCCGACGTCGAGCACGTTCACGCAACCCGGCGCCTGCTCGAAGTGCCCGAGGAACATGCGCTCGCCGGTGAGCGCGTAGGAGAGAATCGACCGGTTGACCGCACCGTGCAGGACCGCGAGCACCGTGTCCCAGCTCTCGTCCGCGAGCAAGCGATCGAGCGCGGGGAGGACGCGGTCGAACAGCTCGCCGATCGTCTCCCCGCCGAGGAACCGCTTCTCGAGCGGGAGGGTGCCTCGGAACGCGTGCACGAACTCCTCTTCGAGCCGTTCGATCGGGATCTCCGACAGTCGCCCTCCTCGCAGCTCCCGCAGGTCGGGCCACTCTTCGATCTCCGCCTCGGGGGCAACGATTCGTGCGGTTTCGATGGTGCGCGGCAGGCTGCTCGTGACCACGCGGTCGAACGTTCACGCCCGCGAGCAGGTCGCGCGTGGCCTCGGCCTGCGCGCGTCCCGTGTCGTTCAAGCTGACGCCGTCCTCCTGGACCGGCCTCCCGTCGGGTGCGAAGTACGACACCGCTCCGTGCCGCATGAGGTACAGGCGTCGACGCATTGGGGCGTAGGATCGCACGATGCCGTCGGACGACATCGTCGAGACGGTGGACGCCGCGACAAGCTCGAAGGCGCCTCTGCTCGTGCTCGATCGCGTGCGGGCGTTTCTCGACGGCCACGGCCTCGGCGAAGGGGAGGTGCGAGCGAGGCGGATCGGAGAAGGCGGCGGCTCCAACTTCACCTTCCTGCTCGAACGCGGGGTGGATCGGTTCGTGTTGCGGCGACCTCCCCGTCCGCCGCTTCCGCCTTCGGCGCACGACGTGGCGCGCGAGGCGAGGCTGCAGCTCGCGTTGCGCGAGGCGGGATTCTCGCGGCTTCCGACGATCGTCGCCGTCTGCGAGGACGAGTCGATTCTCGGCGTCCCGTTCTACGTCATGGAGTACCTCGACGGGCACGTCCCGACCGACGAGCTGCCGCCCGGGCTCGAGGCCGAGGACGGGCGGCGCCGGCTGGGGGACGAGCTCGTCGACGCGCTCGTGGAGATCCACGCCGCCGACGTGCGCTCGCCCGGCCTTGCAGCATTCGCTCGACCCGGGAGCTACAACGAGCGGCAGGTACGACGTTTCACGCAGCTCTGGGAGATCAACAAGACGCGCGAGATCCCGACTGTCGAACGCGTAGGCGTCTGGCTCGCGGCGCACGTGCCCGAGCCGCTACCGCCGACCGCCGTCCACGGAGACTTCCGCCTCGGCAACACGATGGTGCAACGGGACGAACCGTCCAAGATCGCCGCGGTGCTCGACTGGGAGATGGGTGCGATCGGGGATCCACGTGCAGACGTCGGCTATCTGCTCGCGACGTACAGCGAACCGGGCGGCCCTCCGAATCCGCTCGGAGCGTCGCCGGTCACCGCGCTGGCCGGCTTCCCGACGAAGGCGGAGCTCGTCGAGCGCTACGTCGAGAGCAGCAGACGTGAGGTCGAGCCCCTCCGCTGGTTCGAGGCCCTCGCTCCCTGGAAGGCGGCCGTCTTCTGCGAGGCGATCTACGGCCGCTTCGTCCGGGGCGAGCTCGGAGCCGAGGACGAGGGAGCGGCGCGCTTCGAAGAAGGCGTACCGCGACTCGCCGAGCTGGCCGCCGACGCGATCGCGCGTTCCTGAGCGGACTCTCAGAGCGCGATCTCGGCGAGCGCTCGCAGGGCTTCGGGTTGCTGCGTGGAGACGAGGAGCGAGGTCGCGCCCGACTCGCGCCACGCGTCCAGGCGTTCGGCGAGCCGCTCTTTCGGCCCGACAAGGGCTACCTCGTCCACGAACGAGTCGGGAATGGCCGCAGCCGCGTCTCGCTTGTTCCCGCCGAGATAGAGATCCTGGATTTTCCGCGCGTCCTCCTCGTAGCCGTAGCGCGCGAAGAGGTCGTTGTAGAAGTTCTTGCCGCGTGCGCCCATACCGCCGATGTACAGCGCGTAGTACGGCTTGAGGAAGTCGCGCCCGGCCTCGACGTCGTCGATCAGGATCACGGGCGCAGTGGGTGCGACGTCGAAGTCCTCGGGTCGGTTCGCCAGCTCGGACGCGAAGACCTTCGGAGCCTGTTCCGGTGACCAGAAGATCGGCAGCCAACCGTTTGCGATCTCGAAGGCCTGCGCGACGGCCTTCGGGCCCATCGCCGCGATGTAGATCGGGATGTCGGCCCGCAGCGGCCGCGCCATCAGCTTGAGCGGCTTGCCGAGCCCCGTCCCGTGCGAGAACGGGATGTCGTAGTGCGCGCCATGGTGCTCGACGAGCTCGCGGCGAAGCGCCGTTCGCACGATCTCGACGTACTCGCGCGTCTTCCCGAGGGGCTTTCCCCAGGGCTCGCCGTGCCAGCCTTCGACCACCTGTGGCCCCGAGGTGCCGAGCCCGAGCAGAAAGCGGCCTTCGGAAAGAAGGTCGAGCGTCGCCGCCGTCATCGCCGTGTTCGCAGGCGTGCGACCGGGAATCTGCATGATCGCGCTCCCGATCTTGATCCGCGTGGTGGTGGCGCCGAGCCAGGCGAGCACGCTGACGCAGTCGGTTCCCCAGGCCTCGGCCGCCCAGGCGGAGTCGTACCCGAGGCGCTCCGCCTCCTGCGCGAGGGCGATCGGTTCGAGCGGGCTCGTCCCGGGCGGCGCGTATCCCATGTAGAACCCGAGGCGCACTCAGCTCACTTTGAACGCATAGGTCACTCCTGCGATGCTAACGCCGTGACGATCATCGATCTCCGACCGACCGATGACGTGCTCGAGCTCCGGGCGCGCGTTCGCGCCTTCATGGAGGAGCACGTGTATCCGAACGAGGCGGCGCTCGACCGGGAGGACGACGGGACCGACAAGCTCGTCGCGAGGCTGAGGACAGTCGCCAAGGACGAGGGCCTGTGGGCCCCGCACCTTCCGCCCGAGGCCGGCGGCTCGAACGGGAGCTTCCTGACCTACGCGTTCCTGAACGAGGAGATCGGGCGCTCGCTCTGGGGACAGCTCGTCCTCGGCTGCCAGGCGCCGGATGCGGGGAACGGGGAGATCCTCTGGCAGTTCGGAACCGAGGAGCAGAAGGAGCGCTGGCTGAAGCCGCTCGTCTCCGGCGAGGTGCGCTCGTTCTTCTCCATGACCGAGCCGGACGTGTCGGGATCGGATCCCACCGGGCTCAAGACGCGAGCGGTGCGGGACGGCGACGAGTGGGTCATCGACGGTCACAAGTGGTTCTCGTCGGGCGCCGAGGGGGCGTCCTTCGGGATCGTGATGGCGGTCACCGACCCTGACGCCGAGCCGCATCGCCGCGCGACCCAGATCGTCGTCCCTGCGGACACCTCGGGGGTCGAGATCGTGCGTGCGGTACCCACGATGGGACATCGCGGCCGCGGCTGGACGACGCACTGCGAGGTGCGCTACACGGACGTCCGCGTCCCCGTCGAGAACACCCTCGGCGAGGAGGGCGACGGGTTCCGGATCGCGCAGAAGCGGCTCGGCCCCGGCCGCATCCACCACGTCATGCGCTGGCTCGGGCAGATGCAGCGTGCGTTCGAGCTCATGTGCGCGTATTCACTGGAGCGCGAGGCGTTCGGCGGGCCGCTGGCCGAGAAGCAGACCGTGCAGAACTGGATCGCCGACTCCGCGGCGGAGATCCAGGCCTGCCGCCTGCTCACGCTCGACGCGGCGCACAAGATCGACCAGGGCGACGAGGCGCGGGTCGAGGTCTCGCTGATCAAGTTCTACGCGGCGAAGGCGCTGAACGACGTGATCGACCGTGCGGTGCAGGTGCATGGGGCACGTGGGCTGACGGACGAGACGCCGCTGGCGGGGATGGCCAGGCAAGCGCGAGCCGCGCGGATCTACGACGGCCCGGACGAGGTGCACCGCATGGTCGTCGCCCGGCGGATTCTGAAGTCGTTCGCGTCAGGCGAAGGCTGGCGCTTCGACTGATTGCCGGGTCTGGGGTCAGGCTTCAGCCTGACCCCCGGACGGTTGCTTGGGCGGGCGCGGCACGAACACGCTCGTCGTCCGCTGGTACTCCGCATAGTCCACGCGGCTCCGAAGCGCCTGCGCTTCCGTGGCGGGAATCCCCGTGACACGCAGCAGGAGGTAGAGGAGCACGGCCGGGACGAGCCAGGACACCCAGCCCCACGGTGACGCCGTCGCGACCAGCGCGACCCCGAGCCAGGTCACCCATTCGAAGAAGTAGTTCGGATGGCGTGACCAGGACCAGAGGCCGTTCTTCGCCGTCTTGCCCTTGTTCGTCGGGATCGGCGCGCCAGCGCGAGAGCTGCCAGTCGGAGGTGACCACGCCGAGGTTCCCGATCGCCCAGATCGCCGCACCCGCCCACTCGAGCACCCCGAAACCATCCGACGAGTCGAGAGTGATGAACGCGTACGGGAGGGAGAAGAAGACGACGAGCGCGGCCTGGAACTGGAAGAACCAGAAGAACCTCCGGTTCGCGTTTTCGCCCCACTTCTCACGAAGCGCCTGGTAGCGGCCGTCCTCCTCCTTGCCGAGCACGCGGTTGAAGAGCAGGTAGAGCCCGAGCCGGAAGCCCCAGATCGAGGCCAGCACTGCGGCGAGCACGCGATGTGCGACGTCGCCGTCTGCGAGCAGCGCGTACGCGAGAGCCGCGCAGGCGATGAGCATCGCCCAGGCGACGTCGACGTGACTCGCATCGCGGATCCGCACAGCCAGCATCCACAGCAGCGCCATCGCGACCGAGGCCATTAGCGCCCCGATCGCCAGCAGTCCCCAGATAGAGCCGATCACGAGAGCGCGGATACGCGCATCGTTCCCGCCGGAGGCCGGCTTCGCCGGCCGGGAGGCCACGAGAAGCGTGCTCGGTGCGTTGTTCGGAAGGAGGGGGCTCGTGGGGGAACCATGGGTTCCCCCACGCTATCTGGGGCCGGGGACGCCCTTGAACTCGTACTGGAGCGGCTCGCGGCCGGGCTGGACGATCCAGGCCTCGCCCGTTCCCTCGCTCTTGTACGCAGCCCAGACTCCCTCAGCGACCTTCGAAGGCTCGAGCAGTCGGTAGCCGCGACCGTCGAGCTCCTGCTTGAAGTCGCGCGTCAGCAGTCCCGTGTCCGCCCAGCCCGGGCACACGGCCTGGATGCGGATCCCGCGCTTCTGCAGCTGCGGCGCCACGGAGCGGACGAAGCCGACCACCGCGTGCTTCGTCAGGCCGTAGATGGGGTCGTCGGGGATTGCCGTCAGTCCTGCGAGCGACGCGGTGACGACGATCGTGCTCCCCGTTGGCATCACGCGGTCGAGGCGGCGGACGCCGAAGACGACGCCGTCGACGTTCACGCCCACGGCGCGTCGGTACTGGTCGTCGGTGAGGTTGGCGACGTCGTCGCTGCCGGTGAGGACGCCGGCGTTCAAGCAGGCGAAGTCGACCGAGCCGATGTGCTCCCAGCACTTGGGATCCGTGACGTCGAACCCGTTTACGAGATCCAGCTCCTTGACGGTGAACCCCTCACCGCGAAGCTTCTCCACGATCGCGCTCCCGATGCCGCCTGCGGAGCCCGTCACCAACGCCGTCACGGAATCAAGACCACCTTTCCTGTCGTCCTTCGCTCTTCGATGAGGCGGTGCGCCTCGCCCGCCTGTTCCAGTGGGAACTCTGCACCGACGACCGGCCGGACGACTCTCCCTTCCCAGAGCCGGAGCACGTCGCGGCCCGCCTGCTCCACGAGATCGGGGTTTCGCCCGATCAGGCGACCGAGGTAGAAGCCGTGCACGCCGATGTTTCGGCCCACCAGCCAGGTCGGGCTCAGGTCCTGCCAGAGCCCGCCCGCGTAGCCGACTGCGATCGCGGTGCCCATCGGCTTGAGGAGCGAGAGCGACGCGGTGAACACGTCGCCGCCGACGAGGTCGAAGACGGCATCCACCGGCTCGAGCTCGCCGATTCCCTCGTAGGTCACCGCCTCGACGGCACCGAGCGAGCGCGTGAGCTCGAGCTTCTCCTCGCTGCCGACGGCGGCCACGGGCCGGCCGTTCAGGACCTTCACGAGCTGGATGGCGGCCGTGCCGACCGCTCCCGCGGCCGCGGTCACCAAGACGCGTGCTCCGAATCCGACCTTGAGGAGCTGCGTGAGCGGGATCCACGCGGTGAGAAACGCCATCGGGAACGCAGCCCCTTCCGCGAAGCTCGCGCGCGAGGGAAGAGGCAGGAGCCAACGCCGGTCGACGACGGCCCGCTCCGCGTAGCCGCCGCCCTCGGCTCGGACGAAGCCCATGACGCGGTTGCCGTCGAGCTCGCCGGCGACCTCCGAGCCGAGCACCGTGGGGAGCTCGGGCATCTGTGGATAGCGACCGAGGCGGATCAGGACGTCGGCGAAGTTGATGCCGCAGGCGCGGACGTCGACGATCGCCTGCCTCGCCCCCGGAGTCGGCTCGGCGACGTCCTCGACGGCGAGCATGCTCCGGCCCACCGGTTCCGTTGAGGACGACCGCTCTCACGTCTGTGGTCGTAGGGGCCGGGCATGCCCGGCCCCTACAGCGAGGGGCGTACGTGTGCTCACCGGCCGCTGAACTCGGGCTCGCGCTTCTCCAGGAACGCGGCCACTCCTTCGGCGCCGTCCTCGCTCGCTAGGCAGCGGCGGAAGCCGTCCGCCTCTCGGCGCAGGCCTTCTTCGAGCGGAAGGTCGCGCGTCGTCCTTGCGAGCTCGCGGAGCACGCCGATCGAGACCGGGGAGCGCGCGGCGATCGCGCCTGCGACGCCGAGCGCGGTGTCGAGCAGCTCGTCCTTCGGCACGACGCGTTCGACCAACCCCCACTCGTAGGCGGTCGCCGCGTCGACGAACTCGCCGGTCATGTTGAGGAGGAGCGCGCGCCCGATCCCGACGAGTCGCGGCAGCCGCTGCGTGCCTCCACCTCCGGGAATCAAGCCGAGCTTGATCTCCGGCTGGCCGAGCTGCGCGTCCTCCGCAGGCGACGCGGATGTCGCAGCACATGGCGAGCTCGAGGCCTCCACCCAGACAGAACCCATGAATGGCTGCGATGAACGGCGTGTGCGCGGCATCCATCCGCGCGCCGAGCTTCTGGATCCCGCGCGCCGAGCCGCCCTCCTCGAGCCCGGCCTCGCGGAGCGCCGGGAACTCGGAGATGTCGGCGCCCGCGACGAACGCGCGCTCCCCCGCACCTCGCAGGACGATCGCGCGCACGCTCGCGTCCTGATCGAGGCGGTCGAGCTCGGCTTCGAGCTCCTCGAGAAGGGGCGCCGAAAGCGCGTTGACGGGTGGATGGTCGATGGTGACGGTGGCGACATAGCCGTCCTGGTCCGTCGAGATGAACTCCGCCACTACGCGGTCTCCGCGGGCTGCTTCGAGAACTGCTCGCGAAGCGCGGTCTTGCGGAACTTCCCGACCGCCGTCTTCGGGATCTCCTCCACGAACTCGAAGCGCTCCGGGAGCCACCATTTCGCGAAGTTCGGCGCGAGGAACTCCCGCAGCTCGTCGTCCGTCGCCGTCGCGCCTTCCCGCAAGACGCAGACCGCGAGCGGCCGCTCCGACCACTTCTCGTCCGGAACGGCGATCACGGCGGCCTCGGCGATCGCCGGATGCCCCATCAGCGCGTTCTCGAGCGCCACGGTCGAGATCCATTCGCCGCCGGACTTGACGAGATCCTTCGAGCGGTCCTGGATCTCGATGTACCCGTGCGGCTCGATCGTCACGATGTCGCCGGTCTTGAACCAGCCGTCGTCCGTCCATCGATCTGCACCCTCAGGACTGTCGTAATAGGCATTGGAGATCCAGACGCCGCGGACCTCTAACTCGCCCATCGACTCGCCGTCCCACGGCACGAGGCCCTCGGGCCCGCGGGCGCGAATCTCGACGAACGCCGCCGGGACGCCCTGCTTCGCTCGATAGCGGAACTGCTCCTCCTCGGAGAGCTCCCGCTCGCGGCTGGTCAGCTCCGAAACGGTTCCGAGCGGGCACATCTCCGTCATTCCCCAGGCGTGCAGGATGCTCAGCCCATGCCGCTTCTCGAACGCCTCGATCATTGCCTGCGGAGCCGCTGAGCCGCCCACGACCATGCTTCGGACGGACGACGTGTCGTACTTGCCCGGGTTCGCGTCCAGCTCCTGGAGGATCCCCATCCAGATCGTCGGAACGCCTGCGGTGATCGTGACCCGCTCTTGCTGGAAGGCTTCGAGCAGGCTCTCGCCGTCGAGAAACGGGCCGGGGAAGACCTGCTTCGCGCCGACGAACGTGCACGTGAACGGAAAGCCCCAGGCGTTCGCGTGGAACATCGGAACGACGGGGAGCACGGTGTCGCGCTCGGTGACCGACAACACGCCTGCCATCGCCGAAGCGAGCGAGTGGACGGCGATCGCGCGATGGGAGTAGAGGGCACCCTTCGGCTGTCCCGTAGTTCCGCTCGTGTAGCACATCGCGGCCGCGGCTCTCTCGTCGATCTCCCGGTCGGGGAGGTCTTCTGGCTCGGCGCTCGCGAGCAGGTCCTCGTACTCGATTGCGCCGTCCGGTGTGGGGCCGTCGCCGATCGCGATCACGTGCTCGAAGCCGGCGCGCTCGCGGAAGTTCTCGACGAGCGGCCAGAGCACCTTGTCCGCGATCAGAACGCGATCGCCTGCGTGCGTCGCGATGTAGGTGAGGTCGTCGGGGTGCAATCGGAGGTTGAGCGTGTGCGTGACCATCCCGCCGACCGGGACGCCGATGTAGGTCTCCAGGTGCTGGTAGTGGTTCCAGGCGAAGGTGCCGACGCGATCGCCGTCCTTCAGGCCGAGCTCGTTGCGGAGCGCGGCGGCGAGCCGGCGGGCACGAGGTGCGAACTCGGCGTACGTGTAGCGGTGCCAGCTCTTGTCGGGCAGCCGCGTGACGATCTCCCGGTCGCCGAAGAGCTGCTCGCCCCGGCGCAGGAGCGCGGGCACGTTGAGCTGGTAATCCATGATCAGGCCTTCCACCTCAGCCTCCTTGGGTGAGTGAGACCGGGGTCTCGCCTAGGCCTGGGGTCAGGCTTAAGCCTGACCCCAGATGCCTTGTCCAGCAGAGATGCGGCGACCTCGGCCCGGAGCGTGGCGCTCGAGGCCTCGAAGCTCTCGATCCAGAGCGCACGCTTGTACAGGCGATGGAGCACGTGCTCCCACGTGAACCCGATGCCGCCGTGCACCTGTATGGCGATCTCGCAGACCTGAACCGCCGCCTCGGCCGCGAACGCCTTTGCCGCTGCGGCCGCGACAGCGGCCTGGTCGTCCGACTCTGCAACGCACCATGCCGCCCAGAGGGACAGCGAACGGGCGAGCTCGAGGCGGGTGTAGGCGTCCGCGAGCGGATGCGAGACCGCCTGGTAGACGCCGATCGGCCGCCCGAACTGCTCGCGCGTCTGGGCATGCTCGATCGCGTACTCGAGCGCGCGTCGCGCGACACCGCACGCCTCCAGCGCGAGCGCGGTCAGGGAGCGGTTGCGGATCTCCGCGAGCACTCCCGAGTCGGCGAGCCGCCTGCCGGCGTCGCCTCCTCGGACGACGCCCAGCGATCGAGTCACGTCACTGGTCGAGAGCACTTCGCGATCGGCGCCTTCGAGCTCGTAGATGCCGTCCCCGCCGACCATCGCGATCCGGTCGGCGAGGTCGAGATCCGGGACGAGCGGCCCGAAGGAGAGCGTCCAGCTCGCGTCGCCCGAGGCAACCTCCGCGCGGAGATCACCGGGCAGCGCCGGCAAGGCCAGGGCGACGGTCGAGAAGTACGGGCCGCGATAGAGGGCACGCCCGAGCTCCTCGAAGAGCACGGCCTCCTCGACGAACGTGAGTCCTGCACCACCGTCCTCCTCCGCGACCGAGACCCCGGTCCACCCGAGCTCGGCGAGCTCCTTCCACGAGGGCTCCGGATTCGCAGCGAGGAAGGCTCTGGCCTGCTCGCGAAGCGCATCCTGTTCGGGTGTGAAGGTGAAATCCATCTCGGGGTCAGCGTGACTTGGGGAGGCCGAGCACGCGCTCGGCGACGATGTTCCGGAGCACCTCCGAGGTCCCGGCCTCGATCGTGTTCCCCCGGCTTCTGAGCTGCTGGTGCTGCCAGTAGCCGCCGTACGGCGCGTTCTCCTCGGAGAGCGCCGCGTCCGGCCCGAGCAGCTCGAGCGCGAGCTTCGTCACCCGCTGGTTCGCCTCCGACCAGACGAGCTTCGAGATCGAGCCCTCCGGCCCGGGCATCCCCGTCTTCACGAGCTTCGAGAGCGCGCGGTAGTTCGTGAACCGGAGCGCCTGCATCTCGATCCACTCGCTCGCGATCCGATCGCGCTGCAGCGGGTCCGCTCCGCGATCACGTGCGAGCGCGGCGAGCTTCCGCACCTGCACCTCGAGCGCGGCCTGCAGCGCGAAGCCCAGCGTCCCGCGCTCGTGCAGGAGCGTCGTCATGGCCACCTGCCAGCCGCCTCCGACCTCGCCGAGAAGGTTCTCGGCGGGCACCTCGACCTTGTCGAAGAAGATCTCGTTGAACTCCGCCTCGCCGGTGATCTGCGTCAGCGGGCGCACCTCGACCCCCGGCGCGTGCATGTCGACGATCAGGTAGGTGAGGCCGGCGTGGCGGGTCGACTCGGGGTCGCTCCGCGTGAGCAGGATGCAGAAGCTCGCGAGGTGCGCGAACGACGACCACACCTTCTGCCCGTCCACGACGAAATGGCCGTTCTCCTGGCGCGCGCTCGTGCGCACGCCGGCGAGATCCGAGCCGGCCCCCGGCTCCGAGAAGCCCTGGCACCAGATCTCCTCCGCGGAGAGGATCGGCTCGAGATAGCGGGCCTTCTGCTCCTCGGTGCCGTGGGCCATGATTGTCGGCCCGGCCATACCGAGGCCGATCACGCCGACATGCGGCGGCGCCTCCGCGCGCGCCATCTCCTCGAGGAAGATCGCCTGGTGCGTGTACGACGCCCCCGTTCCTCCGTACTCGGTCGGCCAGGTGAGGCCCGCGTAGCCCGCGTCGTGGAGCGCCCGGCTCCACGCGCGCATCTCCGGCCCCTCGAAGCGGGCGGCTCCGCCACGATGTCCCTGCAGCTCCTCGGGGAGGTTCTCCTCGATCCAGGAGCGAAGCTCGGCCCTGAACGAAGCCTCGTCGACGGTGTCCCGCAGATCCATCTAGAAGCGATCGTAGTGCCTTCGAGCGCAGGCCGGAGTTGGAAGCGCTAGCCGCGGTTGAGAGCTGCTGCCGCGCCGATGCCTTCTCGGTCACCCGAGAGCGCCAACTCGACGTCCCGCTCGTCCTCCAGCGCGTTCTGCGTTGCGACGGTGAGCAGGTCGAGCTGGTAGTCGAGGATGTCCGCACGCTCGTCCGGGACGATCGACCTGAGATCCGTGAGCGCCGCCTTCAGTCGGCGAGTGACCTGCGGCGATCCTGCTCCGGCCAGTCGGATCTCGTCGAAGGCGAGGTGGACGTATGCCTCCCACGTCATCGCGAAGACCTGGAGACGCAACTCTCCGGCGTCGTCGTAGTGCCGACCGTCCGGGAATGGCCGCCGCGCCAGCTGTCTCAGGAGATCGTGCAACCGGTCGATCGCCTGCACTGCGGTGGTGGGGTCCTGGAACGGCGAGTCCGCGAGCGACCGCTCGGCGATGTCTACGAGCAGGCGAATCCCATAGGCCACGTCTTCGTCGAGCGTCGGCTCCAGCGCGAGGATCAGCGCCCCATGCAGCCGATCTTCGTCGACGCCGGCTGCGTTCCCGTGTACCCGGAAGAGCGGCGCGCCGGCGGGAACGAACTCACCGAGTGCCGGTACGAGCTCGAGCCGGCAGTTCGAACGCCGTGCTTCCTCCACGAGTTGCTCTGAGCCGATCTTCGTGATCACCCCGGACTTCACCGCCCCCGACGAGGCCCGGCTCCGGTTCGAGTGCCGGGCCCGTGTCCGGGTACTTCCGGTCGAGGAGCTTGCGCGTCTCCTTGCCGACGAGCTCGACGAGCGCCGAGACACGCAGCGCCTGCCCGATGTGGTGCACGTAGATGACGAGAACGGCGATGCTGGCGAGGACGAGCAGGAACGCCGTCAGGAGCGCGATTCCCGGCACCTGCCCTGTGCCGTCGCCGTTGTTGACCACCTCGCGAACCGAGAGGATGGCGTGGACGAACGTCGCCACGAAAAGACCGATCGCGAGCTGGCTCGGCTTGTCGCGCAGAATGCGCTGGACGATTCGTGGCGAGAACTGGCCCATCGCGAGCTGGACGACGACCATCGTGATCGTCAGCACCAATGCGGCGAGACTGACCATCGATGCCGCGATCGAGGTCAGGATCACGACCGCAGCGTCTGGTCCGCCGACGAGGCTGTGCGGCAGCGCTTCGTACTCGAAGTACCGATCGAGCGCGATCGTCACGACCGAGAGAAGCACTCCGGCGAGCACGCACAGAACCGGCACGAACCAGAGGCTGGACTTCAGATGAACGAGGAGCTTTGCGAGTGTCATGCGGCGCTAGCGGGCATACCCGTTCGGGCCTCCCGAAAACTCGCAGGGCGCCGGAGGGTCCGTCGGATCGTTGTCACCATGCGTCGAACCCGTTTAGGGTTGGACGCCGATGGCCCTCCTCTCGGTTCGGGACGTCACGCTCCGCTTCGGAGGGATCGTCGCCCTCGACGGGGTCTCGTTCGACGTCGAAGAGGGGCACATCTCGGGCCTGATCGGACCGAACGGCGCGGGGAAGACCACCGCGTTCAACGTGATCACCCGCCTGTACAAGCCCGACGCGGGAGCGGTCGAGCTCGACGGCGAGTCCATCCTCGGGTCGCCCGCGTACAAGATCGTGCAGAAGGGGATCGCGCGCACCTTCCAGAACATCCAGCTCTTTCGGTCGATGTCGGTGCTCGAGAACGTCCTCGTCGGCGCGCACGGGCTGGGGCGAAAGGCGAACGAGAGCGACGCGTTGGCAATGCTTGGCGTGGTGGGGCTCGAGGATCGCGCGCACTTCCCGGCGGCAGCGCTGCCGTACGGGACGCAGAAACGCGTCGAGCTCGCACGCGCACTCGTCGCGAAGCCTCGGCTGCTCCTCCTCGACGAGCCCGCCGGCGGTCTGAACCACGAGGAGGTGGCCGAGCTCGGCGCCTTCGTGCAGCGGCTGCGCGAAGAGCTCGACCTCACGATCCTGCTCGTGGAGCACCACATGAACCTCGTCATGTCCATCTCCGACCACGTCAACGTGTTGAGCTTCGGCCGCAAGATCGCCGACGGCCCGCCCGCCCAGGTGCGCGCCGACCCAGCTGTGATCGAGGCCTACCTCGGGAGCGAAGAGGAGGAGGAGCGACACGAGCAGGGATCTGGCTCGACCGGCGAGGGGTCTGACCTCGGCCAGACGCCGTCCGGGGACGAGGTCGGATGACCACACTCCTCGAGCTCGATCAGGTCGAGGCGCACTACGGCCCGGTGCAGGCTCTGCGCGATGTGTCGCTGACGGTCTCGGAAGGCGAGGTCGTCGCGGTCCTCGGCGCGAACGGCGCCGGCAAGACGACGACGCTGCGCGCAATTTCGGGCACGGTCGCACGCAGCGGAAGCATCGAGCTCGACGGCAAGGAGCTCAAAGGCGGTCCCGAAGCAGCGGCGAAGGCCGGGATCGCGCACGTCCCCGAGGGGCGAGGAACCTTCGTCGACCTCACGGTCACCGAGAATCTGCGCCTCGGCGCTTACACGAGACGCGACCGGAAGGTGAAGGAAGACATCACGCGCGTCTCCGAGTACTTCCCGTGGATGGTCGAGCGCGGGGGCCAGCGGGCCGGCACGCTGTCGGGCGGGGAGCAGCAGATGCTCGCGCTCGGGCGGGCGCTGATGAGCCGGCCGAAGCTGCTGCTCCTGGACGAGCCCTCGCTCGGCCTGGCGCCGATGATCGTGCGCGAGTTCTTCCGCATCGTCCGCGAGCTCAATGAGAAGGAGGGGCTGACCGTGCTCGTCGTCGAGCAGGACGCGCGCATCGCGCTTCGCAGCTCCTCGCGCGCGTACGTGCTCGAGGTCGGCAGGGTGGCGTTGACCGGCACCAGCGATCAGCTACAGGGCGATGAATCGGTTCGCCGGAGCTACCTCGGCTACTGATGCTTGCCGCAGCCTTCGCCGACTTCATGCAGCAGGTCGTGTCTGGCCTCGCGTCGGGCGGGATCTACGCGTCGCTCGCGCTGGCGCTCGTCATCATCCACCGCTCCACCGGGGTCATCAACTTCTCCCAGGGGGAGATGGCGACGCTCTGCACCTACATCGCCTGGACGCTGACCGTGAATCACGGTTGGAGCTACTGGCCCGCATTCGTCGTCACGCTTGGCTTTTCGTTCGTCTTCGGCGTGGTCACGCACCGGGTCGTGATCCGGCCGGTCGAGCGGGGCAACGTGCTCAGGGTCGTCATCGTGACCATCGGCCTCCTGATCGCGATCAACGGCTTCGTCGTCTGGTACTGGAGCGGCGAGCCGCAGTCCCTCGCGAGCCCGTTCGGGAACGACACGCTCGACATCGGCGGCGTCATCGTCTCCGTCCAGGACATCGGGACGATCGCAGTCACGATCGGGATCGTCATCCTCCTCTGGCTCCTGTTCCAGTTCACGAAGGTCGGCCTCGCGCTCCGCGCCGCCGCGGTCAATCCGAACGAGGCGCGGCTCGTCGGCGTGCGAGTGACGTGGATGCTCGCGCTCGGCTGGGGGCTCGCTGCGGCCCTTGGTGCCGTCGCGGGGATGCTCACCGCTCCGAGCGTCGGCCTCGATCCGCAGATGATGCAGCCGATCCTCATCTACGCCTTTGCGGCGGCCGTCTTGGGTGGCATCGACTCCCCGTTCGGCGCAGTCGTGGGCGGGCTCGCGCTGGGCGTCTTCCTGAACCTGGTCGGCGTGTACGTCGACTTCGTGGGCGCGGAGCTCAAGCTCCCGATCGCCCTGCTCGTGATCCTCGTCGTCCTGCTGGTTCGGCCGTCCGGGCTCTTCGGGCGGCCAGAGGTGAAGCGCGTATGACGCCTCGCCTTACGAGAGTCGTCGGCTTCGTCGCCTTCGCACTCTTCGTCGCGCTCATCCTCACCCTGCCGTTGTGGATCGGACCCTTCCGTGCCCAGCAGTTCGCCTACGTCGCCATCTACCTGATCGCGCTGCTCGGCCTCAACATCCTCACCGGCTACACCGGCCAGATCTCGCTCGGCCACGGCGCGTTCATGGCGATCGGCGGCTACACCACTGCGCTTCTCATGGCCGGGAACGAGCAGTTCGGCCAGGAGGGGCTGCTCGGAATCGGCGGGGGGATGAAGGACGTGTGGACGATCCCGATCGCGGGCCTCGTCGCAGGGCTCCTCGGGCTCGCCTTCGGCCTGCCGGCGCTGCGGCTCTCGGGGCTCTACCTCGCGCTCGCGACGTTCGCGATTGCGGTCGCGATGCCGTCGGTCATCAAGCGCTTCGAAGAGTTCTCGGGCGGGGGCTCCGGCGTCCAGCTCTTCGGCCTTCCCGAGGTCACGGCGGGGATCATCCCGGTCGAGATCTTCGGGCAAGAGCTTGTGTTCAACGACTGGCTCTACTACCTCTGCTGGTCGATCGCGCTCGTGTCGTTCGCGGTCGCATGGCTCATCCTCCGTGGTCGCACCGGGCGGGCGTTCCGCGCGGTTCGCGACAGCGAGACCGCCGCCGTTTCCTCAGGCGTGAGCCTGGCGCGCTACAAGACCCTCGCCTTCGGGATCAGTGCGGCCTATGCGGGGGTCGCAGGCTCGCTCTTCGCCATCGCCACGACGTTCGTCAACCCTGACACGTTCCCGATCGCGCTCTCGATCTTTCTCCTGGTCGGCGTGGTCGTCGGTGGGCTCGGCGGGCTCTCCGGGCTCGTCGTGGGGGCCATCTTCATCCAGTTCCTGCCGCTCTGGGCTCAGGGCGAGGGCGTCGCCTCGCGGCTCCCCGACGCGATCGTGGATCGCACGAAGGAGCCCGGCGCTCCCGCGATCATCTACGGCGTCGTCCTGATCCTCTTGATGTTCTTCCTCCCGAACGGGGTCGGCGGTCTCTTCCGTCGCGCGGGGCAGACCCTCACACGCTGGCGCTACTCTCGTTCGAGCTAATCGAGCCCTCGGAGGAGACGATGAGACGACAGTCGGCCCTCGTGGCCATTGCAGCAGCGGCGGTGTGCGCCCTCGCGCTCGGCGCGCTTCCGAGTGCATTTGCCGGATCGACGGCAGATCCGGGGATCTCCTCGACGACGATCGTCCTCGGAGGGACCTCGCCGCTCACCGGCCCGGCCGCTGCGTACGCCTCGGTAGCCCGCGGCGCGAAGGCGTACCTCGACTCCGTCAACGCGAAGGGTGGCGTCGCGAAGCGCAAGTTCGAGTACAAGATCGTCGACGACGCCTATAACCCGGCGCAATCGATCCAGGCGACGCGCCAGCTCGTCGAGCAGGACAAGGTGTTCGCGGTCTTCAACTCGCTCGGCACCGAGCAGAACATCGCCGTCCGCGAGTACCTGAACCAGACGAAGGTGCCGCAGCTCTTCGTCGCCTCCGGGGCGACAACGTGGGGCCGCGATGCAGCCAAGTACCCGTGGACGATCGGCTTCCAGCCGAGCTACCAGGCCGAGGGGTGGGTGTACGGGCAGTACATCTCGAAGACCTTGAAAAAGGCGAGGATCGCCGTCCTCGTCCAGAACGACGACTACGGCAAGGATCTCCTCGCCGGACTGAAGCGCGGCCTCGGCCGGTCGGGCTCGAAGGTCGTCGCCGCCGAGTCGTACGAGGTCACCGCGCCCGACGTGCAGTCGCAGGTGGCGAAGCTCAAGTCGTCCGGCGCGAACGTGTTCGCGATCTTCGCGACGCCCAAGTTCGCGATCCAGGCGTTCGTGTACGCGAACCGGCTTGCCTGGAGAGCCCCGGATCATCAACAACTCCGTCTCCGGGGCCTCGAACATCATGCTGCTCGCTTCCGAGGGCGGAAAGAACAAGTCGATCGAGGGCGCGATCTCGCTCAACTTCCTCAAGGACCCGACCGACCCGAAGTGGAAGAACGACCCTGGGATGAAGATTTACCGCTCGGTCATGTCGAAGTACGCGAAGGGCGCGAACGTGAACGACGTCTACCACGTATACGGCATGGCGGTCGCGTTCGAGACCGTCTCGCTCTTCAAGCGCCTGGGAGCGAACCCGACGCGTGCGGGGCTCCTCGCACGCGCGCGCTCGATCACGAGCCCGGCCAACCCGTTCCTGCTTCCTGGCATTGCGGTCAGGACAGGCAGGGGCGACAACTTCCCGATCCAGCAGGGCCAGCTCCAGCGCTGGACGAAGGGCAAGTGGGTGCCGTTCGGTGGGCTCTGGGAGTCGAACCGGCTGTAACACCCCACACCGGGGTCAGGCTGAAGCCTGACCCCAACCCGTCCCGGCGGCAGGCCACCCGCCCGGGGTCAGGCTTCAGCCTGACCCCGCACTGGAGGTTTCAAAGCTCCGCGATCGGAAGCACCTCGACGGCGGCTCCAGGGCTCGGCGGCACTTTGCCGGCCAACTCGAGCGCTTCGTCGCGGCTCGCGCACTCGACGACGTAGAAGCCGCCGAGCGCCTCCTTCGTCTCCGCGAACGGCCCGTCGGTGACGAACGCCTTTTCGCCGGGGCGTACGACGGCTGCCGACCCGCGTCCTTCGAGCGCCTCACCGACCACAAAGACGCCGCGCTCACGCAACATCGCCGCGTACGCGATGTGCGCACGGACGATCGCGTGGCGCTCGTCCGGCGTGAGCGCCGACTCTGCCTCGTCGTCACCGTGCACCAGGAACAGGAACTTCATCTCGTCTCCTTTGCTCGCTTTCACGCATGAGACGAATGCGCACCTGCATCATCGACGTATGCTCGCGGCGAACGTGAGCACGACGACCGATCTCCTCGCCGCGTCTCTCGAGGACCTCCTCGCCGAAGCGCGGCGACTGCGGCGCGGGCCGCTCGTCACGTATTCGCCAAAGGTCTTCATCCCGCTGACGACGCTGTGCCGGGACGTCTGCGGCTACTGCACGTTCGCGCGCCCGCCAAGGCGGGGAGAGCGAGCGTTCATGACCGAGGACGAAGTGCTCGCGATTGCTCGAGCGGGTGCCGCCGCAGGCTGCCGCGAGGCGCTCTTCACGCTCGGGGACAAGCCCGAGCTCCGCTACAAGGTCGCGCGGGAGGAGCTGCGTGTGCTCGGCTGCGAGACCACGATCGAGTACCTCGAGCGCTGTGCGCGGCTCGTCCTCGAAGAGACGGGCCTTCTGCCCCACCTGAATCCCGGTGTCATGACCCGAGCCGAGCTCGAGCTCCTGCGACCGGTCTCGGCCTCGATGGGGATCATGCTGGAGACCACCGCGGACAGGCTCGGGGAGCGGGGCGGACCGCACTGGGCCTCGCCGGACAAGATCCCGGCGCGTCGCCTCGAGACGATCCGCCTTGCGGGCGAGCTCGAGATCCCCTTCACGAGCGGGATCCTGATCGGGATCGGCGAGACGCGAGAGGAGCGGGTCGACGCCCTGCTCGCTCTCCGCGCGCTCGGCGAGGAGCACGGGCACGTGCAGGAGGTCATCGTCCAGAACTTCCGCGCGAAGCCGGGCACGCGCATGGCCTCACACCCCGAGCCCGATCTCGACGACCATCTGTGGACGATCGCGGTCGCGCGCATCCTGCTCGGCTCGGACTGGCATGTGCAAGCGCCCCCGAACCTTTCGTACGAGAGCTTTCCGCGGTTGCTCGATGCGGGGATCGACGACTGGGGCGGCGTCTCGCCGGTGACGATCGACCACGTCAATCCCGAGGCGCCGTGGCCCGAGATCGAGCGCCTGGCCGAGGCGACTCGGAGCCGCGGGCTGGAGCTCGCGCCGCGCCTTCCGATCTATCCCGAGTACGTCGCCAGTCTCGAACGCTGGAGCGATCCTGCCGTCGCGCCGTACGTCCGTCGAGCCGCCGACGCGGCCGGGCTCGCGCGCGACGACTCCTGGGCGCCGGGCGAGCCGAGCACGCCCCCGTTCGTCATCCGCCGCGACGCGGCGCCGCTCGAGCTCTCCGGCGACGAGCTCGGTGAGGACGAGCTCACCCGCCTTTTCGAGGCGCGCGGCGAGGAGCTTCAGCGTGTATTCGCCGCTGCCGACCGGCTCAGGCGGGAGGTCTGCGGGGATGACGTGACGTATGTCGTCACCCGGAACATCCAGTACACGAACGTCTGCTACTTCCGCTGCGGCTTCTGCGCCTTCTCGAAGGGGAAGCTGGCACGGAACCTGCGCGGCGCGCCGTATCTCGTCCCGCGAGAGGAGATCGTCCGGCGCTCGCGCGAGGCGTGGGAGCGCGGCGCGACCGAGGTCTGCCTGCAGGGCGGGATCCACCCGGCGTTCACGGGCGACTACTACGCGGACGTCGTGCGTGCGATCAAGAGCGAGGTTCCGGGAATCCACGTCCACGCGTTCTCGGCGCTCGAGATCTGGCAGGGGGCGGCGACGCTCGGACTAGGGCTCGAGGAGTACCTCGCGCACCTGCGCGACCTCGGGCTCGGCTCGCTGCCCGGAACCGCTGCCGAGGTGCTCGACGACGAGGTGCGCCGGATCATCTGCCCCGACAAGGTCACGACCGCACAGTGGCTCCGGGTGCACGACGCCGCGCACCGGGTCGGCCTCCGCTCGAACGTGACGCTGATGTTCGGACACGCGGACACGCCGAGGAGCTGGGCGCGCCACCTGCTCCGCGCGCGCGAGCAGCAGCAGCGGTCGGGCGGCTTCACCGAGTTCGTGCCGCTGCCGTTCGTGCCGATGGAGGCCCCGATGTTCGTCAAGGGGCTTGCGCGCCGCGGGCCGACCTTTCGCGAGACGCTCCTCGTGCACGCAGTCGGGCGGCTGGCGCTGCATCCGTGGATCACGAACATCCAGGCGTCGTGGGTCAAGCTCGGCCCGCAAGGTACGCGCGAAGCGCTGAACGCAGGCGTCAACGATCTCGGAGGAACGCTGATGAACGAGTCGATCTCGCGCTCGGCCGGCTCCGAGCACGGCCAGGAGCTGCCACCCGAGCGCATGGAGGAGCTGATCCGCTCGGCCGGCCGGGTGCCGCGCCAGCGAACGACGCTCTACTGCGAGCCGCCGGAAGACCGCGTGCGTGCCTCGTTCGGCGCGCCGCCGCTCGCCGAGCCGCTCAACCCGCCGGTTCAAGGAAGCCGGCCTCGTCGCCCCGCCTCGTCTCGTTCGTCCCGGGCTCGTCGCCGAGCGTCGATGAACCACCTCGCGCTCGCCGTGTCCGATCAGGATCGGTCGCGTCGCTTCTACGAGCGGTACCTCGGGTTCTCCGCCGAGCCGAAACCACGCGAGGACGGCGTCCTGATCATGCATGACGCTGCCGGATTCTCCCTCGCGCTCGGCGAGACGGACGAGGCGATCCGTCTGCCGGAGTTCCTGCACTTCGGCGCGCGTCTGCCGGGCCCTGACGAGGTGCGCTCCTTCCGCGACCGGCTTGCCGCCGACGGCGTCGCGATCGTCGGTGAGTGGGACGAGCCCGACTACGTGAGCGTGAAGTTCCGCGACCCGGACGGCTACGTGGTCGAGGTCTCCTGGGAGCCGAGGTAGCCCGTCTCGAGTCGCAGCAGGTCGTCGACGGTCTCACGCCTTCGAATCACGCGCGCCTCACCGCCTGTGACGAGGACGGCCGCGGGACGTGGGACACCGTTGTAGTTCGAGCTCATCGCCAACGTGTAGGCACCCGTCGCCGGGACCGCGAGCAGGTCGCCGCGCCGCGGTGACGGCAGCGAGACGTCGTCGATGAGGACGTCGCCGGACTCGCAGTGCATGCCGGCGACGCTGACGAGCTCGTCGGGCTCCTCGTCGGCGCGCAGCGCGCTCAGCGCCGTGTAGCGGGCGTCGTAGAGCTGAGGACGCGGGTTGTCCGACATCCCGCCGTCGACGGCGACCCAGGTCCGCTCCGTCGAGACGCTTGACCGAGCCGACTCGGTAGAGCGTGACGCCCGCCCGGCCGACCAGGCAGCGACCGGGCTCGAGCCAGACCGTGGGCTCGGGCAACCCTTCGTCCCGGAAGGCGGTGCGTGCCGTCGCCGCGGCCGCGGCCGCAAGCTCTGCGGCGTCCGGCACCTCGTCGTCGGGGTGATGCCTGATCCCGAAGCCTCCGCCGAGATTGGCGACGCGAGCCTCCCAGCCGAGCGAAGCGCGACAGGCCGCGGCGAATGCCGCGAGGCGGCGGATCGTCTCTGCCTGGGCTGCGAAGTCCGGAAGCTGCGAGCCGACGTGGACGTGTACTCCGAGCACGTCGATTCCCCGGGCAAGCGCGTCAGCCAGGACGATCTCCGCCTGCTCCGGTGGAAGCCCGAACTTCGAGCCATGGTGCCCGGTCACGATCGCCTCGTGCGTATCGGCGTCGACGCCGAGCGTGACGCGTACCAGAGCTCGTTCGACGCCTGCGCCAGCCGCCAGCCCCGCCTCGTCGGGCGCGTCGAGCACCACGGGGGCACCCTCGGCGGCCGCGGCCGAGAGAAGCGCCTCGTCCTTGTTGTTCCCGTGCACGACGAGCTCCGAGCCCGAGAGCCCCGCCTCGCGTGCGAACGCGAGCTCGCCGGCCGCGGCGACGTCGGCCCCGATGCCCTCTTCGCGGAAGAGTCGGAGCAGCGCGACGTTGGGGAAGGCCTTGGTTCCGTAGAACACCCGGCCGCCCTTGCCGACTGACGCCCGGAGCGCACGAGCCTGCTGTCGCAGCGTGTCCTCGCAGTACACGACGAGCGGCGTGCCGAAGCGCTCTGCGAGCGAGCTCGCGCTCACGCCGCCGAGCTCGAGCTCGCCTTGCTCGATCCGCGCCGAAATCGGGAAGAGATCGAGCACCTGCCGATTTTGCCTGTTACCCTTTTCCGAGCATGGTGCAGCTTCTTACGTAGGCAGGGAGCGGGCGCGGCGAGAGCCGCGGGCGTTCCCCTGGAGCCTCTCGCACGAGAGGCTTTTTTGTCGGTCGAAACGAACTGAGAGAGCGATGGAGCAGTACGACGCGAAGAGGATCGAGGAGAAGTGGCAGGGCGTCTGGGACGACGGAGCGCGCGTCCGAGGTGACGAACGACGCAGTGCACCCGAAGTCCTACGTCCTCGAGCAGCTGCCGTACCCGTCGGGGACGCTGCACATGGGGCACATGCTCGTCTACACGATCGGCGACGTCGTCACGCGCTTCCGCTCCCGCAACGGCATGCACGTCATGCATCCCGCAGGGATTCGACTCGTTCGGCCTGCCTGCCGAGAACGCCGCGATCGCCGAGGGCGTCCACCCACGCGTGAGCACGGAGCGGAACATCGAGCACATCACGCGCTCGATGCGACGCGCCGGTTGGGCCTACGACTGGTCGCGCTCGCTGACGACGCACGATCCGGCGTACTACCGCTGGCAGCAGTGGCAGTTCCTGAAGTTCCTCGAGCGCGGCCTCGCGTATCGAAAGGGTGCCCCCGTCAAGTGGTGCCCGAACGACCAGACGGTGCTTGCGAACGAGCAGGTGCTGGCCGACGGCCGCTGCGAGCGCTGCGGCGCCGAGGTCGAGTCGCGCCTGATGGAGCAGTGGTTCTTCCGCATCACCGACTACGCGCAGGCGCTGCTCGACGACCTCGAGACCGTCGACTGGCCCGAGTCGATCAAGGCGCGCCAGCGCAACTGGATCGGCCGCTCGGAGGGCGCGGAGATCCTCTTCCGCATCGACGAGCTCGACGAGGACATATCCGTCTTCACGACTCGCCCGGACACGCTGTACGGCGCGACCTTCTTCGTCCTCGCGCCCGAGCACGAGCTCGTCGCGCGAATCGAGTCCGAGGATGTTCGCGACTACGTCGCGCCGGGCCGGGGCGAAGAAGACCCACGAGCGGGCACAGGCGACCGAGAAGACGGGCGTCCTCACCGGGCTGCACGCGGTCAACCCGGTGAACGGCGAGCGGCTGCCGGTCTACGTGGCCGACTACGTCCTGACCGACTACGGCACCGGGGCGATCATGGCCGTCCCGGCGCACGACCAGCGCGACTTCGACTTCGCGACCGCGTTCGAGCTCCCGATCCGGCAGGTTGTCCGGCCGCCGGACGGCGAGGTCGACGAGAGCCTCGCGTACGTCGAGCACGCGGAGGGCGAGGTGCTCGTCAACTCTGCGGAGTTCGACGGCCGGCCCGCGCGTGAGGGTGGCCGGGCGATCGTCGAGAAGCTCGTGGCCGAGCGCCGCGGTCGGTTCACGATCAACTATCGCCTGCGCGACTGGGGCTTCTCGCGGCAGCGCTACTGGGGCTGCCCGATTCCCATTGTGTACTGCGACGCGTGCGGGATCGTCCCGGTTCCGGAGAGCGAGCTGCCCGTGATCCTGCCGGAGATCGAGGACTACAAGCCGAAAGGCGTTCCGCCGCTCGCGTACGCCGAGGACTGGGTGAACGTGCCGTGCCCGTCGTGCGGTGCTGCTGCGACGCGGGAGACCGAGACGATGGACACGTTCGTCGACTCGGCGTGGTATTTCCTGCGCT
Source organism: uncultured Actinomycetes bacterium (assembly GCA_963850485.1). Lineage (GTDB taxonomy): Bacteria > Actinomycetota > Thermoleophilia > Gaiellales > Gaiellaceae > GMQP-bins7. Next base: position 31,852 of record CAWKLR010000023.1, on the reverse strand, counting down.
ACTGCGACGCGCACAACGACGCGGCGCCGTTCGATCGAGCTGCGGTCGACTACTGGAACCCCGTCGACCTCTACATCGGCGGCGTCGACCACGCGACGATGCACATGATCTACGCCCGCTTCTGGGTCAAGGTCCTGAACGACATGGGAATGGTCGGCTTCCGGGAGCCGTTCGCGCGCTTCTATTCGAACGGCTGGGTCACGCTCGGCAAGACCAAGATGTCCAAGCGGGCCGGGAACATCGTCGGTCCGGACGCGTTCGTCGAGCGCTACGGCGCTGACGCGTGCCGCCTGAACATCATGTTCCTCGGGCCGGCGAACGAGGACATGGAGTGGACCGAGGCGAGCGTCGAAGGCATGACTCGGTTCGTCCGCAGGCTCTGGAGCGTCGTCTCGGAGGTGGCGGAGCGCGCGCCGACGGGCGATCCGGAGGGTGGCTCACTCGCGCGCAAGGCCCACGCGACGATCGCCAAGGTCACGGACGACATCGGGCGGCGCTTCGCCTTCAACACCGGCATCGCCGCGGTCATGGAGCTCGTGAACGAGCTCTCCCGTGACCGTGACGGCCGCGATTCCCGCTTCGCTGCCGAGACCGCGGTATCGCTCATCCAGCCCTACGCACCGCACGTCGCGGAGGAGCTGTGGGGGCTGCTCGGGGGTGAGCGGCTGTGGGAGGCGCCCTGGCCCGTGGCCGATCCCGCACTGCTCGTGGTCGACACGGTCGAGGTCGTCGTCCAGGTGAACGGGAAGATCCGCGACCGGCTCCACGTTGCGCCCGGTCTCGGCGAGGACGAGCTCGTCGCGCTCGCCCGTGGATCCGAACGCGTGCAGCAGTACCTGAACGGCGGCCAGGCCGCGCGCACGGTCGTGGTGCCCGGAAGGCTCGTCAATTTCGTGCTCTGAGCGGGTTGCGCCCAGTGGTGCAGCCAGCCCGCGTTTGGCACACATCTTCGACGAAGACGTGTCCCACCCGTGACCTGAGACCGGCGACGATGGCTGCGTGCCTTCCGTCTCGGTCTCGCGGTCGACCGCGCTCGTCCTCGTAAGCGCGCTCCTCGCGTTACTCGTCCTCGTCGGCCCGCGCCTGGCGCGTACGGGCACCTCGAGCGCGCCCGAGATCGTCGCCCCTCTCGAGCCTACGTCCACTCCCGACGCGATCGCATCCCACTCGGGGCGAGTCGTGCTCGTGGTGCACGTGGTGGGCGCGGTTCGTCGCCCTGGGCTGTATCGACTCCGAGAGGGCGCGCGCGTAGCGGACGCAGTCGCGCGGGCGGGTGGAGCGTCGCAGCGCGCCGAGCTCGCCGGGCTCAATCTCGCGGCTCCGCTGGTGGACGGGACGCAGGTGCTCGTGCCGAGGCGAGCCACGACGGTTGGTGGCATGCCGGAGTCCGACACCGATCTCGACGCGGTGACGGCCGGGATCGGATCGAAGCCGAGCTTGGCGACCGCAACGGCCGAAGAGCTCGACGAGCTCCCCGGGGTGGGGCCGGTAACCGCGCAGAGGATCCTCGACTATCGGGCCGAGCACGGACCGTTCAGATCGGTTGACGATCTCGACGCCGTTCCTGGGATCGGACCGACGCGCGTCGAGCAACTGCGCGACCTCGTGACCCCGTGAGGCGAGTCGTCGAGCTCCACTGGCCGGCGCTGCTCGCGGGCTCGGCGTGCGCCGGCCTGGCGGCTTCCAACTGGATCGCGCTCAGCAGCTCGGTTGTGGTGGCGTTCGGGCTCGTCTTGCTGGTGGCGCTGGCCTGCTGCGGCGGGATCGCGCGCGTGGCAGCGCTCGGCGGCTTGCTCGCCCTGGCGGGGCTCGTCTGGGGAGCGATGCGCCTCGAGGCGATGAGTCAGAGCGCGCTCCTCGCGGAGGTCGGCGAGTCGGGGTCAGCCCGGGTCGTCGTCACCGGGCCGGCGCGGCGGACGCCGTGGGCGGTCCGGGTGCCTGCCGAGACGCGCGAGTTTCGCGGCAAACCGCTGCGGGAGCGGGTGCTCCTCGTGCTGCCCGTTGGTCGCTCACCGCCGCGCGGCGCGATCCTCGAGACAGTCGTTCGCGTGGCCGAACCCCGGCCCGCCGACAGCGGTGGCTTCGACGAGCGCGCCTGGCTCGCGCGGCAGGGCATCCACGTGGTGCTGCGCGGGGGCAGTTGGCGATGGATCGGTAACCGGGGCGGTATCGCCGGAGCAGGCGATCGCATGCGCGACGGCGTCGAGCGTGCGGTCGGCCGAGGCTCGACCGGAACTCAACGCGCGCTCGTGCTCGGCGTCGTCCTCGGCGAGGACGAGGGGTTACCCGTCTCCGTGCGGGAGGACTTCCGGGCTTCCGGGCTCGCCCATCTTCTCGCCGTCTCCGGCCAGAACGTCGCCTTTCTCGCCTTCGGCGTCTACGGGCTCGGCTGGCTACTCCGACTGTCGAGGCTCGTCCGGGAGCTCGCCACGCTGGGCGCGATCGCCGCCTACGTTCTCGCGGTCGGCTGGCAGCCGTCCGTCATCCGCGCCGGCGTCGCGGGCGCGCTGGCGTCGCTGGCGTGGATCGCCGCCAGGCCGCGCGACCGCTGGCACTTCCTCGCGCTCGGAGCGCTCGTGCTGCTCGCGTGGGCTCCGACGTCGTTGCTCGATCCGGGGTTCCAGCTCTCGTTCGCGGCCGTCGCCGGAATCTTCGTCGGCGTCCCTCGTCTGCGCGCCCGCCTGGACGGCTACCCGCTGCCCTCGCGCGTCGGCGATGTGCTCGGCGTGGCCGTCGTCTGCGGTGTTGTCACAGCGCCGATCGTCCTCTTTCACTTCGGCGAAGCTCCGATCTACACGGTTCCTGCGAACGCGGTCGCTTTTCCGGCGGCACCCGCGGTGCTCGGTCTCGGGCTCCTTGCTGCGGCGGTCGACCCGGTCTCGCCGGCGGCGGCCACCGCGCTCGCCTGGCTGGCCGGCTGGGCCGCAGCATGGCTCGAGCTCGTGGCGCGGGTCTTCGGCTCCTTGCCCGGCGCGCAGATCGATGCCCGCACGGCGCTTGTCGTTGCAGTCGTCACCGGACTTGCCTGGCTCGGGATGCGCGAGAAGCGACCGCGAATCTCCCGCAGCGGATCGGTCGCCGCCTTGGCCGCCGGTCTCGTGGTCGTTGCTGCAGCAGGAGCGTGGACGCTGCGATCACCACCCGTCTGGCACGCGCCCACCGGACTCAGAGTGACGTTCCTGGACGTGGGGCAGGGTGACGCGATCCTGCTGGAGACGCCGAGCGCGCGGGTCCTCGTCGATCAGGGCCCGCCCGAAGCGAACGTCGCAGGCCAACTCGGACGAATGGGGATCACGTCCCTCTCGGCAGTCGTCCTCACGCATCCCCAGCGTGATCATGTGGGCGGGGCCGCTGACGTCATTCGTCGGCTGCGGGTCGCAGCGGTCCTCGATCCGGCTCTCGCGGCCACCGGGCCGGAGCGCGAGGAGGCGATCGCCGTGGCGCGGGGTCGAGGCGTTCCGATCCGGACCGTTCGGACGGGGTCTGAGTTCAGGGCTGGTGGACTCGTCCTCCGCGTGCTCTGGCCGCCCGATCCCGGTTTGCCGACCGAGGACCCGAACCTCAACGCCACCGTGCTCTCCGCCTCGTACGGAGACACCGATGTATTCCTTCCGGCAGACGCGGAGTCGGACGTGACCGCACGCCTACGTCTGGGAGCCTTCGAGGTGCTCAAGGTCGCCCACCACGGCTCCGTCGATCCGGGTCTCGACGAGCAGCTGCGTGTCCTGAGACCGCAGATCGCGGTGATCTCCGCCGGGCGGAACAACGACTACGGGCATCCCCGCCCCGAGACTCTCGCAGCCCTTGCCACGGTTCCCGGGCTCGCTCTCTATCGCACGGACACCCACCGCCGCGTGATCGTCGAGTCGGACGGCCGCTCGATCCGAGTCCGAACGGACGGTGGCTAGAGTGCCGAGGGCCGTGGCCGAAGCCCCCGACAAGCCTGTCTACCTCCTTACCGGCAGCGACCGTCCCAAGATCGACACGGCACTCGCCCGCCTCCGCGCGCACTTCGTGCCGGAGGCGACGGAGCTCGTCAACGCGCTCGACACGTCGGGCGAGGCCGCGGTCTCCCTGTGCAATGCCGGAAGCCTGTTCGGCGATGCGCGACTCGTCGTCGTGGAAGGCGTCGACGGTCGACGTGATTCCGACGGCCGCCTAAAAGGTGGCTGGAAGGCCGCGGACATCGATGTCCTGTCGACCTACCTCGCGAGCCCTGCTCCGGCAACCGTGCTCGCGCTCGTCGGCGAGGCGGTCGGAAAGACGACAGCGCTCTGGAAGCACTGCGCGAAGGCGGGGTCGGTGCTCGAGTTCGCCGTGGCGAGGAAGGCGATTCAGGGCTGGATCGCCGAGCAGTTCGCAAAGCGCGATGTGCAAGCCGAGCCGGAGGCCTGTGCGCTGCTTCTCCAGCTCACCGGCGGGGAAGACCTCCACGCGCTCGCAGGGGAGATCGACAAGCTCTCCACCTGGGCCGCGGGAGAGCCGATCGGCGAGCGTGAGGTCGAGCTCCTCTGCGCGGCGTCGGCCGAGGTTCCGATCTTTGCGCTGACCGACGCGTGGGCCGGTCGCGACGCTGCTCGTACGCTGGAAGCGAGCGAGACCATCCTCGAGCGCGAGTCGAAGCCCCGCCGCGACACGGCAGCTCGACTCGCCGGCGCGCTCGGAACGCACCTGAGCCGCCTGCGGTCGGTCAAGCGACTCGCGGGCGAAGGCGTCCGCTCCAAGGAAGCCGCGGGGAAGCTCAAGATGAATCCGTACTACGTGCAGAAGCTCTACGGCCAGGCGGAGACGTTCTCAGCGGAGGAGCTGCACGACGCGACCGTTCGCTTTGCCGAGCTCGACGGCGCTCTCAAGGGCAAGAGCAAGCTCGCGCCGGATCTCGAGGTTCAGCGGGCGCTCGTCGATCTGACGCGTCGCTGAGCCAGCGATCACAGTCAGGTAGGAGGCATGCCTCGCCCCCGCCAACCCGGGCGGTCGCTCTAGGACGAAGGGTTGGCGGCGAGCTTCGCCGCCTGCGACTTCTTGCGGGCTGCGGTGTTCCGATGCAGTGCGCCGCGGGTCGCCGCGCGGTCGATCGTGCGGACGAGCTCCCGGTGCTCGGTGGCGATCCGCTCTGCGTCGCCCTCGCCGGCCGCGGTCTCGAGGCGCTTGGTCAGCGTCTTGATCGTCGAGCGGTAGCGCAGGTTCTCCAGCCGCTGCCGCGCCTGGATCCGAACACGCTTCTTCTGCTGTTTGATATTCGCCAAAGGATCTCGAGGTTTCGAGCGAGGAAACGCCCGCGGTTGCGGGCGCGGCGATGGTAGCAGGAGCGGAGAGGCTTGACGTGAAATTCACGGCGGGCCGGATGACGGCCACGACACTGCGCCGGATCGCCACCCTCCCTCGCCATCCAGGCCCACCAGCCTGCATGGCGAGTGAGTGCGTCGCCCGGCTTGATCGTGACCGCCCCCGGCTGCGCGTCAATTTCACGTCAAGCCTCTCTGGGAGAATCGGCCTGCCGAGCCCATGGAACAACCACCAGATAAGCCCGCTTCCGCCCTGCCCGAGGAGTCTGGCCACGACCGGCGCATCGCCCGCTCGGCGGCCGTCTTCTCGCTGGCGACCGCAGTCTCCAGAGCGCTCGGCCTGGTGCGCGAGATGGTCAGCGCGTACTACTTCGGGGTCGCGGGGAAGATCAACGCGTTCACGATCGCGATCCAGATACCGAACCTCGTCCGTGCGCTCGTCGCCGACGCTGCGCTCTCGGGTGCGTTCGTCCCGGTCTTCAGCGAGCTCCTCGAGCGAGGCGAGAAGCAGCGCGCATGGCGTGTCGCCTCGACGCTCCTGTGGTTGACGCTCCTCGGCCTCGGGGCGGTGACAGCGCTCTTCATCCTCCTTGCGCCGCTCCTGATGCGGCCCTTCGGCGATCCAGGAGGCGACTTCGATCTTGCGGTCGGCCTCTCGCGGGTGCTCTTTCCCACGGTGGTGCTCCTCGGCCTCTCGGGGATCGTCGTCGGGATCCTGAACACGTATCACCACTTCGCGCTGCCGGCCCTGGCTCCGGTCGCATGGAACCTCGTGATCATCCTCGGGCTCTTTCTCGGCATCCCGCGGGTCGAGGAGGAGAACGCCGAGCTGTACCTCTATGCGGGGGTCGTGGTTCTCGGCACGCTGGTCATGCTCCTCTTGCCGGTGCCGTGGCTGCGGCGCCTGGACGGCTCGCTGACGATGGTCGTCGACTGGCGCGACCCGGCGGTCAGCCGCGTGCTCAAGCTCATGCTCCCGGTGACGCTCACGATCGGGCTGATCAACGTGAGCTTCTTCGTGGACATGCTCTTCGCGTCGAGGCTGCTCGATCCCGAGCTCGCGCCGACCGCGATCGACAAGGCGTTCCGGCTGTACATGCTCCCGCAGGGCCTCTTCGGCGTGGCCGTCGTGACGGTCCTGTTCCCGACACTTGCGCGGCTCTCAGCGCGTGGTGAGGAGGCCGGGCTCCGCCGCGCGCTGGACGGCGGCCTTCGGCAGATCGCCTTCTTGCTCGTTCCGGCCTGCCTCGTCTCGATCGTGCTTGCCGACCCGATCGTGCGGCTCGTCTACGAGCGGGGGGAATTCACGGCGAGCGACACCTCGATTGTCGCCGACTGCCTGCAGGCGTTCTCCATCGGGCTGGTCTTCAACGGCTGGATGCTGCTGCTCAACCGCAGCTTCTATGCGATTCAGTCGAACTGGATCCCGACGTCGATCGCGCTCGGCACCGTGGGTCTCAACGCCGCGCTCGATGCCGTCTTCTACCGCCTCGGAATCTGGGGAATCCCGCTCGCGACGGCAACCGTGAACATCCTCGGTGCCGCGACCCTGCTCGTGGTGATGCGGCGTCGCGTGGGTCTCGAGCACGTGGGTCGAACGCTGGCGGCCGTCGCGCGCATCGCCTTCGCCGCCGCGGTCGGAGCCGCGAGCGCCTTCGGCGTCTGGTACGGCCTCGACGAGTGGCTCGGGCGCTCCACTCTCGCGCAGGTCGTCTCGCTCGGCGCCGCGCTTGTCGTCGCCGGGCTGGTCTACGCAGGAGTCGCGCGGCTGCTCGGAATTCGGGAGCTGAAGGCGCTGCTACTGTTGCGGGCCCGGCGCGTCGATCCCACCGAGCAGCGCTGAGCGCCTATGGAGCTGGATCGGATCCGCAACTTCGCGATCATCGCGCACATCGACCATGGCAAGTCGACGTTCGCCGATCGCATCCTCGAGCTGACCGGCGCCGTCTCCGAGCGCGAGATGCGCGAGCAGCTTCTCGACTCCATGGACCTCGAGCGCGAGCGCGGGATCACGATCAAGGCCCAGGCGGTCCGCGTTCGCTGGCGCGACCACTTCCTGAACCTGATCGACACTCCCGGCCACGTCGATTTCAGCTACGAGGTCTCTCGTTCCCTCCAGGCCTGCGAGGGGGCGCTGCTCCTCGTCGATGCGTCGCAGGGCATAGAGGCGCAGACGCTGGCCAACGCCTACCTCGCGCTCGACAACGACCTCGAGATCGTCCCGGTCGCGAACAAGATCGACCTCCCGCAGGCGGATCCCGACGCGGCGGCGGCCGAGCTCGCGCAGCTGGTCGGGGAGTCGCCCGAGCGCGTACTTCGCATCTCCGCGAAGACGGGCGCGGGTGTGGACGGGGTCCTCGACGCGATCGTCGAGAGGATTCCGCCGCCTTCCGGAGATCCCGAGGCGCCCGCCCGCGCGCTCGTGTTCGACTCCTCCTACGACCAGTACCGCGGAGTGGTCGCCTTCGTCCGCGTCGTCGACGGCCGCTTCGAGACGCGCGAGCCGCTGCGCGCGATGGTCCAGGGAACCTCGTTCGAGGCCGAGGAGCTCGGAGTCATGTCGCCGGTTCGGGAGCCGGTCGCGTCCCTCGGCGCGGGCGAGGTGGGCTACGTCGTGACCGGCCTCAAGGACGTGTCGCGACTGCGGGTGGGGGACACGCTCACGTCGCGTCGCCGACCTGCCGTCGAGCCGCTGCCGGGCTACAAGGACGTGAAGCCGATGGTGTTCGCCGGGATCTTTCCGACGGACTCCGACGAGTACCCGGAGCTGAGGGATGCTCTCGAGCGGCTCAAGCTCAACGACGGGTCGCTCTCCTACGAGCCGGAGACGTCGCAGGCGCTCGGCTTCGGCTTCCGCTGCGGATTCCTCGGCCTGTTGCACATGGAGATCGTGCGTGAGCGGCTCGAGCGCGAGTTCGACCTCGACCTGCTGATCACGGCGCCGACGGTCGCCTACCGGGCGACGAAGCGCGACGGCGATGTCGTCGAAGTACACAACCCCGCGGAGATGCCCGTCGAGCTCGATCTCGTCGAGGAGCCGTACGTCAAGGCTTCGGTGATCGTCCCGAAGGACTATGTCGGCCCGGTCATGGAGCTCGCGAACGAGCGTCGTGGGACCTTCGACCACCTCGAGTACCTGAGCGAGGAGCGGGTGCTCCTCTCCTACGCACTTCCCCTGGGCGAGATCGTGCTCGACTTCTACGACCAGCTGAAGTCGAGAACGCGGGGTTACGCGAGCTTCGACTACGACCTCGCCGGCTTCCAACCCGGAGATCTCACCCGTGTCGACATCCTCGTGGGAGGCGAGCAGGTCGACGCGCTGTCGCTGATCGTCCACCGCGACGCCGCCTACGAGCGCGGGCGCCAGCTCGTCGAGCGGCTGCGAAAGGAGATCCCGAGGCAGATGTTCGACGTCCCGGTGCAAGCGGCAATAGGCTCGCGCGTCATCGCGCGAGAGACGATCAAGGCGCGCCGGAAGGACGTGCTCGCCAAGTGCTACGGCGGGGACATCTCGCGCAAGCGGAAGCTCCTCGAGAAGCAGAAGAAGGGCAAGAAGCGGATGAAGCAGGTCGGTGGGGTGGAGGTCCCTCAGGAGGCCTTCCTCGCGGTCCTCAACCTCGACTCGGAGCGCAAGCGATGAGCGCGGTTCGACACCTGTACGTGCATCTGCCCTTCTGCGCGCACCGTTGTGGCTACTGCGATTTCGTGACGGTGGTCGGGCGTCGCCCGCAGCACCGCGCCTACGTTGACGCGCTCCTTGCCGAGCTCGTGCTCGAGGGCGACGTGCTCGCGGATCGTCTCGAAACGGTGTTTCTCGGAGGCGGGACGCCGACGTTCACGGACCGGGAGGAGCTCGCTCGGCTGCTCGCCGCGCTTCCCGACGCGGACGAGCTCACCGTGGAGGCGAATCCCGAGACCGTGACGCCCGAGCTCGCTTCACTCCTCGTGGACGGCCGGGTGAGCCGGGTCTCGCTCGGCGCGCAGAGCTTCCAGCCCCATCTGCTCGAGGTCCTCGAGCGAAGGGCCCAGCCCGACGACGTCCGGCGAGCGGTGTATCTTCTCCGTGATGCCGGATTCGACAACATCTCGCTCGATCTGCTGTACGGGATTCCCGGCCAGAGCGCCGCCGATCTCGAGAGCGATCTCGCCGATGCGCTGAGCGCTCGAGCCCGAGCATCTCTCGTGCTACGAGCTCGAGGCGAAGCCGGGGACGAGGTTCACACATGCATATGGCGGCGAGCTCGAGCGGCAGGCCGAGGCCATGGAGGGCTACTTCGAGGCCGTCGTCGACACGCTGACCGGGTCGGGATATCGGTGGTACGAGACCGCCAACTTCTGCGTCGAGCCTGACCGCGCGAGTGGGCGGGATCTCCGCGCTCGTCACAACCTCGCCTACTGGCGGGGGAGCGACTACCTCGGCGTCGGCATCGGCGCGGTGTCGACGGTCGCGGGGACTCGCACGCCGCAACCTGCCTGGGCTCGGCGCGTACGTGAGCGCGCTCTCGGCGGGCGAGCGCCGCGGCGGGAGGTGGAGATCCTCGACGAGCAGACGCCGGTCAGCCGAGCGTCTCATGCTGGGGCTACGGCTCGACGAGCCGCTGCGCGTTGCGGAGGTCGCGGAGTCGCTCGACACGGAGGCGCTCGCCCGGCTCACGGCAGGTGGGCTCGTCGAGCTCGCCCCGAACGGCGCGGGCGACACGCTGCGCCTCACGCGCCGCGGTCGCTTCCTCGGCGGCGGCGTGACTGTCGAGCTCGCGAGGCTCGAGCCGCAGCCACTGAGGCAGATCGCCGAGTAGTCGTCACTCGACGAGCACCGCGATGCAGGTTCGGAGCTCGTCGAAGTCGCAGAGCTCGTCGCTCGCGCTTGCCCGACGCCGAGAAACCACCGACGTTGACGAAGTAGCCCCAGAGGTCGCCGTCGTCGAGATGCGGCTCGTTGTCGGTATCCGGGCGAGTACCAGCGGATGCGGCTCGTTGTCGGGGCACGCGCGGGTTGTTGCCGTCTAGTCCCAGCCGGTGACGTAGAAGCCGGCGAAGTACTTGACCGGGACGATCGTGCTGCCCGTGCCGCGTGAACGCCCCGAACTCGGTGACGATGAGCGTGACGAAGCGGGGGTCGGTGTCGAAGTTCTCGACGAGCGCGTCGATCTTCTCCGGCGTGATCGGCGGGTCGGGCCAGTTGTTCGGCGTGCACGGATCCTCGAAGCGAGCGGAGATGCCCTGCCGCAGCTGACGACGACCTTGCCGTTCTTCGACTGGCGCGCAGTCGGGCGCGTCTCCAGCGCGGAGGCGGGATCGCGGAGGCAGGTCGCCGAACGAGTAGTCGGAGCAGTCGAGCGTCTCGTTCTCGGCGTACGGCGTCACGCAGCCGTGGGCGATCTCGGCGGGTCCTTCGGCATCGCGTCGTATGGCGCCGGATACGTGTAGCTGTCGACGTCGCAGTCGATCGACTGGGTCAGGCTCGGATCGTCCTCGGTCGCGAAGCGGATGAGGACTGGCTCGTCGTGCGAGCGTCGACTGCTGGAGCGGTGGGCGCAGGCCGACGGTGACCATGAACGCGAACGGCTGCATGACGGCTTCTTTCGGGATCGAGTAGCCGTTCGGCAGGAGGCTGCCGTCGTTGTCGTAGGCCTGCAGCGAGAGGTACTCGACTGGTCCCGACTTGCCGTTCGCGACGTACGGTCGAGCCACCGTGCCGCCCGGGAAGCACGTGAACGAGCCGCCCGCCGACCTTCGCCACGCGATCGAGAACCTGGACGCGGCCCCGTCGAACCGTGCTCGGTGTCCGGAAGCGTCGTCGCCGCGGTCCAGAGTCGCCACCCGTGTTGCGACATGTTCGTGTGACCGCCGCTGCAGGTCGCGTTCGAGTACAGGCGCACTTGGGGCTCCGGAGCGCCGCCGAAGTCGATCTCGGCGCTCACGCTGATGCGCGCAGTCTCCGGTCTCGCGAGAAGTACGGCGCCGAGAGGTTGATCGCATCGTCGCACCCGGTGACGTCCACGCGATGCAGGCCGGCAACGTCGCCGATCCGCTCTCGTAGCCGTGAATGAGCGCGAGGCCGTCCTGCTTGCCGCAGCCCGCGTAGCAGCGACACGCCCGGTCCTGCGCGCAGATCGTCGCGAGCGAGGTGCCCGGAGAGGTCCGGGTCGGGAATGTCGGTCTCTCGAGACGAGCACGACGACGCTGATGTTGTCCCGGTTCGTGATTTCGATCCACCCACGACGATTCCGTCGTAGCACGTTGAACCTGTCGAGTCGTGCTGCCGGCGAGGATCGGGAGTTGTGCGAGATCTCGGTCGCCGCGATGACCTCCGCACCGGCAGGCTTGTCCTCGTCGACGAAGATCACCGCAACCGCTCCAGGCTCGACCTCGGGCACCGCGAAGGGCAGGATGCCCGTTCAGTGCCCTGACACCTGCCGGATCTCGACTCGGGCATGCGTCTTGGCGTCAGGCGTGAACGAGCATGGACCAGAGAAGCGGCACGGCGCGTCGGTCGCCTTGACGTCGAGCGATCTCTCGTCTCGCACGGATCGCTCGGGCCGCCCGGCGGCGGAGCTCCCGTCGATGTCCCAGGTGTTGTCGAGCGCCGCGCTCACGCGTGCATCGTGGTCGCCGGGTCTGCCCAGTACGCGCTGCGTGTTGAGGAGCGACGTGCACGCCGCCGGCTCCTGCACCTGGAGGTTCTTCGTCGCCGGGTCGCGCGTTCGGGTCACCCGCATATTGCGAGCGCCGTGTCGCGGATTGCAACGTTCGCGGCCGGGGGATTTCCGTACTGGTACGAGCAGCCCGAGAACTTCGGTGCCGGCCGCGAAGGCGCCGGCGTCGACGAGCGTCTGCAGGTGTCTCTTGTGAACGTACCAGTTACCGACGTCGACGACGATGACGCTCAGCATGAGGATGAGCGGGAGCACCAAGGCGAAGAGCACGACGTATGCACCTCGCTCGCTCTGACTCTCGCCTCGGGCCGCAGTCGATCCCCCGGAAAAACGGGTGCCGCGATCTCCCCAGATTCGCCGCACGTTCCCCCTTCCCCTCAGTCCTTCCCCACGCGCATTATGCGACGCCCGGCCTCGTTTTCATAGGTCTCGCGTCCGAACCGGTGCCCGGAAGGACCGGCCGCTACCATCGGAAGGAATGGTGCTTTCCGCCCGCAAACGCGAGATTCTCCGACGTGTGGTCGAGGAGTACGTCGCGACCGGACAGCCCGTCGGGTCGCGCGCGCTCGTCGAGCAGTCGGGGCTCGAGGTGTCGTCCTCGACCGTACGCAGCGAGCTCGCCGAGCTCGAAGCGATCGGTCTCTTGACCCATCCGCATACGTCGGCCGGCCGAATCCCCACCGAGAGCGGGTACCGCCTCTATGCCGAGGAGCTGATCCAGACGCTGGAAGGGCGTCCGGACGGGCTCGGTGTCGATCTCCGCGGGATGCGAGACGAGATCGAGGACGCGCTGCGAACGACGACCGAGATGCTCTCTCGCGCAACCAGGCTTCTCGCGCTCGTCTCCGCCCCTTCCCTCGAGACGGCGTCCATTCGTCACATCGAGGTGCTGGCACTCCAACCGACGAGCGTCATGGTGGTCGTCATCACCTCGACAGGAGGCGTGACGAAGCGGGTCTTCCGGCTCGAGGAGCCGGCCGATCGCGGCCTCCTGACCTGGGCCTCCGAGTATCTGAACGAGCGGCTCGTGGGCGAGCGCCTCGGCTCGAGCTCGGTGCGCCGCCGGCTCGACGCGCCGGAGCTCGCACCCCGTGAGCGTGCGTTTCTCCGACTCATCGGACAGGGCCTGCTCGAGGTCGGGTCGGAAGAACGTCCGCAGGTCTTCGTCGGCGGCGCCGCCGGCCTGCTCGAAGAGGCGCGCGCCGAGGAGCTCGAGGCCTCGATGCGGCTGCTCGAGCTGCTCGAGCGACGTGCCGCGGTGCTCGAGCTCGTGAGCGAGGCGCTCGAGCCGCGACGAGCTGTCGTGCACGTCGGTCCCGAGCTCGCCGGATGGCCAGCTCCACGACGTGTCGCTCGTCGGCGCGACGTACGGGATCCGGTCGACCGCGCTCGGCGCGGTCGGCCTGATCGGGCCCCTCCGCATGGACTACGACAAGGCGATCCGCACGGTCCGCGCTGCCGCCTACGAGCTGAGCCGGTTCGTCGAAGACGTGTACGAGGAGGCGTAAACCGGCCGTGTCGACGACGGAGCGCGACTACTACGAGGTTCTCGGCGTCAAGCGTGGAGCGTCCGAGATCCAGATCAAGAAGGCGTTTCGGACACTCGCCCGCGAGCTCCACCCGGACGTGTCGCCTTCGCCCGACGCCGAGCAGCGCTTCCGCGAAGTGGCCGAGGCGTACGAGGTATTGACCGATCCGGAACGCCGTGCGTTGTACGACCGTCTCGGTCATGCCGGTCTTCGGCGGGGAGGCTTCGAGCCCAGCTTCTCGCACTTCGGCGACCTCTCCGACGTCTTCGCGGCGTTCTTCGGCGAGGACCTCTTCGGAGGAGCTGCGTCGCGCACCCATCGGTCCGCCCGCGGCCCCGACCTCCAGGTCGTCGTCGAGATCGACCTGGAGGAAGCGTTCACGGGCCTCACCACCGGGGTGCCCATCGAGGTCGCGGTCGCCTGCGAGCGGTGCGCGGCGTCCGGGTCCGAGCCGGGAACCGGTGCGCACGAATGCTCCACGTGCGGCGGCGTCGGGCTCGTGCGCCGGGTCTCGCAGAACGTGTTCGGGCAGTTCGTCCACCAGCAGACGTGCCCGGAATGCCGTGGCCTCGGTCGAGTGCTCGACACCCCGTGCAGCGACTGTGACGGGGAGGGTCGCAGCGTCGTTCAACGCACCCTCGAGGTCGAGGTGCCCGCAGGGATCCACGACGGCCAGCGGATCCGCGTCCGGGGCGAGGGGCATGCCGGTTTTCAGAGCGGGGACACCGGCAACGCGTTCGTCGTGGTGCGCGTTCGCCCGGATCCGCGCTTCGTGCGGGACGGGGACGATCTGCACACGGCGATCCGGCTGACGATGACCGACGCGGCGCTCGGCGCGACAGCCAGGGTCGACGCACTCGGCGGGGAGGTCGGGCTCGAGGTCGCTCCCGGCACCCAGCCTGGCGTCGTGCGCGTCCTCCCGGGTCAGGGAATGCCCACGCTGCGCAGCTCTCGCCGGGGGGATCTCCATGTCAGGCTCGACGTCGCCCTCCCGACGAACCTCACCGACGAGCAGCGCCGGCTCCTCGAGGACTTCGGGCAGCAGGCGGGACCCGAGACGTATGAGCCGGACGACGAGGACGAGGGCTTCTTCGGACGGTTGAAGAGCGCGCTCCGCTGACCGCTGCATTGCTTCGGGTCTCGTTCCGCGTACCCGCCGCGCGGGCCGAGCTCGCCGGCAGCCGTCTCCTGGAGCTCGCGCCGAGCGGCTTCGAAGAGCGCACGGCCGGGGACCTGACCGAGCTCGGCGTCTACACCGACGAGGCTGGAGCGGCGCGCATCCGTGCGGCGTTCGGCGAGCAGGTCTCGACGGAGGTCGTGCTTCCCGGCTGGGAGGAGCGCTGGCGCGCGTTCCACCGCCCGGTGCGCGTCGGCGGCCTGTGGATCGGGCCGCCCTGGGAGACGGCGCCGCCTGGAGAGACGGCGGTTGTCGTCGATCCGGGACGCGCGTTCGGGACGGGCGCGCATCCGACGACGCGGGCATGCATCGAGCTCCTTTCCCGGCTCGACCGCGGCAGCGTGCTCGACGCCGGGACGGGGTCGGGGGTAATCGCCGTCGCCGCGGCGAAGCTCGGCTTCGAGCCTGTGTTCGCGCTGGATCTCGACCCGGACGCGATCGAGGCCGCGAGCCTCACGGTCCGACGAAACAGCGCGCGCGTCCAGGTCGCTCGAGCCGACGTGCTCGCCGACGAACTTCCCGACGCAGGCCTCTTGGTTGCCAACATCGAGCTCCGGACGGTCGAGGCGCTGCTCGCTCGTCGCCCGGCTCTCCGGGCGGTCACCTCCGGCTATCTCGCCCACGAGCAACCACGGGTCCAGGGCTGGGAGCAGGAAACGCGCCTCGAGCTCGAAGGCTGGGCCGCCGACCTGCTCGCCTTCTCCGGCAAACGCTTCTAAGCTAGGTGGCCCGATGGCCACCTTTTCCGTGCGGTTCCTGGGCTGCAAGGTCTCCTTCGCCGACGCGCAGGCGGTGCGCGAGCGACTGCTCGCGGACGGTCACACGGAGGTCGAGCGCGGAGGCGACGTCGCCGTGGTCAACACCTGCTGCGTCACGCACGAGGCGGTGTCGAAGTCGCGCCAGGCCGTCTCGCGCGCGTCGCGAACGCACGGACGCGTGTACGTCACCGGCTGTGCGGCGAACCTGGACGGCGCTTTCACGCGGCCGGGAGAAGACGTCACGGTCGTGTCCGCGAGAAGCGAGGAGCTGCCGGACGCCGTGGCTCGAGATGTCGGCGCAATCGGCTGCGTGCAGGCCGCCGCCCGGCTCGAACGGACACGTGCCTTCGTCAAGATCCAGGACGGGTGCTCGTTCTCGTGCGCGTTCTGCGTGATCCCGCTCGTGCGCGGCGGCACTCGCAGCCGCCGCGCTGACGCGGTTCTCGCGGAGGTCCGCAAGCGCGTCTCCCAAGGGCATCCGGAGGTCGTGCTGACCGGCGTCAACCTCGGGTGCTTTCGCGACCGCGAGGCCGGCTACACGCTCGCCAGCCTGGTGTGCGAGGTGGGAGCGATTCCCGGCGTGGAGCGGCTCCGGCTGTCGTCGATCGAGGTGAACCACCTGACCGGAGAGCTGGTCGAGGCGCTGCGCGAGACTCCCACCGTCTCGGCCCATCTGCACGTTCCCCTGCAGTCCGGGGACGACGGCGTGCTGCGGGCGATGGGGCGACGCTACAGCGCAGCCCAGTTTCTGGCCAAGCTCGAGCCGCTGTCCGACTTCAATCTGAGCTCGGACGTCATCGTCGGTTTTCCGGGCGAGGACGAGCAGGCGTTCGAACGGACGCTGCACGTCGTCGCGCGGGCGGGGATCACGAAGGTGCACGTCTTCCCGTATTCACCTCGCCCGGGAACCGTCACCGCCGAGGCGGACACCGTGCCGGCCGACGTGAAGAAGGAGCGGAGCGCACGGCTGCGCTCTCTCTCCCGCGAGCTCTGCCGGCGCCGCTGGGAGGCGAAGCTCGGGACGACGGAGCGAGTGCTGGTCGACAGACCCGGACGCGGCTACGCGGACGACTACACGCCCTGGCTGGTGGACGTGGACGTCGGTCTCATGGTGCAGGCGCGTGCGGTAGCGCTGTCCGAGGAGGGAATCGTTGCCGTCGCAGCCTGAGGACTGCCTCTTCTGCCGCCTCGTGTCCGACGGCGACCACGTCGCGAGCGCGGACGGATTCGTGGCCATCCGGGACATCAATCCGTTGGCGGACACCCATCTGCTCGTCCTGCCCGAGCGGCACATCGACACGTTCAGGGACATCGACGCCTTCCCCGACGAAGAGGCCGGTCGGATGCTTCGTTTCGTCGCGGAGACCGCCAGGACGGCCGGTCTGAACGACTACCGCGTGCTGGTAAACGTGGGCGCCGACGCGGGGCAGACCATCTTTCATCTCCACTGGCACGTGCTCGGTGGCCGGGTCGACTCCGGGCGTGTGGCAACGGCGCTCGCCGAGGTGACGGAGTGAGCCTCATCGCCCGGATCGAGAGACGAGCTGAAGGCGGCTCGGCTCGCCCGCGACGCGGATCGCCGAGACGCGCTCAGCCTCATCCTGAACGCGCTTCGAAATGCGGAGAAGGAGCTCGAACGCGCGCTCTCGGACGACGAGGAGCTGCAGGTGCTCCAGCGTGAGCGCAAGCGTCGTGTCGAGGCCGCGGACGCGTTTCGTGCGGGAGGACGGGAGGAGCAGGCCGAAGACGAGGAGTACGAGCTCGAGGTTCTCGAGGAGTTCATGCCGGAGCCGCTCTCCGAAGAGGAGATCGAGGAGATCATCGACGACGTGATCTCCGAGGTCGGGGCGACCAGCATTCGTGACCTCGGACGTGTCATGGCCGGGGTCATGCACCAGGTGTCGGGCCGCGCCGACGGCTCGACGGTGAGCCAGCTGGTCAAGGAAAAGCTCGCCTGAGACGCCCGTAGGCAAAGTCCCCCTCGCCCTACACTCCGTTCGATGCAACAGGTGCTGGACGTCTCGAACGAGGTTGCGGCCGAGCTCGCCGGGGTCGAGGACGGCGTGCTCGACGCGCTCCGGGAACGATTGGGCTGCACGATCGCGTTGCGTGGCAACCGGATCACCCTCGGCGGCGACGAGGAGCACGTGAGCGCGGCGCGCGCTGTCGTCGACGAGTTGACGGAGCTCGTCGAGGGCGGGCACCAGATCGGGCCGGACACGGTCGGCGCGGTCCTCGCCGCGATCGACCAGGCCGAGGACGTCCGCGAGGTCTTCGACGACGTCGTCTGGCGTCACCGCGGCAAGAAGATCTCCCCCAAGACCGTCAACCAGAAGCGCTACGTCGACGAGATCCGCAGCCGGACGGTCACGTTCGCGGTCGGTCCGGCAGGGACCGGGAAGACCTACCTCGCGATGGCGCTCGCTGTCGCCGCGCTCTCCGAGGGCGCGGTGGGGCGGATCATCCTCACGCGACCCGCGGTCGAGGCGGGAGAACGGCTCGGGTTCCTGCCAGGCGACATGCTCGCGAAGGTGGACCCGTACCTGCGGCCGCTCTACGACGCGCTGTACGACATGATCGAGGCCGAGCGGCTCACCGGGTACATGGAGCGCGGGACGATCGAGGTGGCTCCGCTGGCGTTCATGCGCGGGCGCACGCTCAACGACTCCTTCATCGTGCTCGACGAGGCGCAGAACACCTCGCCGGAGCAGATGCAGATGTTTCTGACCCGACTCGGGTTCGGGTCGAAGATGGTCGTGACCGGCGACATCACACAGATCGACCTCCCGCGCGAGCAGGCCTCCGGGCTGATCCAGGTGCGCCAGATCCTCGCGGACATCGAAGGCATCGGCTTCGTCGAGTTCGGCAACGCGGACGTCGTCCGACACAAGCTCGTCCAGCGGATCGTCGAGGCCTACAAGCGCCACGCCGAGGAGACCGGCACGGCGCGCAGTCGGTGAAGCTCGGCGTGATCGCGGTCGAGACGCAGAACCGAAGCGGGGCGGAAGTCGCAGAGGCGGAGGCAGCGGATCTTGCCCGGCGGGTGCTCGCCGCCGAAGGCATCGCGGACGGCGAGCTCGGCATCGCGTTCGTAGGGCGAGAGGAGATGCGCCAGCTCAAGCGCGAGCATCTCGGGATCGACGAGGTAACCGACGTGCTCTCCTTCCCGCTCGACGGGCGCGACGACCTCCCGGAGGGTGAGCCGCGCGCGCTCGGAGACATCGTCCTCTGCCCCGCGGAGGTGGGCGCCGAGTGGCGGGCGCCGCTGGTCCACGGTCTGTTGCACCTGCTCGGATTCGATCACGGCGACGAGATGGACCTGCGCGAGCGGGCGCACGCCGTTCGATGAACGCGCAGCGCAGCCCCTCGCTCTTCCAGAGCTTCAACCACGCGGTCGAGGGTGTCATCCACGCGCTGCGCACGCAGCGGAACCTCTGGATCCACTTCACGATCGCCGCTGCAGTCCTGGTCGCCGCGGTCGCATTCGGCGTATCCAAGCTCGAGCTCATGGTGCTCCTGCTGGCGATCACGTTCGTGCTCGTGGCCGAGCTCGTGAACACGGCGATCGAGGCCGCGGTGGACGTCGCCTCGACCTCCTTCGACCCGATGGCCAAGCTGGCGAAGGACATCGCCGCTGGGGCGGTGCTGATCGCAGCGCTGAACGCGGTCGCGGTCGGCTATCTCGTCTTCTCGGGCGAGGTCGCCGACCGCAGCTCCCGGTTCCTCGACGGACTGAGCGACGCTCCCGCCGAGCTGACCCTCGTCGCGCTCGCGCTCACGGTGATTCTCGTGATCGCCGTGAAGGCGTATACCGGCCGCGGCACGCCGCTTCGAGGTGGTCTGCCATCGGGGCACGCGGCGGTCGCATTCGCGGGTTGGATGGCGATGACGCTGATCCTCGACGACTCTTCGCATCGCTTCCTGATCTCCTCGCTGGCCTTCATCATGGCGTTGCTCGTGGCGCAGACACGTGTCGAGACCGGAGTTCACTCGGCCTCCGAGGTAGCAAGCGGGGGCGCGCTCGGGGCGCTCACGACGCTCGTTCTCTTCCAGGCCTTCGGATGAGCGCCCTCCCGACAGACGCCGAGCTCCTCTCGCTGGCCGACGATGCTGCGGCGCGGGCATACGCGCCGTACTCGCAGTTCCACGTCGGCTGCGCGGTTCTCGCGCGCGACGGGCGGGTGGTCGAGGGCGTCAACGTCGAGAACGCCGCGTATCCGCTCGGAGTCTGCGCGGAGCGCACGGCGTTCGCACGCGCTGTCGCCGAGGGTTACCGGCCGGGCGACTTCGTCACGGCTGCAATCACCGCCTCACCGTGCGGCGGTTGCCGGCAATGGTTGTTGGAGATGGGGGTCGAGAGGGTTGTGTTTCGAAACGGCGGCCGTGTCGTCACGCTGACCCCGAGCGAGCTGCTTCCGGAGTCCTTCGAGGCCTCGGACCTCCCGTGAGCCTGGGGAGCGATCCGCACGCTTTTGGCACGAAGCGGTATCCCACACGCGCGGATCTTCTCGTTACGATCGCAGTGGGTGGTGGGATGGGGTGCCCCGAATGGAGGCGCCCGTGAAGTCCGGTCTCGTGGCCGTCGCGGGCCGGCCGAACGTCGGCAAGTCGACGCTCGTCAACGCCCTCTGTGGCGAAAAGGTCGCGATCACCTCGGACGTGCCCAACACGACCCGACGCCGCCTCTTCGGGGTGGCCAACGGGCCGGACTTCCAGCTGACTCTCATCGACCTCCCCGGCTTCCAGCGGCCTCTCGATGCGTTGACGGAGAAGATGCAGGAGACGGTCGACGCCTCGTTCGACGACGTGGATGCCGTGCTCCTGGTCGTCGACGCCCGCGCACGGATCGGAGCCGGCGACCGCTTCGTCGCCCGGCGTGTGTTCGGGCTCGAGAAGCCCGTCGTGATCGCCCTGAACAAGATCGACCGGCTGAAGCGCGGCCACGTGCTCTCGCAGATGCAGGCGGCGTCGCAGCTTGGCGACTTTCACGCGTTGCATCCGGTGAGCGCCGTGACCAAGGACGGCGTGGACGAGCTCCGCGGCGATCTCGTCTTCCTTCTCCCCGAAGGCCCGGCGTACTTTCCGGGCGAGCAGAGGACGAACCTCACGCTCGAGGAGCGCGTCGGCGAGGTGATCCGCGAAAAGGCGCTCCGCTTGACGCGGGACGAAGTTCCACACGCGATCATGGTCGAGGTCGACGAGATCGGGGATCGGGTCGTGCGCGCGCTGGTCTACGTGGAGACGGAGTCGCAGAAGGGGATCCTGGTCGGCAAGAAGGGCGCCATGGTGCGCGAGATCGGGACGCGCGCGCGGCCCGAGGTCGAGGCGCTCGTCGGTCACTCCAGTCTTTCTCGAGCTCGTGGTCAAGGTGCGTCCGAAGTGGCGTAGAGACCCGAAGCTGCTCGAACGGCTCGGTCTGTGACATCGTCCGACGTGTCCGGAGAACCGCTGCGCGGGGAGCTCGAGCGGAGGGTCGTCACCGTCCTCTTCTGCGACCTCGCGGGCTTCACCTCTCTCTCCGAACGACTCGACGCGGAGGACGTGGCGATCGTCCAGGACGCGTACTTCGAGTCCGTGCGTCACGCGGTCGGTCGACATGGAGGGACGTTGGAGAAGTTCATCGGTGACGCTGCTGTGGCCGTGTTCGGCGTTCCGACCTCCGGCGAGCACGACGCGGAGCGCGCCGTGCGCTGCGGCTTGGCCGTCGTGGGCGCGATCGAGCAGCTCGCAACCCGGGTTGGGCTCGAAGACGGCACGCTCCACGTTCGGGTGGGCGTGAACACCGGTGAGGCGGTCGTCCATCCTGCGCCTTCGGCGGGCGAGGCGATGGTGACCGGCGATGTCGTCAACACGGCGGCGCGTCTGCAGTCGGCCGCACCCCTGAACGGCGTGCTGCTCGGTCCCGAGACCGCGCTCGCCGTCGCGCACGCCGTCGAGCTCGAGGCCGCCGGCGAGCTCGAGCTGAAAGGCAAGGCGCAACCGGTCCGGGCGTCTCGGGCGGTCGTGCTGCTCTCCGAGCCGGAGCGCGAACGGGCGATGGGTCAACTCACCGCGCCCACGATCGGTCGCGAGGCGGAGCTCTCTCGCGTGACGCGCGCGCTCGATCGATGCATGGTCCGGCGAGTCGCAGCGTCTCACGGTCGTCGCGCCCCCTGGAACGGGCAAGTCGCGACTGCTCGACGAAGTCGCGGAGCGTCGCGAACGGACGCGGAGTCGCGGTTCGGCGGGCGCGCGTGCGACCAGACGTCCTCTCAGCGTTTCGTCCCGTCTTGTCGAGCTCGTCGAACACGCGCTCGCCGGACGCGGGCCTCGGCGATCCCGAAGCGATCCGCCGACAAGTTGACCGAGACGCTCGGTCGCGAACGCGCGGCTGTCGTCGCGGCCGAGGTCGCGGCACTCCTCGGCGTTTCCGAGAACGTCGCCGACGACCGGGGACGCCGGAAGCGCGTCGGTCGGCCCGCTTCGCGGCCTGGTCCACGGGCATCGCAGCTCTCGACGATCGCCCCGAGCTCTGGCTGCGTCGAGGACGTCCACTGGTCCGGGAGCGACTACCGAGCGTTCCTGAGAGCGGCGACGGAGGGAAACGGCCGCCTCGTCGTCTGCACGTCCCGCCCGTCGCTTCTCGAGGCCGACCCCGAGTGGATCTCGAGCGGCGAGGTTCTCGAGCTCGAGCCGCTCTCTCCGCCTGTCGACCGCCGAGCTCGTTCGCGCGCTCGTCGGCGATGCTCTCCCCGAGGAGCTCGTCGTCCGACTCGTCCGAGCGATCGGGTGGTAATCCCACTGTTCGTCGAGGAGCTTCTCCGATCCTGGGTCGGCAGCGGTCTGCTCGAGCCATCACCATCGGGCTGGGAGCTGTCCCGCTACGGTCGGCGATGTCGAGCTGCCCTCGACCGTCCAGAGCGTGTACGGGGCACAGCTCGACGATCTTCCCGCGCCAGCGCGGTCGGTGATCCGCCGGGCCTCGGTAGCGGGGAGGCAGTTTCCCCTCGACGCGCTTGAGTGCCCTCGGAGTGGAGGACGACGAAGGGATCGCTTGCGCTGGAGCGACGCGGAATCGTCGCGGGCCCGATTGCAGACGAACTTCTCGGGGAGTCGTTCGTCATCCGGCACGCGCTCCTCCGCGATGTCGGCTATGCGAGTCTCTCGCGCGCGGAGCGCGCCCGCCTGCACGTGCGGATGGCTCGGTGGCTGGAGGGAGTGGCTGCGGACAGGCCCGACGAGGTGGCCGAAGTCATCGGCCGCCACTATGCGGCCGCACTCGCCTCGGCCCCGACGCTGGCGCCGGATCTGGGTGATGGGCTGGCGAGGGACGAGGCGGAAGTGCTCGCCGCCGGTTGGTTCGAGCGAGGCGGT
Organism: uncultured Actinomycetes bacterium; assembly: GCA_963850485.1. Classification (GTDB taxonomy): domain Bacteria; phylum Actinomycetota; class Thermoleophilia; order Gaiellales; family Gaiellaceae; genus GMQP-bins7. The sequence goes on along the minus strand of CAWKLR010000023.1, from coordinate 9,094 downwards.
CTGGCGGCACTGGCCGCATCTGCCTACGACGCCGCGTCAACGTTGTTCACCGGCTCGCTCGAGCTCACCTCGACGGACCTTCCGGTGGAGCGGGCGAGGCGGCTCACCGGGATGGCACGCGCGACGGCCTTCACATCGGACATGGCCGCGGGTCTGGAGGCAGCCGAGGAGGCGCTTGCCCTCTACCGAGAATGCCTTCGGGATGGTTCGCACTCTCTTGCCGACATGCGGGAGGAGATGTCACGGGTCGTTGCGCTCGTCGGCACGATCTACGCCCAGCAGCTCCGACTTTCACGATGTCGTGCGGCTGGCCGTAGATGCGCTCGCGGAGCTCGGGGATCGGGACGATGCGGTCACTGCGCGTCTGCTGCTGACGCGCATCCGCGGTGCGGCGATGATCGGCGAGGACGAATGGAAGAAGACCGAGCGTGACCGCGTGCGAGCGTTCGAGATCGCACGGGCGAGCGGTGATCCCGAGCTCGAGCTCGAGACACGAATGTGGACCGTGTGGGACGAGCCTGACGTGGACCGGCTGCGCAACGCGTGGCGCGAGATCGAGCGGATCGCGCACGAGCTGCGGCGTTGGCCTGACGTCGCCGAGGCGCGCCGCACGCTCACAGGTCTCTGTCTTCCGGACGACCTCGAAGAAACCGTCCGGGCGGCTGCACGCCTCGCGTCGTTCGCCGAAGCACACGAGCTCGATGAGCCCGGTGCGTGGGCCCACTACTACGTCTCGGAGGTCGAGTTCGCGCGTGGCCGATGGGACGAAGCTCTCGCGGCCGGGCTCCGAGCGATCGAGCTGGGAGAAAGCCGGAAGTATCATCGGGTCGCTGCGCGCTCGTGGTTCGTCGTCGTGCCCATGGCCGCCGCGCGCGGAGATCGGGCAGTCCTGGAGCGCGCGGTCGCCTGGTACGAGCCGCTCGGGTTCCCGGAGACGCCGTACGGGCTCATCTCCCGATCCGCCGTCGACGCCCTGATCGAGCGGGCCGGCCTCACGACGGGATTCCGGGTCGAGCTCGAGCAGCTCGAGCCGTCGATCGCGGAAGGAGGCTCGTTGCCCTCGTGGTTCGAGGCCGTCGACGTCGTCGTCGAAGAGGGACTTGCGCTCGGACACGTCGACGAGGCGCGACGTGCGCTCGAGATCTTCGGTGCCACTCTCGAGCGTGAACCATCCAAAGCTGGAGACGGTGCTCGCACACTCCTCGAAGCACGCGTTTCGGTCGCAGAGACCGGGGTCCACGAGGTCGCACGCGAGTGCGCCCGTCTGCTCGGCTCGCAGGATTCGCCCTGGCTGCTGCTCAAGTGCCTGCGGCTCCTCATCGACGGCGGTGTCGCCGAGTCGTCCGAGCTCGCGCGTGCCCAGGAGCTCGAGATCCAGCTCGGCACCACGAGAGCTCGGATCTAGAGGCTTCTGCCAGCTCGCCCGCGAGCGTCGCTTCGTACTCGCCGATGCGGACGATGGTCGGATCAGCCAGCTGCCGGATCTCGACGAGTGGCATGTCCACGCCGCGAAGCAGTCCGATCAACGTCGCAGACCGAAGCTGGTCGAGCCGGTATGAGCGAAGGGGAGAGTCAAGAGGGACGGGGCTACACTCGTAGCAGTGGCGAAGGCGCCTGCGCTCATCGGTGGGTTCGAGCTTCCGGCCGGCCCGCGACTTCCACGAGTCGGCTCGGTGGACGCCGTCGCGCTCGAGGAGCGCGCCGCGACCCTCGCGAAGCGCTCGATCAAGCGCGAATCCAAGCTGCAGGCGCTCGATCTCGCGATCCGGATGATGGACTTGACGACGCTCGAGGGCCAGGACACGCCCGGGAAGGTCGCGGCACTCTGCGCGAAGGCGATGCGTCCTGATCCGGTTGACTCGACCGTGCCGGCAGTCGCCGCGGTCTGCCTCTACCCGAATCTCGTCGCAGGCGCGAAGGAGCGCCTCGCCGGAAGCGAGGTGAAGGTGGCGTCGGTCGCGACCGCCTTTCCGTCCGGCCAGTTGCCGACGAAGCTCAAGGTTGCAGAGACGCGCGCCGCGGTCGACCTCGGCGCGGACGAGGTGGACATGGTCATCGACCGCGGTGCGTTCCACTCGGGGAGGTACTCGAAGGTCTACGACGAGATCGTGCAGATCAAGGAGGCTTGCGGCGACGCGCACCTCAAGGTCATCCTCGAGACCGGTGAGCTCGGCACCTACGACAACGTCCGCCGCGCATCCCTGCTCGCGATCGCCGCAGGCGCCGACTTCATCAAGACGTCCACGGGGAAGATCAACCCGGCCGCGACCCTGCCGGTGACGCTCTGCATGATGGAGGTCGTCCGCGACGTCTACTACGAGACCGGTCGCAAGGTCGGCATCAAGCCCGCGGGAGGGATCCGCGCCTCCAAGCAAGCCGTCCAGTATCTCGTCGTCCTCTACGAGACGCTCGGCTCGGAGTGGATGACCCCCGAACTCTTCCGCTTCGGCGCCTCGTCCCTGCTCAATGACGTCCTCATGCAGATCCGCAAGGAGAAGACCGGGCGCTATCAGTCCGGCGACTACTTCACGATCGACTGATGGCACAGCTCGAAAAGCGAACCGCGTCCGTTCCCGCTCCGCTCGAGTGGGAATACGCTCCTGCGCCCGAGGCACGCGACATCGTCGAGATCCGCGACCGGTACGGCTTGTTCGTGGGCGGCGAAGAGATCGAGCCGAGATCGAGCGAATGGTTCGAGTCGATCTCGCCTTCGACGGAGGAGCCGCTGTTCGAGGTCGCGCTGGCAGGCGCGGAAGATGTCGATCTCGCGGTGAACTCCGCGCGAGGAGCATTCGAAGACGGCTGGGCGAAGCTCGCCCCCTCCGAGCGAGCGAAGTATCTGTTCCGGATCGCGCGCCTCATCCAGGAGCGCTCCCGCGAGCTCGCGGTCGCGGAGTCGCTCGACGGCGGCAAGCCGATCCGCGAGTCGCGCGACGTCGACCTTCCGCTCGCGGCCGCCCACTTCTTCTACTACGCGGGTTGGGCGGACAAGCTCGAGTACGCCTACCCGAACCGCACGCCGCGCCCGCTCGGAGTTGCGGCGCAGATCATCCCCTGGAACTTTCCGCTGCTGATGCTCTCGTGGAAGATCGCGCCAGCGCTCGCCTGCGGGAACACCGTCGTGTTGAAACCTGCGGAGACGACTCCGCTGACGGCGTTGATCTTCGCGGACATCTGCCGACAAGCGGAGCTTCCGCCGGGTGTCGTCAACATCGTGACCGGCGACGGCACGACCGGCGGTCACCTCGTTCGCCACGACGGCATCGACAAGCTCGCCTTCACGGGCTCGACCGAGGTCGGCAAGCTGATCATGCGCGAGCTCGCCGGTCGAGACGTCAGGCTGACGCTCGAGCTGGGCGGCAAGGCCGCGAACATCGTCTTCGACGACGCTGCCCTTGACCAAGCGGTCGAGGGGATCGTGAACGGCATCTACTTCAACCAGGGACATGTGTGCTGCGCCGGCTCGAGGCTGCTCGTGCAGGAGTCGATCTACGAGCCGCTGCTCGAGAAGCTGAAGCGCCGCCTGTCCACGCTGCGGGTCGGCGACCCGCTCGACAAGAACACCGACGTGGGCGCGATCAACTCCAAGGCGCAGCTCGACCGGATCACGGAGCTCGTCGCGAGTGGGGAGGCGGAGGGCGCGGAGATGTACCAGCCCGAGTGTCGTCTCCCCGAGCGCGGGTACTGGTTCGTACCGACCCTCTTCACGAACGTCGCCCAGAGCCACCGCATCGCCCAGGAGGAGATCTTCGGCCCGGTGCTCTCGGTGCTCACCTTCAGGACGCCGGAGGAAGCGGTCGAGAAGGCGAACAACACGCCGTACGGTCTCTCGGCGGGTGTCTGGACCGAGAAAGGGTCGAGGATCCTGTGGATGGTCGAGCGCCTTCGCGCAGGAGTCGTGTGGGCGAACACCTTCAACCGGTTCGACCCCACCTCGCCCTTCGGCGGCTACAAGGAGTCGGGCTTCGGACGCGAGGGCGGGCGCCACGGGCTCGCGCCGTACCTGAGGTTCGATTGAACGCGCGCGTCGCAGCAAGGCCGCTTCTCGCATTCCTTTCCCCACCCAGGGTGGGGAGTGTGACCACCCTCCACCCGGTGTCGAGCCTAGCGGCGAACCGCTCACGGAACGCGCACGCGTGTGCGCCGGCTTCGAGCCAATGTCTCCACAGCAGGCGATGAGCCGACTCCCGGTCAAGAAGACGTACAAGCTCTACATCGGGGGCAAGTTCCCACGCTCGGAGTCGGGGCGGACCTACGAGATGGAAGGGCAGAACGTCGCCCGTGCCTCGCGCAAGGACGCGCGCGACGCCATCCGCGCCGCCCGCGGGGCGTTCGCGAGCTGGTCTGGGACGACCGCCTACAACCGTGGCCAGGTGCTCTACCGGCTCGCGGAGATGATGGAGGCGCGCGCCACCGATCTCGAGCGCGTCTGTTCGGGTCGAAAGGAAGTGGACGCCGCGGTCGATCGCGTCATCTGGTACGCGGGCTGGGCCGACAAGCTGTCGCAGGTGCTCGGAGGCTCGAACGCGGTCGCGGGCCCGTACTTCGACTTCACGGTGCCGGAGCCCACCGGCGTCGTCGCGATCCTGGCTCCTCCTGAGCCCGCGCTCGGCGGCCTGGTCTCCCGCATCCTTCCCGCACTCGTCGGCGGAAACGCGGTCGTCGCGGTTGCGTCCGAGGCACACCCGCTCGCGGCGTCGAGCTGTCGGAGGCGCTGGCCACGTCAGACCTTCCCGCCGGCACCGTCAACATCCTCACCGGGTTCCGCGACGAGCTCGCGCCCTGGATCGCCGGCCACATGGACGTCAACGCCATCGATCTGACCGGAGCAGACGGCATGACCGCGGAGCTCGAGAAGCTGGCGGCGGAGAACGTCAAGCGCGTCGTCCGCTCGTCGGCTGACGTGCAGAGCCCGTGGGAGATCGAGGCGTTCCTCGAGCTGAAGACCGTCTGGCACCCGATCGGGCTCTGAGAAGTCTTTCACTGGGCAAGGCGGTATGGTTCCGCGCCCGAATGGACAGGACCGGCTTCAAGCGCGCGAGCCACGCAACATGGGACGCGATGGCGCCGCAGCGCGACTCGGCCCGTTTGCGACCGCCGGCGGGATCGAGCTGCCGGCCTTGGCGCTCGTCGTGTCGGCGTCGTAGCCGGCGAATCTGAAAGGGAGCGACAGATGTCTCAGAAGTATCTGCTGGCAGATCAGCCGTCAGAGCTGGAGCGGCTGCAACTCCAATCGCGGGTGTGGGAGCCGAGCGGTCGCCGGCTCCTCGACGAGATCGGCGAAGGTCGTGGCGCGCGCGTTCTCGACGTTGGTTGTGGTGCGATCGGGTGGCTCCGATTGCTGAGCGAGTGGGTCGGTCCCGACGGCGAGGTGGTGGGTTTCGATATCGACGGCGCGATGCTCGACGCCGCGGGGCAGTTCGTCGAGACCGAGGGCCTCGGCAACGTCGTGCTCATGAAGGACGACCTCTTTGCGAGCAAGCTGGAGCCGTCGACGTTCGACCTCGTCCACGCGAGGTTCCAGATCGGGCCGCTGGGGCGTGGACCAGAGCAAATCTCCAACCACCTTCGACTCCTTCGGCCGGGAGGCACGGTGGTACTGGAGGAGTGGGATGTGAACTCGTGGTACTTCAACCCTCCTGCGCGTGCGCTCGAGAGGCTGATCGAGCTCATCGGGCAGTCGTTCGTGCAGTCGGGCGGGGACATCGTCGCCGGTCGGAAGCTGCTCGACCTCCTCCGTGACTTCGGTATCGAAGGAAACGTGAGGGCCGAAGTCTTGGCGCTTCCTCCGGGCCATCCTTATTTGCGGCTGCCCCTGCAGTTTGCCACCGCGTTGGAAGAGCGGCTGCTATCCCTGGTAACGGCGGACGAGCTGGAGCAGCTTCGAAAGGAAGGGGAGGTCGAGCTGGAAGAACCAGGCCGCTGGGGCACCACATTCACTCTCCTCCAGAGCTGGGGCGCGGCGAGGTAGCTCTAGCCGCGAGTCGCGTAGACCGCCTGTCGCAGGCTCCGAGCCGACCGGCTCGGAGGCGAGGATCCAGACCGCCAGCGGGCGGTCGCCCGCGTAGTGCACGGAGAGGTAGTCGGCGAGCATTCGCCCGGAAACGGTGTTCGGCGACCATTCCGGGCGCATGGTCTGCGCCGATAGACGCCGCGGCGCCGCGAATGTGGCCGGGCCGCCTGCAGTCACCGGGCCGCGACTCGACCAGCTCGACGTCGATTCCACCCGGCCGAACGGCGTGGTAGACGATCGCCACCCTCCCGGTGGTCGGGTGGATTCCGACCGCGGGAAGGAATGCGTCGCGTCCGGTCGTCACCCTGCGTCGGCGCGGTCCAGGTGCGACCGTCGACGGACGTCGCGACGACGACGCTGTTCTGCGCACAGCCGGAGCTGAAACGGCAGTCGTGCCAGGTGATCCAAACGCGTCCGGACGGATCCACATCCGCTGAGGGAAGAGGAAAGAGGCGCAGCCCGCGGATCGATCGGACCTGGAGCTCGGCGATGACCGCCGGCGGGCCGAAGCTCGCCGCTCCGTCCGTCGAGACCGACGAGCCCGAGGCGGTTCCCGGACCAGAGGTAGACGACCACGAGCTCGCCCGCCCGGCCGGATCACCGGGAATGCCCCGACGGCGTCCGTCACCGGAATCCCGACCGGAGCGGACCACGTGGTTCCTCCGTCGGTCGAGGTGATCGCCGCCAGCCGGTCGTTTCTGAGGGTGTCGGTGTAGACGAGATAGCAGCGTCCTCGATGGGGGCTGGTGGGGCCGTTGTCGCAGGCGATCCAGTTCTTGTCGAACGTGATCCCGTTCGCCGAGGAGTCCTCGATCGCAGTCACCGGCGCGCTCCAGGTGACACCGTCGGTCGAGCGGCTGACGGTCAGGCGTGTGGTCTGCCCCTCGAGCGCGAGCGTCGCGATCAGCCAGACGCGATTGACCGCGTCGTACGCGACGACCGGGTCGCTTGCCCGCTCGTTCGGGCCGGCCGGGACGCTTACTCGCGTGAGCCCCGGAAGGAGACCGCTCCGCCACGTGCCCCCGCTGTCCGACGACACGGCGAAGCCGACGTTGTCCGCAGCTCCGCTGAATCGCCGCCCGACCTGGAAGGTCGCGACGGTGGTACGCCCGACCGTGAGGCTGTCCGGCTCCACCTCGGACTCGTGCTGAGCCTCCGGGCCCGTGTACGGATCGCGTGAAAGTCGCCGGCCGACGAGCTCGCAGTCCGCGGCGATCACGTCGACGAGATCGGCGTTCACGACGTCCGAGCCGGGTCCGCAGCGCACGCTGTCCCTGGAGCCGTCGTACTGGACGACGATCCGGTCGGCGCCCGGACCGGCGTCGACGACGTCGCGACCGGGGCCGCCGCTCAAGAAGTCCGCGCCCGGCCCTCCCGACCAGCCGATCCCGCCCTTCGCGGCCGAGCATCGTGTCCGCCCTGGCGTGCCGACGAGGCGATCGTTCGCGGTCGTGCCGACCACCCGGGCGGCCTGGGCCGCTCCGGCGAGAATCAGCACGATCGCGAGCGCGACGGAGGTCCGCATCGGCACGGAGACGATAGATGTGCGGGACGGCTCGGGGACCGAGCCGATTACGATGCGCGCGGTGAGCAGGTTGAGCCAGGCGATCGCCGAGGGCGACGGGATCTCCATCCTCGCGGAAGTCGGCGACGCCGCCGGCGCGAGCGCGGCCGAGCGTGAAGGCGCGGACGGTCTCGGCGTGCGGCAGGACGCGGACGCGGTTCGGGCGTCGTCGCAGCTTGCCCCTCCTCCACCTCGGTGGCACGGCAGAGGCGAGCGTGCGGTCGGCGGACGCGGTGGTCGTCTCCGGCTCCACCGCCTGGGAGCAGGGCCGCGCGCTCGGTCTCGAGTGCGTCGTCCGCGTCTCGGACTCCGACGACCTCGAACGCGTGCTGGCCGAGCTCGATCCGGAGATCTTCCTGCTCGCTGCCTCGCCGGACTCGGACGAGGACCCGCTCGAGGTGCTGCTGGCGCTCCTCCACGACGTCCCCGCGGGAAAGCTCGCCATCGCCGACCTCCATGACGCGACAGCCGACGACGTCGCCGAGCTCGAGCGCGCGGGCGTCGACGGCGTCCTCGTGTCGGCGGGCAACGTCGCGTCGCTCGTGGGCGTCGAGCCGCCGGACGTGTAGAAGCAGAGCTATAGGTGCGGATCGGAGTCCTCACGGGTGGCGGCGACTGCCCCGGCCTGAATGCCGTGATCCGCGCGGTCGTCCGGCGCTCGACCGACCGCGGCCACGAGATGGTAGGCGTGCGCGACGGCTGGAAAGGGCTCACCGAAGGGATCTTCGCCCCGCTCGGACGGCGGGAGGTGTCCGGGATCCTGCCGCGTGGCGGGACGATCCTAGGCACGACTCGCACGAACCCCTACAAGCTCGAGGGCGGAGTCGAAGCGGTTCTGCGGAACTTCGGCGACGAGCGCCTCGACGCCCTCGTCGCGATCGGCGGCGAGGACACGCTTGGCGTCGCCGCCCGCCTGCACCGCGAGCACGGCTTCCCGGTGGTCGGTGTTCCGAAGACGATCGACAACGATCTGTCAGGCACGGACTACACGTTCGGCTTCGACACGGCGGTCACGATCGCCACCGAGGCGATCGACCGGCTGCACTCGACCGCCGAGTCGCACAACCGCGCGATGGTCGTCGAGGTCATGGGCAGGCACACCGGGCTGGATCGCCGTCATGAGCGGCATCGCAGGTGGCGCGGACGTGATCCTGATCCCGGAGCAGCCGATCACCGTCGAGGAGGCATGCCGCGAGCTCGTGAAGCGCCACGACGGGGGCAAGGACTTCTCGATCGTGGTCGTCAGCGAGGGGTACGAGCTGACGTACGAGTCCGGGGGAGCAGCGGCTGGTCGCGGGGGAGGCGCGAGAGACCGACCAGTTCGGGCACGTCGTCCTGGGAGGCGTCGGCGACGCGCTCGCCCGCGAGATCGAGGAGCGAACGGGCTTCGAGACCCGCGTTACCGTCCTCGGTCACGTGCAGCGCGGCGGGACGCCGACGCCGCGCGACCGCGTTCTCGCAACGCGCTTCGGCCTCCAGGCCGCCGACCTCGTCCACGAGGGCCGTTTCGGCCGCAT
>CAWKLR010000022.1:0-185348 GCA_963850485.1 uncultured Actinomycetes bacterium | reverse complement strand
AGGTCGCCGAGAGGCTCGGAGACGACGACCCTGGTTTCGTCCGACAGCGCCGCGAGCTCTTCGATGTCCGGGTAGGCGGCCTTCAGGTCATCCATTCGCGTGCTGAAGTAGAGAGAGCGCGAGTCGCCTTCGCTCGAGTACCGGAACGCCCACACGCTTTTCCCGTCGGATGTCGCGATGGTCATCTGGATGGGGTGTTCGATGCCGTGCTTGTGTCCGGTCTTCTCGACGAAGCCGACCATCCGCTCGACGGCGGCGACGGGGTCGCTCTCGAGCCCGAACGTGAGTGCGAGGTAGAACATCGTCTCCGAGTCGGTGGTGCCCTCGATCGAGGGGAAGAGCGAGTCGTCGATCGCGAGCACGAGCTCCCGCCGGACGCGCGGGAACTCGCGGATCAGCCCGTTGTGCATCCACAGCCAGCGCCCGTGGCGGAACGGGTGCGCGTTGGTCTCCTGGATCGCCGTCCCCGTCGACGCGCGGATGTGGGCGAGGAAGAGGTGCGACGAGATCCCGGCGGCGAGCTCGCGCAGGTTCCGGTCGTTCCAGGCCGGATGGACGCTGCGGTAGAGCCGCGGCGTGTCGCCCTCGTCGTACCAGCCGACGCCGAAGCCGTCACCGTTCGTCGTCGTCGCGCCCAACCTCGAGTGCAGGCTCTGGTCGATCAGCGAGCGGTCGCGCTTGAGGAGCAGCTCCTCGAGCTTGATCGGCGATCCCGAGTACGCAAGCCAACGGCACATCGTTTACCTCCTATCCGCCACCCACCGGGCTGTCTACGACAGAGCCCGTCGATCCGAGCCTCGTCGTCGCGATCGAGACGTTCATCACGGAGCTGTCGAGCGTCATCAGGAACTGGCCCGAAGCGAGCGTGAGCAGCACCAGGGTCGCGCCAGAGGCGCGTGCGGGTGCGACGTCCGGCTCGTCACGGGGCGATTCTCTCAGTTGGGCTCAGAGGAAGTACGCCAGCTTGTCCCAGAGCCAGCTTTCGAAGCGCTCGCGCGTACCGGTGGGCGGCTCAGCCCGTTTCGAGCGGGCGATGTCGGGCTCGAACAGCCGCTCCTCGAATGCCGCCGCGAGCTCGGTGCTACGCGCGATCATCATGATCTCCGAGTCGCGGTAGAGCGCCCAGGCGTCCAGGTTCACGGTGCCGAAGCTGACGACGTCGTCGGCGACGATCACCTTCGCGTGAACGACCGTGCCCGGGAGCTCCCAGAGCTCGACGCCTGCGGCGATCAGGTCCCCGTAGCGGTGTCTGGCGGCGGCCGCCGCAGGGGCGTTGTTCGATTTCTCGGAGAGCACCACGCGTACCTTCACGCCGCGCCGAGCCGCGGCGACGATCCGCTGGATCATCTCTCCGTCGGTGAAGTACGCGTTCATGACGTCGAGCCGCGTCTGCGCACCGTCGATCTGCTCTCGGATCGCCTGGGTGGCTGCGACGAAGCCTTCGGGGATCACCTGGGCGAGGGCGACGGGCGTCCTACCCGGATCTTCCGGCTCCGGGAAGTACTTCGAGAGATCGGCCGGGAGCGGACCGTCATGACCTCGAAAGCTCGTGAGAAAGGCCGCCTGCGCCTGGCGGACGACGTCACCTGTGACACGGGTCATCACGTCGTGGAAGCCGCCGTCCCGGAAGTGGTCCTCGATGCCCGCGCCGCCCGTCCACGCGATCGCGCCGTCGATCACGTAGAGCTTGCGGTGGTCGGCGCGACCGACCTCGTCCTGTCGCCAGTCGAGGTGCTGGTCGTCGGGATAGAGACCGTCGCGGTCGAGGGGAAAGACGTCGTTGACGACGATCTGCGCGCCCGCCGCAGCGAGGCGCGTGAACATCTCGCGGGCGTCCGCATACGGACGCGAGCCGTACCTGTCGACGATCACGCGAACCTCTACGCCCTCGTCGAGCTTTCGCTCGAGGAGACGCGGCCATCTCCATGCCGATCTCGCCTTCTCGCCATCCGAACATCAGGATGTGGACCGACGAGCGTGCGGCCTCGACGTCGGCGAGGATCCGCGGGAAGAAGTTCGCGCCCTCGACCGAAGGTTCGAGGCTCGCCGCAGTCGACCAGGCGAAGTCGAAGGCGGCGTCGTGCGGACGCACTCCGTCGCGCGCCGCAAACGCCTCGGTCGCCGCCCGCGCCCCCGCCGAAGTGACCGCCGTCGGTGGCGGGGGCCAGGTCGAACGCTGCGTGACCCCCAGTACCTCGCGGTAGACGAGCACGAACACGCCCGCGAGGACGAGCGCGAGGAGAGCGAGGCCGTTCCGCGCCAGCCTGCCGGAAGCGTGCGTGTTAGCGTCGCGACTCATGGCGAGGGTCGGTGTCGCGGGTACTCCGCAAGGGGGTCGTTACGCGATTGCAGCCCGGATCGCGATTGCGGCGGTCGTGATCGGCGTCTTCCTGACCTGGACGTCCGACGAGCCCGTGGAGCTCAACGGAACGCAGGGCCCGAACAACGGCTGGCTCGCGGTGATCGTCGCCGCGTTTGCACTCGGCTGGACGTGGTCCCTCCGGCGAGGCTCCTGGATCGGGATCGCCGGCGTGCTCGGCGCGGCCGTTGTCGTGGCCTGGACGGCGGTCGAGAACTGGCTCGACAATCGCGACGCGTTCGGCGCGACGGCGTCGTACGGGCTGGTTGTCGTCGTTACGGCGAGCGTCGTTCTCGCTGCGACCGCAGTGGCGACGGCGGTGCAGCGCGCACGACATGGTCAGCGTCTGTGATTCACGCGGGCGAATCGTCGCCGCCACGGCTCAGACCACTTCCCTGAAGCGGCGCGGGAGGACGACGGTCGACACCATGAGCCCGTACGCGATCGAAATCGCCGTGACGAAGGTGTCGAACCCCGCGGTTATCCCGTTGATCGTCTGATCCGTGACGAGCTTCAGGACGCTGTTGTAGCCGGCGCTTCCGGGAACGAGCATCAGCACGCCCGGAACGATGAAGACGAGCGCCGAGCGGTGAAGCCGTGCCCCGGCGAGGTTTCCCACCACGCCGATCGTGAGCGCGGCGACGAAGGCGGCAGCCTGCTTACCGAAGAGCGCCGCGCCCGCCTCGTTGGCCACGAGTGCGAGCACGGTCGCAATACACATGACATACGCATCCGAGTAGCGCGCACGGAGCGTGAGCGTGAACGCGAGCCCGGCCGCGATCGCCGCGACGAGGTGCCACGCGCTGAACACCGGGTCCGGCGCGATCTGACCGACCGGCCCGAACCAGTTGATTGCGATCGAACGGCCGATCTCGACTCCGAAGACGAGCCCGAGGAGCTGGACGAGTGCGCTCGCGGTATTCGCGACGCCGGACTGGAGGTGCTCGCTCGCGAGCTCCCGCATCCCGATCGTCAGGGTCATCCCGGGGAGGAAGGTGACGAGTGCCGCGAGTGTCACGAGATCCGGTGTGGCGTCGATCCCGAGCTGTGCGAGTGCGGTCGCCGTGAAACTCGCGGAGACCGCGGCGATGGGAGCGGCAATCGGCTCCGCACGCACGATTCGCCGCGTCGCGACGGCGACGGCTCCGACGACGAGCCCGACGAGCGCGGCCGCCGCGGCCTCACGCCAGCCGCCACCGAGAACCGGCGTCAGCGCGGCGCCGGCGAGCGCATAGGCGGCGAGCAGGATCGGCCATGGCCGCTAGCAACGGCTCGTCGCGCAGGGCCTCCAGCGACGCGAGCGCGGGATCGATGCCGAGGCGACCGTCGAGGATGTCCCTGACGAGGTCGTCGAGCTGCGCGATGCGTCGAGGTCGACCGTGCTCGGTCGAACTCGCAGCGTGTAGCTGCGCTGTGCTCGAAGCGATCCGACGGTGACGTCGATGACGGTCGGCGTGACCGAGATCTGCGCATCCTCGAGCCCCACCGCGCCTGCGAGTGCGAGAACTCGTTCCTCGAGATCGGCGGTCGGATAGCCCGCCTCGTGCCCGGCGCGCGCGAACCGGAGCAGGAACTCGTACCGGTCCGACCGTCTTCGGGCCCCCGCAGGCGGCGGGGCCGCCTCGGGATCGCCCGTGCCGGACACGCTAGACCGCTTGCGGGGCGGAGGTCTCGGCCGGGCCCTCGGGCCGGCCGCGGACGCGCTTCCAGACCAGGTCGAGGACGACCGCGAGGCCGGCGATCGCGACGATCGCGATGAACGTCTCGCGGTGCGTTGCGGAGCGTGTCGACGGCGAAGAAGGCGAGCACGATCGCCGTCGCGGCGATCGCCGCGAGCACGATCGCGCGTGCGCGCGCCGATCTCCGCGCGCAGCCGGTACGCGGCGACGCCGACGAGCAGGAAGATCACGAGCGAGCACGCGCTGCCGACGGACGCGATCGCCGAGAGGTCGACGAGGTTCGAGACGACGAGCACGATCGCCGCGGTGATCAGCATCCCGCGCATGCGGGCCGAGCGGCGAGCTCGCGCCCGAAGAACGGCGGGAACTGGCCGGCGCTCGGCCAGCATCGTCGTCAGGCCGCCCGAGGCGTAGAGCGTCGCGTTCACCGAGGAGGCGGTCGCGAGCAGCGCGGCGATCGCCATCATCGTGAACCCGGCGTCGCCGAGCGCCGGCCGCGCCGCCTCGGCGATCGCCGTCTCGCCGTAGCCGATCACCTCCGTCGACGGTCAGCGTGCCGAAGACGCCGAGCGAGATCAGCACGTACAGCACCGTGGTCACGCCGAGCGCGCCGTACATCGCCTTGCGGCAGCTCGCGGGCCGGGTCGCGCAGGTCGCCGGCCGCGAACGTGATCACGCTGAAGCCCAGGTACGCGAAGAAGGTCAGCGCGACGCTCGCGATGATGTCGTCGAGAAGCGGCGGGTAGCCGCTCGAACGCGAGCAGGTCGAGTCGATGTCGACGATCGTGACGGCGATGAAGACGGCGAAGACGGCGAGCAGCACGATCACGATCAGCGACTGCGCGCGGTCGACGACCTTCGAGCCCGACGATGTTGATGCCCGCCATCGCGAGCACGATCAGCGTCGTGAACACGTTGTCCCAGCCCGCCGCCGGCGTCGTCGCCGATGAAGAGCGAGGTCGCGTAGCTCCCGAACGAGACGGCGACCATCGAGCAGACGATCACGATCGCGGCGAAGTAGCCGAGCCAGGACGCGATCCCGACCAGGCGCCCGTTGCCGAACCCCTCGATCAGGTACGCGATCAACCCGCCCGACGACGGGATAGCGGACGCCGAGCTTGACGACGGTGTAGCCGAGCAGCGCGAGACGATCCCGGCGAGGAGGAACGAGAGCCAGACGGCCGACCCCGCGACCGCTCCGGCCTCGCCGAGCAGCGCGAAGATGCCGGCGCCGACCATGGCGCCGATGCCGAGGAAGGCGGCGCCGCGGACGCTCAAGCTACGGGCTCGGCGTGGTGGGAACCGGAGGCGCCGGCGTGTGACCGCCGAAGAAGAGCCACACGATCACGATTCCCGCGAGCGCGGTCGCCACCCAGCACACCTGGAGCGGAAGCTGGAACGAGTGGTCGACCACGCGCTTGCCGAGCGTCGTCGTGCCCGTGGTGTCGGCTTCGGCGGCCGCGATCTGCGTGCCGTTGGCGGGCAGGAACATGACGCCGACCACGGCCGTCCACATCGCGATCATGTATCCGGCGCCGATTCCGAGCGCCAGACCGAGTGGGACCATCGTCCGCGTCGCCGCCGACTGGCTCGTCGTGAGCGCCGCGACCGCGAAGATCGCGATCGCGATCATGAACGGGAAGTTCTCCGCCATGCTGCCGAGGAGCTGGACGATCGCGTCCTCGTTGTTGGCGATGAACGTGTCCGCCATCCACGCGATACCGAAGAGCGCGATCATCGCGACCATCCCCGACCGGAAGATCGGCGATCCCGCGACGTCGTTCGCCTTCACGCGGCAGAGGAGGAGGATCAACGCCGCGGCCGTGAGCATGAACATCTGGATCAGCGGCGTGATCGACATCGGCTCGACGCCGCCTTCTTCGGCAGCGACGGTCGGCCGGAGGCCCTCGAAGAGCCCGAAGATGCAGATGGCGGCGACGCCGGCGAGGAAGATCCCGACGCTGCGCTTCGCAAACGGCTGCAGCACGATGTCCGCGGGCGGCGCCGGCGGAGCGATCTCGCCCGCCTCGAGGCGACGCTGGTACTCGGGATCGTCGTCGAGGTCCTTCCCGTGGCGACTCATCACGAATGCCATGGGCAGGATGCCGATGATGCTCGCCGGAATCGTGATCAGGAGGACGTCGATCAGCTCGAAGCCGTAGACCTCCACGAGCGGCAACATCGTGGCGGTCGCGGCGGCGACGGGGCTCGACGTGATCCCCAGGGCCGACGCGATCGACGACCCGGCGAGCGCCCGCTCCGGTCGGATCTTGTTCGCGTACGCGACCTCGTTGATCACCGGGATGATCGAGAAGAAGGTGTTGCCCGTCCCGGTGAGGATCGTGAGGACGTACGAGATGTACGGGGCGACGAAGTTGAGCGCCTTCGGGCGAGCGCGGAGCGCCGTGCTCGCGATCTGGACCATGTAGTCGATGCCGCCTGCTGCCTGCATCGCCGCCGCCGCCGAGATGACCGCGATGATGATGAGCATCGCGCTGACCGGCGGCTCCCCCGGCTCGAGCCCGAAGAGGAAGACGAGGACGAGCGTGCCGACGCCACCCCAGAGACCGAGGCCGATGCCGCCCGAGCGCACCCCGAGGAAGATGAAGGCGATGACGACGAGGCCCTGGACGGCAAGGAGAACCCAGTCGGTGGTCGACATCTAGCCCGTCTCCTCTCGGAGTTGCTGGCACGTGCTCGAATCCCGGATTGCAGCCTCGAGCTCGGGGTCGGAGGTGGCGACCGCCGCGAGAGTCTGACGACCGCTCTCCAGCACGCCACCGATCAGCCGGGCGATCTCCGTGACCCGCTCGACGTCGTCCTCGAGCGAGTCCGGCTCGTCGTCGAGCAGGTCTTCGGCTTCCTCGAGGTCGTCCTTCGCGCCGCTCGCCCAGCTCGACATCTCCTCGGCCGCCTGCTCGCCTCCGGCCGTGTCGGGAACGCCCGCCCGGTCGATCGCCTCGACGAGCGTGTCGACGGCCCCGAGGCTTCGCTCCAGCGCGACCTGCGCCGAACCGAGCCGTCCTTCGGGAGTGGGCGTGTTCTCGGTTTGCTCGTTGCTCTCGGAGGAGAGTCGGAACGACTCGCTGATGGCCTCCTCCTCACCGCGCCAGACGCCGACCGCGGCGCACACGTCCTGCGCCCACTCGCCCGCCGGAACGCTCTCGCCGCTCCTGTCGCTGTCGCCGATGAGACCGGTCGCGACGAGGACGAGCACGATGCCGACTGCGGCGATGATCCAGCCGAGGAAGCGCATCAGCGGCGCCCTTCCGCCGAGAGCTCGTCGGCGACGGCGACGAAGAGCTTCCAGAAGCGCTCGACCGTGGGGACGCTCACGCGCTCGTCGGGTGAATGTGGGAATTCGATCTGCGGCCCGAAGGAAAGCATGTCGAGACCGGGCACCTTGCTTCCGATGACGGCCGTCTCGAGGCCCGCGTGCACGGCCGTGACTATAGGAGGCTCACCGAACTCGCGCTCGTAGACGGAGCGCGCGGCGGCGAGCGCGGGCGAGTCCAGGTTCGGGCGCCAGCCGTTGTAGTTGTGCTTGACCTCGAGCTCGCCGCCGGCGAGCCGGGCGACGGCGTCGAGCGCGGCGATCACCTCGGGAAGCGCCGAGTCGTTCGACGAGCGCGAGAGGCTGTGCAAAGTCAGCTGGTCGCCCTCGGTGATGGCCTCCCCGAGCGAGGTCGACGTCTCGACGAGGTCGTCGAAGTCCGGGCTCATCGCGAGCGGCCCCGTGGGCACGACTGCGATCGCGTCGAGCAGACGCGCGGTCGCATCGTCCGTCCACGGCTGCTCGCTCGACTCCGCGGGCGCGACCGAGACCGCGACACCCGCGTCGGTCGTTCGAGAACGCGTCGCGGATCGTCGTCGACGCAGCTTCGAGCGCCTCCCGAAGCGCCGCCTCGTTCCCGGGCTCGACCGAGATCACGGCGGATGCGTCGCGCGGGATCGCGTTGCGGCTCTTGCCTCCGTTCAACGACACGAGGCGGAAGGGAGTCTTCGCGTGCGCTTCGCGCAGCGCGCGGCCGAGGACCTTGATCGCGTTCGAGTGGCCGAGTGCGATGCCCGATCCGGAGTGTCCGCCCTTGCCGCCTGCAACGGTCACGGACAGCGCGACGGCCTGCGGAGCTGCATCGTCGCGCGGCGCCTCGATTCGCACCCACGTGTCCGTGCTTCCGGCACAGCCGACCGTCAGCCGACCATCCTCCTCGCTGTCGAGGTTGATCAGGATCGAGCCCGTGACGAGCGCGGGGTCGAGCGCGTTCGCGCCCTCGAGCCCGACTTCCTCGGCCACCGTCATCAGCAGCTCGAGCGGGCCGTGAGGCAGCGACTCGTCCTCGCCGAGCGCCATCATCGCCGCGATCGCGACGCCGTCGTCGGCGCCCAGCGTCGTCCCATCCGCGGTCAACCACTCGCCGTCGCGGACGAGCTCGATGCGGCCCTCCGCCGGGTCGTTCGGGCTCGAAGGATCGCGCTCGCAGACGATGTCCAGGTGCCCCTGGAGCACGAGGGTCGGCGCGTTCTCGCGTCCAGAGGTCGCCGGGACGCGGATCACGAGGTTCCGGCCGGCGTCCTGCACGAGCTCGAAACCGTGCCGGTCCGCCCACTCGCGAACGTGCTCGATCGCGGGCTCCTCGAGGCGTGACGGTCGCGCGATTCTCGTCAGCGCCTCGAAGTGCCCCCAGAAGGAGCGGGGCTCGAGTCCGGTCAATACCGATTCCCTCGTTGCCATTTCTGGCTCTCTCCCTTACCGAGGCTGACGACGCCGGGTGATTCAATCAGATGATGCTTGGAGATTCCACCGAACAGCGACTGAACGAGCAGCGGTCAGCTCGAAGGAGATAGAGGCAGCGCCGGTGTCACTGCTCCCGCCAGCCCTTGAGCAGCTGATGGACGGCCGCGGCGCCGAGAATCGGGCCCTCCGGCACCGGCAAGTGCGCGGGCGACAGGATGAAGGGACGGGTCTGGAGACCACCCAGGCCACCGTGGAACGAGATGAGCTCCTCGAAGGCGCAGCCCTCGTCGAGGTCCGCGTCGTAGAAGCTCCCGACCATGATGTCCGCGACATGCGCGAACCCGTCCGTTCGCCTGAGATGCAGGTAGGCGGTCGGGGAGAAGGATGCGAGCGGATCCTCACCCTCCACGCGATCGTCGGCCAGGTACCGCGTGCCCTTCCCACCCAGCACGACCGCGCCGTGCTCGGCTGAGCGAACGAGCAGCCAGCCGACGTGCGGATGCTCACGGAGCGCAGGCAGGAGGCGTGGGTGGCGCTCCTCGATCTCCTCCTGGGTGAGCCGGCGCTTTTCCTCCATCAGGTAGACGAGCCCGAGGTTTCCGGAGCCCATGACGACGATCTCCCGATCCGAGACGTCGTTCTTCGGCCGCTTCGGCTGCTTCCCGGTCGCTTCCGCGAGCGCGTGGCCGACCATCGCGTTCTGCTCGTCCCCACCGGCGACCTTGGCCACGTCTCCGCTGGCGAGCGAGCGCTCGACGAGATCGTCCAGGCCGTACCCGTTTCGCTGCTTGAAGGTCGCGCCCTGCGTCTGGCCATGGTCGGAGAGGACGACGATCTCGTACGGCCGTGGTGCGTAGCGGCGAGCGCGGTCGATGCGCGCGAACTGCTGGTCGAGCTTCCGCAGCGCCTCCAGCGTGTCGGACCGTTCGAGCCCGGAGTGATGGGCGACCTCGTCGTAGCTCGAGAACGTCGCATAGATCGCCGGCCGACCCTTCATCAGGTCCGTCAGGACCCCGAAGACGATCAGGTCGCGGACGATGACGCACATCGCGCCGCGCAGGAACGGATAGATGCCGCCCCGATGGCCGCGTGGCTGCACGTCACGGCGAATCGCCCGCAGGGCACCGACCCACTCGAGGATGACCTCCCAGAAGAAGAGGACGAGCGACCGAGTGACGTTGTGCGCGTTCGAGAAGAATGCGCGGTAGCCGGGGTTCGCGCCCTTCTCGGCCTCCATCCGGCTGACGGTGAGAATCAGGTGGTCGGCTTCTCCCGAGAGGAGGTTCCCGCGGCTCGCGCCTCCGTTCCGAAGCAACCCGTCGCCTGCGTGGCGGCGCTCGATCTCCTCGCAGTCGGCCGGCGTGGAGCACGTCATCATCACCCCGCGCTCCTTCTCCACCCAGCGGAAGGCCGGGATGTCCTCGTTCGAGCCGAGGAGGATGCCCGCCTGGCTCGCGCCCGTCTGGGAGGAGAGGTCGGTCTCCCACTCGAGAAGTCGGTGGGACCCGTCCGCCAGCCAGCGTGCCATCGTCGACGCGTTGCCATCCCGCATCGCCCGCTGGAGGACGGGCTTCGCGAGACCGTCGATCTCGAGGAAGACGATCCCGGGGACGTCCGTCTCGACCTTCTCGCCGGAGCGCCGGGCGATGCGCTGGATCACGCGGAGCATGTAGACGTCGTCGTCGTTCGTACCGGCGACGACCTCGAGGGCGATCGAGATGGCGGAGATGACCAGCGCCGCGAGGATCGCCGCTCCGGCTCCGTCCACGTCGATCGCGCCCTCCGTGAGTGCGTCGACCATGCGTAGGACCAGAGCGTTCAAGAGGAGCAGCAAGAGGAAGGACGTCGCCACGGTGTACGGAAGGCGAATCGCAGCGACGAGCGGCGAGAGCACGGCATTCAAGACGGCTATGACGAGAGCGGCGAGGAGCGCCTCCCAGAAGTCGCCGACGTCGAAGCGCGGCAGGATGCGCCGCGGCGAGGAAGACGCTCGCCGCGCTGACGAGCAGCGAGAGGAGCATCCTCGCCGGCCGAAGCTTCGGTCTTACATCGGTCCGTGCGGGGCGGACGCCATATTCCGGCGCAGCGATCTGCGATGTCGACATGTCTCGGACACTAACGTGACGCAGGGGGCGGCGATCGTGGGTAGCAGCGCGAAACGCCGCCTCTACCCGGGTGAAAACGCCGCGGTGTGCCGCACTGTCACGCGCGAGGCGTCAGACTGCCTTTCGATGAACGACGAGAAGCGATCCGGCCGCGGGAGAATAGTCCTGGCGCGCGGCCTCACCATCCTGGCGTTGCTGATCGGGTTCGTCTCGATGCTCGCCTTCACCCTCGAGCGAACGGTTCTCGACGAGAGCGGGATCGAGCGGATCGCAACCGATCTGATCCAGGACGACGACATTCGCGAGCAGGTCGCTCTCACGGCCGTCGAGCAGCTCTACGCGAACGTCGACGTCGAGGCGCGGATCGCCGCGCGCCTCCCCGAGGCTCAGCAGGCGCTGGCGCCGACGCTCGCGTCGCTCTCCCGGCAGGCGGCCGACCAGGCGAGCCGAGAGACTCCTCGAGCGACCGCGCGTGCAGGCCGCGTGGGTCGCAGTCGCGACCCGGACCCACGAGCAGCTTCTCGCGCTCATCGAGGACGAGGGGAGATTCGTCCGCACCGGTGACGGGAAGATCTATCTGGATCTGAGGCCGATCATCGTCGAGCTCGGCGAGCAGATCGCGCCGATCGGCAGGCTCGAGGAACAGCTGCCTCCTGCCAGCAGGACGCATCGAGCTCATCGACGCCGACCAGCTCGAAACGGTGCAGACGGCGGTGCGCGTCCTTCGTGCCCTCGCAGCCTGGCTCTGGGTTCTGGCGCTCCTCGTAGCAGCGCTTGCCATCTGGCTTGCCGCAGGCCGTCGTCGTCTCGAGCTCAGGGCGCTCGGGATCGGGCTGCTCGTCGTCGGCGTGCTGCTCCTCTTCACCCGGCAGGCTGTCGGTACCTATCTCGTCGACGAGCTCACGAGCGATGCGACGCAGCCTGCGGGCTCGAACGCATGGAACATCCTGACGCAGGCGCTGGCCGATCGCGCGTGGGTCTGGATCGCCCTCGGCGTGATCGTGCTCGTCGGCACCTGGCTCGTCGGGCCCGCAGGTCTCGCCGCGCGTGCTCGCGTCGCGCTGCGACCCGTGGCCACGAGTCTCGTCTGGACCTACGGTCTCGTCGCCGGCCTCATGGTCGTGCTCGCGACCTTCCTTCCGGCGTTCCAGCGCTCGTTCCTCGCCGCCCTCGTGTTTCTCGTCCTCCTCGTCGCCGGCGTCGAGGTGGTCCGGCGCTTCGTCCTCTCCGACACCGGCGAGGTGGCACCCCGCTGAGGCCCCATCCGAAGGTCGCGTGCATCATCGTCGTCGCTGCGACCGTCGCGGTTGCAGCTGCGGGGGCGGCGACCTCGGCAGAGCGTCAGCTACGGGTTCGCGAGTACGCCGTGCCGAGCGGCTCGCGGCCACATGACGTCGCGCCGGCTCGAGACGGAGGCGTCTGGTACACGGCGCAGGGGTCGGGTGAGCTCGGCTGGCTGAACCCGAAGACGGGGAAGTCGAGGCTCACGCCGCTAGGCAGCGGCTCGGCCCCTCACGGAGTGATCGTGGGTCCGGACGGAGCGGCGTGGATCACGGATGGTGGGCTCAATGCGATCGTCCGCGTCGACCCTCGGACGCGTCGGGTTCGAAGCTTTCCGCTTCCGGAGAGCACCGGTTACGCGAACCTGAACACGGCGACGTTCGACCGTAAGGGCATTCTCTGGTTCACGGGTCAGAGCGGAATCTACGGCCGACTCGACCCGAAGGTAGGCAAGGTGCGGGTGTTTCGGGCACCTCGAGGAGAAGGGCCGTACGGGATCACCACCACTCCGGCAGGAGACGTCTACTACGCCTCGCTGGCGGGCAGTTACCTCGGTCGCATCGACACCCGGACTGGAAAGGCGACGGTGCTGCGGCCGCCGACCGCGGGACAGGGTGCGCGCCGCGCGTGGTCGGACTCTCGAGGACGGATCTGGATCAGCGAGTGGAACGCGGGCAAGGTCGGCAGGTATGACCCGCGCACTCGCCGGTGGCGCGAGTGGCGGGCTCCCGGGACGAATCCGATGATCTACGCCGTCTATGTCGACGAACGCGACAAGGTGTGGCTCAGCGACTTCGGCTCCAACGCGCTCGTTCGCTTCGATCCCGTGACGTCCAGGTTCACGAGCGTCCGGCTACCGAGCGCGGGTGCCGACGTGCGACAGATACTCGGACGCGAGGGCGAGGTTTGGGGCGCCGAGTCTGGCACCGACAAGCTCGTGGTCGTGGTGACGCGCTAGCGGTCTTGGTACGGCTTCGCCATGCGGCGGTAGTCGAGCGCCGTGTCGACAGTCGCGCGATCCACGCCCGCGTCGAGCGCGACCTCGCGTAGCGACCGTCCGGAGTCGGCAGCCTCCTTTACGATCTCCGCGCCCTTGTCGTAGCCGATGTACGGGTTGAGCGCGGTCGCCGCAGAGAGCGTGAGCTCCGCATAGCGCTCCAGCTGTTCCCGGTTCGCCTCGATTCCGTCCACGCACTTCTCGGCGAGGAGCCGGCTCGCGCTCGTCAGCAAGGCGATCGACTGCAGGAGGTTGCGAGCGATCAGCGGGACATACACGTTGAGCTCGAACTGCCCGCTCATGCCGCCGACGGTGATCGCCGTGTCGTTCCCGATCACCTGCGCCGCGACCTGAGTGACGACCTCGGGGATGACCGGGTTGACCTTCCCCGGCATGATCGAGCTCCCTTTCTGGAGCTCGGGGAGGAAGATCTCACCCAGGCCCGCCCGCGGCCCTGACCCCATCAGGCGGAGGTCGCTCGCGATCTTCGTCAGCGAGACGGCGACCACCTTCAGCGCTCCCGACGTCTCGACGAGCGCGTCCCTCGCCGCCTGCGCCTCGAAGGGGTCTGCCGGAGCCGAGATCGTGAGCCCCGTCTGCTCCGCGAGCTGGGCGCGCACCCGCTCGGCGAACTCCGGGTGCGTGTTCAGGCCCGTTCCCGTCGCCGTGCCACCGAGGGGGATCTGACCGAGCCGCGGCAGCGCATCTTCCAGGCGTGAGATCCCCTGGCGCACCTGCGCTCCGTAGCCGCCGAACTCCTGGCCGAGCGTCACGGGGACGGCGTCCATCATGTGCGTACGGCCCGACTTGACGATCTCGGCGAACTCGGCGGCCTTGCGCTCGAGCGATTCCGCCAGCCCGGCGAGCGCGGGAAGGAGGTTCTCGGTGAGCTCGTCGAGGGCAGCGAGATGGACTGCCGAGGGGAAGACGTCGTTCGAGGACTGGCCCATGTTGACGTGGTCGTTCGGGTGCACGCCATCGCCTGCAAGTGCCGCGAGCACTTCGTTCGCGTTCGTGTTCGAGCTCGTACCGGAGCCCGTCTGGAAGACGTCGATCGGGAACTGGTCGTCGAGCTCGCCGGCCGCCACGCGATCGCCGGCGGCGGTTATTCGCTCGGCGATGTCGGAATCGAGCAATCCGAGCTCGCCGTTCACCCTGGCGGCAGCGGCCTTGATGCGGCCGAGCCAGCGCGCGACAGACACCGGAATCGGCTCGCCCGAGACAGGGAAGTTGGCGACCGCCTTGTCAGTCTCCCTGCCCCAGAGCCTGTCCACGCCTGTGGTTTCCGCCATCGCGACGAGTGTAGATGCCCGCAGCGCCCGTGAACGGGCGGGAAGCCGAATCGCCTCCCGCCCGTTTCGCGGAGCTATGAGGACAGGTAGGGGGTCACGAAGTCCAGCGTCTCGGCGATGTCCGCTCGATAGCTGAAGTCGACGCCCGTGCAGTGCGGCGTGATCCCGAAAGACGTGATCGCGGCCACGATGTTCGTCTCGTCCCAGAACGCCGGGCCACCGGAGTCGCCGAAGCACGTTCCGCTTCCGCCGGTGCCTTTCCCTGGGGCGTTCGTGAACTTGAAGTTGTAGCCGTCGGTGAGCGAGCTGTTGGTGCCGGTCAAGGTCGTGTCGCCCTTGTAGCGCCTCCAGTCGTCCTGGGCATCCTTCTTCGGGACGATGCGCTGGACGCCGTAGCCCACGACCTCGAACCTGCGATCCTCGGGCTTGCCCTTCAGGCCGTCGAACTGGCCCAGCGTCGGCAGCTCACCGTACTCAGCCAGGCTGACACCACTGCTCAAGAGGAAGAGCCCCACGTCGTGGGTGTTCGGGAAGCCGGCGAAGTCCGCGTACTCCGGATGCGGAACGGCCGTTGCCCTGATCCAGCCGTTGGCGGGATCGTTCAGAAAGTCGTCGATCGTCGGGTACTTGGTTCGATCGCGATTGACCAGCGCGTCGACGTCGACGACCTCGTCCATCCAGACCCAGCTCGCGAGATTGGTGACGCCTCCGCTCTCCGTACAGTGTCCCGCGCTCAGCATCACCGTCGGCGACAGGAGCGTGCCGCTGCAGCTGAACAGGCCCTCGGGCTGCCTGAAGAGAATCGTGCCCACGAACGGGTGCTCACCGTCGTCGGGTTGTCCGTTCGTGATCGCCACAGCGGGAACGGCGACGACGAGTGCGGTGAGTAAGGCGACAAGCCAGATAGCGCTCTTTCGCATGCGATTTCCTCCCCTATCGGTACGTGGTCTGGTACGTGGTCAGAGACCGCCTACCCACTCTGCGAACGATGAAACTCGTCTCCTCGAGCGGCCGCAAGCAGTTCCTCCCAGGTGCAGAGCTTGACCCGCGGTCGGCCCTGCGCCTCCCCTGCCGCGCGCTCGAGCGCGTCGATTGCGCCCCAGCCTGGGTACATCACGATCTCGATCCCGCGCTCGGTGAATAGCTCCTCGATGCGTCCGGCGCGCTCGACAGGAGGCAGGAGCCCAGCACGCGCATCCTCCAACAGCTGGTCGACGGTCTCGGTCGCGTCCTTCTTGTTCGTGCCGATGACCCCGGTCGGGCCGCGCTTGATCCAGCCTGCGGCGTAGACGCCGGGAATGGGCTCGCCCGCATCGTCGAGAACCCTCCCGCCGGTATTGGGAATCGTCCCGCTTCCCTCGTCGAACGGCGTCCCAGGGAGCGCCACTCCTCGGTAGCCGACACTACGAAAGACGATCCCGCACGGGATGACCTCGCGCTCCTCGGTGGCCACCGCTCGCACGCTCCCCTTCCCGTCGGGCTCGAGCCGGTTTCTCACGAGCTCGACCGCTTCGACCCGCTCGCCGCCGACGATCGCAACAGGAGACACGCGAAAGCGAAGTCGCACGGTCCGCGGCGCTCCGCTCGGCTCTCGTGCCGCGAAACCGCGCAGGATCTCGACGTTTCGCCGGACGATGTTCGACGCGTCTGCAAGCTCGGCCTCGCTCGCCGGATCGAGCTCGAGCTCGGACGGGTCGACCAAGATGTCGGCGCCGGCGAGGTCACCCATCTCCTGCAGCTCCGTCGACGTCCACGCCGCCTGCACCGGCCCGCGCCGGCCGAGGACGACGATCTCGCGGATCCCGGACTTCACGATCGCCTCGATCGCCGCATCCGTGGTGTCGGTGGGTGCGAGCTCCTCCCGGGTCAGCGCGAGCATGCGCGCGACGTCCAGCGCGACGTTCCCGTTGCCGATGACCACGGCGCGCTCTCCGGAGAGGTCGAAGTCGAGCTCCTGGAAGTCCGGGTGGCCGTTGTACCAGGCGACGAGCTCGGTGGCCGCCCACGAGCCGGACAGGTCCTCGCCTGGAATGCCGAGACGACGGTCCGTCTGCGCGCCGACGGCATACACCACCGCGTCGTAGTGCTCCATGAGCTCCGCGTGAGAGACGTCCTCGCCGACCTCGACGTTGCCGAAGAAACGGAACCCTGGTCGCTCGGCGATGCGCTCGAACGCGCGGGAGACGGTCTTCAAGTTCGGATGGTCGGGCGCCACGCCGAGGCGGACCAGGCCCCACGGCGTCGGCAGCCGCTCGACCATGTCCACCTCGGCCGGCGGATCGGTGCTCGCGAGGAGGTGCCCGGCGGCGTAGAACGCCGCCGGCCCGGATCCGACGACCGCGACGCGGAGAGGCATGCCTGCGCCGTCGTCGCTCACGGATCGCCATCCTATTGCCGTGCGCAAGGCAGCTCTCGGCACGCTGATCGCTCTCGTGACCGTCCTCGCCGCGGGGGTGCTCGTCTGGGTCGGGCTCATGTGGTGGGACAGCCGACTCCCCGGGACGTACAACGTGATGGATCACGGACGGGCCGACTTCGGCGGCGGCAGCGAGGTCTCTCACGCCCAACACGGCGGCGCTCTGCCGGGCACGAGTGTCGCGAGCCTGCACGGCCCGCGCGATGGCGAGCCCGACGCCAGCTACACGCTCACGGCACGGCAGGCGACGATCGAGCTCGCCTCCGGCCGGCGCGTCGACGCGCTGACCTTCGACGGACGTTCGCCGGGACCGGAGCTCCGTGTGCGCCAGGGCGACCTCGTCGAGGTGACGCTGGAGAACGAGGACATCGCGCAGGGCGTAACGATCCACTGGCACGGCATCGACGTGCCGAACGCCGAAGACGGAGTAGCGGGCGTGACCCAGGACGCGGTTCTGCCGGGCGAGCGCTACGTGTATCGCTTTCGCGCCGAGCAGGTCGGCACGTTCTGGTACCACACGCATCAGGCGTCCTCGAAGGAAGTTCGGCGCGGGCTCTTCGGCGCGATCGTCATCGAGCCCGCCGCCCCGACGCAGTTCGACCTCGACCGCGTGATCCTCGCGCACACGTACGACGGCATCCCCACTCTCGATGCCAACGAAGGGATCAGATCGACTCGACGTCCCTGCCGGGACGCGCGCCCGCCTGCGACTTGTGAACACCGACAACTCCCCTCACCTCTTCGCGCTGACCGGAGCGCCATTCGAGATCGTCGCGCTCGACGGCACTGACCTGAACGAGCCAGAGGAGCTAACCGACAGGCTCCTCGAGGTCCCGGGCGGTGGACGCATCGACGTCGCCCTCACAGTGCCGGCGTCCCCGGTGTGGCTTTCCCTCATGGACACCGGCGCCGCGCTCGCGCTCAACGCCGGCCAGGCGGCAGCCCCGGTCGTGTCCCCCGAGCTGCCTGTGTTCGACCCGACGTCCTACGGCGAGCCGGCGGCGACAGCCGTTCGACGCCTCCAGCGCGTTCGACCGCCGGTTCGAGCTCGCGATCTCCGAGAAGCCTGGCTTCTTCGACGGCCGCCCCGGGATGCACTGGGCGATCAACGGTCGGATCTTCCCGCACGTGCCGACGTTCGTCGTCGAGGAAGGGGATCTCGTCGAGATCGAGATCTCGAACGAGACGGACGCGCACCACCCGATGCACCTGCATGGTCACCACGTGCTCGTGCTGAGCCGCGGCGACCGGCCGGTCTCAGGAAGTCCGTGGTGGGCCGACACGCTCGACGTCGGACCGCACGAGCGCTATCAGGTCGCCTTCCGTGCCGGCAACCCCGGTCTCTGGATGGATCACTGCCACAACCTGCGCCATGCCGCTGACGGCCTGACGATGCATGTCGCCTACGCGGGCGTCACGACGCCGTTCGACGTCGGCGGCGAGCACGACAACGCTCCCGAGTGACGTAGGCAGGGCTACACCGCTGGTGCGGGATCCGGCTTCACCGTACGCAGACGCCACTCCCGCCAGGCAACCAGTCCGGCCAGGCTGAAGATCAGGAGCGCATTGACCGGATGGAAGAAGCCGATGACCGGCACCTCGAATCCGATGAACGCGAGGATCATCTGCAGGACGAGCAGTGCGAACAGCGCGCCGTGCATGCCGAGCCGCCACCTGCCGATCCCGGCGATGACGCCGATGATCATGAAGATCAAGGCCGCGAGCATGACGACGTAACCGAAGATCGCATGAGCGATGAAGCCGTCGAAGAACACGTCCTCGTCGATCGTCGCACCCTCGTCGCCGAGCTTGCTGGCCGAGTAGAAGGCGCCGTAGCCCGCCAGTCCGACCTGCACGACGATTGCCGCGAACAGGATCCACGACCACACCGCATAGAGCGTCCTCACGTCAGCTCCTCCCGCCGTAGGTAGACACGGCGAGCCTACGACAGCGGCCGGAGGATCTCAACCGCTCAGTGCGAGCAGCCGGAGCCGCAGCCGCCCACTTCTGTCCCCTCGGGCAGCTCTTCGTCCTCGGCGACCTGGAACGAGTGGCCGCAGCCGCAGGACGAGACGGCGTTCGGGTTCTCGATCTTGAAACCGGACTCCTGGATGGTGTTCAGGAAATCGATCGTCGTGCCCTGCAGGTACGGAGCGCTATACGGATCGACGACGACCGCCACCCCGTCCACTTCGAGCTCCACGTCGCCCTCGGCCAGATTGTCGAAGCCGAGGTTGTACTGGAAGCCCGAGCAGCCACCGCCCTGGATAGCCACGCGCAGAACGAGGCCGTCGTCCGCTTCCTCGGCGAGCAGGTCCCGGATCTTCGCCGCCGCAACCGGCGTGAGCGTGATCATGGTGTCGCCGGGAATATCGACAGGATGCTCGATTGTTGCCATGTGAATCGCATGGTAGCGGACGAGGGTGCCGTTTCCAGACCCGAGTTTGTGACACTCGTATCGCGCATTCTGCGCCGAATCCCCGATCCCTTCGTGCGCCGGAAAGGGGAGTGCTAGGTTTCGCCGCGAGACAGACGACCGAGGCCCACGCGGGGGTAGCGAGGCGTGTTGCAGAACTGGCTGCCGTTCCTGATCTACGCGCTGTTCGCGGCGGCGATACCGGCATCCCTGATCTTTGCGTCGGTCATCCTTCCCAAGCGACCGGTCGCCAGGAAGAGGCAGAAGATGCTGCCGTTCGAGTCGGGGGTCGCAGTCGCAGCACCGAGCCAGGACCGCCGCTTCACGGTGAGCTTCTACCTGACGGCGATCCTCTTCATCCTCTTCGACATCGAGATCGTGTTTCTCTACCCGCTCGCCGTGCAGCTCGATGCTCTCGGCTGGTTCGGGCTCGTCGAGTTCCTCGTCTTCGTCGCGATCCTGGCTGTTGCCTACGTCTACATCTGGCGGAAGGGAGCGTTGAACTGGCACTGAAACGGGAGCTCCCGGTCGTCAGCGACCGACCGCTCGCCGAGGCAGGCCTGCAGTCGGAGCGGGTGCTCTGGCCGGACAAGGGGCCGGGCGTATTCGAGCGCGAGGTCGACATGGTGGAGGATGCACTCCTGCTGACGACCGTGGGCAAGGCGGTCGCGTGGGCGCAGTCGAGCTCGGTCTGGCCCGACACCTTCGGGCTCGCGTGCTGCGCGATGGAGATGATCGCGGTCGTCTCGTCGCGCTACGACATCTCGCGCTTCGGCATGGAGAAGTTCTCGTCGTCGCCGCGCCAGGCCGACCTGCTCATCGTCTCGGGGCGGGTGACGCACAAGATGGCGCCGCCGCTCGTTCAGGTCTACGACCAGATGCTCGAGCCGAAATGGGTGATCGCGATGGGAGCGTGCGCGAGCTCCGGCGGGATGTTCGCGAACTACACGATCCTGCAGGGAGTGGACAAGATCGTCCCCGTCGACGTGCACGTTCCCGGCTGTCCCCCGCGGCCGGAGGCGCTGATCGAGGGCGTCATTCAGCCTGCACGAGAAGATCCGGGCGGGAGTGCCTCCCGCGTACGAGATCCGCGGGGTCGCAGAGTGAGCAGTTATGCCGGAGTCCCGGGCGTCATCGAAACGCGCGAGTCCTACGACGAGACGACGCTCGTCGTCGATCCCGCGCGGCTCGTCGACGCCTGCCTCGCCCTGCGGGACGAGCACAGCTTCAACTTCCTGAGCGACATCACGCCCACCGACTACCTCGGCTGGGGAGAGGTGGGAGTCGCGGGCTACATAGGGACCGCGACCGGACGCGACCTGAACGCCCCCGGCTCTCAGGGCCTCGCGCGCCTGCCCGAGCCGAAGCCCAAGCGCTTCTCCGTCTCGTACCACCTGCTCCGCGTGAGCGACGAGCCCGCGCGGGTTCGCGTCCAGCTCTGGCTCGACGACGGCGAGCCCGTGGCGAGTGTGCTCCCCGTGTGGCCGGCAGCGGACTGGTTCGAGCGCGAGGCCTGGGACATGATGGGGATCCGCTTCGAGGGCCACCCGAACCTCGTCCGCATCCTGATGGACGACGACTGGGAGGGGCACCCGCACCGCAAGGACTACCCACTGGGCGGGGAGCCGGTCCGCTTCTCGGACGAGGAATGAGGAGTAGGAGAGTAGTGGCCGTCCTTCCCTCCACCCGCATCTACGAGGGCACGCGAATCCCGAGCCCGGTCCCGACGATCCTCGAGATCGACCCTGACAAGCACGACCTCGCGGACATCCTGACGATCAACTTCGGGCCGAACCACCCATCCACACACGGCGTCCTGCGGCTGATCGTCGACCTGGACGGCGAGACGGTCGCCGGCATCCGCGCGGTGATCGGATACCTGCACACCGGCTTCGAGAAGAACATGGAGTCGAAGACGTGGTGGAAGTCGATCACGTACGCCCCGAGGGTCGACTACGTCTCCTTCCAGTCCAACGAGCTCGTCTACGTGCTGGCGATCGAGAAGCTGCTGGGGATCGAGGTTCCGCGCCGCGCTACGTGGGCCAGGATGGCGCTGACCGAGCTCAACCGCATCCACTCGCACCTGATCTGGCTCGGAACCTCCGCGCTCGAGCTGGGAGCGATCTCGCTCCTCTGGTACACGTTCGACGACCGCGACGAGATCCTCGACCTGTTCGAGATGGCCGGTGGGACCCGCATGCACACGCGCTACTTCCAGGTGGGAGGGCTCGCCGAGGATCTTCCGCCCGGCTTCACGGCGGAGACGCGGAAGTTCCTCCCACGGATGCTTCGATCGCTCGACGAATACGAATCGCTGCTCGATCGAAATGCGATCTGGCTCGAGCGCACGAAAGGAATCGGGCTCCTCTCCGCGGACGACGCGCTCGCCCTCGCGCAGTCCGGGCCGATGCTGCGGTCCTCGGGCGTGAACTGGGATCTCCGAAAGACGATGCCGTATCTGGCCTACGACGAGGTCGAGTTCGACGTTCCCGTCTACCCGAACGGCGACGTGTACGACCGCTACAAGGTGCACCTGGACGAGATGCGCGAGTCCGTGCGCATCGTTCACCAGTGCCTCGACCGCATCGACGAGATGGACGGGGAGCCGTGGATCGCCGACGACCGCAAGGTCGTCCTCCCGCCACGGCACGAGCTGCACACCTCCATGGAGTCCCTGATCCACCACTTCAAGATCGTCAC
Organism: uncultured Actinomycetes bacterium; assembly: GCA_963850485.1. Lineage (GTDB taxonomy): Bacteria > Actinomycetota > Thermoleophilia > Gaiellales > Gaiellaceae > GMQP-bins7. The sequence continues at coordinate 163,365 of CAWKLR010000022.1, read as the reverse complement.
CGAGGGCTACGTCGTGCCCGAGGGCGAGGTCTACGTCGTGATCGAGTCCCCGCGCGGCGAGTCCGGGTGCTACCTCGTCTCCGACGGAGGGGCACGGCCCTGGCGAGTGAAGTTCCGCGCGCCGAGCTTCGCTGCCCTGCAGGCGACCGCCACGACGGTGCAGGGTTGCCTGGTCGCCGACCTCGTCGCCATCGCCGGCTCGCTCGACCCCGTCATGGGAGACGCCGACCGGTGATCTACGACGAGATCCAGGAGCTGCGCCGGAAGTACCCGCAGAGCCGCTCCGCGGTTATGGATGCGCTCCGGCTCGCGCAGGAAGAGCACGATGGTTGGCTCCCGCCCGAGGCGCTGCGCGAGGTCGCGGACGCGCTCGACGTGACGCCGGCGTTCTGCCACTCGATCGCGTCCTTCTACGACATGTACCACCTGGAGCCGGTGGGGAAGCACATGGTCGAGGTGTGCACCAACCTGTCGTGCGCGCTCGCGGGCGCACAGGCAGTGCTGGACGCTTTCGCGAGCGAGCTCGGTGTCCGGCCGGGTGAGACGACCGAGGACGGCGAGGTGACGTTGCGCGCGATCGAGTGCGCAGGTGGTTGCGGACGAGCTCCGGTGGTCGTCGTCGACCACGTCTACCACGAGCCCCTTCGTCCTGAAGACGTGGCCGGCCTTCTCGAGGAGCTGCGTGGACGCGTCTAGCCCCGTCCTGCTTACTGCGGGAACCGAAGAGCACGACCTGACGCGGCTCGACGAGTACCGCGCGGTCGGGGGCTACGCCGCTCTGGACAAGGCTCGCGGGATGGAGCCGCAGGCCGTGATGGACGAGATCAGCGCGGCGACTCTGCGCGGTCGAGGAGGGGCAGGCTTCCCGATGGGGCGCAAGGCCTCGCTCCTCGCGAAGGACACGGGAAAGCCGACCTACCTCGTCATCAACGCCGACGAATCCGAGCCGGGTGCCTTCAAGGACCGCGACGTCATGGGCAAGACACCGCACCGCCTGATCGAGGGCTGCCTGATAACCGCGCACGGCATCGGCTCGCAGAGCGTGTTCATCTACATCAGAGGCGAATACGCGCACGAGTTCGACGTCATGCGCGAGGCGCTCGACGATGCGCGCACTGCCGGCCTGCTCGGCGGCGTGACGATCGTTCTTCACCGCGGTGCGGGCGCCTACATCTGTGGCGAGGAGACGGCGCTCCTCGAGTCGCTCGAAGGCCAGCGCGGTCAGCCGCGCCCTCGGCCGCCGTTCCCGCCCGTGAACGGCCTCTACGCCGCTCCGACACAGATCAACAATGTCTCGACGATCGCGCTCGTCCCGAAGATCTTCGAGCTCGGTGCGGCCGAGTTCTCCAAGATCGGAGTTCCCTCAGCCCCCGGGACCGCAGTCTTCTCGCTCTCCGGAAACGTCGCCCAGCCGGGGAACTACGAACGTCCACTGGGAATCACGCTCCGCGAGCTGATCTACGACGTCGCGGGTGGCGTTGCCGGCGGACGCGAGCTGAAGGCGGTCATCCCCGGTGGCTCGTCGGTGCCGGTACTGACCCCTGCCGAGATCGACACGCCGATGGACTACGACTCGATCCAGGCGGCGGGATCGTTCTTCGGCTCGGCGGCGATCATCGTCGTCGACGACCGCTGCTGCATGGTGCAGCTCGCGCTCAGGGCGGAGCAGTTCTACATGCACGAGTCCTGCGGCAAGTGCACCCCTTGCCGCGTCGGAACTCGCTGGCTGGTGCAGATCCTGACGAAGCTCGAGGAGGGCCGGGGCGAGCGCGCGGACCTCGATCTCCTCGATCAGGTCTGCGACCGCATGCTCGGGAAGTCCCTGTGCGCGCTCGGCGACTTCGCCGTGTACCCGGTCGCGAGCTATCTCGAGAAGTACCGGGCGGAGTTCGAGGCGCACGTGGACGGGCACGGCTGTCCGTTCGGCGGAGCAGAGCTCGATCGAGGGCACCTTCGCTCCCATCGACCAGCACGCACACCCACTCCCGGTCGAACAGGCGCACGCGTGAAGCCCCAGGTACCAGAGCTGTCCTGGTGCCGTAGGGGCCGGGCATGCCCGGCCCCTACAGAGGGCAGCATGTGAGCACTCCCGATCTCGTCTCGATCACCGTCGACGACCGGCCGGTCCAGGTGCCCGCGAACAGCGGGCTCGTCGAAGCCGCGCTCGCGGCCGGGGTCGAGATTCCCGTGTTCTGCTACGAGCCCCGGCTCGGCGCGCCGATCGGGGCCTGCCGCATGTGCCTCGTCGAGATCGAGGGGATCCCGAAGCTGCAGGCGGGCTGCACGCTCACGGCTACGGAAGGGATGGTCGTGCGCACCGCCGCTACGTCCGCGAAGGCGGCGGACGGCCAGGAGGCGACCCTCGAGTTCATCCTCGTCAACCATCCGCTCGACTGCCCGGTCTGCGACAAGGGCGGCGAGTGCCCGCTGCAGGACCTCACGTTCAGGTACGGGCCGGGCGCGACGCGCATGACCTTCCCCAAGGTGACGTTCGACAAGCCGATCCCCGTCTCGCCCTTGATCGCGCTCGATCGCGAGCGCTGCATCCTCTGCTACCGCTGCACGCGCTTCTCGGAGGAGGTGGCCGAGGACGGGCTGCTGATCGCGCGAAACCGCGGTGCCCGCTCGGAGATCGCGACCTTCGAGGACGAGCCCTACCGCTCGGTGTTCTCGGGCAACGTGATCGAGCTCTGCCCTGTCGGTGCGCTCACGTCGACGTCGTACCGCTTCGACGCTCGCCCGTGGGAGATCCAGAACGTGCCCACCGTGTGCACCGGCTGCGCCACCGGCTGCAACACGACGGCGACGATTCGCGAGGGCAAGGTCAAGCGCATCCTCTCGCGCAACCACGCGGAGATCGATCGCGGCTGGCTCTGCGACAAGGGGCGCTTCACGTACCCGCACCTGAAAGCGCGCGACCGCATCACGACACCGCTCCAGCGCGGTCCGAAAGGACTGAAGGAGATCTCCTGGGACGAAGCGCTCGACGCCGCGGAGCAGATGCTGCGCGAGGCCGAAGGCGGCATCGTGACCGCGCTCTCGGGTGCGGAGACGACCGAGATCGCCTACGCGCTCGGACGCCTCCTCCGCGCAGGGGTCGGAGCGCACTCGGCTGTCCTCCCCGAAGCCACCTCCGATGCGCTCGAGGCCTTCCGGCTCCCGTTGTCCGGCATCGCCGAGGCGGAGCTCGTCGTCGTGGTCGGCGACGACCCGGTGATCGAGCGGGCGCCGATCGTGGATCTCTGGATCAAGGAAGCCAGGCGGCGCGGAGCCGAGATCGTGGTCGGTTCGCCGACGGGGACCATGCAGGTCGCACCGGGCGGCTCGGCAGAGTTCTGTCGTCAGCTCGCCGAGGCCGGCAACGAGCTCGGCCAGCGGCTGCGGGACGCGGATCGGGCCGTTCTCGTCTGGTCCGGCTCGGGAGGCGGCGGCGGCGCCCGGATCGCAGAGCTCGCCCACGAGCTCGGTTTCGGGGACAAGCCAGGCTGCGGCGCCTTCCACCTTCCGATCACGCCCAACGGACGCGCAGTCGCAGCTGCGTGGTCGGCGGCCGCGGATGCCGACGAGACGAAGCCGGAGTCGATCAGCGTGCTCGTGGTCTCGGGCGAGGACGCCGCAGCGGATCCGGGCGTGCGAGCGCTCGCCGAGCAGGCCGAGCGGGTGATCGTGGTGACGATGTTCCACGAGCTGGCCGGAGGCTGGGCAGATCTGATCCTGCCCGCGACCGGAGCGCTGGAACGCGACGGCACGACGATGAACCTCGAGGGGCGGCTGCAGCGGTTGCGCCGAGCCGTGGCACCGCCCTGCCCCGACGAGCTCGCGTGGATCTCGAAGCTCGCGGCGCGCTTCGACGTCGAGATCTCTCCGCACGTCTCCGCCGTCTTCGCCGAGCTCTCCGAGCACCTCTTCCAGGATCTCTCGCTCGACGAGATCGGCCTGCGCGCAGAGCTTCCGTCGAGGACGCGGTACGAGGCACCGGCCCCCGCAGCCCAGCCGGCGTCTTCGCCCGAGCGCAGCGCCGGAGAGCTTCAGCTGCACCGCTACCGAGCGTTCCTCTCCGGCCCCGCGGTCGAGCGGGTCCGCGAGCTCGAGTTCCAGCGTCCCGAGCGCGAGGTGGAGATCTCCGCCGCGGACGCCGGACAGCGCGGGATCTCGTCCGGAGACACCGTGCAGGTGCGCTCGAACGGCACCTCCGTCGAGCTCCGCGCGCGCGTCAACCGGCGTCTGGTCGAAGGAATCGCCCGGGTGGCCGAGGAGCACGCCGAGGACCTGCACGCGACGGTCGAGGTGGTGAAGTCGTGAAGGTCGAGTGGTACGTGAGCCTGATCCAGTCGGCCATCGTGATCAACCTCGTCATGGCAACGTTCGCCTACCTGACCCTCGCCGAGCGCAAGGTGATGGGGCGGATGCAGCTTCGCTACGGCCCGAACCGGGCGGGTCCGTACGGGCTCCTGCAGCCGATCGCAGACCTCGTGAAGCTCCTGAACAAGGAGAGCTTCTATCCCACCGCGGCCATCGACCGCCTCTACCTGTTCGCCCCGTTCCTCGCTGCGTTCACCGCGCTGACCACGTTCTCCGTCATCCCCTTCGGGCCGGGCTGGGAGGTCGGCGGCGTCTACATCCCGGGCCAGGTCGCCGACGTCGACATCGCACTGATCCTCGTCTTCGCCATCGGCTCGGTCGGCGTGTACGGCTTCATCATCGGCGGCTGGGCCTCGGACTCGAAGTACGCGCTCCTCGGCTCGATGCGCACGTGCGCGCAGCTCGTCTCCTACGAGGTCTCGCTCGCGCTCTCCGTGCTCGGCGTCGTGCTCATGGCCGGGTCGCTCTCGCTGACCGAGATCGTCGCCGCCCAGGAAGGCCCCGTCTGGTACGCGGTGCCCCAGTTCGTGGGGCTGATCGTCTTCCTCTTCGCCGGCACCGCCGAGACCGCCCGCGCGCCGTTCGACCTTCCGGAGGCCGAGCAGGAGCTCGTCGCGGGCTACCACACCGAGTACGGCGGCATGCGCTTCGGCCTCTTCACGATGAGCGAGTACATCAACCTGATCACGCTCTCCGGTCTCTGCATCACGCTGTTCTTCGGCGGCTGGCACGGGCCGGGCTGGGACGGGCCGAGCTGGCTGGCGCCGCTCTGGTTCCTCCTCAAGCTCCTGCTCCTGCTCTACGTCTTCATCTGGATGCGGACGACGCTGCCCCGCCTGCGCTACGACCAGCTGATGCGCTTCGGCTGGAAGGTGTTGCTCCCGATCGCGACGCTGAACGCGATCGTGACGGCCGTCCTGGTGGTGTGGCTGTGAGCCCACAGCCTCTGGACAGCTTCAAGGGGTTCGCCGTCACCTTCAAGCAGATCTTCCGGCGTCCCATCACGCAGCAGTACCCCGAGTACAAGCGGCCCGTCTATCCCCGCTTCCGCGGACGGCACCGGCTCTGGAAGCACGAGAACGGGCTCGAGAAGTGCGTGGGCTGCTCGCTCTGCGCAGCGGCCTGCCCTGCCGACTGCATTCGGGTCGTGGCCGAGGAGAACACGCCGGGGAACCGGGTCTCGGCCGGCGAGCGCTACGCGCGGATCTACGAGATCAACATGAGCCGCTGCATCTTCTGCGGCTATTGCGAGCTCGCCTGCCCGTTCGATGCGATCACGCTCGGCAACGAGTTCGAGATCGCCGAATACTCGCGCGACGACCTCATCTACACGAAGGACATGCTCCTGGCAGAGCCGATCAAGCGCGTGCCGGTCGCCGACAAGGCGCGCTACGACACCCCCGAGCCCTCCTACAAGACGCGATCATGAAGGCGATCAGATCACCACCGAGACAGCGGCCGCGAAGCGGACGCCTTTAGGGATCTTGAGCGAGCGGAATTCGCGCGAGCGGATTCCGCTCTGCGGAAGAAAGTAATGGGCAACGTCCTCGTGTGGATCGTGTGGTTCCTGGCGGCGGGCGCCTGTCTCGGGAGCGGCATCGCCGTCGTCACCCTCACGAACCCGTTCTACTCGGCGCTCGCGCTGATCGGGAACCTCGCCTCGCTCGCCGTGCTCTACCTCCTGCTCGCGGCGGAGTTCCTGGCTGCCGCGCAGGTGCTCGTGTACGCAGGCGCCGTGATGGTCATGTTCCTCTTCGTCATCGCCTATCTCGGCGGTCGCGCGGACGCCCCCTGGGCCGGGGGATCGCCGATCCTGCAGACGGCGGCGGTGGTCGCGGCCGTCGCGCTTCTAGTCGAGGTCGTCGTCGTGCTCGGGCTCGCGTGGGGTGACGACCTCAAGGATCCGGCCGAGATCTCGGACGGATTCGGGAGCCCGGCAGCGATCGGCGAGCTCTTCCTCACCGACCACCTGCTCGCGTTCGAGATCACCTCGATCGTCTTGCTCGTCGCCGCCATCGGCGGGGTCGTGCTCGGGACGACGCACGAGAAAGGGCGGTCCTGATGTCCGGTCCGGGCGTGGGTTGGTATCTGATCGTCTCCGCGGCGCTCTTCGGGATCGGGTCGCTCGGAGTGATGCTCCGGCGTAGCCCACTGATCGTTCTCCTCTCGCTCGAGATCATGCTGAACGGCGCGAACCTCGCCCTGATCGCGTTCGCGCGCCAACATGGGAGCCTCGACGGCCAGATCTTCGCGCTGGCGGTGATGGCGGTCGCGGCTGCGGAGGTCGCGATCGGCCTCGGGCTCATCGTGGCCATGGCAAGGCGGGACATGGCCCTCGACGTCGACCAGGCAAGCGCGCTCCGAGGATAGTGGCGGTTCCGCCGACAAACCGCAGTGGGGTCAGGCTTCAGCCTGACTCCGGTGTCGGGTGTGCGCTTCGACCCAAGGACGGGGTCGGGCTAAAGCCTGACCCCAGCAACGCATGACGGCGGGCGCCTGGATCTGTCTGCTCGCACCGCTCGGCGGAGCTCTGGCGATCACGCTCCTCGGGCCGTGGATCTCCCGCCGCACCGCAGGCTGGATCTCGACGCTGACGACGTTCCTCGCTTTTGCGGGCGCGCTCATCGCCTTCTTCGGCCTCTGGTCACGCGATGCGGAGGAGCGCGAGCACCTCTCGACCGCGTACACGTGGCTCGCGGCGGGCGACTTCCAGGTCGGCTTCGAGATCCTCGTCGACCCGCTCTCGGTCGTGATGATGCTGATCGTCACCGGGGTCGGCGGGCTGATCGTCTGGTACTCGATGGGCTACATGGCCGGCGACGACGAGGAGCGCCGGTTCTTCGCGTACATGTCCCTCTTCGTCTTCTCGATGCTCTTGCTCGTGCAGGCGGGGAACTTCCTGCTCCTGCTCGTGGGCTGGGGATTGGTCGGGCTCGCGTCGTACCTGCTGATCGGGTTCTGGCACAGGCGTCCCGAGGCCGTCGCGGCTGCGAAGAAGGCGTTCGTCATGAACGCGATCGGCGACGCGACGTTCGCGCTCGCGCTCGTCCTGCTGATCTGGAGCACGGGGACGCTCGAGTTCACCGCCGTCTTCGCGGAGGCCGACGGGCTCTCGGAGACGACCGTGAACCTCGTCGCGCTCGGCCTGCTCGGCGGCGCAGCCGCGAAGTCCGCCCAAATTCCCCTGCACACCTGGCTCCCGGACGCGATGGAGGGCCCGACGCCCGTTTCGGCGCTGATCCACGCAGCGACGATGGTCACCGCGGGCGTCTACCTGCTGGTGCGGGCGCACCCGATTTTCGAGGCCGCGCCCGACATCCAGAGCCTGGCGGCCATCCTCGGCGCGGTGACGCTCGTGGTCGCGGGCCTCGTCGCTCTCGTGCAATGGGACATCAAACGCGTCATCGCCTACTCGACCATGTCCCAGATCGGCTACATGTTCCTCGGGGCGGGGATCGGCGCGTACGGCTTCGCGATCTTCCACCTGATGACGCATGCCTTCTTCAAGGCGCTGCTCTTCCTCGCGGCCGGCGTCGTCATCCACCACCTGCACGACGAGCAGGACATCCGGCGGATGGGCGGCCTGAAGACGGCATTGCCCCGGACGCACCTCGCGTTCCTGATCGGCACGGTCGCGCTCGTCGGCCTGCCGCCCTTCGCGGGGTTCTGGTCGAAGGACGCGATCATCGCGTCTGCGTTCGCTCGCGGCGACGCGCTCGGCTGGATCCTGTTCGTCGCGGGACTTGCGGGAGTGCTTCTCACCGGCGCGTACTCGTTCCGCCTCTACTTCACGGTGTTCCAGGGAGAGGCGAGAGAGCCGGTGGCAGTTACCGATAAGACCGGTGACAGCCACCATGGGGAGGGGCCGCTTTCGATGTTGCTTCCGGTGGGAGTACTGGCGGTGCTCTCGGCCGTCGGCGGCCTCCTCTCGATCCCCGGAGTCTGGCATCCGCTGACCCACTGGCTCGAGGAGGCAGGTGAGCCGCTCGTCGAGGCGAGCATCCGCGAGGACTACCTGGTCAGCGCGATCTCGGTCACGCTCGGGATCGTCGGGCTCCTCCTCGCGCGCCGCGCCTTCCTCCACCAGCGCCAGCTCGTGACCTTGCCAGGCGCCTGGCGCCTCTTCGAGCACAAGTTCTATTTCGACGAGCTCTACGACGCGCTCTTCTACCGACCCGCGGCGGCGCTCTCGAACGCGCTCCGCCGCAGGGTCGAGGAGCCGGTCATCGAGGGCTCGCTCGATGAGATCGGCTCGGGGACGATCCTCGCGAGCGACGGCCTCGCCCGTGTCCAGAGCGGGCTCCTCCGCACCTATGCGGTGGCGATTGCGTTCTCGGTCTGTGTCCTCGTCATCGTCTTCGTGGCGGTGCGCTAGGTGCTGTCGCTGACGACTGCACTGATCCTGCTTCCCGTCGCTGCCGCACTGGTCATCGCGATCCTGCCGTTGCCGCGGGAGATGACGGCCGGGCTCGCCTTCCTGGCGGCCCTCATGGAGGTCGGGCTCTGGATCGTCACCGCCGCACGCTTCGACTTCGGCGAGGGCGGCCTGCAGCTCGGTACGACCGAGGAGTGGGTCGAGAGCCTGGGGATCTCCTACTCGGTCGGGTTCTACGGCTTCTCTCTCTGGCTCACCGGGGCGGCCGTCGTGGTCTCGGCCGCGGCGATCGGCTACGCGCTCTGGGTGGGTCGCGATCGGCCGCGCGCGTACCACGCGCTGATGCTCCTCCTGACCGGAGCTGTGGTCGCGACCTTCGCGGCGCAGGACGTCCTGCTGTTCTACGTCGCCTTCGAGGCGATGCTCATCCCGCTCTACGTGCTCGTCGGAGTCTGGGGAGGCGCACGTCGCCAAGCCGCGACGCTGACGTTCGTCGTCTACACGATGGCGGGCTCGCTGTTGATGCTCGCCTCGGTCGTCGCCTTCGGCGTCACGCAGGGCACCTTCAGCCTGCTCGACTCGGAGACGAGCGACAACACCTGGATCTTCCTCGGCTTCGCGATCGCTTTCGCCGTGAAAGCGCCGCTCTTCCCCCTACACGGCTGGCTTCCGCTCACATATCGCGAGGCTCCACCCGAGGTCGCGGCGGTTCTCTCGGCGATCGTCTCGAAGACCGCCGTGTACGGGTTCCTGGTCATCGTGCTCGCGAAGTTCCCCGAGCCGGTGGAGGACTTCACGGGCGTCATCCTCGTCCTCGCGGGCGCGGGGCTCGTGTACGGCTCGCTGCTCGCGTTTCGTGCTCCCGACCTGCGCGGGATCGTCGCGTACTCGTCGCTCGCGCAGATGGGCCTCATCGTCCTCGGGCTCTTCGCGCTCAACGACCTCGGGCTCGACGGCGCCGTGTTGCAGTCGGTCGCCCACGCGCTCATCTCCGCGACGATGTTCCTGCTGGTGGGCATGGTCGAGCGCCGTTGCGGCAGCGGTGAGCTCGAGGTGCTGGGCGGAATGGCGCGCGGGCGCCCCGTTCTGGCCACGGTTCTCCTCGTCGCCGGGATGGTGGCGCTCGCGGTTCCGGGCTCGGTCACCTTCGCGGGCGAGTTCCTGATCATGGCTGGCGTGTACGAGGAAGGCTGGGGCTATGCCGCAGTGGTGGCACTCGGGATCGTGCTCGCAGCGATGTACGTGCTCCGGCTCATCTCGGCGGTGCTGCACGTGCGCCCGGGCAGCGCAGTCCGTGACGAAGCGCTGGACCTGAGGATCGGAGAGCTCGCGCTCGTGCTCCCCCTGGTCGCCTGCTTGATCGCCCTCTCCGTCTGGCCCGCGCTCGTCAGCCAGAGCTCGTTCCCGGGCGATCGCCCTGCTCGCGTGATCTCCGAAGGATTCCGGTGATCGAGACCCCGAAGGTCGACTGGCTGGCGCTCTCTCCCGTGCTGGCGTTGCTCGGAGCCTCGGGCATCGCGCTCCTCGCGGCCGTTCTCGTCCCGGCCTGGATGCGCAAGACCGTTTCCGCCGTCGCGGTCTTCGCGGGATTCGTCGTTGCAGCGGTCTTCGCCGGGATCGTCTTCGACGAGACGCCGCAACCGGAGGTCCTGCTCTCCGAGTCGATGGTTCGCGACCAGCTGGGCGCCCTGGCGCAGCTCATCCTCGCGATCACAGGCGCTGTCGTCGTATTCGCCGCCTGGTCCGAGCGGCGCCCAAGGCATCACGCCGAGTACTACTCGCTGCTCGCGGCCGCGGGCGCGGGGATGATGTTCTTCGTCCAGGCCGAGAACCTGATGACGCTCTTCCTCGGTCTCGAGTGGTTTTCGCTCTGCCTCTACATCCTCGTCGCCATCGACACCGATCGTGCGACCTCGCTCGAGGCGGGGCTCAAGTACGTGATCGTCGGCGGGTTCGGCTCGGCGGTGCTGCTCTTCGGCTCCGCCCTGGTCTTCGGAGCGACCGAGGAGCTGGGCTTCGCGCAGATCGCGGCGGCCGAAGCGGGAGACGACGCCTTCCTCGTCACCGGCCTGGCGATGATCCTCGCAGGGCTCGCATTCAAGGTTTCGGCCGCGCCCTTCCACATGTGGACGCCGGACGTGTACCAGGGTGCGCCGACCTCCGTGACCGCGTTCATGTCCGCGGCGACGAAGACCGCGGCGCTCGTCGTCACCCTGCGCGTGCTCGTCACGGCGTTTCCGGACGAAAGCGAGATCTGGACAGTCGCGGTCGCCGTGATCGCCTGCATCTCGCTCGCATGGGGAAATCTGGCGGCGCTCGCACAGCGCGACGTGAAGCGGATCCTCGCCTTCTCCTCGGTCTCGCACGCGGGGTTCATGCTGATCGCGATCGCGGCGGCGAGCGAGCGGGGAACGGAGGCGCTGCTCTTCTATCTCGTCCCCTACTCCGCGATGTCGGTTGGCGCGTTCGCGGTCGTCGCGGCACGTGAGCGCGAGCTCGACAAGCCCGTCGCCCTGGAAGAGCTCGCCGGGCTCGGCTGGGAGCGCCCCTTCTACGGCGTCGCGTTGTGGGTCTTCATGCTCGGCATGGCGGGCTTCCCGCTCACCGGCGGCTTCTTCGGGAAGCTGTTCGTGTTCTCGGCCGCATACGAGGCAGGAGACTGGTGGCTCGTGCTCGTGGGCGTCGCCGCAACGGCGCTCTCGCTCGCGTACTACCTCAACATCGTGCGCTGCCTGTACATGCGTTCCGGCACGGAGCTTCGCCTTGCGCCGGCCGGAGGGTCGCCACCGCGGGAGCTCGCACTCGGGGTCGCCGTCACGGCGGCGGTCGTCGTGACCATCGGCTCGTTCTTCGCCGCCCAGCCGATCCTCGACCTCGCCTCCGAGGCGGCCAGCTCGCTCTCGTTCTGACCCGGCAGTTGAGTCGGGCGCAGATTCTGCGCATGATCTCTGCGTGCGAAGTGATCTCCCTGCGGGCACCGTCACCTTCCTCTTCACCGACGTCGAGGGCTCGACCAGGCTCCTCGACGAGCTCGGCGCGGAGGACTACGCCGCAGCGCTCGCCGAGCACCGGCGGATCGTGCGCGAGTCGTGCGCGGAGCAGGAAGGGGCCGAAGTCGACACTCAGGGCGACGCGTTCTTCTTCGCCTTTCCCACAGCTCCCGGCGCGCTCGCGGCGTCGCGGGCGATCGTCGAGGGGCTGAGCTTCGGCCGCGTACGGGTCCGGGTCGGTCTGCACACGGGCACGCCGCTCCTGACCGACGAGGGCTACGTCGGCGCGGACGTTCACCGCGCCGCTCGCATCGCCGCCTCCGGCCATGGCGGCCAGGTGCTCGTGTCGGCGGCGACCGCAGCGCTCGCAGAGCCTCAGGTGCTGCCACTTCTCGATCTCGGAGAACACCGCTTCAAGGACCTCGCCGCGGCAGAACGGGTCTTCCAGCTCGGCGAGGGTGAGTTCCCGCCGCTCAAGAGCCTCTACCGGACGAATCTGCCGGTGCCCACGACGGCGATGGTCGGGCGTGAGCTCGAGCTTGCCGAGATCGTGGAGCTCCTGCAGAGGGAGGATCTCCGGCTCCTCACGCTGAGCGGCCCGGGCGGTACCGGAAAGACGCGGCTTGCGATCCAGTCGGCAGCCGAGGCATCGGAGTCGTACGCCGACGGTGTCTGGTGGGTGTCGCTCGCTCCGCTTCGCGACGCGCACCTCCTCGTCTCCTCCCTCGCCGACACGCTCCAGGTCGAGGAGCGACCCGGACGTGACCTCGCCGAGAGCTTGGCCGAGCGCCTCGACGGAAAGCGCGCGCTCCTCCTGCTCGACAACGCCGAGCACCTTCTGCCAGCCGTCGCCCATGAGATCGCGCGTCTTCGTGACGTAGGGGGGCCGACGATCCTCGTCACCAGCCGCGAACGTCTCCAGCTTCAGGGAGAGCACGTCTACGCGGTCCCCACACTCGCGGACGACCAAGGCGTCGAGCTCTTCATGACTCGCGCCCGGGCGCTCGAGCCTAGCGCTCAGACCTCCCAGGTCGTCGTCGAGCTCTGCTCACGTCTGGACAACCTGCCGCTGGCACTCGAGCTCGCGGCCGCCCGGACCGTCGTCTTCTCCCCGGAGCAGCTTCTCGAGCGGCTTTCCCAACGGCTCGACCTGCTCAGGGCGGGCCGCGACGCCGACCCACGCCAGCAGACTCTCCGAGCGACCATCGAGTGGTCGTACGACCTCCTCGACGACACCGAGCAGAGACTCTTTCGAGCGCTCTCGGTCTGCGTCGGCGGCTGTTCGTACGAATCTGCCGAGGCGGTCGGATCGGCAGATCCCGACACACTTCAGTCGCTGCTCGACAAGAGCCTGCTCCGCCGCCGGGAGAGCCAGCTCGGCCCTCGTTACTGGATGCTCGAGACGATCCGCGAGCTCGCAGCCGAGAAGCTGGCGACCGAGGGGGAGACCGACGCGCTGCGCCGCTTACACGCGGAGCATTACCTCACCCTGGCTCGCTCGGCCAACCTCGACGCCGAAGCGGAGGGCCAACAGCGACACGACCTGGTCATCCCCGAGCGCGACAACTTGCGCGCGGCACTGGCGTGGGCACTGGAAACCGGCGAGAGCGAGCTGGGGCTCGAGCTCGTCCTGGCGCTCGAGAACTTCTGGGCGACAACCGCCCCGCAAGAAGGCGTCGACTGGGTGGTAGCGCTGCTCGACGGCGCCTCGGACGTTCCCGACCGCGTGTTCATGCGGGCTCTGCGCGTCCAGGGTGGCATGGAGAACATGCTCGGTCAGATCGACCTCGCCGTAGGGCGCTGGGAGCAAGCCCTGATCATCGCGCGCACGCTCGGCGACGAACAGGGCGTCGCGGTCCTCGTACACCGGCTTTCGGACATGGCCAGGCTGCGAGGAGACCTCCCCGGCGCACGGGCCCTCGCCGAGGAGAGCCTGGCAGGCCATCGCCGGGTTGGATTTCGGAAGGGCGAGACACAGGCGTTGACTTCGCTTGCCGAGGTCGTGCGCGCCGAGGGAGACCTCGAAGGTGCGCTCGAGCTCCTCGAAGAGAGTCGCCCCATCGCCGAGGAGGTCGGCTTTCGGTGGTGGCTCTCGGGCGTGCTGGCGCGAATCGGCGCCGTTTCGCTCGAGCTCGACAGGCTCGACGCCGCCCGAAGCAACGCCCAACAGGCGCTTTCACTGTCGCTGGCGATGCACGATCGGAAGGCCGTCGTCTACGAGCTCGGCCTGCTGGCGGAGATTGCGGCCGAGGCTGGAGATCGCCGGCGCGCAGGCATCCTCTGGGGCGCGGCGGAAGCCGAGAACGAGAGGGCGCCCGCGGGTCGCTGGATCCACGGAGCGATCGAGCCCGAGCGTGTCCTCGCGCACGCCGACTCGGAGTTCGAAGAAGGTCGGGCGGTCGGTCGCGAGCTCGCACTCGAGGACGCCACCGAGCTCGCACTCGCCGGGACTCGCGGCGACGCATGAGCTCGAGGCCCGCGGAGCCTACGCATCACCTATGCCGGGCGGCTCTGGACGCACGCAGCTTCGCAACGTCGGCGATGGCTTCCTCGGCCGCGCGAGCGAGCATCTGGGGTCTCGACTCGTAGAGCATCGCGAAGTCGGTCTCGGGTGTCACCTTCGGATTCCGGTCGTAGGCGTCCCAGATCGGAAGGAACCAGTCGGGTACCGACCGTGCATGGGTGACCGCATCTCGTTCCGACCCTCCGCGTGCTGAGCCGACCCAGAAACCCGTGAGGAAGAGAGCGACTCCGATCAAGACTGCGACCAGCAGAACGGCAAGAGGCTCCAGGCGATCGGGCCGATCGTCGACTATCGAGTTGGTTGGCGGAGTGAAGATGCTCATAGCGCTACGGCTCGATCCGCTCGACTTGCATGCGCTCACCGGTAGAAGTGGCCGTCCCGACTCCGAAGACGGCTCCGCCGGCATCGAACGTCGTCACCCTGGCGACTGCCGCGAATGACTGCCCGTCCTCGGAGAGCTCGATCGTCCGGTCGATCTTCCGCGAGCCGATGAGAGCTCCGGTCTGCGGGTTGAACAGGAAATGCACCCCGGTCGCGGCATACAGCCGGCCATGAATGCGCTCCCAGCTCGAATAGAGCGCCGATCGCGTGGCGGGCCACTCGTTCGACATCTCGATCGCGCTTCCATCGCCGGTGAAGATCTGGAGCGAGCGAAGCGGTGGTAGCGGCGCCGGTCGATTCACTGTGGCCTGCCAGGTCCCGGCGATCTCATTCCCGGCCGACCGGTGGGACCCGGCCGACCCCGTGGCGACGACCATCCCTGCGATCGCCATCCCAACGACCACCGCCGCTGCGATGGACGAGAACGACCTCGCGTATCTCATCTCTCCTCCTTGCTCGACCATGCACTCGACGCTACGCCGAGCGGCGCGAGGAGGAATCGGGCGTTTGTCTACTTCTGCGGAGCTACCGCCCTACGTTCGTCGGCCATCCGCGCCCCCAGCTCTGCTCGAGAGCTGATCCCGAGCTTGCGATAGACGCGCGTGAGATTGGCCTGGACGGTCTTCGGGCTAACGAAGGCTCTCGCGGCGACCTCACGGTTGGTAAGACCCTCGGCCGCCAGCTCCGCCACACGCCTCTCCGTCGCCGTGAGCTCGTCCGTGGATCGCCGCAGACCGACGCGATCCAGCTCGCTGCGAGCCTGTGCTTCCCACGCCGGCGCGCCGAGTCGCTCGAAGATCTCCAGCGCTTCATGCAGCACGCTTGCGGCCAACTGCTTTTGCTTCGCTCGGCGGAGTAAGCGCCCACGGACGAGGAGTGCCCAGCCCAGGTCGAACGGAAGCTTCGCTGCCTGTTCGACGTCGAGGCCGTCGAGTTGGGCGAGTGCCCCGGTCACGTCCCCTTCCACTGCGAGGACGAGTGCCCTCGCGCGGGGCAGCGTCACGTCGATCCAGAGCCGCGGAAAGGTACGCCCACGCCACTCGAGGTGCTGGAGCAGCTCCCTCGCCCGAGCCGTGTCGCCGAGCGCGAGCAGGGACTCGACGTGGTACGGCTCGCTCCGGTCGGGGAGGAAGTCGCGGATCCCTCCTGAGCCGACTCGCTCGTGCATCCGCGTCAGCGCGTGATCGGCCTCCCGATGGTTGCCGTCGGCGAACTCGACCAGGCCGAGCGCGGAGAGAAACAGCGCCTCCCACCAGACACGGCCTGCGGCTTCGGCCTGGGCGATCAGCGGACGGAGCGCGTCACGGGCCCTGCTCGTCCTTCCCTTGTGGGCGTCGAGCAGCGCGCGGATGCGGAACGCCGCCGCCCAGGGACCCGGCGTCTCCATCTGAGCGATGGTCTCGCAACCCTCCTCGACCAAGCGCTCCCCGAGGTCGAACTGACCCGCTCGAAACTCTGCCGACCCGTAGTGCACGCGGCGCTCCGCTCGCCAGACGTCCTCCCCGCGCTCGCGAAACCAGCGCTCCTCCTCGGTGAAGCGTTCGCGCGCGGCATCGAAGTCGTCGATCGCGTTGATGTAGAAGACACCGAAGAGGCTCTTCGGAACGTCGGACCCGCTCTGCTCCTCGAGGGTGCGCCAACGCTCGAGAAGCTCGGGCTGCGGTCCGTTGCCCGCAACCATCTCGGCATACGCCCAGTCGAAGTACACGGAGGCGAGCGCCGCTGGATCTCGTTCCGGGTCGAGTACGGCGACGGCGGCCTGTGCGCGTTCGACGGTACGCGCCGGATCATGGCCCACGGTGACGTTGACGAGCTTGCGTGAGACGAGTGCCGTGAGCTCGGGACTGCCTCGTGCGTTCTCCAGCGCCGCATCCAGCTCGGCGATCGCGTCTCCGCCTCCGGCCACCCAGGCGATCTCGCCCAGCAGCAGACGGGCGCGTGCACGAAAGGCTCCCACCGAATCCTCCGCAACGGACAGCGCCTGCGCGCGAGCGCCTGAGACATCACCCAGGGCAAACAAGGCCGTGGCCTCGCCAAGCTGGCGTTGCGCGAGATTCCCCGAGTCGTCGGGCGTGAGTCGGCGCGCGCCGGCATACAGCTCCGCGGCAGCCTGTTGCGCTCCGCGCGTCGCCGCCTGCTTCGCGGCCTGCTCGAGCTCTGCGGCAACCGCCTCGTCGGGATCGGCCGTGCAGAGCGCCAGATGATGCGCCCGCTCCTCCGGGTCGGTGACGATCAGGGCGAGGTTCTCGTGCAGCTGACGGCGTCGTTCCGGTGTCGCCGCCCCGTAGACGGCAGACGCAAGCAACGGATGGGTGAACCGGACGCGCTCAGCTCCGACGGTGAGCACACCTGCTTCCTCTGCCTCCAGCAGCCCGCGCCGACCCGCTCCCTTTCCCGGCACCGCCTTCGCAATAGTCGCCGCGGTCGGCCGAGACAGGGCTGCGCAGGCGAGCGCCGCCATACGTGCATGCTCCGACAGGCCGGTGACCCGGTCTCGAACGAGCTCCTCCAGATCTCGTGGGACGGGCAACGGCTCTCCTCGAGAGAGCTCAGCCCACTCGTCTCCGAGCGCCTGCGCGATCTCGAGCGCGAAGAACGGGTTGCCGCCGGACGCCTCCGCAATGCGCGCTAGCACGGGGCGGGGCGGCGCCGATCCGAGCCGATCCGAGAACAAGCGATGCAGCGCGGCGAGAGAGAGTGGTCCCGGCTGGATCCGCTCCAGACCGCCCGCGGGCAACGCACGCACAAGACCGAGTGGAAGTTCGTCGGCGGGAGTGCCACGTCGAGTCAACAGGAGACCGCAACGGGCCGGCAGCCGCCGCGCGACGAACGCGATCGCCGCTGCCGATGCCGGGTCGAGCCACTGGACGTCGTCGACCGCGACGAGCACGGACCGGTTCTCCGACAACGCCGCCAGGACACCAACGAGCGCGGTCGCCGTCGTGCGAGGCTGTGCGGCCTCGTCCCCCTCCGACCGCAGGAGCGCAGCACCCAGAGCACGCTGCTGCACAGGAGGCAGTGCCCGTCGGGTCTCGTCGAACACTGCGTCCACGAGATCGGCAACGGTGGCGTACGAGAGGCTCGCCTCGCTCTCGGCGGGTTGCGCTGTCAGCACCCTTGCGCCTCGCGACTCAGCGCTCGCGATCGCCGCCAGCCAGATGGTCGTCTTGCCGATCCCGGCTTCTCCCTCGACCAGGAGCGCCGAGGCCTCGCTGCGCAAGCGGTCCAGGAATCGCTCGACGACGGCGAGCTCGGCGTCGCGCCCGACCATCGCCGTCAATGGCCTCATGGCGAGCTATTTGACGAGGTCAGTCGCGGAGAACGACTCGGGGATGAGCTTGTACTCGGCGAAGAGGTCGATCCACGGCTGCCCCGAGCGAGGCCGAAGTCGGGTCGCAAACGAGAAGCGGGCCATCTTCGCCAGGACCTTGGCGTCGACCGGCGCGTACGTTGCCAAGATCCGGCCGCTCGCGGCCTGGTTCCGCTTCTGATTCCCCCATACGGCCGCGGCCTGAACCGCGTTCCGGAACCGCGCCGCGAGCTCGGGGTCGACGTTTCGGTGGGACATCCACATCGTCAGGAGGCAGTCCTGGGAGCAGACCGCGTCGAAGGGGAGGGCGACGATGCGCGCGCCGCGCTGGAGCGCCTGGGTCGCGAAGGGCTCGGGAAGCCACGCGGCGTCGAGTTGGCCGCGCATGAGGGGCGCGAGCATCTGGGGGAACGGGAGCGTCTGAGATATCGACGTCCTCCGGGGAAACGCCTCCGCGGTCGAGCCAGCGGAGGAGCCCGATGTGCGCGATGCTGTTCAGGAAGTCGACGCCGATGCTCTTGCCGACGAGATCGCGAGCGCGGCTGATCCGCTTGCCCGGCGGCGCCATGAGCACCGTCGTCGGGACCTTCGGCTCGTACAGTGAGCCGCCCGCGACCGCTTTGACCGGCGCGTTTCGTGACCTCAGCTGCGCGAGCGCAGCGACCGGAACCCCCGCGAACTGGGCTTCCCCGGACAGCACTGCCGGAACGGTGAGCGTCCCGTCCGCGACGACCATCAGCTCGACATCGAGTCCCTGCTTCGCGAAGAAGCCCCGATGCTTCGCGAACATCGCCTGCCCGGTTGCGTCCACGGCGATTATCGCGACCTTGACCTTTCGCAGCTGCTGAGCGTCTCCCGCGGTGGAGGTCGCCGAGCTCGCCATCGGGACTGCGAGCAGACCGACGAGGAGGCAGGCGAAAACCCAAGCCAATGGGTTTCTCGCGAAGTCGAGTGTCGGGCGCATGATCAGTCCCCCTCCGTGGACGAATCGATGGTACTCCTCTGCGCAGCGGAAATCACGTCGCGAATCGCATCCGCAGCGCGATGCAGGCGGAGAGCGGCTGACGCCTACTTGACGAGGTCGACCGCTGAGAACGACTCGGGTATCAGCTTGTACTCGGCGAAGAGGTCGATCCACGGCTGTCCCGAACGCGGCCGAAGTCGAGTCGCATATCCGATCCGGGTGATCTTCGCGAGCACCTTGGCGTCGACGGGTGCGTATCTCGCGAGAATCCGGCCGCTTGCGACCTGGTTCTTCTTCACGTTCGCCCACACGGCCGCGGCCTGAACCGCGTTCCGGAACCGCGCGGCGAGCTCGGGATCGACGTTTCGATGTGCCATCCACATCGTGAGGAGGCAGTTCTGGGAGCACACGGCGTCGAAGGGATAGGCGATGGGCCGTGCGCCACGCTGGAGCGCCTGAGTCGCCCACGGCTCGGGAAGCCAAGCGGCATCGAGTTGACCGCTTACGAGAGGCGCGATCATCTGCGCAAACGGCAGCGTGGTGATGTTGACGTCGTCCGGGGAGACCCCGCCACGCTCGAGCCAGCGCTTGAGGGCGATGTGCGAGATGTTGTTCAGGCTGTCGAGCCCGATCTGCTTGCCGACCAGGTCGCGAGCCCGGTTGATCCGCTTACCCGGCGCTGCCGCGAGCACCGTCGTGGGTACTTTCGGCTCGTACACCGAGCCGCCTGCGACGGCCTTGACCGGCGCGTTTCGCGACTTCAGGATCGCGAGCGCGCCGACCGGAATCCCCGCGAACTGCACTTCGCCCGCGAGCACGGCCGCGACGGTGAGGGTCCCGTCCCCGACCACGGTGATCTCGGCATCGATTCCCTGCTTCTGAAAGAAGCCCCGATGCTTTGCGTACATCACCTGCGCGGTCGCATCCGTCGCGATGATCGCGATCTCGACCTTTCGCAACTGGAGACCGTTTCGAGTCTCCGTGGTGGCCGAGCTACCCAGTGGGACTGCGAGGAGTGCCACCGACAGAAACAGCGGCACCCACCCCAGCGGGCTCCGTACAAGACTCGACGTCGCGCGCATGGTCACCCGCTCTCGATGGACGCGTCGATACTACGCGTCTGCTCCGCTGAGATCACCTCGTGGATCGCGTTTCGCACCTCGAGGAAGCGCGGCGAGCTACGCGTCTCGGTCTGCGTCCTCGGACGCGGCAACCCTATTTCGACCGCGCTCGCCACCCTTCCAGGGCTCGGACTGAGGACGAGAACTCGATCGGCGAGGTAGACGGCCTCGTCGATGTCGTGTGTCACGTGCACGATCGTGACGCGGCGGCCCTCGACGTCACGATGGACGCGGAGCACGACGTCCTGGAGGTCGGCGCGGGTGAGAGCGTCGATCGAGGCGAACGGCTCGTCCAGCAGCAGGAGCTCGGGCCGCGAGACAAGAGCGCGCGCGATCGCGACGCGCTGCTGCATTCCGCCCGAGAGCTCCCACGGGTACTTGTCTGCAACGCCGTAAAGTCCCATCTCCTCTAGGACCGCCTCGGCTCGCTCCTTCTTCCCGGCTTTCGACAGCCCCTCGCGTCGCAGGGGAAACATCACGTTGCGGATCACCGTCAACCACGGGAAGAGTGAGCGGCTGTAGTCCTGGAAGACGAGCGCGACCTCGGGCGGCGGCCGTACGACGGGCCGGCCGTCCAGGAGCACGCTGCCCGCGCTCGGCGAGGTCAGCCCGCAGAGAAGACGTAGCAGGGTCGTCTTGCCGCAGCCCGAGGGACCGACCAGAGCGAGGAGCTCCCCGGCCATGACGTCGAACGTGACGTCGGCCAACGCCGCGGGGCCGTGGGCCTCGTAGCGCTTGCCCAATCCTGAGACGCGCAGCACGGGCTCGCCGGAACCTCGTTCCCTGATGTCAGCGACCTCGTTCACCGACCGCCCCGTAGTGCCATGCCAACACGCGCCGCTCGACCAGACGGAAGAGCAGGTTGAGCGCGTAACCGAGCAGGCCGAGGAAGAGGATGCCGGCGTACATCTCGGGGTACGCGAACTGTCCCTGCTGATCGCGAATGAAGTGCCCGAGACCGCTGCCCTCGCCGGCAAACTCGGAGATGACGACCAGCACGAGACCGATCGAGAGCGCGATCCGCAACCCGGCGAGGATCGACGGGAGCGAGGCCGGCAGGTAGATGCGGAAGATGCGCTCCACGCGACCGACCTGCAGCATCGAGGCGGTGTCGCGCGCCTCGGGCGAGACTGCACGAACGCCCTCAACCGTGTTGATCAAGACCGGAAAGCACACGCCGAACGCGATCACCGCGATCCGCATGCTGTCTCCGAAGCCGAGCGTGAAAAAGAGAGCCGGGACGATCGCGATGGGCGGTGTCGCCCGCGCAAGCTCGAGCAAGGGGTCGAGCGCTCGTCTGAGAGGACGAGAGGTTCCCGTGGCGAGCCCGATGGCGATACCGACGGCCGCTCCGATCGCGAAGCCTGCGGCGAGGCGCTTCAGGCTTCCTGCGACCTCTGTGAGGAAATCGCGTGTCGGCCAGATCTCCCACGCCTGCTCCAGCACATCCGACGCCGGAGGAATCAGAAACGACTCCGCCGCGTCGGCCCAGACCTCCCAGACGACGAACAGCGCTGCGAATACGGCGAACCCGAGCAGCGGCCGGCTCGCTCGGCCGAGCGCAGTCCTCACGGCCACTGGACGCGCTCCTCGCCACTCCAGTGGACGACACGCCGCTCGGTCATTCGGAGCGCGACGTTGACCGTGTAGCCGAGAAGAGCGGTGAGCAAGACGGCGGCGTACATCTCCGGCAGCTGAAACGCGAGCTGCTGCCGACGCATGTACGACCCGAGCCCTCCGTCGCCGAAGAAGAACTCGGCGGTCACCGCGACGAGGAGGCCGATCGATGCGCTGACCCTGATCCCGGTCGCGATGCTCGGCTGCGCCGCCGGCAGCGTGACGCGGACGAGCCGCCCGAACCGGCCGACGCCGGAGGCCAGAGCGACCTCGTGCAGCATGCGGTCGGAGCCGCGCACGCCGTAGAGGGTGTTGATGAGGATCGGCCAGACGGCGGCGTAGGCGACGATGTACCGCCGCATCTCGGCTCCGGTTCCGAAGAAGAGGAACGCGAGCGGGATCAGCGCGACAGCCGGAATCGGCCTGAGGAACTCGAGGACGACGAAGGACGCGTCGAGCAGCAGGCGCGAGCTTCCGATGACGACGCCGAGCACGACCCCGACGACGATCGCGAGAGCGAGCCCTCCGAGGTAGGTCACGAGCGTGATCCGAAGAGCGCCGGCGAGCTCTCCTGACGAGATGCCGTCCCAGAGCGCGGGCAACGTCTCGGATGGCGGCGAGACGGTGTCGTGCAGGTCGAACTGCTGAATCGCCGCCTCCGCGAGCAGCGCCACCAGCACGACGACGAGCCAGCCGCGGACGTTCACCCGCTCGCCTAGACGGTGTAGGCGCTGCACGTCAGAGAGGACTATCGCGCGCGCGTGGGAAACGGCACAAGGAGTCGCCCGCCGGAGGGATGCAGTCGTCCGTTCGGTCCGCGACGATCGTGTCCCCGGAAGCCCGAGAGGAGAGCTGAATGAGAGCACGCCTGATCGTGAGCACCGTCGTGGCCGGCGGAGTCGTGTTGGCCGTTGGCGCAACCCTGGCGTTCGCCGGAAAGCCCGGCGGCGGCGGAGCATCGACCACGCTCTATCCCGACCTCCGAACTGTGGTTCCCGCTCATCTGAACCTCGTGAACCAGCAGCAGAACGAGTACCTGCGCTTCTCGAACGGGATCGCGAACACCGGTGGCGGCCCGTGGGCGATGCGTCCGGAGAACCAGCTCGGAGCCAATCCGACGACGACTGCGATCCAGGAGATCCGCTCCTCGAACGCCCAGCACAAGTGCGGCGAGCAGCCGAAGCCCGCCGATCCCTGTTACACGATCGTCTCACGAGCAGGCCGTCTCGATCTTCGAGTACCACGCGACGCACAACCACTGGCACACCGCCGACGTCGCGCGCTTCGAGGTGCGGAAGGGGAGCCCGACCGGGCCGGTCGTAGGCTCGAACTCGATCAAGGTCGGCTTCTGCCTCCTCGACCTGTACAGGCTCGACGGCAACGCTCCCACGAGCGGAAAGACGTTCTGGGACTGCTACACGAGCTACCAGGGCGTGTCGGTCGGCTGGGTCGACCAGTATCACCAGGCGACCGACGGGCAGCAGGTGATCCTCACCGGGCAACCGGACGCCAGCGACTACTACCTGGTCTCCACCACCAACCCGACGGGCGTGTTCCTCGAGCAGGACAAGACGAACAACACGGAGTGGGTCAAGTTCACGCTCTCTTCGGAGTCGAACGGGAATCGCAAGGTCACCGTCACCGGTCGCTCGCCATGCGAGGACCCCGGGCATGTGCGGCGAGCGGGCGACGAACCGCTAGCGAGCGCCACGAGGGTCGAGGCTCGAGGTGGGGAACCTCCCGGTTCCCCCACACGCCCTCCACTGGTCCGCTTCGCGCGGCTTACGCTCTAGATTTCTCTCGCATGACGGCATCGAGATCCTCGAGCCCGGGGAGAGCCGTGAGCTTCTGATGCGCGAGCGCTGGTTCGGCTCCACGGGTCGCAAGGTGCCCGAGGTCGTCCTCGAGGGCACGCTCGAGCTCGACGGCGCGCTGGTCCTCGGCGACGTCTCCGACATCGAGCGGATTCGTGCGGCCCACCTCGAAGGCACGCCGGTGGTCGTTCGCGCGAAGACCGCCGAGGAGGTCGTGAGCGCGCTCTCGCGCGGCGAAGTGGCCTGCGCCCTCGTCTCGGACGAGGCGCTCCTCGAGCTCGATCTCGCAGGTCTGACCTACGGCTAGCCTTGAGAATCACGGACCTGGAAGTGGACGGGTACGAGCGCGTCGCCCGCGCAGAGGACGAGGCGAGCGGGCTTCGCGCCTTCATCAGCGTGCACTCGACGCGGCTCGGCCCCTCGCTCGGCGGCATGCGCCTGTGGCCGTACGCGACGGAGGGCGCGGCGCTCGAAGACGTGCTCCGGCTGTCGCGCGCGATGACCTACAAGTCGGCGGTCGCGGGCACCGGTCTCGGCGGCGGCAAGTCGGTCGTCATCGCCGATCCACGTGACAAGTCCGAGCAGCTCTTCGAAGCCATGGGGCGGTTCGTCGAGGACTTCGCCGGCGCGTACATCACGGCCGAGGACGTGAACGTGGGCATTCCCGATCTCCGCTCGGTTCTCCGGACGACCACGCACGTCACCGGCCTGAGCGTCGAGGAAGGCGGTGGAGGAAACCCTCGCGCGGCGACGGCTCTCGGCTGCTTTCTGGGAGTCGGCGCGGCGGTGCTCGAGTCCACGGGCAGCTCCGACCTCGCGGGCAAGCGGGTCGCTGTGCAGGGGCTCGGAAGCGTCGGGTACGCGCTCTCGGAGCACCTGGCGCACGCGGGCGCACGTCTGATCGCGACCGACGTCGACCAGGAGCGCCTGTCCCGCGCGGCGGGCACGCTCGGAGCGGAGATCGTCTCTCCCGCAGAGATCTACGACGTCGCGTGCGACGTTCTTGCGCCCTGCGCGCTGGGAGGCGTGCTGAACGACGACACCATCCCTCGCCTGCGCTGCACGGTCGTCGCAGGCGCGGCCAACAACCAGCTCCTCGACGAGCGGCGCCATGGCGAGATGCTGCGAGAGCGCGGAATCACGTACGCCCCCGACTACGTGATCAACGCCGGTGGTGTCCTCAACATCAGCTGCGAGCTTCGCCCCGGTGGCTACGACCCGGAGCTCGCGGAGCAGCGCGTGCACGAGATACCGAGAACGCTGGCCCGTGTCTTCGCACGTGCCCGTGAGCAGGGGATGACGACGCACGCCGCCGCCCAGGAGCTCGCGGAAGCCGCTCTCGCCGAGGTCGCTGCTCTAGTCCGTGATCCGGATCTCGAAGCCGAAGGGAAGGATCGGCCAGAGAATGACCGCCGCCACGGCCGTCAGCACCTTCGCGGTCGTCCCGAGGGTCTCGAAGTAGTCGTAGACGGCGGCGACCACGGCGCCGAGGAGGATCCACAGCGTCGGGAGGAACAGCAGCCTGATCGCAGCCATCGCGAGCTAGTGCCCGCTGCGGCATGCTGCGAAACCGCCGAACCGCCCTACGGGGACGGCCTTTCGTCACCGGGGAGCCGCAGCCCGCGCGCGAGCACGCGGAAGGCGGGTACGGGATCGTGCTCCGGCTTCGCGACGACGAGCACCGCGCCGTGCTCCTCGCCGGCAAGGGCGCCGACCCACAGCTCGAGCCCGGCCGCGAGCGCGAAGGCCTTGTGCGCCTGCTCCCCGCCGAACGGCCTGAGCTCCTCGGGACGAGCTCGGCCCGCGAGCACGTCACCGTGCGTCACCGCCCCCATGGACACGTCGGCCACCAGCGGCGGTCCGTTGCTCGAAGGAACGGCGATCGCGAGCGGGTTGGTTCCCGTCAAGGGCGGACCACCTTGCGGATGGGAAAGCCGCCTGGGCGAGGTCGCGGTCAGGAGCGCGACGAGCCCGCCCTCGGCGAGCCGGCGGACCCAGTAGCCGAGAACCCCGCTCGGGAAGCAACGTTCGGCGACCACGAGCCGCGAGCGCGCGGGCGGATTCCGCAGCGTCTCCCGCACGATCTCCTCCAGGACGAGATACCCGAGCGCGCCTTCCCCGGACCAGCGCTCGAACCCGTCCTCGGCCACGACACGCGAGAGGCCGTGCGCCTGCGGGTCGAACTCGAACGTCTCGAGCCACGCGACCCGCGAGAAGCCGTGGCCCGTCTTGCCTCGCCGCTCCGCATCCTCGAAGTGCGCGACGAGCGCGTCGACGGCGTCGTCGTCCAGCCCGAGCGCCGCGAGGCGGGTGCGAGCTTCCTCCCTCGTCACGGACGGCTAGAGGACGGTGAGCGGCTTGCGGATCGTGCCCGCGCGTGACGCCGCGACCGACTTCGCCAGCGCGAGGATCGCCTGCGCGGCCTCGGAGTCGGGCTCGACCTCGAGCACCGGCGTGCCCTCGTCGGCCGCCTCCCGCAGTGCGGGATCGAACGGGATCCGAGCGAGCGAGCGTCGTCCCGATCTCGTCCGCGAGCGCCTGACCTCCACCTGCGCCGAAGAGCTCCTGGCCCGTGCCGACGAGGTAGGACATGTTCTCGACCGCTCCCACGATCCGCATCCCCGTCTTCTGCGCCATCTGTGCAGCGCGCACGGCGACCTGCTGCGCGGCCGGCTGCGGCGTCGTCACGATCAGCGCCTCGGCGCGCGGGAGGAGCTGGCCGAGCGACATCGCGACGTCACCCGTTCCCGGAGGCATGTCGACGAGGAGCGTGTCGAGGTCGCCCCAGTGCACGTCGGAGAGGAACTGCTCGAGCGCCTTGTGCAGCATCGGCCCGCGCCACATGATCGGCGCGTTCTCCTCGAGGAAGAACCCGATCGACATCAGCTTCAGATCCCCCCGCACCGGAGGCAGCATCATCTCGTCCACCGCGATCGGCTTCTGGTGGACGCCGAGCATGTGCGGGATCGAGTGCCCGTAGACGTCGCCGTCGAGAACACCGACCTCCTCTCCGAGCGTGGAGAGCGCGTATGCGAGGTTGGCGGTGAGCGTCGACTTGCCGACCCCGCCCTTGCCCGATGCGACTGCGATGACGCGCGTCTTGGGAGAGAGCGAGATCGTTCGCTCCTTTCCCTCGCGTCCACCTTGCAGGCGCGAGACGAGCGCGGCCTTCTCCTGCGGGCTCATCACGTCGAAGCCGAGCCGCACCGAGGTGACGCCTTCGACGGCTCCGACGGCCTTGCCCACCTGCTCCTCGAACGAGTGCCGGAGCGGGCAGCCGGCGACCGTGAGCGCGATCGTGACCGAGACGGCGCCGTCGTCCTCGATCAGGACGTCACGCACCATGTCGAGCTCCGTCACCGGTTTGCGGATCTCCGGATCGATGACCTGCTCGAGCGCCTTCAGGATCGCATCGCGGTCGGGCCTCATGGATCGAGGGTACCTGGCGCGCTGATCCGAGGAGCAGCGCGCCACGGCCGCGAAGCGGACGGCTTCAGGGATTGTCGCGCGGCCGGAAATTCGCGCGAGCGAATTCCGGTCTTGCGCCAAGCTACGAGCTCAATGCCGTTGAGAGGGCAGCCACCAGCTCGGGCGTCCCGGCTGCGGCAACGCGCGAGCGCGTAACGAGATCCAGCGGCGCCGAGGCGAACGGCGGGTCCTCGAAAAGCTCGATCGCCAACCCGCATTCACGCACCAGCAGCTGGGCGGCCGCGATGTCGACGGAACGGGCTTCTTTGAGCGAGCAGACCGCGTCCACGCGTCCATCCGCCAGATGGCAGAGCGACAGCGCGAGCGAGCCCATCACCCGCACGCGGTCGACGAGCCCGAGAACGCCCGGGATGCGCTCGGCGATCGCGGAGGCCGTCGTGCCCTCGAACGAGAGGATCTCGATCCGGTCCTTCGGCGCCACCGATCCGAGGGGCTCCCCTTGAAGAAACGCACCCTTGCCGCGCTCCGCCGTCCACTCCTCGCCGGTGCCGAAGTCGTAGACGTAGCCGAAGGAGACGTCGCCCAGCGTCGGCCCGTCCGCGACCGCCAGAGAGAAGGAGAAGAACGGGATACCGCGTTTCGCGTTGACGGATCCGTCGATCGGGTCGACGACCACCCGCAGCGTGCCGCCGGAGCCGAACGTCCTCTCGCCGAGCTCCTCGGAAACGAGGACGAAGTCGTCTGCGAGCGCGACCAGGCGCGCGACGACCGCGTCCTCTGCGGCCTGGTCGATCGCAGTCGTGTCGTCTCCACCCTGGCCGCGTCGGAGCACCGGCTCCCGCTCGACTCTCGTGGGCAGCCGCAGGAGCACGTCGCGGATGTCCGCCACGCAGAGCCGGCACGTGTCGAGCCAGTCCGTCACGGGTCGAGCTCGTGGAAGAGGAGGCCCGAGAGCGGCTTGGGAAAGAAGTACGTGCTCTTCGGCGGCATGCGCCTGCCGCTTCGAGCGACCGCGAAGACGTCCTCGACCCGAGTCGCGCGGAGGAGAAACGCAACGTCCGCTTCGGAGCGCTCGACGGACGCGACCGCCGCCGCCGCCGATTGCGTGTATCCGATCCCGTCCAGGCCGAAGCGATCTACGAGCTCGACGTCGAGCTCGCCTTCGACGCCCCGCACGAGCGCGATCCGCCCGCGGCGATACGCGACCGCCGCGGACCGCGACCGCGGCTCGTCCGCGAGCAGCGCCAGCGCCTCGTCCACGCTGTCGACCGCGTCACCGTCGTCGAGCTCCGCAAGCTCGGGGCGCTCCGAGAACACGCGGTGAGTCGGGAACACGTGCAGCCCGGGATCCGAGGTCGCGACGAGCAACGCCATGATCCGAGCCTGCGCGCCGAGCTCCGCTCCGAGCTCGAGAGTGCTCTCGTAGCGGTGGTGGCCGTCCGCGATCAGCAGGCTGCGATCGCCGAGCGAGCCCGGCTCGAAGTCCGCGAGGCGCCAGAGCCGCGCGCCGTTCGCTTCGAGATCGGGTCGCCGGTCCGGGAGCGCGTCCTCGAGCTGCCCTTCCAGGAGCAGGAAGATCGGCTCCGGTTGGACTCGCGTGGCGCGGAGCAGGCAGAGCCGCTCCTCGCGGATGCGGGGATGCGTCCGCTCGTGCGGCAGCACGTGACCCGTCTCGTACGGCTCGGCCGCGAGCGAGACGATCACTCCACGGCGCTCTCGCCCGATCCCGTCGGGGCCGACGTACTGCTCCGAGAGAAGCCACGCGGCAGGCTCGTCCTCGCGCGAGAGGATTCCCTCCGAGAGCCAGTCGCCGTACAGGTCGACGGCCTGCTCGGGAGACTCGGGAAGTGTCAGGTGGGCGACGTTGTACGGGCTGCGGGAGAAGAGCTGGTCGCGCTCCTCGGGGCCGACTGCGTCGTAGGGAGGTGCAACGAGATCGACGAGCGGACCGGCCGCGCCGGAGTAACGGACGGCGCGAAACGGCTGCAGGTCGCCCATCGCGGCGAGCGTACCAACGGGTTCGATTCATAGACTCCGGACGTGACCACGATCGCCGAGCTCGCCGAGGACAGGACCGTAGAGGGGGTGTTCGCGGTCACCAAGAAGGAGCGGCGGAGCACCAAGGCGGGCGCGCCGTATCTGGCGCTCGAGCTCGCGGACGCGAGCGGTCGCATCGAGGCGAGAGTCTGGAGCGACGTCGAGCTGCTCGACCAGCGATTCGGCGAGGGCGACGCAGTCCGCGTGCTCGGACGGGTCGAGCGCTTCGGAGGTCGGCTGCAGATGCAGGTACGGGCCGTCGAGTCGGTGGACGACGCGGATCCCGCCGACTTCACCCCCACGCTTCGCCGCGATGCGGACGAGCTCGACGGCTTCTTCGAGTTCCTCGCGGACGAGATCTCCCATCCGGGGCTGTCCGCGCTCGTAGGCTCGTTCGTGCGAGACGGAGAGATTCGCGCTGCGCTGAGAGCCCTTCCGGCCGCAGGCGCCGACGGCCACCACGGCTACGCAGGTGGTCTCCTCGAGCACACGGTCGGCGTCGCGACGCTCTGCCGTGAGACCTCGCAGCTCCATCCCCGGCTCCGGGCCGATCTCCTGCTCGGCGCGGCGCTCTTGCACGATGTCGGCCGCGTTCGAGAGCTCGGACGTGGTCCCGCTTTTCGCCAGACCGATGAAGGGCGCCTCCTCGGGCATGTCCATCTTGGGCTGAGGTTGATCGAGGAGCGGGCGCGCAAGGTCGACTCGGCGGTTCTCGCCGAGTTGCTGCACGCCGTCGCTGCCCACCATGACCGTCCCGCCGCGCGCACGGCGGAAGCGGCGGTGCTCTACCACGCGAACCAGCTCGACGCGCAGGCCGCGACGCGACCGGTCGGCTGAATGTCTGCGCAAGACCGAAATCCGCTGGCGCGAATTTCGGTCGCGCGGAAATCCCTGAAGCCGTCCGCTTCGCGGCCGAGGCCACCGTACTTCCCGGCACGCGTTAGTAGATGGCCGCGCTGCTCGCCTTGGGCGGCGCGCTCTCCTGGGGCGCCGGCGACTTCCTCGCGGGGCTCGCAACGAAGCGCGTCGCCGTTTTCACGGTGCTCGCGCTTTCGCAGGCGGTCGGCCTGGTGGGGGTCGTTCTGTGGGTCGTGCTCGCACGCGATCCGTTTCCGGGCGGCGTCGAGCTCCTGCCGGCGGCGCTCGGTGGGGTTGCGGGCGCGATCGGGCTCGCCGCGCTGTACCGCGGACTCGCGGTCGGCGCAATGGGGATCGTGGCGCCGATCTCCGCCGCGTCGCCCATCGTCCCGTTGACGGTGGACGCGGCGCAGGGCGTCATCCCGGCAGCCGCACAGTGGATCGGTGTCGCGCTCGTCCTCGCCGGGATCGTCACGCTTTCGCGCGAGCCGGGGAGCGGGGGCCCGCGGATCGCCGCCGGAGTCGGACTCGCAGTGATCGCGGCGCTCGGCTTCGGGCTCTTCTTCGTCGGGCTGGACGCCGGTGCGGACGAGAGCGCGCCCTGGGCGGTCGTGGCCGCCCGGTCAGCGTCGGTCGTCCTCGCGGTCGCAGCCGCCGTGTTCGTAACGCGCGGGTCGCTGCGCCCGCCACGTGCGCTTCTGCCCGCACTTGCCGCAATCGGGCTCTTCGACACCGGGGCCAACGTCCTCGTCGCCTATGCGACGACGAAGAGCGCCATCGGCATCGTGGCCGTCCTGAGCGCGCTCTATCCGGTCGTGACCGTGCTGCTAGCCCGGTTCGTGCTGGGAGAGCGGCTGAGCGCGTCACGCCGGCTCGGCGGAGTCGTCGCGATCGCCGGGGCGACGCTCGTCGCAGCCGGGTAGAGGCTTGATGTGAAATTGCCGCGCAGCCGGGGGCGGTCACGACCAAGCCGGGCGACGTACTCACTCGTCGTGCAGGCTGGTAAGCCGGGACGGCGAGGGAGGGTGGCGATCCGGCGCCGTGTCGTGGGCGTCATCCGGCCCGCCGTGAATTTCACATCAAGCCTCTAGCCGTCGTCAGACGTTGAAGCGCACGTTCACGACGTCTCCGTCCTCGACGACGTAGCTCTTGCCCTCGAGGCGTTGCAGGCCGCGGCGCGCGGCCTCGGCATGGGAGCCGCACTCGAGGAGGTCGTCCCAGCGGATCACCTCGCAGCGGATGAACCCCCGTGCGATGTCCGAGTGGATGCCCTCCGCGGCGTCGAGTGCCGTCTGGCCGTACCGCAGAGTCCACGCGCGAGCCTCAGTGTCGCCGACCGTGTAGAAGACGATGAGGTCGAGAGCTGTCTTCAGTGAATGGACCACCTCGTCCAGCGCAGAGGGGCCGGTGCGGAACTCGGCCGCTTCCCCGGGCGTGAGCTCGGCGAGCTCCATCTCGAGCTTGCAGTCGATCCCTCCAGCGCCGTTCTCGATCGGAAGCAACGGCTTCGTCGTCAGCGGCTCGAGCTCGCGCGGAAGCTCCTTCTCCCACGACGACAGCGGAGCTCCACCCTCGAGATGCGCGAGCATCGCTTCGAGCAGCACGGCTTCCTGCCTCGGCGCCGTGTCTCCCGACTTCGCGTCCTTGCGCACCTTCTCCAGGCGACGCTCGACGTGGTCGCGATCGGCGACGATCATCTCCAACTTCAAGGTCTCGAGATCGCGTGCGGGATCGGCATCCACGGAGAAGCCGTCGACGACGGCCAGAAGCGCATCGGCTTGCCTGAGGCCGCCGGGAACGTCGACCTTGGTCGCAGGCACGTCCACCACTCGGATCGCCGCAGGCGTGATCTTGCGCGACCCGATCGTCTCCGCGAGGCGCCCCACCCGATCGTCCGGAATGAGCGCCATCCCGACATTCGACTTCTCGGCCACGGACGCGTACGCCGTCACCTCCCCACCGGCGCTGGTCAGCGCGTTGAAGAGTGTGGTCTTGCCGGCGTTGGGCAGGCCGACGATTCCGACCTGCAGGGGCAGAGCTGCTCAGTCCCCGAAGCCGACGCGCGACTCGCGCGCGAAGCGCTTCGCGTACAGCACCCGCGGGAGTGCGAGCAGGACGTTTCCGTCCTGTGCCTGGAGCTCGAGCGCGCCCGCCGTTCCCGCGTTCAAGGCCTGCTCGAGGGCGTCGGCACTCTTCGTCGTCACCAGCATGCTCAGGATCTGCCCGCCGTCGAGCCCGATCTCGACGCGCGCGTACTCGTTCTCGCTAGTCAGTGGAAACCACCTCCGTGAGGACGCCGTGCACGGCGTCGGGATGAACGAACGCGACCTCGAGACCGTAGAGGCCTTGCCGCGGAATCTGGTCGATCAGCTGTGCTCCTGCCGCGTCCAGGTCGCGAAGCGCCCCGTTGATGTTGTCCGTCGCCAGTGCGACGTGATGCATGCCTGGACCTCGCCGCGCGAGAAAGCGCCCGACCGGGGTGTCGTCGCCCGTGGGCATCAGGAGCTCGATGCGACTCTCGCCCACCCGCAGCGAGACGGCATCGACGCCCTGGGTCTCCAGCGAGTCCCGGTGCTCGACGCTCGCGCCGAACAGGCGCTGCCAGGTCTCGACCGCCTCGTCGAGATCGGCGACCGCGACCCCGAGATGATGGATGCCGCGGACGTGCACTCGCGCGATGCTACTCAGTCGCGCATGGGCAAGACGCGCACGGTGCCGACGGTCTCGGACGACCGCGACTCCGCCTTGACGTCCGAGAGCAGCGCTTCCAGCTCTGCGCGGTCGAGCGTCTCCCGCTCGAGCAATGCTTCGGCGACGCGGTCGAGCGGAGCGCGATGCTTGAGGAGAAGACGCAGCGCCTCGTCATAGGCCTGATCCGTGAGTCGCGCCTGCTCGGAGTCCCGCAGGCGCTTCGTCTCCTCCGAAAGGGCGTAGTTGTCGGCCCGCATCGTGCGCGAGGGGGCGATCTCGGACATCCCGTACTCGAAGACCATCGAGCGTGCGATGTGCGTGACGCGTTCGAGATCGTTCGACGCGCCGTTGGTGATGCGCCCGAACACGACCTGCTCGGCCGCGCGACCGGCGAGGAACACCATCATCAGGTCGACGAACTCCTCGCGAGTGTGGAGGTAGCGGTCTTCGGCGGGAAGGTTGAGCGTGTAGCCCAGGGCCTCTCCGCGTGACACGATCGTCGCCTTCTGCACCGGGAAGAGCTCGCCGGTGAGATGCGACATCACCGCATGCCCTGCCTCGTGGTAGGCGAGGATGCGCTTCTCCTTCTCCGAGACGACGCGGCGCTGCTGGAGACCCCCCACGATTCGCTCCATCGCAGCGTCGAAGTCGGCCTGGCGGATGTACTGGGCGCCGTTTCGCCCGGCGAAGATCGCGGCCTCGTTGCACAGGTTCGCGAGATCCGCCCCCGTCAGCCCGGAAGTCTGCTTGGCCACGTGCGCGAGGTCGACGTCGGCGGCGAGCGGCTTGTCGCGGGTGTGCACGGCGAGGATCGACTGGCGGCCAGAGACGTCGGGCGGCGAGACGAGCACTTGGCGATCGAAGCGACCCGGGCGAAGCAGCGCGGGGTCGAGATCCTGGAGCCGGTTCGAGGCGGCCATGACGACCACCTCGTCCCGCGTGCCGAAGCCGTCGAGCTCGACGAGGAGCTGGTTCAGAGTCTGATCGTGCTCGCGATGAACGGAGCCGCCCGCGCGTGCCGTGCCCACCGCGTCGAGCTCGTCGATGAAGATGATCGCGGGCGCGTTCTTGCGCGCCTCCTCGAAGAGCTTGCGGATCCGGGCGGCGCCGAGACCGGCGAACATCTCCACGAACGACGACGCGCTCTGCGAGTAGAAGTTCGCCCCGGACGCGCTGGCGACTGCCTTGGCGAGCAGCGTCTTGCCGGTTCCGGGCGGGCCGTGCAGCAGAATTCCGCGCGGAACCCGCGCGCCGAGCCGCTCGAAGCGCTTGCGGTCGCGCAGGAACTCGACGACCTCCTGCAGCTCCTCCTTGGCCTCGTCGAGGCCGGCGACGTCGCTCCAGGACACTTGCACTTGCGAGCCCTTGACGACCGGCGCCGGCTTCGCGCGCGGCATGAAGCGGATCGTCCAGATCAGGAGGACGATGACGACTCCGAAGAAGATGATCGGAAGCCACGTCAGCAGCGCGTTTTCGAAGTCACCCACCTCACCCCCGTATCGGCAGGGCGTTGCAGAGCCTCAAGCGACGGCGAGGTCTCCGTCGACGAGCAAGTGACGGTCACCGAGAAACGGTGACCGTCACCCGAGCTTGCGTTGCAGCGCGAGCACCCTCGCGGCGGATTCCCGTACGCGCACCCGGAAGGCTGGATCGCGCTTCGCCTCAGCGAGGAGCGCGCGATAGACGTGGATATACGAGCCGCGGCCCGTCGTCAGGACGATGTCCACGCCAGCGCGCACGTTGCGCACGGCCGCCTGCGCGACGTCGCTGACCGCAAGGACTGCAGCAGCTTCGGTCGAGTCGGTGATGACGACCCCGCGGAACCCGAGGTCCTCGCGCAGGAGCCCTTCGATCACGACCTTCGACTGCGACGCGATTCGAGAGCGGTCGATGGCCGGATACCGAGCATGGCCGACCATGACGAGCGGAACGCCGGCTTCGATCGCACGGCGGAACGGCCCGAGATCCCGGCGACGCAGCTGTGCGGCGCTGCGAGCGATCGTCACGCTGCCGTGGTCGGTGTTGACTCGTGCCCCGCCGAGGCCGGGGAAGTGCTTCACCGCCGGGGCCACGCCGCCTTCACGCCAGCCACGAACGGCTGCGGCCACCGAGTCTCCCGCGGCGCCGGAATCCGGCGAGAACGCCCTACCGGCGAGCGCCGCGCCGGGCACGCTCGGCACGTCGGCGACCGGGGCGAGCGACACGTTGGCCCCGGCAGCACGCAGCCCGCGCGCTGCGGCTTTTGCGTCCGCTCTCTCGGTGCCGGCCGCTCGCTGCTCCGGCGCCGATCGCGTCGGGCCGACCCAGTGGAGGATGCGGATCGCACCGCCCTCCTGGTCGACGCAGATCAGCGGTGGGCTCTGCGCTCCGCGACGAAGTTGCGACGTGAGCGCCTTCGCCTGCTGCGCGCTCAGCACGTTGTCGCGGAACAGGATCGCTCCCGCCGCCCGACCTTCGCGGAGGATGTCGCGCACGTACGCGGGAGCCGAGGTGCCGGCGAAACGGAGGACGACAAGGCGACCTACCTGGCTCGATAGCGACAGCTCGTCGACCGACGCCGGTTGCACAGCAGCGGCAGAGCGCATCCCGTGACTGGCGGCCGCGCATCCGAGGAGAACGACGCCGCCGACGGCGAGGGTGAGCGCCCAGCGAGCGCGGAAACCTACTGTTCGAGAGCGAGACACGCGTCGCGCGCAGCGTCCGCGACCTCGACTTGAGCGTCCGACGGCTCTGCGGTCGAGAAGCGCCGCTGGAGCTCGAAGCCAGGTCGCGCGAGCGCCCGGGCGATCCGGTTCTCGGGATTCCGCGCCATCCAGGCGAAGACCTCCACCGAGGCACCGATCGCGGCTGTCGTCCCCAGAAGCCGAGCAAGACCGCGCGCAGCTGCCGGCGCCCTCGCCGCCGCAACGTTCGCCGCGAGCGAGGAGACGAGCATCGGCCCGATCAGCTGTGAGCCACAGCGCGGATGCTCCTTCGGAGCCCGCTCACCGTCGTTCTCGTACGTGCCGATCGAGACGTGCTCGGCCCCGTGGTACTCGGCGAGGCCCGACCCCCGGAGCGCGAGCGCGGCCGGCAACAGGCTCACCGCGCCCGCCGCAAGCTCCTTCCCGCCGGCGGACAGAGTGGACCTGCGCAGGGCTCGGGCGGCCACCGAGGAAGCGACGATCGATCCGATGACCGGCGGCCGGGCGAACGGAAAACGGGCCTGGGGAAGCGCTCGGTGCACGATGGGAAGCAGCGCAAAGGCTTCAGCGAGCCGCAGCGGGCCGCGCAGCACCGGCGCGTCGACGGACTCGGCGAACCGCGGCTTCTTCCCGGACGCGACGTGCAGAGCGCCGTCCTTGTCGCGTACCGCCGCACCCCACGAGGTGGGTCCGTGGACGAGAACACCGTTCTGCAGCGCCATCCCGCCGAGCCGAACGTTTTCCTTTTCCATTGCTAGAGGGTAGCTGCGAGGTCTCGGAGCGCCCGCTGCAGCGTGTCGGCTGCAGGCCCGCGCCCGAGCCGCCGGCCATCGATCTCGACCACGGGCATGATCTCGCGCACCGACGAGGAGGTGAACGCCTCGTCCGCGCCCAGGACGTCATCCAGTGGAAAGGCGTCCTCCTGCACGCGGTATCCGGACGACGAGGCCAGGTCGAGCAAGGTCGCGCGCGTAACCCCCGCGAGAATCCCGAGGTCGAGCGAGGGTGTGTAGAGGGTGTCGTCACGGCGCCACCAGATGTTCGTCACCGTCCCCTCGAGCACGATGTCGTCGGCGTCGACGAAGATCGCCTCCTCCCCGCCCCGCTTCTTCGCCTCCGCCTCCGCCGCCATGTTCACCGCGTAGCTCGTGGACTTGACGCCTGGAAGGAGCCACGGCACGGCCGCCCGGATACCGAGCAGTGACACGGCCCGAGCGCCTTGCGGGCGAAGCTCTTCGATCCACGCAGGAATCTCGCTCAGGAGCGCAAGTCCCGTGGGAGATCCGTCCGCTGGCCCACCGGTCCACACCAGGCGAAGGGCCCTGTCGTCCTCGCCCGCTCGCTCGAGGACGAGCGAGACGAGCTCCTCGAGCTCCCCGCGCTCGACGGCGGGGAGCCCGATGCTCCTGGACGAGGCCGCCAGCCGTTCGAGGTGCGCCTCCAGCCGAAACGGCCGACCCCCGTAGACCCGCAGCGTCTCGAACGCCGCACGCCCGCGGAGTAGCGCTTCGTCGTCGGCCCGGATCACCGGCTCGGTCGGATCGACGAGACCACGAGTGGAGACCGCGAGTGCGAGCACGCTCATCTCCGCATCCCCGCGAGAGCCTCGCTGGATCCAATCGCCTCGAGGAGGGGCCGCGCCTTCGTCCCCGACTCCTCCAGCTCCGCTTGCGGATCCGAGTCCCAGACCACTCCACCGCCGACCCAGAGGTGAATACGTCCCTCGGCGATCGCGAAGGTTCGGATCGTCAGCGCGAGATCGAAGTCGCCGTTTCCGTACACGCGCCCGAGCGCGCCCATGGACGCGCCCCGGCCCACGGGCTCCAGCTCCGCGATCAGATCGACGGCGGCGATCTTGGGCGCGCCGGTCACCGAGCCGCCCGGGAAGGTCGCTTCCAGAATCTCTGCCAGTCCGACCCCCTCCCGGAGAATGCCCTCGACCGTCGAGACCATGTGCTCGACCCCCGCGAGCCGGCGCGTCTGCAGAAGCTCTGGCCAGCGAACCGTTCCAGGCTCGCAGACGCGCGAGAGGTCGTTCCGCTCGAGATCGACGATCATCACGTGCTCGGCCGCATCCTTCGCCGACTCGCCGAGCTCCGCCGCCGCCCCGATCGGACGTGTGCCCTTGATCGGCTTCGTCCACACGTGACGCCCTCGCCGTGCGAGGAAGAGCTCGGGCGAGGCGGACACGATCGCCCACCGCTCACCGATGAACGGATCGGGATGCAGCGGTGACAGTGACGCGAGTGCAGCCGCGAGCGCGGGGGCCGTGCCGGTGAACGGCGCCGAGAGATGCTGGACGAGGTTCACCTGGTAGACGTCGCCGCGTGCGATCGCAGCTCGCACGTCCCCGACGGCATCCCGATACTCGTCCGCGCTCCAGTCTCCCGACCAGCGGCCGACGCGAGGACGCTCGCCGTTGTCGGCTGCCGGCTCGTTGCGATCCGCGCGAATGGCACAGGCCGCGAGCGGGAGGCTCGGGCACGGCTCAGGCGGAGGCGGCCAGCGCGTGCGGCGGATGGTCTGCGAGAGCCCGTAGCCGAGATAGAGGTCTGCCGTGAGCTCCTCCCCGCCCGGCGCGAAGAACCCGTGCTCGCGGAGCCACGCTTCGATCTCTCGAAACGCGTCCGCGGGACTGCGCAGCTCCAGCGAGGTCTCGCTACCGGCCATCCCGCAAGACCCGGTAGCCGCGGATCAGCTCATTGGTGGACGAGTCGTGGTGCAGCTCGTGCTTCCAGCCCGCCGCGAGCTCCGGGGCGATCCGTGAGGCGAGCTCCTTCCCCAGCTCGACGCCCCACTGGTCGAAGGGATTGATTCCCCAGATCGCGGCCTGGGTGAACACGCTGTGCTCGTAGAGCGCGACGAGAGCGCCGAGCGTCGCCGGCGTCAGCCGCTCGGCGAGGAGCACCGAGCTCGGCCGGTTGCCCGGCATCACGCGGTGCGCGATCGTCTGCTCCGGCACGCCTGCATCCTCCAGCTCGTCGGCCGTCCGCCCGAAGGCGAGCGCCTCGGCCTGCGCAAGGAGGTTCGCCGCGAGCAGGTCGTGCCGCTCCGCCGACTCCTCCGCCGACCGTGCGAAGCCGATCATGTCGACGGGCACGAGCACCGTTCCCTGGTGGAGCAGCTGGAAGAAGGCGTGCTGGGCGTTGGTCCCAGGTCCTCCCCAGAGAACGGAGCCGGACGCCACCTCCGCGGGTCCGCCTTCCGCCGTGACCGACTTCCCGTTGGACTCCATCCACAGCTGCTGGAGGTACGCGGGGAACAGGCGAAGCGCGTCGCTATACGGCACGACCGCCGTCGTCTCCGCTCCCATGAAGTTGCGGTACCAGACGGCGAGCAGGCCGCATATAACCGGCAGGTTCCCTCCCAGCGCGGCGGTCGCGAAATGGTCGTCCATCGCGTGGGAGCCATCCAGCAGCCCGCGAAAGCTCTCGTCGCCGAGCGTGACGAGGAGGGACAGCCCGACCGCAGAGCAAAGCGACGTCCTGCCCCCGACCCAGTCCCAGATGCGATACATGTTCTCGGCCGGGATGCCGATGCGCTCCCCGGCTGCCGGGTCTCCTGCCACGCCGACGAAGTGCGTGGTCAGGTCTGCGTCGGGCCCCGAGCGCGGCAGCAGTCCACTCCCTAGCAGCCCGCGCGTTCTCGATCGTCTCGAGGGTGGACATCGTCTTCGAGACCACGACGAAGAGGGTCTCCGCCGGCTCGAGACCGGTGAGCGCGCCCGCGAGGTCGGCGGGATCGACGTTCGAGACGAAGCGCGCCGTCAGCTTCGAGGACGCTGAGGGAGCGAGTGCTTCGTACGCCATCGCCGGCCCGAGGTCGCTGCCGCCGATCCCGATGTTGACGACGGCCCTGATCGGCCTGCCGGTCGCCCCCACCCACTCGCCGCTTCGCACGAGCTCTGCGAACGCCGACATGCGATCGAGCTCCGAGTGCACCTCCTTCACGACGTCGACTCCGTCGACGACGAGCGAGCGGAACCGTGGCATCCGCAGAGCGACGTGCAGCGCCGGCCGACCCTCCGACGTATTCACCGGCTCACCGCGGAACATGGCTTGTACCTTCTCGGGGAGCCCTCGCTCGGTCGCCAGCCGTCGCAGGAGCTGCAGCGTGTCGTCCGTCACTCGATGCTTCGAATAGTCGAGGTGGAGGCCGGCCGCCTCGGCAGTCAGCCGCTCTCCTCGCGTCGGATCGGAGTCGAACGCATCGCGAAGATGCAAGCTCTCCACCTCGCCCCGATGCCACTCGAGACGACGCCAGACGGCGGACTCGACGAGCGCCTCAGCCATGAGCGGGCTCTCGAACCGACTCCGAGAGCGTTCTGTACGCGGACGCGGGATCGTCGTGCCAGAAGATCGCGCTGCCGGCGACCAGGAGGTCGGCACCCGCGTCTCTCGCCAGACCGACGGTGTCCGTGTTGATGCCTCCGTCGACCTGCACACGGACCTCCTCGGGCACGAGTGCCCGGAGGCGCGCGATGCGTGCCGTGGCCTCCGGCATGAAGGACTGCCCCGAGTAGCCAGGGTTGATGGACATGCAGAGGACGAGATCGGCGCCCTCGGCCGCCGCCGCGGCCTCCTCCACCGGAGTGTCAGGACTGAAGGCGACTCCGACGCCGAGACCGAGCGAGCGCGCCGCGGCGATCGCTCTCGCCGGGTCCGGGCAGGCCTCCACGTGGAAGGTGACACTGTCTCCCCCCGCCTCGGCGACCGAGGAGAAGTGGCGCTCGGGGTCCTCGACCATCAGATGGCAGTCGAGCACGGCGTCCCAGGCGTGCACCAGCGGCGAGATCGACGCGAGGACGATCGGGCCGATCGTGATCTCGGGGATGAAACGGCCGTCACCGGCGTCGAAATGGAAGACCCTGGCGCCCGCTTCCACGAGCACGTCGAGCTGTGCGCCCAGTCGCGAGAAGTCGGCAGCGTAGATCGACGGCTCGACCTCGACCTCGGCTGCCCAGTCGCTCCATGCCACGAGTGGTTACGGTAATCGACGTAGGGTCCCGGCGTGAACACGGACTCCGAGCGCGAGAAACGGGTCGCCGCCCAGGCCGCGGCGGCGCTCGTCGCAGACGGGATGACCGTGGGCCTCGGCACGGGATCGACCACTTCGTACTTCCTCAGCGCGCTTGCCGCGCGCGGTCTGGAGCTCGTGTGCGTCGCGACCTCGCCGGCGACGGAGGCCACGGCCCGCAAGCTCGGCCTGCGTCTCGAGCCGTTCGGCTCGGCAGACGAGCTCGCGCGGCTCGACATCGCCGTGGACGGCGCCGATCAGGTCGCCCGCGACGGCTGGATCGTGAAAGGAGGCGGCGGCGCTCACACGCGGGAGAAGATCGTCGCCGCTGCGGCCGAGCGCTTCGTCGTGATCGTCTCGTCGGACAAGATCGTCGGCGAGGTCGAGGCCCCGATACCGCTCGAGCTTCATCCGTTCGGCCTGGCTGCGACTCTCGAGCGCCTGGGCGACGCCCGCCTACGGGACGCTCGGAGAACACCCGACGGCGGCGTGCTCGCCGACTGGATCGGATCGATCGTCAACCCTGCCGAGCTTGCGGCGCGGCTCGACGCGACAACCGGCGTCGTCGAGCACGGCCTCTTCGCACCCGCGCTCGTCTCCGAGGTAATCGTCGGCCGCGGCGGCGAGGTGGAGCGAATCGAACCGGTCTAGCCGCCCGCCCCGGGCACGCGCCAACCGCCGTTCTGGCCGGCCAGGAGGTCGGCGCTCGCCGGGCCCCACGACCCCGGCGCATAGCGTTCGAGTGGCGGCGGTGCGTCGAGCAACGGCTGGACGATGCGCCAGGTCTCCTCGATGACGTCCCAGCGGGGAAAGAGCGTGCTGTCGCCGCGCAACGCGTCCGCGAGCAGGCGCTCGTACGGCTCGGGCGGCTCCCCCAGCTCCTCGTTGAAGTGGAGGTCGAGCGAGACGGGTTGCGAGACCTCCTTCCCCGGCGTCTTCGCGCGTATTCCGATCGTGACGCCGGCGTTTCGGCCGACCCGCAGCACGATGTCGTCGTTCCCGGGGGTGCGAAGCCGGTTCGAGCCCCACCGCAGCTGCGGCACCCGCTGCAGCCGGACGACGACCTCCGTGGCCGAGACCGGGAGCGCCTTGCCGGCACGGATGAAGATCGGGATACCGGCCCAGCGCCAGTTCTCGATCTCGAGGCGCAGCGCGACGAAGGTCTCCGTTTCCGACTTCGGGTTCACGCCTTCGATCTCGCGGTACCCCACGTACTGCCCGAGCACGGCGTTGTCGGGATTGATGGCAGGCATCGCGCGGAACACGTCGAGGCGGCGCCGTGGGATGGCATCCTCGCCACCCGAGGGAGGCTCCATCGCGGCGAGAGCGAGAACCTGGAGGAGGTGGTTCTGAACGACGTCGCGAATCGCGCCGACGTTGTCGTAGAACGATCCCCGACCCTCCACTCCGAAGTCCTCGGCCAGCGTGATCTGGATCGAGTCGACGTCCTCGCGGCTCCAGACGGGCTCGAAGAGCGCGTTCGCGAAGCGCAGGTAGATGATGTCCTGCACCGGCTCTTTTCCGAGGAAGTGGTCGATGCGGTAGAGACGATCCTCGGGGAAGATCGCGGTAAGGCGCTCGTTCAGCTCCTGGGCCGAGGCCAGGTCGGAGCCGAACGGCTTCTCGACGACCAGCCGGGCGTTGTCCGCCAGCCCGGCCCCCGCGAGCTCCTCGGCGACCTCGAGGAACATCGAGGGCGGAGTGGCGAGATAGAAGACGGGCGCCGAAGCCTCGCCGAGCGTCTTCCGCAGCCGGTCGTAGAGGGAGCCGTCCTCGGCGTCGCCACCGATGTACTGGAGGCGGGACAGCAGATCGCCGAGGACCTTCTCGTCCACGTCGTCGACGGCGTCTGTCACGGATGCGCGCGCCTGCTCGGCGAGCTCGTCGTCGCGTAATGGCCGGCGCCCCACCCCGATCACCGGACACGTCAGCAGCCCCTGCTCGGTCAGGCGGTAGAGCGCGGGCATGGTCATCCTGCGCGCGAGGTCGCCCGTGATCCCGAAGACGACCAGCGCGTCTGCCGTCTCGTTCACGTGAGCCGTGCTCCCCGCGTAACGTGTCGCACGGACAGGATGCTCGCGGAAAGGAGCGCACGTGGCAACTGAGACACCGCTCGAGCTCGGGATCATCGGCCTCGGCCGGATGGGCGGGAACATCGCGCGGCGCCTGCTGGGAGACGGCCACCGTGTCGTCGGGCACAACCGCACTCCGGAGCCGGTCGAGGCACTCGTGGCCGAAGGCGGAACGGGAGCCGCCTCCGCTGCCGAGCTCGTCTCGCTGCTCGAGCCGCCGCGCGCCGTCTGGCTCATGCTCCCCGCGGGCAAGACCACGGAGGCCGTCCTCCAGGAGGTCGCCGACCAGCTCGAGCCCGGTGACACGATCATCGACGGCGGCAACACGCACTACGCCGACGACATCCGCCGCGCGGGTGAGCTCGAGACGCGCGGGATCGACTACCTCGACTGCGGTACGAGCGGCGGGATCTTCGGGCTGGAGCGCGGTTTCTGCCTGATGATCGGCGGCCCCGAGAGGGCGTTCGCCCGGCTGGAGCCGATCTTCGCATCGCTGGCTCCGGGGATCGACGCCGCACCACGCGGCAGGGGGCGGAGTGGAGAGCCCACTGCAGGAGAGCACGGGTACCTCCACTGCGGCGGCAGTGGCGCAGGCCACTTCGTGAAGATGGTGCACAACGGCATCGAGTA
Source organism: uncultured Actinomycetes bacterium (assembly GCA_963850485.1). Taxonomy (GTDB): domain Bacteria; phylum Actinomycetota; class Thermoleophilia; order Gaiellales; family Gaiellaceae; genus GMQP-bins7. The sequence continues at coordinate 120,490 of CAWKLR010000022.1, read as the reverse complement.
CGGGCTCATGGCCGCCTACGCCGAGGGCTTCGACCTCCTACGGCATGCTGGGGCGGGATTAGCGGAGCGCGCGGCGGACGCCGAGACCGCTCCGCTCGCGCACCCCGAGCTGTACACGTACGAGCTCGACCTGGGGGCGATCGCGGAGCTGTGGCGGCGAGGCAGCGTCGTCTCCTCCTGGCTGCTCGACCTGACCTCCGCGGCCCTCCACGACTCCCCGGAGCTCGAAGACTTCGCCGGCCGCGTCTCGGACTCGGGCGAGGGCCGTTGGACATCGATCGCAGCGATCGACACCGGTACGCCGACCCCCGTTCTGACCACGGCGCTCTACTCGCGCTTCACGTCGCGAGGCGAGGCCGACTTCGCGAATCGGTTGCTCTCCGCGCTTCGTGCCGAGTTCGGAGGGCACGCCGAAAAGCGCACGTGACGCTTCCGCTCGAAGTGCACCCCGATCGAGCCGCTGCGGTGCGGCGCGTCGCGGAGCTGATTGCAGAGCGCCTGCGCGCCGGCGCGTCCACGATCGCTTTCAGCCGCGGGGCCGAGCTGCTCGCGTACGTCGCCGCTCTGGAGGTCCCGTGGTCGGAGACACGCGTGTACCAGGTCGACGAGCGCGTCGCGCCGCTCGGACACGAGGACCGGAACCTCACGCAGCTCCACGCATCGCTCCCCGCCCGTGCCGTGTATCCCATGCCCGTCGAGGAGACCGAGCTCGAGGCTGGTGCCGCACGCTACGCGGGCGACCTTCCGGCGGCGCTCGATCTCGTCCATCTCGGCCTCGGCCCCGACGGCCACACGGCATCGCTCCTCCCCGACGACCCCGTGCTCGACGTCAGAGACAGCCTCGTCGCAGTGACGCAGCAGTACCAGGGCTACCGCCGGATGACGCTCACCTACCCGGCGCTGGAAGCGGCGCGCGAGCTCGTGTGGCTCGTCACCGGCGCCGAGAAGCGCGAGGCTCTCGCCCGGCTGCTCGACAGCGACACGTCGATCCCGGCCGCGCGCATCGCGAGCTCGAACCAGCTGATCGTCTGCGACCAGGCTGCTGCGATCCGCTAGAGACGTGTGCTTCCCGTATAGAGCGGCGCGCTCGACCGTCCCCGTCACGAGGGGACGATGCTCTCCGCTGGAACGGAGGTGATACAGATGGCTCGTCCCACCCAGGACCCCCGCGCCGACGTACTCGTTGAAATCACGATCGAGGCTCGCGATGACGAAGCCCATTCGAACGATCGCCTGCTGAACCAAGCGAGCCGCTCCCGGTCGCATCGAGCCGAACGAGAAGAAGACGTCGCCACCCGAGGTGCCTATCGCCTCGGCGGCGCGTGACAGGAACACGCGCGCGCCTTCGACCGTGTAGGGCGGATCGGTGACGACGGTGTCGAATGCGCCCGACCCAACCGCGTGGAAGCGACGAGCGGAGATCGTGCTGCAGACAGGAGACCGGAAAGCCCGAGCTCGCGAGCCTCCTCTCGACGAACGCGACGATCGCGGGATCGATGTCGACCACGCCGACGTGCTCGATCGTCGATTCCGAGCCGATCTCGTCGACGAGCCTCCGTAGGGCCAGCGACGTCAGGTCGTCGTCGCCGAGAAACAGGATCCTCCGGCCGGTCAGGGCGCCGGCCTCGTGGATCGCGAGCACACGCCGCAGCTTGGTCTCGACCGTGCAGTGGCACTGGTCGAGCTCGAGACGAGGTGGCGGTGCCTGAGCGGCGTCTCTCGCGATCGCTCGTACGACGCGCGTCAACCCGGGCGGAATCACGACTGCGCGGCCCGCGCAGGAGGGACACCGCGCTCGCCGCTCGAGACGAAGCTCGCCGGCTGCGAAGAGCGCACGACCTGCCGCCGTCAGCTGCGCGGGTCGCTCGTCGGCGACGACGCCGCGCTTTCGCAGCTCTCCACACACCGACGCGACGATCGGAACCGGCAACGCCACAGCCCGGCTGAGGCGCCGCGTCGACACCGGCTCGAGACGGGCCAGCGCCGCGAGAACTGAGCGCACGCCACCCTCGGCTTCGAACAGCCCGACGGCGGCCGCGACCTCGCGCACGACGCGCTCGCCGTCAGCCAACGGCCCTCGGGATACAGACGGCGTTCGCCCGTTCGACGTCCAGGCGCTCGCAGATCGCCCGCAACACCAGGTCACCGTCGACGTTCCCGTAGGTCAGGAGATCGACGTTGGCGAGCAGGAGCTCGGGCCAGGTGTGGATGCTGAGATGGGACTGGGCCAGGACGAGGACGCCGGTCACGGCGCCGTTCGGAAAGGAATAGAACTCCTTGCCGACGACGGTCGCGCGACCGGCCGCGGCCCCGGCGTAGAGGATCTCCTCGAGCCGGACGACGTCGGTCAGCACCGCGGCGCTCCGTACCCACGCGTCGAGGGCATGCAGGCGCATGCGATCGATTCGATGTTCCAGCGGCCGGGGCGCATGGCTCCGGCCTTCTCGGTCTACGAGCAATCGGTCTCCTTCGCAGAGTCGGCGTCGAGGCGCCGCCCTGAGCGAAAGAGTCCGCGCTAGCGGGCTTCTCGCCGAGCAGAGGCGACGCCGGAAAGGGCTGCAACGTTCACATTCATCCGAGACGCACCTCCTTCCGGCTCGCTACCTCGGCGAGGGTAGCCGCATGGCCGCCGCGCCGTCAAGAACTTTCGGCGGAACCTCGCGCTACGCCAGCAGCGACCGCGCCGTCGCGCGGAACATCTCGACACCGAGCTCGAGGTCGTTCACCGCGATGCGCTCGTTCGCCGAGTGCACGAGCTTCGTCGCATCCACCGCGTCCATCTCCTTGATGGGAAAGAAGCCATAGGCGACCGTGTCGTACGCCTCGCGCAGATAGTGGCTGTCGGTGAACCCGGGACACGCGATGGGGGCGAGTCGAGCGCCGGGCTCGATTCCGGAGGTGAAGCTCTCGATCGCATCCCAGAGCGGCGTGTCGAGAGGGGAGCGCGTTCCTCCGCTCGCACTGACCCACTCGAGCTCGTAGTCGCCCTCGCCGAGCACGGCGCGGATCAGCTTCTCCGCGTGCGCAGGTGTCTGCTCCGGGAGCAGCCGGCAGTCGACGGTCACCTCGCAGAGCGCGGGGATCACGTTCACCTGGTGTGACGCGTCGATCATCGTCGGCGACAGCGTCAGCGCCAGGAGTGGCTCGACGAGGGCGGGCAGCAAGGGATCGAGCGCGTGCGCCCTGGCGAGAGCCTCCGCGACGGGAGGAGCTTCGCCGAGCACCGCCTCCAGGAAGCCGCGCGCCTCCGGGATGAGCTCCGGCGCGGGCTCGTACGCGCCGAGCGCCTCCACGTACCGCGCGGCCTTGACGAGGGCGTTGTCCGCGATGCCCGGCATCGACGCGTGTCCGCTGCGGCCGTGCACGCGAAGCTTGAACGGCGCTGACATCTTCTCGGCGGCAGCACACAGGTACACGGGCTTCCCGCCGAGGACCAGCCGCTCGCCAGCCCCCTCGTTGACCGCATAGTCGCAGCGTGCGGCCTCGGGATGCGCCTGCACGAGCCAGCGCAGCCCGTAGCCGTCGTCGCCGCCTGCTCCGCCGACCTCCTCGTCGGCGACGACGATCAGAACGAGGTCGCCCGATGGAGCAAAGCCCTCGCGCTGCAGCGAGGCGAAGGCGACTGCCGATGCCGCCACCTGCCCCTTCATGTCGAGCGCGCCGCGTCCCCAGACCTCGCCGTCGACCAGATCGCCGGACCACGGATCGCGCTCCCACTCGGCCGGGTCGGCGAGAACGGTGTCGGTGTGCGACAGGAATCCGAGAGACGGCCCGTCGCCTCCGGGGATACGCGCGACGAGATTCGCCCGGTGCGGCTCGCGCGCGTAGAGCTCGCACTCGATGCCGTCCCGTGCGAGGTACTCGCGAAGGTGCTCCGCGGCGACCGTCTCGTTCGCCGGCGGATTGACCGTGTCGATGCGGAGCAGCCCCTGCAGGAGCTCGGTGACCTCCTCTCGCAGCTGGAGGTCGGGCGTCAGCCGGATTCCTCTTTCGAGAGCGCCGTCAGCTCGTTTCGAACCTCCCACAGCTCGGGAAACGACGTCTTCGACACGAGCCTGCCGAGGAGCTCGACCGGCGTCCCCTGCGTCCCGACGACCTTGTCACCGATAACGCGCGCGACCACCTGGTAGTGGCGCAGGCGCCAGTGCTGCGCCTGCTCGTCGAGCTCGATCAGCGCCTCTGCGAGCCGGTAGAGGTGCTCGTGCTCGCGCCCCTGGACGTAGACGTCGGCTACGGAGAGCCCGGCGGCGCGGCGGGTGGTATGGAACGCCTGCCCGAGCCGGGGGAACACGTGTCGTAGGGCGTTCCACCCGGGCGAGTCGAAGCCCGAGCCGTGCCCGAGCACCTTGCGGATCTCCTGGTACTCCCAGGGGGACATGTGCTCGAGCATGTCCAGTTGGGAGATCACGTAGCGGATGCAAAGCGATGAGCGGTCCAGAAGACGAAGGGCGCCCTGAACGTCGCCCTCCTCGATCAGCCGGGACGCCTCGGCGGCATCGCTCCCGGCGAGCTTCAGCCACAGCTCGGAGGACTGGTGCGTGACCTGGAAGAGGAGCTCGTCGCGGTGCACCCACTCGTCCGGCCCCTTCTGGAGCGCGAGCAGCCCTTCCGTGTTCAGGTAGCGCTCGTAGTCGGAAGGCGCTCCGCCCTCCAGGACCGGCTGTGAGTAATCCTCGGGCTCCGGGCCGGGATCCGAGTGCGGCGCCACCGCCTGAGCATACTTCGCGGCATGGGAGACCTCTTCACCGAGGCCGCGAAGGATCGCCAGCTGGAGAACGCGCCCCTCGCGGTTCGCCTGCGACCGCGCACGCTCGAGGAGCTCGTCGGACAGCAGCACGTCCTGGGCCCGGGCTCGGCGCTCCGGCTCGCGATCGAACAGGACCGGCCGCCCTCGATGATCCTCTTCGGGCCGCCCGGCACCGGGAAGACCACCATCGCTCGTATCGTCGCCGAGCGGACGGGTGCTGCCTTCGAGGAGATCTCCGCTGTCTCGGCGCGGGTCGACGACGTGCGCGGCATCATCGCGGCCGCACGCGAACGGCTCGGCGCGAACGGTCTCCGGACGATTCTCTTCATCGACGAGATCCACCGGTTCAACAAGGCGCAGCAGGACTCGGTGCTGCACGCGGTCGAGGACGGGCTCGTGACGCTGATCGGGGCGACCACGGAGAACCCGTACTTCGAGGTGAACTCGGCGCTTCTGTCGCGCTGCACGGTGATCGAGCTCCATGCCCTCTCCGAGGAAGACGTCGTCGCGATCGTCGAGCGGGGAGCTGCGCTCCTCGAGACGGAGATCGCCCGCGAAGTCGCGGAGGTGATCGCCGGACGTGCCGGCGGCGACGCGCGCGCGGCACTCCAGATCCTCGAGCTCGCGCACGAGACCGCGCGTGCGGAGGAGGTTCCCTTGTCCGAGAGCCACGTCCTCGACGCGTCGCGCAAGCGCCCGCTGTTGTACGACCGCAAGGGCGACCAGCACTACGACTTCGCATCGGCGTTCATCAAGTCGATGCGCGGCGGAGACGCCGACGCGTCCGTCTACTACCTCGCAGCGATGCTGGAGGCGGGAGAGGATGCGCGCTTCATCGCGCGGCGCATGGTGATCCTCGCGTCCGAGGACGTGGGCAACGCCGACCCGAACGCGCTCGTGGTCGCGGTCGCCGCGGCGCAGGCGCTCGAGCACGTCGGCCTTCCCGAGGCACAGCTCAACCTCGCTCAGGCGGCGATCTACCTCGCACGCGCGCCGAAGTCCAACGCTTCGGCCGTCGCTATCTGGGAGGCACGGCGCGACGTGCGCGAGCACGGAAACGCGCGACCGCCGGCGATGCTGCGCTCGACGGGCCACAAGGCCGGCGCGAAGGCGCGCGGGCACGGCGAGGGCTACGTCTATCCGCACGACGACCCCGACGGATTCGAGGTCTCGTACCTTCCGGAAGAGCTCGAGGGACGTCGTTACTATCGCCCGAGCGGCCACGGGGAGGAGCACGCGGATGACGACGACAGGTGAGCGGGCACCCGAATTCGATCTCGAGATCACCTACGAGGAGCGGGTACGGCTTTCCGACTTCCGCGGCCGCTCGAACGTCCTCCTCGTCTTCCACCCGTTCGCCTTCACCCCGGTGTGCGAGGACGAGGCCCGCGACCTGCAGGAGAACCTCGAGTCGTTCCGCAATGCGCAGACGGAGATCGTCTTCGTGTCCTGCGACCCGTCGGCAGCACGTCAGGCCTGGAAGAAGGAGCTCGGCGCCGAGTACACGTTCGCGTCGGACTTCTGGCCGCACGGCGACGTGTCCAAGGCGTACGGGGTATTCAACGAGACGACCGGAGCGCCGCTCCGGGAACCTTCCTGATCGACAAGGAAGGCAATGTGATCTGGTCGCTCGTGAAGGTGAAGGACGAGCGGCGGACGGAGCTCGTTCCGGAGTCGCTCGACGCGCTCCACGAGACCGTGTGAGGCTCCACCTCGAAGAGTGGGGCCCGCGCGATGGGCCGCGCGTCGTCTGCCTCCACGGCGTGACGAGCCATGGCCGGCACTTCGCGAAGCTGGCCGAGGCGCTCCCCGAGCTTCCACGTCCTCGCGCCCGACCTGCTCGGGCACGGATCCTCGTCCTACGAGCCACCGTGGGATCTGGAGACGCATGTCAACGCGGTGGTCGAGACCGTCGGCGCCGCGCCCGCGATCCTGATCGGGCATTCGTTCGGTGGCCGGCTCGCGCTCGAGCTCGCAGCCCGTGCGCCGAAACTCGTCCCGAAGCTCGTCCTCATCGATCCGGCGATCCGCGTGCTGCCACACGTCGCGCTGTTCGCCGCCGAGAACGCGCGCAAGGACCGCCGCTACGTGTCGTTCGAGGAAGGGATCGAGCGGCGGTACGACGAGAGCCAGCTCTCGAGAGCGCCGCGCGAGCTCGTCGAGGAGGAGCTGCGCGGCCACCTGGTGTGGGATGACGAAGGCGGCTACCGGTACCGCTACAGCCACGCTGCAGTGGTCGCTGCGTACGGCGTGATGGCGTCGCAGCCCGCGCCGTTCGAGCGGGCGCGCGTCCCGACGCTGCTCGTGCTCGGCGAGAGCTCGTACCTGTCGCCGGACCCCTGGCTGGAGGACTACAGGGACGCGCTCGGCGGTCTCCTCGAGGTCGTCGTCGTCCCCGGCGGCCACACCGTCTTGTGGGACGCACTCGTCGAAACGACCCAGGCAGTCAGCCACTTTCTCGGGTAACGGCTCCCAACCTTAAGGCGACTCGAAGGATGGCGAGGAGGATGCCGGCGTGAACACTGTTCGTCGCGTCGCTCGGCCTCCGCCGATGAGGCCGAGCGCCAGATACAGCGAGGAGGATCGATGAGTGGATCGAGAGCTGCTCTTGCGGTGGCCGTGGTCGCGGCTGCTGCAACCCTCGTCGGCGGTGAGAGCGCCGTGCAGGCGAGGGCACAGGCGTGCATGGAGGGAGTCGACACCGTGAAGTCCTCGATCGATGCCGAGGTGTACTGCGGGCCTGCGTCGGCCGTCGTCGTGACGAAGGGAATCACCAAGGCTCCGATCCGGCCGGGAAGCTGCATCAGGAACTTGCGGCGCTCGGGGGACTTCGATCTCTACCTGGGCACCGACAAGGGCGGCGGAGGCCCGTGGCCGCGGACTCTGCACCTCTACAGGCCGAGTACGGGCAAGGCCGGCCTGACGATGGAATCCGGATTCGGCCAGTGGACAGGACTAAGCACGATCACGGTGACGGTGTCCAAGTCGGGCGGGTCGTTCTCAGGCACGGTTCTCTACCGGGCCAAGGGGAAGACCGTCAATGCACGCTCGCCGATCACCGGCACGTTCAAGTGCAGCGGCTGAGCGACAGCGACTGACCGTCCGGCTACGCGACGTACTCGTCGGCAACCGCGAGGGCCTCGTCGAGAACGGCGAGGCCCTCGTCGACCTCCTCGCGCGTGATCGTCAGCGGCGGGACGACCATGATCACGTTCCAGTGCGTCATCAGGTAGAGGCCGCGCTCGAGCGCGGCTTTCGCCAGTCGAGCGACCGGAGCGGCCGCCTCGCCCGGACGCGTTGTACGGCACGAGCATCTCCCGCGTCTCGCGGTTCTTCACGAGCTCGACGCCCCAGAAGCAGCCGAGGCCCCGCACCTCGCCGATCGAGGGATGGCGCTCAGCCAGCCCGCGCAGGCCCTCGCCGAGGTACGCCCCCACCTCGGCCGCGTTCTCGACGATGCCCTCCTCCTGGAACGCCTCGATCGACGCCACGGCCGACGCACACGCCAGCGGGTGCCCTGCGTAGGTCAGCCCGCCGGGGAAGAACCTGCCTCGCACCCAGTCCGCGAGGTGCTTCCGGAAGATCATCGCGCCGAGCGGGACGTAGCCCGAGTTGATCCCCTTCGCGACCGTGATGATGTCCGGGACGACGTCCCAGTTCTCGCACGCGAACCAGCGTCCGGTGCGCCCGAAGCCCGCCATGACCTCGTCGAAGACGAGCAGGATCCCGTGGCGGTCGCACACCTCGCGGATCGACTGCAGGTAGCCGTCCGGAGGCGGGATGACGCCGTTCGTCCCCGTCACCGTCTCCATGAACACGGCAGCGACGTTCTCCGGCCCCTCGTACTGGAGGATCTCCTCCAGGTGCGGACCGCCCGTACAGACGGGGCATGGATCGGGATGGCCCGCGGGGCAGCGGTACGTGTACGGGTCGAACATGCGGACGACGCCGGGCATCCCGGGCTCGTTCGGCCAGCGGCGCGGGTCGCCGGTCAGCGAGATCCCGCCCAGGGAGGCTCCGTGGTACGAGCGATAGCGCGCGATGATCTTGTGCCGGCCGGTGTACAGGCGCGCGAGCTTGATGGCGTTCTCGTTCGCCTCGGCACCCGAGTTCGTGAAGAACGACATCGAGAGGTCGCCCGGAGTGACCTCGGCGAGGAGCCGTCCTAGCCGCGACCGCGACTCGTTCGCCATCGGCGGCCCGATCGTGCAGAGCTTGTCCGCCTGCTCCTTGATCGCCGCGACGATCTTCGGATGCTGATGCCCGATCGAGACGTTGACGAGCTGTGACGCGAAGTCGAGGTAGCGCTTGCCGTCGTAGTCCCAGAAGTACCGGCCCTCGGCACCGGCGACCGCGATCGGGTTGATCGCGTCCTGCACCGACCAGGAGTAGAGGACGAACTCCTTCGCGTCCGCCACGATCTCCGCGCCCGAGATTGGGGTTCGCCTCGACGATCGCCATCATGCCGAGATGGTAGTGCGCGAGGGCGCCGGAGCTAGGGGGAAGGAAGCGCCGGCGCGCCTCGCGCACTCTTAGCTGCGAATCGGAATCCACTACACGTGATTCCGACCGCGCAAAGATACCCTGATGGCGTCCGCTTCGCGGCCGCGGGACCCGAGTATTCCTCTCGACGTCCATGTCAGCGTGCCGCGGCAGGCAGGAGCTCCTGCCCGAACGCGGCGCGCTCGACGAACTGTCCGATACCTGGTTCGACGACCAGCTCTCCATTCTCGACGATGACGGAGCCACGCAACAGCACGACCTCCGGAGAGCCGGTCACCTCGGTTCCCTCGTACAGGTTGTAGTCGGACTTCGAATGCTGCGTCTCGACGGTGATCAGATGGCGTTTGTCGGGATCGAAGACGACGATGTCCGCGTCCGATCCGGGGGCGATGGTCCCCTTCCGCGGATAGAGGCCGAACAGCTTGGCCGGGTTCGTCGACAGAAGCTCGACCATCCGGTTCAGGTTGATCCGACCGGTGCGCACGCCGAACTCGTGGATCATGTGCAGCCGGTTCTCGAGCCCCGGCGCGCCGTTCGGGATCTTCGAGAAGTCGTCCTTGCCCATCGACTTCTGCCCGTCCCAGAGGAACGCACAGTGGTCGGTGGAGACGACCGAGAGGATGTCCGAGCGGATGGCGTGCCAGAGGATCTCCTGGTTCTCCTGAGCCCTCGGCGGCGGCGTGTACACGTACTTCGCTCCCTCGAAGTCCGGCCGCTCGAGGTCCGTGTAGTCGATGAAGAAGTACTGCGTGCAGGTCTCTCCCCACACGTCCCAGCCCTGCTCGCGCGCGCGGGCGATCGGCTCGACTGCCTCGCGGCAGGAGACGTGGACGACGTAGAGCGGCGCGCCGGCGATGCGAGCGAGCTGGATCGCGCGGTTCGTCGCCTCCCCCTCGAGCTCGGGTGGACGCGTCAGGGCGTGGTAGTGCGGGGCGGTGTTGCCCGCCGCCAGCGCCTGCTTGACGAGAACGTCGATCGCGTCCCCGTTCTCCGCGTGCACCATGACGAGAGCGCCGGTCTCGGCGGCGACCTCCATCGTCTTGAAGAGCGTCTCGTCGTCGACCATGAGCGCGCCCTTGTACGCCATGAAGAGCTTGTATGAGGTGACGCCCTGCTCGGGCAGGCGCGCCAGCTCCTCGAGCGAGCCTCCGTCGCGGAGATCGGTGACCGCCATGTGGTAGCCGTTGTCGATGATCGCCTTGCCCTCGCGCTTCGCGTGCCACGTCTCGAGCGCGTCCGCGAAGGACTGCCCCGGCGACTGGATGCAGAAGTCGACGTGACACGTCGTCCCGCCGAATGCCGCAGCCGTCTGACCCGAGGTGATGTCGTCGATCGTCGTCGTACCGCCGAAGGGCATGTCGAGGTGGGTGTGCGGGTCGACACATCCCGGAAGCACGTATCGCCCCGAGGCGTCGAGCACGATGTCCGCGTCGACGTCGAGCGACTCTCCGATGAGCGTGATCCGCTCGCCCTCGACGTACACGTCGCCGACGTAGTCGTCAGCGGCGGTGATGATTCGCCCGCCCTTGATCAGAACCGACACGCTGTTTCCCCTCCTTCCGGCACGTCCAGGGGATTGAACCGGGCCGCTGCCGCAGCGCGGCCCGGTTCGCCATCTTCCCCTATTCGTTGTCGAGTGTCACCTGGCTATTCGATCGGTCTCACCTGGCTATTTGCCGCCCGCCTTTAGCTTGACGACCGACTTCTTGAAGCCCTTGCCGGTGACGTCGAGCCCCTGCTTCTTCAGGTTCGCGATCGCCTTCCTCGCGAGATCCGTGCGATAGGACGCCTTCGTCGCGGGCTTCTTGATGACCTTGTAGGTCTTGGCGATCGTCGTCGTCCGCTTGTACTCGACCGGATCCATGAGCCCGATGCCGAGGCGGTTCGGCCAGATGAGCGCGTTGACCTCGTTCATCTGCCAGAGCTGATGACCGCGCGGCAGCGCAGGCCCGTTCTGGAGCACGATGTTCGTGCACTCCCTGACGTGGTCGCGGCAGTAGATCCAGCCCTTGAACGACGCCTCCAGGAACTTCACGGCCGTCGCCTGGTTGGCCGTGTCCTTGATCCAGTCTCCGCGTACGAAGACGCCGTCCTGGAGCATGCCGGTGCCGAGATCGGAGTACTTGAAGACGTTCAGGTCTTTCAGCGTGTAGAGCTTGCCCGTCTTCGGGTTCTTGACCTCGAGCACCTGCGCGAGCTCGTTGTACGTCATCGCCGAGGCGGCGTCGATCTCGCCGTTCAGGAACGCGAGCATGTCGAAGTTCTGCTTGACGAGCTGGACGTCCTTGTCCGGATCCATGCCGTTCTTGACGAGCGCGGCGCGCTGCTCGAACTCGTTCCCGAAGATCCACACGCCGAACTTCTTGCCGCGCATCTTCTTGAAGGTGTTGATCCCGCTCGACTTGAACGTGACCTCGGTCGTTCCGCTCCGCGCGTAGACCTGGCCGATGTTGACGAGGTCGTTGCCGGTATCACGCTGCTGGAGCGTGCTCGGGAACCAGTTGATCCCGAACTCCGCCTGTCGACCGAGCACGACCTGCTCGGGAAGGATGTCCGGACCGCCGGCCTTGATGTTGACGTCGAGCCCGGCCTGCTTGTAGTAGCCCTTGGCCTTCGCTGCGTAGTAGCCGGCGAACTGCGACTGCACGACCCACTTGCTCTGCAAGGTGACCTTGGTCAGCGCCTGCTCTTCGCTCGACCTGCTCGCCGTCGCGAAGCCGGCGACGACCAGGCTCGACCCCACGACGATCGTGGCCGCGAGCGCATACCACCTGCGTCTCCTCATGTGCCCTCCTCGATGTGTCATTGTGCCTCTCCTCTCGTTGACGGATGCCAGCGAAGCGCGTAGCGCTCGACGACCGCGACCGAGGCGTAGAACGCGATCCCGAGAACGCTCGCGACCAGGATGGCAGCCCAGGCGGTCTCGTACTGGGCGAGCGAGACCGCGGACACGATCTGGACTCCGAGTGCTTCCGTCGAACCTCCGAAGTAGTCCCCCACGACAGCGCCGATCATCGCGAGTACGGACGCAATCTTCAAGGCCGAGAAGACGAAGGGGAGACTGTTCGGGATCCTGAGTCGCCTGAAGACCGTCGGTTGTCCCGCCGCGTACGAGCGCATGAGCTCGAGCGACTCCGGCCGGACCGAGGTCAGACCGCGCAGGGTGTTGACGAGAACCGGGAAGAAGCAGAGCACGGCCGCGATGACGATCTTCGACCATGGGCTCAGGATCCCGAACCAGGCGTTCGTGATCGGCGCGAAGGCGACGATCGGCACCGCGTTCGCGGCGATCAGATACGGCATGAGCGCATTGCCGAGCGGACGCCAGCGCGCGAGAGCGAGTGCGAAGACGAACGCGAGGGAGCAGCCGAGCACGAATCCGCCCAGTGCTTCCTTGAAGGTGATCCAGCCCGCGCGCAGGAGCTCGTCACGACCGTCCCAGAACGCGTTCACGCACGTCGGAGAACGGCGGCAGCAGGAAGCGCTCGACCCCGAGTGCGGGGAGGATCCACTGCCAGGCCACGAGCCCGAAGCCGAACACGGCGAGCGCGGGGAGCCACCTCCCGACCCTACGCCCGAGCGCGAAGTCGCGCCGCTCGTCGTGAGCGACCGTGGTCATTCGAGTGCCTCCAGCTCGGCGACGATCTCGTCCGCTCCCCCGGCATGCAGCGCCTCACGCACCTCGGTGACGAGCTCGAAGAAGCGCGGCTCCTCCCGCGTCTCGGCGGTGCGCGGCTGCTCGAGGTCGATCGGAACCACCGCGGTTATCCGGCCGGGTCGCGCCGACATGACGACCACACGCGTGGAGAGGAACACGGCCTCGGAGATCGAGTGCGTGACGAAGATGATCGTCGAGCCGGCCTCGCTCCAGATCCGGAGGAGCTCCAGGTTCAGCCGCTCGCGGGTCATCTCGTCGAGGGCCCCGAACGGCTCGTCCATGAGCAGAAGCGCGGGCGAGAACGAGAGCGCACGCGCGATGGAGACGCGCTGCTGCATCCCGCCGGAGAGCTGCCACGGATAGTGCTTCTCGAAGCCGCCGAGCTCGACGAGCTCGACCATCTCGCGAACGCGATTCGCCCGGCGCGCGCGGTCCCAGCCGCCGAGCTCGAGCGGCAGCGAGATGTTCTTCGCGACCGTCCGCCAGTCGTAGAGGACCGCGGCCTGGAAGACGATGCCGTAGTCGCGGTCGAGTCGCGCCCGGTGTGCAGTCTTGCCGTTGACGAGGATCTCCCCCGTCGTCGGCTCGACCAGGTCCCCGATGACGCGCAGGAGCGTCGACTTGCCGCAGCCCGAGGGGCCGATCAGCGAGATGAACTCGCCCCGGCCGACCTCGAGATCGATCTCCTGGAGCGCGGTCACCCCGCCCTTGCCGAAGGTCTTCGTGACGCGCGTCGCCGAGACGACCGTATCGACGCTGTTCATACGAGCTGCTCCGGCGCTCGGCGGACGACGAGCTTCTCGACGAGCACGACCACGAGGAAGAACGTGATCCCGAGAAGCGCCGCGATCAGGTTCGTCGCCCACAGGTTCTCGGGGTTCAGGACGTAGTACTGGTTGAAGTTGATGATCGCCCCGCCGAGGCCGTCCTGGATCGAGGAGGGCAGCTCGCCGATCACGGCTCCGACGACGCTCGCCGTCGCCGCCACCTTGAACGCGGAGAAGAGGTACGGGAGCGCGGAGGGCACGCGCAGCTTCCAGAACACCGCCCACTCGCCCGCCGCGTACGACTCCATCAGCTCCACCGCCGACGGGTCGGCCGACTGCAGCCCGCGCACGGTGTTCACGGTGACGGGAAAGAAGGTCAGGTAGGCGGCGATCACCGAGACCCGCATCCAGTCCGCGGGCGTCCAGCCGGCGATCGCCACGCTTCCGAGCCCGACGACGACGATCGGCGCGATCGCGAGGATCGGAATCGTCTGCGACGCGACGACGTACGGCATCACGCCGCGCTGCAGCGTCTGGAAGCGCGCGATGACGGCGCCGAGCAGGAATCCGACGGTCGCGCCGATCGCGAAGCCGACCACGGCCTCCTTCGCGGTGAAGAGCGCGTAGTGGAAGAGCAGGTCGATGAGGAGCGGGCCGCCTTCCTGCGGCGACTCGAAGAGCGCGCCGACGATGTCGTGCAGGTGCGGCAGCGTCGTGTCGTTGACGGGGAAGGGCTTCGTCCACCCGGTCTCGACCCAGAGCCAGCGATAGCCCTCCCAGAGCGCCCAGAGGGCCAGTAGGACGAGCGTGAGCGTTCCGGCGCGGAAGATCAGCGCGGTCGCCTTCCCTGACGACCGCGACCGAGCGGGATGCGTAGCGGCGACCTCGGTCACGGATCAGTGATTCTTACCGACTCCAATTCGGCCCGTAGTAAGCTCGCGCCCGTGCCGCTCGACCCGAAGCGAACGGTCGCGGAGCTGAAAGAGCTCCGGGAGCTCACCGGCGACGAGAACGGCGCGCAGCGGGTCGCGTGGACCGAGACGTGGCAGCAGGCACGCGAGTGGCTCGCCCGAAAGCTCGAGGGAACCGGAGTCGAAGAGGAGATCGACGAGGCGGGAAACCAGTGGTTCACGCTGCGTGGGGGATCCGAGCGAGCGGTGCTCATCGGCGGGCACATCGACTCCGTCCCGAACGGCGGGTGGCTCGACGGCGCGCTCAACTTGGTGGCAGGCGTCGAAGTTCTTCGGCGGATCGCCGAGGAGGGGACCCCCAACGGTGACGGTTCGCCTCGTCAACTGGGCAGACGAGGAGGGCGCGCGCTTCGGCCGGAGCCTCTTCGGGTCGAGCGCAGCCGCGGGCTCGATGACCGACCGGGACGAGCTACGCGAGCTACGGGACCGGGACGGCATCGCCCTTCCGGACGCACTGCGCGAGTACGACGTCGACCTCGACCGTGCGCTCGAGGCTCGAAGCCAGCTGGAGACAGCGTCGGCGTACCTCGAGCTCCACATCGAGCAGGGCCCCGTCCTCGAGTCGCTCGATCTCCCACTCGGCGCGGTTTTGGGAACGTTCGGGGTCGAGCGTCACCGGATCACCTGGCGGGGGCAAGCGGCCCATGCAGGTTCGACCCCGATGGATCAGCGCAGAGACGCGCTCGCAGGCGCAGCGAAGCTTGCCCTCGAGATCCGGGAGATCGCCCGGCGCACGGGTGACGGAGCAGTGTGCACGTCCGGCGACGTCGTCTGTCGGCCCGGGATCGTGACCTCGGTCGTCGAGACGGCCGAGCAGCTTCTCGACCAGCGGCATCTCGTCGCGTCCCAAGCTCGCCTCCCTGCTCGAACAGGCCAAGGAGGCGAGCATGCGCTTCGCGGACGAGGAGGAGATCGAGGTGAAGTGGGAGCGGATCTGGTCGATCGAGCCGATCCTCTTCGACGACACGCTCGTCGGATTCTGCGACGAGGCGATCCACGAGGTCGCCGGCACGTCGTACAAGCTCCCGTCAGGGCCGCTCCACGACGCTGCCGAGGTCTCCCGCGCAGGCGTGCCGACGGTGATGATGTTCGTCCAGAGCCTGCGCGGCCTCTCGCACACGAAGCTCGAGGACTCGCGCGAGGAGCACCTGGAGCTTGCGGTGAGCGCGTTCGACCGGCTCGCGTCGAAGGCGATCGGCTAGGTGGAGCGGTTCAGCTTCGGTCCGGATGCAGCATTTGCCCCGCGCGAGGAGCTTCTCGAAGGCGTGACGGTCGCGCCCCTCTCGCTTCGGATCTCGGATGGGTCACCCATCCAGGCGGCGATCTTCCGAGTTGCACCGGGTGGGCGAATCGTCCGCCATCCCGCCACCTACTCGCAGATCCTGGCAGTTCTCGAAGGTGCCGGCGAGGTGAGTGGAGCCGACGGCGCAGGCGAGCCGATCGTCGCCGGCGAGGCGGTCTTCTGGCGGGCCGGCGAGGAGCACGAGACGACGTCTCGAGCCGGGTTGACTGCGCTCATCATCGAGGGTGAGGGGCTCGAGATGTTCCGGCGTCCCTCGTAGAGCCGCACGGCGCGCAACCGCTGTGGAACGATCGGCGCAGTCTTGTGACGTTTACAGTGCCAGGCACTGTTAAGAGCGCGCGCTGCGCCCTCGAGTGAGCGATCCCAGGGAGCTGCACATGGCACTGAGCTTCGGCGTCACCGTCCTTCCCGACCCGCCGCACCAGCGGTTCGTCGAGCTCCTCCAGCTCGCGGAGTCTCACGGCTTCGAATACGGGTGGACGTATGACTCGCCGATCCTGTGGCATGAGTCCTACCCGCTGCTGACCATGGCCGTCGAGGCCACGAGTCGCATGAAGTTCGGGCACTGCGTGACGAACCCGGGCACGCGGGAACCGACGGTCACCGCGAGTGGGTACGCCACGCTGCACGTCATCTCCGGCGGTCGGATGGTGATGGGGATCGGCAGGGGCGATTCCGCACGCCGCGTGATCGGCTACCAGCCCGTGAAGATGGCGGAGTTCGAACGCTCGGTCGTGATGATGAAGGACCTCATGAACGGCCGGAAAGTGGAGTGGAACGGCAAGGACCTCGAGCTGACATGGGCGTTGAAGGATCCGCCTATCGAGATGTGGATCGCGGGGTACGGGCCGCGCGCCCTGGCTGTGGCGGGCCGGGTCGGCGACGGAGTGATCATCCAGCTCGCCGACCCGCAGATCGTCCAGTGGATCATGGACACGGCGCGAAAGTCGGCCGAGGAGGCCGGTCGTGATCCGGACGCGCTCAAGTGCCACGTCTGCGCCCCGAGCCACATCTCGGACGACATCGCAGAGGCACGCGATCAGGTTCGCTGGTTTCCCGCGATGGTCTCGAACCACGTCATGGACCTGGTCGAGCGTTACGGGTTCGAATCGGAGATCCCGTCCGCCCTCACCGAATACGTCAAGGTGCGCAAGTTCTACGACTACAAGGACCACAGCCGGGTCGGCGCCAAGCACGGCGAGTTCGTCACCGACGAGATCTGCGACCGGTTCTGTGTGCTCGGCACCGCGGAGCAGGCCGCCGAGAAGCTGCGGGAGCTCGAGTCGGTCGGAGTCGACCACTTCAACATCTACCTCATGACCGAGGGCCAGGAAGAAGTGCTCGAGGCGTACGGGCGGGACATCATCCCGCAGTTCGCGCAGGTGGCCACATAGCCACCCCCGAGCACGAGCAGGTCGAGGCCTGGCGGGCTTCCGCCGCGGGCTGGGAGCGCCAAGCGGCATTCGGCCGCGAGATGACGCGCGATCTCGACGAGCGCATGGTGGCTTTGCTCGACCCAGGTCCGGGCGACACCGTGCTCGAGCTCGCCGCAGGCCCTGGCGACACCGGCTTCATCGCAGCGGAGCGGCTCGGGCCGGACGGACTGCTGCTCTCGACGGATGTTGCTCCGGAGATGGTCGCCGCCGCGCGCCGGCGTGCTTCCGAGCTCGGGGTCGAGAACGTCGAGTTCCGGGTCGAGGACGCTTCGTCGATCGATCTCCGCGACGCGTCTGTCGACGGCGTTATCTGCCGCTTCGGCGTGATGCTCGTGCCCGATCCCTCCCGCGCGCTCTCCGAGATCGTACGGGTCCTGCGGCCGGGGGGTCGCGTCGTGCTCGCAGTGTGGGCGTCCTCGGACGCCAACGACTGGATGACCGCGGCAGGCACGCTCCGCCCTGGAGCTCGGGTTGTCGGAGCGGCCGGACCCGAGCGCGCCCGGTCCGTTTCGGCTGGCCGATCCCGACGAGCTGCGCCGGCTGGTGACGAATGCGGAGCTTCGAGTCGAGACGCTCGAGAGCGTCGGCCTGACGTGGCGCGCGGCTTCCCTCGACGAGTGGTGGCGAAACGTCCGGGACCTG
This sequence comes from uncultured Actinomycetes bacterium, assembly GCA_963850485.1. Taxonomy (GTDB): domain Bacteria; phylum Actinomycetota; class Thermoleophilia; order Gaiellales; family Gaiellaceae; genus GMQP-bins7. The sequence goes on along the minus strand of CAWKLR010000022.1, from coordinate 102,463 downwards.
TCGCGCATGCTCGCGACGCTCCTCGAGCGCGTGACACCGGACGAAGGAGCCGCGATCCGCGCCGGCGGCGAGCGGCGGCTGGCGCAGTACGTCGCGGGAGACGGGTCGCTGGAAGTCCCAGGGCTGGCCTGGGCATTGCTCGCCGTTCGCGACTAGGAGGGCGTCAGAAGATCGTCTTGCCGAGCGCGCTCGCGACGAGCTCCACCGCGGTCAGCGCCGTGGTGTTCTCGCGATCGAGGATCGGGTTGACCTCGACGACCTCCAGCGAGCCCGCGAGGCCCGACTCGGAGACGAGCTCGAGCGCAAGGTGTGCTTCGCGATACGTGAGCCCGCCGCGCACCGGCGTCCCGACCCCGGGCGCGACGACGGGGTCGAGCACGTCCATGTCGAACGACACATGCACGAACCCCCCGCCTGAGACGCGGTCGAGCGACTCGCGGACCGCGCGCTCGATGCCGATCCGGTCGATCTCGCTCATCGTGTAGACGCGCACCCCTGCGTCGCGAAGGAGGCGACGCTCGCCCTCGTCGAGCTGGCGCGTGCCGATGAGCGCAACGCGCTCCGGCGCGACCGCCGGAAGCGGCCAGGCGTCGCTCTCGAACTCCGCTCCCGCGAGACCCAGCGCCGCCGCGAGCGCCATTCCGTGAACGTTCCCGCTCGGGCTGGTTGCCGGCGTGTTGATGTCGGAGTGCGCGTCGATCCAGAGCACTCCGCCCGTTCCATGCGCCGCGGCGAGCCCGCCGAGGGTTCCGAGCGCCACCGAGTGGTCTCCTCCGAGGACGAGCGGTATCTCACCGGCGGTCGCGGCATCCGCCACCAGGGCCGCGACGCGCGCGCACGTCTCCTTGATCTCCGGCAGGAAGCGCGCCCGCTCATCCTCCAAGGCAGTGGCCTCGGGTTCGGGGCTCTGGACATTGCCGAGATCCCGCACCTCGTAGCCGAGGCTGCGCAGCCGTTCCTCGAGACCCGCGGCCCGCATCGCCGAAGGCCCCATGTCGACTCCGCGGCGACCCTGCCCGAGGTCGAGCGCGGCGCCGATGATCGAGATGGGTCGCTTCTGGTTGCTATTCACGGCACGAACGCTAACGTGGAGCGCGGCTACACTGCGCTGCCGCGGCGAGGTAGCTCAGCTGGTAGAGCACACGGCTGAAAACCGTGGTGTCGCCGGTTCAAGTCCGGCCCTCGCCACTCGTGAAGCCGACCCGCATAGCGTGCATTGCAGGTCTGGTGGTTTTTCCGTTCATCGCGACCGCGGTGTCCGCACAGGTCGAGGCGGGCGAGCCCATCGTCGTAACACGCGATTCTGGAGCACTCCCCAGCGGTTGCACTCCGCGAGAAACAGCCGAGCTGCTCATGCGTCTCGCCGACGCGGTGACCTCAGGCGACGCAATCGCGCTCGACAGGCTGTTCACGACCGATGACCCGCCTGGCAGGGTCGATTCAGCCGACGGTCTCGCGTTTCGCTGGTACTCGGTCACCGAGGGAGTTGACGATCGGCCGTGGCGGCATGTGGTCTTCTACGACCGAGAACCACTGTTCCCGTATTTCGCCGAGCGCCACCGGCAGACATGAGCGCTGGGATCTGATCGCGGTCGACATGGGCGGGAGCTCGAGCAGGAGGCCCGGAGGCGTCGGAATCGGGTACACGATCCGGCGAAGCGCCGACGACCTGCCTGAATCCTCTGACGGAGTTCGCGAGAGGGAAGGGCGAGATCGACTGCGTAGCTCAGCGAATCTACGTCTGGAGCATGGGTCAGGACGACACGACCTCGTTCGGCACCGGATGCCCGCTGCCGCCCGGGTGGAGCCCCGGGACCGCGGTCATCGCTTGCTCTCGCTCGCAGGAACCCGGCGTGCGCACCGGTTCGAACGCTCGCGCCCTCGTGCCCGACTTCCGCGTTCTCGGAGGCTCCGCGCAGCTGCCGACGCGCTGCGCTCCCGCCTATGTCACCGGTCGTCTGCGCTCCGCGCTGTCGGCCTTCAACAGCGGACGCGAGAATGCCTTCGCAGGCCACTTCGCGGCACGCGCGGTCTTTCACCCATACGCGCTTCACGGAGAAGGAGCTTCGGGACGGGCGGCGATCGCCCGCTTCGCAGACGCTCGCTATGAGCAGGGCACGGGCTGGACCGGGACGACGCTTCGCGCTCCACACCGCCCGGAAGCACCGCGCCTTCGGCGGTGTCCGGCGGAAAGTCGCCGGCTACCGGCTCGGGCTGCTCCTCTCCGAGCCGGGCGAGGCCCTCGTCGCCTCGAGCGCGAGCGTCGTCGTCGACTGCAGCTCCGGTCTCGTCCACCGCTGGGCCGGACCGCCCGTCCCCGCGTAGCTCCTGTTAGCTTCGCCGCGGTGGAGCTCGCGTTCCTCTCCGCGACCGAGCAAGCACGGCTGGTTCGCGACCGCGAGGTCTCCGTCGCTCGAGCTCGCGGAGCTCTACCTCGAGCGGATCGACAGGCTCGATCCCGATCTGAACTCGTTCGTGACCGTCTGCGAAGAGGCAGCCCTCGAGGACGCGAGAGTCGCCGACGCCTCGGAGAGCCGCGGCCCGTTTCACGGCGTCCCGATCGCGGTCAAGGACCTGACGGCCACGAAGGGCATCCGCACCACCTACTCGAGCCGCGCGTTCGCCGACAACGTCCCCGACTTCGACACTGCCGTCGTCCGGCGGTTGCGCGAAGCCGGGTTCGTCATCCTCGGCAAGACGAACACCCCGGAGTTCGGGACGGTGGCGTTCACCGAGTCGGAGCTGAACGGCGACACCCGGAACCCTTGGGACCCGACCCGAACGCCCGGCGGCTCGAGCGGAGGAGCCGCGGCGGCACTTGCGGCGGGCCTCGTGCCGCTCGCCCACGGCACCGACGGCGGCGGCTCGATCAGGATCCCCGCGTCCTGCTGCGGCGTCTTCGGCCTCAAGCCGTCGCGCGGGCGGGTGTCCACGGCGCCGTTCCCTTCGCTCGAGGGCCTCTCGACCTCGGGCCCGATCTCCCGCTCGGTCGCAGACGCCGCCGCTTTGCTCGACGTTCTGTCCGGGTACGAGCCGGGCGATCCCTGGTGGGCGCCTCCACCCGAGCAGCCTTTCGCGGACGAGCCGGGCGCTCGGCCCGGCCGATTACGAATCGCGGTCACGGCGGATCCGCCGATCGAGGCGCCTGTGCACGCTGACTGCACCGCTGCGCTCGACGATGCCGCAAGCCTCCTGACGAGCCTTGGCCACGAGGTCTTCGAGGCAACGCCACCGTGGGCCGGGGCAGGGCTGCTCGACGCGTTCATCGCGGTCTGGCAGGTCAGCCCGGCGCTCTATCCCGTCGACCCCGAGCTCCTCACCCCGCTGAACCGCGGTCTCGCGGAATTCGCTCGCCAGAGCTCCGCCGCCGACTACGTCCAGGCAGCGTTTCACCTCCAAACCGAGGCCCGGCGCATCGTCGCGTTCTGGCAGCAAGCCGACGTCGTCCTCACGCCCACGCTCGCGCTGCCACCGGTTCCGATCGGATGGCAGCACGAAGGCGTCGACGGCGCGATAGAGCAGCTCACGCGGAACACGTTGTTCACGCCGTTCACCGCAATCGCGAACCTCACCGGACTACCGGCGATGTCGCTCCCGCTGCACTGGTCCGAGGAAGGCCTTCCAATCGGCGTGCAGGCCATCGGGCCGCCTGCCGGCGAGGCACTTCTGCTTCGGCTAGCTGCGCAGCTCGAGGAGGCACGCCCCTGGGTGGCCAGGCGTCCGCCGATTTCCTGAGCTGGCGACTCAGACGCGGCGCGCGATTCGGATTCGCTGTCCTGGTGTCGCGTGGAGCATGCGACCGGCGTCGCCCCTCGAGATTGCGACCGACATGTTCCCGTAGCTGTCCTCGTAGAGGATCACGTCACCCGGGCGCGCGTCGGCGAACGTCCTCGCCATGACCGCGTAGTAGCGCTCTCCGGCATGCTCGAGCTCGAGCTTCGTCCCCGAGGCGATCCCCAGCGCGTCGACGTCCTCGCGCGTGAGGTTGAGAGCGATGTTCCCGAAGCTGTCGACGTAGAGCAGCGTCGCGGTGAGCACCCCGTCCTGCGAGACCGGCTCGGGGACGTCGAGACTCACGAGCGCCTCCACGTGCAGCGGCGGGCCGAGCTCGGCGAGTGGGACGCCGTTCGCCAGGTGCGCGGCTGCCGGGCTGAACAGATCCCGCCCGTGGAACGTGCGCGACACCGCCTGGAGCGCGTACTCCGGATTGGCGAGCTCGTGGGCTTCTGCGATCCCCGCCCGGTTTGCCGCGGGTAGCAGGAGCCCGTTGTCGGGCCCGACGAAGAGTCGTCCGGCCTCGTCGCGGAGCGCGAGCGGACGGCGAGGGCCGCCGACGCCCGGGTCGACCACAGCGAGGTGGATGCCGACCGGCATGTACGCGATCGTGTTCGAAAGCACGAGCGCGCCCTCCAGCACCGCCTGAGCGGGAATGCCGTGCGTGATGTCGATGATCTGGGCTTCCGGAGCGATCGTCTTCATGACTCCGTGACACGTGCCCACGAAATCGTCCTTGAGGCCGAAGTCGCTCAGGAACGTGATGAACACGCGCGGAGCGTAACGCCGAAGCGCCGCCGAAGTGACTCAGCGGCGGCGTGTGTGCGCGGCTGAGCAGCCGCGAACCCGCTCGGTCCGTGCCTCGCCGCAGACACGAAGACCACGCCGCCGGATGCGCACGAACGCCGTCGGGACCTGCAGCGGAAGCGGCCTCCCGACCGCGCTTCGCTTCACGCCCATGCCCTGCCCCGCCGCAGACTGCACACGCGCGCAGGATAGTCGCGCGGCCGGTCGGTCACGTTTCCCGCTCTCGGCGCCGCGCGAGCTCCAGGAGATCCGCTGTATCGCGCTGAAGGCGCACGAGCTTCGCGGCGATGATCGCGACGTACACGAGCAGGAAGACGAACACGACCCCGTAGGCCGCGGCGACGTACTCCCCGCCGCTCACTCGAGAACCTCGCGGAGCTCCCGCAGGTCCGAGTGCAGCCGCTTGCCCGCGAGCTCGACGCGGTACAGGACGTAGGCAAGAAGGGTCACCGCCGCCCACGAAACGCAGAACGCCGTGAACATCGTTCCCGTCATCTGCGGACCGTCGCGCGTGAACGTCGTCGGGTGGATGAAGTCCTCGGCGAGACGGATCGCGAGAAAGCTCACCGGGATGAGAGCGACCCCGAAGAGCGCGTAGACCGCGGAGGAACGGGCGCGTCTCGGCCCTTCCGGAAGCGAGAACCGAAGCATGAAGTACGCGCAATAGAAGAGAAAGAGGGTGAGGAAGAGCACGAGCTGGTTCGAGTCCCACGTCCACCAGACTCCCCATGAAGCCTTGGCCCAGATGGCGCCCGTGATCAGCGTCAGCGAGCCGAAGATCGTGCCCTGGTGGATCGCGACGTAGCTCTCGAGGTCGTGGCGCTCATCCCCCCGCAAGAGGAGCAGCAACGCCTTCCAGGCGCCGAGGCCGAAGCAGAAGTACGCGGTCAGCGCGATCGGCACGTGGATGTAGAAGATCCGCTGCGAGATGCCCTGATCGGCGTCCTCCGGAGCGATGAACAAGGAGAGCAGCAGTGCGACGCCCATGAGTCCGGCGGCAACGCCTGCAAGCCCGGGAAGGCTCCGTATCGGGGCAAGAGCGCTGCTCATGACTCGGTGACGACGTACTCGAAGGACGCCCACGAGAGTACCGCGAAGATCCCGTCGTACAGCGCGAGCAGCAGGAGGTAGCGCTCGGGCTCCGACGAGATGGCGGCCCCGACGCCGCCCACGATGAGCGGAATCGAGAGCGGGAGCATCAGGAGCGGTAGCAGCAGCTCGCGGGCCCTGCCGGCTGCGGCCATCGCCGCCATCAGCGAGCCGACGGCACAGATGCCGATGTCTGCAAGAAGAACGCCGACCACCGCGACCGCATCGAGCGGGGCGAAGAAGAGGGCGAACGCAGGCAACGCGACCACCTGTGCGGCGAGCAGGAAGGCGAGCGTCGCCAGCGTCTTTCCGACCCAGATCGCACTGCGGTCGCACGGAGCGAGAACGAGGCCGTCGAAGACTGCATGCTCCTGCTCCGGCAGCCACGCTCGCGCGAGGCCGAGCAGCGCTGTGAACACGATCGCGACCCAGAGCAGCCCGTACGCAGCGTCGTCTCCCGTGCCTTCGGGCAGGGCGAAGTGGAAGACGACCAGGGCGGAGAGGACGAAGAGCAGCATTGCAGGCAGCGTGTCTCGAGCCCGAAGCGCGATCCGCAGGTCTTTCCGCGTCAACGCCGCGACATCGGCGAGATAGGTCATGTGAGAGCCAGCCTCCGCGTTGCCAGTCGCTCGACGCGCGTGGGATCGTGGGTGGACACGACCAGCGTGCAGGATCCGGACAGCTCTTCGAGCTCGCGATCGAGCAACGCTCCGCCCTGCTCGTCCAGCGATGCGTAGGGCTCGTCGAGGACGAGCAGCTCGGGATCGTGGAGCAACGCTCGACACAAGGCAAGGCGTTGGCCCATGCCTCGCGAATACGACGAAACCCGCTCCGAGCGAGCCTCCCAGAGGCCGAAGCGCTCGAGCAGCATCCCGATCCGCTCCCGTCGCTCCGAAACGCGGTAGAGCCGTCCGAAGAGATCGAGGTTCTCGAGCGCAGTGAGCTCCCTGTACACGAGCGGCTCGTGGGCGAGAAAGCCAAGTCGTGCTCGGCCGACCTCCACCTCGACCGTCCCTCGCGTCGGCGCAGCGAGGCCGGTGAGAACGCGTAGAAGCGTCGTCTTCCCGGAGCCGTTCGCGCCCGTTACGACGAGGAAGCCGTCGCGTGGGAGCTCGATGTCGATCCCGGACAGGACGCGCCGCGAGCCATAGCGCTTCTCGACGCTGCGAGCACGGATCACGAAACGAGCACGTCCGCCGCCACGAAGGCGAAGAAGACCATGCTGATGACGCCGTTCACCGTGAAGAACGCCGCATCGAGGCGTCCCAGATTCCCGGGAGAGACGATCAGATGCTCGTAGGCGAGCAGGCCGGCCACAGCGGCGACTCCGGCCCAGTACCACGGTCCCAGCTCGAGCCCCACCCCGACGACGGCGAGCAGCACGACCGTGCCGACATGGAGCGCCCGCGCACCGTAGAAGACACCGCGCTCCCCGAACCGGGTAGCCCACGAATGCAGACCTTCCCGACGATCGTTGTCGAGGTCGTAGAGCGAATAGAAGAGGTCGAAGCCGGCCACCCAGAGCAGCACGGCGGCCCCGAGCGTCCAGGCCTCCCACGGAGCACGACCGGAGACGGCGAGCCAGGCGCCGACCGGCGCGAGCCCGAGGCAGGCGCCGAGCCAGAAGTGGCAGAGCCACGTGTACCGCTTGAGGTACGGGTAGACGACGAACATCGCCACCGGAATCGGCCACAGCCAGCGGACGATCGGGTCGAGCTGAAAGACCGAGACGAGGAACACCGCGAATGCGGCCGCGCTGAGACCGAGCACCTGCGTGGGTGTCAGCATCCCGCTCGGCAGCTCGCGACTCGCGGTGCGCGGGTTCCGCGCGTCGAGCTCGGCGTCGATCAGCCGGTTCAGTGCCATCGCGAGCGTTCGCGCGCCGACCATGGCAATCGTCACCCAGACGAGGTCGCTCCAGCCCGGCCACGCTCCCGCCGCGAGAAAGACGCCTGCATACGCAAACGGCAGCGCGAACACCGTGTGCTCGATGCGGACGAGCGACGCCAGGCGACGCGGAAGGGGGACAGCGGAGCTCGTCATGTCTGCCGGTGCGGAGTCTTTCGATCGCCGCCGGCCAACTCCAGCCCGTGGCGGAGTGCGGGACGCAGGACCGCGAAGCCGTCCCGGCATCCTCCAGGAGAGCCTGGGAAATTCACGATCAGCGTGCCCCCTCGCAACCCGGCCGCGCCGCGCGAGAGAAGCGCGTGCGGGGTTCGCTCGAGGGCGTCTGCGCGGATCGCCTCGGAGATGCCGGGGGCCTGCCTGTGCAGCACGGCGTGCGTTGCCTCGGGAGTCACGTCACGCGGCGCGAAGCCTGTGCCGCCCGTTGTCAGTACGAGCAACGCATCCGTAGCGAGGTCGACGATGGCCGCCGAGATCAGCTCGGATTCGTCCGGCACCACCCGCCGCACCACGTCGAAGCCTTCCTCTCGCAACAGCTCCTCCAGCAGCACGCCGCTTGCATCCTCGCGCTCGCCCGCGTGTACGCCGTCGGAGACGGTGAGCACCGCTGCCTTCAGGTCGGTTCCTTCGTCTTCTCGACGAGCTGCACGTTCCCGACCACCATCGTCTTGTCGATCGCCTTGGCCATGTCGTAGACGGTCAGAGCGGCAACCGTCGCCGCGACCAGCGCTTCCATCTCGACCCCGGTCTGAGCCGTGGTCTCCGCAACCGCCTCGATCTCGACCGTTCCTTCTCCCACGACCAGCCGGACGTCCACGTAGCTGAGCGGAAGGGGGTGACACAGGGGAATCAGACCGGCGGTGCGCTTCGCGGCCATGATTCCGGCCAGCTGCGCAGTCACGAGTGCATCGCCTTTCGGAAGCTCGCGAATGGTCTCCGCGGTCGGCTGTGCCATGTGGACGGTCGCCGACGCGACCGCGCGGCGTCGGGAGACCGGCTTCTCGCCGACGTCCACCATCCGCACCTCGCCCGCGTCGCCCACGTGTGACAAGCCACTCACCCGTCGAATCGTAGACCGCGGCGCCGCGGCGCTATCCGTTTTCACGTGAAAACGGTGGCACAGCGATCGGCGGCTCGACGAGCTCCGTTCCGGGAAGATCGAGGGTGACGACCGTTCGTCCCGGCGCAGACTCGAGCCGCACGCCGCCGTCCATGAGGCGCGCGACCTCGCGTGCGATCGCCAGACCGAGCCCGCTTCCCGACGCGACACCGCCCTCGACCCGGTAGAAACGCTCGAAGACCGCCTCTCGTTTCTCGGGCGGAATGCCCGGCCCGTCGTCGGCGACTTCGAGCTCGGCACGGCTTCCGCGCCGGCGGGCCCGCACGACCAGCCGCGTCCCGGCGGGCGTGTGGACGAGGCCGTTGACGACGAGCGCACGGCCGATCTGCAGCACCCGCTCTTCGTCCGCCGTGCACCACGCGCTCCCGTCGCGTTCGGTGTCCAGCACGTGTCCGGACGCCTCCGCGACATGCTCGAGCTCCCGCCCGAGCGTCGCTACGACGGTCGACAGGTCGACCGGCTCGCGCTCGACGCGGAGCTGACCCGCATCCATCCGCGAGAGATCGAGCAGATCGGTCGAGAGCTTCGTCAATCTCTCGACCTGGCTCCGCATGGTCGAGAGGAACTCGTCGCGCGTCTTCTCGTCCAGCTCCTCGTCGGTCAGCAGCTCGAGAAAGCCCCCGATCGAGAACAGCGGCGTACGCAGCTCGTGCGACGCATTGGCCACGAACTCCTTCCGCGCGTTGTCGAGCTGCGCGAGCCGGACGCGCATTCGATCGAAGGTGGCCGCCAGCTGGCCGATCTCGTCATCTCCGCGGTCGACGATGGGCGCGTCGAAGTCACCGCTCGCGATCCGCTCGGCGGCGGTCTCCAGCCGGCGGAGGCGGTGCGCGAACATCCCCGCGGCCGTCAGGCCGAGGACGAGCGCGAGCAGGAGGGCGAAGGCGGTCGCAACGAGGAGACGGCGTTCCACGAGTCGCACGGTCGCGAGCGAGTCCGCCAGCGACGCCCGGAACAGGACCACGGCGTCCTCGCCGTGCGGGACCGCCACCTCGGCAAAGTCCCCGGAGACATCCACCACACGGCCCCGCTCGACGCGGCCCGTCGTCGCCGCGCGAAGTGCGGTGGCGTCCCGTGCGACATCCCGCGAGCTCTCCCCCCTGCGAGAGTCGGCTACGACCGCGAGCGCGGGCTCGTTGGCGCCGAGGATGCGAAAGGCGACCACGCGAGCATTCGTGGCCACTCCGAACTCCTCGACCTTGTCGTTCCAGAGCAGCGTGTCGAGCGGGAGCTCGTCGGGGAGTGGCGCCGCGTGCTCCTCGAGCTCGTCGAGCCGCGCATCCACGAGTTGCCTCTCGAGCGACGGCACGACGATGAGGTATGCGGTACCGAGGGCTCCCGCCACGATCGCGACGAGCCCGAGCGCGAGGCGAACTCTGATCCCGCCCGGGATCTTCATGCCTAGGAGCGGAAGCGGTACCCGGCTCCGCGAATGGTCAAGATCAGCTCGGGGTTGCTCGGGTCCGCCTCGATCTTTTCGCGCAGATGTCGAACGTGGACGTCGATGGTGCGGGGCTCCCGGTAGTCGGCCCCACCGCGGAGTCTCTCGAGCAGCTCCCGGCGCGAGAACACGACCCCGGGGCTCGAGGCGAGCAGCACGAGCATCTCGAACTCGATGAACGTGAGCTGGACCGATTGGCCGCGGACGTCGACCGTCCGGCGCGGCAGGTCGATTCTGAGCTCGCCCTGCTCGATCACCTCGACGCGGTCGCGCCCGGTGTGCGGCGCAGCGGCACGGCGTAGCAGCGCACGTACACGGCTTCGGAACTCCCTGATCGAAAAAGGCTTGGTGATGTAGTCGTCGGCACCGAGCTCCAGCCCGAGAACCTTGTCGAGCTCCTCCCCCCGGGCGGTGAGCATGATGATCGGGACACTGCTCTGGCTGCGAAGCCGCTTGCAGACCTCGAGCCCGTCCAGCCGCGGAAGCATCACGTCCAGCACGACGAGGTCGACATTCTCCTCGTCGAAGCGGCGCAACGCGTCCTCGCCGTCACGGGACTGAACCACGCGATACCCGTCGCGTTCGAGTGGGAACGTGAGCAGGGTCTGGATTGACTCCTCGTCGTCGACGAGAAGGATGGTCGGCGGATTCTGCATCGGAGCGGTCGCCGAAGCTTCTAACACACAGCCGCCGCGCGCAGCTGCCGAACGCGCCACGCCATCGTCGGCCACGCCGCTCCGAGCCCGCCTACACTAGCCGCGCGATGGAAGCGGCTCGTCCCCGTGGGCGGAGGCGGCGGGCGCGCCGCGGCACCGTCGACAGACCTCTCAACACGCGTCTCGTCCGCGTCAGCACGCTCGTCCTGGCACCAGTCGTCCTCGCCGTCCTGTTCTCTCTCTCGGCAACAGGAGCACTTCCCCGCCCCCAGCTCGAGCCGGTGTTCGACGGGACGGTAGCGGCTTCTGTCGCGAGTGAGCTCTCGACCGAGTTCCCCTCCAGAGTGCCTGGGACCGACGACGCAGCCGGCGCCGCCCGCTGGTATTCGGAGACGGTCTCGGAGCTCGGGCTCGATACGGAGGAAGACGTCTGGAACGCAGACCTCGTCGATCTCGGCGAAGTCAGCCTTCTCAACATCGTGACCGTGATTCCGGGGCGGTCCGACGAGACGATCATTCTCGTCGCCCATCGAGACAACGCAGGCACTGATCCGGGAGAGAGAGACAACGCCTCCGGCACGGCGGCGCTCATCGAGCTTGCTCGCGGATTCGCTCCGCAGGGTGCGCTGCCCGGGCCGCTTCCGAACCGCACGTTCGTTCTCGTCTCGACCGATGCGGGCGCCTACGGCGGGGCCGGGGCGGTCCGCTTCGCGCGGACGTCGGGGTTCGCGCAGGAAGCGTTAGCCGTAATCGTGCTCGACGATGTCGGAGCCGACGGGCGTCCGCGCATAGCGCTCGCAGGGGACGGTTCGAGCTCGCCGGCGAGGACGCTCGTCCGGACGGCGTCCGCACGGGTTTCGGAAGAGACCGGACAAGCGCCGGCGATCCCTTCTGTCCTCACGCAGCTCGTCGATCTGGGCATGCCCTTCGCCGCCGCCGAGCACGGGCCGTTCGTCGCCGAGGGGATCGCTGCGATCTCGCTCACGACCCGCGATCCGGCGAACGATCGTGCGTCCTCGGCGCGATTGCCCGGAGCACTCTCCGAGCGGCGCCTCGGCCAGCTCGGGCGCGCCACGGAGGCACTCGTCGCCTCGATCGACGCCAGCGTGGGGGCCGCTTTTCGGACACCGGACAGCGTCTTCCTCGAGGAACGCACGGCAAGCGGGTGGACCGTACGGCTCGCTTTCGTGGTCGCCATCGTGCCGTTCGCGCTCGGCGTTCTGGATCTGCTTGCGCGGGGCCGGCGCAGAGCCCTCCCGTTTCGGCCGGCGCTGCGGGCTTTGCGAACACGCATGCTCTTCTGGCTCTGGGCCGGCGTGCTCCTCTGGGCTGGAGCGCTTACCGGCGTCTTGCCCACCGGAGCTGCGCTTCCGCTGCCCCCGGACTCGTCGTTCGTCGGCGATCCGAACGTTGCCGGGCTCGCCTTGCTGGCCGTTGCGTTCGTCATCGGCTGGCTGCTCCTTCGCCGTCCGCTCGTTCCCGAGGCGCAGGCTGCGGCCGTAGAGCGGCTTGCCGGCTACACATGCGCTCTCGCGTGGCTCGGCGTCGTCGCGCTCGTGGTCGCGCTGACGAAGCCGTTTGCGCTCGCGTTCGTCCTTCCGTCGCTCTACTCCTGGCTCTGGCTTCCACTCCAGGCGCGGCTCTGGCCACGCGTCGGGATCTACGTCCTGGGGCTTCTCGGTCCCATCGGCGGACTTCTCGTGCTCGGACGAGAGGTCGGGCTCGGCCCGGCCGACGCCAGCCTCTATGTCGCCGGGCTCGCGACCGTCGGCTACATCTCGCTCTTCTCGGTACTGCTCGCGCTCGCGTGGTTGACGGCGGCCGCGCAGTTGGGAGCACTTGCGTTCGGCCGCTACGTGCCGTACGCCGGCGGCTCGGAACCGCCCCCGCCTGGACTCATTCGCACTTCCGCTCGCGGTCTGGAGCGGAGGATCGGCAACCGGGATGCTCGCTAGACGAGATCGAGGTAGCGCACCGTGCCGCCTGCGGCGATCTCCCCGACGCCGCACGGCACGTGGACGAGCGCTTCGGCGGAGGCAGCCCGAACGATCATGTGCGACTCCTGGCCGGTCACGGGCTGGAGCACGACTCCCTGCTCGGTCACCTCTCGGCGGGCCCTGAGGAACTCGTCTCGGTGAGCATTGCGGCGGATCGCCGACTTCGTCTGGCCCACCTGGAACACGGGGCCCGGATCCGCGACGCCTTGCAAGGCGTCGAGCGCGGGGCGGACGAACACGAGCGCGCCCACCAGCGAGGAGACGGGGTTCCCGGGCAGGCCGAACACCAGTGTCTCCCCGCGCACCCCGAACGAGAGCGGTTTCCCGGGCTTGACAGCCACCCCCCAAAACACCTCTTCGACACCCAGTTCCGCTGCGATCCTTCTCACCAGGTCATGGGGACCCATCGAGACGCCGCCCGACGTCACGAGCACGTCTGCGGCCAGGCCCTCTTCGAGCGCGCTTCGGTGGGCGTCCTCGTCGTCTCGGACAACCGGTAGGGCCTCGACCACCGCGCCGCTCGCAGCAAGCGCGGCGGCGATCATCGGCCGGTTCGACTCGAAGATCTGTCCGGGCTCGAGCGTGTCGCCCGGCGCTCGCAGCTCACTTCCCGTTGCGAGCACCGCTACGCGAGGACGCTGAGCGCAGCTGACCTCGGCGACGCCGGACGCCGCCAGCGCGCCGATCTGGGCGGGGCCGAGACGAACTCCCGCCGCTACGACCACCGCGCCTTCACGCACGTCGCCACCCCGTGGACGGATATGCGCGGCTCCTCGAGCGCGTTCCTCGATCCGAACCTGCCCGTCTTTCTCGGTCGTCAACTCCACCGGCACGATCGTGTCCGCTCCCTCGGGGACGACGCCACCCGTCGCGATCGCCGCCGCTGAGCCGGGCTCGAGCAGAGAGAGCGAGGGGGTTCCCGCCGCAACTCTCGCGGAGATCGGGAGAGTGCCCGGCGTTTCGCTTTCGCGCACCGCGAATCCGTCCATCGCCGAGCTCGGAAACGGCGGAAGGTCGGCACGAGCACGCGCAGGCTCGGAGACGACTCTTCCGGACGCATGCTCGAGAGCCACGAGCTCCGCGGGGAGCGGCTTCGCCCGGTCGAGGACGCAGGCGAGCGCTTCCTCGAAGCTCAGCAGGTCGCGCATGACGTGGGCGCTACGGGAGCCGGCTGGGCACGATCGTCGGCTCCGCCGGCTCCGTCTTCGTCGTCTCGGTCTCGTCGGTCGTCTCGGTGGGCGTGTAGGTGGGGTCGTACGTGAGCGCGTACTGGCCACGCGTGAAGGGCTCCCAGGTGGGCCAAACGGCAGGCTCCGGGAACGCACGCGGCTCGATGACGTCGAGCGAGGGCTCCATGAACAACCGCCAGATCTCGGCGGGGAAGCTTCCGCCGCTGACCGCGATCCCGTGAACACTCTCCATCGGGATCTCGGCCCTCGTGTAGCCCATCCACACGGTCGTCGCCAGATCCGGCGTGTAACCCGCGAACCACGCGTCCTTGTGCTCCTCGTTGGTCCCGGTCTTCCCGGCCGCGGGACGCCCGAACGCAGCTCGCGTCCCCGTGCCCGACTGCATGTTCTGCTCGAGGATGCGCGTCACGATGGCCGCAGTTCCCTCCGAGATGGCACGCCTGCGCCGCGGGACGCCCCACCCCGCGTCTCGGTCCTCCTTGCCGTTCGGAAGCACGACACGACGGATCGCCATCGGCTCCGCGTAGACGCCGCCGGCCGCAAGGGTCGCGTACGCGGATGCGAGATCGAGCGGGGAGACCGCGACGGAGCCGAGACCGATCGACGGCACGTAGTCACCGTTGACGTCGAGTGTGGAGCGGACACCCATCCGGCGTGCGGTCTCCGCCACCTTCTCGGCCGTGACGTCGAGCGTCAGCTGTGCGTAGACGGCGTTGTCCGATCGAATGGTCGCGCTGCGGATCGAGCTCCAGCCGTAGTAGTCGTTGGCATACGTATGCACGCACCACCAGCTTCCGTCGTCACAGTTGCCGGCCGGATGCACGCGATACGTGAAGGGCGCCGAGACGTAGTACGTCGAGTCGGGGTTGATCCCCATCTCGACCGCCGCCGCGAGGACGAAGGTCTTGAAGGTCGAGCCCGGCTGTCGTCGTGCCTGCGAGAGGAGGTTGAACTCGTTGTTGGGGCGATTCGGGATGACCGCGGCCATCGCGCGGATCGCACCCGTGCGCGGGCTGATGGAGATCAGCGCCGAGGCGGGGTCGGTGGGCTCGGTGAGGGTGCTCCTGATCGCCTCTTCTGCAAGACGCTGGTAGCGCGGCTTGATCGTCGTGTAGACACGGAGGCCGCCGGAGCGAACCGTTGCCGCGCCGTACTCCTCGATCAGGCGATCGCGCACGTAGCCGAAGAAGTACGGCTCGCGGATCCTGCTGTAGAGCCTCCCTGGCTCGAGCCCGAGGCCCGACTTCGCCGCACGCGCGTGCTGCCTCCTGGTGATGACGCCCGTCTCGAGCATCGCGCGCAGCACCGTCTGTCGTCGCGCCCGAGCGCGCGCAGGTGCGGTGAACGGGTTGTAGACCGACGGCGCCTGGGTGAGCCCGGCGAGCAGTGCGGACTGCGAGAGCGTCAGATCGAGCGCGGGGCGAGAGAAGAACGTCTGCGATGCTGCCTCGATTCCGTACGCCTGGCTGCCGTAGTAGACCTGGTTCAGGTACGTCGTCAGAATCCGGTGCTTCGTCCAGGCATCGTCGAGCTTGGTCGCGAGGCAGGCCTCTTTCAGCTTTCGCTGCACCGTCCGCTCGCGCGAGATGTAGAGGTTTCGCACGAGCTGCTGCGTGATCGTCGAGCCGCCTTCGACGATACGGCCGGCTTTGACGTCCGCAACCGCTGCGCGGGCGATTCCCTCGATGTCGACCCCGTCGTGAGCGAAAAAGCGGCGATCCTCGACGGCGATCGTGGCCTTCCGGATCCACGGCGCCATGCCCTCGACCTGCACCGGCTGGCGATTCCGCTCGGCGGGGATGGAGCCCAGAAGGCTGCCGTCCGCCGCGAAGAGGAACGAGTTCTGGCCGATTCGCACCGAGCGCAAGGAGCTCAGGTCGCACGACGACCCGTAGGCGAAGACGGCGGCGCCCCCTCCGATCCCCGCAATCACGCCGAGCACGACGACCACCACCAGGGCAACCACCGCCCCATTGCGCCGTCGGCGGCGTCGAGCCGCACGCCTGTGGCGTCGCCTCGGCGTCAGCGTCTCCGGGTCGAAAGACGTCCGCTTGCCGCGGGCCGGGCTCATGAACAGATGCTAGCCACCTTGGCTTCCCGTTCGACGTTCGCGGCCGGCGTCCTCAGAATCGCAACACTTCGGGATCATGGACTCCGCCGTTTCGCCCGATGTCCGCTCGCGCCCGTCGCGTGGGCGCCTGATCGCCTGGCTGATCTTCGTGCTCGCGCTGACGGCGATCGCCTATGCGGGTCGGCTCGAGGGATCGGAGCCGCCCGACGACATCGCGTTCCGCTACGGGTACGCGATCGCGGCCGCCGTTCAGTACGCGGTCATGCTCGGCATCCTGCTTCTCATCGCACGTGGCCTCGACACCCGTCAGGTCTTCGCGCTGCGGCGTCCGGCATCGTGGTGGCGTGCGCTGGGATACGCCGCGATCGCACTCGTGGCCATCTGGATCGTCGGCGCCGCTCTCTCACCGTTCCTGGACGCGACCGAGGAGCAGGGGCTCGTCCCGGACGAGTTCGATTCCAGCCGAGCCGGGGCCTTCGCGGCGTTCTTCGTGGTGGTCGTGTTCGTCGCACCTGCGGTCGAGGAGCTCACCTACCGAGGCCTCGGCTACGGGCTGCTCGCCCCCTATGGTGCGCCCCTCGCAATCCTGCTCACGGGACTGCTCTTCGGGCTCGCCCACGGCCTGCTCGTCGCGCTTCCGGTCCTGACCTTCTTCGGGTTCGCCATCGGCTGGCTCCGCTGGCGTTCCGACAGCATCTATCCGCCGATGCTCCTGCATGCGACGTTCAACGGAACGGCCCTGGTCCTGTCCGTGGCCGGTGTCGGCGCAGGCTGAGCGTCGTTCGTCGACGGCTTACGCGCGGTCTTCCTCGTCCTCGTCCTCGTCTTCGTCCTCTTCGTCGTCGTCGCCCGTGCCCACGGGCTCCTCGAGGCTCGTGAGGAAGTCCTCCACGGTCACCGTCTCGAGGAACTTCCGAAACTCGGCCGGGTCGAGGTCGGACAGGCTCGACACCGTGACCAGGCCTGGCTGTTCGTCGTCCTCGGCCTGGAAGTCGATTCCCGACTCGTCGATGACGTCGTCCGCCGCGAAGATCTGCGCGTCGCAGCGAACCGCGAGCGCGATCGCGTCGGAGGTGCGGGAGTCGATGTCGACCTCGCGGCCGTTCTGGACGATGGTGATGTTGGCGTAGAACGTGTTCTCGCGGAGCTCGGTCACGGTTACCTTCACGACCTCGCCCTGGAGCTCGGAGATGACGTTCGTGAGCAGGTCGTGTGTCATCGGACGCGGCGCGGCGGCGCCTTGCAGCTTCATCAGGATCGCGGCGGCCTCCGCATGCCCGATCCAGATCGGGAGAAACTTGTCGTCGTCGGCGGTCTTCAAGAGGACGATCGGCTGCTTGCCGATGGGCTCGAAGCTCACGCCGTAGAGGGTCATCTCTCGCATCAAGGGGCCGTCGCTCATGTTAGTGACCGGTGCCGAGCGCACGGGTTACGAGGACTTGGCGTCCGCTACAGTTGCGGCCCGAAGGCAGCAGCACGCGGGCGATTAGCTCAGTCGGTTAGAGCGCCGCTCTGATAAGGCGGAGGTCCGTGGTTCGAGTCCACGATCGCCCATGCGCACTCCTGATGGCCGGCGCCGTTCCACTCCCTCCGCTCGACCTCGCTGAACGCGTCGGCAGAGGCGCCGCGTTCGACGACGTCGGCCGGGCCACCCGGCTCGAGATCCTCGAGCGCCTGCCCGAGAGCTGGTCGTTCTCAGGGAAGCGCGTTCTCGACTTCGGATGCGGCGCCGGACGCACGCTTCGGCACTTCGTCGCGGAGGCGGAGATCGGAGAGCTCCATGGGTGCGACATCGACGGGCCGAGCATCGCCTGGCTCACCGAGAACCTGAGCCCGCCACTCCACGTGTTTCGGAACGAGGAAGCCCCGCCGCTACCCCTCGAAAGCGACTCCTTCGACCTGGTCTGGGCAATCTCGGTCTTCACGCACATCGCCGACCTCTGGGCGAGCTGGTTACTGGAGCTGCATCGCGTGCTCCGGGAGGACGGCCTGCTCTTCGCGACGATCCACGGCCCCGACCGGTCCGAGGAGTGGGCGAAGGTCCCGCACGACGGGCGGCCTGG
Organism: uncultured Actinomycetes bacterium; assembly: GCA_963850485.1. Classification (GTDB taxonomy): domain Bacteria; phylum Actinomycetota; class Thermoleophilia; order Gaiellales; family Gaiellaceae; genus GMQP-bins7. Next base: position 84,350 of record CAWKLR010000022.1, on the reverse strand, counting down.
ACGACCCGCGGTACAACGGGAGACGGACCGGGTCGGAATGAACGTGCTCAACTACGGACGGGCCTGGGACGACGGCGGGCCGACGGTCTTCCATTCGGAGTGGTGGATCCGTGAGCATTGGGGGCGGGCGTTCGTCGTCGAATCGGTCGAGGAGCGAGGAGTCATGCTGGGGCCGGAGTGGAACGGCCAGGGGGTCGTGGTGCTACGCAAGCGTGCGATCCAGATCACGGCCGAGGAGCTCGAGCGGATCGACCCGTCCGATGAGCGGGAGATCGAGGCGCTCAGGCACAACCTCCGCCAGCTTCATCACGAGTCGCAGACAGCGCGCGACGCTGTCGGCTGGCTGCAGTCACAAGCCGCGTCCAGCGGGAAGTCGGCGGGGTAGCCGGTTAGCCGAAGCCTCCGGGCGTCGTCGCGAACTACGGCGCTGCGGCTTCGAGGGTCTCGACCAGCTCTGCGAGCGCGGTCTCGTCGCGGAACTTGATCTGCAGCGAGCCGCTCGCCACGCTTACGGACAGACCTGTGAGGCGTTCGGCGGCAGCTCGCGCGCGATCGGCGAGCTCGGGATCGACCGAGAGATTGCGACGCGGGCGGCGGCGAGCTCCACCCTCCCGCGCGGCTCGCTCGGCACTGCGCACGGTCAAACCCTCCTTCGCGATCCTGCGAGCCAGGCGCCGGCGTGCGTCGTCGTCCGGGAGGGAGAGAACGGCTCGTGCGTGTCCTTCCGTGAGATCGCCCCGGGCGAGCATCCAGAGCACCTCCTCCGGCAGCTCGAGCAGACGCAGTCGATTGGAGACCGCCGACTTGGAGCGGCCGACACGCTGGGATACGTCGCCCAGCGAAAGCTCGAACTCGTCGACCAGCGACGCGTAGGCGCGAGCCTCCTCGACCGGAGAAAGCTGCTCGCGCGCGACGTTCTCCACGAGCCCGAGGAGAAGCGACTCGCCGTCCTCGACGTCCCGGACGAGCGCTGGCAGAGTCGGCATCCCCGCGGCTCTCGCGGCACGCCAGCGCCGTTCGCCGGCGATCAGCTCGAAGCCGCCGTCGGAACGGCGGCGGACGACGATCGGTTGCAGCACGCCCTGCAGGCGGATCGATGCCGCCAGCCCGGTCGCAGCCTCCGGCTCGAAGCGGCGCCGGGGCTGGCGAGGATTCGGATGGATCGTCTCGACGGGAAGATGGAGCAACTCCGGCTGTCCGCCTTCGCCCAGCAACACCTCGAGCCCGCGGCCGAGGCCTCTCCGCTCCCTAGCGAACGCTCGACAAGCTCCATCGCCACCTTCCAGTAGGCCTGTGCGCCGGCGGAGCGCCGGTCGTAGGCGATTGCAGGAAGCCCGTGGCTCGGCGCCTCGGCGAGACGCACGGAGCGGGGCACTGTCTGCGTGAAGACCAGCTCGCCGAAGTGCTTGCGAAGCTCGGCCTCGACCTCGGCCGCAAGTCGTGTCCTCCCGTCCGCCATCGTCAGGAGGATCCCGGCCACCGCAAGCTCGCGGTTCAACCGCGCCTTGACGAGGTTGATCGTCCCGAGCAGCTGCGAGAGGCCCTCGAGCGCGTAGTACTCGGCCTGGACGGGAACGAGCGCTCGACTGGCCGCGGCGAGCGCGTTGACCGTGAGCGTGCCGAAGGACGGGGGGCAGTCGAGGAAGACGAAGGAATACGGGTCGAGTGAGCCTCCGAGCGCCTCCGCGAGATAGCTCTCGCCGCCCTCGCGGGTGGACAGCTCCACGGCTGCCGTGGCGAGGTCGTTCTTCGCCATGACGACGTCGAGGTTCGGGAACGGCGTCGGCTTTGCGAGGGCAGAGAGTGGCGTGCCGTCCAAGAGATCGTGGGTCGAAGCGCCGTTCGCGCGCATGCCGAGCCCCGAGGTCGCATTCGCCTGCGGATCGAGATCGATGAGCAGCACGCGCTCTCCCGCCTCCGCGAGGCACGCGCCGACGTTGACGGCGGTCGTCGTCTTGCCGACGCCGCCCTTCTGGTTCGCGACTGCGTAGACCCTTGCAGCGCGCAAGACCGGCGATCCGCTAGCGCGGGATCCACGGTCGCGCGCAAACCCTGGGGCGGGCACCGGGCAAGCGTAGAGAGAGGGGCGGCTAGAGTCGCCTCCCTTGCGCGCTCCCGCGCCCCCATATGCCGGCGAGGGGCCTCACGCGCTCTGGCACGTGAGCGAGGACGCGACGATTGACCGCTTCGAACCGCACCTCAGCGCGACCGCCGAGAGCGACGAGCCGCGCGTGTGGGCGATCGACACCCGGCACCTGCCGCTGTACTGGTTTCCGCGCGACTGTCCGCGCGGCACCTTTTGGGCGGGGCCGGAGACCACCGCCGACGACGGAGGCGTCCTCCTCGCCGGCGCGAGTCGGGTGCATGCAGTCGAGGCGGCCTGGTTGGAGCGGATCCGGCAAGCCGCGGTCGTCGCATACCGCCTGCCCGAAGAGTCCTTCAGGCCGGATGCGGAGGTCGGCGGCTACTGGCTGAGCCGCGTGCCAGTCGAACCGCTCGAGGTCGTCGAGCTGGGCGATCTGCTCGCACTCCATGCGGCGGCTGCGATCGAGCTCAGAATCGTGGCCAACCTCTGGCCGCTCTGGGATCGAGTCGCCGCGTCGACGCTCGAGTTCAGCGGGATGCGCCTGCGCAATGCGAAACCGCGGCCAAGCTAGTCCTATGCGAGCGGCCGCTTCTTCGCCATCCCGGAGCGTCGTGGAAAGCCGGCCGGCGTCGGTCCAGTCTTCCGGAGCAAGAGGAGACCTCGGTCGTCGTACTCCAGCTCCGCAGCCAGGCGCGTGGCGACCGCCGCCACCGCGCCCCTGTCCGCGGTCTCACCAACCCAGAGGATCGCGGCCCCTCCCTCCGCGACCAGCGGGAGACAGAGCTCGGCGGCGGTCGGCGGTTTCGCGAGCGCCTTGGCGAGCGCGATCCCGAACCGATCGGTCGGCTGCTCCTCCGCCCGTCCCCAGACGACCTCGACGTTCGGGAGCTCTCGAGCAGTCTCGCGAAGGAACTCGCACTTGCGCCGTTCCGCCTCGAGCAACGTGAACGAGCGCTCGGGAAGAGCGACCGCGAGAGGAATCCCCGGCGAACCTCCGCCCGACCCGACATCGACGATCGCCCCGGGCATGCCCTCGATCAGGGGCCGAGCGCGAAGGGCATCCTCCAGGAGAACGCGCCGCGCTTCGACCTGGTCGCGAAGCCCCGTGAGCCCCGGGGTCGAGAGCACACCCTCGAGCCAGCGCTCGAGGAGCCCCTCCGTCATGTCAATCGCCGCTGCTGCTTCGCGGGAGCACGACGACGTAGCGGTTCGGCTCCGAGCCTTCGCTCTGCGTCTCCACCTCGGGATCGTCCTTCAGCGTCTCGTGCACGATCTTGCGCTCCACTGGTGTCATGGGGTCGAGCTCGACCGCGCTCCCTGTCGTCGCCGCCTGGCGGGCCGAGCGGCTCGCGACCGCTTCGAGGGACGCATTTCGACGTGCCCGGTATCCGGCAGCGTCGACGACGATGGCGTGCTCGCTTCCCTCCGCACGCGCGACCGCATTCGCCAGGTACTGGACCGCATCGATCGTCTGTCCGTGCTTCCCGATGAAGAGGCCGAGGTCCTCGCCGGAGCAGGTGACGGTGACGACTCCGTCGCGCTCGCCGGCAGAAACGGTGACGTCGGCACCGATCGCCTCGGCGATGCGGGCGACGAACTCTCGCGCGTCGCTTGCGTTCCCGGTGGAGGCCGCAGCCGCCGCGCCGCCGCTGGATGCCTTCGCGACGACGCGAGCGGGTGTGTATCCGACGCCCAGAAGACCCCGCTCACCCTCCGAGACGACTTCGAACTCGACCTGTTCCCGATCGAGTCCTGGCACGAGCTGCTCGAGCTCGCGGAGCGCCGACCACTTGGCCTCGCCCACCGTCTCGCCGCTCGCCTCCACGCGCACCTCGGTGTCGTCGCTCACCGCTTTCGCCCGCCGCCCTTCTTCCGCTTGACTCTGCGCGGGGGGCCGGTGCGAACGGCAGCAGCCCCGCCTGCGCCGTCGACCGCGGGCTCGACCGCTGCCGCAGCCACGTCTTCCTTCGGCGGCGTCCTGCTCGACCGCTTCGGGGGCGTTACCGGCCGAGGCATCTGCCGGCGCGTGATCAGCCCTTGCCCGGTCGTCCACAGGTTGGTCGTCAGCCAGTAGATCATCAGCCCGGACGGAAAGCTGAGGATGAACGGGATGAAGACGATCGGAAGGAGCATGATCATCCAGCGCTGCGCTGCGCTCTGCATCGACGTCGACATCAGCCACGTCGACGTCAGCTGGCTGATCACGTAGACCACGAGCAGCACCGGCCCGAGACCGTCCTTCGTCGGCTCGGTGATGTCGATGAGGTTGAGCCACTCGAGCGTCGTCTCCGCGAACCTCGGATAGACCTCGTCGTCGAAGTCGCGGAGGACGAAGAAGAGCGCGATGAAGATCGGGATCTGGAAGACGATCGGGAGGCAGGAGGCGTACGGGTTGATCTTGTTCTCCTTGTAGAACTTCATCAACTCTTCGCTCTGCTTCTGGCGATCCGACTTGTACCGCTGCTGGATCGCTTTCATCTCGGGCGCATGGATCTGGAGGCTTTGCATCGAGTGGATCTGCCTGATCGCCACGGGCACGAGGAGCATCCGCACGATCACGGTGAGCGCGACGATCGACCACGCCCACGTCAGGCCCCCGGTCTCGTGCAGCCAGATGAGGACCTCCGTGAGGACGTTCTCGATGGGCGAGAGGATCCCGCCGACGATCACGTGTCGGCTCTCCTCGACCGTGCGAGCGGGAACACGGTCTGGTCGCGGGCGTGGTCGACTCCGCCGTCGCTCCAGGGGTTGCAGCGGAGCAGGCGCCAGGTCGCAAGGACGGCACCGCGGGCGAGGCCGAGCTCACGGAACGCATCGATCGCGTACTGCGAGCAGCTCGGGTGGTACTTGCACGTTCCCGCGGGCGTGAGCAGGCCGAGCGTCCACCGCCACGCGTACACGAGAGCGATCCCGGCGTACCTCACGATCGCACCCGCTCGAGCACGCCCGAAACCTCTGCCGCGAGCCACTCCGGGCCGCGAGCCTGGGCGGGCTCGGCCAGGCCGGGGCGCGCGACGAGCACGTAGTCATGCCCGGGCGGTACCTCCGGGAGGAGCTCCCTCCAGGTCTCGCGCAGGACCCGCTTCACGCGGTTCCGTACGACGGCGGAGCCGACGGAGCGGGGCACCGCGAGACCGAGCCGCGGATCACCCGCCTCGTCCTCCTCACGCGGAAACCAGTGCAGGACGAGATAACGGGTGGACGCGGACGTGCCACGCCGATAGACGGCATCGAAGTCGCGGGATCGCGAGAGCCTGTGGCGACGCTGCACCGGTGACCGACTTGCCGTCGTCACGCCCTCAGGCGGACAGACGCTTGCGTCCTCTCGCGCGGCGGCGCTTCAGGATGGAGCGACCCCCGCGCGAGGACATTCGCGCTCGGAACCCGTGCCGCCGTTTGCGGCGGCGGACGTTCGGCTGGTAGGTGCGTTTCATGATCCTCGGTCGTTCGAAATGAGAGGCGCGCGGGGCGGAGCGGGCAGTATAGACGAGGACTTCGGGACCGACGTTTTCCACAGAGTGGGGACTGTCGCTTCGCTCGGAAATTGCTGCTCAGCCCGTCTCGACGTTGTCCCACACGGAAACGGATACACCGTCTTCCACACCTGGGGATAGTTGTGTGGAATGCACGAATTACCTGCAAAAGGGGTGCTTTTTGTCCACCGCTTGGGCTCGAGGGGCGCGTTGAGACCTGACCTGGACGCTGCTATGCTCGCCCCTTCCTAGAACCCGACGACACTCGAGGACGGTTGGATCACTCGAACGAACCGACTCCCGACAGCTTGTGGGATGCAATTTCCGGCAGGCTGAGAGAGGTACTCAGCGAGACGACCTACGACACGTGGCTCGCCCATGCCGAGCCGCGCTCCCTCGGCGACGGGAGGCTTGTCGTAGCGGTTCCGAACGAGTTCACCAAGGACTGGATCGAGAGCCACTTCCGTGGGTTCGTCTCCGCCGCAGCGCGTGAGTCGTCCGGCCGGGATCACCTCCGCGTCTCCTTCGTCGTCGGAGATCGGGATCCGGCTCCCGCCGTGGACTCTCCGCCTGTCGCTCAAGAGCAACCGCGCAGGGCGGAGGTGCAGCCGGCCGACCTTTCGGATCTCGGGCTCAACCAGAAGTACACGTTCGACACGTTCATCATCGGCTCGTCGAACCGCTTCGCGCACGCCGCGGCACTCGCGGTTGCAGAGGCGCCGGCACAGGCGTACAACCCACTCTTCATCTACGGCTCGACCGGTCTCGGGAAGACCCATCTCCTGCAGGCGATCGGCCATTACGTCAGCCAGCACACACGGCGGCTCACGCGCCGCTACGTGACGAGCGAGACATTCATGAACGACTTCATCGATTCGCTGAGGGACAAGCGCATCGAGGGCTTCAAGCGGAGGTACCGGAACTACGACGTCCTCCTGATCGACGACATTCAGTTCTTCGAGGGGAAGGAACGGATCCAGGAAGAGTTCTTCCATACCTTCAATTCGCTCTACGAGGGCGGCGCGCAGATCATCATCTCGTCCGACCGGCCCCCTCGCGAGATCGCGACGCTCGAGGAGCGGCTTCGCTCCCGCTTCGAATGGGGGCTCCTCACGGACATCCAGCCGCCAGATCTCGAGACGCGGATTGCGATCCTCCGCAAGAAGGTCAACACCGAGCGGATCGCGGTCACCGACCCCGAGGTTCTCACGTTCATCGCGAGCCGCGTGGCATCGAACATCCGCGAGCTCGAGGGTGCGCTCACCCGTGTCGTCGCGTTCTCGTCCCTGACCGACCGCGTCATGACCGTGGAGCTGGCCGAGCACGTGCTCAAGGACGTGTTCCCGCAGGGCGACGCAGCGCCGGAAGTCACCATCCCGCGAATCCAGGAGATGATCTCCGAGCGGTTCGGGGTCACCCTCGAGGAGCTGGTGAGCCCCCGCCGCTCCCAGTCGGTCGCCTATCCGCGACAGGTCGCCATGTACCTGTCGCGAGAGCTGACGGACTCGTCGCTTCCGAAGATAGGCAAGGAGTTCGGGGGACGTGACCACACGACTGTCATGCATGCGAATTCGAAGATCACGCGCCTCATCCGCGAAGACCGCTCTGTGTACAACCTGGTGCAAGAGTTGACCGCGCGTATCAAGCAGGCGCGCTGAGATGTGGGTCCCACTCACGAGCCTCGTGGGGCATGGGGGACCTGTCGGCGGGGACCAACACCTCCGTCCACCGGCGATTTCCCCGCTCGTACGGCAGAATGAGCCCGTCTTCCACGTGATTCACACTCCTACTACTTCTACGAGTTCTTTTCTCAAGTAATGAATACAGACCTAGCCGAGGCCACCGTCATTCGCGCAACCTGCTCCCGAAACGAGCTCGCTACGGCGCTGGGGGTCGTGGCTCGAGGTATCTCGACGAGGGGAGCAGTGCAGGTGCTGGGGGGGATCCTCCTGCGCGGCGAGGAGGGCAAGCTCACTCTGGCGTCGACGGACATGGAGATCTCGCTCCGCGCCGCGATCTCAGGCGACATCGCCGGCGAGGGTGGAGTCGTCGTCCCCGGGAGGCTCCTGACGGATCTCGTACGGCTGCTCCCGGACGACACGGTGACGTTGGCGTACGAGGAAGGCGACGGCGTCCTCGCGGTCACCTCCGGAACGCATGCGTCACGTCTGAATGTCTACAGCGCCGAGGACTTTCCGCGTCTGCCGCCCACGGACATCCCGCTCCATACGATCGCCGCGCCTGCGCTCCTCGCGACCATCGAGAAGGTCGCCCGGGCGGCTTCCCGCGACGAGTCGCGGCCGGTGCTGACCGGAATTCTCGTCCGTTTCGAAGGCGACCAGCTCATCATGGCGGCCACGGACTCCTACCGCCTCGCGGTGAAGGAGACGCAGCTCGAGGAGACTGGACCAGAGCTCGACGCGATCATTCCGGCCAGAGCACTGCAAGAGCTCGCGCGCCTGGCAGGTGGCTCGGGCGAGGTCCAGCTCGGCGTCCACGAGAACCACGTCGTGTTCAACGCCGGCGACGTCTGGCTTACGAGCCGCCGGATCGACGGCCAGTTCCCGAACTACAAGCAGCTTCTCCCGGAGACTTTCGAAGCGGAGATCGTGACCTCCCGCGAGCCGCTCCTCGAAGTCATCCGGCGAGCCGGTGTCCTCGCACAGCGAAACGCCCCTTTGCGTCTGCGCTTCGCGGAGGGCGAGCTCGCAGTGTCCGCCCAGACCCAGGACGTCGGTGAAGCTCACGAGTCCATTCAGATCGACTACGCGGGCGAACCGCTCGAGATCGGCTTCAACCCGGATTTCCTCAGGGACGGCTTGGAGGCCGTTTCCGGCGATACCGTCCAGCTCAAGCTGATCAATCCGCTGCGTCCGGGCTTGATCGTCTCGCCGGACGAAAGCTTCTCGTACCTGATCATGCCGATCCGGCTTCCGGACTGACACCAGCCGCCGCTGGTCTCATCGTCCGCGAGGTCACGCTCCGCGACTTCCGCTCGTACCCGCGGCTCGAGCTCGCTCTCGAGCCCGGCGTCGTGCTCGTCACGGGTGCGAACGGCTCGGGCAAGACGAACCTGCTCGAAGCGCTTCATGTCGGAACGCAGGGGTTCTCGCCACGGTCACGTACGGACGCTCAACTCGTCCGCTTCGGCGCTGCGGCGAGTCGTGTTCGGCTCCGCGGAGTCAACGGGGAGACACGGTTCGAGACCGAGGTGAGCCTGGGCCCACGTGAGGCACGCCGAGCACGCTTGAACGGTGGAGCGTTGAGCTCGGCCGAGCAGCTTCGCCACGAGCTTCGCACACTCGTCTTCACGCCGGACCGGCTGGCGGTCGTCAAGGGGGCGCCTGCGGTCAGAAGGGCGTATCTGGACAGAACCGTCGGTCGCGTGTTCCCGGCCCGCGCCACTCTCCCGATCGAGTACGCCGCGGCCGTCGGCCAGCGGAATGCCGCGCTTCGACGCCTCGCGATCGGCGCCTCTTCAACCGAGGCCCTGACGCCGTGGACCGAGGCCGTGGCGTCGCTCGGCGCGGAGCTCGTAGGCGCGCGTGAGGATGCGCTCGTACTGATCGCGCCCGTGTTCGCAGAATGCGCGGCCAGCCTCGGCCTCGGAGACGCAACGCTTTCGTACGAGGGCGAGCCTGTTACGACGATCGAGTACGAGCAGCGTCTGTCGCGGGACCTCGAACGGGGGCTCACGGGCGCCGGGCCGCATCTCCACGAGATGCGGCTCGAGGCGGGTGGGCGTGACCTCCGCAGCTACGGATCGCAGGGCGAACAGCGAATCGCAGTTCTCGCACTCGTGCTCGCGGAGGCGCGGACGCTCACCGACCGAGTCGGCACACGCCCGCTCGTCCTGCTCGACGACGTTCTCTCGGAGCTCGACGGCGACCGGCGTCGCTCCCTCGCCTCGCTCGTCGCAGGTGCGGGGCAGACGATGCTCACCGCGACGGCGGCCCAGGCTTTCCCAGGCGCACCTGCGCAATCATTGCTCGTCTCACCCGGTGAGGTTCGACCCCTGTAATGGAGAAGATCGGAAAATCGGTTGAACGAGTGCTCGCCCAGAGCGGCGGTGGCACGGCACTCGCGCTCACCGAGATCACCGCGGTGTGGCCCGAGGCCGTGGGAGAGGCCGTCGCACGGGAGGCGTGGCCCCTTCGCGTCGCTCGGGACGGAACGCTCCACGTGGCGACGACTTCCTCGACGTGGGCCTTCGAGCTCGACCGGCTCTCGCCGGAGATCCAGAAGCAGCTTCACGCGCTCCTCGGACCTGCGACGCCGGAGAAACTGCGCTTTCGGGTCGGCCCGGTGCCGGAGCCCGGAGCCCTGACCGAGAGTCCTGCGGAACCGGCCGATCATGTCCGCGGAGATCACCGCCGAGGCGGCCTCGCTGACCGCCGAGGTCGAGGATCCGGAGCTCCGCGAGCTGATCGCCAGAGCCGCCCGGGCGAGCCTTTCCCGGGCCTCGTCCGGCCGTCGTTTCTGATACACTCTCCGAGGCTCGCAAAACCTCGTTTTTGCAGGGCTTTTCTTTATGGCCGAAGCAGCCTATACGGGAAAGGACATCACTGTCCTCGAAGGCCTCGAGCCGGTCCGACTTCGACCCGGGATGTACATCGGGTCGACGGGGCCGCGCGGCCTTCACCACCTCGTGTACGAGGTGGTCGACAACGCCGTCGACGAGGCTCTCGCCGGACGCAACGACTCGGTCGAGGTGACGATTCACCCTGACAATTCCGTGACGGTCTCCGACGCGGGAGCCGGGATCCCGGTCGACGTGATCCCGGAGCAGGGCATGCCCGCGCTCACGGTCGTCCTCACCAAGCTCCACGCCGGCGGGAAGTTCGGCGGGGACGGGTACAAGGTCTCGGGCGGACTCCACGGTGTGGGCGTGTCGGTGGTCAACGCGCTCTCCGAATGGCTCGTCGCAGAGGTCCGGCGCGACAAGAAGGTCTACCGCCAGGAGTTCGCGCGTGGGGAGCCCACGACGGAGATGGTCACGGTCGGAGTCGCGGGCAAGGACGAGTCGGGGACGACGATCTCGTTCCTTCCCGATCCCGAAGTGTTCGAGGAGACCGAGCTCGACGCCGCGACGCTCTCGCAGCGCCTGCGCGAGACCGCCTTCCTCACCCGCGGCCTTCGCATCGTCCTTGCGGACGAGCGCGCCGGGGGGAAGACCGAGGAGTTCTACTACGAGGGCGGGATCCGGGATTTCGTGGCGCACGTCAACGAATCCAAGGACGCGGTGCACAAGCACATCGTCTACCTCGAGGGCGAGAGCGACGAAGGCAACCTCGAGGTGGCGTTGCAGTGGAACAACTCGTACGTCGAGTCCGTGTTCTCGTTCGCCAACAACATCAACACGACAGAGGGTGGGACGCACCTCCAGGGCTTCCGCTCCGCACTCACCCGGACCCTGAACCAGTACGCGCGCCAGGAGGGCCTGCTCAAGGAGAAGGACGACAATCTCGAGGGCGAGGACGCCCGCGAGGGTCTGGCCGCGGTCATTTCCGTCAAGCTCCGGAACCCGCAGTTCGAGGGTCAGACCAAGACGAAGCTCGGAAACCCAGGGATCGCGGGTCTGGTCGAGCGGATCGTCAACCAGAAGCTGTCCGAGTTCCTCGAGGAGAACCGCACCGAGGCGCGCCAGATCGTGCAGAAGGCGATCGCGGCCCGAAACGCCCGCCAGGCAGCCCGCAAGGCACGTGAGCTCACGCGGCGGAAGAGCGCGTTGGAGAACTCGTCGCTTCCGGGCAAGCTCGCCGACTGCACCATCAAGGACCCGGACTCGGCCGAGCTCTTCATCGTCGAGGGCGACTCCGCCGGCGGCTCTGCGAAGCAGGCCCGCGACCGCACGACGCAAGCGATCCTGCCTTTGCGCGGGAAGATCATCAACTCCGAGAAGAACCGCATCAACAAGGTTCTCTCGAACACGGAGATCCAGGCGATGATCACCGCGATCGGCACCGGGTTCGGGGACGAGTTCGACATCGCCAACCTCCGCTACGGACGCGTGATCGTGATGACCGATGCGGACGTCGACGGCGCGCACATCCGCACGCTCATCCTCACCTTCCTGTACCGGACGATGCCGGAGCTGTTCGAGCGCGGCCACGTGTACATCGCCGTACCACCCCTCTACCACGTGAAGCTCGGCAGTCGCGGCATGTACTTCGAGAAGGACGCACAGCTCGAGGAGCTCCTGGTTCGCGAGCGCGTCAAGGACATGACCGTGACGGCTCGGGACGAGCAGGAGACGACCCTCACCGAGGCTCGCTGGACACGCCTGGTCCGCGAGATCGGGCACCTCGAGGCTTGGGCGGCGAAGCTCGAGGCCGAGTACGGCCCAGCCGCACGATTCGCAATCTCGCACCGACTCGTGGAGGCCGAGGCCGGGGGCACACCCGACGCCGCGGCGCTGATCGCGTCATTGCCTGCGAACGGCTACGTGCTGACGGTCGAAGAGGAGCTGGGCGAGCTGCTCCACGTCCGCGTAGTCGAAACGGAGACGAGCACTGCCCACCGCGTCGACCTGCCGATCGCGATGCTGGACTCCTCGACCTACGGAGCGGTTCAGCGCGCGTATGCGAAGGTCGTGGAGATCGTCGGTCTCCCGCCGTTCACCGTCGCCTTCGGAAACAAGTCCTCTCGAGCGGAGACGTTCGACGAGCTGCGGCTGGGCTCTCTCGACCTCGCGAAGGAAGGCATGCAGATCAGCCGCTTCAAGGGCCTCGGCGAGATGAACCCCGAGCAGCTCTGGGAGACCACGATGGACCCGACCAAGCGCATGTTGATTCGCGTCGAGGTGGAAGATGCAGCCGCCGCCGACCGGGTCTTCTCCACGCTCATGGGTGACCAGGTGGAGCCGCGCCGGCTCTTCATCGAGCAGAACGCAAAAGACGTGAGGTTCCTCGATGTCTGACGTCGTCGAGCCTCTGGGCGCCGGCCGTATCGAGCCGCGCGAGCTCGAGCAGGAGATGCGTTCGAGCTATCTCGACTACGCGATGAGCGTCATCGTGGGCCGGGCGCTGCCGGACGTGCGCGACGGACTCAAGCCGGTGCACCGCCGGGTGCTCTGGGCGATGCACGACTCGGGGCATCAGCCGAACCGGCCCTACGTCAAGTGCGCTCGGGTCACCGGCGACGTCATGGGGAAGTACCACCCGCACGATTCGAGCTCGATCTACGACGCGATCGCTCGCCTCGTGCAGTCCTTCTCGCTCCGCTATCCGCTGGTCGACGGCCAGGGGAACTTCGGCTCGATCGACGACGATCCTCCCGCGGCCGAGCGCTACACGGAGTGCCGTCTTGCGAAGCTCGCCACCGAGCTGCTCCGCGACATCGACTCGGACACCGTGGACTTCGGGCCGAACTACGACGAGTCGCGGCGCGAGCCTCAGGTTCTGCCGGCGCGCTTCCCGAACCTGCTCGTCAACGGGTCGACGGGCATCGCCGTAGGAATGGCGACGAATATCCCGCCGCACAATCTGGCCGAGACCATCGACGCCGTCGTCGCGCTGATCGACAAGCCGAGCGCGAGCGTCGAGGATCTCATGAAGCACGTCAAGGGCCCCGACTTTCCGACGGGCGGCATCGTCGTCGGCCGCTCGGGAGTACGGGACGCGTACCGAACCGGCCGTGGCCGCATCATCATGCGCGCACGGGCTCACATCGAGGAGCTACGCGGAGGAAAGAACGCGATCATCGTCACCGAGCTGCCCTACGGCGTGAAGAAAGGCGGCGACGGCGGCGTCATCACGAAGATCGCCGCGCTCGTTCGCGAGAAGGTGGTCACCGAGGTGTCCGATCTCCAGGACTACTCGGACAAGACGGGCATGCGGATCCAGATCGAGCTCAAGCGCGAGGCGGTCCCGCAGGTCGCGCTGAACAAGCTCTTCAAGCACACCGCGCTGCAGACGACGTTCGGCTACAACGCGGTGGCACTCGTCGACGGCGTGCCGCGGACGCTCTCGCTGCTCGAGTTCGTCCGTCACTACCTCGACTTCCAGCGGGAGGTCGTGACTCGCCGCTCGCAGTACGAGCTGCGAAAGGCGCTCGCGCGTGCCCACGTCCTCGAGGGCTATCTGATCGCGCTCGACAACCTCGACGAGGTCATCCAGCTGATCCGCGCCTCCGACGACGCCGACGAGGCCCGCTCGGGACTGATGGAGCGCTTCAGTCTCTCCGAGCTGCAGGCACAGGCGATTCTCGACCTCCGTCTCCGCGCGCTCACCGGGCTCGAGCGCAAGCGTGTCGAGGACGAGTTCGCCGACCTGCAGGAGCGCATCTCCGAGCTGCGCGTGCTTCTCGGCGACGAGTCGCGAATCGCCGCGCTCATCAAGGAGGAGCTGCTCGAGATCAAGGAGATCTACGGGAAGTCCGACGATCGGCGCACGGAGATCGTCGCCGGCGAGACCGATCTCGAGCTCGAGGACATGATCGCGGAGGAGGACATGGTCATCGCGATCACCAAGTCCGGCTACATCAAGCGGTTGCCGGTGACGACCTACCGCGAGCAACGGCGAGGCGGCATCGGGGTCATGGGCATGGACCTGAAGGACGAGGACTACATCGAGCACCTCTTCGTGGCCTCGACGCACGACTACATCCTGTTCTTCACGACCGTCGGCAAGGTCTACCGGCTGAAGGTGCATGAGCTTCCGCTCGGCTCACGCCAATCGAAGGGACGTGCGATCGTCAACCTCCTTCCGTTCCGCCAGGACGAAGACGTGCAGGCGGTGATCGCCACGCGGAACTTCGAGGAGGCTCCCTATCTCGTGTTCGCCACGCGAAAGGGGGTCGTCAAGCGCACCACGTTCGCGTCCTACAACACGCCTCTCAAGGCAGACGGCATCATCGCCATCAAGCTCCGCGACGACGACCAGCTGATCGGCGTCCGCCTCGCGAGCGAGACGGATGACGTGCTGATGGTCTCGCGCATGGGGCAGGCGGTTCGCTTCCACGGCAAGCAGGTGCGGTCGATGGGCCGCGACACCTCGGGCGTCTCCGGGATGAAGCTCCGAGCCGGTGACGAGGTGATCGAGGTCGACATCGCGGACGAGAACGCCGATCTCCTCGTCGTGACCGAGAACGGATATGGGAAGCGGACGCGAGTCGCCGACTACCCTGTCAAAGGGCGTGGCACGATGGGCGTGAAGACCGTGCAGCTGGTCGACCGCAAAGGCAGGCTCGCGGGCGCGCGCATCGTTCGCGACGGCTACCAGGTGATGCTGATCTCCGACGCGGGCACGGTCATCAAGGTCCCGGTCGAAGGCATTCGCAGAGCCGGTCGCTCGACCCAGGGCGTGATCGTGATGCGGCTTCGCGAGGGCGAGAAGGTCGCGACCCTCGCGCCCGTGATCGGATCGGACGACGACGATCCGAGTGTCGACGACACGACAGATCAGAACGGTTCTGACGAGCAGGCGGCAGAGGTCGCGAGCGACGACCCCGCCGCGGTTGAGCCCGAGCCCGAGCCCGAGCCCGAGGCCTGAGGGCTACTCGCTCCGGTCCGCGAGCTTCGACAGTGCGGTCAGGAGGTCGATCGGGATGGGGAAGACGATCGTCGAGTTGTTCGACGCCCCGATCTCGAGCAGGGTCTGCAGGTAGCGCAGCTGAACCGTGATCGGCTCCTGCGACATGACCGCCGCGGCGTCCTTGAGCCGCTCGGACGCTTGGTACTCACCCTCGGCGGAGATGACCTTCGCACGCCGTTCCCGCTCCGCCTCCGCCTGACGCGCCATCGCGCGCTGCATCCCGCTCGGGATCTCGACGTCCTTCACCTCGACGACCGAGACCTTGATGCCCCACGGAGACGTTGCCTCGTCGATGATTCCCTGCAGGAGCACGTTGATCTTGTCGCGCTCGGAAAGGAGCTCGTCGAGCACGTGCTGACCGAGGACCGAGCGCAGCGTGGTCTGCGCGATCTGGGAGGTCGCGACCATGTAGTTCTCCACCTGCACGATCGACGCGTTCGGCTCGACGATCCGGAAGTACGCGACGGCGTTCACGCGGACCGGCACGTTGTCCTTCGTGATGACCTCCTGCGGCGGGACGTTCAGCGTCACGGTGCGGAGGTCGACCCTCACCATGCGGTCGATGACCGGGATGAGGAGGAAGAGACCCGGGCCCTTCGGCTCCGGCAGCAGGCGCCCGAGCCGGAAGATGACGCCTCGCTCGTACTCGCGCGCGATCTTGACCGCGGCGAACAGGAACAGGATCACGACGATCAGTGCAGCGACGAGAACGATCAGCCCTACCGACACGCCATCCATCAGCGAAGCGCCTCCCCAGTTGGTGACGACATGGATCCTACGACCAGTCGCAAATCCTCCTCCACCTTCTCGACCCGAACGTGCTCGCCCGGAACCAGCGGCGACCCATCGCCACGCGCGGCCCGCCAGAGCTCTCCATTGAGTGCGATGAGCCCGTCCCGGCGAACGACGCCCTCCCCGCCGACGAGCCCGTGCACGCCGACGGCGGCCGGTCGTCGAGCGACGCGCACCACCCGCGTCAGCGCGAAGCCGAGCAGCAGGGCGAGGGTCGCGGCGATGCCGATCGCCACGGGTAGCGAGACCTGGTACGCATCCCCGGCCGGGTCGAAGAGGATGAGTGAGCCGAGGACGAACAGGACCCCTCCGGCGACGGTGAGGGCTCCGTGCGTCGGCACGAAGGCCTCGGCGACGAAGAATGCGGCGGCGAGGATCATCAGGAACAGCCCCGCCAGGGAGACCGGCAGCACCTGCAGCCCGTAGAGGCCGAGGATCAGGGAGATTGCTCCGACCGTGCCGGGGAAGATCAACCCCGGGTTCCAGAGCTCGACCACGATTCCGATCAATCCGATCGAGAGCATCAGCGCGATCAGGTTCGGATCGACGAGAAGGTCTCGAGCGCGTTGCCAGAAGCTCATCTCGACGTCCTCGATCTCGGCTCCTGCAGTCTTCAGGACGAAGCCCTTGGGGACGGTCTTCATCCCGTCGATCTCGGCCAGAAGCGCCGGAAGCGTCGGCGCGACGACTTCCACGAGGCCGATCGCCTCCGCCTCGCGCGCGCCGTAGTTCGAGGCCTTCGTGACCATCCGCCGCGCTGCGACGACGTTCCGGTCGTGCTCGCGCGCAAGCTCACCGACATACGCGGCGGCATCGTTGATGACCTTGCGGCGCAGGTCTTCCGAGATGTCCTCCCCGCCGAGCGAGATCGGAGTGGAGGAGCCGATGTTCGTCTGTGGCGCCATCGCGGCCACGTCGGCGGCCATCGCGATCACGGCGCCGGCGGAATCCGCGCTCGATCCAGGCGGCGAGACGTACAGGATCACCGGAACCGTGGAGGCGAGGAAGCGCTTGACGATCCCACGCATCGAGGAGGAGAGCCCGCCCGGCGTGTCGAGGACGACCACGACGGCGTTGAGCTCCTCGTCCTCTGCGCGGTCGATCGCGTCCTCGAGGTACTCCTGCGTGACCGGGTTGATGTCGTTGTCGAGGTGCACCGCCAGCACCTGAGGACGGGCATCCTGTCCGAAAGCGATCGCCGGCACGAGAAGCGCGAGAAGGAAGAGGGGGACAAGAAGTCCCCGCAAAGAGCGGATCCGCACCGGTGTAAGGATTCTATCAACGCAGGTTCGCCACCCTTGCCCGCGAAGGCCTCGAGCGCCACCCTGGAATCCCCATGCGCCGCCTCCTTCTCATCCTCGCCGCTGCCGGTTGCGCGGCAGTCGCCGCCCCGGCGGCACTCGGAGCGAGCCCGGGCGGCGTCACGACTCTCGAGCTCGTGACCGACGGTACGCGAGACGTTTCCGGCACAGAGACCCGTCGCTTCACGCTCGCGGGCATCCACTGGCGCGGGTCGGGTCGGGTCACCTTTCGGACGCGCTCGCTTGCCGGGGACTGGAGCGCGTGGCGATCTGCCGCGCCGGAGGACGAGGACGGGCCGGATCCCGGATCGGCGGAGACGCGCGTACGTGCAGGGTGGCGGATCGGCAACCCCTGGTGGGTAGGCCCGTCGGATCGCATCGAGGTGCGCACGTCCGGCCGGGTCGGGCGCGTGCGCGCCCATCTCGTCTGGAGCCCCGAGACGAGGGTTCCGTTTCGCATCCCGGCCGCGACGACGACGCCACCGATCGTGCCCCGGCTGTCGTGGGGTGCGGACGAGTCGATACGGCGCGCTCCACCTGTGTTCGCCGACCAGGTCCGCTTCTCGGTCGTCCATCACACCGCGGGCCGAAACGACTATTCGCGCGGAGAGGCGGCGGCGATCGTGAAGGGCATCCAGCTCTACCACGTCCATGGGAACGGCTGGAACGACATCGGCTACAACTTTCTCGTCGACCGCTTCGGGACGATCTACGAGGGTCGCTTCGGGGGCTCCGAACGAAACGTCGTGGGAGCCCACGCGCAAGGATTCAACACCGGCTCGGTGGGAATCGCTCTCCTCGGCACCTATGGGAACACGGCTCCTTCTCGAGCGGCGCAAGACGCCATCGCCGCGTTGGTGTCGTGGCGCCTCGACCTCGCGCACGTCGATCCCACTGCAGCGCTGACGTTCGTCTCGGGCGGGAGCAATCGCTTCCCGAACGGCGTGCCGGTGCTCCTGCGAGGGGTGTCGGGTCACAGGGACACGGGCTTCACGGAGTGCCCTGGGAACCAGCTCTACGGACGTCTGAACGGTCTTGCGGCGGCCGCAGGCTCAGCTCGGTGGGCCGAAGATCTACGAGCCGCGTGTCGAATCGGGCGAAGGTTTCGTCCGCTTTCGGGCAAGGCTCTCGTCGAGCCAGCCCTGGGCGGTCGTCGTCACGGATGCAGGAAAGGTCGAGGTTGCGCGGGGCACCGGCACGGGCACGACAGTCGACTGGACCTGGGACTCGCTCCTCGCTCCCGGGGGTCAGTACACGTGGACGATCAGGAGCGGTTCCGCGCGCCCCGCGAGCGGCCCGCTTCGAGTACGCGGCGTGAGCGTGCCTCTCGGAATCCAGGACATCGCGGCGTCGCCCGAGGCGATCTCGCCGAACGGTGACGGGCAGGGGGATACGGCCACCCTGAGCTATCGGCTGACCGTTGCCGCAAACGTCACGGTCGAGGTCGTGGACGCGGCCGGAGTAACGGTCGCGACTGCCGTCGATCGCGTTTGGACTCGTCCCGGGAAGCACACGGTGACCGTCGACGGCGACAGTCTCCTCGACGGGACGTACGACGTCCTCGTGCGGGCTCGCACGCCCGCCGGTCTCGAGGTCCAGAGGAGCGCACCGGTGCGCGTGAGCCGCACATTGGGCCTCGTCTCCGTGACGCCGAATCTCTTCTCGCCCAACCGGGACGGACGAAACGACAGTCTGCAGGTCGGGTTCTCGCTCACGGTTCCGGCCGAGGTCAGCATTCGCATCTTTCGCGACGGCCGCTGGGTCGCGAGCCCGCATGCCGCGAGCTACGAGGCGGGCGCGCACCGCTTCGAATGGAACGGGGTACGCGCCTCCGGCCAGTTGCGAGACGGCTCCTACGAGGCGGTCGTGGAGGTCTCCGATGTCGCCGTCGGCGCAGTCTCGGTTGCGGTGCCGTTCACGTCGGACACGACTGCGCCACGGGTGCGGCTCCTTTCGGATCGCGGAATCCGGATCGCGGTCAGCGAGCCCGCGACCCTCTACCTGACGATCGACGGTGCTCGGAGGGAGCGAGAAGTGAAGCGAGGCGGCGTCGTTCGCATCCCGTGGAGCGGGGCGGCACGACGGGTCCGCGTCGTGGCCAGAGACGCTGCCGGCAACACGAGTCGGCCCGTCGTTCGCATCAGGGATTCGTCTCTACTCGGCGAGTAGACTCGCTTTCGTGAGCCAGCCGGTCCCCGCCGTCCCCTTTGGGCGGGACGCCATCGAGTCGATCCTGCCGCATCGAGAGCCCTTTCTCCTGCTCGACGAGGTGACGGAGCTCGAACCCGGCCGTCGCGTTGTCGCGAAGCGGGAGGTGCGAGCCGACGATTGGTGGGTTCCGGGTCACTTCCCGGAGCGACCGGTCATGCCGGGTGTTCTCATCGTCGAGGCGATGGCCCAGGCGGGGGCGGTCGCCGTTCTCGTCGAGGAGGAAAACCGAGGCCGAATCGCGTTCTTCGCAGGAATCGACGACTGTCGGTTCAAGCGCATCGTCTCGCCCGGAGACGTGCTGACATTGACCTGCGAGATCGACACGGTGCGCGGACCGATAGGACGCGGCAAGGCGACCGCGTACGTCGGGGACGAGCTCGCCGCTCGCGGCACGCTCACGTTCGCCGTGGAGCGCTAGATGATCGGCTCGGCCACCGGCCCGCGCATCGGCATAACCGGTCTCGGGACGCACGTCCCCGAGCGTGTCCTGACCAACGCCGAGCTCGCGGAGATCGTCGACACGTCCGACGAGTGGATCCTCGAGCGCACGGGGATCCGCGAGCGACGCATCGCTGCGAAGGAGGAGGCGCTCACCGACATCGCCCGGCCGGCTGCCCTGGCCGCGCTGGCGGACGCCGGCGTCGAGGCGGGCGAGATCGACCTCGTGATCTGCGCCACGGTGACGCCCGACATGATGTTCCCCACCTCGTCCGCAATCCTGGCCGATGAGCTCGGCATGCCGAAAGCGGCGGCGTACGACCTGCTCGCCGGCTGCACGGGCTTCGTCTACGCGCTGGCCCAGGCGTACGGGATGCTCGCTTCAGGGCTCTCGCGGCGGAGCCTCGTGATCGGCGGCGATGTCCTCTCCAAGATTCTCGACTGGGACGATCGCTCGACGCTCGTGCTCTTCGGAGACGGCGCCGGCGCGGTCGTCATGGAGCGCGTCGAGCAGGGAGGCTTTCTCGGCTTCGAGCTCGGCGCGGACGGAGGCGGAGGTGAGAACCTCTGGCTTCCAGGATCTGGCTCACGCCACTTCGACGACCCGGATGCCTATGTGAAGATGAACGGGCGTGAGGTGTTCAAGTTCGCGACCCGCATCATGGTCTACTCCGCCGAGCAGATTCTCGGCCAGTGCGGCAAGTCCGTGGACGACGTCGACGTGTACATCCCCCATCAAGCGAACAAGCGGATCATCGACTACGCGGCCGCTAAGCTCGGGATCCCTCCGGAGAGGACCGTCGTGAACGTCGACCGCTATGGAAACACCTCATCGGGCTCGATCCCCCTGGCGCTCACCGACGCGCGTGCCGAGGGTCGCCTGCGCGACGGCGCGCTGGTTCTGATGACCGGCATGGGAGCGGGCCTGACCTGGGGTTCCGCGCTGATCGAATGGACGAACGGGAGGTCCCGATGAAGATTGCGTACTGCTTCCCCGGACAGGGATCGCTCGAGATGGGCATGGGCCAGGACATCGCCGAGGCGTTCCCCGTAGCGAGGGAGGTCTATCGCCTGGGCTCGGAGGCCACAGGGCTCGATCTCGAGAAGCTGTGCTTCGAGACGCCGCTCGATGATCTGGTGGACACCGAGCTCCAGCAGCCCGCACTGGTTGCGACGAGCCTGGCGATTCTCGCGGCGATGCGCGACCGCGGTCTCGAGCCGGATGTCGTCGTCGGACACTCCGTTGGGGAGTTCGCGGCGCTCGCAGCGGCCGGTTCCATGGGCACGCGCGAGGCAATCGGGCTCGTCCGTGAGCGCGGGCTCGCGATGGCGGAAGCTGCGCGCCAGCGCCCGGGGACGATGGCCGCGATCCTCGGCCTCGACGACGAGGAGGTCGAGAAGCTCTGCCGGAAGATCGTCGGCGTCTGGCCGGCGAACTACAACTGCCCCGGTCAGATCGTGATCTCGGGCGAGCACGATGCAGTCGAGGAGTGCTGCGCCGAGGCCACGAGCCTCGGTGCACGACGAGCGATTCAGCTGAAGGTGTCCGGAGCATTCCACAGCCCTCTCGTCGCGCGAGCCGCGGATCGCCTGCGCCCGGCGCTCGATCGCGTGCGGTTCACCGAGCCGCTCGCGCCCTTCATGTCGACGGTCACCGCCAAGGTCGAGCCTGCGCACCGGCTCGCAGCGCTGCTCGTCGACCAGCTGACCGCCCCGGTTCGGTTCACGCAGGCGGCCACCGAGCTGATCAGAAGTGGAGCGACGACGTTCGTCGAGGTCGGCCCGGGGAACGTGTTGTCGGGCCTCGTCAAGCGGATCGATCGCGGAGTGAAGACGATCTCCGTGAACACGGTCGAGAGCCTCGACCGCGCGCAGGAAGCGCTCAGTCGGTGACATCGACCGCGTTCTGCTCCCTCGAGGGCAAGAACGCGCTCGTGACGGGCGCCTCGCGGGGAATCGGTCGCGCGATCGCGAGTGAGCTTGCTCGTGCGGGAGCAACGGTCGTCGTGTCGTATCGCACCGGAGCGGAGGAGGCCGAAGCGCTGGCCTCCGAGATAGGTGGAAGGGCGCTGCAAGCTGACGTCTCCGACCCGGACTCCGCGCGAACGCTGATCGAGGAGGCGGGCGACCTCGACGTTCTCGTCAACAACGCCGGGGTGACCCGAGACGGACTGCTCGTGCGCATGTCGGACGAGGATTGGAACACCGTGATCGACACCAACCTCGCGTCCTGCTTCTACACCTCGCGAGCCGCCGTGCGCGGGATGATGAAGAAGCGCGCCGGCGCGATCGTGAACATCTCCTCGATCGTCGGCCTGCGCGGGAACTGGGGGCAGACGAACTACGCTGCGTCGAAGGCGGGGATCATCGGCTTCACGAAGTCGCTCGCCCGCGAGCTCGGCAGCCGAAACGTGCGCGCCAACGTCGTCGTGCCCGGATACGTGAAGACGCAGCTGACCGACGTGCTGCCCGAGGACGCGACCGGAGCGATGCTCGAGAACACCCCGCTCGGTCGCCTCGGCGACCCGGACGACGTCGCCGGAGCCGTGCGTTTCCTCTCTTCTGACGACGCAGCGTTCATCACGGGCGCGGTGCTCCTTGTCGACGGCGGGCTGGGGATGTAGCGCATGAGCGACGTCGCTCAGAACGGAAGACGGCGCGTCGTCGTGACGGGCCTCGGGATGGTGAGCCCGCTCGGGAACACCGTCGAGGAGACGTGGGAGGGGCTCCTCGCGGGTGAGTCGGGCGCCGCCGAGATCACGCAGTTCGACACGACGGATTTCCCGGTCGACTTCGCCTGCGAGGTGAAGGACCTCGAAGTCACGCAGTACGTCGACTTCAAGGCCTCGAGGCGCATGGACCGCTTCACCCATCTCGCGTTGGCGGCCGCGAGGCAGGCGGAGGCGGACGCGGGGCTCGACATCGCCGCCTCCCCTGAGCGGGTGGGCGCCGCAGTCGCCACCGGAATCGGCGGCCTGAAGTCGTTCGAGGCCTGCATCCAGATGCTCGACCAGCGCGGGCCTGACCGCGTCAACCCGTTCTCGATCGTCCAGATCATCCCCAATCTCGCTGCCGGCTGGGTCTCGATCGAGCTCGGCACCAAGGGACCCCTCCTCTCGGAGTGCACCGCCTGCGCGGCGTCGAACATGGCCCTCGGTGACGGGCTCGACGCGATCCGGCTCGGGCGCGCGGACGTGATGATCTGCGGTGGCACAGAGGCACCTGTGACGCGCGTCGGGATCGCCGGCTTCGCGGCCATGCGCGCGATCTCCCGGCGGAACGACGACCCGAAGCGCGCCTCCCGTCCGTTCGACGCAGAGCGCGACGGCTTCGTCATGGGGGAGGCGGCGTCGATGATCGTGATCGAGGAGCTCGAGCGGGCTCGTGCTCGCGGGGCGAAGATCTATGCCGAGCTGCTCGGCTACGGCGTCTCGTCCGACGCGACGCACGTCTCCGACCCCGACCCGACGGGTGAGAGTCCGGCGCGAGCGCTCGCGATGGCGTTCACCGACGCGGGGATTACGCCGGAGGAGGTCGGCTACATCAACGCTCACGGCACCTCGACCCCGGTCGGTGACATCGCGGAGACCACGGTGATCAAGATGGCCCTCGGCGAGGAGAAGGCGTACCGAACACCGGTTTCCTCCACGAAAGGTGCGACCGGTCACTGCCTCGGCGCCGCGGGCGCGGTCGAAGCCACGTTCACGATCCTCGCGCTCCAGCGCGGCATCCTCCCGCCGACGATCAACCAGGAGACGCCCGATCCGAAGTGCGATCTCGACTACGTCCCGAACGTCGCACGCGAGGAGCAGGTCGAGATCGGCGTCTCGAACTCGTTCGGCTTCGGCGGCCACAACGCGTGCGTCGTGTTCCGCCGTTGGGACGACGCGTAGCACGTAGCCGGCACGAGGCGATGACGGGCTACGCAGCGTTTGCCCCGTTCTACGACCAGGTCATGGGCGACCGCGGGCGGGAGGCCGGCTACGTGCACGGGCTCATCCAGAGGCATCGCCCGAGCGCGGCATCCGTTCTGGAGCTCGCCTGCGGGACCGGTGCGATTCTCCAACTGCTGCAGCCGCACTACGAGATCACCGGGCTCGACGCCTCGCAGCCGATGCTCGACATCGCCGCGAGGAAGGTCCCGCGTGCGGGCTTGCGCCACGCGGACATGACCCGCTTCGACCTGGGCGAGACCTTCGACGCGGTTCTCTGCGTCTTCGACTCGATCAACCATCTCGTCCGCTTCTCCGACTGGGAGCGCGTGTTCGACCGCGCTCGTGCGCATCTGGCCGACCGGGGGATCTTCGTCTTCGACGTCAACACCGAGCGGAAGCTCGCTGCGTTCGCCGTCGCGCCACCCTGGACTCAGTGGTTCGGCGACGACAACCTGCTTCTGATCGACGTGAGGGGCGAGGGAGACGGGATGTACACGTGGAAGGTCCGCGTCTTCGAGCACTCCGGTGATTCTGCGTACCGGCTCCACGTCGAGGACATCCAGGAGATCGCTTTCCCACCCGAGCAAATCCGGGAGGCGTTGGGCAGGCGGTTCCACCGCGTGCGTGTCTTCGACGCCGAGCGGTCGAGACCGACGACGCGTTCGGAGCGGCTGTACTTCGTCTGCGAAGCCTGACGAGCTAACGTCGCCGGCCGCCGGCCGTCTGATTGAACGATGCGGGGAACGAGGCCAGGAATCGTAGGTCCGGACGGCACTGGCTACACCCGCGCCGTGGCGGGGCCGTTCGAGGTCACGCGTCTCGTGTTTCCCGCGAGCTTTCGGCATGGCTCCGTCGAGCCCGAGCGGGGGTACCTGGTGGTCGTGCTCGACGGCTCGGTCGAGAAGTCGTTCGCCTCCCGCACGACGACGCTTTCGCGCTCGAGCATCGCGACGCTGCCCGCGGGGGCCTCGCATTCGAGTGCGTTCGCGCGCTGCTCGACGCAAATTCTCGCGATCCGGCCGACTGACGGGCAGGCTGCGGGACTCTTCGGAACGCTCCTCAGCCGCCACCGACATCTGACCGCCGCTGTGTCGACGACGCTCGGGTGGCGCATGGCCTGCGAGCTCGAGTCGCGTGATGCCGGCTGGTCGCTCGCGCTCGAAGGACTCGTGCTGCAGCTTCTCGCCGCCACCGGGCGCGTTGCAGAGCCGCCACCGGAGCGCGCAACCGACTGGCTTCGAACAGCCCGCGACCTGATCCACGAACGCGTACCGGAGCATCCGTCCCTCACGGAGCTGGCTGCAGCCGTCGGCCGCCACCCGACGCACGTCGCTCGCGCCTTCCGCCGGGAGCACGGAATGACGGTCGCCGAGTACTCCCGTTCGCTTCGCCTCGAATGGGCGCGTACGCAGCTCGCCGTCGACGATGTGCCGCTCTCCAGGATCGCGATCGACGCCGGCTTCGCCGATCAGAGCCACTTCACGCGTGCCTTCAGGCGGCATCACGGCATCACACCCGGCCGCTACCGAGAGCTCGCGCGGCCCTGACAAAGCGCGGCCGAGCCGGCGTGACCGGCCCGACCGCCTTCAACCGCGCGTGCTCAGCCGCCTCGAACCTGGAGGTTGCCCTTCTCGAGGAAGAACGGAAAGCGCACCACCGGATGGTCGGCGCAGTACTGTGCGGCCGTTCCCGGCCCACCGGCGCCAATCGTCGTGGACATGTCAGGCGAAGCGTTCGCCCCCTCTCCGTTGTCCTGCGCCTGGAACCACATGTCGAGCCCAACCAGTGACTCCCGCGAGCTCTTCTCGATGAGCCCGCCGACCCAGACCTGGTTGCCCAGGATGACGGCGCAATGCAACGACCCGCTGACCTCGAGCTCGACACCGTCGCGAACCTGCGTGTAGTCGTACGTTCCGGAGACGCTGCCATCGGCCCGAATCTGCACGTGCCACGTGAACGGATGGATCACGAAGAGGCTGCCTGCAGCCGTTCCACTGAACCCGTAGCCGCCGTTCGCCGAGGCGACCACGCCGTTGCTTCCAGCACCCGCCGAGCTCGCCGCGGCGAGTGCGATCGCAGCGACGGTGACGCCGAGCATGTTCCGTCTTCCCATGTCCTGCCTCCTTCGGAGATGTCGCACCGAGGCTAGGAGTGGCGTCGCCGCCGGTCTTGCACGAATCGGACGTCTGGAACCCTGTTAGCGCGTGTCCTGCGAGCGGCGCTCGAGGAGGATCGTGTCGCGCCAGATGCCGTGCAGCCGGGCGATCCGCTCGCGGCGCCCGACTTCTCTGAAGCCGAGTCGTTCGTGGAGCGCGATGCTGGCGCCGTTCTCGGGGAAGATGCTCGTCTGGATCGTCCAGAGTCCGGCGGCTTCGGCGCTGGCAAGCAGCGCTTCCATGAGCGCACGTCCGACGCCACGCCCGCGAGCGCGTTCTGTGACGTAGACCGAGTGCTCGACGACACCCGAGTAGCACGTGCGGGTCGAGGTCGGAGACAAAGCAGCCCAACCGACGATCCCACTCTCGTCGGTCGCGACGAGCCGATGGTCGCGAAGCCTTCCCGCGTCGAACTCCTCCCAGCTCGGCGGCTCCGTCTCGAAGGTTGCGTCCGCCGTCGCGATACCCTCGGCGTAGATCATCCGCACCTCGGGCCAGTCCTCCGGTGTCAGCGCACGGATCTCCACACCACCCGGAGCCTAGTAACAGTCTGTTACTAGGGGAGCAATTAGGCTTTGCGGCGTGAACGAGCGCTGGGCGACGTTCGACTGCTACGGAACGCTCGTGGACTGGAACGGGGGGATCCGGGGCCAGCTCGAGAAGCTGTTCGGAGTCGACGACGCCGACCGTTTGCTCGCCCGCTTCCACGAGGTCGAGCCCGAGATTCAGGCGACGCGGCCAGGCGCCTCCTATCGCGAAGTGCTCACGCTCGCTCTCGAGCGTCTCGCGGAGGAGGAGGGTCTGGCTCTCCCCGAAGGAGAGACCAGCTCGCTCGCGCGCTCGCTTCCGTCCTGGCCCGTCTTCGACGATGTGCCCGCCGCGCTCGCCGAAGCGCGCGACCGCGGCTGGAAGCTCGCGATCCTCTCCAACACCGATCGCGACCTGATCGACGCCTCGATGGTCGCCATCGGCATCGCCTTTCAGCGGGTGATCGTCGCCTCCGAGATCGGCTCGTACAAGCCGGCAAAGCGCCACTGGGAGGTATTCCGCGAGCAGACCGGGGCCGACGGCACGAACCACGTCCACGTCGCCCAGAGCCTGTTCCACGACATCGAGACGGCAAGCGAGCTCGGCATCCCCAGCATCTGGGTCAACCGGTTGGGCGAGACGGAGGACGAGAGGCCGACGCGAACGCTCTCGTCGCTCGCGCGCCTCGCGGACACGCTCGACGATCTCGTCCCGACGTGAGCGCGGGGTCACGCTCGCAGCCGAGGGTGGTCACGTGAGCTCCCTCCGCGCTCGTTGTCCCGACTGTCGCACGTTCACGGCCGTCGCCGTCGACCAGGGCTACGAATGCCACGCGTGCGGCCGGGAGTTCGCAGCCGGGCTCGTTCGAGTGCCGCGAGCGTGGGGGGCCAACGGCGAGGCGATGGCGGACGGCGCGAACCTCCCGCTTCCCTATCCGGAGACGGCGATCGTGGCCAAGGACTCGCTTGCCGAGCAGACCGAGGAGCTAGCGGCAGTCCTTCCCGAGCGGCCCCTTGTCCTCGGCGGCTGCTGCTGCGCGCACGTGGGCGCGGTGCGCGGGCTCGCCGGCCGTGTCGATCGCCTCGCCGTCGTCTGGATCGACGCTCACGGAGATCTGAACACGCCCCAGACGTCTCCGTCCGGGAACCTTTGGGGGATGCCGCTGCGGATGCTCCTGGACGACGGTGTCGTGACGCCCGAGGACGTCGCACTCGTCGGAGCTCGCAGTCTCGATCCACCCGAGCAGGCATACCTGGACGAGACCGGGATCGATGCCTCGCTCGACCGTGCGCTGGAGGGGGTCGCCGCCGTTTACGTCGCGCTCGATCTCGATGTGCTCGATCCGGCCGTCGCGGAGGTATTCGTTCCCGAGCCGGACGGAGCGTCGGCCGACGAGATCGATGTTGTTCTCCGAGACGTCGTGTCCCGAGCTCCGCTCGCCGGAGTCGGCGTCACCGGACATGTGCGAGACGCGCGAAACACTCCGGTCGTCTCACGTCTCTTGACGGCGGCCGGGCTGTGACCGAGCCGGTACCAGACCGCACGTAGGATCCGCGGCATGTCCTCCGGTCAGGAGCGCGTCGACGTGTCGGTCGAGACGAAGAAGGCACCGGACACGCCAGCCGAGAAGTCGCACCCCAACACCTGTCCCCGCTGCGGGTCGCACTACCGCGACGACGAGCTCGCTCAGAACCTTCGCGTCTGCCCGCAGTGCGGCCATCACTTCCCGGTCGGCGCCCGGGAGCGGATCGAGCAGCTCGCTGATGCCGGCTCGTTCTCCGAGGAGGACGCCGAGCTGCGCTCGGCAGACCCGCTCACGTTCTTCGACCTTCGCCCGTACGCCGAGCGGCTCGCGGAAGCCGAGATAGCCACCGGCCTCGGCGATGCCATCGTCTGCGGCTCCGCGACGATCGAGAACGAGGGGTGTCGGCTGTCGGTCATGGACTTCTCCTTCATGGGTGGCTCCATGGGAAGCGTGGTCGGCGAGAAGTTCGCGCGAGCATGCGAGAGCGCGAGCGCGGGCGGCGTCCCGCTGGTATCGGTCTCCGCGTCGGGTGGCGCCCGCATGCAGGAGGGAATCCTCGCGCTGATGCAGCTTCCGAAGACCGTCTGCGCGATCGAAGAGCTGCACGATTCGGGAGGCGCGCTCTTCTCGGTGCTCACGCATCCGACGACCGGTGGAGTCCTCGCGAGCTTCGCGAGCCTCGGCGATGTCGTTCTGGCCGAACCGGGAGCGCTGATGTCCTTCGCCGGCCCACGGGTCGTCGCGCAAACGACGCGCGAGAAGCTTCCGGACGACTTCGGGCTGGCCGAGTCGAACTACCGCTACGGGCACGTCGACGCCATCGTCCCGCGCACGGAGCTCCGACCGACCATCTCGCGCCTGCTGCGGCTGTTCAAGGAGCGCTAAACGTGCGCTGTTCAACGACAGGAAAGGCTCGTGACGACGGGGACACAGCGGCCGCGAAGCGGCCGCCTTCAGGGATTTTCGCGCGAGCGAAATCCGCGCGAGCGGATTTCGATCTTGCGCTGAAGAAGATGCCCAGCGAAGCCGAAATGCGCTTGCGCGAGCGGCTCAGTAAGCTCGCCGGCATGAAGCTCCTGCGCGGGACGAAGCTGAGCGGCGAGCTCGATCGCCTTCAGGATCAGCTCGACCGGCTGCAGGCCGAGCCGAGCGAGGAGGAGATCTGGCGCTCTGTCGAGCTCGCGCGGCACCAGGAGCGCCCGTACACGCTCGACTACGTGGAGCGGATCCTCGACGACTTCTTCGAGCTCCACGGCGATCGCGGGCGCGCCGACGACCAGGCGATCGTGACCGGCCTCGGCAAGCTCGGCGAGCAGACGATCGTCCTCGTCGGACATCAGAAGGGCCGTGATCTCAAGGAGCGGACGAAGCGGAACTTCGGGATGGCCTATCCCGAGGGCTACCGAAAGGCCATGCGAGCGATGGCTCTCGCCGAGAGGCACGGCTTTCCCCTCGTGACCATGGTCGACACGCCGGGCGCGTATCCGGGCGTCGCCGCGGAGCAGCACGGCCAGGGCGGCGCGATCGCCCGCTCGCAGGCGGCGATGGTGCGGCTCTCGGTGCCGACGGTCGCCTGCGTGATCGGTGAGGGTGGCTCGGGCGGCGCGGTCGCCATCGCGGTCGCGGACCGCGTGCTCATGCAGGAGAACGCCATCTACTCGGTCATCTCGCCGGAGGGCTGCGCGGCGATCCTCTGGAGGGACGCCGGCGAAGCGCACAAGGCGGCAGCGGCCTTCAAGCCCGACGCTGCACACTGCCTCGAGCTCGGGGTCGTCGATGCGATCGTCCCCGAGCCGGAAGGAGGCGCCCATACAGATCCGGATGCCGCTGCGAAACTCCTCGAGCAGGGCATCCTGGAAGCCCTCGACGAGATCTCCGCTCTCGAGCCCGACGACCGCCGCCGCCGCCGCCGCGAGAAGTACCGCGTCATGGGCGTCCTTTCGTCCGCCTGACGACTATCCACACTCTCCACAGGCTTATCCCCTTAGTCGAAAGAGCCGCTGAGCAGGGATTTCTGCGAATTTCTCGCCAGTTGGTGAAGAAAGTGTTGCGTTGATGGCGACAATCCACAGGTGACGCTCGACGAATACCGCCGGAAGCGCAGCCCCGGGAAGACGCCCGAGCCTTTTGGCACGAAGAAGCGGCGTTCGGCGGAGCCCCGCTTCGTCATCCAACGCCACGACGCTCGTCGGCTGCACTACGACTTTCGTCTCGAGCGAAACGGTGCGCTGGCGAGCTGGGCGGTGCCGAAAGGCGTTCCCTTGCGACGCGGCGAGCGCCATCTCGCCGTTCACGTCGAGGATCACCCGCTCGAGTACGGCGACTTCGAAGGGCACGATCCCGGCCGGCGAGTACGGCGCCGGGACCGTCGAGATCTGGGATCGCGGCACGTACGAGCTGGTCGAGGAGAAGCGTGACGGCGGTCTCGACGGTCCGCCTGCTGGGAGAGCGGCTGGACGGCGTCTGGACGCTCGTGCCCGCGCACCTCGACGGAGATCCGAAGAACTGGCTCCTCCTGCGCAAGGACGGCGCCATGGAGGGCGCGATCCGGTACGCGCCCATGCTCGCGACCTCGTCCGAGGTGCTCCCCCGCGGCGAAGGCTGGATCTACGAGCCCAAGTGGGACGGCTTCCGCGCGCTCGTCACGATCGCGGGCGGTCAGGCGACGCTTACCAGCAGGAACGGCAACGACCTGACCGCGCGCTTCAAGTCGGCGGCGCGAGCGGCAGAGCTTGGGACGCGTTCGGCGGATGCGGTGCTCGACGCCGAGATCTGCGCGCTCGACGACAGCGGCCGTTCCCGGTTCTCGCTCCTCCAGGAGGGCTCCGGCACGCTGGTCCTCGTCGTCTTCGACCTGCTCGAGCTCGACTCGGAGCCGCTCGTCGGGCTTCCGCTGGCGGAGCGCCGGAAGCGGCTGGAGGCGCTGATCGACCCCTCGCGGGGCGGCATCGTTCTCTCGCCCCAGTTCGACGACGGGGCGGCGCTGCTCGCGGCGGCCGAAGAGCAGGAGCTGGAAGGCGTGGTCGCGAAACGCCTCGACTCGCGCTACCAACCCGGAAGACGCGGCGCCGATTGGCACAAGGTGAAGGTGCGGCAAGACCAGGAGGTCGTGATTGCGGGCTACACGAAGGGGCAGGGCCGGCGCTCGGCGGGTTTCGGCGCCCTCGTCGCCGGAGTACACGATGTCGGCGGGCTCCGCTGGGCCGGAAACGTCGGTACGGGATTCGACGAGTCCGAGATCACGCGACTGCTCGGGCTGCTGAAGCCGCTCGCGCGCCCCGACTCGCCCTTTGCCGAGACGCCGAAGATGCCGCGCGTTCGCCGTTCGGACGTCGTCTGGGTGGAGCCGCTGCTCGTGGCGGAGGTGGCGTTTGCCGAATGGACGCACGAGGGACGTCTGCGCGCCCCGGTCTACCTCGGACTGCGGGAGGACAAGCCTGCCTCCGAGGTGCGCAAGGAGAAGACCCCGCTGCCGTCGGTTCTGAAGAAGGGCCGCCGCGAGCTCCGGCTCTCGAACCTGGACAAGCCCTTCTGGCCGGAGGAGGGGATCACCAAGGGCGATCTCGTCGCGTACTACCAGGACGTCGCCGAAGTGCTCGTCCCGCATCTTCGCGATCGGCCGTTCACGATGAAGCGCTATCCCGACGGCTGGCAGGGGAAGCACTTCTTCCAGAAGCAAGCCCCGTCGCACATGCCGGCGTGGATCGAGCGCGCTCCGTTCCCGGCCTCGACCCGGGAGGGCGAGAAGAAGATCATCGACTACGCGCTCGTCGATCACGAGCTCGCGCTCCTCTGGATGGCGAACATGGGCTGCATCGACATGCATGCCTGGTCGTCGCGCGCGGACAAGCCCGACCGGCCCGGACTGGGTGATGTTCGACCTCGATCCCGCGGAGGGTGCCACCTTCGACGACGTCGTCACTGTTGCCGGGCTCGTCAAGGAGACGCTCGACCTGCTCGAGCTGACCGCGTTTCCGAAGACGTCCGGCTCGCGCGGGATCCACATCCTGGTGCCGATCGCGCGGCGCCACACGTTCGCCGACGCGCGCGAGTTCGCCTCGATCATCGCGGGCGCGCTCGCGCGGGCGCATCCCGGGCTCGTGACGACGGAGTGGTCGAAGCAGAAGCGCCGCGGCGTCCTCGTCGACGCGAACCAGAACGGCCCCGGCAAGACGAACGCCTCCGTGTACTCGGTGCGTCCGCGGGCCGGGGCTCCCGTCTCCGCGCCGCTGCGCTGGGAGGAGGTCGTGCCCGGGCTCGACCTCGCGTCGTTCACGATGGACGTCGTGCTCGACCGCGTGGCGCGTCACGGAGACCTGTTCGCGGGCGTCCTCGGAGGAAAGCAATTGCTCGGCAAAGCCCTTCGCGCACTGCGGTAGCGCGTGGGGGACGCTCACCCACCCCATCCGATCCGGCGGGCGTTGCTTCCCGACGGCCTCGAGCTGCCATACCTGGAACACGGCGATTCGTCCGGCACACCCGTGGTGTTTCTCCATGCCTTCGCGGACTCGCTGAGGTCGTTCGAACGTGTGCTCCCGCATCTTCCGAGATCGATCCGCGCGGTCACGGTGACGCAGCGCGGACATGGCGACGCCGGGCGACCCACGACTGGCTACCGCGTCGAGGACTTCGCCGGCGATCTTGCAAACTTCATGGATGCGCTCGCCCTCGAGCGGGCAGTGCTGGTCGCTTCCTCGAGCGCGAGCTTCACCGCCCAGCGATTTGCAATCGACAACCCGTTGCGAGCTCTCGGCCTTGTGTTGATCGGCGTGCCGTGGAGTCTCCGTGACAAGCGGGTCGGCTCGAGTCTCGTAGAGGCGGTGTCCGAGCTCCGCGATCCGGTAGATGCGGAGTTCGTGCGAGAGTTCGTCGAAAGCACGGTCGCGGGCCCGGTACCGCGGGCATTCCTCGAGGCCATGATCGGAGAAAGCCTCAAGATGCCTGCGCATGTCTGGAAGGACACGATGAGTGGCTTGCTCGAGGCGACGCCGCCCACGGAAACCGGCCGGATCTCGGCGCCGACGCTCATCGTCTGGGGCGACCGAGATGACTTCGTGGCGAGGAGTGACCAGGAGAGGCTTGCCGCCACGATTCCCGGATCGCAGCTACTCGTCTACCGAGGGTCGGGCCACGTCGTCCACTGGGAGGAACCAGAGCGCGTCGCCGCCGACATCGCTGCCTTCGTCGGGAGACTGCCTGCGTGACGCGTCAAGTAGCGGTGATCGGAAGCGGCGTGCGAGTGGGAAGCCGCCGCCGAGGAGATCGGTCGGCTCCTCGCCGAGCGCGGATGCACACACGGGCGCTTTCCGCGTTCCGCTGACGCGAGTACCTTGAGGATTGATGAAAGGGGCACTTCTCGCTGCGTTGAGCGTGGCGGTGGTCATGGCCGGGCTCGTGGGTACATCAGCTTGGCATCCATGGTCGGTGGATCAGCGCGAGCGCGAGCTTCCCTGGGCACAGGCGTTGGCGCGATGGTCCGCCAATACACGACCCGGAACCTGTCGCGCCCGGTTCGACCAGGCGGTAGGACCCGCACCCACGGAACGCCTCGAGCCGGTTGCCGCCCTCGCCCGCCGCCGCTGCCCCGGGCCACAGAACGCGCACGACACCCATTGGCTCATCGTGGGGCGCTTGATCGACATTCACCGACAGAACGCCGAGACGCTCGCCGAGAACGACCTCGCCAAGCTGGCCCGCGCGATTTCGGGTGGGAGAGCCAGGGTGCACTGCTGGACCGAAGAGGACTGGAACACGATGGCCGAGCAGTACGCCCTCTTCGACAGCGGCGACCACCTTGAGCCGATCGGAATCGCGGATCCCGCGGCGCGGCGCATAGATCTCGCGCAAGCCGTATGTGACCCGCTGCGACGCTTCTTCCGTGGGAGCTACGCTCCGTGGAGGAACACCGAGAGCTACCACCTCGCGTTCATGCTTGCGACTCTCGCGCACGAGGCCGAGCACCTACGGTCGCCGTATGCGTCGGAAGCGGAGGTCGAATGCTTCGCAGTCCAGCGAGTCCGCTCGCTTGTTGCCGGCGCAGGGCGGAGCCTCCGGTATCAGCGTGAGATGGCATCACTCGCCTGGGACGTGGGCTACCTCGACCTCCCCGACGAGTACCGAACCGATCGATGCCGCGACGGCGGTCCCCTGGATCTGCATCCCGGTTCCAACGTCTGGCCCTGAGCAGCACGGCTCAGCGCGTCATGCTTCCAGTATGGGGCGCCAGGTGTCGATCATCGGGAGCGGGGCAGCGTGGGAAGCCGCCGCCGAGGAGATCGGCCGACTTCTCGCAGAGCGTGGTTGCACCGTCGTGACCGGAGGGCTCGGTGAGGTGATGGCAGCGGCTCACCGCGGTGCCAAAGCGGCAGGAGGCACGACGATCGCAATCCTCCCGGGAGAGCGGCGCGAGGACGCGAATCCATGGGCCGACCACGTCGTCGTCACGGGGATCGGCCATGCCCGCAACCTTGCCGTCGCTGCCTCCGGTGACGCGGTGATCGCCGTCGGCGGAGCGTGGGGAACGCTGGCGGAGATCGCCTTCGCGCGACGACTCGGGCGGAGGGTCGTGGCGCTGGCGGGAGCTCCGGATGTGGACGGCATCGAGACTGCGGCGACGCCTGCCGAAGCGGTCGAGCTCGCGCTACGAGACCTCGAGTAGGCGCCGTTCGAGGTAGCGGCTCTCGGCCTCGTTCGACGTGAGCTCGAGCGCCCTCCGATACTCCATGGCCGCCTCTTCGCGCCGCTCGAGCCGGCGGAGCAGATCGGCGCGGGCGGCATGGAGTAGGTGGTAGCCGTCCAGTGAGTAGAGGCCGCCCATGAGAGCGAGGCCCTCCTCGACGCGTCCCGACAGCGCTACCGCCACCGCCCGGTTGAGCTCCACGACCGGGGAAGGGTCGAGCTCGACGAGCCGGTCGTAGAGAACCACGATCTCGCTCCAGGGGCGATCCTGCGCGTGCGCGGCAGCGATCGCGGCCTGAAGCTGGTAGCGACCGCCCCGCCGAAGCGAGGCTGCACGCTCGAGCACGCGCAGGCCCTCGTCGATCCG
The DNA here is from genome assembly GCA_963850485.1 of uncultured Actinomycetes bacterium. Classification (GTDB taxonomy): domain Bacteria; phylum Actinomycetota; class Thermoleophilia; order Gaiellales; family Gaiellaceae; genus GMQP-bins7. Next base: position 49,327 of record CAWKLR010000022.1, on the reverse strand, counting down.
CTTCTCGTCCCAGAGCGAGCGATCCTGATCTTCGAGCAGCACCAGCTCGCCGTCGTCGCCGGTTCTCGCGGCGCGACGCGAGTCGTGCAGGAGCATCAGCGCGAGGAGCCCCAGTACCTCGGCTTCGTCCGGCATGAGGACGGCGAGGAGCTTGCCGAGCCTGATCGCCTCGTCGCAGAGGTCGCCGCGCACGTAGTCGGAGCCTGCGGTCGCCGCGTAGCCCTCGTTGAACACGAGGTAGAGCACCGCGAGCACGGAACGCAGGCGCTCGGGAAGCAGATGGTCGGGCGGGATGCGAAACGGGATCCCTGCAGTACGGATCTTCCGTTTCGCACGAACCAGCCGCTGCGCCATCGCCGGCTCCGTGACCAGGAACGCGCGGGCGATCTCACCCGTCGTGAGTCCCCCGACCTCGCGCAGCGTGAGAGCGACCCGGCTCTCGGCCGCCAATGCCGGGTGACAACAGGTGAAGACGAGCGCGAGCCGGTCGTCGGGGATCGCGCTCACGTCGTCCTCTTCCTCCGGGATGTCAGCGAGGCGTGCCAGGAGCTCGGCCTTCTGGCGAAAGACCTTGTCGCGCCGGATCCGGTCGATCGCACGGTTGCGCGCGGTCGTGACGATCCAGGCACCCGGGGTGCGCGGCACGCCGTCTTTCGGCCAGCGCTCGAGAGCCGTTGTGAAGGCGTCCTGCACCGCGTCCTCGGCCAGCTCGAGGTCGCCGAGGACGCGGGTGAGGATGGAGACGGCACGGCCCCACTCCTCCCGAAAGACCTGCTCGACCGCCACGGTTGCTGGCTCACCCCACCAGCGGCCGGATCTCCAGCGAGCCGTGCTCGGCGGTGGGAACCAGTGAAGCCAGACGGATCGCCTCGTCCAGATCTGGCAGGTCGATGACGAAGATCCCGCCGACGACCTCCTTCGTCTCCGCAAACGGACCGTCGGTGACCGTCCGCTCGCCGTCTCGGACGCGCACGACCTTGGCGGTGTCCCGCCCGTCGAGCTCGTAGCCGGACACGTTCGGGTCGGCCTTCCCGAGCTCGTCGAAGAGTGCCATCCAGCGTGGCATCTCCTGCGCTCGGAGCTCCGCTTGCTCCTCCTCCGAGAGGTCGACCCACGCGGAATCGTCGCCGTAGACGAGCATCGCGTACTTCATGACGCTGCTCCTTCTGCATTCGGATCGACGTAGACGGGCCGTACCTCGACTGCCCCGTGCTCCGCCCCTGGGATCCGCGCGGCGTACTCGACCGCGTCGTCCATCGACCCGCATTCGAAGAGGAAGTAGCCGCCGAGCGCCTCCTTCACCTCCGCGTACGGGCCCATCAGTCACGAGCGACTCGCCGTCGCGCACGCGGACGGTGGTCGCATCGCGTGTGGAGGCGAGCTCGGCTCCGCCGACCATCACGCCGGCCTTGCCGGCATCGTCCGAGAAGGCGCGGTACTGCGCGTATGCGGCTTCCCGCTCGCTCTCCGAGAACGCGTCCCACCGAGACGCATCTCCGTAGATCAATGCCATGAACTGCATCTGCTCTCCTTTCGTGTGGTTCATCAGTAGACGATCCGCGGCGCCCGAGATCGACAACCCAAGACCGAGGTCAGGCTGAAGCCTGACCCCAGTACATCCCAGGTCCGGGGTCAGGCTTCAGCCTGACCCCGCTCTTTGGGCTGAAAGCATCCGTTCGAGCAAGGTTCTCGCCCCGGCCTTGTCGAGCATCTCGTTCAGATTCCCGCACTTCGGGCTCTGCACGCACGAGGGGCAGCCGCTCGTGCACGGGCAGCGCTGGAGCAGGTGCATCGTGTCCTCCACCCAGCCCTCGAAGCTCGCGAACCCTCGTGCGGTGAGGCCCATGCCGCCCGAGTGCCCGTCGTAGACGAAGATCGTCGGGCGGCCGGTCTGGTAGTGGACGTTCGTGGAGAGGCCGCCTATGTCCCAGCGATCGCACATCGCCCACAGCGGGAGAAGCGCGATCAAGGTGTGCTCTGCGGCGTGCAGCGTGCCGAGGAGTGCGGGCATCTGCTCGAGCCCTTCGAGGAGGGCCGGCTCGGGCGAGAACCAGATCGCCTCCGTCTCGAACGTCGTCTCCGGCATGAGCATGGGGACGACGTCGATCGTCGAGCCGTCGCGCACCGCCTTCCGCGCATAGCCGACGACCTGCTCCGAGACCGACACGCGGCCGAAATGGAGGTCGACTCCGAGCCGCCGCTCGACCCGCTCGGCCTCCTCGATCGTCGTCTCCGTCTCCTTCTTCACCTGCGTGTACCAGTCGACGCTCGCCGGGACGACGACGGCCACGCGGTTGTCATGATCGAGCTGCTCCACGAGGTACTGCTCGCCGAGATGCAGGTAGACCGCGCCTTCGTGCACCGTCGAGTACGCGCGCTCCCGCTCGACGAGGCCGAGGAGGGAGCCGGTCATGCCGTCGACCACGGTGAACGCCTCGCCGTCGCCGGAGCGCAGCGAGATGCGGGCTGCCGGATAGTCGCGGCCCTTCCAGACGAAGCCGGCCGAGGTGCGTTCGAGCTCCGGCAGCTGCGCGGCACGGCGGAGCGCTTCCTTGCCCAACGTGTCGATGTCCCCGTCGTCGAGCGGCGCCTCGAACGCGGCGGAGAGCACGTGGGGGTCGAGGATGCGCGGGTTCGTGTGGTCGACGATGGCGGCCTCGACCCGCCGCGAGAGGAGCGCATCCGGCTCACGTGCGAAGAACTGGTCGAGTGCGTCCTCGCTCGCGATCAGCACTGCCAGGCCCCGTCCACGGCGGCCGGCGCGGCCCCACTGCTGCCGCAACGACGCGACCGTGCCCGGGAAGCCGACCGAGATCGCGCAGTCCAGCAGGCCGATGTCGATGCCGAGCTCGAGCGCGTCCGTCGCGGTCACGCCCAGCAGTTCTCCTTCGACCAACCGCCGCTCTATGTCGCGCCGCTGCTCGGCCGTGTAGCCCGCGCGGTACGGAGCGAGTCGGCTCGCGGTGGCGGTGTTCACCCGTTCGACGGTGAAGCGGTGGATCAGCTCTGCGGCCTTGCGGCTCTTCGCGAAGCAGATCGTCCGGAGGCCGCGTGAGGTGAGCTGCGACATGAGCCGGGACGCGTCTCCGAGAGCGCTCGCGCGCAGTCCGAGCTCGGCATCGAGGAGCGGCGGGTTCCAGATCACGACCTCGCGTTCAGCTCGTGGCGAGGTGTCGCTCTCGACGACGGTCGCAGGCTCACCCGTGAGCGCCTCGGCCAGCTCGCCCGCGTTCGCGATCGTCGCCGAAGCGAGCAAGAACTGCGGCTCGGCCTCGTAGATGCGTGCGAGGCGCCGCAGCCGGCGCAGGACGTTGGCCACGTGCGACCCGAACACTCCCCGGTACACGTGCGCCTCGTCCACGACGACGTAGCGCAGGTTGTGCAGGACGTCTCCCCAGCGGTCGTGATGTGGAAGGACGCCGACGTGGAGCATGTCCGGGTTCGTGAGAATCAGGTTCGACCACTTGCGGATCTGCCAGCGACGTTCGCCCGGCGTGTCGCCGTCGTAGATCGCGGGCTTGAGCCCCTTCAACCGCAGCTCGGCCAGCGCGCGAGCCTGATCCTGCGCGAGCGCCTTCGTCGGGTAGAGGTAGAGCGCCCGCGTCTTCGGCTCGCGCGCGATGGCGTCGAGCACCGGGAGGTTGAACGCGAGCGACTTCCCTGAGGCGGTTCCGGTCGTGACGACGACGTTCTCGCTGCGCTGCGCAGCCTCCCAGGTCTCGGCCTGATGTCGATAGAGCGAGGTGACGCCATTCGCGACGAGCGCGGAGACTACGCGTGGGTCGAGATCGTCGGGAAGCGATTCGGTGCGCGCATCCCGAGCCGGCTCGACACCGGCGTACGCGATCTCCTCCCCCTCGAGCAGGTCGGCCCAGCCCGCCGCGACCTCGGTGGCCATGCGGCCAGTGTCGCAGGGACGGTTAGTCGACGAGGGAGCCGAGAGCGTGCTCGTAGTGGGATCGCGACCGCGCACCGAAGATCGTGATGCGAGCCTCTCCCTCCGCGAAGAACATCACGGTGGGGAGCGAGAGGACGCCGTAGCGGCCGGAGACGGCGAGGTTCTCGTCGACGTTCACACGTACGAGCCTGATGCGGCCCTTGTACTCGTCAGCTATCCCGACCAGGTGCGGCTCGATCGCTTCGCACGGCTTGCACCACGGCGCCCAGAAGTCGACGATCACCGGGATCGTCGAGGCGAGCACCTCGTCGGCGAAGGTCTCGTCCGTGACCTCGTCCACGACCCAAGCGTAAGCGAGTGGCTGGGGTCAGGCTTCAGCCTGACCCCGGTCCTCGAGGTCTCGAGTGCGAACACCTAACACCGGGGTCAGGCTGAAGCCTGACCCCAACCACGTGACGCCTACAACCGTCCGAGGAGTGCCCGCAGCCGGAGCAGCGGCACCTTCCAGATCGCCTCGGCCACGATCGAGCCGGTCATCTTCGAGGCACCTGCCCGACGTTCGGTGAAGCGGATCGGGACTTCCTGCACGCGCAGCCCCTTCCGGAGCACGCGGTACGTCGTCTCGATCTGGAACGCATAGCCGTGCGCGGAGAGCGCGTCCAGGTCGATCGCCTCCAGCGTCGCCCGGCGGAAGCACTTGAAGCCGCCCGTCAGGTCCCGCACGCGCACTCCCAGGAGCACCTGCGCATAGATGCAGCCGCCTCGCGAGATCGACGCGTCGGATGAGCCCCCAGTTCTCCGTTCCTCCCCCCGCGACATACCGCGAGCCGAGCACCAGGTCGGCGTCACCGGCGGCAGCGATCAGCCGCGGGACGTCGCCCGGGTCGTGCGAGAAGTCGCAGTCCATCTCGAGCACGAGCTCCGTGTCGCCTGCGAGCAGCTGACGGAAGCCTGCGATGTACGCAGGCCCGATTCCCTGCTTCTGCTCACGATGCAGCACCGAGACCCAGGGCAGCTCCTCCGCGAGGCGATCCGCGATCTCGCCGGTTCCGTCCGGCGAGCCGTCGTCGATCACGAGAACGCCGTCGCGCGTGGTGTCCAAGACTTCTCTCGAGCGCCCGCAGCATTGCCTCCAGATTCTCGCGCTCGTTGTATGTGGGGAGGCAGACGACCGCTCGAGGCATCGCCGTATCATCGCCGCATGGCCCAGACGTTGCCCCGGAACGCGGAGGTCGCCGATCAGCTCGACCTGCTCGCAGACATCTCGGAGATCTTGGCGGAGGAGTCGTTCAAGGTCATCGCCTACCGCCGCGCGGCAACGCGTATCCGGGAGACGCCGTCGCCGGTCGCCGAGCTGGCGCTCGCGGGTCGCGCGACCGAGCTGCCCGGAATCGGCAAGACGATCGAGCAGAAGGTCGTCGAGATCGTCAACGACGGGGAGATGCATGCGCTCACGCGGCGACGCGAGCGCGTCCCCGTGGGCGTGGTCGACTTCCTGCGGCTGCCCGGCGTCGGCCCGAAGACGGCCGCCCGGATCTGGACCGAGCTCGGAGTCACCACGCTCGAGAGCCTGAAGACCGCGGCCGAGGACGGGAGGCTTCGCGACCTCTCAGGGCTCGGGCAGAAGAGCGAGGAGAAGATCCTGAACGCGCTCGAGGCGGGCGTGGGAGAAGAGGCGGAGCCGCGGCGACTGCTCGGCGCCGGGCTGCCGGCCGTTCGCCGCGTGGTGGAGGAGCTCGAGGCACACCCCGCAGCCATCGCGGTCTCGGAGGCCGGCAGTGCCCGTCGTCGGCGGGAGACCGTGCGCGATCTCGATCTGATCGCGACCTCGTCCGACACCCAAGCGCTGATCGCCGCGTTCTGCCAGGGCAACTGGGTGCGGGATGTCGCCGCGCGCGGGCCTACCAAGGCGACCGTGGTCGGTCACGACGAGCTGCGCTTCGATCTCCGCGTCGTGCCGCCGGAGTGCTACGGCAACGTGCTCCAGCACTTCTCGGGCTCGAAGGACCACAACGTCGCCCTGCGCGAGGAGGCGCAGCGGCGCGGTCTCTCCATCTCCGAGTACGGGGTCACGGTCGTGGAAACCGGCGAGGTCGTGACGCACGCCACCGAGGAGGAGCTATACGCCTATCTCGGCTACGCCTTCATTCCTCCGGAGCTGCGCGAGAACGACGGCGAGCTAGGGGCTGCCCGCTCGGATGAGCTACCGAAGCTCGTGGAGCTCTCCGACCTCCGCGGCGAGATGCATTGCCATTCGACCTGGTCCTCCGACGGCAAGAACTCGATCGAGGAGATGGCGACGGAGTCCAAGAGCCGCGGTTACAGGTTCCTCTGCCTGACCGATCACTCGCACTACCTGCGCGAAGGGCGGATGGAGGCGCAGTGGCGGGAGATCGAAGCCGTCAACGAGCGCGTGAAACCGTTCCGGATCCTGCGCGGAGTCGAGGTCAACATCCGCGCGGACGGCTCGCTCGATGTTGACGACGAGGTGCTCGCGGAGCTCGACTGGGTCGTAGCCTCGATGCATACCGCGTTCGAGCGCAGCCCGACCGAGCGCATCCTGGGCGCGATCGACAATCCCACACGTCGACTGCATCGGACACCTCACCGGCAGACGGATCCTGAAACGGACCGGAGCTGACGTCGATATCGAACGGGTCGTCGTGCGGGCCGCGGAGACGGGAACCGCGCTCGAGATCAACTCCCAGCCCGACCGGCTGGACCTGCGCGACACGCACGCGCGGCTCGCCGGCGAGGCTGGTGTTCGAATCCCCGTTACGACCGATGCCCACTCGACGATCGCGCTCGGTTACGCCGAGTTCGGCATCGGGCTTGCGCGACGCGCGTGGCTCACGAAGGAGCAGGTGTTGAACTCGCGCACGTGGGCACAGATCCAGAAGCTTCGGCGATGAGCGCGAGCTCTGGGGCGGCATCCTCCCCGTCGATCGCGGGCGTCATGAGCCCGTTTCGCGAGGACGGAGCCGCTGCGGTCGAGTGGGTCGCGTCCTACCTCGAGCGCGTGGGCGAGCTTCCCGTTCTCTCCGAGGTCGAGCCCGGAGACATTCGCGCAGCGCTCCCTTCGTCGCCACCGGACGAGCCCGAGCCGTTCGAGTCGGTGCTCCGCGACCTAGACGACGTGCTCCTGCCGGGGCTGACGCACTGGCAGAGCCCGCGCTTCTTCGCGTACTTCGCCACGACCGCATCGGAGCCCGGTGTCCTCGCCGAGCTCCTGGTCGCCGGGCTCAACCAGGTCGGGATCCTCTGGCGCACGTCTCCTGCGCTCCAGGAGCTCGAGGAGGTGACGCTCGACTGGCTCGCTCAGCTGCTCGGCCTGCCCTCGGACTTCCACGGGCACATCGAGGACACGGCCTCGACCGGAGTCCTCTCGGCGCTTGCCGTAGCGCGGGCGCTGCGACCGGGCCGGCGGGTCGTGCTCTGCTCCGAGCATGCTCACTCGGTCGCCGACAAGGCCGCGAAGCTGCTCGAGCTCGAGCTGCGCAAGGTCCCGGTCGATGACGAGTTCCGGCTCAGGCCCGAGCTGCTCGAGCTCGACGACGCCTGCGCGGTCATCGCGACCATCGGGACGACCGGCGCCGCCGCGATCGACCCCGTTCCCGCGATCGCCGACGCGTGCGAGGCAGCCGGCGTGTGGCTGCACGTGGATGCGGCCTACGCCGGTTCGGCGGCGGTCTGCCCCGAGCTCCGCCCGCTCTTCGCAGGCTGGGAGCGCGCGGATTCGATCGGCGTGAATCCACACAAGTGGCTCGGAGTACCGATGGACTGCTCGGCGCTCTGGACGCGCCGTCCGGAGGACTTCCGGCGAACGTTCAGCCTCGTTCCCGAGTTCCTCCAGTCTCCCGACGACGCGGTGAACCTGAGCGAGCTCTCGATCCCGCTCGGCCGCCGGTTCAGAGCGCTCAAGCTCTGGGCCGTGCTCCGCTGCTTCGGCCGCACGGGTCTCCAGCAGCGGATACGCGAGCACGTGCGGCTGGCGGCGCTCTTCGAGGGGTGGGTTCGCGACGAGCCGGGATGGGAGGTCGTGGCGCCGAGGCACTTCTCGCTCGTGTGCTTCCGTCGCGAGGGAACCGATGAGGACAACGAGCGCCTGCTCGAGCGGGTGAACGCGTCCGGCGAGGTGTTCCTCTCGCACGCGCGCCTCGGCGGTCGCTACGCGCTCCGGCTCGCGATCGGGAACTTCGGGACGACGGAGGACGACGTGCGCCTCGCCTGGGACGTGCTCAACCGGGAGGCTGCCGTCCTCTGAGGTAGATCCGTGAGGCGCGGAAGACGCGACCGCCCTCGGCGCCCGAGACGGTGCGGCCGGACGCGAAGAGACCGTCGCCGACGAGTGCCGATGTCGCAGCCCGCATTCCTGCCCCTCCGAGAGCTCTACGCTCTTCAGATCGAGTCCGGAGACCATCGTCGTGCCGGCGAGTGTTGAGCCGGAAGGCGCGGATGGAGAAGCACGGCTCGCGAACGCACCGCACGCCGATGTCGCGCAGGCGGTAGAACGAGCCGGACGCGACCGCGCCGACGGGATTGCGGACGTCGGTCGCGATGAGCGTGCCGAGGTGTTCGAATCCCGGCACGTCACCGGCTGCGATTCCGCCCTGCACCAACGCGCCGTCCTGGATCGTGCGGCTCGCCGGCCACGCCGACGCGACGTAGCAGCGCGGCCGGTACTTCCTGTCGGGACACCTCGTGCGCGCCTTGTTCGCGAGCGCGACCCAGTATCCGCCGCAGAGCGGTGACGGGCAGAGGCGAGGGTCTGCGCGAACGACGTACTCCTGCGCCGGCTTTGCCTCCGCACCCTCCGCCAGAGAGCGCGCCGACGCCGATCGCGCCCACGAAGAGCGCGATCGCCGTACCGCGGCGGAGGATGATCTTCACCCCTCCCTAGGATACGAGCCGTGCGCCTGATCGCCATCGGGATCGTGGCGGGAGTGTTCTCCGCCCTCTTCGGCGTCGGTGGCGGGCTGATCGCGGTTCCGCTGCTGATCCTCTTCGCGCATGTTCCGGAGCGGGCCGCCACGGCGACGTCGCTCGGAGCGATCGGGATCACGGCCCTGGCGGGAGTGATCGCCTTCGCCTACCGCGGGGAAGTGAACTTCGAGTATGCGGCGCTCGTCGGGCTCCCGGCCGCCGCCGGCGCCTTCCTCGGGACGATGCTGCAGCAGCGGATCACGACGCAGCATCTCACCTATGGCTTCGCCATGCTCCTCACCGGGGTCGGCGTCTGGCTCCTGGTCTCGTGACGACGTCCACGATCGTTCTCGGACTCGTCCTCGGCCTGGCCGCGGGCGTGATGTCCGGCCTCTTCGGAGTCGGAGGAGGAATCCTCTTCGTGCCGACGCTCGTCGCGCTCGGGCTCGGGCAGATCGAAGCGCAGGCGACATCGCTGCTGGCGATCCTGCCGACGGTTGCCGTCGGCGCGGCGAACCAGCGTCGCTACGGGAACTTCCGCCCGAGAACCGCTCTCGTCGTCGGAGCGGCTTCGGTGCTCGGGGTGGAGTTCGGGGCCAGGATCGCGACCTCGCTTTCGGAGACCACCCTGAGAAGGCTCTTTGCCACGCTGCTCTTCGCGGTCGCCGTTCAGCTCGCCTGGCGTGCTGCGCGGGCTCGACCCCGCTACCCTGATTCGTCGTGATCCGTGTCGTCGTCCTCGCCGGCGCGGTACTTGCCGTCAGCGCCGCCCTCGCGGGCGCCGCTCCGCCGCCACAAGGCTCGAGCACGGGCGCGAATGCGGTGCTCGTACGGATCACCATTCCCGGCGAGGAAACGGTGTCGCTCGGCGAGCTCACGTGGCCCACGAACCTGAGCGCTGACGTGCAGTCGTTCCAGTTCCCGGACGACGGCTCGATCGTCAGCCTCGGGCGCTCTCGCGCGCTGGTATCGGCGCAGACGGGGGAGGCGGCCACCGCGCAAGCCGTCGCCGAGGTGGTCGGGCTCACGCTCTTCGGCGGCGAGCTCACCGCGGCCCAGGTGGCCGCTTCGACCACGGCCGGAGCCAGTCAGCGGTCGGCCGGCGCTGACGTGTCTGCATCCGCGGTGCTCGGGCTGCGTGCACTCGGGCAGGACCTCGCCGCGACACCGGGCTCGACGGCCTCGCTCGCCGAGTGGGGTGTCGTCTCGGTCCTCTTCGTTCAGAGCGGCAGTCGTCGCGCGGGCCCACCCGGCGCGCAGGGGAACGTCGCCGCGCTCCGTGTGGCGCTGACCGCGGCGCACGGAGGGCTTCCGGCCGGCAGCGAGATTCTCATCGGCAGCGCGCAGGCCATCGCTGTGGCTCAGGTCCCGACCCGGCCTCGTCCGCCGGGCCAGCCGACGCCCCGTCCTGCCCCTCCGGTCCGACCCTCCCTCCCGAGCGCCCCCGAGCCCGACACTGCCGGAGCCGTCCCGGGCGGCCCCGTTCTCGCGTCACCCGAGGTGTCGGGGCGGCTCTCGGCCGGCGGCTACGTGTTCCCCATCTTCGGCACCGCCTCGTTCGGGGACAGCTTCGGCGCTCCGCGAGCGGGGATCCCCGGGGGCTGGCATCACGGAGAAGACATTTTCGCCCGCGAAGGCGCGCCTCTTCTCGCGGTCGCCGACGGCGTCATCCATACGGTCGGCTTCATCAAGCTCGGGGGTTACCGGCTTTGGCTGCGGGACGATCTCGGAAACGAGTTCTACTACGCTCACCTCTCGGCGTACTCGCCGCTCGCGGTCGAGGGAACACGCGTGCAGGCGGGAGACGTCATCGGTTTCGTGGGTGACACCGGCGACGCCGAAGGTGGGTCGCCGCATCTCCACTTCGAGATCCACCCCGCGGCGATGAGCGGGCTCGGCTACGACGGCGTCGTGGCTCCGTACCCGATCCTCGTCGCCTGGCGGCGTGCCGAGGACATCTCCTTCGCGGCCGGGCGGATCTTCATTCCCCGAGGCCCTGGCGGTGCTGCGCTGCCGCCGCCCGGGGCCGTCTTGCTGCAGGCCGACGACATAGCGTCGACCAGCGGGCTCGTACCCGGCGCGCTGGAGCGTGCGCTCACACGCCCGCGGGACTGACGGGGGCGGCGCAAGACCGGAATCCGCTCACGCGGATCCCGGTCGCGCAAGATGCCCGAACGCGCTAGCGACGGGTTACGACTTCAGCTCTTCGACCGGCTCGCTGCCGTTGCCGGGCGCGATGTCCGACTCGGTCCCGAATCCGTCACCGAACTCTTCGAAGCCGTCACCGTTCCCGCCCGAGATGCGCTCCATGATCCAGTCGCGCGTCGCCTGGCCGGTCCACGGGTTGTAGAGCATCCCGATGATCACGCCAGTCAGCATCGCAACGTTGCGCGCCTTGTGGCCCTTCTTCTCGCCCTTGATGCGATCCGACGCGTCGGTCAGACCCTCGACGAGCTCGTTGAGCTCCTTCTGGAAGCTCTTCGAGGAGATCTTCTGTGCCTTGCCTTTCACGCCGTCGCCCTTCGAGACGTTCCCGTAGAGCTCGCGCGCGGCTGCGAACGCCGCCATGAGGTCATCGCGCAGCTCCGGATCCTCCATCGCGCGCTTGACGTATGGGCGCACGGCCTCCGCTCGATCTTTGGTTCTCGCCATGCGAGGTACCACCTTTCTTCGACTAGGTCGTGAAGTATGTCGTCTAGGATCGCCCGGGTGCGGGGGATCCTCTCTCTTCTTCTCCACCCGAAGCGATTGCTAACCATCCTGGCGGGAATTCTCGCCACGATCGCATACGTCTGGATCGCCGCGGTGCGCGCGGTACCCGGTGTTCGAAGGCGTAAGGAAGCCGCTCGGGCGGAATGGCGAGCGAGGCGCGCGCGTTCGGACGAATAGTCACCCCGCCATGGCCAGCCTGACCCGGTTCGTGCTCCGCCACCGCTGGCTCGTGCTGGCCGCGTGGGCGATCGTGTTCTCCGTCTGCGGTCTCGCCTCCACGCAGCTCGCCGACCTTCTGACCAACCGTTTCACGCTGCCTGGCACCGACACGCACCGCGCGGAGCGCATCCTCGAAGAGCAGTTCGGCCAGCGTACGACGGGCGCCTTCACGGTCGTCGTCCGGGGCGAGGGAAACGCGGAGTCGTTGGTGCCTGATCACGGACTGCGGCGGAGCGGGCCGCTGCCGAGCTTCCCACCGGGCGGCTCGTGTCGGTGGCGGCCGTCTCGGACGACGTCGTCGTCGCGCAGATCGTCTCCAACCTCGAGCCGGCCGACTCCAAGGGGCGAACGGACGAGATGCGCGCGGCGCTGGGGACGATCGAGGGCGCGGAGGTCTATCTCACCGGCCAGGCGGCGATCGAGCACGACCTCGACCCGGTGTTCGCGGAGGATCTGCTCCAGGGCGAGCTGATCGCGGTTCCGATCGCGCTCCTGATACTCGTCTTCACCTTCGGAACTCTTGCGTTCCTGCTCCCGTTCGCGTTCACGATCGTGACGATCCCGACGACGCTCGGAATCATCTGGGTCTTCGCCAACTTCATGGAGCTGACGACGTACCTGACGAACCTCGTCACGCTGATCGGGCTCGGAATCGCGATCGACTACTCCCTTCTGATCGTGTACCGCTACCGCGAGGAGCTTCGCCGTGGGTCGCCGCGTGACGAGGCGCTCGTGACGACGATGCTGACCGCCGGGCGAGCGGTGGTGTTCAGCGGCACCGCAGTGGCGCTCGGGCTCGCGCTCCTCTTGTTCATGCCGCTTCCCTTCATTCGCGGTTTCGGCGTCGGCGGGCTGGTCATCCCGGCCGTCTCGGTGCTCGCGGCGGTGACGTTCCTCCCGGCCGTCCTCTCGCTCGTGGGGAAGCCGCTCGATCGCGTGCGCCTGCTGCCGAAGCGCTGGCTCGAGCAGCGAGCCGACCCCGAAAGCGGCTTCTGGGCGGTGCTCTCCCGCTTCATCATGCGCCACGCGAAGCTCGTGGCAGGAGCGACCACCGCGTTTCTCGTCCTGCTCACCCTGCCCGTCCTCGCCCTCGAGCTCGGCCCCGGGTCGAACGAGGGCATTCCGCGCGATCTCGAGGCGGTACGGGGATTGGAGATCGTGGACGACGCCGTCGGCGCAGGAGCGACCGCGCCGAGCGCGATCGTGATCGATACCGGGAGCCCAGGAGGCGCGCGAGACCCGGCCGTCGGGCAGGCTCTCAGAGAGCTCGGCCGTCTGCTCGAAGCGGACCCGGAGGTGGCTGCGATCCGATTCGAGCAGACACCGCAGTACGTCGATACAACCGGTCGCTTTCTGAACGTCGAGGTCGTGGGTGCGAACGACTACGGCGACCCGGCGAGCCTCGAGTTCGTGAGCCGGCTGCGCGGCGAGATCATCCCCGGCGCCGGCTTTCCCGAGACCGCGGTCGTGTACGCCGGCGGCGGGCCGCCCGCGGGCAAGGACTTCATCGACCTGACGTACAGCTGGTTCCCGTGGCTCGTGCTGGCGGTGCTCATCGCGACCTTCTTCCTGCTGATGCGGGCATTTCGCTCGATCGTGCTGCCGCTGAAGGCGATCATCCTGAACCTGCTCTCCATCGGCGCCGCGTACGGGCTGCTCGTGATCGTCTTCAAGTGGGGCGCGGGCGAGTGGATCGGCCTGATCGGCTTCGACCAGATCGAGGCGTGGGTCCCGGTCATGCTCTTCGCCATGCTCTTTGGCCTCTCGATGGACTACGAGGTCTTCCTCGTCTCCCGGATGCGCGAAGAGTGGGACAACGGGGCGACGAACGAGGAGGCGGTCGTGCTCGGGCTGACCAAGACGGGGCGCCTGGTCACTGCAGCCGGTCTGATCATGTTCGCCGCCTTCATGGGGCTCATCGCGGGCTCGATCGTCGGACTGCAACAGTTCGGGTTCGGCCTGGCTGCAGCGATCCTGATCGACGTCACCATCGTGCGCGCGCTGCTAGTGCCGAGCGCGATGACGCTCTTCGGGAAGTGGAACTGGTGGCTACCGGACGGCTTGGCTCGCGTAGTCCGCGTCGAGCCGTCACCGCTCGGCGCACACCGGGCACACAATGCGCCCGCGGCAGCGAGTGGGGACTAGATGGTTGATCGACAATTCACGGCGGGCCAGATGACGGCCACGACACGGCGCCGGATCGCCACCCTCCCTCGCCGTCCAGGCTTACCAGCCTGCACGACGAGTGAGTGCGTCGCCCGGCTTGGTCGTGACCGCCCCCGGCTGCGCGTCAATTATCGATCAACCATCTAGCTCGCGGTTAGCATCTCCGCGTGCAGCCGAAGGGTCTCATCTGCGCGGGTGGCGAGGCCACGCGTCTCGGCGAGCTGACGCGGGTCTCCAACAAGCACCTGCTTCCGGTCGGGAGCTGGCCGATGATCTACTACCCGCTCCAGCTGCTCCAGCTGGCGGGTATCCGTGACGTTCTTCTCGTGACGGGAAAGGGCCACGCGGGGCAGATGATCGATCTCCTCGGCGACGGCCGGCTGGCGCCTCGTGGGGGTGGTGACCCGATCCTCGAGGTCGACCTCACCTACAAGGTGCAGACGGAGCCCGGCGGGATCGCGCAGGTCGTCGGCATGGCGCGCGACTTTGCAGCCGGCGCTCCGCTCGTGGTCGTGCTCGGCGACAACATCTTCGAGAACGCGCAGTCGGAGGCGCTCGGGGAGTGGGCGGAGGACGGTAAGAGCGCACGCATCTTCGTCAAGGACGTCGCGGATCCCGAGAACTTCGGGGTCGTTCTCTATGGCGCCGACGGCACCGTCGCAGACATCGTCGAGAAGGCGGGCGTCGTAGACCTGCGTTTCGACTCGCCGCCGTCTTCCCACGCCGTGGTCGGCCTCTACTGCTATCCCCCCGACGTGTTCGACGTCATCGCGAGGCTCGAGCCGTCGAGTCGCGGCGAGCTCGAGATCACGGACGTGAACCGCCACTACGCGTCCGAGGGGCGGCTCGAGGCACGCGAGGTGGAGGGCTGGTGGGAGGACGCGGGCAAGCACTGGCAGCACCTGGCCGAGATCGGCCGCCGGATCGACGAGACGGGAGCCAACAAGTGATCGAAGGGCTGCAACGGATTCCGCTCCAGGTGCACGAGGACGAACGCGGCTGGTTCTGCGAGCTTCGCCGCGATGGCGCGCTCCCCGCGCGCATGACGCAGACGAACGTGTCTTTCTCGCGCTCGGGGGTGGTCCGCGGGCTCCACTTTCACGAGCGAGGTCAAGACGACCTGTTCGCCTGCCTGCAGGGGATGGCCCGCGTCGTCGTGCTCGATCGCGGGACAGGCGAGACGTACACGGAGGACATCGGCGACGACAATCGGGTCGCGCTCTACATCCCCGGCTACCACGGCCACGGTTTCGAGGCGCTGACAGACATCCTCTTCTGCTACCACGTGACCGCCGAGTACGACCCTGCGGACCCCGATGAACAGACGATTCCCTGGAACGACCCGCGCGTCGTAGGCCTATGGAGCACGAGCACACCGACGCTGTCCGCGCGGGACGCCGCCGTCGCGTCCTGATCACGGGCGCCGGCGGCCAGCTCGGCCGCGCGCTCCAGGACGTGTTCGCGGACGACGACCTCGTCGCGCTCGCCCGCGAGGGATGGGACATCACGAGCCCGCCAAGTAACAGACTGTTACAAGGCGAGCTCGACCTCGTCCTGCACACGGCGGCCTGGACCGACGTGGACGGCGCGGAGGCGGATCCGCAGGGCGCGGCTGCGGCGAACGTGGGCGGAACGGCGAATGCCGCCGCGCTCGGCGCCCCACTGGTGGCGTTCTCCTCCGATTACGTCTTCGACGGTCGCAAAGGCGAGCCGTACGTCGAATCCGACGGAGCCAATCCGCTCTCCGCGTACGGGCGCAGCAAGCTGCATGGCGAGGCTGCGGCCGGTTCAGATGCCTGGATCGTGCGGAGCTCATGGCTCTTCGGACCGACCGGCCATAACTTCGTGCGAACCATGCTCCGGCTCGGCGGCGAACGCGACGAGGTCGCCGTGGTCGACGACCAGCGTGGTTGTCCGACCTTCGTTGGGCATCTGGCGCTCGGCGTGCGCCAGCTCGTCGATGACGACCGGCCCAAGGGGATCTGGCATGTCGCAGCGGCGGGCGACTGCACGTGGGCCGAGCTTGCCGAGGCGATCTTCGCGGAGGCCGGGCTGGACTGCCGCGTACGGAGGATCTCGACCGAGGAGCTGGGGCGACCCGCGCCCCGTCCCGCACACGCGATCCTGCGCAGCGAGCGGGCAGGCGCGCCCGTTCTTCCGCACTGGCGCGACGGCCTGCGCGCATGCCTTACCGAGCTCCGCTCACAGGACGAGGCGAGCGAGGCCAAGTAACAGACTGTTACTTGGCAGGGGTAGCCTTTCCGCGATGCGACTTCTCGTCACCGGCGCGGCGGGCTTCATCGGCTCGAACTTCGTCCACTACTGGCTCGAGCAACATCCGGACGACCATGTCGTCGCCTACGACCTGCTGACCTACGCCGGAAACCGGGAGAGCCTCGCGCCCGTCGAGGACCGGATCGTCTTCGTGCAGGGAGACATCTGCGACGGAGAGCTCGCCGAGAAGACCCTTCGCGAGGAGCGGATCGACACCGTCGTCAACTTCGCGGCCGAGTCGCACAACAGCCTTGCCGTCGTCGACCCGACGCGGTTCTTCAAGACGAACGTGCTCGGCACGCAGACGCTTCTCGAGGCCGCTCGGGCCGCGGGGGCAGCGAGGTTTCACCACGTCTCGACCTGCGAGGTCTACGGCGATCTCGCGCTGGAGACGGACGACGTCTTCACCGAGGACTCCCCGTACCGACCGCGCACGCCCTACAACGCGTCCAAGGCCGGAGCGGATCACGCCGTGCGCGCCTACTTCGAGACCTTCGGCCTGCCGATCACGATCACGAACTGCTCGAACAACTACGGGCCGTTCCAGTTCCCCGAGAAGGTGATTCCCCTCTTCACGACCAATGCCCTGGACGACGAGCCGTTGCCGATGTACGCATCGACGCAGAACAAGCGCGAGTGGCTGCACGTCCTCGACCACTGCTCTGCGATCGACCTCGTGCTGCGCGAGGGGGTCGAGGGCGAGACCTACAACGTGGGCTCGGGGATCGAGGCGACGATCGAGGAGATCGCCGACCTCGTGCTGGAGCTGACCGAGAAGCCTCGGACGCTGAAGTCGATCGTCCCCGACCGGCCGGGACACGACCGCCGCTACCTGCTCGATGCGACGAAGATCCGCGGCGAGCTCGGCTGGGAGGCGACGCACGGCTGGCGCGACGGCCTGGCCGAGACGGTCGCCTGGTATGCGGAAAACCGCGAGTGGTGGGAGCCGCTCAAGAAGCGCGCCCCGGTCGAGGAAACCGCCTGGCGCTGAAGGACTGACTGCTCGCGGCTCAAGTGCCTGACCTGCGAGCCGAAAATACAAACGATTTACGTTATGTCGCTAGCCTGGTCCACCGCTGTGCGCCTCTTGACCGTCTGCTCGGTTCTCGTCGCGCTCGCCGCGGGTGCGGCCTGGGCGCACCCTGTCCAGTCGGAGCCGATGGCCGGAGAGGCGATCTTCGTCGTGTCCGGGCGTGGTTGGGGCCACGGTGTGGGGATGAGCCAGTACGGCGCGTACGGCATGGCCAACGCCGGCCACACGCACAAGGAGATCCTCGCGCACTACTACTCGGGGACCGAGCTCGGTCAGGCACAGACGAAGCAGGTCCGGGTGCTCCTCGCCGAGGCCAGGCCGGCAGTGACGATCTCGTCCCCGAAGCCGTTCACCGCCGTCGACGCGCGCGGCGAGACCTACAAGCTTGCCCCCGGGGCGATCGTTCTCAGGTTCAAGCTCAAGCTCTCCACGAAGGACGGGCCCGTAAAGGCTGCGTCGCCGCTCGTGATTCGCCCGGGGAAGGACACTCCGCTCGCCTTCGACGGTGTCCAGTACCGCGGCAGCTTCGAGCTGGCAGTGCAGGGAAACTTCATCCGGGTCGTGAACGTCGTCCCGCTCGACTCGTACCTCTCCGGAGTGGTGGCGAACGAGATGCCGTACACCTGGCCGAGCGAGGCGCTGAAGGCGCAGGCCGTCGCCGCGAGGTCGTACGCGCTCGCGAACGTCGTCAAGGGCAAGCCCTTCGACCTCTACTCGGATGTTCGCAGTCAGGTCTACCGCGGAGTCGCGGGCGAGAAGCCGCAGACGACGGAGGCGGTGCGCGCGACGGCCGGTCAGGTCGTCCTCTATGCGGGCAAGCTCGCCACGACCTTCTACTTCTCGACCTCGGGCGGGAAGACCGCCAGCGCCGCCGATGTGTTCGGGACCCCGGTTCCCTACCTCCTCTCGCGTCCTGACCCGTGGGACAAGGCGTCGCCGCACCACACGTGGGGCCCCTTCCTGTTCGGCGCTCGCACGCTCCAGACGAAGCTCGGGGTCGACGATCGCGTCCTCGACGCGGTCGGCGTTCCGACGCCGTCCGGCCGGTTGCGCTCACTCACACTCCAAACGGAGGCGGGCTCGGCGAGCGTGCCGTCGAGCCTGCTTCGGAGCGGCCTCGGGCTCCGCTCGACCTGGGTCACCATCGGCGTCCTTCGCCTCGATCAGCCCCGCGAGACCGTCGTCTTCGGGTCGCCGCTCCGGCTGACGGGCATCGCTCGGAGCCTGCCCGAGCCGAAGATCGGCGCCTCCCCTGACGGATCGCGCTGGACGGAGGTCGGGCCGTTCCAACGCGAGACGAGCGGAGTTGCCTCCGCAGTCGTGAAGCCGGAACGGACGCTGCGCTATCGAATCGAGGTCGACGGTGCCGCGTCGCCGGCGGTTCTGGTCGAGGTCGCTCCGCGCGTGCAGCTGACCCGCGGGGCCGAGCCTCTGTCCTTGACGGGGACCGTTCGGCCGCGGCTCTCGGGCGCGACGGTCTTCCTCGAGCGTCGCGAGGGCTCCGTCTGGAGGCGCGTCACGAGGAAGACGGTCGATTCCGCGGGTGCGTTTCGAGCCGAGGCACTGCGAGCGGGTGAGTACCGAGCCCGGATCACCGCCAGCGGCGGGTACGCCGAAGCCGTGACGGCCGCGCTCGTGCTGAGCGGGTGATCGAGATGAGACGCCCTGGCCTTTTCGTCGCAGTCCTCCTGGGAGCCGTGCTCGCGATGCCTGCCGTCGCCGAAGCCGGTCGTGTTGCGGTCGGCCTGCAGCGAGGTGCGGACGCGGGGAGGGTCGCTGCGGCCATCGAGCGCAGGACCGGATCCCGCCCGGAGCTGCTTCGCCCGATTCCGGCCCTCGTCGTCGATCTCCCGGAAAGCGCCTCGCTCGCCGGGATCGAAGGCATCCGCTATGTCGAGCCGTTGCGCTCGCGGCATCTCGCCTTTACCCCCTCCGACCCGCTCGTCTCGCGCCAGTGGTACCTGACCCACAGCCGTTTCTACGAGCCGTGGCTGACGCTTCCGGCTCTCGAGCGGATCCCGGTTGCGGTGATCGACTCCGGGGTGGACGCCGCTCACCCGGAGCTCGCCGGAAAGATCCTCGACTCACGGAGCTTCGTCGGTGGCTCTGCCGGGGTCGACACGCTCGGCCATGGGACCTTCGTCGCGGGTCTCATTGCCGCGGGCGTCGGAAACGGCATCGGCATCGCGGGTCTCGCGCCGTCGGCCGAGCTGCTGGTGGCGAAGGTCGTCACGCCGTCGCGGACGATCTCGATCGAGGCGGAGGCGAAGGCGATCCGCTGGGCGGTCGAAAGCGGGGCACGGGTGATCAATCTGAGCCTCGGCGGCATCCGCGATCCGCTGGATCCCGACCGGGACAGCTTCTCCCGGCTCGAAGCCGACGCCGTCGCCTACGCCGTCTCGAACGGAGCCGTCGTGGTCGCGGCCGTGGGCAACGCCGACCAGGCGCCCTCGAGCCCGTGGCCGTACGCGAGCTATCCCGCGGCCTTGCCGCACGTCCTCGGCGTCAGCGCGCTCGGCGAGACCGGCGGTATTCCGAAGTTCTCGAATCGCGACAAGGTGTACAACGACCTGGCCGCGCCCGGGGACAGAATTCTCTCGATCTTCCCGCGACCGCTGACGGAGCGCTTCCCGGCCTGTGCCGAGCAGGGCTACTCGAGCTGCGGGCCGGAGGAGTATCGCGAGGCGCAGGGGACCTCCTTCGCCGCTCCGCAAGTGTCCGCCGCCGCCGCGCTCCTCCTCGGCCTTCGGCCACTGCTCCGCCCCGAGCAGGTGACGGCGATCCTCGAGCGGACGGCGGTCGACGTCAACGCGACGACCGGCTGCGCCGCCTGCCTCCCTGGTCGCGACGAGCACTCCGGCCGCGGCCGTTTGGACGTCGCGGCAGCCATCGCTGCGCTGGCCGAGCCGCTGCCGCTCGCCGATCGCTACGAGGCCAACGACGACGCGGGCTCGCGCGCGTACAAGCTCTCGGGGTCGAACCGCCAGATCAACGCGGTGGTCGACTTCTGGGACGACCAGGACGACGTCTACGCGATCCGGCTCGAGAAGGGCCAGCGAGCCTACGTGGGGCTGACCGGCGCCGACGTCACCGCGGATCTGAGTCTCGCTCTCTGGCTCCCGCAGGCGCGCACGATCGGAAACGTTCGCAGCCTCCGGTTCCGCGCCCGCATCTCCGCGCGGCCCGCAGCCCGCGAGTACTTCTCGCACCGTGCCTCGAAGGCGGGGTGGTACTACGTGCAGGTGCGCATGTCGAGCCCCGGCCTCACCCGCTATCGCCTGACCGTCGTCAAGGGCTAGCGACCCTCGAGCGAGTGCGTGTCCCTCCTCGCCTTCGCGGCCCGCTGGCCGTGCGGCTTCCGCTGCTGGTCGTCGGCCTGTTCCTCTTCGCCGCCGGGATCGTCTCGCTCTTCGAGTCGGAGCTCGGCCTCTCGCCCTGGGATGTGCTGCATCAGGGACTTGCCGAGCACACGGCGCTCTCTTTCGGCGAGGCGAACATCGCAGTCAGCGTCCTGGTGCTCGCGATTGCATGGCTGCTCGGCGCTCGGGTGGGGATCGGCACCCTCGCGAACGCGCTTCTCGTCGGCACGTTCGTGCAGCTCCTGACCGGCGTCGAGGCGATCTCGTCGCTCTCGGATCGCGGGCTCGGGCTCCGGATCGCCCTCCTCGTGATCGGGATTGCTCTGATGGGAGTCGGAACTGCGATCTACCTCGGCGCGGGCCTCGGTGCCGGCCCACGCGATTCGTTGATGGTCGTCGGTGCAGAGCGCACGCGGATACGGATCGGGATCGTCCGGGGCGTGCTCGAGCTGACGGCGCTTGCGGTCGGCTTCGCGCTCGGAGGAACCGTCGGCATCGGCACCGTCGCCTTCGCCCTCCTGATCGGGCCGGCGGTGGAAGCTTCCTTCTGGCTGCTCCAGCGGGCGTCGCTCGCGCGAGCTGCCGCGGTCTCCTAGAGAAGCTCGTCTTCGGGCACGTCGCGTAGCACCCGCGCTGGATTCCCGACGACGATCGTCCGTGCGGCGACGTCCTTCGTCACGACCGCTCCCGCCCCGACGAACGCCTCCTCCCCGATCTCGATCCCCGGGCAGAGCACCGCGCCGCCGCCGACGCGGGCACCGCGCCGGATCGTCGGCCCCTTCATCAGCTCGTGTCGGCGCTCGGTGCGCCCCATGAAGTTGTCGTTCGTCGTCACCACGCAGGGGGCGATGAAGACGTGCTCCTCGAGCGTCGAGTACGCGGTGATGTACGCCTCCGCCTGGATCCGCGTCATCGCGCCGATGGTCGTGTCGTTCTCCACCAGGGAGCCGCGCCCGAGGACGACGTCGTCGCCGACCGTACACCCGCTCGCGAACACACGACTGGTCGCCGAGGATCACCCGGGCGCCGATGCGCGACCCTGCGAACACGATCGCGCCCGTCGACACGATCGTCCCGTCGCCGATCTCGGCAGGCGGCAACGGCTCGCGCTTCGCGGTCGAGCGCGGCGAGAGGGACGGTTGCTTGCCGACGACGGCGTTCTCGAGCACCTTGACGCCGTCCCCGAGCACCGTTCCCGGGTAGACGAGAGCGCTCGGATGGACGTCAGCCGCCACGAAGCGAGGTCGTGAGGAGGTCGAGTGCGCGGACGACGCGGGCGCCGTCCTGGGCGACCTTCGCGCGGTCGCCTTCGCCCGAGACGAGGCGCAGGAACTCCATGCACTCGAGCTTGAGGGGCTCGTCGCTGGAGATGCGCGGGCTGAAGATGTCCCCTGTCCTGGTCTGCCACTCTCCGTAGCGGTCGGACGGCCGCCACGGCGCCTTCTCGTACACGGTCACCTTTCGCTCGAGCTCCATGTCGTCGAAGACGACCATCTTCTCCGTGCCGACGACCGTGATCTTCCGCATCTTGTGCGGGTCGAGCCACGACAGGTGCATGTGGGCGATCTTCCCGGACGGGAAGCGCAGGTAGCAGAAGACGACGTCCTCGACGCCGTCGGTCAGGAAGTCGCGGCCCAGCGCGATCGCCTGCTCGGGATCCTCGTCGAGCAGGTGGAGGATCACCGAGAGATCGTGGACTCCGAGCGACCAGAGGGCGTTCTCGTTCGACCTGATGATCCCCAGGTTCTGACGGTTCCCGTAGACGCAGAGCACCTCTCCGAGCTCCCCGGCCCCGATCATCTCCTTCAGGCGCCGGACGCCCGGGTGGTAGAGGAGCAGGTGTCCGGGCATCAGGACGAGGTCGCGATCCTGCGCGAGTGTGACGAGCTCGTCCATCTCCGCGCCGATCATCGCGGGCGGCTTCTCGACCAGGACGTGCTTGCCCGCGCCGAGCGCCCGTCGCGCCAGCTCGAAGTGGGTCGGGACGGGAGTGGCCACGATCACGGCGTCGAGCTCCGGGTCGGCCAGCATCTCGTCGAAGCTGGCAGTCCAGCTCGCGCGCGGGTAGCGCGCTGCGACCTCGCTCTTGCCGGGATCCGAGTCGCAGAGCCACGTGAGCTCGGCCAGCTCGGCGAAGTTGCGGGCGAGGTTCGGGCCCCAGTGGCCGAGCCCGGCGACCCCGACGCGGACCGTCACAGCTTCCAGACCTTGTCGGAGCCCTTCCCGTTGGCGCCAGTCGCGTTGCGGAGGTCGACCACGAGCCGCGAGTCTTCCACGAGCTGGTCGTAGTCGATGCCCGCATGATCGGTGACCACGACCACGCAGTCGTAGGACGCCGCGTCGAGCGGCGACGACGTCATCGAGACACCGTTCTCGCGAAAGGAGGGACGTGCGGATCGTGGTAGGAGACGTCGGCGCCCGCCGCCTTGAGCAACGCGATGAGCTTGACCGCGGGCGACTCGCGCGTGTCCGAGATGTTCGGCTTGTACGCCACTCCGAGCACGAGGATGCGCGAGCCCGAGAGCGAGAGCTGCAGCGAGTGGTTGAGCGCCTGGGAGACGACCGAGCGGCAGAAGTACGGCATCGACTCGTTCACCTTCCCGGCGAGCTCGATGAACTCCGTGTAGAAGCCGTACTCGCGGGCCTTCCACGTGAGGTAGAAGGGGTCGACCGGGATGCAGTGGCCGCCGAGGCCGGGGCCCGGCTTGAAGGACATGAAGCCGAAAGGCTTCGTCGCCGCCGCTTCCACTACCTCCCAGACGTCGATCCCCATTCGATCGCAGAGCTGCGCGAGCTCGTTGACGAGTGCGATGTTGACCGAGCGGAAGATGTTCTCGAGCAGCTTCGTGAGCTCTGCCGCCTCGGGCGAGGACACACGGTGCACCTCGTCGACCGCGCTTGCGTAGAGCTCGGCCGCCGCATCCGTGGATGCCTGGTCGATGCCGCCTACGACCTTGGGCACGGTCTTCGTCGTCCAGTCCTCGCGGCCAGGGTCGACCCGCTCGGGGGAGAAGGCGAGGTGAAAGTCGCTCCCGGCTCGCAGACCGCTTCCGGCCTCGAGCACGGGGAGGACCTGCTCGCGCGTGGTGCCGGGATACGTGGTCGACTCGAGGACGACGAGGTGTCCCGGGCGCAGGCGCTTCGCGATCTCCTCCGCAGCCGAGACGAGGATCCGGAGATCGGGCTCGCGCTGGCGCGAGAGGGGGGTCGGGAGCGCAATCAGGATCGCGTCGGCGTCCCGGAGCTCGTCGTAGTCGGTGGTGGCCGAGATCCGTCCGGCCTCGACGTGCGGTTGCAGCGTCTCGGACGGGATGTCCTCGATGTAGCTCTCGCCGCGGTTCAGGCGCGCCACCCGCTCGGAGTCGATGTCGACGAGAACGACGTTCTTGCCGACCTCGGCGAAGGCGAATGCGAGCGGCACGCCGACGTACCCGGCGCCCACGATGGCGACGTCCCGCTTCATCGGCCGGGCATCGTAGCGACCAGCATGCTCACGATCCTGGCGGAGGCGTGGCCGTCTCCGTACAGGGGGGGTCGCGCCTCCGGCATCCTCGCGGCGGCCACGGCTTTCTCGATCGCGTCAGGATCGTCGTCCACGAGAACGTTCGCGCCCACCTCGACCGTCGCCGTCCATTCCGTGGAGGGACGCAGCGTCACGCAGGGGACCTCGTACCAGTACGCCTCCTTCTGGAGGCCGCCGGAGTCGGTGGCGATGACGCGGGCCTGGGAGGCGAGCGAGGCGAGCTCGAGGTAGCTCAGCGGATCGGTGAGATGGATGTGGGCGTCGAGCTGCACGCCCTCGCTCTCGAGCTGGGCGCGCGTGCGCGGATGGGCGGGGAAGACGACCCGTTCCTGCAGCCGGTTCAACCCCTCCATGATGTTGCCGAGGCGCGGCTGGAAGACGTTCGCCTCACGGTGCACCGTCGCCACCACGTAGCTCCCGGGTTCGAACGGAATCGGGAACCGCTCACGCGCGATCGGCGCGAAGCGGTGGCACGCCTCCATCATCACGTCGCCGACCACGTGCGCCTGGCCGAGGACGCCTTCTTCGGCGAGGGTCGCACGTGCGAGGTCGTCGGGGCAGAAGAGAAGCCAGGACAGGCGGTCGACCTCGATGCGCGCACGCTCCTCGGGCATCGCCAGGTCGCCGCTGCGCAGCCCGGCCTCGACGTGCGCGAGCGGAACCGACGCCTCGGCCGACGCGCGCGCGCCGGCGAGGGTGGAGTTCGTGTCGCCGTAGACGAGCACGAGATCGGGCTCCTCGCGACGGATGACGCGCGTGATCTCCGGCTCCATGCGCTCGGGGTCCGCCGTCTTCAGCTCGAGGCGGTAGCTCGGTCTCGGCAGTCCGAGCTCCTCGATGAAGACCTCTGACAGCTCACGGTCGTAGTGCTGTCCGGTGTGCACGACGACCTCCTCTACGCCGGCGACGAGAAATGCGAAAGACAGCGGGCCGCTCTTGATGAATTGCGGTCGGTTCCCGACGACGGTGAGGACCTTCACAGAGCGAGCAGACTACTGGCCCGCCGCAGCGAGCCAGTAGTCCTCTGGGGGTGGGGTCGGGGAGCTAGCGGCGAGCGGGAGCCGGCAGGCGCGTCGTGGCGCTCTTCTTCGTCCACGCCCGGAGCGTGCTCGCCCGGGCGGTCAGGACGAACTGCTTGCAACCGCAGGCTGCGAACGCGTTCGGATGCAGGCGATACGTGAACTTCGCCTGGCCGAGCCGGTTCGTGAAGCCTGAGCGGATCGATCCACTCGTCACGTAGCGGGCGGGGGCGCCGGTGAGGCGAAGTGCCGCCCCGCGAACGAGGTGCCCACGGCGGTCCTTCACGGTTACGGACACGCCGAGCCGCTTGCTCCACTTCATCGTCCTCTTGTCGAAGCCGATCTTCGCGATCACGACGCCCCGCGCACCTGCCGCGGAGACGCTCATGCCGGCACGGGTCCTGATCGTGCTCGAGATCCTCGACGTCCGGAACGTCGACGTCTGGGACACGCCGCGGCGATCCACGACGACGACCGTCACCTGCTGCGACGGCGGAGTCGACGACGCCCACGGAAGAACGATGGAGAACCCGCCGTTCGGTCCGAGCCTGTTGAGGACGTTGACGCCGTTGATCGTCATGCCGCCCAGGAGGTCGGCGTTCACGACGTTGCCGCTGACGATCGGGCCGTTCGCGTCGACGACCTCGAACCCGTTGACCGGCACGTCGATCGATGGTGCCCGCGTCGAGCAGGTCGTTGAGAATTCCTTCGCCGCCGTTCTCGATCAGCGCCGCGATCGGAATCCTGATCGTGGTCGTCTCGCCGAGGTCCTCGGCCAGCTCGAGCACGATCGCGTTGCCATCGAGGCTCACGACCGTGAGGAAGTTTCCGGCGTCGTCGATGTCGACGGGCACGCCGTTGACCTCGAGGAGCGCGTCGACGTCGTCGACTGCGCCGCTGAGCACGGCCGTGCCGTCCTCGATCGTGATCGAGCCCAACGTGAGGGGAGCGCCGACCACGTCACCGCGGGCGCCGCTCACCAGGGCGAGCGCGATCGCGAGAACACACGCCGCGAGACCGACCCGAGTGGGGGTCAGCATGCCGCGAGCCGGACGCTCGCCCGCTCTGCTCATGAACTGGGTTGCCATCTCTTGCCTCCTTCGTGGGGAGTAGCTGGTCATCCCGTACGAAGCCGGCAAGCGCCGAAACGAACGGTGAGCGGCCGAAGATCACTCGTCCGAGGCAGGCCTGTCACCCGTTCGGGGACATCGGACCGACCAGGAAGGGGTATCTGTGTGACTGGATGTCAGCGATTGCGGTTCGAACTCATCGCTCTGCGGCGACACAGGATCCGGAGGCTGCAGCCACCAGGCTCTTCTCCGAGCATTCCGAGCAGGTGTTCGGCTACTGCCTCCACCAGCTGCGGTCTCGCGCCGAGGCCGAAGACGCGACCCAGACGACGTTTCTCTATGCGCTGCGAGCACTTCGTCGCGGAGTCGTCCCGGAATGCGAGTCGGCGTGGCTCACGACGATCGCCAAGAACGTCTGTCACTCCGAGCGGCGCACCGTCGATCGTCGAGGTCCGCTCGCACCCGAGGTGGATCTCGACACGATTGCGCTCGCGCAGACCGGAGAGGACGAGGAAGAGCTGCTCCTGGGGTTCAGAGAGGCGCTCGCGTCGATGCCCGAGAGGCAGCGCCGCGCGCTGGTCCTGCGCGAGTGGCAGGGCGTGCCTTCTCGCGAGATCGCCAGCGAGCTCGGGCTGAGCGCGACGGCGACCCACGCGCTCTTGACGCGAGCGCGGCACTCGTTCGCCCAGGCCCTGACCCTGCCCGGCCGCCCGGTCGCCGGCCTGGCGTGGCTGGCGTTCGAGCTCAGATCGCACCTCAAGGCGCTTCTCGGCGGGGTCTCCACGAAGGCGGCAGTCACCTCGGTCGCGGTCATCGCGGTCGGGGTGGGAGCCGGAGGAGTCGTCGTGGAGCGCAGCCTGGCCGACTCGACAGGCTCCATCGGCTCCGGCGCAAGGCACCGACCCGTCGGCGATCGAGTCGAGCGCGGCCGCGCCGCCCACGCAGCGCGCCACATCCCCTTCGGGCGACGCGTCGCGCGCGCGGGCCGGCTCGAGAGCATCCTCCCGCGATGCGCTGTCCACCCCAGCGGCCCCGGAGACGAACACCGTCACGCCGACGAGCGTCGCCGCTTGCGGAACGACCGGAGAAGACGGCTCCCGCGCCGGCGCGCGGACGGAGCCCGTCCGGATCCGGAACCGACCAAGCCCGCGGTCGACTTGCCAGTCGTGCTCCCGATCGACCCGCCGCAGCTCCCCGTGGTCGAGCTTCCGCCGCTGCCGTCGCCTCCGGTCGCAGTGCCCCCGCTGCCGGCCGCCGAGCTCCCGCCGGTTCCGCCTCTGCCGCTGCCGAGCGAAGCTCCACCGGTTCCAGCAGTTCCGCTGCCCTAGCCCAGGTTGCGGCGACCGTGCCGCTGCGGGAAGCTAGCGCGGTGAGCGACGCGCGCTTCTCGGACGGGCTCCGGTATCGGATCGAGATCCCTTCGGTCGAGGGGCCCAAGGTGTTTCGCGCGGTCCTCGAGGAGGCGACAGCGCGAGACGTGCCCGTGCGGCGGGTCTCCCAGGGCTCGGGCGTGATGCTGCTGACGGATGCGGAGATCGCCGAGCTGGCCGAGCTCGGCGCCGAGCACGGGATCGAGGTGTCCCTGTTCCTCGGGCCGCGTGGCGCCTGGGACACCGGCGGGCAGTCGTTCGCGACGGCCTCGGCCGGCGGCGTCGCCCGCGGCCAGGCGGGTATCGAGGCGTGTCTGCCGAGGTGCGGCGAGGGGTCGCTCTGGGGATTCGATCCTTTCTCGTGGCCGACACCGGTGTTCTCGCGACGCTCGGCCGGCTGAAGCGAGACGGCGACCTTCCCCCGTCGCTCGTCCTCAAGACCTCCGTGCTGCTTCCGTGTGCGAATCCGCCTACGGCTCGAGCCCTGGAGGAGCTGGGCGCGACCACGCTCAACGTCGCGACCGATCTGTCGCCCGCGGAGCTCGGAGAGATCCGCGGTGCCTGCTCTGCGCCGCTCGACGTGTACGTCGAGGTTCCGGACGATCAGGGCGGCTTCGTTCGCTACTACGACGTGCCGGAGATCATCCGCGCCGCCGCGCCCGTGTACGTGAAGCTCGGCCTCCGAAACGCGCCGAACATCTACCCGTCCGGGCTCCACCTCGAGGATCTCGCGGTGAAGCTGGGCCGTGAGCGCGTTCGTCGAGCCGAGCTCGTCCTGCGTCTGGTGAGCGAGCTGGCGCCGGAGCTCATCGAGGGACGCGGCGCCGACCGCCCTCCCGATCTCGGAGTCCCAGAGCCGTGAGAGAGCGCTTTCTCGGGATCTACACCGCCGCGCTCGCCGACATCCTCGACGCCCGCGGTCTACACGAGCAGACGCTCCCGCCTTCGATTCGGCCGCTTCGACCGGGCACGCGTCTCGCGGGCCCTGCGTTCACCGTGTCGGGCCGGTCTGCCCGCCCCGAGTCGTACGACGTCGCGCTGCGGAAGGTGCTCGCCATGCTCGGTGACGTCCCGGCGGGCTGCGTGGCCGTGTACGCCTGCGACCAGGACCGGGCAGCCCATCTCGGCGAGCTCTCGGTGACGTCGTTGAAGGCACGTGGCGTCGCCGGTTGCGTGCTGGACGGTGGCTGTCGGGACGTGCGTTTCATCCTCGAGGAGGACTTCCCGGTGTTCTGCGGTCACATCACGCCCGAGGACTCCACCTGGCGCTGGGAGCTCGAGGCGACGCAGGTCCCGATCACGGTCGGCACCGTTCGGATCGAGCCGGGCGACTGGGTGGTCGGAGACGACGACGGGGTGGTCGTCGTGCCCGGTGCGCTCGCGGACAGCGTCCTCGCCGAGGCCGAGGAGAAGGCGGCGACGGAGAGCGAGATCCGCATCGCCGTGCGCGAGGGCTCCTCCCCGCTCGAAGCGTACGAGCGCTTCGGCACCTTCTAGCCCAGTCCACCTCGGACGCCAGTCCTGTGGGCGAGTTGGCGCTGAATTGTCCACCTTGCAGTGCCAGGCACTGTAAAGAGGGCGCCGGCGACGCTCGTCCCCGTCCACTCGCTTTCAGTCGATCGTCAGAACGAGCTTGCCGAAATGCTCTCCGGACTCCATTCGAGCCAGGGCCGTCTCGGCCTCGGCCAGCGGACTGACCGAGTCGATCACCGGACGCCAGCTTGCGTCCTCGAGCATCCGCAAGAGCGACTCGAACTCCCGGGGGCTTCCGAGCTGCGTGCCGTACAGCGACTGCTGACCGAAGTAGAACGGACGCACCTGAAGCGTCACCTCGGTTCCGCCCGTTCCTCCGAAGACGACGACGCGTCCTCCGCGGCGAACGGTGTCGAGAGCATTGCTGCCAGGTCGAGCCCACCGAGTCGAGTGCGAGGTCGACCGGGCCGAGCTCGCGCACCGCGGCCGGCCAGTCCTCCGTCGTTCGGTAGTTGACGCCCTCCGCCGCGCCGAGAGACTTGGCTCGCTCGATCTTCTCGTCGGACGACGACGTGACGACGACGCGTGCGCCTGCCTGCGCGGCTAGCTGAACCGCGAAGGTCGAGACGCCGCTGCCCGCGCCGAGGATCAAGACCGTCTCACCGGACTGAAGTCCTCCTCGAGAGAAGAGAGCGCGATACGCGGTGACGGCGGCGAGCGGAAACGCGGCCGCCTCTTCCCACGAGAGAGCCGAGGGCTTGGGGAACAGGTTCTCTTCGGGAAGCGCGATGAGCTCCGCGTACGTTCCGTCCCGCGGCCCGCCGAGGATCTGGAAGTCCGGAGCGGGAGCGTCCTCGCGAGCGCCCCACCCGAGGCCGGGGTAGATCACGACCTCCTCGCCCGTGTCGCGGCGCACTCCGGCGCCGTCGGAGCCGGGGATCAGCGGGAGCGGAAACGGGAACGCCCCGTTACGGACGAAGATGTCACGCCGATTGAGTCCGATCGTCTTCAGCTCGACGAGTACCTCGCCACGACCCGGCTCGGGATCGGGAACCTCCTCGTACACGAGCGAACCGCCTTCGTGGACGCGCAACGCCTGCATCAGGACTCGTCCTCCGGAGGTGGCACGGGATTCCAGGCCGGGCTCGAGTCGTTGTTCTCGTTGTCCGTGAGCTTCTCGACGTCGCCTCCGCCGAGCTCGGCCGAGAAGATCGAGCCACCCTCCGAGAACGCGATCTTCGACCCGTCGGGAGACCAAGCCGGCTCGAACATGTCTCCCGCGGTCGGCGTCACGCTGCGCATCCCCTTGCCGTCGATGCCAACGGTGTAGAGCTCGAAGACCTCGCCGTCCTGGTTGGAGCTGAAGACGATGCGCTTGCTGTCGGGCGACCAGGCCGGCGTGGAGGCCGTCGCGCCACCCGAGGTCAGCGCGCGGCCGGCGGATCCGTTCGGACGCATGAGCCATATCTCCTGCACCGGTGTGCCAGGAGTCCGACGGGCGTACGCGATCCACGCGCCGTCCGGAGACCAGGCGGGCTCCGACTCCTCCACGCTCGGGTCGGAGACGCGCCGCGGACCGGAGCCGTCCGCGTTCATGACGTAGATGTCGCCTGCTCGTGCGAAGGCGATGCTCGTGCCGCTGGGAGACCAGGTCGGGCGGGAATCGTTCTTTCCGCCCGAGGTCAACCGCTCCGTCCCGGTCCCGTCCGCGTTCATGACGTAGAGGTCGAACGTCCCCGAGCGCCTGCTCGAGAAGGCGATCCTGGAACCATCGGGTGACCAGGCGGGCTCGATCTGGAAGAAGAGCCTGGCGGGAGACGACGCGTCTACTTCGCGCGGCGTGAGCCGGTGTTGCGCCCCACCGTCGGCGTTCATCTCGAAGATCGCGTAGTCGCCGTCCCTGGTGCTCACGAAGGCGAGATCCGGCCGCGCCTCCTCGCTTCCGCCACACCCCGCGCCGGCGATCACCGTGACGATCGCGACGAGCACGCCTGAAAGACGCCGGATCGTCATCGGCCGACGATCCTAGCCTTGAACCGGCTCGACGCCGAGGAACCTCCGTTGCATCTCTGCGTCACCCGTGAGCTCTGCTGCCGTCGTCTCCAGCGCGATCTCTCCGCCGACCATGACGAGCTGACGCTCGGCGATCGATGTTGCGACGTCGAGCTTCTGCTCGATGAGGAGGATCGCGAGGCCCTCTTGCTCCAGTGTCTTGACGGTCTCGATCAGGGTGTCGATCACGGCCGGGGCGAGCCCCTCGGAGGGCTCGTCCATGATCAGGAGACGAGGATTCCCTAGCAGCGCGCGTCCGATCGCGAGCATCTGCTGCTCGCCGCCCGAGAGCTCGGCCCCGCCGTTTCGTTTCCGCTCGGCGAGCCTCGGAAAGAGCTCGTATACGCGCTCGATCGTCCACGTCTCGGAGCCGTTGGTGCGCGATGCGATCTTCATGTGCTCGTCGACCGTGAGCGACGGAAAGAGACGGCGTCCCTGTGGGACGTATCCGATGCCCGCACGCGCGATCTTGTATGCCGGCTTTCCGACGAGCTCCGCACCTCTGAAACGCACGGAACCCGCGACACGCGGCGGCGTAAGACCCATGATCGCGGCGCAGAGGGTCGACTTGCCCATGCCGTTGCGCCCGAGGACGGCGACCGACTCCTGGCCGACGGTGAGCGCGACGTTCTGGAGCACGTGTGCGCTTCCGTAGAACGCGTTGAGCCCCTCGACCTCGAGGAGGACCTCACTCATGCGCGTGGTGATGGCGACCGAGGTAGAGATCGTGAACGAGCGTGTTCGCGCGGATCTCGGCGGGCGTTCCCTCCACGATCACGCGGCCGTCGTGCATCATCGTCACGCGCTCGGCCACGACGAGTGCGACGTCCATGTCGTGCTCGATCAAGATCAGCGTGATCTCCGGATCGAGCGCGAGGAGCAGGTCGGTGAGGAGTCTTCGCTCGCCGCGAGAGAGACCAGCAGCCGGCTCGTCGAGCATGAGGATCTTCGGCTCGGCGGCAAGTGCCATGGCGAGCCCGACCTGACGCTGCTCGCCGTGTGAGAGGTCACCGACCGCGGTGTCGAGCCTGTGGTCGATCGCGACCCGCTGCGCAGCCGCGCCCGCCCGCTCGCGGATCGCCTTGTCCTTCCGCGGCAGGACGACGGGCCGGAGATGGCCGTGGCCGACGCCGAGGATCGCGAGGTAGATGCTGTCCTCGACGGACAGCCCGCGAGAAGAGACGGGACTGCTGGTACGTGCGCGCGAGCCCGAGTCGCGCGCGCTTTCGCGCGGCGAAGCGGGTGACGTCGCGGTCGAGCATCTCCACCGATCCGCTCGATGCGGGGAGATCGCCCGAGATGACGTTGAAGAGCGTGGTCTTCCCGGCACCGTTCGGGCCGAGAATCGCCCGACGCTCCCCGTGCCCGACGTCGAGATCGACGTCGGACACTGCCTGGAGACCCCCGAACCGCCGGCCGACCCCCCGCAGGCGGAGGGCCGGCTCGGCGTGTTCCAGGGATTGTGCTACTTCGCTCAACGACCTACTTGAGCGTCGCGTTCGTGATCACGCCGTTCCTGACCACCTTGATCTTGCCCTGCCATGGCGTCTTCAGCTTCTTGCACGCTGGCTGAGAGCGTCCCGGCGGCGGGCTCGACGGCTTGAACAGCCCACCGAACGACTGGTCGACGTTCGGGATGTAGGCAACCGTATTCGGGCCGACCGAGCCGTCGGCCTTCTTGACCAGCTGGAGCAGGTACTGATCCTGGATCGCCTGCCTTCTCGAGTCGAGCTTGAGCACGCCGCCGTCAGACACCTCGTACGGACCCTTGATGCTTCGTGGCAGTGCCTTCTGCAGCGCCGCACCGACCGCGCCATTCGACTTGTTCAGGCCTTCCACCAGGGCCTTCGCCGACGTGAAGTAGTTGGCGACGAAGAGATCATCCGCGGGCAGACCTTTCCCGCCGTCGTACGCTCCATAGTACTTCTTCATGATCCCCCGGTACTGCACCATCTGCGGCTTGTTGATGCCCGGAGCGGTGCCCGTGCCGCCGATGTAGGAGCCGGCGAACTTCGGAGCCACAACCTTGTCGTTCCCCAGGAACCCGAAGAAGAGGTTCCCGATGAACTGCTTCGGGTTGGGCTTGCCGTACGCCTGCTCGAACGCCGTCAGGCTGCCCGACGTGTTTCCGCCGACCGCCCAGAAGTAGCCGTCGACCTGGTCGGGCGGCGGCAGCTGCCGAACGAACGCCGCGTAGTCGGCGTTGTTCAACGGTGGGAAGACGCGCTTCGTGATCTTCCCCCCGACTGCGCAGAAGTCGGCGATCATGCCGGCCGCAGACGTCCAGCCGAAGGCGTAGTCGTCCATGATGATCGCGGCGTTCCGCCAACCGAGCCTCTTGTACGCGAGCTCGCCGACACCCGCGTTCCACTGGGCCCCGTCCCCGAAGTAGCGGAACAGGTTCTTCGGCGCGATCTGCATCGTCGGGTCCTGCGAGCCCGCGGTACCGACGATGATCGTCTTCGTGGGATTCGCCTTCGCCCAGTTCGCGATCGCGACCGCCTCGTCACCGGAGAGCGGACCAACCATCACGTCGGCCTTGAGCTGCTGCATGAGACGTCGTGTCTCCTTGATGGCTGTCGCGGCCGTGTCGTCGCCGCACCCATAGCCGACGATGTTGACGGTCTTCCCGCCAGCCTTGATCCCGGTCATACCGGCCGACGGCTTTTTCCTGTTCTTGGGCCTACCGCCCGCGTACTGCCCGAACGCGGCCTGGGCCCCGCCGATGTCGAACTCGTAGCCGAACGCGAAACCGCCCTTGCAGTCGGTCATGATCGCGACCCTTACCTGGTTGCTCTGCGCCGATGTGGCGAGAGCACCCGAGGCTCCGATCGTTGCAGCGATTGCGAGCAACGCGAGCGGAAGCAGGAGCTTCCACTTACCTACTTTCATGTGACCCTCCTTCTCGGTGCCTGCACGTTCCGAAACCTGCCTTTCAGCACGGGGTGAGCCTACGCCAACTCGTCGGCCTGTTCCACCTCCTCGTCACGACGAAGGAACCGCCGCCGGTTCGTTGCCTTCGGACTGCTCGTGAGGCGGACCGCCTCGCCGGCGCGCAGCATCCCATACACGATCCCAGATGCCCATCAGACCGCCCGGCGAGAGCAGGACGATCAGCAGAAAGACGACCCCGATCACCGTGTTGAAGCTGCCCCCGACCCACGGCAGGACACCCTTCTCCGACGCGAACGGAAACTGGATGTCGCGAACGTAGTTGTTGATGACGATGAACGCGAACGCGCCGAGCCATGCCCCCTCGACGCGGCCGAGACCGCCGATCACCGCGATGATCAACAGGTCGATCGTGGCGCCGAGACCGAGGTTCTGCGGCGAGATCTGGGCGTCCCACCACACGAACAGGACGCCCGCAAGTGACGCGACGAATGCCGCGAAGCCAAATGCGAGCGTGCGATGGAGGGCGATGTTGTAGCCCAGCGAAGCCAGACGGACAGGGTCGTCGCGTTGCCCCTGGAGCGAGATGCCGAACGGAGTCCGTACCAGATACCGGATGACTGCGTAGACGAAGACCGAGACGCCGAGAGCGATGTAGTAGAGCTTGTCCGGATGACCGACGATGTCACCGATCCAGCCGGGCGTGTAGACGTTGATGCTGGCGATCGGTGAAAAGCCGCCCAGCTTGGTCACCTGACCGAAGAAGTAGTTGGCGATGACGCCGAACGTCAGAGTGAGCATGAGGAAGTAGATCCCGACGCTGCGCGACGCGACCGCGCCCATGATCAGCCCGACGACAGTCGTGATGACGAGCGCGAGCACGAGGGCGAGTGTCGGGTCCCATCCAAGAGTGAGCCCCTTGGACTCGCCCCCGACCCCACCTGTCGTGACCAGGTTCCCGAGCACGTATCCGGCGATCCCCATCAGCGCGGTCTGGGCGAGCGAGATCATCCCGCCGTAGGCTGAGAGGAAGATCAGGCTGGCCGCAGCGATTCCGAAGATGAAGCTCTGCGTGAGGATCGTCGTCGTGAAGTAGCCGCTGAAGATCGCCGGCCCGAGCAGCACGAGTAGGAGCACCACTACGCCTGCCGACCGCTCGACGACAGTCTTCGGAGTCCACGCAAGCCGACTCATGCGGCTTTCCCTAGGAGACCTTGCGGCCTGAAAGCGAGCACGAGCGCAATCAGCACGAAGGTGAAGGTGATCGAGTACTGCGTGCAGCATTCGATGCCGGCCGGATCGCCCGTCGAGGGCAGGTATGAGGCGGAGAACGTGAGCACGAACGCGACGAGCAGCGAGCCGACGGCGGCGCCCAGGAGCGAGCCCATCCCGCCGACGATCACGACGACGAGCGAGTACAGGAGCCACAACCCGTCCTGACCCGAAGCGATGCCTCCCTGCGAGGCACCGACCGTCCCGCCCATGGCCGCCAGTGCGGAGCCGACGATGAACGCGATCGCAAACGTGCGCTGGATGTTGATCCCGAGTGCCGAGGTCATCTGCCGGTCGTCCACGCCGGCTCGGATGACCATCCCCGTTCGTGTTCGTTGGAGCCAGACCCAGAGGGCTACTCCAACGGCAATGCCGAGCGCGAGGATGGCCAGTCGCGTCAGGGAGTACTGCACTCCTGCAACCTGCAGATCGACCCTACGTTCCGTCCAGCCCGGCCATGTGACGGTGGAAAGGCTGCCGCCGCCGGTCTGGAATGCCCCCGATCGCGGTAAGTGGGCGATGATCTGGTCGGCGATGATCACGGAGAGCGCGATCGTGATCAGTGCCTGTCGCAGATCCTGTCCCTGTGTCCAGCGGAGGAACCCTTGTTGGATGACGAGTCCGAGGCCGCCGATGCAGAGCATCGCGACCGTCATCGGTATCAGCCACTCCCAGGTGGTGACGAGCTCACCGGGGATGAAGCCGGGCGTTTCCGCGGTCATCCGCTGCTGGACCTCGTACGCGATGTAGCCGCCCAGGAGATACATGGCGCCGTGGGCCATGTTCACCACGCGCATCAGGCCGAAGATGAGCGAGAAGCCGCTGGCCACGATGAAGAGCCAACCGGCCAGGGTCGCCGCGTCGAGCAGGTTCGCCAGGAACGCGCCGGGATCGTCGATCACCGAGCCGCGGTTGGTCGTGCGCCAGTTCCCGACGCCGCTCTCGGACGGCGGATTCGCGATCACCAGAACGAACAAGAACGAGAACACGACCAGCGCCGCCACGGCTATCCGCGGCACCGTTCCCCAGACGCCCCAGGCGCTGACTCGCTCCCTCACAGGCGGAGCGAACCTACCAACCTGCGGATTCAGTTTCAACGCAGAGCCGCTCGATAATCGATTACTCGCGCTCCCAGCTAGCGGCGCTCCCAGGCGAGCCCTGCCGCCAGGACGACCTCGTCGCGAGGCGCGATCGAGCTGCATGTTCCCGATCGCGAGCCCGGCCCAGCCCGTGAGGTTCACCCAGCGCAGGAACGAGGTGAGAGGCAGGCGGACCTCGAGCTCGTCGGCGTCCTCGGGCGGCAGCTCGATCGCGTAGCACGGGCTGACGTAGAGGTCGACCTCCGGCTCGTAGCGCCGCCACGTCTCGATCGCGCGATACGCGGCCTCGATCTCCTCCGGCGTCGCCCGTAGGGCCGCCTCGAGCTTCTTCCGCATGACGTCCCCGTACTCGTCGGCGCGGCTCGGGAAGGTCGCGGCGTGCGACTGCAGCGCCTCGTGCTGGAACTGCGGCCAGGTGTTCGCTTCCGGCTCCGGTACCCGCGCCTCGACCACGCGCGCGCCGAGCCGCTTCGAGCTCGGCGACCCACTCCTCCGCTGCGTCGCTCGTCTCGATCTCGCGACCGTCACCGATTCCTGGCGGCTGTCGCAGGAGGCCGACCGTGAGACCTGCCAGTCGCGGTTCGGGCGCCGGTCGCTCCGCGAGCAACGACCACATCAACGCGACGTCCTCGACGCTCCGCGCCATCGGTCCGACGGTGTCGAGCGTGGGGCAGAGCGGAAAAACGCCCTCCGTGGGGATGAGCCCCCACTGCGACTTCAGTCCCGACGACGCCGCACGCCGCGGACGGGAAGCCGAACCGAGCAGCCGGTGTCCGTGCCCAGCGCGAGGTCGCAGAGACCGGCGGCGAGCGCAGCACCCGAGCCGCTCGAGGAGCCGCCGGTCGTCAGACCCGGGCGGGTCGGGTTGTGGCACATGCCGTGCCACTGGTTGTCCCCGAGCACGCCCCAGGCGAACTCCGTGAGGTTCGTCTTGCCGACGAGCACCGCCCCGGCGTCGAGCAGCCGCTGCGCGGCGATCGCCGTCCGCGTCGGAACGTGGTCGGCTGTAGATGCCCGACCCGTAGGTCGTGCGAACGCCAGCGGTGTCGAAGAGATCCTTGACGGCGAGGGTCCGGCCGGACAGCGGGCCGGGTGCGGACTCGCCGGGATCGACGCGCGTGATGAACGCGTTCCAGGGATCGCCGCTCACGAGGGCACGACGGCGACGCACTCGATCTCGACGCTTGCTCCTTCCACGGCGAGGCGCGGCACCTCGACGAGAGTGCTCGCCGGTCGTGCGTCGCCGAAGACCTCCTGCCGCACGGGATTGATCCGCGGCCTGTCTTCGACATCTGTCAGGAAGACCGTGACCTTGACGACGTCGGCGAACCCGCAGCCGGCGGCCGCGAGGACGTCGCCCATGTTCCGGAAGACCTGTCTCGCCTG
Organism: uncultured Actinomycetes bacterium; assembly: GCA_963850485.1. Taxonomy (GTDB): domain Bacteria; phylum Actinomycetota; class Thermoleophilia; order Gaiellales; family Gaiellaceae; genus GMQP-bins7. Next base: position 11,586 of record CAWKLR010000022.1, on the reverse strand, counting down.
CTCGACGACGTCGTCCCCTCCGACGAGACGTCCCTCGCTGTCCACCGCGACGATCCCGGAGACGAAGACCAGTTCGCCGACCCGGACGGCGTCGGTGAAGTGGGAGATCGGCTCGGCCTGGCCCTCGACGCGGATCTCCTCGCGCTTCATCCCGCGGCCTTCTGCAGATCGCTCAGCTTGATCCTCGGGCTGATGCGCTCGGGGTCGACCGGAAGCTCGAGGAGAGCCGGCTTCCCGGAGGCGAGCGCACGCTCGAACGCGCGCCTCGAAGTCCTCCGTGCGCTCGACCCGCTCGCCGAAGCCGCCGTAGGCCTGCGCGAGCGCGGGGAAGTCCGGGCTCTCGAGGGTCGTCCCGATCACCCGCCCGGGAAACAGCCGCTCCTGGTGCATCCGGATCGTGGCGTACATGCCGTTGTTGACGAGGAGCACCACGATCGGGAGCTCGTACTGCACCGCGGTCGCGAACTCGGGCGAGCTCATGACGAAGTCGCCGTCGCCGGTGAAGCAGACGACGATCCGCTCGGGATGGACGAGCTTCGCGGCCACCCCCGCGGCGATCCCGTAGCCCATCGAGCCGCTGCGTGGGCACACCTGCGTCCCGTACTGCGTGAACTCGGCGAAGCGGTGCGCCCACACCGTGAAGTTGCCCGCGCCGCAGGTCTGGATCGCGTCCGCAGGGAGCCGCTCGCGGAGGAACGCCATGACCTCGCCCAGGTCGACCGGGCCTTCCATCGGCTCGTGGCGCAGGTTTGCCTCGTAGTCGGCACGTGCAGCCTCGCGTCCAGCCGCTGCCAGCGCGCCTCCAGCGGCTCGAGCTCGCGAAGAGCTCTCGCGAACTCGGGCAGCGTGGACACGATCGGCACGTCGGGCTCGTAGACGAAGCCGAGCTCGCCTGGATCGGGGTGAACGTGGATGAGCGCCTGTCGCGGCGAAGGAACGTCGAGCAGCGAGTAGCGCCTGGTCGGAACCTCGCCGAGGCGCCCGCCGACAGCGAGGACGACGTCAGCGTCCTTCAGGCGTGCGGCGAGCGCGTCGTCCATGGCGACGCCGAGAACGCCCGCATAGCTCGGGGAGTGGTTGTCGACGAAGTCCTGGCAGCGGAACGCGCACGCGACCGGCAGCGCGTTCGCCTCGCAGAAGGCCAGCACGTCGTCGCCCGTCTCCTGCGTCCAGCCGCCCTCGCCGACGACGACGAGCGGCCGTTCGGCAGCCCCGAGAACCTCGCGCAGCTCGGCGAGGTCGCTCTCGCGCGGGCGCCGCCCGCCCGATTCGCACCGGCGCGCCGTCGGCGGCGTCGGCCGGCTCTGCGAGGACGTCCTCCGGAAGCGCGAGCACGACGGGGCCGGGGCGGCCCGAGAGGGCGAGGGAGAACGCGCGTGCGACGTGCTCGGGGATGCGGGCGGCACTGTCCACGTGCCACGCGGCCTTGGCGATCCCGCCGAACACGCGCGTGTAGTCGAGCTCCTGCCACGCCTCGCGACCCTGGACTCCACGCGGAACATGCCCCGCGAAGAGGATCATCGGCGTCGAGTCCTGCCGCGCGGTGTGCACGCCGACGGCCGCCTGGGTCGCTCCGGGACCTCGCGTCACGAAGCAGATTCCGGGCCGACCGGTGAGCTTGCCGTAGGCCTCGGCCGCGTTCGCGGCGCCCTGCTCGTGCCGGCAGGAGACGAGCTTGATCGGCGAGTCGTAGAGCGCGTCCAGGACCGGCAGGAAGCTCTCTCCGGGCAGGCAGAACGCGAGGTCGACCCCGTTCAGCTCGAGCTGGTCGACGAGGATCCGGCCGCCGCTTCTCACCGCGTCAGCGGCTCCTCGAGGAGAACGGTCGCGCGCTGGAGCTTCGGCTTCTCCTCGTCGGCGGGATCGAGGTAGCGGATGCTCCGCTTTCCGGCCCACTCGCTCGGCAGCAGGAGAACGCGGACGAACGCGGTGTCCTCCGTCGCGGACGCGGTTGCGACCACGGGATCCTCGGCATCCTCGAACCACGACTCCGGCGCGCGGTACGTCTGCGCGTCGACGCCGTCATCGCCGCGAACGACGGTCAGCTCGCCGTGGAGGATCCGCCGAATCCCTGGGCCCGGATGGACATGGCGATATGCGACTCCTCGAGGCGGGAAGTCCACGCGATCGCAGCGCAGCACCCAGTCGCCGTCCTCCGGCTCGTCCGTGAGCTCCCAGACGAGCGCGTGTCCCTGCACCACGGCCGCACCGAAGTGCGCCTCATCGGCCTCGACGTCGTAGACGACCCGATTCCCCGACGTGGTTCGCACGCCGCCTGGATGCTCGGTCAGCTGGAGGCTCAATGGAAGTACTGGCCGCCGTCGATGACCATCGTCTGGCCCGTGATGAAGTCCGCGGCCGGGGAGCAGAGGAAGACCACGGCCCCGACGACGTCGTCCGGCACCTGATCGCGCTGGATCGTCCGCGCCGAGACGGACGCATCGCGCAGCTTCTCCACCACCTCGGGATGCGCCTTCACCCCGTCCGACATCGTGAACCCGGGCGCGACGCAGTTCACGTGGATCGAGTCCTTGCCGAGCTCCTTCGCGAGCGCGCGGGTGAAGGCGACGATCGCGCCCTTGCTCGTGACGTAGTGCAGGAGAAACGGCACTCCGCGGAAGGGCGTGCCCGAGGAGATGTTCACGATCTTGCCGCCGCCCTGCTCGCGCATGACGGGAACGACGGCGCGGCTCGTCAGGAACATGCTCGCGACGTTGACCTCCAGCACCCGGTTCCACTCCTCGAGCGGGATCTCGGTGAAGGGACGCATCTCCAGCGACGCGTAGAGGCCGGCGTTGTTCACGAGGACGTCGATCCGCCCGTGCCGGGCGAGAGTCTCCTCGACCATCCGAGCCACGTCCGGCTCGGACGAGACGTCCGCACGTATGCCACCCTCCGGAGGTTCGAGGTCGGCGATCGCGACCACGGCTCCCTCCGCCTCGAGCCCGTCGGCGATCGCCCGCCCGATGCCCTGCGCGCCGCCGGTGACGATCGCGACCTTCCCGTCGAGCTGACCCATCAGCCGAGCGGCGAGAACGAGGTCGGGACGAGGATCCTGTTCTGCTGCGTGTGCATCAGCGGCTGCACCTTGCGCAGGAACTCCTGCCAGCGCTCGTCCGCCTGGAGTCGCCCGCGCTTCTCCTCGCGCTCGGCATGAGAGTCGTACCGCCAGAGCGTCGTGTAGGTCGAGAGCGCCCCGATGTCGGTCGTGAACGCCCCGACGAGCCCGCCCAGGATCTCGTTCTGGAGTGGGATTCCCTCGGACTCGTAGAGCCGGACGAGCTCGGGAAGCTTGCCGGTGTAGACGTGGTAGTCGCGCTGCTCGACGATCACAGGGGATCGCCCATGCCGCCGAGCGCCCAGTACTTGAGCTCGAGCCATTCGTCGATGCCGTAGGAGGAGCCCTCCCGCCCGATGCCCGACTCCTTCACGCCGCCGAACGGCGCGACCTCGGTCGAGATCAGTCCCGGTGTTGACGCCGAGGATCCCGTACTCGAGCGCCTCGCCCACGCGCGTGACCCGGGCGAGCCCCTGCGAGTAGAAGTACGCCGCGAGCCCGTACGGCGTGTCGTTCGCGATCCTGACGGCCTCCTCCTCGGTCGAGAAGCGGGCGATCCCCGCGACCGGGCCGAAGGTCTCCTCGCAGCTCATCGCCATCTCGGCCGTGACGCCGACGAGGATCGAAGGCTCGAAGAACTGGCCCTCGATCCGGCTGCCGCCCAGGATCGCCTCGGCGCCGTCCTTCGAGCGCGTTCGCGACGTGACGCTCGACCTTCTCCACCGCAGGCTCGTCGATGAGCGGCCCCACGTTGACCTCGGGCGTGAAGCCGTCGGCGACCTTCAGCTCCGCGACGGCGTCGGTGAAGCGCTCCAGGAAGGCGTCGTAGATCCCTTCCTGGACGAGCATGCGATTGGCGGAGATGCAGGTCTGGCCGGAGTTCCTGAACTTGCAGACGATCGCGCCGGCGACCGCCTCGTCGACGTCGGCATCGTCGAAGACGATGAACGGGGCGTTGCCGCCGAGCTCGAGCGAGACCTTCTTGAGCCCCGCCGCGCATTGCTTCATGAGCAGCTTCCCGATCTCGGTCGAGCCAGTGAATCCGAGCTTGCGCACCGCCGGGTTCGACGTCAGCTCGCCGCCGATGACCGGCGCATCCTCGGCTGCTCCGGTCACGATCGACAGCACGCCGGGCGGCAGCCCGGCCTCCTGCGCGAGCGCGGCGATCGCGAGCGCGGAGAGCGGCGTCTGCTCGGCGGGCTTCAACACCATCGTGCAGCCGGCTGCGAGGGCAGGCGCCGACTTGCGGGTCACCATCGCCGAAGGGAAGTTCCAGGGCGTGATCCCGGCCGTGACGCCGACTGCTTCCTTCGTCACCAGGATCCGCTTGTCGGGCCACGGCGTCGGGACCGTGTCGCCGTAGACCCGCTTCGCCTCCTCGCCGAACCACTCGTAGAACGACGCGGCGTAGGCGATCTCGACCTTGGCCTCGGCGAGCGGCTTCCCCTGCTCGGTGACCATCAGCCGCGCCAGATCGTCCTCGTTCTCGAGCATCAGATCCGCGAGACGCCTGAGGATGCGGGCGCGCTCCTTTGCCGGGCGGCGCTTCCAGGCGGGCAGCGCGCGCTCCGCGGCTGCGAGCGCGCGGCGAGTCTCGGCGGCGCCCATGCGCGGGACGTCCGCGACGGTCTCGCCCGTGGCCGGGTTGGTCACCGCGAACGTCTCGCCGGAGTCCGCGTCGACCCACTCTCCGTCGACGAAGGCCTGGCGGCGCAGGAGGGCAGGCTCGACCACGGTCACCGCCCGAACGATAATCGAGCGCATGGAACCGCAATTCGTCCGGCTCGATGCGGTGCGCGCGTTCGAGCTCGCGGCGGGCGTGAGCGGGCAGCCGCTCTTCGGCGAGGGGGCGATGCTGAACCTGATCCGCTTCGAGCCGGGCGCGACGGTCCCGCTGCACAGCCATCCGCACGAGCAGCTCGGGATCGTGCTCGAGGGAATGCAGGCGCTCGTGGTCGAGGGCGTGGCGCACGAGCTCGGCCCGCTCGAGGCGTACGTGCTTCCCGGAGGCGTCGAGCACTCGGCGTACTGCGGGCCCGGAGGGCGCCCTCGTGCTCGACGTCTTCTGCCCGGTGCGCGAGGACTACCGCGACCGCTGGGAGACCCTAGAGGCGAGGTCAGGCTAAAGCCTGACCCCTCACCTGACGTACCGCGGCGGTAGCCCGGGGTCAGGCTTCAGCCTGACCCCGTTCCTGAGGTTCAGACGCCGGCCGGCACGCCGGCGATCGCCTCGGTCACCTCCGCGCACGTCGTCACGGTCGAGACGTTCTGGAGCGCGAAGTTGATCGACGCGTTGTGCCACTCCGCGTTCATCGTCGAGCACCCGTCCTCGGGGACGACCATGAAGTACCCTTGTCTGCCCCGGTGCGCGCCGTGTGCTCGACGGACATGTTCGTCCACGCGCCGGTGACGATGATCGTGTCGCGGCCGAGCCCGTTGAGCGAGCGTCTCCAGCCTCGTGCCGTGCCAGGCGTTCATCCGCATCTTCTCGACGACGAAGTCGCCATCCTGCGCCTCGAGACCCTCGGCCGGGGCTGCCCCCCACGACCCGCGTACGAGCGCATTGCCGTCCTTCACGCCCTGGTAGAGAGGCGCGTTCAGCTTCAGGCCCGGAGCGCCATCCTCGACGATGTACCAGACGTGGATCACCGGGATCCCCTTGCTCCGGCACGTCTCGGCGAGCGCCTTGATGTTCTCGACGACGTTCTGCTCCTTCGCGTGCTCGGGCGCGCCCGTTTCTGCGAAGGCACCCCCGTCCATCATCACGTCGTTCTGCATGTCCTGGATGATCAGCACGCAGCGATCTGCATCCAGGCTGAGTCCTTCGTCGTTCATCGTTTCCTCCTAGCCCATGTACGGCTCGCGGCGCGGACCGACGATCGTGCGGATCGCGTACAGCGACGTCGAGCTCGGTATGTAGACGGTATGCCAGTCCTCGCCGCCCCAGGTCGGGTTACCCGTGTTCTCGGGAACCTTGATCGTGCCGAGGTGCTCGCCAGCTGCCGAGATGATCCAGATCCCGCCCGGCCCCGTCACCCAGATGTTCCCGCGCTCGTCGCATTTCATGCCGTCCGGGATCCCGTCCTCGATCACGCCCGTGCCGATGCCTTCGAAGAACATGCGGCCGTTGGAGAGCGAGCCATCCACGCCTAGATCCCACACCTTGATGTGGGCGCGCGGCGTGTCGTTGATGTAGATCAGCGACTCGTCCGGCGAGAAGCAGAGCCCGTTCGGCATGTCGAACTCATCGCGATCGACGACGAGTTCGAGGTCGCCACCGTCCGCCGGGATCCGGTAGACACCCTGGAATCCGAGTCGCCGCTTCCGCGGATGGCCGAAGCCGGGCATGCGGCCGTACCAGGGGTCCGAGAAGTAGATCGCGCCGCTGGAGTGGACGACGACGTCGTTCGGGCTGTTCAGCTCCTCGCCCTCGAACTCCTGGGCGATGATCTCGCGCGTCCCGTCCGGGCTCTCGCGCACGAGCGAGCTCGTCACGTGCTCGCAGACCAGCAGGTTGAGGTCGGCGTCGTAGGTCATCCCGTTGCACTTGTTCGAGAAGTTCCGCACCTCGACGACCTTCCCGTCGGGCGTGTACTTGCGCCTGACGTCGCCGGGCATGTCCGAGAACAGGAGGTAGTGCTCCTTCGGATGCCAGATCGGCCCTTCCGTGAATGTGAAGCCGGTCGCGAGCTTCTCGACCTGCGCGCCTTCCTCGACGAGCTCGTAGATCGCGTCCGACTTCGCCTCGATGCCGAGGCCGGTTTCGGTGCTCGTCACCGAGCCCCCTTTCATCAGGGAATGTCGCCGCGACTCTAATACGCTCGCCGACCGCGAACAATCGATGATCGAGCGACCTGGCGGGATCGGGGTCCCATGTGTCAGCGCATCAACATGCCGCCGTTGACGTCGAAGGTCGCGCCGGTGGTGAAGCCGGCTTCGTCCGAGACCAGGAATGCGACGAGCGCCGCGACCTCTTCCGGCCGGCCGAGGCGTCCGACGGGAATCGTCGTCAGCATGGCCTCGATCCGCTCGGGAGGCACCGTCGCCACCATCGGCCCGTCGATCGCCGCCGGAGCCACCGCGTTCACCGTGACTCCCGCAGGCGCGAGCTCGGTCGCGGCATGGCGCGTGAGCGCGACGATCGCCGCCTTCGAGGTCGCGTAGTGCACCCCGGTGACCGCGCGGCCCGCCTGCCCCGCGACGCTCGCGAGATTCACGATCCTGCCTGCGCCGCGGTCGCGTAGGTACGCACCGACGACGCGGCAGCCCGAGATACGTGCCGCGGAGGTTGGTCGCCAGGACGTCGTCCCACTCGTCCATGTCGATCTCCCAGAACGAGCGGATCTCCGTGCGCGCGGCGTTGTTGACGAGCGCGTGCACGTCTTCGCCGAGCGCCGAGCGGACCTCCCGGAGCAGCCGCTCCCACGAGTCCAGGTCGCGGATGTCGTGCAGGAACGCGAGCGCCCCCTCGCCGAGCTCACCTGCGACCCGGTCTGCGCCTGCACCGTCGATGTCGGCGAGCGCGACCCCGTAGCCGTCGCCGTGCAGCCGTCGCGCGATCGCTTCCCCGAGGCCGCGGCCGGCACCTGTCACGATCGCGACGCGGCTCATCGCCCGACCGCGAGCCGAATGCGAGCGGCGGTCACTCGACTTCGACGTGGATGCGCTTCTTCGCGGCCTTGAGGAAGCCGCCCTCGCGGCGCGCACGCACCGCCAGGATCTCCGAGAGGATCGAGAGCGCGGTCTCCTCCTGCGTGTCCGCCCCGATGTCGAGCCCGCATGGTCCCATGATGCGATCGAGCTCGGCTTCCGCGACTCCTGCTTCGAGGAGCCTGGCGCGTCGCCGTTCCTGGTTCCTCCGCGAGCCCAGCGCGCCGATGTAGAAGGCTTCCGTCGCGAGCGCGCCCGCGAGCGCCGGCTCGTCGAACTTGTCGTCGTGGGTCAGCACCACGATCGCGGTCTGGTGGTCGGGCTGCACCTGTGCCAGCGCGTCCTCGGGCCAGGCGACGACGAGCTCGTCCGCGGAGGGGATGCGCTCGGGGGTTGCGAACTTCGCCCGAGCATCGGCGACGATCACCTTCCACCCGAGCAGCTTCGCGCCGCGGGAGAGCGCTTCCGCCGTGTCCACCGCCCCGTAGACGAAGAGGCGCGGCGGCGGGCCGTACCACTCGACGAAGACCTTCGTCCCGTCCTCGAGCGCGAGGAGCGTGTTCCGCCCGCGACGGATCAACTCGTCGAACTGAGCGGATGCCTCCTCGGGCGCGTGCCCGACCCGCTCGCCGGACTCGAGCACGAGCAACTTCGAGCCGACTCCTTCGCCCTCGACGACCGTGAAGAGGATCCCGCGCTCGCCGGACGCCGTTCAAGGCTGCGAGCCGCTCGATCAGCGTCACTCGACCCTCTCGACGAACACGTCGATCTCGCCGCCGCAGGGCAGGCCGACGCTCCACGCGAGGTCGTCGTCGATCCCGTACGTGAGGAACTTCGGCTCGCCGGACTCGAACACGGACTGGGCGTTCTCGTACACGTCGCTCTCGACGCAGCCGCCCGACACCGAGCCGCACATCTTCCCCGACTCGGAGATGGCCAGGCTGGCTCCGAGCGGCCTCGGCGCCGAGCGGCGGGTGCCGACGACGGTCGCGACCACGACCTTCTCGCCGGCCTGACGCCAGCGCTCCACCTCGGGCAGGATCTCCTTCACGCCGCATGCCTCCTTTCGATGCCGGCGAGCACGGCCGCCAGCTCTTCGAGACTCCTGAGATTATGGCCAGGGAGGAATCGGTCGACGAACGGCAGCGCGCAGCGCATCCCACCGGCGAGCGGCTGGTACTCCGGATTCCCCTTCAGCGGGTTCACCCACACGACCGCGTACGCAGCGCGCGCAAGCTTCGCCATCTCGCGTTCGAGAAGAGCGGGATCGTCCCGCTCCCAGCCGTCCGAGACGATCACCACGACCGCTCCGCGGGAGAGCGCGCGCCGGCCGTACACGGCGTTGAACTCGGCAAGCGAGCTCCCGATCCGGGTTCCGCTGCCCCAGTCGAGCGCAGTCACGGTCGCGCGGGCGAGCGCAGCCTCGGGATCTCTCGTCGCGAGATCGGGCGTGAGCCGGGTCAGTCGCGTCCCGAAGCCGAAGGCCTCGACTCCGCGGCCGGAACCGACCACCGAGTGCAGGAACAGGAGCAGCGCGCGCGAGTACGCGTCCATCGAGCCGGACACGTCGCAGAGGACGACGAGCTTGCGAGGGACGACCTTGCGCGCGCGCCACGCCGGCTCGACGGGGTCGCCGCCCGTGCGTAGTGAGCGGCGGACGAGCCGGCGCATGTCGATCCGGTCGCCGCGTGGATCGGGAGCGCGGCGCCTCGACGCGCGCCGCGGCCTGGTGCGCGCGATCGCCGCCATCAGGACGCGACAGCGCTCGAACTCCTCGGGCGTCATCTCGGCGAAGTCCTTCTCGCGTAGAAGCTCGTGCTCCGAGGCGCCGAGCTCGATCGGATCCTCACCCGGCTCGGGCTCGGCGGCGTCCCCGCCGGTCGTCAGCGAGCCCTGGACAAGCCGGTCCGCATGCTCGCGCTGGTGCTTCTGGCGCACGAGCGGCGCGATCGGGCCACGCATGAACCACGCGGCGAAGGCGCGGTCGAAGAGCTCGAGCTCGTCGTGTCTCGAAACGAGCGTCTGCCGAAGCGCGAAATAGACGTCCTCCTGGCGCGTGAGGTCGACCGCGTCGAGGCTGCGAAGCGCGTCGAGCACGCGGCCCGGCCCGACCTCGATGCCTACCTCGCGCAGCACGCGCCCGAACGTGACCACGTGCCGGACGATCGCCGTTCCCTGCATCAGATCCCAAGACCGGGGTCAGGCTGAAGCCTGACCCCAGGACCCGATGGTTTGAGGTCTGACTTCAGTCAGACCCCGGCCTTGAGGTTTGCGCCTGTTAGCCACCTACCGCTTCGCCGTCGCGCGCGCCTCTTCGATGAGACCGACGAGCGTCTCGTCGCGCACGGCCTCGATGTCCTCGCGGTACTTGAGGACCGAGCCCAGGGTCTGCTCGACCACTTCCGCGTCGATCTCCTCGCGGCCGAGCGCGGCGAGCGCCTGCCCCCAGTCGATCGTCTCGGCCACCCCCGGCGGCTTCGCCAGGTCGAGCCCGCGGAGCCCGCGGACGAACGCGGCCGCCTCCTCCGCGAGCCGCTCCGAGATCCCGGGCACGCGAAGCCGGACGATCTCGACCTCCCGCTCCAGCGAGGGGTGCCCGATCCAGTGGAAGAGCGTGCGCCGCTTGAGCGCGTCGTGCAGCTCGCGGGTGCGGTTCGACGTCAGGACGACCGCGGGTATGCGGCGTGCACGGATCGTCCCGAGCTCCGGGATCGTGATCTGGAAGTCCGACAGGATCTCCAGCAGGAACGCCTCGAACTCCTCGTCCGCCCGGTCGACCTCGTCGATCAGGAGCACGACCTGCTCGTCGGAGTCGATCGCCTCCAGCAGCGGGCGCCGGATCAGGAACTCGGGGCCGAAGAGCTCGTCCTCGGAGACGGTTCCCTCCTGGGCGGCGCGGATGTGCAACAGCTGCCGCGGGTAGTTCCATTCGTAGACCGCGTGCGAGACGTCGAGGCCCTCGTAGCACTGGAGCCGGATCAGCCGGCGCTGGAGCGCGGTCGCGAGCGCCTTCGCCGCCTCGGTCTTGCCGACGCCCGCCTCGCCTTCGAGCAGCAGCGGCTTCTCGAGCGCGAGCGAGAGGAAGAGCGCCGTGGACAGGCCGCGATCGGGCAGGTAGTCGGCCTCGCGAAGCGCTCCCTCGAGCTCGTCGATGGTGCGGAAGCTCACAGCCGGAGCGTACACCGGCGCTTCGCCTGCTCGCGCCGCCTGTGGGCAGATCGCCGCACTCTTGTCGCCTCTACAGTGACAGGCACTGTAAAGAACGCCTCTGTCCTCGATCTCGTCCTGATCGAGAATCGATCACTTGCGTCGGCCCCGTCTCGACGCGTTTAGACTCGCCCCACGGGTCAATCGCGATGCGGGGGTGGGTATGGCGACAGCGACGGTGGCACGCGGAGCGGAGACGGAGGTACTCAGCCCAGCCTCGGAGGACGAGGCGATCGCCGCGTTCGGGGACGGCGCGGGCGTCACGGTTCTGGCCGGCGGCACGATCGTCGTCCCGGAGATCACCTACGGCTATCTGAAGCCGGAGCGCGTGCTCATGCTCGGGAACGCCGGGCTGACGGGAGTCGCTCGAGACGGCTCGCGCACGACGATCGGGGCGATGACCTCGGTCCAGGACCTCGTCGAGCTGGCCGCGCCCCTCGGGCCAATGCGCGGCGAACGTCGCCGACCGCGAGATCCGCGCGCAGGCGACCGTCGGCGGAAATCTCTGCGCTCCCGTCGGGCGCGACGCCCCGCGCGGCGACCTGCAGGCCGCGTTCCTGGCCCTCGACGCCCAGGTTCGCTCGGCAGGCGCTGGCGGCGAGCGGACCGACTCCATCGAGGACTTCCTCGCAGACAGGGACGGCCGGCTCGTGCTCGACGTCAGCTTCGAG
>CAWKLR010000021.1:0-14225 GCA_963850485.1 uncultured Actinomycetes bacterium | reverse complement strand
GATCGACATCAACGAATTCGACGCGATTCGCATCGGGCTTGCCTCGAGCAAGCAGATCCGCGACTGGTCCTCCGGCGAGGTCACCAAGCCGGAGACGATCAACTACCGCACCCTGAAGCCGGAGCGCGACGGCCTGTTCTGCGAGCGCATCTTCGGTCCGACGAAGGACTGGGAGTGCTACTGCGGCAAGTACAAGCGCGTCCGCTACAAGGGCATCATCTGCGAGCGCTGCGGCGTCGAGGTCACACGGCAGAAGGTGCGCCGCGAGCGCATGGGCCACATCGACCTGGCGGCTCCCGTCTCGCACATCTGGTTCTTCAAGGGCGTCCCGAGCCGGATCGGCTACCTGCTGGACATCGCGCCGCGAGAGCTCGAGAAGGTGCTCTACTTCGCGGCCTCGATCGTCACGCAGGTCGACCGCGAGAAGCGCCAGTCGGATCTCGCCGATCTCGAGGACAAGGTCGCCGGAGAGACGGAGAGGATCTACCTGGACCGCGACGAGGCGCTGTCCGCGCTCGACGACCGGCTCGGCCGGCGGCGCGACTACTTCGCCGCAGGCAAGGAGCGGAACTTCGACGAGGACGACGACTTCTGGGCGCGCGGCCTGAACAACTGGGCGGAAGAGGCAGCCATGCCTCCCCTCGAGGAGCTGCGAGCACTTGGGGGCGGCGTGTTCACCGAGCTCGCCAAGAAGATCACGAACGAGGATCCGCGGCGCGTCCGCGAGCTCGTTCGCCAGACCTCGACGCGCGACGATCGCCGGTTGGCTCCACGCGAGGTCGAGTCGGTGGCTGCGGCCGCGATGCAGATCGAGGCCGCACTCGAGCCTCTGCGGGCGGAGCTCGACAAGGCCTCCGGGTCGAAGAAGGGCGCAATCACCAAGCATCTGAAGCGCGTGCAGGAAGGTCTTCTCTCCGGCGCGGAGCTCTCGGACGAGGACACGGCTCTCGTTTCCTCCGTCGACCGGAAGAACCTCGACCGCGCGCGCGAGACCGGTAACGGACTGCTCGCAGCCGTGCTGGCAGCGGTCGAGCCGGACGCCGATGCGGCCGCCGTTCGTGAGCTCGCCTACGACCTCTGCCTCGTCGAGGGAACGCGCAAGGACGACCTCGACGCGGTAGCGCAGTGGGCGCTGAAGGTACGCGAGATGGTGGCCGACATGGACGTGCGCCGCGAGGACACGCGTGAGGCATCCGTCGACGCGGTTCGCCGCCTCGAGCAGACGTGGCTCCTCTTCCGCGAGCTCGAGCCGAAGATGATCGTCGGCGACGAGCAGATCTTCCGGGAGCTCAAGGACCGCTTCGGCTCGCCGTACGGCTTCGGGGTGTACTTCCAGGGTGGCATGGGAGCGGAGGCGATCCGCGACCTGCTGCGCGCCCTCGACCTCGACGAGGAGTCGCTCTCACTGCGCGACACGATCAAGACCTCCAAGGGCCAGAAGCAGCAGCGCGCGATCAAGCGGCTCAAGGTCGTCGAGGCCTTCATCAAGTCGGGCAACAAGCCCGAGTGGATGATCCTCGAGGCCGTGCCCGTGATCCCGCCGGAGCTCAGGCCGATGGTCCAGCTCGACGGCGGCCGGTTCGCGACGAGCGACCTGAACGACCTCTACCGCAGGGTGATCAACCGGAACAACCGGCTCAAGCGGCTGCTCGACCTGGGCGCGCCGGAGATCATCGTCAACAACGAGAAGCGGATGCTGCAGGAGGCCGTCGACGCGCTGTTCGACAACGGCCGCCGCGGACGTGCGGTGACCGGCCCGGGCAACCGCCCGCTGAAGTCGCTCTCGGACATGCTCAAGGGCAAGCAGGGACGCTTCCGGCAGAACCTGCTCGGGAAGCGCGTCGACTACTCGGGCCGCTCGGTCATCGTCGCCGGCCCGAAGCTGAAGCTGCACCAGTGCGGCCTGCCGAAGATCATGGCCCTCGAGCTCTTCAAGCCGTTCATCATGAGCCGGCTGGTCGAGCGCAAGGCGGTCCAGAACATCAAGGCGGCCAAGAAGATGGTCGAGTCGATGATCCCCGAGGTCTGGGACGTCCTCGAGGAGGTCATCGCCGAGCATCCGGTGCTCCTGAACCGTGCGCCGACGCTGCATCGACTGGGCATCCAGGCCTTCGAGCCGGTGCTCGTCGAGGGGAAGGCGATCCAGGTTCACCCGCTCGTCTGTCATGCGTTCAACGCCGACTTCGACGGTGACCAGATGGCCGTGCACCTGCCGCTCTCGGCGGAGGCACAGGCCGAGGCGCGCGTGCTCATGCTCTCGGCCAACAACATCCTCTCGCCCGCGAGCGGACGGCCGCTGGCAACGCCGACGCAGGACATGGTGCTCGGCGCCTACTTCCTGACCTACTGCGAGCACGATCTCGACTCCATGACCGCCGCCGACCTGGCGAAGTCTCTGAAGAAGAACGGTCTTCCGCGCTTCCGCACGGAGGAGGACGTCGAGTTCGCGGTCGAGGCGGAGCAGATGCGCTTCCAGGATCCGATCGAGTACGAGTGGGGCGACCAGCGCCTGCTGACGACGCCCGGTCGGGTCATCTTCAACGCCGAGGTCGAGCGTGCTCTGCACGACGCGACCGGCGGCGAGGGAGAGGATCACCCGTTCCTCAACCGGACGCTCACCAAGCGTGAGCTCGACCAGTTCATCGGCGATCTCGTCGAGCGTTACGGGCCGAACACGATCGCGGCCGCGCTCGACGTGATCAAGTCGCTCACCTTCCGGTTCGCGACGCGCGCCGGGATCACGATCTCCAAGAACGACATCGTCATTCCGGGCACCAAGGAGGAGATCCTCGCCCGGTTCGAGGAGGAGGTCTCCAAGGTCGGACGCGAATACGACCGCGGCCTCATGACCGAGGAGGAGCGCGACGAGCGCATCGTGGCGATCTGGACCGAGGCGACCGAGGTGGTCGCGAACGCGATGATGGAGAACCTCTCGCCGACGAACCCGATCTACATGATGGCCAACTCGGGAGCACGCGGATCCTTCAACCAGATCCGTCAGCTCGCGGGCATGCGCGGTCTCATGGCCGATCCGAAGGGCGAGATCATCGCGCGACCGATCAAGGCCAACTTCATGGAGGGCCTCACCGTGCTCGAGTACTTCATCTCGACGCACGGCGCCCGCAAGGGCCTGGCCGACACCGCGCTCCGCACCGCCGACTCCGGGTATCTCACGCGTCGGCTCGTGGACGTCTCCCAGGACGTCATCATCCGCGACCAGCCCGGCAAGAACCCGAGCGACTGCGGGACCAAGGAGTACGTCGACCTCGCGCTCATCCTCGACGAGGCACCGAACAAGAGCGTCGCCGGACGAGTCGCTGCGCTGGACGTCATGAAGCCGATCAAGGACGGGAAGCCGGGCAAGGTCCTGGTCATCCCGAAGGGCGAGGAGATCACGATGAGTGGTCTTCGCAAGCTGGTCGAGGAGTTCGGCGAGCATGCGGCCACGGCGACCATTCCGGTCCGGTCGGTTCTCAAGTGCCGTGCCGAGTACGGGCTCTGCCGGCTCTGCTATGGCACGTTCCTGGCCACCGGCGGTCCGGCCGAGATCGGCGACGCGGTCGGCATCATCGCCGCGCAGTCGATCGGGGAGCCGGGCACGCAGCTGACCATGCGCACCTTCCACACGGGTGGCGTCGCCGGAGCGGACATCACCCACGGCCTCCCGCGCGTCGTCGAGATCTTCGAGGCGCGCAACCCGAAGGGCGCCGGGACGCTCGCCGACGTCGCCGGCAAGGTCGACGTCGACGACTCCGAGCGGACGATCAAGGTCACGATCACGCCGACCGCGATCGACGAGAAGGGCGAGCTCCCGGATCCGAAGGAGTACGCCTTCCCGCGACGGACGCGGCTCAAGGTCGCGACCGGGCAGCTGGTCGAATTGGGTGACGCGCTGAACGAGGGCTCGCTCAACCCGACCGACCTGCTCACGCTCAAGGGCGCCACGGCCACCGAGCTGTACCTCGTCGGTGAGGTGCAGAACGTCTACAAGTCGCAGGGCGTCGAGATCCACGACAAGCACATCGAGCTGATCGTGCGCCAGATGCTGAAGAAGGTGCGGGTCGAGAGCGCCGGCGAGACCGCGCTCCTGCCCGGGCAGCTCGTCGACCGCGTCGTCCTGGAGCGCGAGAACGTGCGGGTGAAGAAGGAAAAGGGCGAGCAGGCGACCTTCGAGCCGATCATCCTCGGCATCACGAAGGCGTCGCTCGCGACCGAGTCCTTCCTCTCGGCGGCGTCGTTCCAGGAGACGACCAAGGTGCTGACCGACGCGGCCATCGAGGGCAAGACCGATCGCCTGCTCGGACTGAAGGAGAACGTGATCATCGGCAAGCTCATCCCCGCCGCGACCGGTCTCAAGCAGTACCGGCAGATCTCGATCGAGCCGACCGAGCCACTTCCGGTGACGTTCGCACGACCGGAGGCGGAGGCGGAGCTCTTGGCCGCGCTCGAGGAGATCGGTGAGGGCGACGGCTTCGATCTCGACGCGCTCGGCCTCCCGTTCGAGGACGAGCTCTCGGCCAACGGAGACGCGGACGTCGCCGAGCTCGAGAAGCCGGCCGCGAAGAGGAGCAGTCGTAACAGCGACGCGCGTCCTTCCTGGCGGAGAGGACTAGCCGCTCCGCCGTCGTAGGGGCCGGGCATGCCCGGCCCCTACGACCACTGATGTTGATCTTTGGGTCACGACTTTCTGCTACCTGTAGCCGACGGTGAAACGGCTTCTCGTCGCAGCTCTCTGCCTCCTCGGTGCGCCTGCCGCGCTCGTAGGCTCGGCTGCCGCGAAGCCTGACGAGCTCTCCTGCGGCGTCGCCGATCCGCAGCCTCCCGCGTGGATCGACTTCGCGGACGGCTCCGTAACGTTCTGGCGGGAGCGCTTCGCGCGGCCCGGCGTCATCGTGGCCACCGGCGGCCCTCTGCTCGCCGCGGAGGCGCGCACGGCGGGAGCCGCGACGGTGCACTGGGACATGTATCTGCGGAAGCGCGTCGGGACTCCGTCCGAGCCCGCGGATCCCGATCTGATGCAGCGACGCGCGGACTCGCTCTTCGACTACGCCGTCTCCGTGAGCGGATGCGAGCGGCCGCTGATCGCGCTCAACGAGCTCTGGGGCGCTTCGCTGCCCACCCCGCTGACGCCAACGGCCGAGCGCTACCGCGCGAACGTGCTCCGCTTCGTGACCCGTCTTGCCGAGCGCGGAGGCCGCCCGGCGCTGCTCGTTTCCAGCGAGCCTTTCACTGGCGGAGACGCGGGGGTGTGGTGGCGAGCGATCGGACAGGTATCGGACATCGTCCTCGAGAAGTACGCGAACGCGAACCTGATCTGGCGCGACGGCGCCGTCGACGGGTCGCGTCGCCTGCGCACTGGCTACCGATCGTCCGCGGCCAAGCTGTTCGCGATCGGCGTTCCGCCGTCTCGCATCGGCCTCATGATCGGCTTCCAGACCGGGGCCGGCTCGGGCGGGCGCGAGGGGCTGCAGCCGCGCTCACGATGGTTCGAAGTCGCGAAGTGGCAGGCGTTCGCGGCCGAGCAGGTGTCTCGCGAGCTCCGACTGACCCACGTCTGGTCGTGGGGCTGGGCGCAGCGCAACGAGCGTTCGAACGACCCGGACAAGACCTTCGCGGCGTGTGTCTGGCTGTGGGCGCGGGATCCGGAGCTCTGCGACGCCCCCGAGATCCTCGGCGAGGAGCTCGACTCCGACCGGCGCACCGGCCAGATCGACCTTCCTGCCGGCGTTCGCTGCGTCTACGACGGACAAGCGCTCACTGCCTCTGCCGTCGCGGCGCTGGCGAAGGTGACGGGCGATCGCGAGCTCGCCCTGACCGCTCTCGTCGTCCGTGCGGTCGAGCGTCAGCGCGCACCGGTGAAGACGGAGCAGATCCTCGCCATGGAGCGCCGCATCGTCGCTGCGCGGTTCGGCGGGAATGGGGCGGCATACCGAGCTGCTCTGGCCGAAGCCGGCGCGAGCCTCGCAGTCGGACGAGGAATCGTCGGCGACGAACTTCGTCGAGCCGAGATCCAGGGGCGTCTCGTCACGCCGCGGCCGTCGACCGCTGACGTCACTCGCTTTCGGACGACATTCGCCGCAGCTCTCGCGCGCAGACTCGTCGTCTCACCGGCACCGAGCTGGCTGCCGGAGGGAACCGGGCTCGCGCTCGCGACCTCGGCTCCGCGCAGCGTGTTCGAGCTCGCCAGCGCTTCGACCGTGAAGTTGCGAACCGCGGAAGGGGTGTTCACGGTGCGAGCGGTGGAGGACGCCTCTTCACTCGGGGCGGTACCGCTTGCGACTGCGAGGCCGGCCATCGTGCGCGAGCTCGCGAGCGAGAGACGGGCCGACGCCTATGTCGCCTGGACGATCAACCAGCAGAAGAACGCGCAGAGCCGGATCGTCTGCGAGCGAGACCGGCTCCCGGAACGCGGAGTCGCTTCCCTCTCCGGCTTCGCGCCGTTTCTCGCCATGCACGAGGCGGGAAGCGGCGACGGCGCGTTCGGCTAAGGAGCTTGCGAATGCTGTGCGGCGGCCACGACGGTGTCGCGCCCGGATACCTTCGCGAGCCCGAGGGCCGCATCAGCGCGACCGAGAAGCGCGGCGGCGTCGTCGTTCTGCATGAGCTCCGTCGCGCCCGCGGAGATCGTCACGAGCCCGATTTCCGGGAACGGCTGCTCGCGCAACGTCGCCTGCAAGCGCTCGAAGAGCCGCTCGGCCTCCCGGGTGTCTCCGCCAGGAAGGAGCGCTCCGAACCTGCCTCCCCCGATCCTGCAGGGAAGGTCGTGATGGCCGGCCACGTCACGAAGGAAGGACGCGATCTGTATGAGGATCTCATCTGCTGCGAGATGGCCGATGCGTGCGTTGATCGTCGTGAGCCGGTCGACGTCGAGCATCAGCAGTGCCAGCGGCTCGCGGCGGCCGCGCGCGCGACCGAGCTCGCGGTCGAGGAGAGCGTGGAACGCGCGGCGGTCGTAGAGCTCGGTCAGCGGGTCGAGTTCCGGTACGGCATCGGGCTCGCGTAGCTCGAGAGACGCTTCGAGCGCGGGGCGCGTTCCGCTGACGACGTCCTCGAGTGTCGTGATGTCGAGCTCGCTGAAGCGACGGTCCGGAGCGCGCGTGAGCACCGCGAGCATCCCCTGTCCGTCCTCGACGTCGAGCAGTGGCACGGCGAGGCCTGACCGAATCGGCGTGCTCCCGGGAGGCGTGGCGGCTTCGCCGTTGAAGGCGACCTGGAGGGCTCTCGCACCGCGGTAGTCGGGAACGCCCATGCGCCCTACCTGGGCGACTTCGGCCTGCGACAGCCCGACGGTCGCGAGCATCGGCTCCTTGCTCGGCGCCGAGACCACGGCAACGGCGGCGTCGGCCGACATGCGCTCCTTGGCGAGCTCGAGCAACCGCATGACGCCATGTTCGGGAATCGCGCGAGCCTCCTCGTCGGCGACCAGGGCCGGCGGCGGGTGCGGGCGGTTGACCGCATCGTTCAGGGTCTGTGCGAACTCGGCCAGCCTCTCGTCGTAGCGCCGAAGCATCGTGGCCACGATCTCCTCCTGCCGGCCCAGCAGGCGCCGGACCGCGACGAAGAGGAGGACGACGCACGCCGTTGCGAGCGCAACGGAGGCCGCATAGACGGCGATGGTCATCTCGAGCTTCCCCTTCCTCTCGGTGGTGCCGCGCGTAGTAGTATCGCGTCGACCGGTCGGCATTCCCAACGAGGGCTTGCTCGGAGGAGGTGGCGGGACTGCGGGGAGCTCGGATGCTGATCGTCGTCGGGGCGATCGCAGCCGCGGCGTACGTCGCTTATCGTGTCCGTTCCCGCCGTTGGAAGCCCGCTTCTGCTCCCGTTGCGGACCCGAGCCCGTCGTTCCCGTCCGCGCACTTCGAGCCCGCGTCGTACGCGTCCGACCCTCCGGCCGAGACCGTCGCTATGGTCGCGGCGGTGGAGGAAACAGCGCCGGCGGCAGTTGCACGTCCCGACTCCAACGGATCGGCCACCTCGGTTCCCGGCCCTGGTTCGAGTCCGACCCGGGCGAGTACCTTCGGGCCGGTCGAGCTTCCGCCCAAGCGGCGGCCTTCCGCTGCGGTGCTCATCACGCTCGCCGCACTCGTCGGCGTGGCCGCGATCGCCCTCGGTACCGCGGCGCTCGTCTCGAGCCTCGACTCCGACGACGCCACCGTAGCCGTCGCGTTGCCGCCCACGGTGTCCGAAGCCGAACAGGCGATCTCGCTGCTCGCGAACCCGAGCACGAAGCGAATGCCGATCGCGAACTCGGGCGGTCGGATCATCCTCGCGCTCGGAGCGAATGGCCGCGGGGTCTTGATTCTCGACGGCCTCGGGCCTCCGCCCGCGGGTAAGGCCTACCAGGCGTGGGTCATCAAGCCGAACGCAAAGGCGCCTTCCTCGGCCGCGGTCTTCGAGGGCGCGGAGACGATGGTGCCCCTGTCCGTGGCGATCAAGCCCGGAGCGGTCGTCGCCATCACGATCGAGCCGGCGGGCGGCTCATCCGCGCCGACCCAGACGCCGAAGCTCGTCGCGCAGCCCGCGACGTAAGCGAACGCGCCAAGAACTCGATTCACAATGAGGACGATCGCCGCTCTGGCACGCTCAGCGGCGCGATGCGGCGTCCTCGGTCAACCCCAGAAAGTGCTGCGCACTTCCTGGGGGCCCCGAAAACCTGCGTCGATATGCCTGCATATCGACGCTCCCTGCGTCCTTGCCTCGCACCACCGATCGCACCAGATCGACGGAGCCTCATCATGAACCGAGTTCTAAGGACGATCGACGCTGCGCGAGACGTCGGCGCGGTCCTTGCCGAGGTCCTTCGCGCGGTACAGAGCTCCGTCGGCACGCTCGAAGAGGCCCGCCGCGGTGTCGCCGTGCTGCAGCTCGGCAATCCCGGCTGACAGTCGCAGCCGGTCTTCGGCCGGGCCGAGCGATGTCCCACGCATCGAGCTCTGCACCCTTCGGTAGAGCTGGTCTGCATCTTCGGCGCTCGACTCGGGGAGGATCACGGCGAACTCGTCACCGCCGATCCGTGCGGCGACGTCCACCGAGCGCACGGCCTCGCGCAGGCGATCGGCCGCCTGGGCGAGAACCCGGTCGCCCGCGAGGTGCCCGACCTTGTCGTTGATCGACTTGAAGTCGTCGACGTCGAAGACGATGAGAGCGAGCGCGCGCTCGTAGCGCTGGGCTCGCAGGACCTCACGGCGTAGGGTCTCGTGGAAGTAGCGCTGGTTGTAGAGGCCGGTGAGCGCGTCCGTCTCGGCGAGCTTGCGCGCCTCGCCGTAGCGCCGGGCATTCTCGAGCGCGGGAATGCTCGATTCGACGAGGGTCTCGGCCTGCTCGATGTGCTCCGACAGAGGCTCGTAGTCGCGCGAGCGCCAGAAGAGCGAGAGCGTCCCGACGGGGCTCAGCTCGCGCCCGATGAGCGGGATGAACACGCCGCCGGAGATCAGCTCGGCGTCCGGTGGCTCGCGATCGCGGCCGTAGCGGTACGTGACGGTGATCGTCCCCGCGAGCGCGCCCGCGACCCCCGAGGTCGGAGGCTTCGAGGTCTCCTCCGCAGTCATCCCGCGGGTCGCAACGGTCGGCGCGACTCCGTGTCCTTCGACGACCATCATCGCGGCGTCGAACCCAGGGATCTCCATCGCGGCGTCCAGAACGCGGTCCATCAACTCCTCGAGGTCGATGGACCCGCCGAGCTCGCCGAAGAGTCGATTGCGCCGATTTTCCCGCTCCGCTCGCTCCAACGCCTCGGAGAGATCGCTCGAGAGCTCGTCCATCTTCAGGCGCATCTCGTCGACCGCGCGTACGAGGCCCTCATTCGGTTCGGGCGCGGTCGCCGAGGCGCGTCGCACCACGACGAGCGCCAGCGCCGCCGCTACGACCACGAGGGCCGCCACGACGGCGATCACCACGGCTGTCGCCACACCACCGACCTCAGTTCTCCGTGCACCGCACTCCTTGTAGTGACGCGTTCGGGGGAGGCCAAGCCCCTCGAACGAGGCACCCCCACCGCACTGTACTCAGAGAACTGGACGCTGCCAGTCCAATCTCGAGCCGCAGTTCGCGTCCGCCCGGCCTACCGCGCTTCGGGAAGCTCGAGCGCATCCCCGGAGCGCCCGAGCGGCTTCACGCCGTCACGCTCGGTCGCCGAGCGCGCACGAGCGTCGAGGGACGTGCCGCTTTCGCCTGGCTTCCACTCGGCGACGCCGATCGACACTCGCGCGTTCGGGTCGAAGGATGTCTCGAGCTCTGCCCGCAAGCGGTTGTCGAAGCGTTGTCCGCCCTCGACGGTCGTCGCGGGCAGCAACACTCCGATCTCCTCGGGGCTCCGGCGGACGATGATGTCACCCGTACGTGTGACACGCTCGAGGAGCGCTGCGATCTCCGTCGCCGTTCGCTCGACGTCGTGAGAGCCGCTCGGCTGGTGCACGGCGATCAGGACGAGTGCGAGCGGACGCTGCACAGCACCGGCTTTCGCGATCTCCCGCTCGAGCTCCACGTCGTAGGGCAGCGGGCTCCCTCCGACCCTGCGCTCGTGTCGTTCGATCCGGTGCGCCGCCCGTTCGAGCCCGGCATCGAGATCCGCGATCTGCTCTCGCTCCGTGCCAGCGCGCGAGTTCATCTCGTCGGAGCGCTCGACCGCGTCGCGCAAGGAGGCCGAGATCGAACCGAGCTGGTCGTCCACGCGGAGGAGCATGGCCTCGAATCTCCGTCGCGTCTGAGCCCGGACGATCCTGACCGCAGCCACGATCGCCAGAGCGAGGGCGACCCCGGATGCCGCAAGCACCGCAATCGTGGTTTCAGTCAGTTGCCGCCTCCGAGACACCCGTAGCGTAATCGCTCGAACGCTCTTTCGGAACCGCGCGAAAAACCCGTCTTTGCTACCATCCTGCGGCTTGGTTGGCGGGCATCTCGTGCCTGCTGGCCGTTCTGTGTGAGTTCATACGACCGTCGCTAGGAGCAGCGTGCCCACCGTCAATCAGCTCGTCCGCAAGGGGCGAAAGACCCCGAAAGAGAAGACGAAGACGCCGGCCCTCCGGGGGGCGCCGCAGAAGCGGGGTGTGTGCACGCGCGTCTACACGACGACTCCCAAGAAGCCGAACTCCGCGCTGCGCAAGGTCGCGCGTGTGCGTCTGACCAACAGCATGGAGGTCGGCGCGTACATCCCGGGCGAGGGGCACAACCTGCAGGAGCATTCGGTGGTGCTCGTCCGCGGCGGCCGGGTCAAGGACCTTCCGGGCTTTCGCTACAAGGTGATCCGCGGCGGGCTGGACTCCGCGGGTGTTTCCGAGCGGCGCCAGGCCCGCTCCAAGTACGGCGCGAAGAAAGCTTAGGGTAAGTGCTTCCCACCGCGAACACGCCCATGCTTCGCGCGGCTGCGAACGCTTCGCATGCCGTCGTCCTCAGTCACGCCAATATTCAAGAATATTGGCGTTCCCTGCGTCCTAGGCCTGCTCGGTTCTCGCCGGCGAATCACGACCGTGCTCACGGCGGAAAGCACTAACGTGCCTCGCCGCGCAGAGATCCAGCCCCGCCAGCTCGAGCCCGACGCCGTGCACGGCTCGGTTCTCGTCACGCAGCTCGTCAACCGGCTGATGCTCGACGGCAAGAAGTCCGTCGCCGAGCTGATCGTCTACGACGCGCTCAGGATCGCGTCCGAGCGCGCCGGCAAGCCGGAGCTCGAGGTGCTCGAGCAAGCCGTCAAGACCGTCACGCCGGTGCTGGAAGTGCGTTCGCGACGCGTCGGCGGTGCGAACTACCAGGTTCCGATCGAGGTTCCACAGCGGCGCGCGCGGACACTCGCGCTGCGCTGGCTCGTGCAGAACGCGAGAGACCGGCGAGAGAAGGGAATGCCGCAGAAGCTCGCCGGCGAGCTCGTCGACGCGCTGAACCAGCAGGGCGGTGCCTACAAGAAGAAGGACGACATCTACCGAATGGCGCAGGCCAACAAGGCCTTCGCGCACTACCGCTGGTAGGGCCGACACCATGAGCGCCGTCGCCACATCCGCCGCGCTGGACCGTGTCCGGAACATCGGGATCATGGCCCACATCGACGCGGGCAAGACCACGACGACCGAGCGCATCCTCTACTACACGGGGCGCACCCACAAGATGGGCGAGGTGCACGAGGGCGCCGCGACGATGGACTGGATGGCGCAGGAGCAGGAGCGCGGCATCACGATCACGTCCGCAGCCACGACCGCCTCGTGGCGCGATTATCGGATCAACATTATCGATACGCCCGGGCACGTGGACTTTACCATGGAGGTCGAGCGGAGCCTGCGCGTCCTGGACGGCGCGGTCGCCGTCTTCGACTCCGTGGCCGGTGTGCAACCCCAGTCCGAGACGGTCTGGCGCCAGGCGGACCGCTACGCCGTGCCCCGCATAGCGTTCATCAACAAGATGGACCGCACCGGCGCCGACTTCGACGCAGCCGTGCAGTCCATGCGCGACCGGCTCGGCGCGATACCCGTGCCGATCCACCTTCCGATCGGGAGCGAGGAGCACTTCTCGGGGATCGTCGACCTGGTCGAGATGAAGGCGATCACGTATTCGAACGTGCTCGGCACGGAGTTCGCTGTCGAGGAGATCCCCGAGGCGCTCGCCACCGCGGCGGGCGTTGCGCACCACGCGCTCATCGACGGGATCGCCGAGTTCGACGACGAGCTCACGGAGACGTACCTCGAGGACGAGGCCGCGGTCACGCCCGAGATGATCCGGCGCGCACTGAGGGCGGGAACGCTCTCCGGCCGTGTCACGCCCGTTCTCGCCGGCTCGGCATTCAAGAACAAGGGCGTGCAGCCGCTGCTCGACGCGATCGTGGACTACCTGCCCAGCCCGCTCGACATTCCTCCCGTCCTGGGCGTCGACCCCAAGTCGACGGACGAAGCGACCCGCGCGCCTGCGCTCGAGGCGCCCTTCGCGGCGCTGGCGTTCAAGGTCATGACCGATCCCTACGTCGGCAAGCTCACCTACTTCCGCGTCTACTCGGGCCAGATCAAGGCCGGCGACCGGGTGCTCAACACGACGAACGGCAAGACCGAGCGACTCGGCCGCATCCTCGAGATGCACGCCAACCACCGTGAAGAGCGCGAGGAGATCGGCGCGGGCGAGATCGCCGCCGCGGTCGGGCTCAAGTTCACGACGACGGGCGACACGCTCGCCGTCCCGACCGCTCCGATCGTGCTCGAGTCGATGTCCTTCCCCGATCCGGTCATCTCGGTCGCGATCGAGCCGAAGACCAAGGCCGACCAGGACAAGCTCGGCGCAGCACTGCAACGGCTCACGGAGGAGGACCCCACCTTCCGCGTGTCCTCGGACGAGGAGACGGGGCAGACCCTGATCGCCGGGATGGGCGAGCTCCACCTGGAGATCATCGTCGACCGCCTGCTGCGGGAGTTTCGGGTCGAAGGGAACGTCGGGCGACCGCAGGTCGCGTACCGCGAGACCATCTCGCAGCCGGCCGAGAAGATCCGTGGCCGCTTCGTGCGCCAGACCGGCGGCTCCGGCCAGTACGGCGACGTCGAGATCAACCTCTACCCGCAGGAGCCGGGCTCGGGCTACGAGTTCGAGGACAAGATCGTCGGCGGCAAGATCCCGAAGGAGTACATCCCCGCGGTCGACGCAGGGATCAAGGAAGCCATGAGCTCCGGCATCCTCGCCGGATTCCCGGTCGTCGACATCAGGATCGAGCTCGTCGACGGCTCGTACCACGACGTCGACTCGAGCGAGCGGGCGTTCAAGATCGCCGGCTCGATGGCGTTCAAGGAGGGCATGAAGCGAGCGAAGCCGAAGCTCCTCGAGCCGGTCATGTCGGTCGAGGTCGTGACGCCCGAGGACTTCCTCGGGGACGTCATTGGTAACCTGAATGGCCGTCGCGGCCGGATCGAGCACCTCGAGCCGGTCGGCGGGTCGCAGTCGATCAAAGCGAGCGTTCCGCTCGCGGAGATGTTCGGCTATGCGACCGACCTGCGCTCGATGTCGCAGGGCCGCGCGACGTTTTCGATGCAGTTCGACCGCTACGAGCAAGTACCGCACACGATCGCCGAGGCGCTCGTGTCGAGCGACAAGCCAGCGTAAAGACCAAGGTCAAACGAGTACTCGGAGGCAATAACCCATGGGCAAGCAGAAGTTCGAGCGCACCAAGCCGCACGTCAACGTCGGAACGATCGGTCACATCGACCACGGCAAGACGACGCTCACAGCCGCGATCACCAAGGTGCTCGCCGAGTCCGGCACGA
>CAWKLR010000020.1:0-162046 GCA_963850485.1 uncultured Actinomycetes bacterium | reverse complement strand
TGGCGCCGTACGTCGCGGATACGTCGCTCCTCGTGCACCGGGCGCTCAAGGGCGGAGAACGTGTCCTCTTCGAGGGGCTTAGGGGACGCTGCTCGACCTCGACCACGGCACGTACCCGTTCGTCACGTCCTCGAGCCCGATCGCAGCCGGTGCAGCGGTCAGCTTCGGCATCGGCCCCAACCGCATCGACGAGGTCCTCGGCGTGGCCAAGGCGTACGTGACCCGGGTGGGGGAGGGCCCGTTCCCGAGCGAGATCGAAGGGCCCGCCAACGAGCGCGTCCGCGAGATCGGCCAGGAGTTCGGCACCGTGACCGGCCGGGACCGGCGCTGCGGGTGGCTTGATCTCGTCGCGCTCCGCTTCGCCGTCCGGGTGAACGGCATCACGGCGCTCGCGCTCACCAAGCTCGACGTCCTCTCGGAGTTCGCCGAGCTGCCGGTCTGCGTTCGCTACGCGCTGCCCGACGGCATCGAGACCGAGGAGTTCCCCTCCCACCAGAGCGACTTTCACCACTGCCGACCGGTCTTCGAGACGCTTCCCGGCTGGCGGCACGAGATCGACGACACCTTGCCCGCGGCCGCGCGCGACTACGTCGCGTTCGTCGAGCGAGCGCTCGAGGTTCCTGTCACGCTGGTCGGAACGGGTGCCGCCCGGGAACGTGTGCTCGCGCTCGGCTGAACGTTCCTACGACGTGTCGTGCCGCATGAAGAACTCGGTGAACTCGGAGCACCGGCCGTCGCTGTCGAAGTGGCAGAAGAAGACGTTGTGGTACTCGCGCTCCACCGTTTCGCCGTCGGCGGCGAGATAGCGCGAGACACCGGCCGCCACCGCCCGCTCTCCGTCGATCGCCCACGGGTGGTACTCGGCCGTCCAGGAACCGGGCTCGTCACGATCCTCGAGCCAACCGGCGACGATCGCGGCGCGGCCTTCCACCACGTCGTCGCCCTCGTCCCACGGGTGGTAGCGGTAGCGGGCGTCGTCCGAGAAGAGCCCGCCGATCGCTTCCTCGTCGTAGGTTCTCCAGGCCTCCACGTAAGCGTCGAGCCACCGTTGAAAGTCGGCGTGATCCACATCCGGAAGCCTACGCCCAGATGCGTGATCGGGAATTCCCGGCGCGGCCGGATGACGGCCACGACACGGCGCCGGATCGCCACCCTCCCTCCCCGTCCAGGCTTACCAGCCTGCACGACGAGTGAGTGCGTCGCCCGCTTGGTCGTGACCGCCCCCGGCTGCGCGTCGATTCCCGATCACGCATCTAGACTCGCCTGATGCGTGCTCTCCTGGTCGGTTCGGGCGGGCGCGAGCACGCGCTCGCCTGGAAGCTCGCGCAGGCCCCGTCGCTGACCGACCTCCATGCAGCGCCGGGGAGCCCGGGCATCGCGCGTCTGGCCGAGTGCCATCCGATTCGGGCCGAGGACTCGGAGGGACTCCTCGCCCTCGCGCACGCGCTCGACATCGACCTCGTCGTGATCGGTCCTGAGGCGCCGCTCGTCGGCGGAGTGGCCGACGTCCTCCGCCCGGCGGGGATCGCGGTCTTCGGGCCGAGTGCTGCCGCTGCGGCGATCGAAGGCTCCAAGGCCTTCGCCAAGGACGTGCTGGCGGCCGCCGGGGTCGCGACGGCCGCCCAGCTCGCGGTCGCTCGGCCGCCGTGTGTCGTGAAAGCCGATGGCCTCGCGGCCGGAAAGGGCGTGTTCGTCTGCAGATCCGACGCCGAGCTCGACGACGCTCTCAAGGCGGTCACGGCTCTCGGCGGCAGCTTCATCGTCGAGGAGTTGCTCGAGGGCCCGGAGGTCTCGCTCTTTGCGATCTGTGACGGCGTCAACGCGTCCCGCTGGTTCCGGCACAGGACTTCAAGCGGGCCTTCGACGGAGACGAGGGGCCGAACACCGGAGGCATGGGCTCGTTCGCCCGGTTCCGGGGCTCGGAGCGACGCCGCGGCGGAGCTGGCCGAGGTCGTTCATCGCCCCGTGCTGGACGAGCTCCAGAAGCGTGGAGGCCCTTCATCGGCCTGCTCTTCGCGGGGTTGATGCTGACGTCCGACGGCCCCCGCGTGCTCGAGTTCAACTGCCGGTTCGGCGATCCCGAGACGCAGTCGGTCGTACCGCTCCTGGAGGGAGATCTCCTCGAGGCGCTCGCGGCAGCCGCGGCCGGTGAGCTTGCCGGGGTTTCGCTCGAGACGTCTCCACGCGCCGCGGTCACGGTGGTACTGGCCGCGAAGAAGTACCCGGCCGGCTCGGATCGTGGCTCGGCGATCACCGGGGTCGAAGACGCGGAAGCCGAGGGCGTGCTGGTCTTCCACGCCGGGACCGCTCTGCACGGCGACCGGCTGGTGACGAACGGCGGTCGGATTCTGAGCGTGACGGCGAGCGGCGAGACGTTGGCCGGAGCGCGGGCTTCCGCATATCGCGCCGCCGACCTGATCGCGTTCGACGGGGCCCGCCGGAGAGACGACATCGCACTCGCCGCGGCCGAAGGCGAGATCGTCTCGCTGCACCCCGCATAACCCCGAACATTCCTTGGGGCCACCCCGGGCCTCCTCCCACTCCGAGCCTAACCCCGAAATGCGTACCGGTGGGGAACGGCTGTGTGTCGAAAGGCGAACATCTGCGCCCGGGGCCGCTTTGCCCGAGAGTCTGCGAGCGATACCTCCCCCGGACGGACCACTACAATCGCCTCGGTGATCGCCCGCTATTCCCGACCTGCGATGACGCGCATCTGGTCGGAGGAGGCGAAGCTCGCGGGGTGGCTCGCGGTGGAGTTGGCCGCGCTCGACGCGTGGGAACAGGTGGGCACGCTTCCGCCGGGCACCGCGCGCGATATCCGCGCGCTCGCCACGACCCCGACCCCTGAACGGATCGCCGAGCTCGAGCGAACGACGAACCACGACGTCGCCGCGTTCGTCGATTCCGTCGCCTCCGAGCTCGGGCCGGGCGGACGGTGGTTCCACTACGGGCTCACTTCTTCCGACGTCCTCGACACCGCGCTTGCACTCACCGTGCGAGAGGCCGGTGGGCTCGTTCTCAGCGGCATCGACCGCGCGCGGTCGGCGGTCGTCGAGCGGGCCGAAGAGCACCGCGACACGCTGACGATCGGCAGAACGCACGGCGTCCACGCCGAGCCGATGACATTCGGGCTCAAGCTTGCGGGGTGGGCGTTTCAACTCGCGCGCGACCGGCATCGCGTCGAGAGCGCCCTCGAGGGCATGCGTGTCGGGAAGCTGAGCGGCGCAGTCGGTACGTACTCGGCGACGCCGCCCGAGGTGGAGCGACTTGCATGCGGGAGCCTCGGGCTCGAGCCGGCTCCGAGCTCGACGCAGATCCTCCAGCGGGACCGCCACGCGGAGCTGCTGTCTGCGCTTGCGCTGCTCGCGTCGTCCCTCGACCGCTTCGCGCTCGAGATCCGGCACCTGGCGCGCACCGAGGTTCGTGAGGTGGAGGAGCCGTTTCTGCGTGGGCAGAAGGGCTCTTCCGCGATGCCGCACAAGCGGAACCCGATCGTCGCCGAGCGGATCTGCGGGCTCGCGCGGCTCCTGCGAGGCTACGCGCTCGTCGGCCTCGAGAACGTCGCGCTCTGGCACGAGCGCGACATCTCCCACTCCTCGGCGGAGCGCGTCGTCCTTCCCGACGCGTTCCTCGCAGTCGACTACATGCTCGACCGCTTCGCCTGGCTCGTCGAGGGGCTCGTCGTCCGCCCGGAACGGATGCGCGCGAATCTCGAGGCCACCGGGGGGCTCTTTTTCAGCCAGCGGCTGCTCCTGTCCCTCGTCGAATCGGGCCTCGACCGCGACACGGCGTATCGGGTCGTCCAGCGGCACGCGATGCGTGCATGGGACGAGGGCCTCGACTTCCGAACGCTCGTCCGCGGCGACCCCGAGATCGCCGGGCGCGTGGATCTCGATGAGGTCTTCGACCTGAGCGTTCACCCGGCATACCGATGTCGTCTTCCAGCGACTGCAGGCTACGAGGAGAGAGG
This sequence comes from uncultured Actinomycetes bacterium, assembly GCA_963850485.1. GTDB lineage: Bacteria > Actinomycetota > Thermoleophilia > Gaiellales > Gaiellaceae > GMQP-bins7. The sequence goes on along the minus strand of CAWKLR010000020.1, from coordinate 158,076 downwards.
AGATCCATGCCTGAGGCGGTTCACGTTGCAAGCGGCAAGGTGCGCGAGATCTTTGCGCTGGACGACGATCGGTTACTGCTCGTCGCCAGCGACAGAATCTCGACCTTCGACGTCATCCTGCCGACGCCGATCCCGGACAAAGGCCGTGTTCTCACCGGCCTTTCCGCGTTCTGGTTCTCGCGGACCAGGCACATCGTTCCCAATCACCTGCTGGAGCTTCGGGATGACGCACGGTCGATGGTCTGCCGAAAGCTCGAGATGCTGCCTATCGAATGCGTCGTTCGCGGGCTATCTCACCGGCTCGGGCTGGCGTGACTACACGGAGACGGGAGCCGTCTGCGGGCACGTTCTCCCCGAGGGCTTGCGCGATTCCGACCGGCTGCCGGCGCCGATTTTCACTCCAGCGACGAAAGCGAGCGAAGGGCACGACGAGAACATCGACGAGGAGCGGGCGGCCGAGCTCTGCGGGCCCGACCTGTATCGCGCTGCGAAGGCGGCGTCGCTCGCGCTGTACGCGTTCGCCTCCGAGCACGCCGAGAAGCGCGGCATCATTCTCGCTGACACGAAGTTCGAGCTCGGTGTGGCAGCCGACGGCACGCTCACGCTGGGCGACGAGGCGCTGACTCCCGACTCGTCGCGCTTCTGGCCGCTCGCCGGCTACGAGCCGGGCAAGCCGCAGCCCTCGTTCGACAAGCAGTTCGCCCGCGACTGGTGCGCCGAGACGGGCTGGGACAAGACCGATCCGGGGCCCGAGCTTCCCGAGGACGTCGTCGCCGGAACCCGTGCGCGGTACGTCGAGGCTTTCGAGCGGCTCACCGAAGTCTCGTTCGAGGCGTACCTCTCCAACCCGGAGATCGTGCTCGGGTGAGAGCGACGGTCCTGGTGCGGCCGAAGGACGGAATCCTCGATCCTCAGGGCGAGGCCGTTCGAGGCTCGCTCCAGAAGCTCGGATTCGACGTGGGTGGCATTCGGGTCGGGCGTGTCGTCGACATCGAGCTCGAGGCAGTGGATCCGGCGTTCGCGCGAGAGCAAGTCGAGCGCATGTGCTCCGAGCTCCTCGCGAATCCGCTGATCGAGAGTGTCGAGATCCGGCTGGACGGCGAGTGATGGAACGCCCCGTCGTCGCAGTCGTCGTCTTCCCAGGCTCGAACGACGACCGAGATGCGGCCTGGGCGCTCGGGGCGTTGGGCGCGGAGATCGAGTACGTCTGGCACGAGGACGCGGAGCTTCCGGCAGCGACGGGGGCCGTGGTGCTTCCCGGCGGGTTCTCCTACGGGGACTATCTGCGCTGCGGGGCGATCGCGAGCCTTGCCCCTGCGATGGACGCGGTGCGCCGCTTCGCCGCGTCGGGAGGGCCGGTGCTCGGCATCTGCAACGGCTTCCAGATCCTCTGCGAGGCCAGGCTCCTGCCTGGAGCCTTGCGTCCGAACCGACAGCTCGAGTTCGTCTGCCGCGATGCGACGGTGCGCGTCGAGCGTGCCGGCACGCTCTTCACCCGGCGCTGCGAGGCCGGCCAGGAGCTCGTCCTGCCCGTGAAGCACGGCGAGGGCGCGTGGCATGCGGACGAGGGCCAGCTGGTACAGCTGGCTGCACGCGGACAGATCGTGCTTCGCTACACGGACGACGTGAATGGCTCTCTCGGGCGAGTGGCCGGAGTCGTCAACGAGGCCGGCAACGTCTTCGGGCTGATGCCCCATCCCGAGCACGCGGTCGACCCGCTCCTCGGATCCGCTGACGGAGGGCTTCTGCTCGCAGCACTGGTCGACGCGGCAACCGAGCACGTGCTCGCGGCTGCCTGACCCACGGGATCAGAGCCCCAACGCCTCTTCGAGCACGGGCGCACGTTCGAGCGCCGCCCGTAGTCGCTCGAGGTCGCGCGCCCGCATCGTGACGGGACCGCGTCTCGCCGATCCCTCGGTCGTGTACGCAAAGCGGATGAGGCGCTCTCCGCCTCGCGTCTCCAGCAGCTGGACGACCACGGAGAAGCGCTTCTCGCCCGCCCGCTGAGGCACGGCCACCTCCTCGACGACGTCCGCTGCTCCCCAGGGCGTCGCAGCTCGAGCCGTGTTCTTCTGCAACTTCGTCGAGGCCTTTGTCCGCGCGGTCGGCATGTGAGTCGAGCCTAGAGCGACAGCGGTCACACAGGGGGAACGCCTCAGTCGCGAAACCGTGCCAACCGCCGAGCCGTATCCTCGGCCGGTGCACGACATCGTGATCGTGGGAGCGGGTACCGCAGGGTGCGTCCTCGCCTCCCGGCTCACCGAGAACCCCGATCTCTCCGTGCTCTTGATCGAAGCGGGACCGCGCTCGCGAAAGTTCGAGACGCGGATTCCCGCGGCGTTCTCCAAGCTCTATCGGAGTGCGATCGACTGGGGCGACTCGACGGTTCCTCAGCCCGAGCTCGACGGCAGAGAGATCGTCTTCCCGCGCGGTCGCGCCCTCGGCGGCTCTGCGGTCATGAACGCGATGATGGTGCTGCGCGGCCATCCGGCCGACTACGACGCCTGGGCAGCCGACGGCTGCCCAGGGTGGTCGTGGGCAGACGCCGAACCGGCGTTCCGGCGAAGCGCGGAAGGCAGCTTTCCTCGCTCGGACTTGCGCGGCCGACACGTCCTGACCGAGGCTTTCGTGCACGCCGCACACGCCACGGGAATCCCGTTGAACAGCGATTTGAACGGCAGCGACAACGGGGGCGTCGGCTTCGTTCCGGTCTCGCAGCGAAAAGGACGCCGCTTCAGCGTCGTGGAGGGGTACCTGCGCCCGGCGAGACGCCGCCCCAATCTCACCGTGGTGACCGGAGCACTCGTCACCCGCGTTCTGGTCGCGCACGGGCGAGCTCGGGGGGTTGCCTACCGCCTGCCCTCGGAGGCGAGCGCAGAGGAGGAGGCGCTCGCCGAGCGGGAGGTCGTGCTCTCGTGTGGGGCGATCGGAACGCCGCATCTGCTCCAGCTCTCGGGGATCGGCCCCCGCGAGCCACTCGAACGCGCAGGAGTCGAGGTCGTGCGCGAGCTCGACGGGGTCGGGGCGAACCTGCGCGACCACCTCGCCGGTGGCATCTTCGCGCTCACCCAAGGCGCGGACACGCTCGCCTCGGCGGAGTCGGTGCGAAATCTCCTCGTGTGGGCGCTCTTCGGACGTGGCCCTCTCACGTCCAACGTCGGCGAAGCGGCTGCGTTCGTACGTACGCGTCCCCATCTGGCGACGCCCGATCTCGAGCTCCTGTTCGCTCCCGTCCTCTTCGAAGAGGAAGGGCTGAAGCAGCCGACCGAGGACGGGCTCACGCTGGGAGTCGTCCTCCTGCAGCCGAAGAGCGCCGGCACGGTCACGCTGCGCTCCTCGGACCCGCTCGAGCTGCCCGCGATCGATCCCCGCTACCTCACCGATCCGGGTGGTGAGGACGTGCGTACGCTTCTGCAGGGCCTGCGCCTCGCCCGTCGCGTGCTTTCGCACGAGCCGCTTGCCGGGTACGTCGCTTCGGAGCTTCTACCGGGCGCGGAAGCGCGCACGGACGAGGCCCTCGTCGCTCACCTGCGCGCCACCTCGCAGACGCTCTACCACCCGGTGGCCACTTGCCGCATGGGAACGGATCCGAGAACGGTCGTCGATCCTCGACTTCGCGTTCGCGGCATCGAAGGCCTCCGCATCGTCGACGCCTCGGTGATGCCGCACCTGCCGAGCGGCCACACGAATTGGCCGACGGTGATGATCGCCGAGCGTGCGGCGGAGCTCATCGCCTCAGGTTGAGTCGTTCGTCAGCCCGGTTGCGCGCGGCCGGCCGAGGCGGTTGCCGACCGCGCGCAGCGCGAACGCAGCCAGCGCGAACCCGACCAGGAGCACCGAGGCGCGCCCGAGCACGCCGCCATAACCGAGCCCTCCCGCATCGACGAACGGGTACGGGTACCAGTCGACCGACGCGCCCCTGGCAAGCGTGTACAGAAACCAGCTGAAGGGATAGGCGAGCCACGCAGCGACGGCCCAGAGGGGGAGCCGGTGTCTCGGTGGATCGAGGAGCCAGTCTACGACGAGAACGACGGGCATCAGCTTGTGGACGACGAAGTCGACCCACGGAATCGTCGTCTGCAGCTCCTCCTGCAGTCCCGAGAGCAGAAGCGCGAAGACGATCCCGGTGATGGCCATGTACAAGACGGCGCCGCTTCGCACTCCATCGAAGAGCGCTGTCCGCTCGGCGCGACGCACGACGACGAGCAGGAAGAGCGTCGCGACCGCCAGCAGATTGGACTGGATCGTGAAGAAGCTGAAGAAGTTCGCCTTCTGAAACCCGCTGTCCGCGGTCGCGGCGAACTGGTACGTCATCGCGACGATGGCGGTCGCGGCGAACGCGAGGCGCGCGACGTTCAGCGCGACGTCACGCCGGCTCACGAGGACCTACTTGGAGCGCTCGATGAGCTCGATCCGGTAGTCGTCCGGATCGCGAACGAAGCAGATCCGCGAACCACCCTCGCGCACCTGGTAGGGCGGGCGCTCCGGCTCGATCCCGTGCTCGTCCTGCAGGGTTGCGAGCGTGCCGTCCAGGTCGTCGACGCCGATTGCCACGTGTCCGTAGGCGGTGCCGAGCTCGTAGGTCCGCCCGTCGTGGTTGAAGGTCAACTCGAGGACGCTTTTGTGATCGCCGATCGAGAAGAAGTAGTTCGTCGCCTCGAGCTGCCCGTCGCGGACGATGTCCATGTCGTTCGAGAACTCGAAGCCGAGTGCCTCGTAGAACGACCGGCTCTTCGCCGGGTCGGTGATGCGAACCATGGTGTGCAGGAAGTCAGCCATGGCTGGATCCTAGGCTAGATCACTAGATCTCCTGATCGACTGCCCACTCGAGCCATTCGATTCGCGACTCGACCATGCGGATGCCTCCATCCAGCGAGAGCTGGAACGCACGTCCCGTCCGCGTCCGACTCTGCGGCTTGGTGTCGATCTCGCGAAGGTCGTCCAGGATCCCCTGCCAGTACGCGCGCTCGCGCTCGAGATAGCCTCGCGCCTCGTCCGGGTCGAGCAGCCACAGGAAGAACATCCGGAGCAGCGCGTCGTTCCGCACGCGCCGATCGGGCTCCGTCTCGCGCAACCAGCGGCGAACCTCGGCGAGACCCGTATCCGTGAGCGCGTAGGTCTTCGAGCCCCGAGCCCCGGCCGCTGCCTGCTCGATGAGATTCTCGGAGAGCAGGCGCCCTAGCTCCGGGTAGATCTGGCTGTGGCTCGCCGGCCACGCATACGCCAGCGACTGCTCGAAATGCTTGAGCAGCTCGTACCCTGAGCGAGGCTGTTCGGCGAGCGCTCCCAGGAGGGCGTGGCGAAGGGACATATCGGCGGGTTTCTTGACGTGTCAGAATTGACATGTCAATCGATTCACGATAATGATTCCAGAGCATGTGGACGCTCTCGGCGCGGCGACACCTTCGCGTGATGATCCTCACCGCCGCCGCCGCCATTTTCGGCGCCGGGCTGTTCGTGCCGGCGGCGGCTGCGGTGTCCGGTGAGCTTCGCGTCCTCTACGTGCTCGCGACCTGGGGGCCGACGCCGTTCTCTCCGGCGGATGTCCAGCGCGTGGCTCTCGAGACGGATGCGTTCTTCCATGCCTCGTCATCGGGTCGACTCTCGCTGCGAAGTTCCGTGACCGGCCCTCTCGAGCTGCCCCGCGCCGTTTTCGACAGCTGCAATGCAACGGTGCTTCGCAATGCGGCGCCACCCTCGACGTTCGCCCAGGTAGACCGCGTCGTCTTCGTGACGCCGCGCGTGCCCACGTGCCCGTTCGCGGGCGAGGCGAATCCCACCGAGGTGCTCCTGAACGGCCAGCTGTTCATGGCGATAGCAGCCCACGAGCTCGGTCACACGCTCGGCCTCGGCCACGCGAGCCGCTGGGACTGCGCCGGCAACGCCTGTACCGTCGACGAGTACGGAGGCGGGTTCAGCGTCATGGGTGGCGGTAACGGCGACTTCAACGCCCACGAGAAGGCGGAGCTCCAATGGTTGACCGGGGTCATCCGGCCCAGGACGAGCACGCTTCACGAGATCGGCCCCGTCGACGGCGCGACGACGCTGCCTCAGGCACTGATCGTCACGACTGCGGCGAGCGAGTTCTGGTTCGAGTCGCGAGGACTTGCCACTCGGTCGTTCGTCGGAGCGTCCGAGCAGCCGGCCGGCGTAGCGGTTCTCGCCGGACCTGCGAACGAGGTGGTGACGTCGCCCTATCCGCGCAGGAACCTCCTCCTGCCCAACCCGGTCGGCCGCGGGCGACACGCGTACAGCGAGGGTGAATCGTTCGTCCAGCCGGGCGTCTTCCAGGTCACGGTTACGCGGCATTCCAGAGAGAGCGCGGCGCTCGAGTTCGAGTGGCTCGATCGCATCCCACCAGGGCCTGCGCGTCTCGCCGCGAGCGCGACGCGGGCGGGCCGCGCGAGGTTGGCGTGGGATCCGGTGAACGAGCAGGGAAGCGGCGTCGACACCTACGCCGTCGTCGTCGACGGTCGGATCGTTCGCTCCGTCGACGGCCACATCCCGTATCTCAACTCGATCGCGACACTCCGTTTGACCAGGGGAGTCCACCGCGTCGGCGTCTTCGCGACCGATCGCGCCGGGAACCGAGGACGAACGACGTCGGCTCGGGTACGCGTACGCTGATGCGCAGGGCGCTTCTCAGCATCGGGACCACACTCCTGGCGCTCGGCGTTGCTCTGGCGGCGACACCGGGCGCGGGAACCGCGCATGCGTGTGCCAAGGACAACGAGCTGCGCTTCCGGGCGGCCGACGGGGCGACGCTCGTCGGGCACCGCTTCGGCGGGATGAAGCCCGGCAAGCGGACTGCCGTGGTCCTCTCGCACATGTCGGTCGGCGATCTCTGCCAGTGGGCCCCGTACGCGCGGCGCCTGACAGCCAAGGGTTTCTTCGTCTTCCCGTTCGACTTTCGGGGTCACGGATCGTCGCCGGGGCGCGAGAACCATGCGCGAGCAGCCGCGGATGTCGTTGCCGCCGTGCGCGCGGTGCGCGGGCTCGGCGCCCGCAAGGTCGTCATCGGCGGTGCCTCGCTCGGGGGGATCGCCGTCGTCATCGCCGCGCCGAAGCTGGGAACGACCGTCCAGGGAGTGGTTGCAGTCTCCGCTCCGGCCGCCATCGCCGGCGAGCTCGACGCGCTGCCCGCTGCTCCGCGCCTGCGCGTGCCGACGCTCTACATCGCGGCCGAGGAGGATCAGAACGCACCGTACGATTTCGCGGCCGACGCGCAGACGCTGCACGACGCGACGGGCACCGCTGAAAAGCGCGTCGAGATCGTTCCCGGCGCGCAGCACGGCACCTTCCTCGTCTCGTCGTCGGCCCGCGTACGCGCGCTCATCGAGCAGTTCGTACGGGATCCCGCGGCGACCGTCCCCTAGTCGGTCGGTATCCCCCGAACGGGGGATGATCCCTCGTTCGAGGGATTGCAGTCCTTCCGAACCCGCATAGCGTCAGGGACAGAAGGCTGAAGCTCACCTGGGGAGGGGAGCCGCTATGACGACCGAGGCAAGACGCCCGGTCCGTGTCGAGATACTCGCTCGGAGCGACTGCCAGAGCCGCGGGATGGCGCGGATCGTCGTCGAGCGCGCGATCGACGAGCTCGATATCTCTGCCGATGTCACCGTGGTCGAGATCGCCAGCCAGGCTCAGGCGAAGAAGCGGGGGTTCCTGGGTTCGCCGACGGTCCGGGTCAACGGCCTCGATGTCGAGCCGGGGACGAACGGCTCCAAGGAGGTCACGCTCGGCGATCGCGTGTACCGCGGCGAGCGCGGGTTGCAGGGCTGGCCGGATGCCCGCTGGATTCGCGCTGCGCTCGTCGTCGCTCAGGCGGCCGTGCCCGACGGCGGTGGTGAGGGTGGCGCGTCCTCGAAATCGTCGAAGACGAGCCCGTAGCGCCGAGTCCGGGACGGACCTGGGTGGCGACGGGCCTGGGTACGATCGCCCCCGTGCGTCGCGTCGGAATGCACCATGTCGACCTCGTCGTCTCTTCGCTCGAACGCAGCCTCCCGCTCTACCGCGAGCTCCTGGAGCCGCTCGGCTACACCGAGGTAGGCGAGGCCAAGGGGGAGCGCGGAGAACCGATCTGGTATCTCGACGGCGAGGGCGTCGGCGCTTCTCTCGGCATGCGCGAGGCGCAGACCGAGAGCCGTAGCCCGTACGACAGGTACGCCGTAGGGCTTCACCACCTGGCGTTCGAGGCGTCTTCGCGCGAGATGGTCGAGGAGCGCTACCGGTGGGCACTCGCCCGTGGACTCGCCATCGAGAACGAGCCGCAGGAGTGGCCCTATGTTGCCGGGTATTACGCGACTTTCTTCCACGATCCGGACGGGATCAAGATCGAAGTCGTCTACGTTCCGTAGCCGTCAACCCGCGACGTCCTCGGCGAGGAGCCCGTAGCGGATACCGTCGACCCACGTGTCGTTCCGCCAGTACGCCTTTCTGCGCACGCCCTCCTGGATCCATCCGGCGCGCTCCGCGTGCGCCATCGCGCGCTCGTTGAAGCCGTAGATCTCCAGCTCGAGCCGGTGGAACCCGAGCTCGTCGAAGAGATAGCGCTGGAAGAGGCGGGCTGCCTGGTCGGCGACCTTGCGGCCGCGGAAGTCCGGGTGCACGGCCAGTGCGCCGAGATTGGCGATCCGGCTGCGGCGATTCGAGAGCTCGAAGCGCATCGTGCCCGCCCTCGCGTCGTCCACCTCGATCACGAAGACGCCGAACGACGTCAGGCTCGTGCTCCGAGCGCTCGATCTCGCCGAGGATCTCGCTTCGCTCCCTGGCGCGGACGACTGCGAGGAACGGCTCCACGTCCTCGTGCGAGAAGAGCTCGACGATGAAGTCGAGGTCATCCGCTCGCGCGCGTCTGATCGCGACGCTCATGCCGGTTCCTCCCGGACGTCGGCTCGCGAGCGCAGAAGCTGCTCGCCGGAGGCCAGGGCGACGCCGCCGAGGATCAGCACGAGCCCCGCGAGCGCCGCAACCGTGATCGGCTCGTCGAGCAGTACCGCGCCGTAGAACAGCGCGAAGCCGGGGATCAGGTAGGTCACCAGCGAAAGTCGTCGCGCGCCGTACAGTCGGAGCATCCTGAACAGGATCAGCTGCGCGAAGGTGGTTCCGACGACGGTGAGCGCAAGCAGCGAGCCGATCGCCTCGGCACCCGGAACGTGCGTCGGGAGCTGGAAGAGCGCGAGCGGCAGCAGGATGAGCCCTCCGGCGAGCATCGAGCCGGTCGCCAGCACGGGCCCTGGCACCGCTTGGACTCTCAGCTGTCCGTAGACCCCCGCGCCCGCGTAGCTGAGCGACGAGAGGACGACGGCGAGCGTGCCCGCGACCGCCATCCAGCCGCCGGCCGGGTCGAAACCGGCAAGCACGGCGACCCCGACGAATCCGATCGCGACCCCGACGATGCGCGTCACGCCGACCGCCTCGTATGGCAGGAAGCGAGCGGCCAGGATAAACGCGAAGATGGCTACGGTCGCCTGCGCGATCCCCGCGATGCTCGAGTCGATGTGCTTCTCGCCCCAGGCGACGAGCCAGAACGGGACGGCTGCGTTCAGCGCGCCGAGGACGAAGGCCGGACGCCAGTGCGTGCGCAGCGCACGCGCGGCCGGACGCGAGCCCATCGTCACGGCCAGGTACGGGAGAAGCAGAAGACCTGCGAGGAGCGCGCGAGCCGCCATCATCGGAGCGGGCTCGATGTCGTCCACCGCGACCTTGATGAGGACGTACGACACGCCCCAGATCGCCGCCAGCAGGAATAGCATGGGCCAGTAGCGGCTCACGCGTTCAGGCTACGCGAGGGCTGTCCCGGGCCGGAGCTAGATGCCTGATCGGATTGACGCGCCGCGGTCGACCGTCGGGGACAGTCTGAGCGGCGCCGACGGCGTGCGCCGTCATCCGGCCCGCCGTGAATCTCCGATCAGGCATCTAGACTCGGGCCTCTGAGCAGCGTGGCGCAACAGCCGCTCCACCTGGCCCTCGGCCTGACCGACGGGGAGCACGCTCGTATCTGCTCACTGCTCGCGCGGGAACCCAACGACTTCGAGCTCGCGGTCTTCTCGCTCCTCTGGTCGGAGCACTGCGGCTACAAGCATTCGGCGCTCCTGTTGAAGCGGCTGCCGAGCGAGGGGGAACGCGTGCTGCAGGGGCCGGGAGAGAACGCGGGTGTCCTCGACCTCGGCGACGGCCTCGCGGTCTCGTTTCAAGGTCGAGAGCCACAACCATCCCTCGGCGGTGGAGCCGTTTCAGGGCGCTGCGACGGGAGTCGGCGGGATCCTGCGCGACATCATCGCGATGGGCGCGCGCCCCGTTGCCCTGCTCGACGGGCTGAGGTTCGCCGAGCCCGGGCACGCATTCTCGCGCGCCGTGGGCGGGATCGGCGCCTACGGGAACTCGGTGGGCGTGCCCACCGTCGGCGGCGAGGCCGTCTTCGACGAGGCCTACCGCGACAACTGCCTGGTGAACGCGATGTGCGTCGGGCTGCTTCCTGTCGAGCGCGTCATGCGCGCGAAGGCGACCGGGAGCGGGCAGGTCATCGTTCTCTACGGTGCGACCACTGGCCGCGACGGCATCGGCGGGGCGTCGGTGCTCGCGAGCCAGGAGCTCGACGGCTCGAACGAGAAGCGGCCCTCCGTGCAGATCGGCGACCCCTTCACGGGCAAGAAGCTGATCGAAGCCTCGGTCGAGCTCGTGCGGGCCGGGCTGGTCGAGTCGCTGCAGGACTGCGGCGCGGCGGGGATCGCCTCCGCGCTCTCGGAGATGGCCGCGGACTACGGGATCGACGTCCACCTCGACCGGGTGCCGCAGCGCGAGGAGGGCATGGAGCCCTGGGAGGTGATGATCTCCGAGAGCCAGGAGCGCATGGTCGCGATGGTGCGGCCGCAGATGCTCCGAGCGGTCGAGCGGGTACTCGACCGCTGGGAGCTCGGTCACTCCGTGATCGGGGAGGTGACTGCGAGCGGCGAGCTTCGCGCCTTCTGGGAGGACGAGCTGGTCGGCGAGATTCCCGCACGCTTCCTGACCGAGGACTGTCCGCGCTACGACGTCATCTTGGAGCCGCGCTCCGCGACCCCCGAGCGCGAGATCCCGGATCCGCCCGGAGTCGTGGAAGCTCTTCCAGCTCTGCTCGCCTCGCCGAACCTGCGAAGCCGCGAGTTCGTGTTCCGCCGCTACGACCAGCTCGTCGGCTCGCGCACGGTGCGCCGGCCGGGGCTCGACGCTGCCGTCCTCCGCCTCCGCCCGTCGCTCCGCGGTCTTGCGCTCTCGCTCGACGGACAGGGTCGGGTCGCCCGGCTCGATCCCTTCACCGGCGGCGCACTCGCGGTCTTCGAGGCCGCCCGCAATGTCGCATGCGCGGGCGGGGAGCCACTCGGGTTCACCGACTGCCTCAACTTCGGGAACCCGGAGAAGCCGGAGATCGGCTGGGAGCTCGCGCAGGCGATCGACGGCATGGCGGCGGCATGTGACGTGCTCGGGCTGCCGATCGTCTCGGGCAACGTCTCGCTCTACAACGAGACCAACGGCCGCGCGATCCATCCCACACCGGTCGTCGGCGCGGTTGGCCTCGTGCCGGACGTGCGGCGCGTTCCCAAGGGCTGGCGAGAGGGCGACTCCGTGCTGCTCGCCGAGGCTTCGCCGCTCTCGCTCGCCGGCTCGGAGTACCAGGTGCTCTTCGGTGAGGTCAGCGGCACACCCGGCCCGCTCGACCTCGAAGCGGAGGCGCGACTCGTCTCCTTCCTCTGGCAGGTCGCGCCGCTCTGCACGCTCGTCCACGATTCCTCGGAAGGCGGGCTCGCCGTCTGTCTCGCGGAGGCGGCGATCTTCTCCGGAGTCGGCGCCGAGCTGACGCTCGACGACGATCCTGTCGCGCTCTTCGGAGAGGTGGGCGGACGCGCCGTGCTGGCGTGTGCTCCAGAGGTGCGTGAGGACGTTCGCCGGCTCGGCGCCGAGCTCGGCGTGCCGGTGAGCGGCATCGGTGTCGCGGGCGGCGCTACCCTCCTCGGAGTGGAGCTTCAGCACCTGCGAAGCGCGTTCCTGGGCGAGGCTTCGACGTGATAGCCACAAACATCGCGGCCGCGAAGCGGACGCCTTCAGGGATCTTCGCGCGACTGGAATCCGCGCGAGCGGATTCCAGTCTGGCGCACAAGTAAGTGTGTGGCGTCTTCGGCATCCGCTCGGTGGAGCGAGACGTCGCGCGGCTCGCGTACTTCGGCCTGTTCGCGCTTCAGCACCGCGGCCAGGAATCGGCCGGGATCGCCGTCTCCGACCACGGCCGGCTCACCGTCGTCCGCGACATGGGCCTCGTCGCGCAGGTGTTCAACGAGCAGCAGCTGCACGCATTGCCGGGAGAGGTCGCGATCGGTCACACGCGCTACTCGACGACCGGCGCGAACCGCTGGGCGAACGCGCAGCCGCTGATCCATCACGGGCGCGCGCGCACGGTCGCGCTCGGTCACAACGGGAACCTCGTGAACGTCGAGGAGCTGCGCGCGGAGCTGGTGGAGGACGGTGTACGGCTCGGCTCCGGCTCGGACTCCGAGGTGATCGCGGCGCTCATCGCCCGCGACCCTGCCCCGTTACCGGAGGCGGTCGCGAGCACGATGCGGCGGCTCGAGGGCGCGTACTCGGTCACGGCTCTGGTCGACGACACGCTCCTCGCTTTTCGCGATCCACTCGGGTTCCGGCCGCTCACACTCGGCCAGATCGGCGAGGACTGGGTCGTCGCCTCCGAGACGTGCGCCCTCGACCTGATCGGCGCCGAGGTGGTGCGCGACGTCCGGCCCGGCGAGATCGTGTGGGTCGATGCGGGAGGGTTGCATGCAGCGCAGGCCCTTCCCGCGGGCCGAAACGCGCTCTGCATCTTCGAGCACGTCTATCTCGCCCGCCCGGATTCGCGCGTAGGCGGGGTGGAGGTGCACGGCGCTCGCGTGCGCATGGGCGAGACCCTCGCGCGCGAGGCGCCGGCCGAGGCGGATCTCGTCATCGGCGTCCCGGACTCGGGCACGCCGGCCGCGATCGGGTTCTCGAAGGCCTCCGGGATCCCCTTCAACGAGGCGCTGATCAAGAACCGCTACGTCGCGCGAACGTTCATCCAGCCGGATCAGGCGATGCGGGAGCAGGGCATCCGGATGAAGTTCAACCCGCTCGACGAGGTCGAGGGGAAGCGCATCGTCATCGTCGACGACACGATCGTCCGTGCGAACACGACGCGCCAGCTGGTCGCCATGCTGCTCGACGCCGGTGCCGCCGAGGTTCACGTGCGCATCTCCTCGCCGCCCGTCGTCTCCCCGTGCTTCTACGGGATCGACTTCCCGGACGAGGACGAGCTTCCCGCGGCCCACCGCTCGGTCGAGGAGATGCGCGAGCTGATCGGCGCCACGTCGCTCCACTACCTCTCGGTCGAGGGCATGCAGGCCGCGACCGACGCTTCCAGAGGACGCGGTCTGCCGCGCGTGCTTCACGCGCGACTACCCGACAAGGGTGCCACGGAAGGTCGAGAAGCTCCGTTTCGAGGCCGCTCCTGCCTGACGGCTACTTGACCCAGAGCTGGCTCAGCAGCACGCCCAGGAGCTCACGCTCGATCTGCTGCCAGAGCAGCGTCGCTGCCGGCGGGTCCTGCGTCTCGAGTGCGGTGGCGCTGGCCGACTTCGCGGCGGTGGCCGAATCGCTCGGGTCGGGAACCGCCAACCCGAAGACGGGGTCAGACTGAAGTCCGACCCCGGACCAACGCGTCGCTCACCGAGGCGCGTGGACGATCTCGAGCTTGATGCCGTCGGGGTCGTAGAAGAAGAACGCGTAGTAGCCCGGGCCGTACGTGTACTCCCTGGGTGAGCTCTCGATCTCGCCGCCACGCCTCGCGAGCCAGGTGTGGCGTTCGTCGACCACCTCGCGCGAGGGCGCCTCGAAGGCGACGTGGTGGACACCGATCCGGTAGCGGTCGTACGCGCCGTCGGTCTGAGCCTCCCGCAGCCCTACGCCGACCGCCGGGCCGACGATGTACCAGATCGTCTCGCCGCGCTCTCCCTCGACCTCGCCGACGCGTGTGTAACCGAGCGGCTCGAGGAGCTCGCGGTAGAAGGGCAGGCTGCGCTCGATCGACGAGACCACGAGGTCGATGTGGTGGAGTCCGGTGGGGTTCGTCATGGCGTGCTCCCTTCCAGCTCGTGCCAGCGGCGGTAGCGGACGGCTCGGCGCACGATGCGTGGGTCATGGCCTTGCTCGAGCAGTTCCTGGCGGACCTGGCCCTCCTGCGCCATGCGCAGAAACAGCCACGCGATGGCGACGATCGTGACCAGCGAGCCCTCGAGCATCATCAGCGAGCCGGCGAGGCTCTGGTCGGCCTGCGGCGAGAGGCCGAGGTACTCGTCGCCGGCCTCGTAGATGTCGTAGAAGGGATTCGCCCAGATGAAGACGTTTCCGATGAGCGTGCCGACGAGCCGGACGGCGACGATGTAGCCGAGCTTCGCACCTGAGCCGAACCACTCGGGCGCGGGCAGCGTCTCCAGGACCGGGAGCCAGAGGATGACCCCGGCCGAGAAGAACGCGACGTGCTCGATCGCGTGGACTCCGCTCGACTCGACCGCGGCTTCGTAGAACGCGGGCACGTGCCAGAGCGCGAGGTTCGCCGCCCAGATCGGGAGCGCGACGACGGGGTTCGCGAGCACGCGAAGGCGCATGACACCCGGAAGCGCGAGCACGGGGCGAAGGATCGGCCCGGTCAGCCCGGCGAGCAGGCACAGGGGCGCGAGGTCGCCGAGGAGGAGGTGCTGCGCCATGTGGAACGAGAAGAGCTCTTCCTCGGCGACGGCTGCGAGCGGCGAGGCGATCGCGACGAGGAGGAGCACGATCCCGAGCGCGAAGAGGCCGATCCGCCACCCCGGTACCGGTTGCCCGCGCTTGGCGAGCGTTCTGGCCCGCATGCCGTACGCGATCGCGACCAGCACGATCGGGGCGAGCTGGAGCGGGTCGAGCGTCCAGCTCGTGAGCAGGGAAGGGTCGTCCACGACTACCTGGGGTCAGGCGTCAGCCTGACCCCGTCGTTCGGTTCGAACCTCGACACAGGGGTCAGGCTAAAGCCTGACCCCTGCCCGGGCGCGGCCGTAGACTCGACCCGTGGCGAGCGAGCGCCAGACCTACGCGGGGGCGGGGGTCTCGATCGAGAAGGCCGGCGCCGTCGTCGAACGCTTGCGGGCAGCCGTGGAGTCGACGGGGGCCAGCGGATTCGGCGGGTTCGCGGGACTGCATCCACTCGACGACACGCGTCTCCTCGCGGCCTCCACGGACTCGGTCGGGACGAAGCTCGTGCTCGCTCGGAAGCGCGGCGCCCTCCGCAACTGCGGTGCCGACCTCGCCGCCCACTGCATCAACGACGTGCTGACCTGCGGCGCCGAGCCGCTCCTCTTCCTCGACTACGTCGCGGCGAACCGGATCGAGCTCGAGCAGGTCGCCGAGCTCGTCGAAGGCGCGGCCGAGGTGTGCCGCGAGGCCGGGGTCGCGCTCGTCGGCGGCGAGACCGCGGAGCTTCCCGGGATCTACAGGGAGGGCGAGCTCGACTTCGCGGGCACCTGCGTCGGAATCGTCGAGCGCGACGACGTGATCGACGGCTCGCGGATCGCAGCGGGCGACAGCATCGTCGGTTTCCCGTCAGCGGGTCTCCACGCCAACGGCTTCACGCTCGTGCGCCGGATCGTCGAGCTGGAGGACTACGAGGGGGAGGACCTGCTCGCTCCGACCCGCCTGTACCTCGACGACGTGCGGAAGCTGCGTGCACGCACCGACGTTCGCGGGCTCGCGCACGTCACCGGCGGAGGCATTCTCGGAAACCTCGAGCGCGTGCTACCCGAGGGGTTGGCCGCGGAGCTGGACTGGTCGTCGTGGAAGCGCCAACCCGTCTTCGAGTGGCTCGCGCGTCATGTGGAAGAAGACGAGCTCAGGCGCGTCTTCAACCTCGGGATCGGGTACGTGGCAGTGGTCTCCGATCCGGGCGATGCTCTCGTCATCGGAACGATCGTGCGGGCGTGATCGGAGTCCTCGTCAGCGGAGAGGGAACCAACCTGCAGGCGCTGCTGGACGCGGGATTGCCGGTCGTCGCCGTCGCATCGAACACGCTGAAGGCAGGAGCGCTGGCTCGGGCCGAGTCGGCGCGCGTGCCCGGAGGGGTGTTCGCGCTCGTCGACTACGCCGACCGCGAGACACGTGACGACGCGATGGCCGACTGGCTCCGAGAGCAGGGCGTCGAGCTCGTCGTGTGCGCGGGGTACATGCAGCTTCTGACGCCGCCCTTCCTCGAGCGTTTTCCGAACCGCGTCGTCAACATCCATCCCGCGCCCTTGCCGGACTTCCCCGGCGCGCACCCGCTCGAGGACCTCCTTGCCGCCGGAGCGTCCCACGCTGCTGCGACGGTGCACTACGTGGACGCAGGAGTCGACACCGGCGCCGTCATCTCGAGCGAGCCGGTGCCCGTTCTGGACGGCGACACGGTCGAGACGCTGCGCGAGCGCGTCCAGGCCACCGAGCACCGTTTGCTTCCCGAGGTCGTCGGCAAGCTGTGCGCGCGCTGATCTCGGTCTACGACAAGACCGGGCTCGTGCCCTTTGCACGCGGTCTCGCCGATCTCGGGTTCGAGCTGGTGGCGAGCGGGGGCACGGCCACGACTCTCCGGGACGCCGGTCTCGCCGTCATGCCGGTCGAGGAGCTCACGGGTTTCCCGGAGCTGCTCGGAGGGCGCGTCAAGACGCT
Source organism: uncultured Actinomycetes bacterium (assembly GCA_963850485.1). GTDB lineage: Bacteria > Actinomycetota > Thermoleophilia > Gaiellales > Gaiellaceae > GMQP-bins7. The sequence goes on along the minus strand of CAWKLR010000020.1, from coordinate 141,348 downwards.
GCACCCGCGCGTCCATGCCGGGATCCTCGCGCGCCGAAGCCGCGCCGACGACGTCGCGCAACTCGCCGAGCAGGGGATCGAGCCGTTCGACCTCGTCTGCGTCAACCTCTATCCCTTCGAGCTCATCGCCGACCGCGCGGGGATGGCCGACGACGACGTCGTCGAGATGATCGACGTGGGCGGGCCGTCCATGCTGCGCGCCGCGGCCAAGAACTTCGCTTCCGTCACGCCGGTCACGAGGCCCGGCGACTACAGCGACGTCCTCGCCGAGCTGCGTGAGCGGAAGGGTCAGACATCGCCGGAAACGCGGCGGCGTCTCGCCGGAGCGGCATTCGCCGTGTCCGCGGCCTACGAGGCGGCGATCGCGCGCTGGTTCCAGCCGGACGACGAGCTTCCCGAGACGTTCGTCCCTGCGTTCGACAAGGTTGCGGAGCTCACCTACGGCGAGAACCCGCATCAGCGGGCCGGGTACTACGCCGAGCGCGGCGCGCGCAGACATCTCCTCTCGCGGGTGGAGCAGCTCGCGGGGAAGCCGCTCTCGTTCAACAACCTCAACGACCTCTCGGCAGCGCGTCTGCTCGCACGCGAGCTGGAGGAGCCCGCCTGCGTGATCGTGAAGCACGCAAACCCGTGCGGGGTGGGGGTCGCCGAGCGGATCGAGGAGGCGTACGCGAAGGCGCTGGCCGCCGATCCCGTCTCGTCCTACGGAGGCGTCGTCGTCCTGAACCGCGCAGTCACCGCCTCGCTCGGCGAGGCGCTCACGGCGCAGTTCATCGAGGTGCTGTTCGCGCCCGGCTACGACGAGCAGGCGATGCAGGCGCTCTCGGGCAAAGCGTCGATGCGGATCCTGAACGACACCGATCGACGGAAGCCCGACCGAGCGGAGCGTGATTACAAGCGCGTGCTCGGCGGACTGCTCGTCCAGGACCGCGACGCCGACCCGCCGGATCAGACGAGGATGGAGGTGGTGTGCGGCCGCGTCTCGGACGAGGAGTGGCGCGACCTGCTCTTCGCCTGGCGGGTGGTGAAACACGTCGGCTCGAACGCCATCGTCCTCGCACGGCGCGGGCAGACGATCGGGATCGGAGCGGGGCAGATGAGCCGGGTCGATGCCGTCCGCATCGCGGTGGAGAAGGCCGTAGCGCTGGGGCACGATCCTGCCGGCGCCGTCCTCGCCTCGGATGCGTTCTTCCCGTTTCTCCGACGGCCCGCAGATCGCGCTCGAGGCGGGGGTCGCAGCGATCATCCAGCCGGGCGGCTCGAAGCGGGACGCAGAGGTGACCGAGGCGGTCTCAGCTGCCGGCGCGGCGATGGTGTTCACCCACCGCAGGCATTTCCGGCACTGAACGGTGGTTGTAGGGGCCGGGCATGCCCGGCCCCTACTCAGGCAGACCCTGGTTTCGCCCAGGGCAGCTGCTCCCACGACCGGGGACGCTCGAGGCGTTCCTCCGGAGAGGACGCGTACGCCTCTCGCGGGCTCGGCGTCTCCGTCTCGACGCCGGCGCCGTGTCGAAGCGCGAGCTCGGAGACGGGATAGAAGATCGGCCGTCCTGGCCTGCGCGTGCCGGTCATGAGAACGACGCACGGTCCAGCTCCGGCGCCGACGAAGATGTGCTCGGTCATCGACGGGCAGTGGAAGAAGTCCCAGGCTCGCAAGCGCCGTTCCTGTCCTTCGACCAGCAGCAGGCACTCTCCGGCGAGGACCAGGAAGTCCTCCTGCGTCTCCTCGCCGTGGTAGAGGCCGTTCGGCTGTCCCGGCTGCAGCACGCAGATCCGGATCCCGAGCTCGCTGAACGGAGCCGCCGAAGACTCGAACTCGCAGCTCGCGCCGAAGAGGTCGTGATCGAACCAGGACGCCTCGCCGACGTTGACCACGAACCAGCCCTCCGTAGCCGGCTCCAGACCGGATGCATTTCGCTCGAGGCGAGCTTCCTCGACCACAGGGCAACGATAATCGTCCTCATCGATCCGGGCTGGCGGCCGCGTTCGACGCGCGAGTCGCAGGCGATCCTCGACGCGGCGGGGCTGACCGGCGAGTTCTGGAAGCTCGGCGAAGACGTACACCCAACGACTGGGGTCAGGCTGAAGCCTGACCCCAGGGTCTTGCCGGCGGTCAGGTCGCCTGGCTCCGGAGGCTGAAGTCCGCGTCACGCCGAAGCCTGACCCCCGAGCGCAGGGTAGGGGGTCAAGCCTCAGCCTGACCCCGCTGTTAGGTTTGGCGCGCGATGGCCCGCCGCGAGTACCCGAACGTCCTCGAGCTCGTCGGACGCACCCCGATCGTGCGGCTCGACCGTCTCGGGCGCGACGTCCCGGGACAGCTCCTCGCCAAGCTCGAGTTCCTGAATCCGGGTGGCTCCGTCAAGGACCGCATCGGGATGGCGATGATCGAAGCGGCGGAGGAGGACGGTCGCCTGCGTCCCGGAGGGACGATCGTCGAGCCGACTTCGGGCAACACCGGAGCCGGGCTCGCGATGGCCGCCGCTCTCCGCGGCTACCGCTGCATCTTCGTCATGCCCGACAAGATGAGCCAGGAGAAGATCTCGATGCTGCGCGCGTACGGGGCGGAGGTCGTGATCACTCCCACTGCCGTCGAGCCCGATTCCCCGGAGAGCTACTACTCGGTCTCGGACCGGCTCGCGGAGGAGATCCCGGGGGGCTTCAAGCCCGACCAGTACTCGAATCCGTCGAATCCCGAGGCGCACTACGAGACGACCGGGCCGGAGATCTGGGAGCAGACGGACGACGGCCGGATCGACGCGATCGTGATCTCGGTCGGGACGGGCGGCACGATCACCGGGGTGGGGCGCTACTTCAAGGAGCACCGCCCCGAGGTGCTCATCGTCGGCGTGGATCCCGAGGGCTCGGTGTTCACAGCCGACGAGCAGCACCCGCAGGGCCCGTACCTCGTCGAAGGGATCGGCAAGGAGCGCTGGCCGTCGACGCTGGATCCCTGCGGTCGTCGACGAGTGGGTGCGCGTCTCGGACCGTGACTCCTTCGTGACCGCAAGGCGGCTCGCGCGGGAGGAGGGACTGCTCGTCGGCGGCTCCACCGGCTCGACCGCGTGGGGAGGGATCCAGATCGCGAAGCGGCTCGGACCGGACGCGCGCGTGCTGATGCTCTTCCCGGACAGCGGCCGCTCGTACCTGTCCAAGTTCTTCGACGACAACTGGATGATCCAGTACGGGCTCCTCGAGCGAACGACCCCGCAGCCGTCGGTCGACGAGGTGCTCCGTTTCCGGCGCGTCGACCGGGAGGTTCCGGAGTTCGTGACCATCGGCTCGCATGAGAAGGTCGGCGCCGCGATCGACGCGATGCGCCGCTACGGCATCTCGCAGCTTCCGGTCGTGCGCGACGAGCCGGTGGACTCCATCGCGGACGTCGTCGGGTCGCTCCAGGAGCGTGAGCTCCTCGAGCGCGTCTTCAGGAACGCCGACGCGCTGAACGAGGACGTCGCGGTGGCCATGCAGCCGCCGTTGCCGGCCGTCGATGCCGACGCCTCGGTCGACCAGGTCTACGAAGGGCTGTCGGGCGGAAGCGGAGCGGTCGTGGTCGTCAGCGCGGGACGGCCGTCCGGGATCCTCACGCGGTCCGACCTGCTGGAGTTCCTCTCGGCGCGCCGGTCGCGGGTCGAGTCTTCCTAGGGAACTCGGCTCGAATCGCGACGTACACCGCGCCGAGCACGACGAGCGCGCCCGCCAGTGCCCATGGGCTCGGTCGCTCGTCGAGGAACGCCATCCCGAGCGCGATGGCGACGAGCGGATTCACGTACTGGTGCGTGACGACGAGCGAGATGGGCGCGACCTTCAGCAGCCACGCGTACGCGGTGAACCCGATGAGCGAGCCGAAGATCACGAGGTAGATCCAGGCGAGGACCGAGTCGCGGGCGAAGGCGGCTCCGTCGAGCTGGGTGCCTTCGCCGAGCGCGAGCCCGCCCAGCGTGAGCAAGAGGCCGCCCGCGACCATCTCGTACACCGCGGCGACGAACGGATCGCGCGGGAGCTCGAGGCGCTTGGAGACGAACGACCCGATCGACCAGCTGATCGATGCGACGAGCATCACTGCCAGGCCGAGCGCCGTAGAGCCCGTGCCCAGACCGGGTGCGACGACGAGCCCGAGGCCGACGAGCCCCGTGAGCGCGCTCAGCTGAGTGGCGCGGGCGGGATGTTCGCGCCCGACCGTCCGCATGACGATGATCTGCAGCGGCACCGTTCCCACGATGATCGCGGCGACGCTCGAGTCGATGCGCGTCTCCGCCACGTGCACGAGACCGACGCCGAGCGTGAGGAGGAGGCCACCGACGATCGCGGTGCCGCCGAGCTCGCGACGGCTGATACGGAGGCTCGTCCGGCGCAGTGCGAGGATCGCGGCGAGAAGCCCGCCTGCGACGAGGAAGCGGCTTCCGCCGGCGAGCAGCGGTGGCAGCGTCTCGACGGCGATCTTGATCCCGAAGTACGTCGATCCCCAGAGGACGTAGACGACGAGCAGCGCCGCCCAGACGTGTCTGACGGAAGCCGTCACCTCTGTGACAACGAGTGGCAACCCGCGTCTACTCCGCCCCGGGGATTCCAACGACTGCTCGTGTCGAGCGGCGGCGCTTATCCCGCGGCGGCGACGGCGCGCTCGGGCAGAGTGGCGGCGTGATCCTGCGGGAGCCCGCTTCCCAGCTCGACCCCCGCGTGCGCCGGCTGTGGGCTCTGGAATGGGGCCTCGTCGCACTCGGGACGGCCGTCGTGACTGCGGGCATCGCGGTACCGATCGAGTTGGCGGACAATCGGCCTGCTGCGGTTGGCGTCGCCCTGGTCGGCGGCTGCCTGACGCTCATCCTCGTCGCTCTGGCTGTCCTGCAGCCACGGCTCCTCTACCGGCGTTTTCGCTACGAGATCACCGAGCTCGGGCTCTACGTCGCCCGAGGCTCGCTCTGGCGCAGGTGGCAAGTCGTCCCGCACGCACGTATCCAGACGGTGGACACCAAGCGTGGTCCGCTCGAGCGGGCGGTCGGGCTCGTGTCCGTTGCGGTCGCGACCGCGGCGGCCAAGGGCGGTACCGACATCCCGGGCCTGGATCCGCGCGTGGCGGACGAGCTCGTAGAGGAGCTTGCGCGCCGAGCCGGGATCGACGAGGGGACGTGATCGAAGTCCGGGAACCGCCGGGCCGGCTTCATCCGCTGGCGATCCTCGTCTTCGCCAGGAAGCGGATCGGAATGAGCGTGCTTCCGGTCCTCGTCATCGCGTTCACCTGGCGCGGCGGCCTCGCGCTGCCCGTGCTCGGCGGCCTCGTCGCGATCGGCCTCGCCGCGCTCGTTCTCGAGTGGCGTCGGTTCACCTACAGGATCGAAGGCGGGCGACTCGTGATCGAGCGCGGCGTCCTTCGGCACACGACGCGGGTCGTGCCGCTCGACCGCATCCGCGGGGTCGACCTGCAGGCGCCGTGGCTCCACCGGGTGCTCGGCCTGGTGCAGGTCGAGGTCGAGGCGGCGGCCGGAGGAAAGTCGGCCGCCGAGCTGACTCTGGCCGCGGTCTCGGCGCCGGAAGGGGAGCGTCTTCGCGCGGCGCTGCTCTCGGCGAGAGGCGTTCAGGACGCCGCGGCCGACGAGCCGGCTCCCGCCGTCCCCCTGTACCGGGCGACGCCGCGACTGCTGATCGCGGGAGGCCTGACCAGCGGTCGCTACATCCTCGCTCCACTCGTCGCGCTCGGGGTGATCGCCAACTTCGCCGACGACCTCCCCGGCGCACTCGACGAGCGGCTGCTCAGCGAAGCGGCCGACCGGGTGCCGACCGAAGCGCTCGGCCTGACCGTGCTCATCGGTGTCGGTCTTCTCGTCGCGCTCGTCCTGGCCGCCGCCGGCTCGCTGCTCACGGACTGGAACTTCGAGCTCACCGACGACGGCGATCGGCTCGTTGCGCAGCGTGGCCTGCTGACGCGTCGTGCGGTCGCAATCGACCGCTCGCGCGTCCGCGGATTCGATCTCCTCGACTCGCCGCTCCGGCGCGCGTTCGGTCTCGTCGGGATGAGAGTGGTCGCCGGAGGCGTCGCGGGCGGGCGAGCGGGTCGGACCGCATTGGCACCGGTGATCGCGAGGGACGATGCGCGCGTACTGGCGCGTGCGCTCGATCCCCTCGCCGCGCCCGACGCAGCGCTCGAGAAGCATCCGAGGGCCGCCCTGTCCAGACGGCTGGCGAGAGCGGTTGCCGCGCCCGTCGTGCTCGGTGGCCTGGCCCTGGCGCTCCAGTGGTGGTTGCCCGCGGTGGTTCTCTTCGTCCTCGCTCTCGTCGGAGTGCCTCTTGCGATCGACCGCTATCGCCAGCTCGGACATCGCTTCGACGGAAGCCGGCTTGCAGTGCGCGAAGGATCTCTAACGCGCCGGTGGACCTCGCTCGATCCGCGTGCCGTCGTCTCCTATGCGGTCGAGCGTTCGCCATTCCAGGAACGGTCGGGCCTCTGCACCGTGGTGCTCCACCTCGGGCAGGGCGCCGGCTCACGCCGAGTGCTCGACTGCTCGGAGGCGCAGGCTCGAGCACTGCTCGTGGCGTTGGACGTTCCGCTCTTCGCGCCGTTTGCCTCGGGGCGGACGGCTGCCGCCGCCGTGTCGGCCTACTAGTCCCAACGCCGCGACAGCCGGAACGCCGCGTTGATCAACCCGACGTGGCTGTACGTCTGCGGGAAGTTGCCGCTCTGCTCGAGCGTGTCCGGGAGGATGTCCTCGGAGTAGAGGCCGAGCCCGTTGTGCAGCGAGAGCAGGTAGTCGAAGAGCTCCTTCGCCTCGTCCGTCCGGCCGAGGATGGCGAGCGCCTCGACGAGCCAGAACGTGCACACCGTGAACGCGGCCGCGGGCGTGCCGAAGTCATCGGGTGAGGAGTAGCGGCGCAGGAGACCCCCGTCCACGGAGAGCGCGGAGCGGATCGCGTCGACGTGTGACGTCGCGCGTGGGTCCTCGGGTGGGAGATAACCGAGGTGCACGGCCAGCAGGAGCGCCGCGTCGAGCTGGGGCTCGCCCGCAACCTGCGTCAACGCCCCGATCTCGTCGCTCCAGCACCGGCTCGCGAGCAGCTCCGCGGCGGCGTGCTCCACCGATCTGGCGCGCTCGGCGAGCTCGTCCGCGCCGAGCGCCTCGGCGACCTCGACCGCGCTGCGCGAGCCCGCCCAGTGCATGAGCACCGAGAAGCTGTGCAACCGGCTTCGTTCGCGGAACTCCCACAGGCCTGCATCCGGCTCCTCCAGGCGCGACTCGATCTGGTCGAGCAGTGAACCGACGATCTCGACCCCTGTGTGCGGCGGGATCTCACCGACGAAGCGGGTGTCCAGGAAGAGGCGGCTGACCGCGAGCACCATCTCCCCGTAGACGTCGTTCTGCACGTGCTCGAACGCCTGGTTGCCGACCCGTACCGGCCCGTCTCCGTTGTAGCCGGCGAGGTGCTCGAGCTCGCGCTCCTCCGCGTCCGCGGCTCCGTTGATCCGGTACGCGGGTTGAAGGACGCCCTCCCGTTCCTCGGCGATGTTGCGCAGGTACTCGAGGAACCGCTCCATCTCCTCGGAGTGGCCGAGCCGTTCGAACGCGTTCAACGTGAAGTACGCGTCGCGCAGCCAGCAGAAGCGGTAGTCCCAGGTGCGCCCGGAGCCCGGGTGCTCGGGAAGGCTGGTCGTCGTAGCGGCGAGCAGCGCTCCCGTGTCCTCGTACTGGTGCAGCTTGAGCGTGAGCGCGGAGCGGACGACCTCGCGCTGGTAGTCGCGCGGCACGCGCGTCCCCTTCACCCAGCGGCGCCAGTAGTCGAGCGTGCGCTCGAGGAACCGCTCCGCGGTCTCCTCGAGGCCGGCCTCGAGCGGCTCCCCCCAGGTGAGGACGAGATGGCGATCCTCCTCGAGCAGGAACGGCCGCTCGTCCTCCACGTACGTCAGGGGAACGTTCGTCGTCAGCCGAACCGGCGTCGGGAACCCGGTGTACTCGATGTGGTTCGACGCCCGCCACGAGCCCGTCTCCGAGAGCCCGTACTCGTACGTCGGGCGGCAGCGCACGCGCGCTCGCGGCTCTCCGGAGAGCGGTCGCAGGATCCGGACGAGCATGGAGGGCTTGAAGAAGCGCTGGTAGAGCTGGAAGCGAGGCGCGAAGTCGTACAGCGCGAACTCCCCGCTCGGCCCGCGAAACACGGTTCGAAGAACGTTCGTGTTCTCGACGTACTCTTGCCTGACGTCGGTGGCGTCCACCCCTTCGACGACGAACGCGCCGCCGTGCTCTCGATCGAGCAAGGGGCCGAAGACGAAGCTCGAGTCGGGCCGCGGCCAGCACAACCACTCCACGGACCCATCGCAGAGGAGCGCGTTGTACGAGCAGTTCCCGATGATCCCGAGGCCGTGTGCCATGCATGAAGTCTTTCGCCGACGCGTAGGTTGTACCTACCTATCTGCTCTGCGGCTGTCGAAGGAGGCGCTCTGGCCAAGCACACCGGACACCATGCTCTCGTCATCGCGAGCAACCGCCTGCCGGTTCGGTTCTCGCTCGCGGGGGACGGGTTCGAGGTGCAGCCGTCCGCCGGCGGTCTGGCGGCCGCGCTCACGGCGGTTCGCGGGGACGCGGTGTGGATCGGCTGGCCCGGCACCGTGGTTCCCGAGTCGCTGCAGCCGAAGGCTCGCAAGCAGCTCGAGAAGAGGAACCTCGTCCCGATCTTCCTCTCTGCGGACGAGGAGGAGGATTTCTACGGCCGGGTCTGCAACGACACCCTCTGGCCGCTCTTCCACTACTTCTCGGACCGGCTCCGCATCACGCCCGAGGCCTGGCAGCACTACGTACGTGTCAACGAGCGCTTCGCCGACGCGATCCTCGAGCACTCGGGGCCTGACTCGAGGGTCTGGATCCACGACTTCCACCTGATGCTGGTTCCGGCGATGCTGCGCCGCCGGGCCCCAAGGCTCTCCGTCGGCTTTTTCCTGCACACGCCGTTCCCGTCGTCCGAGATCTACCGCCTCCTGCCTGCGCGCGAGGAGGTGCTGCGGGGGCTGCTCGGCGCGGACTACGTGAGCTTCCAGGTGGGCGACTACGCGCGCCACTTCCGTTCCTCGTGCCTGCGCATCATCGGCATCGACTCACGTCCGGACGCGATCGAGGTCGACGGGCGCACGGTCGGCATCGGCGTCGACCCGATCGGGATCGACGTCGCAAGGATTTCGCGCGACACTCGAGGATCCCGAGACCGGCCGGCTCCTCGCCCAGCTCGAGGAGCAGTACGCCGGACGCAAGCTCGTGCTCGGAGTCGAGCGGCTCGACTACTCGAAGGGGATCCCGCGCAAGCTGCTCGCCTTCGAACGGCTCCTCGAGCAGGATCCCACGCTGGCCGAGACGACCACGATGCTGCAGGTCCTCGTACCCTCGCGCCTCGAGAGCCCCGAGTTCCGCCAGCAGCGTGACGAGATCGAGCTCCTGATCGCCCGCATCAACGGCCGCTACGGACAACCCGGGATCACGCCGGTCGAGTACCTCCACCGCGACATCTCGAAGGAGGGCCTCGTCGCGCTCTACCGCCGGGCCGACGTCATGCTGGTGACGCCGCTCCGGGACGGGATGAACCTCGTCGCGCACGAGTTCGTCCTCTGCCAGGCGGAGCCCGGCCTTCCGGGGCGTTGGCGTGGCTCGCTGCTCCTCTCGGAGCTCGCAGGCGCGGCTCAGGTTCTGCCCGGGGCCATGCTCGTCAACCCGTGGAACGTCGACGGCGTGGTCGAGGCGCTGGGGACGGCGCTCCAGCTCGATCTGCCCGAGCGTCGCCGCAGGCTGGAGACCATGTCCAAGCGCGTCGAGGAGCTCGACAGCCGAAAGTGGGCTGACGGGTTCCTGACCCGCCTCGGGCGGCATTCGAAGCGCGACCGACGGCGGAAGCCGCCGAATGTCGAAGGCGAGCTGGAGGAACGGCTCCTGCGCCGTTTCGCCAAAGCTCGGGCCCGAACCGTCATGCTCGACTACGACGGGACGCTGCGCGAGCTCGAGCTCCACCCGGACCTTGCCGTTCCCACGAGGGAGATCCGCACGCTCCTGCGCGACCTCGCAGCGCTTCCCGAGACCGACGTCCACATCGTGAGCGGTCGCCGGCGCTCGAGCCTCGAAAAGTGGTTCGGCCAGCTCCCGATCCATCTCTGCGCCGAACACGGGTATCTCGCTCGAGCGCCTGGTGGCGAATGGAGAACACTCGTCGAGCTCGACCTGAGCTGGATGCGCCCGATCGAGCGTCTCCTCCGGCGGGTCGCGGCCGACGTCCCCGGCGCACACGTCGAGCGGAAGGCGGTGAGCGTCGCCTGGCACTACCGCGAGGCGGAGCCCGAGTACGGGTCGTGGCGGGCGCACGAGCTCCTGAACGATCTCGGGCAGCACCTGGGCGGCGCCCAGGCCGAGATCCTGCAGGGCCATCGCGTGATCGAGGTGCGAGCGAGCGGGGTCGACAAGGGCGTGTACGTGCGGGACGTGTTCCCGAACGGGAAAGAGTCGTCGCATTTCGTCATCGGCATCGGCGACGACCGGACCGACCACGATCTCCTGGATGCTCTGCCGTCAGGGTCTGTCGCGGGGCACGTGGGGGGTCTCCTCCCGAGTGCCCGTGCCTCGGACGGGCCACGCGAGCACATTCAGATCGTCGGGCCGGGCGAGGTGCGCGCGCTCCTGGGCGAGATGGTGACTGCGGTCACCGACGCTCGATCGGAGTAGAGGAGAGGCGTGCCTCGCTTCTACACCGCCACGGCTGTCTTGCGCCTGAATGCCGCCGCGTGACCGCGGGCGTTCGCCTCGCGCAGCTCCTCGTCGTCGAGCGCGCCGATCCGGCGCAGGAGCTCGAGCTCGTCGCGCAGGTGCGTCCGCATCATCTCCGGGCCGTCGGTGGCGATCGTGAAAGCGACGCCGTGCTCGACGAAGCGCCGGATCGTCTCCCGCACCGCCTCCTCGTCCGGCAGGGCTTTCGTGAGCAGATTCGAGGTGGGGCAGATCTCGAGCACGATGCCGAGGTCGCGCAGCATCCTCATGAGCTCGGGATCGCCGGCGGCGAGGATGCCGTGGCCGATCCGCTCGGGCCGCAGGTGCTCGACCACCTCGGCGGTCTCCTCGAGACCCATGTCGCCGCCTTCCTCTCCGACGTGGATCGTCACGCCCAGCCCTGCCTCGCGTGCAGCCTCCACCATCGGAACGATCTGCGTGTAGTCGTAGCGTCCGCCGCCGGGACGCGGCCCCGCGATGTCGATTCCGACCACGCCCCGTTCCGCCCAGCGGATCGCCTTCTCCACGATGATCTCGTTCAGCCGCGGCTCGAACGTGCGGTCCATCATCAGGATCAGGCCCGCGCGCACCTGCGGGTACTCGAGGCTTGCGAGATCGAGCCCGCGGATCGCCGCGAGGATGATGTGGTCGAGATCCCGCTCGCCGCCCCGGTTTCGCTTCATCGGGTTGAAGCGGAGCTCGAGCGTGGTGATCCGCTGCGATCGGTATGCGCCGCCGATCGCCCCGTGCACCGAGCGCTCCACCGCGAGCGGGGAGGACTGGATCAGCTCCGTCCAGTGGTAGATCCGGTCGAGCTCGTCGAGATTCGCGACCCCGCGCGTGTCGGAGACGGTGACGAGCGCGTCGAACTCCCAGAAGTCCTTGACCGGGAGCGCGATCCCCTGCTCGTGCGCGAGGCTCCAGAGGATGTCGGAGGCGACCGAGCCTCCGAGATGGGTGTGCAGCTCCGCGAGCCCTTCGCCGTTCGTCATTCGGTGCGGACGGCAGCTCTCGGGTCCGGGAGCGGGGTGAGCACGGGCTCGATCTGCGCGCGCAGGTGCTCGAAGGCGGGCGGGAGGACGAGGCTCTCGCCGAGATGCTCGGGATCCTCGTCGACCGCGAATCCCGGGCCGAGGGTGGCGATCTCGAAGAGAACGCCGCTCGGCTCGCGGAAGTAGATCGAGCGGAACCAGAAGCGATCGATCACCGGGGAGGGGCTGGCACCCGCCGAGAGCGCGCGCTCGCGCCAGCTCGGGGTGATCCTCCATCGTCGAGGCCCAGGCGACGTGGTGGACGGTTCCCGCTCCGCCCACTCCCGACTCGGCGGGCGGACTGTCGTAGGAGTAGAGCCCGCCCCGACTCGGTCCACGTGTTTCCCACGTGTTCTCGCCGCGAGGCTCGAAGGCGAGAGCAGCCTCGAGCATCGGCCTGCTGGCCTCTGGCTCGGTGGCGAACGCCCGTACGCCGTCGAACCCTTGTAGCGCCAACTCAGCTGAAATCTCCGGATGCTCGGCGGTGAGCGGTGCGTCGGACGTGTCGATGACTGCGAGCTCGTGCCGCAATCCCTCCGGATCTTCGAACGACACACCGTCACTCCCTCGGGTTACGGCGCCGGCCTCGCCGGACAGGCGCTGCTCCCAGAAGTCCAGCGCCGCGTCGGAGCCAACCCGCCAGCAGACCGTGTGCACCATCCCTGCGCCCGCTCGTCCGCGACGCGCTCCGGGATACTCGAAGAACGTGATGTCGCTCCCCGGGGTCCCCTCCTCGTCGGCGTAGAACAAGTGATAGACGGTCGGATCGTCCTGGTTGACGGTCTTCTTGACCATCCGCAGACCAAGGACGCGCGTGTAGAAGTCGACGTTCCGGGGCGCGTCGGCCGTGATGCACGTCACGTGATGGACACCGTCCAAGCGCATCACATCCAGCCTAGCGAGATACGAAGCGGCCGCGAAGCGGACGCCTTTAGGGATCCACGCGCGAGCAGAATTCGCGCAAGCGAATTCTGATCTGCGCAAACCCGGGCTGTATCGTCCCACACGTGAAGATCGGGATCGTCGTCCCGTTCTCGTGGTCGTTCTGGGGGGCGGTTGTCGAGCACGCGGAGCTCCAGGCGGCCGCGCTCGAGGAGCTTGGTCACGACGTTCGGCTGATCATGGGCAACGATCCGCCCGGCCAGTTCACCCGCGTCCTGCACCCACGGGTCGGGCGCCATGGAGACCCTCCGGCGAACGTGATCGCGGTCGGTCGCTCGGTGATCGTTCCCGCGAACGGCTCGTTGCCGAACATCGTCCTCTCGCCGAGAAGCTACGGGCGGCTGCACCGGGCGCTCACGAAGGAGCGCTTCGATGTCCTGCACCTGCACGAGCCCATGACGCCTGCGATCTGCACCGCGGTCCTCGTCATGGCGAGGACACCGCTCGTCGCGACGTTCCACGCCTCGGGCGAGCTCGGCTGGCTCAGGTTCGGGGCCCCGGTCTGGGGTTTCCTGATGGACCGGATCGACCACCGGATCGCCGTCTCCGAGCATGCGCGTGTCTCCCAGAACCGCTGGCTCCCCGGTGACTACGACGTGCTCCCCAACGGCGTCCTCGTGCCCGAGTCGGCTCCTGCCGGCGACCGTGAGCACCGCATCGTCTTCGCCGGCCGCCAGGAGGCGCGAAAAGGTCTGCAGGTGCTCCTCCGGGCCTGGCCGGAGATCCACCGCCGGAGCGGGCTGCGCTTGACGGTGGCCGGCGCCGATCCGCTCGCCGTGCGGCTGCTCCTGACCAGGCTCGGGGTCTCGGACGACGGAATCGATGTCGCCGGCTTTCTGAGCCAGGACGATCTCACGCGCGCCCTGCTCCGCGCCAAGGCGCTGGTCGCGCCGTCCCTGGGCCAGGAGAGCTTCGGCATGGTGCTGACGCGCGCGTTCGCTTGCGCGCTCCCTGTCATCGCCTCGGACATACCGGGCTATCGCGAGGTGCTCGACCCGAGGGCAGCGGTCACGATCCCGCCGGGTGACCCCAAGCTGCTCGCGGATGCGGTCTGCGCGCTCGTCGCCGACGAGCCGCGCCGCTGCGCGTTGGGTGTGGCCGCGCGCGAGCTCGCGGTCGACCGCTATTCGTGGCCTGTGCTCGCTCGCCGGCTCGAGGAGATCTACGGACGGGTCACGGGGATCGGCCGCGACCAGATGCGGGCGGCGTGACGATGGCGATCGGGCTGTGGCGGAAGGGCTGGGTGCAGGCGGTCCTGCTCGTCCTCACCGTGCTGTTCGCGCTCACCCTGCTCTGGTGGCGCGGCCCCGACTGGAGCGATGTCGGGGACGCGTTTCGCTTCGTCATCTGGAGCTGGATCGTGCTCGCGTTCGTCCTCAACGTCGCCTCGACGCTGTTCCGGGCGTTGTCGTGGTCGCTGACCATCTCGCAGGCGCTCCCCTCGCAGCATCAGCCGCGGCTGATCCAGGTCTTCTCGTCGTTCGGCGTCGGACTGCTCGCGAACGCGATCGTTCCAGGGAGGCTCGGCGAGCTCGCACGCGTGGCGACGTTACGCCGGCATCTCCCGAATGCTCCACCGGGCACGACGGCGACTCTCGTCGGGACGGTCTTTGCGCACCGGCTCTTCGATCTCGTGCCGGCGACGCTGCTCGTCGTCTGGGTGCTCCTGACGGCGGAGGTCCCGCACTGGGCGGTCACGGCGTTGCTCATCGTCGTCGCCGTCGGCTTCACGCTCTTCACCGTCGCCTGGCTGAGCGCGCGACGGCATCAGCGCTCGATGGCGCACGACCTCCAGGCCGTCGGGACGATCCGCCACCTGCTCGGAATGGCGCGCCAGGGGCTCTCGGTGTTGAAGGCGCCCCTGCCTCTTGCGGGTGCAATCCTCCTTCAGTGCCTGGGCTGGGTCCTCCAGCTGATGGCCGTATGGGTGACGATGCAGGCGTTCGGCATCGATGCACCGCTGCCGGCCGCCGGTCTCGTCCTCGTGCTGATGAACGTCGCGACGATCATTCCGCTCTGGCCGGGAAACGTCGGTCTCGTGCAGGCAGCGGTGGCGTTGCCACTTCGCAACTACGGCGTCGCGTACGCGACCGGCTTTGCGTTCGGCCTCGCGCTGCAGGCGATCGAGATCGCGTGCGGCGTGGCGCTCGGACTTCTGGCGCTGGCGCGCGAGGGGATCTCGGTCGCGGTGCTCCGGCGGATGCAGGACGAAGACGAGCAGTCGTCCGAGAACGCCGTCGAGGAAGTGGAGGAACTGGTGGACGATCTCGAGCACGAGGCGACCCGTGAGGGTGCTTCTGTGTCCCGCTAGCCTCAAAGGTGTTCTGTCCGCGCGGGAGGCGGCCACTGCGCTCGCCCGAGGTGTTCGCGAAGCCGGAGCCGAGGCGGTCGAGCTTCCGGTAGCCGACGGGGGCGAGGGAACGGCCGAGGCGCTCGAAGGCGCGCTCGGAGGCGAGTGGCGTAACGCGCAAGTCTCCGACCCTCTGGGCAGACTGGTGGAAGCGTCGTGGTTGCTGCTTCCAGATCGACGTGCCGTCGTCGAGGCAGCGGCCGCAATCGGGCTGCCGCATCTCGAGTCCGCCGAGACGAGATCCATTGACGTGCTTCGAGCCGCGGCTTCGGCGAGCTGGTCATCGCCGCGCTCGAGAGCTCGCCCGTCTCGCTCGTGCTCACGTTGGGGGGTGTCGCGACCGTCGATGGAGGTGAGGGGCTGCGCGAGATCCTCGACGAGCTTCCGGTCCCGACTGTCGTGCTCTGCGACGTGCAGACGAAGCTCGGTGACGCGGCCCGGGTGTTCGGACCGCAGAAGGGCGCCTCCGACGACGAGGTCGAGATTCTCGCGAGCCGACTGCTTGCGATGGAGGAGCTACGTCCCTATGCCGACGTGCCTGGTGGCGGCGCGGCCGGCGGGCTCGGCGCCGCCCTCGCCGCACTCGGCGCGGAGCTCGTTCCCGGCGCGCCGACCGTCCTCGACCTGCTCGGGTTCGACCAGCTTCTCCAGGGCTGCGACCTCGTCGTTACGGGCGAGGGGCAGGTTGACGCGACGACCTTCGAAGGCAAGGCCCCAGGTGAGATCGCGTCGCGCTGCGCGGAGAGCGGTGTTCGCTGTGTCGTCTTCGGAGGACGCGTGCTCGCCGAGGTGGGAGGCGCCGAAACGGTCGCCCTCTCGGGCGATCCGAATCGTGCCGAAGAGGATCTCGTCGAGCTCGGGCGGTCGCTGGTCGTGTACCGCTAGCGGCTCTCGGCGCGCGCGAGCCGGTCTGCCATCGCCTCGAGCAGCTTCCACGCGACCTGCGGACGCGCTTCCACGAAGGGGCGGAACACGAACACGGGGAGGCCGTATGCACGCAGCTCCGTCTGCGCGGTGACGGTCGCCGTGCGCGGACGGCGATCGATCAACGCGATCTCGCCGAACGCGGCACCGGGGCCGAGCTTGCCTACCTCCTTGCCGTGCACCTCCACCGTCGCCTCGCCGCTGTCGACCACGAAGAACATGAGGCCGCCCTCACCCTCCAGGGCGACACGGTCTCCGGCCGAGAACCTGCGTTCGTTGAACTCGTCGGCCAGGCTCGTAAGCTCCTTGTCGTCGAGCCCGGCGAAGAGCGGAACCTTGCGGAGCAGATCAGGTGTGGGCTTCGCCATGGGGCGATTCATACACGAACCGGGCGCCTCCTGTCACGGTCGGGGGGAGGTCAGTTCCTCGATCTCGAGCTCGGCTGTCCGAAGCCGTTCGACGCATGCGCGGTAGAGCTCCTCCCCGCGCCGGAAGAGCGCGATCGCGTCGTCGACGGGAACATCGCCGCGCTCGAGCCGTTGGACGACGTCCTGTAGCTCCTTCTGAAGCTCTTCGAAGGTGCGCTCTTCGGTCACGGTCTGACCTCTTCGACGCGGGCTCCGAGCGCGCCCGCGGCGAGCTCGATCTCCAACCGGTCGCCGGTCATCACCGCTTCGGCTGTGCGGACCGCCTCACCACCGGCGCGGACGATCGCGTACCCGCGTGCGAGGGTCGCGAGCGGAGAGAGAGCCTGCAGCCGGGCGCCGGCGTGATCGAGGGACGCGCGCCTCCGCTCGACGAGGAGACGAGGCGCTGCACGCAGGCGTTCTCCCTGTTGCCGGAGACTCGTCGCGTCACGCTCGAGGAGCCTGCGCACCGAGATCTGGAGCCGCTGCCTGCTTGTCTCGAGTCCGGCTCGGAGCTCCTGCTGGTCGGGAACGACGAGCGCGGCGGCGGCTGTGGGGGTGGCTGCGCGCGCGTCGGCCGCGAGATCGCAGAGGGGGGTGTCCTGCTCGTGCCCGACGGCCGAGACCACGGGCACCGGGTACGAGGCGACTGCTCGCACGACCGACTCGGCGCTGAACGGGAGGAGATCCTCGAAGCTGCCGCCTCCTCGGGTCAGCACGACGACGTCGACCTCCGGATGCTCGGCCAGCGCCCGCAGGCCGGCGACGATGCTCTCCGACGCACCTCGCCCCTGCACTCGGGTCTCGCACACGACTGCCTTGGTCGCCGGAAAGCGCCTGCCGAGCGTCGCGATGAAATCGCCGCGCGCGGCCGTGTCTGCGCCGGTGAGGATCCCGACCGCGCGGGGCACGCGCGGAAGGCGGCGCTTGCGCTCGGAGGCGAAGAGCCCCTCGGCCGCGAGCTCACGCTTGAGGCGCTCGAGCGCCACGAGGTGCCCGCCGACGCCGACTCGCTCGAGAGTGCCCGCCCGCAGGCCGAGCTCCCCCTTCAACTCGTACAGCTCGGCGCGACCCGAGACGTGCACGGTCTCGCCCTCCGCGAGCCCCAGCTCGAGGCGGTCGAAGGTCGTGCGGGCGATGGTGACCTTGAGCGTCGCCCCGGTCTTCGGGTCCTTCAGCGTGAGAAAGACGTTCGCCCATGCCGCATTGCGCCGGAGCTCCTGAATCTCGCCTTCGACCCAGAGCGTGGGCAGTCGACCGAGGAAGCGCGCGACCCCGCGATTGAATGCGGAGACGGTGTAGACCTTGCGGTCGCCATAGAGCACGGGCTCGACCTTCACGGTCAGAGCGTAGCCCTGCGACGCGCGCTCTAAAGCAGGATCTCGGCGGCTGTGGTGTGGTCGCAGCCGCGGGTCACGAGCTGTACGGCGTCGTGGAGATCGACCTCGCTCCCGGCGATCCGCTCGGCGAGATGCACCGGATAGCCGGCCTCGAGCAGGATGTGCAGGCGCCAGCTCTCCACCTTGGCAGGCTCGTTCTCGTTCCAGAGCGGGGCTTCGGTCGTCTCGGCCATGGGCGTGGGATTCGGTGTCCTAGAGACGTTCCCTGCGCGGGATAGTTGGACGAGTTCAGACGTTCTGAACGTCGTCTACACACCGGCGGACGAGCGCGCGGCCTCGTAGCGGCGCGCGAGCTCGACGATTCGGTCGTCGAGCCGCTGTGCGGCAGCGGTCGCGGCCTGCTGGAGCTGGTCGGCGATCAAACCGTCCGCACGGCGCAAGAAGGTCTCGGAGGTTCGATCCAGCTCCTCGCGGAGCCGACTCGCCGCCTCCTCGCGAATCGCCCGCATGCGGTTCTCGAACTCGAGTGCCCCGGCTTCGGAGAGGCGGTCGACCTCGCGGGCGGTCGCGCGCTCGAGCTCGGCCACCTGGCGCCTTTCGAGCTCTCCGAACGCGACTTCGATCCGTGTCCGGGCCTCGCTCTCCGCGCGATCGACTTGCTCGCTCACCGCGGACTCGTGCTGGCGCAGCCGCTCGTTGACGTCCTCGATCGCCCGGCGCCGGTCGTCCGCCTGCAGCTGGAGCTCTTCGAGGGCTTCGGCGAGCGCGTCCTTGGTCGTCCGCTCGAGTTCCTCGCGGAGCCGGACTGCGGCCGCCCGCTGCTGGTCGACCGTCGAACCGAGCTCGTCGGCCTCTGCGACGATGCGTGCCTCGACATCGGCGATCTGCTGCCGCTGAAACTGCTCGAGCTTGGAGACCTCGCCTTCGAGCGCTCTCTGGGCGCGCTCGAGATCGGCTTCCCACGCGCGCAGGCGTTCCTCCGCGCGCCGCTCGACAGCGGCGACCATCTCGGCGAGGTGCTCGGAAAGCTCCCGCTCACGAACGCCGAGCTCTCCGCGCCGCTGATCCGACAGCCGTCGCTCCTCGGCGACATAGGTCGACGTCGAGTCGGCATGGGACCGCGAGATGGTCACCCGCAGGAGGTCGGCCTGGGCCGTCGCCTCCTCCTCGGCCGCGGCGCGCACTGCCTTTCGGGCCTCTGCTACGAGCTCGTCGGTCCGGGCCGAGCGCGCTCGCAGGCGACGGAGCGCGCGCCAGAGGAGCACCGCCAGCAGGAGCGCTCCGAGGAGAGCTCCGGCGAGGATCCAAGCGATCACGGGCACGCGATCATGCTAGAGGCTCGATCCGGTCGGGCTCGAGAATCCGGTCGAGTGGGTTCTTGCGAAGAGAAAGAGGAGAGAGGACGACGAGCGGCACAGGAGGTCACGACATGCGCGAGACGAGAAAGGTCATGTGGTGCGCGTTCGGAGCAGCGGTGTTCGCGACTGGCCTGTCGGCGGGAATCGGCACGGCAGGCAGCACGGAGAGCGCCGCCGCAGGAGCAACTCGACTGACGGCCGGGCTCGATGCCCGACAAGAGGTGCCAGGTCCGAAAGGTACGACGTCCGCTACGCGCGGAAGCTTCACCGCCACGCTCGAACGAAAGGGCCGAGCGGGAACGCTTACTTGGCACCTGACGTTTCGTCAGCTGACCGGGAATGCGACTGCCGCGCACGTGCATCTCGCCAAGCGAGGCCGACCAGGACCGGTCGCGCTCGCACTCTGCGGCCCCTGTCGAAGCGGTGCGCGCGGATCGTTGAAGGCAAAGGCAGGAGTCGTACAGGCGTTGTTGACCGGAGGTTCGTACGTGAACGTGCATACCGCGCGGAATCCGGCAGGAGAGATACGCGGCCAGATCCGGGCCGGCTCGACGGTTCCCCCGCCCTCGACGACGACGACCACGACGACGACGAGCAGCACCGGCGAGGATCCCTATCCGTAGGGATTCGCTCGAGCGAACCTCTGTAACTCGCGCTCTCGGCTGAGGTCTACGTCAGGAAGGCACGCCGAAGCGCAGAGGCGGCGAGCGCCTGCGCCTCGGCGCCCGCGTCGAATCGGTCGGCGTTCGAGAAGAAGCCGTGCACCATGCTCTCGAAGCGCACGAGCTCTGCCGGCACGCCTGCTGCGCCGAGTCGCTCGGCGTAAAGCTCGCTCTGGTCTCGAAGCGGGTCGAGGCCGGCTGTGATCACGAGCGCGGCGGGGAGCCCGGAGAGATCGCGCGCGCGGAGGGGTGAGGCAAGCGGGTTGTCACCGTCCTCGGGCTCGGCGAGGTAGTGGGACCAGCACCAGGCGACGTCGTCTCGTCCGAAGAAGACGGGATCGAGCGACTCCTGCATCGACCCCGCGTCCGCTCGGTGGTCGAGCGGCGGATAGACGAGCAGTTGGAACACCAGCGGAGGCCCGCCCCGTTCGCGGGCGAGCTGCGCGACCGCCGCCGCGAGGTTCCCGCCGGCGCTCGCTCCACCGACGGCCAGACGAACGGGATCCAAGCCGTGCTCCGAGCCGTGCTCCGCGACCCAGCGCGTCGCGAAGTAGCAGTCTTCGAGCCCTGCGGGGAACGGATTCTCCGGAGCGCGCCGGTAGCCGACCGAGACGACTGCGCAAGGGGTTGCGTTCGCGAGGCGTCGGCAGACGGGATCGACGGCCTCCGGGGAGCCGAGCACCCAGCCTCCGCCGAAGAAGTACACGAGGACGGGAAGCGGGCGGACCGTCTCGGGCAGGTAGAGGCGGACCGGAACCTCACCTTCGGCCCGGGGGAGCAGGCGATCGACGACGCGTGCGACCGGCTCCGGAGATGCCGGTCCCTCCTCGGAGAGCTCCGCCTCGCGCGCCTCGGCGACGGAGAGCAGGTGGAGCGGACGCTCGCCGGCGGCATCCAGCTCTCGACGGTACGACTCGACCTGCGGATCGAGCGGGCGTTCAGCCATCACGGCCGAAGAGACGCGTGTCGCGCAGCTCCGAGGAGTGCTGCATCCTCGAGCTGCTCGGCGGCGGTGACGGTGTCGAGCCCTGAAGCCGACTCGACCGCGGCGCGCAGACTGACTTCGAACAGCGACCAAGAGCGCGCAATCGAGCCGCCGACGACCAGGCAGGTCGGCTGGAAGGCGCGAAGCCAGGGCAGCAGGAACTGGCCGAGGGCAGTTCCCAGGTCCGCGAAGACGCGACGCGCGCCGAGGTCGCCTGCACCTGCGCGCTCCGCGATCTGCTCGACGTCGATCTCTTCGTCCATGCGTACGCCGTATGCGGAGAGAAGCGCAGCACGTGAGATCGTCTGCTCGACGGGAGCTCCGCGGAAGCGCAGCCGATGGAGCTCGCCGCCCAGAGGGACGCGCGGGCCCGAATGCACGATTCTCCCTTCGTCGGCGAACGCGGAGCCGAGCCCGGTTCCGAGAGTGACGCCGACGACGCGCGGATGCCCCCGCGCTGCGCCTGCCCACCACTCGCCGAGCAGGAACGCATCCGCGTCGTTGACGAAGCGAATCGCGGCGGGATCGGGCAGCGCCGATGCAACCTGGAGCTCCGTGCGGAGGTCGATTCCGTGGAGGCCGTCGAGCTTGTGCGTCATCTCGGAGACGCCTCGCTCGTAGTCGAAAGGACCTGGCACGGCCACGCCGAGGGACGCGATGCCCGGCTCGGCGATCGACCGTGTCACTCGCGTGAGGGCCGCGATCAGCTCGCCGGGAGTGCCTGCCGCCGGGAGTGGCTCGGACACTCGCGACCGAGCGTCAACGACTCCCGTGGCGACGTCGACTCGCCCGCCGGCGACGTGCGTCCCGCCGATGTCGAGCGCACCGACGACCTCGCCGACGTTCACGGGACGAAGGCTTTCACGACCTTGCACGGGCCGCCGCGCACGCGCCGCACCCGGTAGCCGCCGACAGAGGCGGGGATCACGATCGTCTCGGCGTACGCGAGCCCGTGCGTCTCGCCCGCCCCGGATTCGATGTCGACCTGCTCTCCGGCGACGAGGTTGAGCACGTGGAAGCACCCCGCCGTTTCGTCTTCGATCGCGTCGTCGAAGTCCAGTCGGTGCACGGCGAAGAAGAGGTCCGGAAGCCTGCCCAGCTCGAGCTCCACCCAACCCACTCCCTCGCGGATCGGTTTCGGCTCGGGAATGAGATCGCGCCGCACGGCAGCGCCCGAGCGGGAGGGATCCAGGTTGGAGAACGCGTGGTCGAGATGCACGGGCCGCAGTTCGCCCGAGAGGTCGCGCCGGAGCCAGTCGTAGAAGCGGAGCGTGTACAGGTATGGCGTTGCGCTGATCTCGAGCACGAGATTGTCGGCGCCGCTCGCATGTGGAGTGCCCGCCGGGATGAGGTAGAGGCGGTGCTGAACGGCGGGGTGCGTCTGCAGGTAGCGCCCGGGATCCAGCTCGTGCCCGGGATCCTCCGCCCGCGTCGCCTCGGCTCGAAACGCCTCGAGGTCGGCGTCCTCCCGTAGGCCGAGGAAGATCCCGGCGCCGGGCTTCGTGTCCACGACGTAGTACGTCTCGTGCTGCGTGTACGGGAGACCGAACGTCTTGCGCATGTACGTCTCGGAGGGGTGGCACTGGATCGAGAGATGTCCTCCACCGAACGTGTCCAGATAGTCGAGCCGAATGGGGAACGAGACTCCGAAACGCGCTGACAGCTCGGCTCCGAGCACCCGTTCGCCTTCCGCCGCCATCAAGAGCTCGAATCCGACCTCGAGCGGATCGTCGTCTCCGAGGAGGATCCCGCTCTCGGGCGTGATCAGCTCGTACGACCAGGCGAGGTTCGGGGCATCGGTGGAGATCCCGAGCTCCTCGCGCAACCACTGTCCGCCCCACGGTCCTGGAAAGAACGTCGGGCGTGTGCGCAGCGGCTTTCCTGCGAGCTCGTGCAGCGTGCGTCGAAGCGTGCCTCCGTCGAGCGAGCGAGGCAGGGCGGGATCGCTCAGGTCGACGTAGAGGTCGAGTCCCGGCAGGAGCCCCTGCTTGTGCCGATCGAGCACCGGCCAGTCCACGAAGAGCAGTCGCTGCTCGGAGCCCGGTTCGCCGGGGGGTTGACCGAGGTTGCCGGCCTCTCCACGTCGAACTGCGGCGAGGCTTTGCCACTTCGGGCGATCGGCGTACCAGAGAACGTCGTGCTCGACGAGCGCGCTCCCGGGGCCGAACACAACAACGACAGCGTCCTCCGAACCGAGATCGCTGTGCTCGAGGTCGGTGAAGAGATCGGCGAGCTTGCCCTCGAAGATGCGACCGAAGACGGGATCCTCGGGAAGGATGCTTGCGGCCGTTCGACGCTTCACCTCGTCCCACGAGACGAGGAAGCCGCGAGCATCGAGGAGCTCGATCTCCACGCCGCGCTCCGCAAGCGCGTCGCAGATGCCGTCGAGGAAGGGACCCCAGGGAAGGGCTGCCGGACCGTCGATGGCAAGCGTTCCGAGGCCTCGCGCGGACGAACGCGTCGGCCAGCGCGCCGAAGCCGCGCTCGACCTCGCCGTCCGTCAGCGGATAGCGCGGGCTCGGGTCGTAGGTCACGAACGCAGCAGAAGGTCGAGCGTCAGCGCAGCGCTCCAGGAGAAGTCGCTCACGCCGAGCGGCTCGCCGGTTCTCGGGTCGTAGTACTCGACGAACCCGGACCGGCTCACGAGCTCGAGCGTCATCCGTCGCAGCTCGTCTGCCTCTGCCTGCAGCCCGTACCGCTCGAGCCCCTTGATGAAGAACCAGTTCACGTTCACCCAGACGGGGCCGCGCCAGTACCGCCGCGGATCGAACGCAGGGCTCGCCTTCGAGGCGGAAGTCACCGGCCAGGGAGCGTCGGGCGAGGGGCCGAACCGCTCCGGCGACCAGAGCGCCTCGTCGAAGAGCCGGCGCGCCTGCTCCGGTCGTGGGACCCCGGCGTACAGCGGGAACATCGCGTCGATCGTCTCGTCGGCTTCCGCCGGATCCCCGTCGTCCTCGATGTAGACGGCGCCGGCCTCGTCCCAGCGGTCCGCGAGAGCGTCGCGCAGGCGCGTCGAACCGGCGCTCGCCCGCGCTCCGTCGTCCCCGAGCTCGCCCCAGAGCCAGGCCAGGTCGACCTCGGCAGCTGCGAGGATCGAGTTGAGGGTGAGATCGACGAAGACGAACGGCCAGTCGTCGAGAGTCGGGCCGGTAGTCCTGCACCTGTAGCCGTCGGACGAGGTAGAGGTAGCGCACGTAGTCCGAGTCCGTCGGCCGCTCGGAGGCGTCGATCTCCTGGCGGTCGGTCCGCGTGAAGTCGAGCTCCCCCTCGACCTCGAGCCGTGCAAGCGCACGATCGAAGCGAGGCGAGTTGTCAGCTCCCTCCCACGGATGGACGATGGCGATCAGACCCGAGTCGAGACCGCGCTCCCTGTGGAACCACGCGTGCCAGCGCTCCAATGCGGGTACGACCTCCTCCAGGAACGACCGATCCGGCGACGCCTCGTGCAACACCCGCACGGCAGTCGCGAGCACCGGCGGCTGTGTCAGGCCGCTCGTCGGCACCGAGGGTGCTTGCTCGCAGGCGGCCGAGTCCCACAGCTCCGGTCCCGGCGAGTAGTCGGGCGCTGGAATGTGAAACACGATGTGCGGGACCATTCCATCGCTCCATTGGCCCCTGAGGAGCGATCGCACCTCCGCCCGCCCGCGCTCCGGGTCGATCTGGGCGAGCCCCAGCGCGACGAAAGCCGAGTCCCAGTTCCACTGGTGCGGATAGAGCTCCTTGCCCGGCCGCACGAACGGGCCCATATCGTTGCCCGCGAGAAGCGCACTGGCCCTGTCGATGAGGCGTTGGCGTGGTTCCAACTTCGATCAGGCGGCGGCGGCCGCGACCGCGCTTTCCTGCTCGGGGACGACGGGGAGTCCCGTGATCGCCCCGATCATCTCCGCCGTCCGTTGCGCGGCGGCCGCAGGACCGAGCCGACCGGTGAGAACCGCTTCGAGCATCGTCTGCAGCTGGACCGAGACACGAGGATACGAGGGCATCCAGGGCCTCGCCACTGCCAGCTCGATGATCTCGGCGATCTCCGGGAGGAAGGGAAGGTCGGAGGCGACGAGCTCGATCGCCGAGCGCCGAGAGGGGATTCGCCCGGTGGATCGCGCCACGCGCGCGAGGGCCTGCGGCTCGACCGCCTGCCGGAGAAGCTGCATCGCCAGCTTGGGCTGCGCCGCCTGTCGGAAGATCGCGAACATCATCCCGCCCGCGACGCTCGCGGGTGATCCCTTTGGCCCCGCAGGGACACGTGTGAAGCCGAAATGATCCCAGACGTCGTGGTGGTGGACTCCGAGCGCCTCGGCGAGCGTCTGCGCTTCGTAGATGCCGCCGAGTGAAAGCGCGGCACGCCCTTCTGCCAGCAAGCGGACCGCATGGTCCCACTCGTAGCCCACCACCTCCGACGGGACGATGCGCTCCTCGACCAGGCGGCGCAGGAAGCGAAGCGCCTGCGCCGTTGCCCGCGAGCTGAGGGTCACGCCCGCCGGCTCGAGGACGTGTGCGCCGTTGGAGGCGAGGACCGCGATCAGGCAGTACGTGGTCGTCTCTCCGGCGATGCCGCCACCCGGCATGACCATGGGCGTGCGAACGCCGTCGGCGGCGAGCGCCTGGCCGGCCGTTCGCAGCTCGGCCCAGGTCGTCGGCGGTGCGAGGTCGACCGACTCCAGCTTGCGCCGGCTGTACCAGAGCCCGCTCACGTCGGCGAAGGCCGAGACGCCGAAGGTCTTGCCCTCGTACCGGTTCGCCCGCACGAGCGGCTCGAGAAAGTCGACCTCGTGCTCCTGCCGTACCCAGTCCTCGCCCAGCTCCTCGAGCGCGTGGATGAAACCGGCGGCCGCGAACTCGGGAGCCCAGACCGAGTCGATCACGGCCAGATCGGGCGCCTGGCCCTCGGCAACGGCATGGGTGAGGGTCTGATGCAGGGATTGGCGCGGGACCTTGACGACGCTGATCTGATCTCGTGTCCCGGCTGCGTCGCGGACCATCCGTGCCCATGGGCCCTCGGTCGGCACGATGACGCGGACCTCGGGCTGATCCGGACGACGACTGAGCCAGTGGGGATTGACGAACGAGCCGCGGCGGCGATGACGGAGGATCACGCCCTCGTCCGCGAGCTCGGAGAGGGCACGAGTCACCGGCGTTCGACTGAGCTGGTAGCGCTCGCACAACTCGTGCTCGGTCGGAAGACGATCGTCGGCGCCACCGTAATACCCGCTCAGGATCTCCTCCAGAAGCAGAGTCTTCAGCTGGAAGTAGAGCGGAATCGGCTGCTGGGGATCGATCGCCATCGCGTCCTCGCTCGGGTTCGGGAGAATTCGCACTCTACTCGGCGTCCTCGGCGAAATCGGCCGCGACATCCTGCCTCTCGGTCGCGTCCTTGACGCATCGCCCGCCGATTTGTTATCTGACGGATGCAATTATGCGAGTTAGGCGAAGGGACGACACGTGAGCGACGGCTTGCTCGAAATGAAACAGACGACCGAGCCGGCCGACGACGCGGAGCTGATCGAACGGGCGAAGGCGGTGCTGGAGGCGAATTGGCTCGGTCACGCGACGTCGCCCAACCGTCGCCTCTATCCGCACCAGTGGAGCTGGGACGCAGCCTGCATCGCGATCGGTTATGCCCCGTGGAACCAGGAGCGGGCTGAGACGGAGCTTCGCTCGCTCTTCGCCGGACAGTGGCGCAATGGTCTCCTTCCGCACATCGTCTTCACGGACGGGGCTCGCTACTTCCCCGGCCCCGACTTCTGGCAGACGGAGCGCTCGCCCGATGCTCCCGCGTCCCCGAGGACCTCGGGAATCGTCCAGCCCCCGATCCACGCGACGGCGGCGCTTGCAGGTCTATCGCCTGGCGAGCGACCGGGCTCGGGCGGCCGTCTTCCTCGAGGAGCTCTTGCCGAAGCTCGCGGCCTGGCATGCGTACCTCTACCGGGAGCGTGCTCGAGTAGAGGGCGGTCTCGTCGAGATCTGGCATCCCTGGGAATCCGGCATGGACAACTCCCCGCTCTGGGATGCAGCGCTCGAACGCATTTCGTTCGACAGCAAATGTTGCCGAAGTACGAGCGAGTCGACGTCGACGTCGCCGAGGCGACCGAGCGGCCCTCCGACGGGGAGTACGACCGCTACGTCTACCTGGTCAGCCTGTTTCGCGAGCTGGGTACGACTCCTCGCGGATGAAACGCGTAGCGCCGTTCGCGCTCCAGCCCGTGCTCTTCAACTCCCTTCTCGTGCAGTCGAACAGGGATCTCGCCGAGATCGCGCGCCTCGTCGGGGCCGACCCGGAGCCGTTCAGGACCTGGGCCGAGAGCACTGCCGCCGCTCTTGAAGAGACGCTCTGGGACGAGGAGCACGCGGTGTACGTCGACTACGACGTCGAGGCGGGAGAACGTGTCGAGGTCAAGACCGCCGCCGGCCTCGCTCCGCTCTATGCGGGAGTACCCGCACGTCCACGCGCCGAGCGCATGATCGAAGCGCTCGCGCAGTCGCGGGTTCCGGTCGGCGAGTCCGGCTGGGCCGTCACGAGCCAGTCTCCCGGAGATCCGGGTTTCCAGGCGACCCGCTACTGGCGAGGACCGGTGTGGCCGATTCTCAACTGGGTTCTCCAGCGAGGGCTCGATCGCTACGGGTTCGCGAGTCTCGCCGCGGAGGTCCGGGTCGCCCTCGTCGAGCTGGCGCGAGGCTCCGGCTTCTACGAGCACTACAGCCCCGAGACCGGCAGGGGACACGGCGGCGAGCAATTTGCGTGGACGGCGGCGCTCATTCTCGATCTAATGCTCGAGAACGGCGTTGCACCAGGCAGCGTCTCGAGGCCGAGGATCGAACATTGACTTCGAGGGCGTTTTTTGTTACATCCGCATGGCAAATAGGGTCGCGAAGTGGTGAAGCTGGAGAAGCTTCCGGATCGGAGGAGCATGGGGCACACGTCTCCGCCGAAGGTGGGTTGGAGAGCGGGGGTCATGGGTGTGCGGCCGGCCGAGTCGGCGCCGCGCGCTTCCTACCGGCATACAGGAGGGTCGCATGAGCAGTGAGTTGGACGACAACCGGTCCGTCTGGGAAGAGCCAGTCGACCGGCGTAAGGCGTTGGTCGCGGCGGGCGGCGTCGGTGCAGCGCTGGCGCTAGGCGGCCTCGCCGGGGCGAACCGCGCGTTTGCCGGTCCTGCCCAGAATGCGGGCAAGGTCACGGCCTTCTTCGGCCAGTACACGCCGATCGCCGAGCAGGAGGCCGTCCGCAAGGTCATCCTCAAAGGCTTCAACGGGGACGTCGAGGCCGTCTTCGCCCCGGCCGGCACCAATGTCTTCTTCGACCGAGTCCGGGCGGAGGCGAAGGCGGGGAAGGGGAACATCGACCTCCTGATCGGTCTTCACGGGGAATTCGTGACGTTCCAGGACGAGGGTCTTCTGCGCCCGGTCGACGCCGTGACGAAGCAGATCAAGACCTTGCAGGCACCGCTGGTGAAGACCGGGAAGCTGGGGACGAGCAGCCAGTGGTACGTCCCGCACGGCCAGGCGACCTACGTAATGGTCGCGAACAAGGACGTGCTCAAGTACATGCCCAAGGGTACGAACATCGACGCCATCACGTACGGCCAAGTGTTCGCCTGGGCGAAGGCCATCCGGAAGGGCACGGGACAGAGCAGGTTCGGGCTGCCCGCGAGCGACACCGGCCTCATTCATCGCTTCTTCCAGGGTTTCCTGATCCCCTCCTTCACCGGCGGCTTCGTGACGGGCTACCGCTCGAAGGAAGCCGTACAGGCGTGGACGTACATGAAGCAGCTCTGGGCGTACACCCACCCGCAGTCGCTCACGTACGGGTTCATGCAGGACCCGCTCCTGAGCGGTGAGGTCCTCCTGGGCTGGGATCACGTCGCCCGGCTGAAGACCGCGCTCGACTCGCGACCGGACGACCTCGTGGCCTTCCCGGTCCCGAAGGGCCCGAAGGCACGGGCGTACATGCCGGTCACCGTCGGGCTCGGCGTTCCCAAGAACGCGCCGAACCCCGCGGGTGCCAACGCGCTGATCCGTCACCTGACGGGGATCAGCGCACAAGCGCAGATGCTCTCGCTGCTCGGTTTCTTCCCGGTCGTCCGCGGTCAGCTGTCCAAGCGGATCTCTCCAGGACTGCTCAAAGAGGCGGCAGCCGTGCGCAAGCAGCAGAAGTCGCCCGACGCCGTCCAGGCCTTGCTGCCGGTCGGGCTCGGAGCCGAGGGAGCCAACTTCAACAAGGTCTATCGCGACACGTTCACGAAGATCGTTCGGAACGGGGAGAACATCCAGACGGTCCTCGCCGAGCAGGGCGCTCTGCTCCAGGCCGTCTTCGACAAGTCCGGCGCACCCTGCTGGGCGCCCGATCCGCCGAGTGGAAAGAATCCCTGCCGCGTGAAGTAGGAACGACGAAACACCGGGAGTAGCCGCGTGACGACGTTAGCTCAAGAGACCGCGCCGCTCACGCGCCGGAAACGACGCTGGGAGGGTCTGCCGTACTGGCTGATCCTCCCAACGGTCGTCTACCTCGGCCTTTTCTTCATCTGGCCGATGATCCAGAGCTTCGGGCTCGCGCTCCAGGACGAGGAGGGCGAGTGGAGCACGCAGGCGTTCCGCACGATGGTCGACGATCCCGGGTTCAGCGAGGCGATGAGTTTCACCTTCCTGCTCATCCTCGTGATCGTCCCGATCCAGTTCTTCCTCGCGCTCGGAATGGCACTCCTGCTGAATGCGAGGCTTCGGGGGAGCGGCATCTTCCTCTACATCTTCCTGCTGCCGCTGGCGATCTCGGACCTCGCAGCCGGGATCGCCTGGTCGGCGATCTTCACCGAGCTCGGCTACCTCAACACGATTCTCGAAGGCGTCGGCGTGCTGGACCAGCCCTTCATCTTCCTCGACCCGACATCGACGACGCAGCTGATCATCGTGGTTGCGACAGCGGAGA
This sequence comes from uncultured Actinomycetes bacterium, assembly GCA_963850485.1. GTDB lineage: Bacteria > Actinomycetota > Thermoleophilia > Gaiellales > Gaiellaceae > GMQP-bins7. The sequence goes on along the minus strand of CAWKLR010000020.1, from coordinate 111,708 downwards.
TCTGGCGTTCGACCACGTTCATGATGGTCATCCTCTACGCGGGACTGCAGGCCATTCCCCGCGACTACGTCGAGGCCGCGGAGGTGTTCGGAGCCGGTTTCTTCCAACGCATACGGCACGTCATCTTCCCCATGCTCAAGCCGTCGATCCAGGTTGCGCTCCTGCTGCGGCTGATCTTCGCCTTCGAGGTCTTCGCCGTCGTGATCGCGTTGACGGGGTCCGGCGCGGCGGTTCTCGCGTCCGAGGCGTACAAGTGGCAGGCCGTGAACATGAACGAGCACGTTGCCGCGGCGTACTCCGTGGTGATTCTCGTGCTGTCACTCGTCGCCGCGGCGGTCGTTCTCGTCGCGCTGCGCACGCCGAGAGAGCGGCGGCTGCGCTGATGCCGCGAGCTCGGATCGGCCGCCTGCTCGCCTACCTGGCGGCCTTCCTCATCTCGCTCTGGATCCTCTTCCCGATCTACCTCATCACCATCGCGGCGTTCTCGAGCTTCGACGCCGTCTACGAGTATCCGAGACAGCTGCTCCCGCGTGACGTCTCGACCGACACGATGAGCCTCTTCCTGAACTCGGAGGGGATCGTTGCCGCGCTCCGGACGAGCGTGTACGTCGCGGCGATCACGATCGTCGTCTGCATTGCCATCGGAACGCCCGCCGGCTACGCGCTCGCTCGCTTCTCGTTCCGTGGCGCGAACCCGTTCCAGCTCGCGCTCGTCTCGACGAGGGCCTTCCCGCTCATCATCATCGCCGTGCCGCTCGCCGTGACGTATCTGCGGGTGGGGATCGACGACACCGTGTACGGGCTCGCGATGGCGCACGTCGCGTTCACCCTGCCGCTTACCGTGCTCATCACCGCGAGCGTGTTCGCCGGAATCTCGTACGAGCTCGAAGAGGCGGCGATGACCCTCGGCTGCAACCGGTTCTCCGCGTTTCGGCGCATCGCGCTTCCGCTTGCCCTCCCGGGCGTCGCCGCATCGGCGATCTTCATCTTCGTGACCTCCTGGAACGAGGTGTTCGCCGCTGCGATCCTCACCTTCTCGAACCGCACGTTGCCGGCGCAGATGCTCGCCGCGCTCGATGCGTCGCCGCTCCCGTACCGCCTGGCGGGCGGGTTCTTCCTGCTGGCGCCCGCCCTCCTCGTGATCTTCTTCATCCGCAACTACCTCACGGCCACGTGGGGGCGGGTGGCTCGATGACACCCTGCCTCGCACCACCGACGACACCGACTCGAAAGGGGCGCTGGAGAGATGGCTGACATCCGTTTCGAGGGAGTGCGCAAGAACTTCGGCAAGTTCGCCGCGGTGGACGGGGTCGACCTCGAGGTGAAGGACAAGGAGTTCGTCGTGCTACTGGGCCCCTCGGGATGCGGGAAGACGACGCTGCTGCGCTGTCTGGCCGGCCTCGAGCACGTGGACGAAGGGCGAGTGCACATCGGGGACCGGGACACGACCGACCTCGCGCCCAGAAAACGGCGGATCGCGATGGTGTTCCAGAGCTACGCGGTCTTCCCGCACATGAAGGTGTACGACAACATCGCCTTCGGTCTTCGCATGCAGAAGGAGAAGAAGGCGATCATCGACGAGCGGGTGCGCTCATCGGCCGAGCTCTTGCACATCGAGGACTTCCTCGACCGCTACTCGTCGCAGCTCTCGGGTGGGCAACGCCAGCGCGTCGCGGTTGCGCGCGCGATCGCGACCAAGGCCGAAGTGCTGCTGATGGACGAGCCGCTCTCCAACCTCGATGCGCTGCTCCGCCTGGAGATGCGGGCCGAGCTGAAGACGTTGCTCCAGAGCCTGGACGCCACGACCATCTACGTCACGCACGACCAGATCGAGGCGCTCAGCATGGGCGACCGCATCGCCGTCATGAACAAAGGTCGCATCGTCCAGCTCGGGAACCCGCTCGAGGTCTACGACAACCCCGCGGACACCTTCGTCGGCGGCTTCATCGGCACGCCGCCGATGAACTTTCTCGAAGCAGAGGTGTCGAACAACGGCGGCGGCCCGGTCGTCAAGGTCAGCGGGGGCTCGTTCGAGTTTCCGGGTGATGTCGCCGCGCTCGCGGGACACGATCTCCTGCTCGGCATCCGCGCCGAGGCGATCGGGGTGGAGACCGCGGCTGCCGACGGTCTCGTTCGGGCGAAGGTGATCGTGCTCGAGCCGCTCGGCTCGCACAACCTCGTCACCGTGCGCTGTGGTGAAGACACGCTGAAGGTCTCGATCCAGGCCGATCTCTTCCCGCTGCCCGACAGTGACCTGTGGCTGCGGCTCCAGCCGGCCCGCATTCGTTGGATGGACCGCGAGACCGGCACGGCGATCCACACGGGAGCCGAGGAGCTCGCCACGGAGACGGCCGTCGTGATCTCGTGACCACTCGCTGAGGGCCGAGCGATTTTGGACACGAAGAGCAACGGCGTTCCTCCGCTCGCGGGCGTGTGCACGTACGAGGAAGCATCTCGCCGCGGAAGCCCGATGCCGAGACAGACGCGCGAATCGGTCGCGAATGGTTGATTCCCGACTTCGGTGGAAGGCGTGATCCCTTCTCTGGCCGGCGACAGCCGTCGCAGACGATGACGTTGGTCGCGCGCGCATGACCTCGAGTACGCGTCACTCGGTCATCGTCGACCCCTCGTTCCGCTCGATGGACGACATCTTCTCCGCCGACGAGGCGAAGCGGTTGACGGATCTCGTCGACGTCGTCTGGGGCCGGGACGACCCGATGCCGCTCGAAGAGTTCAACGCTTCGCTGCGCGAGGCCTTCGCCGTGGTTTCGGCGGGCTGGCGGTACGGCGACGTCTTGGACGATGCACCGAGCCTGCGGGCGATCCTCACCGTGTCAGGCGGCTGGCCCCCCGAGCTCGACTATGCGCGCTGCTTCGCGCGAGGGATCCGCGTGCTCTCCGCAGCACCTGCGTTCGCCGAGGCCGTCGCCGAGATGGCCCTCGCGCTCGCGCTTGCATCGACCCGTGAGATCGTCGCCGAGGATCGCGCGATGAGGGACGGACAAGAAACCTGGCTGAGCAGCGCCGACACGCTCGGCACGTCCCTCCTCTCGCGGAAGCGAGTCGGGTTCGTCGGCTTCGGGAACATCGGGCGGCGGTTACACGAGCTGCTCGGACCGTTCGGGTGTGAGCTCTGTGCGTACGACCCTTGGTTGACCGACGCCTATCTGCGAGACGAGCACGTCGAGCCGACGGGCCTTCCGCGACCTGCTCGAGAGCTCGCAAGTCATCTTCGTGCTCGCGACCCCGACGCGTGAGAATCAGGCGCTGCTCTCCCGCGAGCTGCTCGAGTGCGTGCGGCCCGACGCGGTGCTCGTCCTCGTCAGCCGGGCTCACGTGGTCGACTTCGAAGCGCTGACCGAGCTCGTGCTGGCCGGCCGGTTCCGCGCGGCGATCGACGTCTATCCGGCGGAGCCGCTCGATCCCGGCCATCCGATTCGGACAGCTCCCGGAGCGGTGCTGTCGCCGCATCGAGCGGGACTGGTGCAGGAAGCGCTCTGGGAGATCGGGAGGCGCGTGGTCGACGACCTCGAGGCGCTCGTGAACGGGTTGCCGCCTCGACGGATGCAGGTCGGCGAGCCGGAGCTCGCGACCAGGTACGTGCGAACGACGCAGGTGGTCGCGCGCTGAGCGCCTCCTATCATTGAAGCCTCGTGCGCGAGCTCGTCGCCTTCGCCGGTCTCGCCCTGGTCGTCATCGTCGTGCCGGGTCCCGACATGGCGCTCGTCCTGCGTAACGGCCTTGGCTATGGGCGCCGGGCCGCGGTCGAGACGGCGCTGGGAATCAACGCCGGGCTCCTCGTGTGGGCGCTGGCCGCCGCGCTCGGGATCGCCGCGCTTCTCCATGCCTCCGCGTTCGCGTTCACGGCTCTCAAGCTCGCGGGTGCGGCCTACCTCGTCCTGCTCGGAGTGCGGGCTCTCCTCGACGCTTGGCGCGGGGCTGCGAAGCTCCCCGCTCCCGGGCACCAGTCCCGACGCGTGCGTTCCCCTTTCCGCCAGGGTCTGCTCTCGAACGTCCTCAATCCGAAGATCGCCCTCGTCTTCACGACGCTGATACCGCAGTTCGTCGAGCCGGGTGATCCGGCGATCCCGCGCACGATACTGCTGGCCGGGATTTTCATCGCGATGGGTCTGGCATGGCTCACGTCGTACGCGCTCCTCGTCGCTCGAGTCGGCGACATGCTGAGGCGACCGGTCGTCCGACGCGCAGTGAATGCGGTCGTGGGAACCGTGCTCACCGCCTTCGGCGTTCGGCTCGCGTTCGAGCGGCGCTAGCGGCTCGAAGCACGCCTCGTCACACCGGGCAGGGGATTCCGAGTTTTGTTATAGATGAATGACAAAACGATCTCGTCACGCGGAGGGGGAGTCGTTCGAAGCACATTCGAGACCGAGCTCGACTATCGCCCGTCGTTCCCGATGAACCATCGCCCGGGCATCGGCATCGTCGGGTGCGGGGGCGTCGTCAGGACGGCGCACCTTCCGGGCTACCGGCGGTACGGGCAGCGTGTAGTCGGCGTGTATGACCCGAGGCCGGAGGCGACCGTCGGCGTGCAGGAGGAGTTCGGCGTCGAGACCGTTTTCGCCGGGCTCGACGAGCTTCTGGGTCATTCCGCGATCGAGGTCGTGGACGTCGCCACGCACCCCGATGTGCGCCCCGCGATCGTCCGGCAGGCGTTGGCTGCGGGCAAGCACGTCCTGTCGCAGAAGCCCTTCGCGGCCGACCTGAAGACGGCCCGCGAGCTCGTCGAGGAAGCCGATCGCCTCGGGCTCGCGTTGGCCGTCAACCAGAACGGCCGCTGGGCACCCGCGTGGCGAGCCGCGACGCTCCTCATCGAGCAAGGCGCCATCGGCGACGTGTTTGCCGTCACCCATCTCTACCACCACAACTACGACTTCACCGTCGGCACCGTCTTCGACGCGATCGAGCACCTCGTGCTCTGGGACTACTCGGTGCACTGGTTCGACATCTCGCGCTGCTGGCTCGAGGGGAAGACCGCCGCGGTCGTTCGTGCCCGCGAGTATCGAACGCCGAACCAGCCTCCCGCGAGCAAGGCGCCGTGGGGCGCCTGGGCGACGATCGACTACGAGGACGGCTCGAGCGCGCTGATCCGCGGCGTCGGCTGCGCAGAAACGTCGAGGCCCCGCAAGCTGTTCTGGATCCACGGCTCCGAAGGGACGATCCGCGGGGCCGTGCTCGGGTCGGGCCCCGTGCCCGGCGAGGAGTTGCTGAAGCTCGAGCGCGGCGGTCGAACGACGACGTTCCAGCTCGAGGGCTCCTGGCACACCAACGGGTTCGCGGGCGCCATGGCCGAGCTCATGTCCGCCATCGTCGAGAAGCGTGAGCCGTACAACTCGGCTCGCCACAACCTGCTCTCGCTCGAGCTGACCCTCGCCGCCTGCCTGTCGGCGGAAAGCGACGGTAGCCCCGTCGCGCTCGAGCGCGAGCAGGCACTTTCAGGAGTCGACGCGTGAGGGCCGCTGTGATGGATGTGGTGATCGGAGGTCGCGACGACCACGAGGTCTTCGCTCGGGCCGGACGCGCCGGTTTCGCGGGGGTCGAGGTCGTCGTGACGCGAGACGACCTGGATTCGACGAGCGGACGCCTCGAGCGTCTGCGACGGGCGAAGGAGGCTGCAGGGCTCGAGATTCCCGCCCTCGTGCTCGGCGAGCACAACGAGGTGGGCGGAATCGCGGATCGAGAGCCCCGACGCCTCGGGCCTAGCGCACGCAGACGTCCGACAGGCGATCGCGTGGGCGCGCGAGCTCGGCACGGACGTTCTCCTGATTCCGTTCTTCATGCGGGCGGAGCTCGTGAACGACGCGGACGACGATCGGGCCGTCGCCGCCTTCCAGGTGCTCTGCCCCGAGGCTGCAGAGCAGGGGGTGACCCTCTGCTTCGAAGGATCGCTACCAGCCGAGCGGATCGCGTCGCTCGCGTCCCGCGTGGCCTCGGACGCGTTCGGCTGTTACTTCGATCTCGCCAACCCGCTCGCCCACAAGGGGCTCGATTCCCCGACGGAGATCCGGGCGCTCGGTGAGCTGATCAGGCGCGTCCACGTCAAGGACACGCGCGCCAGGACGGGCGACTGTCGGCCGGGCACCGGGCGCGTCGATTTCGCGGAGTGCGCACTCGCTCTCTCCGAGATCGGATACGACGGCTGGCTCACGCTCGAGACACCCCCGGCTCCGCCGCCGCTCGTCTCTCGTGACCTGAGCTACACGCGCTCGGTGTTCGAGGGGCTCGAGACGGCTCGGTGGCCGCGCTTCGGCGCGTTCTCGTCCGAGTTCGGCGCCGGCGAGTGGGAGCAGCTGGTCGACAGCTTCTCCCGCCTCGACCTCGATTCCGTGGTGCTGATGCGCCCGATCCTGGATGCCTGCCTCGACGACGTCGCTCGCGCGGAGTCCGGACGGGAGTTGCTCGAGAGCGGCGGACTCGGCGTTCCGGCGCTCGGCGGGTACCGCAATCTGGTCACGCCCGATCCGGCGCTGCGCCGGGCGAATGTCGGGCACGTTCGCCGCTGTCTCGAGATCGCTCCCGTGTTCGGCTCCTACATCGTGGCGACGGAGACCGGGACGATGAGCCCTCACGGAGACTGGACCGACACGCCGCGGAACTCGAGCGAGGAGGCGTGGGGGCTGCTTTACGACGCGCTCGAGACGCTCCTCCCCGTGGCGGAGGAGCGAGGTGTGATCCTCGGACTCGAGACGTACGTCGGGAACGTCCTGAAGACCCAGGGACAGCTGTCCGGTCTGCTCGGTCGCTTCCCGACGCAGCATCTCCAGGTCGTCTGCGACCCCTACAACTACCTGTCGAGCGGGCTCATGCCTGTCCAGGAACGCGCGACGGGCGAGTTCCTCGACCGCTTCGAGCCCCGCTTCGTGCTCGCCCATCTCAAGGACGTCTCGCCGGAAGGGGCGCGTGCAGGAACGCCCGAGTTCGGCACCGGCGCGTTCTTGCAGCGGCCCTATATCGAGTTCCTGCGCACCCGTCGGCCGGATCTCGACCTCGTCGCCGAGCACATGCCCCTCGAGCACGTACCCGCGGTGCGCCGGCGGGTCTACGAGCTCTTGGCGCGTGCCGAAAGCCGTGAAGCGTCGGGCGTTTCGTGATCGTCGATCCTCCGCTGAACGTCACCGTCTGGGGAGAAGATCGCGAAGAGAAACCAGAAGCGAAGAGGATCTACCCGGACGGGATCCACGAGGCCATCGCGGCAGCGCTCCGCGCGGAGCTCTGCGACGCGGCCGTCGTTCGCACCGCCACCCTCGCCGCTCCCGACCACGGGCTGACGAGCGAGGTTCTCGAAGAGACCGACGTCCTCGCGTGGTGGGGCCACCGTGCGCACGCCGAAGTCGACGATGTGGTGGCGAGACCGCGTCGTCCAGCAGGTGTTGGACGGGATGGGCCTCCTCGTCCTGCACTCGAGCCATCTCTCGAAGCCGTTTCTCCGCTTGATGGGAACGCGGTGCAACCTCCGCTGGCGCAACGACGGTGAGCGAGAGATCGTCTGGACGATCGCGCCGACGCATCCGATCGCCGAGGGGCTGCCCCCCGCGATCGTGATTCCCGAGCACGAGATGTACGGCGAGTACTTCGACATCCCTCCGCCCGACGAGCTCGTGTTCATCAGCTCCTTCGCGGGCGGCGAGGTGTTCCGTAGCGGCTGCTGCTGGACACGTGGGAAAGGACGCATCTTCTACTTCAGCCCGGGCCACGAGACCTTTCCCGTCTACCACCAGCCGGAGATCGCGCGCGTGCTCGCCAATGGCGTGCGCTGGGCTCGCCGCCGTTCGTCACCGCTCGAGACCGCTTCGTCGCCCAACTCACCCGCCGGTTGGTTCGAAGCGAACTAGCCGCGAAGGGCGAGCGGGCTCGACGGCGGGACGTGACCCGCGAGCAGCGAACGGCGCACGGCCAGCGGAGAGCTGCCGTAGACCGATCGAAAGCGGCGGGAGAAGTGGTTGGGACTGGAGAAGCCGGACAGTCTCCCGACCTCCTGAACGCTGAGGTTGGAGCGCGCGAGGTGCACCAACGCTCGCCCAGTCGCATCAACCGGACCACACGGCGCTACGAGACAGCGGCTCGCTAGCGCCAGGAGTCGGGGCCCGAGAACGGCATGTCGCGTCGGCGCGGAATCGAGGTCGGTCGCGGTACGCGTTCACGCCTTCCACCGCGGTGCCGCGAAGGAGAAATGCCGACGCCGCGTCCGGCTCGGTGATCCTGGTCGAGCAACGAGTGCGGGATCGGCAATCTCAGCCACGTCTACAGGCTGTTCAATCGGGCGTTTCGGCGTCGCTCCGCGCCGGTACCGATGCCGGCGTAGAACTCGTCCCACCAGTCCGAGCGCGGCAGCGAGCGGTCTGCCTCGGGAATCCGGTCGAAGACCTCCCAGATGCGGTCTGCCGCCTCGTCGAGCTCTTTCGTCGACTCGTAGACGTGCTGCAGGAGCACGCGGCGCCCGAGATGGACGTGCAGCACCTCGTCGGCCCAATCGAAGTCCTGGTACAGCGCCGCGAGCGCGTCGCCCGACGCGGCCGCCGCCTCGGCCTGCGCGCGCTTGCCGTCCTTTCGCATCGCGGTGTGCTCGGCGGCGTAGAGCAACGCGTAGCGCTCGTGCGGCGTGAACTCGGTGGCCGGATAGGACGCGAAGCTGAGGTCGTGAGGCACCGTTTGCCAGTCGACGCCCTGGGTCTCGAACCATGCTTCGCCGAACATCGAGTGGCGGGCCTCGTCCCAGAGATGTCGCGCGAGGTCGCGGTGGACGTCGAAGGTCGCATCGGGCCACTCGTACAGCGTCAGCGCGACGAGCTCCACCGCGTGCATCTCGGTCAGGCGGACGTAGAGCATGCGCCAGTTGATCTCGTCGGCCGGCCGCTCGTCGTAGGGAAGTCGCCCGCGTGAGTCCCAGAGCCGCGTGAACCGTTCGTCGCGCCGGGGCACGCGGACGAGCTCGAGGGGCTCCCCCGCGCGAGCCGGAGGTAGCTCACCTGCGCGTTCGCCGTCCCCGCCTGCTCCGCCCGCTGCACGCAAGTACGCGGTCAGGTGACGCGCCCACTCCTCGTCCGCTCCCCCGAGCGAGGTGAGGGCGGCTTCGCCCCAGTCGACCTGCTCGCGCTCCTCGAGAGCCAGAAAGCGAAGCAGCCGGAGAGTGGGTTGGTCGGCGAGCGGGTTCGCCCGTCGGCAGTGTGCGTCGACCGCCTCGAGCAGGCTCGGCTTGAGCACGCCGTAGACGCCGGTCAGCAGCTCTCGTGTCGTGCGAGAGCGGAGCAGCTCCTCGAAGAACGCCTCCAGGGCAGGATCGTCCGGCCGGTCGAGGTAGTGCGGCGGCTTTCGCATCTCGGGAACCCGCTCGCGCAGCCACGCACAGTGCTCCGCGTCCTGCCAGAGGTGGAGAGCGAGCGCACACTTCACCTCCCACTCGGGCACCGCGCTCAGATGCGCGGCGAGCACGAGCAGCGTGCGACGCTCGATGCGGGCGAGCCGCCGCAAGAGGGCCACGGTCTCGTCGACCGTCCGCTCGGCACGCGCAGCCTCTGCATAGCTGGAGATCCCGGCGAGGGGAGGTACGGGGCTCATCGGACCACTTGGCAGGGTGCTACCGAACTGCACGATCCACCATCGACGAACGTGCTCCGTTCATACACGATTCTGCTGTGCGCACGCCCACCCCGCCACCGTCGCTCTACGACCGCATCCTCACCGGCCACGAGCGTCGGCAGCAGGACCGCTGTTGGCGTCCGCGAGGGACCGACGACTGGCTGCTCATGCACACGCTGTCCGGTCAGGTCATGCTCGCGCTAGACGACGGGGAGTCGCTGCTCGGCTCGGGGGACACCGTTCTCTACAGGCCGGGTGCGCCGCAGGACTTCGGTGGCTATGACTCGAGCGCGGCCTGGGAGGTCGTGTGGGCTCACTTCGTGCCGCCGCCCGACTGGCTCGAGCTGCTCCGCTGGCCCGAGGTCGCGCCCGGTGTCTTGCACCTGTGGGCTCCGCGGTCGCCTCATCTGGACCGGATCGAGGCCTGCCTGCTCGAGACCGACCGGCTGGCCGTCTCCGGGCTGCCGCACGCGCAGCGGCTAGGGCTCAACGCACTCGAGACGGCGCTGCTCTGGCTCGACATCCAAAATCCTGCTCGTCGCCGCCTCGATCCGCGAGTCGTCGAGGCGCTCGGGCACCTCGCCCGCAACCTTCACCGCCGGGTCTCGGTGGAAGAGCTCGCACAGACCGTTCACCTCTCGTCGTCGCGCTTCGCCCACCTCTTCCGCCAGGAGACCGGAATGACGCCACGGGGCTATGCCGAGCGTCAGCGCCTCGGGCGCGCTAGCCAACTCCTCGAGGTGACGCTGCTGCCCGTGAACGAGATCGCTCGTCAGACTGGCTTCCAGAGTCAGTTCTACTTCGCGGCTCGGTTCAAGGCGCTGACGGGCCGTACCCCGACGGAGTTCCGCTCCTGGAGACGCAGCGACGGCTCCGCTCAGAGCTGAACGACGACCAGGGTCGCCGCGAGCGCGACGGTGGCCGCGGCGAGCAGGCGAAGGCCCAACTCCTCGGCAGCGATGAGCCGCGCCTCGTCGAGGGTCTCCCTGCTTCCGTCGTGCAGCTCCAGCTCGCCGTGCACGGCGACAACGCGTCGACGGACGAAGCGGACGCGGTTCGAGAGGGCACGCTGCGCGAGCGAGAGGAGCACCGCGAACGCTGCCGCAGCCAGGGCTTCGGCGCTCAGGGTGCCGGCGACGGCCGCATAGCCACAGATCACCGGGAATCCACCCCAGGCGAGCCCGAACCACAGGTCCGAGTGAAACCGTCCGGCTGCGAGCTCGAGGTTGTAGGCGACGACCAGGAACACGCCGACCGGAACCAACAGCGCCAGCCAGGGGCGGAAGGTGACTGCTCCGACGAGCCCGATCGCCGAGGACGCCCCGATGGTGGCTGCGGCGAGGGCGACGAGGACGGTGTCGGGAATCGTCGTGCGGAGGGGCCGACCGCGGAGCTCGTCCAGTGCGTGCGCGCCCACGCCGACAGCCAGCGCGAACGCAGCGACCGCGGCGCCGAGCCGTCCCCACGCGATCGCGGGCGCCAGGCAGCCGCCGATCACGACGTACGAGAGATGCCAGGCGGTGTACGGCGGGTGGAGCAAGGTGACGTAGTCGCGCCAGCCACCGCGGTCGAGCGCGTACCAGGACGGTCTCAGGCCCGTCGCCCCCAGATGACGACCCCGCCGCCGAGGCTCAGGTGTCGTACTTCGAGGTCGCGCAGCCCCGCTGCCTGCCAGAGCCCGAGCTGGCGCTCGAGGGGATAGCGCGCCCAGAACTCCCTGATCGAGCCGCCGAGAAAGCCGCCCACCTCGTTCCACCCGTTCCGCAAGGCCCGACCTGCGAGCGGCAGACCGACTCCGACGTAGAGATTCCAGAGGGGGCGCGCCGGCCCGCGCGGGACGCCGAACTCGAGGGAGGCGACGGTGCCGCCGGGCCGAACGACGCGCGCGAGCTCCGCGAGCGTCGCATCCGGGTCGTCGACGTAGCGGAGCAGATAGGTGAAGGTGACGTGGTCGAACGTTGCGTCCGGAAAGGGGATGGCTTCTGCGGAGGCGTGCACGAGCTCTGCCTCCTGTCCGAGCCTACGGCGAGCGACTGCGAGCATCTCCTCGCTCTGGTCGAGCCCGGTGACGCGGAATCCGTCGCGTAAGAGCTCGGCGGCGACGAGTCCCGTTCCCGTCGCGACGTCGAGGACGTGGCCGCGATCCGCTGGAAGACGCGAGACGAGGAAGCGCCGCCAGAGCGGATCCTGGCCGAGCGAGAGCACCGCTCCTACGCGGTCGTAGGACGGGCCGAGGGGGGCGAAGAGCGCTCTGGCATGGGCGGTTCGCGACGACACGATTCGTATTCTGGCGACGTGGGCCTCGCCGAAGACATCGAGCAGGCTGCGATTCTGGCGAGCGCGCACGCGGGGTCGGGAGATGTGGTATCGGGCGTGATCCCGACGGAGCCGACCTCCGGAGGGCGGGTGTTCCTGTGCGCCTTCGACGACGCCGACGGTCGTCGGAGCTGGCTGGGTGTTCGAGATGATGGAGGCGTCGTGGAGGGCAGGGCGGAGTTGCGCGAGGCCGTGTCGATCGCCGCGCTCTGCGAGGTCGCCGCGGACGCCGCGGGCGGGGGAGACCTGGACGCGCTCATCTCGCGCCTCGAGGAGCTGCAGGCGACGGAGGCGCCGTCCGGGATCGAGGCGGCGATCGAGGCGGCGCGGGAGCTTCGAGGTGTACTTGGAGCGCCGCCGCAGCTCGCCACGCCGAGCCGACTCGACGCCATCGGCGCCGCAACGAGGCGTCTCGAGCGCGAGCTCGATCCGACGGGCGTGTCCCCGTTCGCGGCGGCGCTGAAGTCTTCGCAGGACGCCGTGGGGGAGCTGCGGCGCGAGATCGAGGCCGGTTACCGCGTTCCGTTGTCGTAGGGGCCGGGCACGCCCGGCCCCTACAGGCCGCGAAGCGGACTGCTTCAGGGATGTTCGCGCGAGCGGGATCCGCGCGAGCGGATCTCGCTCTTGCGCAAGAGCTAGGGTCGGGCACGCCCGACCCCTACAGGCCGCGAAGCGGACTGCTTCAGGGATGTTCGCGCGAGCGGGTTCCGCGCGAGCGGATCTCGCTCTTGCGCAGGAGCTAGGGCGGGGCATGCCCGGCCCGTACACTGGCGTCGTGGAAGGCGGTGGCTTCTTTCCGTTCGGCGGCGACCCCGAGGACCTCCTCGCATCGTTGCGCGAGTTCGCCGAGAAGCAGGCGGAGACGGTCCAGGATGCCCAGCGCGAGCAGTATGCGACGCTCACGTTGAACACGGCCGTCGAGCTGACGGCGGCCGCACTTTCGCAGATTCAGGCCGAAGGACCGGCGGACGCGCAGGCGCTCGCCCTGCGAGACGCGATGCGCGTGCTCTTCCCTGAGGCGGTGGCTCTCGTCTCGGCCGCGCGCCAGGGCTTCATGCGCTCGTAGGCACCGCGGCGAGCAGGCTCCAGCCGCCGTCGATGACCACGGTCTGGCCACGGATCATCTCGGCTTCAGGTGAGCAGAGAAACGTGACACAGCCGGCGATGTCTTCGGGTGAGACGATGCGGCCCGCAGGGTTGCGTCTCCCCATCTCCAGCATCGCCTCCTTGTTCGGGAAGTGCTCCAACGCGCCTGTCTCGACGACACCCGCGGAGACGGCATTGACGCGGATTCCGCGCGGGGCGAGCTCGACGGCGAGGTAGCGGACGAGCGCCTCGAGCGCCGCCTTGGACGCGCCGACGAGCGAGTAGTTGTCCAGCACGCGGGAGGAGCCGAGGCTGGAGATCCCCAGGATCGACGCCCCCGCGGGCATCGTGGGGGCGGCTGCTCGGGTCAGCGAGAGGAGCGCGCGCGCGTTCGCGGAGAGCGTCCAGTCCCAGTGCTTGTCCTCGGTCTCGAGCGCGGGACGAATGACGCCCGTTGCCGCCGCATGGATGAGCACATCGAGCCCACCGAGCGCGGCGACGTCATCCGCGATGCGCTGGGAGGCGACGTTCCCGCGGACGAGAATCGGCTCCGCGCCGAGCTCGGTCAGCTCTGTCGCAGTCTGCTCCGCCGCCTGATCGCCTCGCATGTACCCGATCGCGACGCGTGTTGCTCCGAGCGCGGCGAACCGAAGAGCGATCGCTTTCCCGATCCCGCGCGATCCTCCCGTCACGAGGACGGAAGCCCCGTCGAACTTCATTCGACTGGGAGTTGTGGGTCCGACACGGGCGCAGATGAGGGAACGGTCTCCCAGCCAATCCTGGTGCGCGGCTCCGGGGCGGTGTCGGCGGCGAGGGACGACGAATAGCCGAGCCGGTCCAGGAGCTCCATCTTCTCCTCGCCGTAGCGGCGGATCGGATGCTCGGCGGGGAGATCCTGGATCAGCTCGCGCACGCGAGCGCGGAGCTGGAAGGCGAAGTGGGGCGTCGCCGGGCCGACGAGGGCGTCGATGTCGTCCCGGGTGGGCTCGGCCATGGGCGACAGCCTAAACGGTGGACAGATTGGCGCGAACTTTCGACGCCTACAGTGCCAGGCACTGTAAAGACCGCCGGCGTCATCTGGCCGAACCACCGCAGATCGCCATTGAACCGCGGACGTTTCGGACGGTTGGGCAGTGGAACGATGGGCGCGAACTTTCGACGCCTACGGTGCCAGGCACTGTAAAGAGAGCGCCGACTCGAGACGCGTCGGATCGGCTCGCGCTCAGTCGCCGAAGGCGTCTTTCAACGCTGCCCGCGAGACCATCGACTCGGCGTAGCGAGATGTGCCTCGATCGAGCAGTTCCCGGGCTCCGGCCACGAGCGCCCCGTACGCGGCCCCGGCGAGCAGGCTGCCGACCGAGACCCGCCTCACGCCGATCGAGGCAAGCTCCGCGACGGTCGGGCCGTTCGGAAGCGCGAGCACGTTGACCGGCACGCCGACCGCCTGGACAACGGCCGCGATCTGGCCGAGATCGGTCAGGCCCGGTGCATAGACGGCATCCGCCCCCGCGTCTCGATACGCGATCAGCCGCGCGATGGTGTCGTCGAGGTCGTCGACGCCGCGTATGTGGTTCTCCGCGCGCCCGGTGAGTACCAGGGGCTCGGCGAGCGCCCGGGAAGCTTCCGCCGCGAGAGCGACGCGCTCGGAAGCGCGCTCGATGTCGTCCATTGCCTCCGCTGCCGGGTCGTAGTCCTCGATCGAGAAGCCTGCTGCTCCGGCGTCCGCGAGCAGCGACACGGTCTCGGCGACACCGCCGGGGTCGTCCGGATAGCAGCGCTCGCTGTCGACGTTCAGCGGAAGGGTCGTCGCCTCGGTCAGAGCGACGACATGGGCGACCAGCTCGTCGCGGGTGACCTGCTGGTCATGCTTGCCGAGCGCCCAGGCGAGCCCTGCGCTCGTCGTGGCGAGCGCCTCGAAGCCCGCAGACGCCAGGAGCTTGGCCGAGCCGACGTCCCACGGGTTCGGCATGACGAAGAGCTGCTCCCGTTCGTGCAGCGATCGGAAGCGCGCGCGACGATCGCCGGCAGGAGCGCTCACCTCCGTGTCTTATCAATTCGCCTCGGTAGCGTCCGGAGATGCGGAACCGTGCCGGCGCGACCGACGTTCTCCTCATCGGCGCCGTCCTGATGTGGGCGTTCAACTTCCCGGTGACGAAGTACGTGCTCACGAACGGCTTCGAGCCGCTGGCCTATGCGGCGGTGCGCTACGGCGTGGCGACGGCGATCTTCGCCGCGCTGGTGATCGCGGTCGAAAGATCGCTCGCCGTTCGCGGCGCGGCGTCCTGGCGCTTCCTCGCTCTGGCCGTCGTCGCGCTGTTGCTCAATCAGATCTGCTTCGTCTACGCCCTGGAGCTGACGACCGCGGCGACTGCCGCGCTCATCCTCGGTACGACGCCGGTCTTCACCGTGCTCATCTCCTACGTCATCGGCGTCGAGCGGATCTCGCTCCGCACCGCGCTGGCGGCGGCGGTCTCGTTCGGCGGCGTCGCTCTCGTCGCGGCAGGCTCGGGAGGCGACCTGTCGGGCGACCTCGGCGGGAATCTCCTAGCCGTCGGGATGGCGGTGACCTGGGCCGCGTACTCGGTCGCGATAGCTCCCCTGATGCGGAGCTACTCGCCGTACCGGATCAGTGCCGTCGTCCTGCTCGCCATGTGGGTTCCGCTGTTCGCGATCAGCGCTCCTCAGGCGACGACACAGGACTACTCCGACCTCGGCTGGGGCGTGTGGCTCGCTCTCGCGTACGCGATCATCGGCCCGCTGGTGCTGACGAACGTGCTCTGGTTCACCGCGATCGGGCGAGTCGGCCCGTCCCACGCGGCGATCTTCGCGAACCTCCTCCCGTTCGCAGCGGCCATCCTCGCCGTCTGGTTCCTGGACGAGACGCTGACGCTGATCCAGATAGCGGGCGGCGTCCTGATCGCGCTCGGGATCCTCGTCATGCGCCGCCGAGCGCCCGTCGTCCAGGCGGCGTAGCACTAGAATCAGGCGCATGAGCGACCACGACTTCATGCCGATCGACGGCTGGGATCACCTCGAGATCTGGGTCGGGAACGCGAAGCAGGCGGCGTACTTCTACGAGAACGCCTTCGGCTTCACACGCACGGCCTACGCAGGACCCGAGACAGGCGTCCGCGACCGCGCGTCCTACGTGCTCGAGCAGGGAGACATCCGCCTCGTGCTGACGAGCGGTCTTCGCGGCGACAGCGAGATCTGCAGGTGGGCGGCCACCAAGGGCGACAGCGTCAGGGACGTCGCCCTCGCCGTGCCCGACGCGACGAACGCGTACCGGCAGGCGGTACAGCGGGGCGCACGGGGCCTGACCGAGCCCTTCTGGGCCGAGGACGAGCACGGCCGGATCGAGCTCGCGACGATCGGAACCTACGGCGACAACGTGCACACGTTCGTCTCGCGGTCGGAGTACTCGGGCCCGTACATGCCCGGCTTCGTTTCCGTCTCCCCGAACGGCAAGCCCGTCAGCCGGCGTCGGCCTCATCTCGATCGACCACGTCGTCGGCAACGTCGAGCTCGGGCGCATGGACGAGTGGGTCGGGTTCTACGAGCGCGTGCTCGGGTTCACGCAGCTCACGCACTTCTCGGACGAGGACATCTCGACCGAGTATTCGGCGCTCATGTCCAAGGTGATGACGGACGGCGAGGGGAAGATCAAGTTCCCGATCAACGAGCCGGCCGAGGGCAAGAAGAAGAGCCAGATCGAGGAGTACCTCGAGTTCCACGGCGGACCGGGCGTCCAGCACGTGGCGATGCAGTCGAAGGACATCGTCAAGACGGTCGCGGCGCTGCGCGAGCACGGCGTGCTGTTCATCAACACGCCGGACGCGTACTACGACGACGTCGAGGAGCGCGTGGGGGAGATCGATCAGGACTGGGCGGATCTCCGCTCGATGGGCATCCTCGCCGACCGCGACGAGGAGGGCTATCTGCTCCAGCTCTTCACCAAGATCGTGGAGGACCGCCCGACGCTCTTCTTCGAGGTCATCGAGCGCCACGGCTCGCGCGGCTTCGGGATCGGGAACTTCAAGGCGCTCTTCGAGGCGATCGAGCGCGAGCAGGCGCTACGCGGGAATCTCTAGCCCGGCTGCGGCCAGCATCGCTTCGCCTCGCCGGATGTAGTACGTCGCGCCGACCTCGCGATAGAACGCGAGCGCTCTTCGCCATCTCCGCCTCGCCCTCCGAACGCCGCCCGGCAGCGAGAAGGGCATGACCCGACCTGAAACGCGCCTCGGCTTCGTCGGTGCGCGAGCCCGTCTCGCCGTAGACGTCTGCGGCTCGTCCGAAGTCGCCGGCAAAGTAGTGGCGCGCCGCTTCCAGCCATTTGCTCGGTCTGGCCACCGCCAGCACACGCTGCGCATCGACGCCGAGCTCGACTGCTGCGAACACGAGTTGGGGGAGGTCGAAGCCGGCTTTGACGATCCCGGTCTCCATGATCGCGAGCGCTTCCTCAATCGCCTGTGCGGCTTCTTCGGGGCGGCCGGCCAGAATCAACGAGCGCGCGCGAACCTCGAGCGTGGCCGGAAGCGTCACCGGCTCGACCGATCGCCGAGCGGCCTCGATGCTCCGGTCGGAATCCTCGATGCCACTGTCGTCCCCACGTGAGAGGCGAATGAGGCCGCGTGTCCCGAGCGCGTGCCACACGGTGTTGTGCGACTCGCCGACCTCTTCCAGGTACGACTCGGCGGCTTCGAGCGCATCGTCCCAGCGGCCGTGCCGATAGCGGTTGTGAGCGACGATTCCGCGCAGGAACCGCCCGATGGGCACGTCGCCGAAGCGCTCGGCGAGACGCAGAGCCTCGTTCGAGGTGCTCGTCTGAGCGCAGAAAGTGGCCGCGGTGCCTGAGGTGGTGCGCGATGTTCGCATGCGCGCTCGTCGCCCTCGGTGATCCGAGTGCGCTCGCGATCTCGATGCATCGCTCGAAGTCGACGAACCCCCCTCGTCCTCCAGCTGGAGACGAGCCCAACCGATGAGGTTGAGCGCACGCATGCGGAGCTCATCGAGATCGAGGTCGTCGATCAGGGTGAGCGCGTCCCGTGCCACGGCGAGGGACTGCTCGTAAGCGCCTCGTCGGCTTGCGTCGGTCGAGATCGCGAGCAGCACGTTTGCCTTCATGCGCGATGAGCCGAGCTCGCCTGCGAGCGACGTCGCCGAGGCCAGGTGCCTGTCGTAGAGCTCGAGCTTTCCGGCGCTGGAGTAGAAATCGGCGAGTAGCAACTCCGCTTCCGTCACGCCCTCCACGTCGTCGGTCTCGCGGAGGGCGGCGAGCGCGGCGAGCAGCTCCGACTCGCCGCCGCCCTCGGAGCGGAACAGCGAACTGCCGAGCCTCAGCAGCAACGGCCCTCGCGCGGGATCGGTCTCCGACGAAAGGTCGAGCGCGCGCCGATAGAAGCGTGCACCCGCGGCGAAAGCGTGAAGCGCAAACGCCCGATCTCCCGCTTCTCGTAAGGCAGTGCCTGCGCGCTCGGCATAAGGCTCGACACTCCCGCCGGTCGACCGGGCGTACTCGAAGGCGGTCGCGTAGTGATGCGCGATGGTCTCCGCGTGGTCGTCGGGTCGTCCCAGCGACTCGATCCACTCGGCCACTGCGCGATGCTTTTCCGCTCGCTCCGCCTTCGGGATCTGCTCGTATGCCACGTCGCGCACCAGGGCATGGCGAAACACGTACTCGGCCTCGCCGGCCACTGTGCTCCGCCTCTCCCTGCCGACGAACTCCTTTCGCTCGAGTGAGTGCAGGCGCTCCTCGAGCGTCCAGCGCTCGCGGCCGAGAGCGCCGAGCCAGAACACTCTCCCGAAGACCGCCGCCTCCTGGAGCAGATCCTTCTCCTCTCGTGGAAGGGTGTCGAGGCGCGCGGCGATGATCCCCTGGACGGTCTCCGGTAGCTCGGATCGAGCTTCCCCCGTCAAGAGCAGTCGCGTGAACTCCTCTGCGTACAGGGGGTTGCCGGCGGCATGTTCGACCAGCTGCGTGCTCGAGCCGCGCTCGAGGTCGGAGTCGTCGAGGAGCGACTCGACGAGTCGGGTCATCTCGTCCACGGAGAGCGCCGAGAGGAGGATCGTCGACGAGTTGACCTTGCCGCCGCCCCATCCCGGCCGACGCGCAAGCAGCTCGGGACGAGCTGTGCAGAGTGCGAGCAGCGGAACGCCGCGAGCCCACTCGACGAGGTAGTCGACGAAGTCGAGCAATAGCGTCGTCTGCCCAGTGCAGGTCCTCGAACACGAGCACGAGCGGACGCTCGTGTGCGATTGCCTCGAAGAACCGTCGCCACGCTGCGAATGCCTCGCTGCGCTGGTCGCCCGTCCACGCCGTATCGGTCTCGACGCCGGCGAGCGGCTGAAGCTGGCGCTCCAACCAACTGGCCTCGTCGTCCTCGGGGACGAACCGGCTGACCGACTGCCTGAGCTTCTCGACTGCGTCCTCCTCCGTGTCCGACTCGAGGATTCCGGCCTGCGCCTTGACCATCTCCGCCAGCGCCCAGAACGTCACGCCGTCGCCGTACGGAAGTGAGCGACCGTGTCGCCAGAACACGAGGCCGAACTCATCCCCCTGGATCGCCTGGAAGAGCTCGAAGACGAGCCTGCTCTTGCCGATGCCCGGAACTCCGACGAGCGTGAGGAGCTGCGGCTCGAGCTCGCGCGTCACTCTCGAGAACGTCTCGCGCAGCAGCGTCAGCTCGCGCTCTCGCCCGACCAGCGGCGCTCCTCCGACTCGCTCGACGCTGACTCGAGCCCGAGCGCGCAAGGCCTCCCTGCTCCGCACGGGACTCGCCTTTCCCTTCGCCGTGATCGCCCGAGGCCGCCCGTAGTCGACCGCGCGCTCTGTCGCGCGATACGTGACCTCGTCGACGAGGATCGCAGCCCTGGCTCGGCCGCCGCCTGCAGTCGCGCCGCGGTGTTCACGACGTCTCCCGAGGCCATTCCTTCACCGGTCTCGGGCCGCGCGTCGAGCGAGATCAGCGCTTCACCGGTCGTGATCCCGATGCGGACCTCGAGGTCACCCTCCTCCGCGAGCGCGTCTCGGATCGCCAGTGCCGCGCGGACTGCGCGCTCGGGATCGTCCTCGTGCGCGACCGGAGCGCCGAACACCGCCATGACTGCGTCGCCGATGAACTTCTCGACCGTGCCGCCGAAGCGCTCGAGCTCCGAGCGGAGGCGGGCGTGGTAGGGCTGGAGCATTCGCCGCACGTCCTCCGGGATCCATCTGCTCCGCTCGAGCGGTGAAGCCCGACGAGGTCGCAGAAGAGGCAGGTGACGACCTTGCGCTCCTCCCGCGTCGTCGACGGGTCCGCGGCGAGCGGGGCGCCGCAGTTGGCGCAGCGGGGAAGCCCCTCGGGCGTCTCCTGACCGCACGAGGCGCAGATCACGCTCATGCGGAGTGTGCGAGGAGCGCCTCGCCCTCCTGGATGTAACGCGTCGCGCCCACCGACCGCCAGAACGCGAGCGAGCGCTGCAACTGCTCGTCGGCCTCGGCGCGGCGACCCTCGGCGACGAGCTGCTCGGCCGCTCGCAACCGGGCCAGCGCCTCGTCGTCGAGCGCCCCGCTGTCGGAGAAGACATCGGCGGCGGTCACGAAGTCATGCTGTAGGAGCGCCCGTGCCGCCCCACGCCACTTGGTGTCGATCGGGATCTGTTCGATCCACTCACGAACGGCCGCTTCGCAGTCGAGCTCCGCGGCCACCCAGGCAAGATCGGTGAGCGCCCACATGACCGGCTTCCCCGCGAGTGCCTCGTGCGCGAGCTTCCTCCCCTCGTCGACTCGTCCCACGCCGACGTTCAGGCGTGCCGCGCTGACGAGGGAGGTCACGAGCGCCTGCGGATCACCCGCCGCGCGCGCAGGCTGCATGGTCTTCTGCAGATCCTCCAGCGCTCCCTCGACGTCGCCCCGCGCCCAGCGCGCGGCAGCGCGCCGCAACCGGAGCTGGCTCTCCCGATAGCTCGATTCGCCTGCGTCGCATGCGGCGAGGAACGCATCCGCACGGCGCAGTCCCTCGTCCCAGTCGCCGCTCCGGAAGAGCAGCTCCGTCTGAATCGTGCGGGAATAGTCGACCGAAGCACCGCCGAGCTTCTCACCCGCCGCGACGGCCGCGTCGAACAGCGTCCGCGCGCGGCGAAGGTCCCCGAGACCCCAGGCCATCGCGCCGAGATTGTTGTAGCCGCGCGTGGCTTCGGGTGACCGTGCCGCGACGGCGATCTCGATGCCGCGCTCGACATCCTCGATGCCGGCGAGATCGCCGAGCGCCACTCGTGCGGGGCCGATGCTGTCGAGGACGTGGGCTCGCAGCTCGTCGAGGCCGAGTTCGTCGGCCAGCGAGAGTGCCTCGGTTCCGATGCGAATCGACTCTTCGTTCTCCTGCGCGAGCATCCGGTAACGCGCGACCTGGCTGAGCACACGAGCCTTTCCCGCCGACGCTGGAAGCCCCGCGACGAGCTCATGTGCTCGCTCGAGGTGCTGCAGGGAGCGCTCCCTCGAGCCGCGGAACCACCAGACGTCCGCCAGGAGTGCGTCGGCCTCCGCGGCGCGCTCCAAGTCTCCGGCGCTGAGCAGCGCGTCGCGCGCATCCTTCAAGGAGCCCTCGCTCTCGTCGCGCCCGGTGAGATGGACGGCCTTCGCACGCTCGAACTGAACGAGCGCCTTCTCCGCTGCGTCGGGGATGCCGAGGGCGAGCGCCTCGTCGTAGAACCTCAGCGCGGGCTCGAACGAGTTGAGCGACGCCGCGCGGTCTCCCGCCTCCCGGAGTGCGTCGCGCGCCGGGCCCGCGATGTCGTCCACCGATTGACCGGCGGCGCGGGAGAGCTCGAGCGCCTGCAGGTAGTGGTGGGCGAGCATCTCGGCATGATCCTCGGGCCGTCCGAGCGACTCGATCCAGCGTGCCGCGACCCGATGCTTCTCGGCGCGCAGCCCTCGCGGAATCTGTCCATACGCCACGTCGCGGACGAGGACGTGCCGGAAGGCGTACTCGATCTCGCCCGCCACGGACGAGCGCCGTTCGCGTTTCAGGAACTCCTTGCGCTCGAGCGCGTGCAGGCGCTCCTCTGCCTGCGAGCGCTCGACGGCACCGAGCTCCGTGGCGGCGCCGAGCCAGAAGACCTTGCCTAGCACCGCCACCGCTTGCAGAAGCGCCTTCTCGTCCGCGGCGAGGCCGTCGAGACGTGCGGCGATGAGGCCCTGAACCGTCTCCGGAAGCGGAAGCTGACCCTCCGTCCGGTCGCCGAGCATGCGGACGAACTCCTCCGCGTAGAGAGGGTTTCCACCAGCCCGCTCGAGCAGCGTCTCCTGAGTGTCGGCCTCGAGCACCGGCGTCCCCAGGAGCGCGTGCACGAGCCGCGCCGTGTCGTCGTCGGAGAGCGGCGAGAGCGAGAGCGTCAGTGCATTCGGCTTGCCTCCTCCCCAACCGGGCCGGCGCGTCAAGAGCTCGGGGCGGGCGGTTCCGACGACGAGGATCGGCACCCCGCTCGCCCAGTCGACGAGGTGGTCGACAAAGTCGAGAAGGGCATCGTCTGCCCAGTGCAGGTCCTCGAACACGAGGACGAGCGGCCGCTCCTCCGCGAGCGCCTCGAGGAAGCGCCGCCAAGCGGCGAAGGCCTCGTTGCGTCCACTGGGCCCGGTTTCGCCGGGCGTGTCGAGGCCGACGAGCAGCCGCAGATGGCCTTCGAGCCAGTGCGCGTCGGCGGGGTCCGCCACGGCCGCCGCGACCGCATCGCGCAGCTTGGCCTCTGTCCGCTCGGGATCGTCGGTCTCGAGCACGCCCGCCTGCGCCTTCACCATCTCGCCGAGCGCCCACAGGCTCACCCCTTCGCCGTACGGCAGCGAGCGGCCCTGCCGCCACAACGTCAGCTCCGGCTCATGGTCGACCCGCTGGAAGAGCTCCCAGACGAGGCGGCTCTTGCCGATCCCGGGGACGCCGACGAGCGTGACGAGCTGGGGCTCGCGCTCTCGGCGTGCGCGGTTCAGCGCGCCGACCAGCGCCTCGAGCTCGTCCGCTCGGCCGACGAGGGCCGTGCCGCCGAGCTGGCGGACGTCGACCCCGAAGCCGGCCTTCGCCTCGAGCGCCTCCCAGACTGCGACCGGCTCGGTCTTTCCCTTCGCCTGGATCGGCGCAGCCTCGCGATAGGCGATCGCGCGCTCGGTCGCTCGGTAGGTCGTGTCGTCGACGAGGATCGAGCCGATCGGCGCCGCGGACTGCAGGCGCGCTGCGGTGTTGACGACGTCGCCCGAGGCCATGCCCTCGCCCGCCTCGGGTCGGGCCTCGAGCGCGATCAGCGCCTCGCCGGTCGTGATCCCGATCCGAACCTCGAGCTCGCCCTCCTCGGCGAGCGCGTCGCGGATCGCGAGCGCCGCCCGGACGGCCCGCTCGGGATCGTCCTCGTGGGCGGTCGGTGCGCCGAACACCGCCATGACTGCGTCGCCGATGAACTTCTCGACGGTGCCGCCATGGCGCTCGAGCTCGGAGCGTAGGCGCGCGTGGTACGGCTGCAGCAGCCGGCGTACGTCCTCGGGATCCATCGCCTCTGCGCGTGCCGTGAAGCCGACGAGGTCGCAGAAGAGGCAGGTGACGACCTTGCGCTCCTCGCGTGCGTGCGTCTCGGGTACGAGCGGCGTGGCGCAGCCCGAGCAAAAACGCGCGTCGTCCGGGTTCTCGCGACCGCAGCTCGGGCAGACCTTCACGCGTGGAGGATAGGACGAACCCACCGCCGACACGAGCGCGCGGCCGTAGCCTTCCGCGCATGTCACCCCAGCGCCGCACGGCGCTCGTGTCGATCGGGGCCGCGTGCCTGCTGATCGCGATCAAGCTGACGACGGGGCTCGCGAGCGGGAGTCTCGGCCTGCTGGCGGAGGCCGCGCACTCGGGCACGGACCTGGCTGCCGCGCTCCTCACGTTCTTCGCCGTCTCGGTCGCCGTCCGGCCTGCCGACACCGGACATCCGTGGGGGCACGGGAAAGCCGAGCACCTGGCGGCGCTCGCCGAAGCCTCGTTCCTGATCCTCGTCAGCGTCCTGATCGGCGCCCTTGCCGTCGCTCGTTTGACCGGCGCGATCGAGTCCGAGGTAGACGCAACCTGGTGGACGTTCGCCGCAATCGGGCTCGTGATCGCAATCGACGCGATGCGGACGTCGGTCTCGCTGCGCGCCGCCCGTCGCTACCGCAGCGATGCGCTGCTCGCCAACGCGCTCCACTTCGGCAGCGACCTGGCCGGGACGCTCGCGGTGCTCGCCGGTCTCACGGCTGCCGCGTTCGGCTTCCCCGCGGGAGACGCGATTGCCGCGCTGTTCGTCGCGGCGCTCGTGGTCTCGGCCGCGGGACGCCTGCTCCGCCGAAACGTCCACGTACTGATGGACCGGACTCCGGCGGGCGCGGAGGACGCGGCTCGGGCTGCGATCGACGCCCTCGACCCTCCGGTCGAGCTCCGGCGGCTCCGTGTGCGCGAGTCGGGCGGAGGGCACTTCGCCGACGTCGTCATCGGGATCGCTCCGGGCGCCGCGGTCGGACAGGGACACGCGGCGGCGGACCGGGTCGAAGAGGCACTGCGCGAGAGCCTTCCCCATGCCGACGTGGTCGTGCACGTCGAGCCACGCGGTGCGGACGCGGAGATCCGGGAGCGGGTGCTGGCGGCCGCGCTCTGCGTGCCGCAGGTGCGCGAGATCCACAACCTGGGCGTCCTCGAGGTCGATGGGCGCGTGGAGGTCTCTCTCCACCTGAAGCTTCCGGGCGATCTCGAGCTCGAGCGAGCCCACGACATCGCCGAGGAGGTCGAGCGCGCGATCCTCTCGGCGGTCTTCGAGGTCGAGGCCGTGCGGACGCACCTGGAGCCGCTCACCGAGGCGGCCGCGGCCCGGGAGGTCGAGGTGGACGTCGCGGCCGTCGAGCGCGTCGTGCTGAAGGAGGCCGGAGCGCCGCCTCGCGAGCTTCGCTTCGTCCGCACCGACGACGGCCTCGTCGCCTTTCTCACGCTGGGACTCGGCGGGGAGGCGTCCCTCGCGGAGGCCCATGCCCTCGCGAGCGTGGTCGAGGAGCGCATCCGGGAGGCCGTGCCGGGGATCGCCGACGTCGTCGTGCACACCGAGCCGTAGACGCCGGCACTCACGACCGCGGCAGACTGCGGCCTACAACGCTGTCCACGAGGTGAGGAGACGTCATGCCCATGTATCTCTCGAAGTTCAGCTACACGCCCGAGACCTGGGCGCGCATGATCCAGAACCCGGAAGATCGGCGGCACGCCGCCCAGGCGTACATCGAGTCCGTGGGCGGGAAGCTCCACGGCTTCTGGTACGGGTTCGGAACGCACGACGGCTACAACCTCTGGGAAGCTCCCGACAACGTCTCGATGGCCGCCGTCGCTGTCGCCATCAGCGGAGGAGGCGCCCTGAGCTCGCTCGAGACGACGGTGCTGCTGACGGTCGACGAGACGCTCGAGGCACTTCGCAAGGCCGAGTCGGTCTCGTATCAGCCCCCGGGCGCGTAGGCGCATCCCGCTCGGTGCTCCTCTGCATGTTCCATCCGGTGGGCCAACCGATGAAGCGCGGGTGGGTCGGGCGCATCGACGGCGAGCACGTGATCCAGCTCGCGGCGCAGACGCTGCAGGCGTTCTTCACCGGAGGCGCGTCGGCGCGGGAGCACGCGGTCTATCGGCTCGACAGCGTCTGCCTGCTGGCACCCGTGCTGAACCCGCCGTCGATTCGGATCTTCGAAGGTCAACAGTCTTTCGCCTTCGCGAACCCGGCCGCGATCATGGGACCGGCCACCGACGTGGAGCACCGTACCGCCGACGACTGGGTCTGGCTGGATCTCCACCCGCGACTGGCCGCGATCGTCGGCGCCCACGGCGAGCTCGGCGGGTTCACGATCCTTGCGGACTGGCGGGCGCCGGATCTTCCGGCTCCCAAGGATCGCGACTTCGCACTCGGGCTGGGGCCTGTGGTCGTCACCCGTGACGAGGTGCCCGCGGCTCCAGAGGCAATCGTGCGGATTTTCGACGATGAGGTGCTTCGCGCTCGGTTCGAGGGGTTCGACTGGACGGCGGCGCACGGTCTCGCCGCGGAGGGAACGACCCTGTCGCCCGGAGACGTGATCGCCGGGCCGGCGCCCGGTGTCATCGAGAGGATCGAGCCGGCCAGCGTGGTCGAGCTCGAGGTCGAGGGCATCGGGACGTTCTCGCAGTCGGTCCACCCGGTCGAGCTCTGATGCAGTTCGTCGTCGACTGGGACGGGACCGTGACGGAGGTCGACAGCCTCCACCTCGTGCTGCTCGAGTTCGGTGACGAGAAGATCTACGACGCTGCTGAGAACCGGCTCGGCCGTGACCTGACGCTGCACGAGGTGATCGCGCTCGAGTTCGAGAGCGTTCGCGCGTCGCTCGACGAGGTCGTCGAGTGGGTGCGGGAGAACGTTCGCATCCGCGACGGCTTCCACGAGTTCGCGGGCGCGCATCGACCCGCTCGTGGTCTCGAGCGGGTTCCACGAGCTCATCGAGCCTGTTCTCGAGCGCGAGGGTCTCGAGCTCGAGGTTGTCGCGAACCGCGTGGACGCGCGGCCGACAGGCTGGCACGCCCGCTTCCGCAACGACGAGCCGTGCGCGGTCTGCGGCCAGCCGTGCAAGCGCGCGGATGTCCGTGGCGCCGAATTCGTCTACGCCGGCGACGGCTTCTCCGATCGCTGCGTCGCGCTCGCGGCGTCGCGCGTCTTCGCTCGTGACGGGCTGGCCGACTACTTGACCGAGCGAGGTGTCGCGTTCGAGCGATTCCAGGATTTCCACGAGATCGCGTCGTTGTTGTAGAGGCCAGGTCCGAGTCGATGCTGATTCGCTTCCCGCAGCCGTACGACTTCCATCTCTCCACAGTCCGCTTTCGCGACTTCGGCACGGACGGCGCGACCATGTGGCACGAGGACGGGCTCCACCGTGTCGTCGAGGGCCTGGAGGTCCGGGTCGAAGTCGCAGCGGGAGGAGTTCGCGTCGACCCTGCGAGCGCGGAGGCCGTGCAGGAGGTCTCCCGGCTGCTCGGGCTGCCTTTCGATCTCGACCCCTTTCGCCAGTGGGCTGCGCGTGATCCGACCCTGGGCCGGATCACGGAAACGCTCCGCGGCTTTCGGCCGACGCTGAACCCGCGCCCGTTCGAGGCGCTCGTCGTCGCCATCACGACCCAGCAGATCTCGCTCCGCGCAGCTGCCGCGATCCGCGGTCGCTTCGTCCAGCGCTTCGGGGTGAAGCACGACGTCGCCTGGGAGTTCCCGGCACGCGAAACCGTCGCACGCGCCGACCCGCGGGACTTTCCAGCGCTCGGGTTCTCGCGGACGAAAGCCGAGTACGTGGTCGGGCTCGCGCGCTCGGACCTCGACCTCGACGCGCTCGCCCTGCTCCCCGACGACGAGGTCATCGCCAGGCTGACCGCCCTCCCTGGGCTCGGCCGCTGGACCGCGGACTGGTTCCTCGCGCGGCACCTCGCGCGGCCGCACGCCTGGCCCGCGGGTGACCTCGGCGTGCGGAAGGCGGTGTCGGCGTTCTACGCTGACGGCCGCCCGCTCACGATCCCGGAGGTCCGCACCATGGGTGACCGCTTCGCCCCGTTCCAGAACCTGACCGCGCAGTTCCTGCTCGCCGGGGCGAGGATGGCCGGATGAAAGTCCGCAGAGCGACCCCCGACGACTTCGACGCGATCGCGGCTCTCTGGCGCGAGTTCGACCATGAGATCCCCCCGCCGACGCACGAGGGTCCGGCGGATCACGACAAGGAACTGGCGGAGATCGCCGAGATCCTCGAGTCCGAGATCGCCTTCGTCGCGCTCGACGACGGGGACAAGCCGGTCGGGTTTGCCCTCGCCAGGGAGCGAGCGCCGGGCTTCGGCACGCTCACGGATCTGTACGTCGACAGGGAGGATCGACGGAGCGGCGTCGGAACCGACCTGATGCGCGAGGTGCTCACTGCCTTTCGCGAGCGTGGGATCGACGCAGCTGGATCTCGAGGTCGTGGCCTCGAATGCGGGTGCTCGCTCGCTCTATGCGCGTTGGGGCCTGCGCGACGAGGTCGTGATCATGACCGGGTCGATCGAAGCTCTCGAAGCGAAGCTTGGACGACAGGAAGCGTCGTCGTTCGGCTCGATCCACATCCAGACCGACAACGTGAGCGCGGTCGAGCTCGCGGTCAGACAGTTCGTCCCGCGTCTTCCCGGAGGCTCGCGCGGGTCCCTGGTCGCACCGCCGAGGAATGGGTGGATCGCCGTCTACGACGACGTCTGTGACCGCAATCCGGACATGCTGCGCAGGCTCGCGCGCGAGCTCTCGGACCGGATGGGATCGGTGACCCTGTTGCTCGGGGTCGAACGGGACGAGCTCCTTCGCATGATCCTCTTCGAGCGCGGACGTATCGTCGACGAGTACCTCTCGGTCCCCGAGTTCTACGGGCCGCTTCCCCCAGGAGATGTCGTCGGGCTCGCCGCCAATCCGAGGGTCGTGTCCCGCCTGACCGGTGCCGATCCCGAGTCCGTGCGCCGGATTGCGGTCACCGCCTCGACGCCTGCGGAGCTCGCTCCCGCGAGGGAGCTCCTCACCGAGCTCGCCGCTGCGATGGGCGTCGCCGGCGTCGCGCACGGGTACGCCGATGCGCCGGAGATCTCCGACGCGATCAGGATCGAGCGCCGATGAACGTCATGCTCCTGCACGCCTGGCCGCCCGACGAGACCATGTGGGAGCTGCAGGTCCCCGCGCTCGAATCTGCCGGCTTCCGGCCGTTCGCTCCTCGTCTGTACGGGCGCAACGCTTCGATCGACGGCTGGGCCGCGCGGCTCCTCGACGAGCTCGACGGCCCCTTCGTCGCGGTCGGGGCGTCGATGGGCGGGTACTGCGCGCTCGCGCTCGCGCGCCGTGCTCCAGAGCGTGTCGTCGGCATGGTTCTCGCGGGCTCGAAGGCAGGGGCGGACGACATGCGGCGGCGCGTGGTTCGCACCGAGCTGATCGCGCGCTTGCGAGAGAAGGGCGTTCCCGACGACCTCGACACCGAGGTCGAGGCGGAGCAGCTCGCGGTCGCGCAGGAGGCAATGCGCGACCGGCTCGACCTCTCGGGCGTGGCCGCGTCCTTCGGCGGGCCGTTGCTCGTCTGCGTCGGCGACGGCGACGAACTGGTGTCCGTCGACGAGGCCCGCGCTCTCGCGGCGAGCGCGATCCGCGGATCGCTCGAGATCTTCGAGGGCGCAGGTCACCTGCTCACCCTCGAGCAGCCCGAGCGGTTCAATTCAGTGCTGCTGGAGTTCCTGGAGCAGTGGCAGACGTAGCTCTCGACGAGCTCAGCGGGCGGCTCGGAGACGACGGCCTGTTCGTCCTGGACGTGCGGACGGTGCAGGAGTTCGCCGGACTTGGCCGGTGCTCCGTGCGATCCTCGCCAGGGGCACATCGAAGGCGCGCGCAATCTGCCGCTCGACCGGCTGCTCGCGTGCCGCTCGGCGAACGAGGTCCGGGACCTGGTCGCGCTTCCGGAAGGAGCCGAGATCGTCGCGTACTGCCATTCGGGCCAACGCTCCGCTTTCGCGGTGCAGGTGCTGCAGGGTGCCGGGTATCGCGCGCGGAACTACCCCGGCTCCTGGCACGAGTGGTCGCGTGACCCACTACTGCCCTTAGGGCCGTGACGGGAGCAGGCGGACGCCCTCGAGGTACGCGCTGACGCCCTCGTCGACCTTCTTGGAATACGCGTAGCCGAGCGCGTCGCCGACCTCCGTGGCAACGCGGCGGAAGAGGGCCGTGGTGCGGAAGAGCGCGTCCCAGTTCTCCTCGAGCCCGGTCCCGACGTATGTGCTCGCAAGCTCGGCGGCGATGTCGGCCGGAAGAAGTCGCTCGAGTCCTCGGCCGTAGGCTCCCGGTCTCAACGACCAGTCGTGGTCGAGCTCGATCCGCCACTCGAGGACGCGGCGCAGCGCGACGAGCTTCGCGTCGTAGTCGAGCGCGAACTTGGCGAAGACGACCTCGCCGCGCCAGAGGGCCTTGGCGACGTATGTGGTGTCCCACCAGAACTCCTCGATGATGGCGCGATACTCCGCTTCCGTCGGGGCGGCCGGGATGTGCGCTCCGTAGGTCGGTGCTGACCAGCCCGCAGTTCGCCCGTCCTTGTCGAGGAGCACGCGGAAGCCGACGTCGAGGTCCTCCGGGAGCGCTTCGGCCTCGGCGACGGATTCGAGCAGCGGAGCGGGCCAGATCGTGTAGTCGATCTTCACGCCGTCGGCGTAGACGACGCCGAGAAAGGACGTCCTCGTCCCGTGCACCTCGTGGTGGTCGCCCCACCGGGCGAGCGGCTCGCCGTAGGCGGACACCCAGGCCGCGTGTGGCGCGAACGCGGACGGGTCGGTGACGGCGACGATCAGGTCGTAGTCGGACAGCAGGTCGACCGTCTCGTCCGCTCTTGCGCGGGAGCTCGTGAGGACGAGCGCGCGGATCGCAGGATCTGCGTCGGCCCACGCGACGAGCTTCTCGAGTACCGCTGCTTCGTCGGGCGACCAAGGCATCAGCCGAGCGCCGTCTGCAGGAAGGCGCCGCAGATCGCCCGCCCGTGCTCGTTCCAGCCGGCGATCCTTTCGCGCGTCGCATCGAGGAACGCGTCGGGTGTGACCGGCAGGTCGGTGGGATCCTCTGTCATCCACGCCTCCACCATCTCGAGCGTCACCTCGGCGTGGAACTGGATTCCCCAGACACGCTCGCCGACCCGGAACGCCTGCGTGCAGACGTCGCTTCGCGCGAGCTCCGTCCCGCCGTCCGGGACCTCGAACGTGTAGTGGTGCCATTGGAATGCCTCGATCCGGCTCGGAAGCACGCCCAGGACCGGGTCGCCACGCCCCATTTCGGTCAGCTCGACGTCGAACCAGCCCACCTCGGACGCGGGCGCCCGCCCGACCGAGGCTCCGGCCGCGCGTGCGAGCAGCTGGGCACCGAGGCAGACGCCGAGCACGGGGACGTTGTCGGCCAGCGCCTGTGCGAGCACTTCGGTCTCGCTCTCGAGCCAGCCGAACTGCTCGTCCTGGTCCGGGTGCATCGATCCGCCGAACACCATCAGCGCGTCGTAGCTCCGGGCCGGCTGCGGCATGCCGCCCAACGGGACGACCCAGCGCTCGAGCTCGTGCCCGGCCGCCCGGACGACCTCGTCGAAGACGCCGCCGGGGACAGTCGGGCCGTGCGTAATCGAGAGGATGCGCACCAGCGCGACTCTAGAGACCGCCGATGCTGTGGAGCGATCGGCGCACTCTTTTCACGCCTCCAGTGCCAGGCACTGTAAAGAACGGCGCGGTGCCATCCGCGGGGTCTGCCATCGTCCGACAGGCATGAGCGTTACCCGGGACGAGCTGATCGCCGCGCTCGAGGAGTACTACCGCTCGTGCGGCTTGAGGCCGGAGCGCGCGCCGGACGGAACGGTGCGGGCTCGCGGGTTCGGCGGAGTGACGTGGATCGGACTTCCGGTCTCGGCCGAGGACCTGGACGACGTCGGCTTCGAGGCTCGGCTCGCCGGTCTCGGCGCCGAGCGCATGCCCACGGGCGAGCCCTGCCCGCTCGAGTTGCTCCCGTCGCCCGACTGCGCGGAGCGGCTCTACGCGATCCTCGAGCGAGTGCGTCTCGGCGAGCACGGAAACGTCCAGCTCTACGCGGCGGCCTAGAGAAGCTAGAACAGCGTCGGCGCGAGTGGAGGCGGCTCGACTCCGCCGGTCGCGGGGATTCCGGCTTCGTCCAGCAGGCCGCGGAGAAGAAGCGCGCTGCGCGGGGCGAAGTCGTCGCGGTTGTTGTTGAACAGCGCGTACACCTCGTCCGCGTCCTCGGTCAGCCGGGCGAGCTTCTCCACCCACTCGGCGAGCTCCTCGGCCGAGTACATCCAGTTGAACCGCTCCGAGGACTTCTCGGCCTTGATGTTCCAGGTCTTGACGTTCCGCCCGTGGAAGCGCACGTACGCCACCCGATGGGTCGCCGCCGCGACGGGTGGGAGCACGTTCGAGGCGCGCGTCGGCGGAGCGTCGACGGAGACGTACGCGAGTCCGTGGCTTTCGAGAAACGCGAGCGTGTCCGCCCGCTCGTCCTCCTCCAACCAGGAGCGATGACGGAACTCGACCAGCGGGACGAGCGGATCGAGCAAGGCTCCGACTCGCGACAGCTCCTCCTTCGCGTCCGCCGACTTCACGAAGCGCGGGTGGTACTGGAGAAGGATGCCCTTGAGCTTGCCGGACAGCTCGAGCGGCTCCAGCGAAGCCCGGAAATCCGCAAACGCCTGCTCGAGCCCGCCCTCGTGGTCTTGGTGCCCGGTCATCGTCGCGTGGGCCTTCACGTGGAACACGAACTCCGGTGGCGTGCGCTGCGCCCAGCGGCCGGTCACCTCCGGATCGGGGAGGTGGTAGTAGGGCGAGTCCACCTCGACCGTGTCGAAGCGCTCTCCGTAGTACGCGAGCCGAGCCTTGGGCGACGACACACCCCGTGGATACCAGTGCTTGAGCAGCCCCTCGTCCGCGAAGCTGCACGTGCCGAGCCTGACGGTCGCGGCCATCGGAGAAGGGTAGGGGCCGGGCATGCCCGGCCCCCTACGAGTGCTGCTACCTCTTCCTGATGACCCGGCTCTGCGCCGTGAACCCGTTCGTGGTCGGGTTCACGCACGGCACCGGTGCGATCGCCGCGCTGAGCGCGGTGCAGACTGCGGGAGCGGCTGCAGCGGCCGCAGTGACGTTCGCCCGGAAGAAGATCCCGGTGTTCGCGCGGAACGCGAACGCACCCGAGGCCGAGGTGCGCGCCGTGCCGAGCCGCTTCAGCCGGTTCGCTCGCGGACCGCCGAAGATGGCGACGTTCGCCCCGGCACGAGCCTGGCCACCCTGCGTCACGCGTCCCGTGACAGTGGCACCGACACCGGCTCTCCCGGCCTTCCGCGCGGCCACGGTGACGGCACCTGCGCCGATCGCAGCGGGCGACGCGACGGTTGCCGCGGCGTTGACCTGTCCGACGCCCGGACGGTACGGAGTCCAGAACGCGACCCACGCGCCAGGCGACTGGCTGAAGACGCCGTTGATCGTGAGCTCGGCGCTGTACAGCTTGGCGCCGAACGTCGCCCGGCCCGGAGTTCCGGCGGGGATGTCCGGCGGCGGCAGGCAGACCTGGATGTACGCGGGGCCGAGGGCGGCCTGCGTCCCGGTCGTCGCGACGAGATAGGCGGGTACCGGCAGCGTCTGACCCGCTGCGCTCAGCACCATCACCCAGGAGGCGATCGGAGTCACGCTGCCGAGACACGCAGCCTGCGTGGCCGGTGCGATCTGTCCCGCTGCCGCCACGACGAGGTTGCCCTCGAGGGGGAGGTCGGCGCCGGCGAGATCGAGCGCCTTGACGATCGCGCGCACCGGGCCGAGCGAGGTGCCCGGCGCCTGCGTCGTGGTCAGCTGCGTCCCGGTGGGGACGAAGATGCGGACGCTCGCGGTCGGATCGTCGTTCGGGTCGAGCGTCGCCTTGATCACCGCGCTCGTGCCTGTCTGCCGTACCTCGAGCTTCGCCGTGGTGTACGCGGCGAAGGCCGACGGAACGGCGACGAGTGCGGCGACGGACGCTAGCGCGACCGCGACCGTCCAGATGCGTCGTTTCATGCGTTTCCTCCTCTGTTCAAGCGTTCAAGGTTCCGTGATGGGGACGTGCCTTGCCGGTGAGAATTGCAAACGTCGACTCTCTAGCCGCGTGCCCGCAAGAGCCCGCTCGCCTTGACCCACTGCTTGTTGTCGTAGCGATAGAGATAGACGTGCTCCATGGGGCGGTAGTCGGTCCGTGATGTCTGCAGACGGATGCCGGGGAGCAGGAACGGGTTTCGCGGCAAGTTCAGGCTCTGAGCGGCACGCAGGAGGCTCGCCCGCGTGAGGTTGGGGCCTGCCTTTCGCATCGTCTCGACCATCGTCCAGGCGACGGTCATCCCGTACCAGTTGTAGACGTCGGTCACGCGCCCTTGTGGGTTGTACTGGCGCATGATCGTCTTGTAGAGGGCAACCGTCTTGTCGTTCTTCCACACCGGGTCGTTCGGGTTCTTCACGAACGCGATCGAGAGCGCGCCCTTCGTCAGCTCCGGCGCGTTCGTGCGGGCGATCGCCATGATCCCGGGCTCGATCGAGACGGACGCGATGTAGAGACGCGGCTTCCAGGCGAGCTTGTGCGCGGAGACCGCCGCCTGGATGAAGAACTTCGGCGTTGCGAAGAGCATCAGCGTGTCGGCGCGCGAGGCCTTCAGCTTCGCGATCTGCCCGGTGACGTCGGAGCCCGTGAACTCGTACGACTCCTTCGCGACGATCTTCGGGCCCTTGCCGGCTACCGCGCGCGTCAGGCCGGCGAGCATGTCGCGGCCGAGCTCCGTGTTCTCGTACAGCACCGCAATGCGAGCGCGAGGACGTGTCTTTGCGATGGTCGTGCCGTAGACGTCTCCCTCGCCCCGGTAGCTCATCAGGAAACCCATCGTCCACGGGTAGCGGGCGAAGCTCCTGCCTATGGCCTGCGAGCCGTCCGCCGCGAAGAGCTGAGGCACCTTCCGTGCGTTCAGGTACTCGCGGACCGCCAGGCTGTTCGACGTGCCGACCGTGTTGAAGACGGCGAACACCTCGTCTTCCTCGACCAGCTTGCGCGTGAGCTGCACCGTCTGCGCGGGGTTGTACGCGTCGTCGTAGAACGTGTACGAGATCGTCCGCCCGTGCACCCGCGTGGTCTGGTTTACGTAGTCGAAGTACGCCTTTGCGCCGGCGCCCACGGATCCGAACGCGGCCGCTTCGCCGGTGAGCGGGACGGTTCCGCCGAGCGAGACGGTGGATGGACTGACGCCAGGATCCTGAGCCGGCCGGGCGCCTGCGCCCGCCACGACGACGAGGGCGACGAACGCGGCGACGACGAGGCGCCAGCTCACTTCGTCACCTGCTTCCTAAGGCCGGGAATCGCGAGCACTGCGTTCCCGACTCGAACGCGTGCGCTCGGAGCCATCGGGAGATCGAGATAGAGGAGGTTCGACGACGACTGCGCGAGCGAGGACGACCCGAGCGTCAGCGTCAGGCGCGACCCGCGAGGAATGAAGGTCGCCTGGCTCGAGAGGTTGATCGAGACCGTCTGCACGCCGTTCTTGGTGGACACTCCGCCGGCGCTGACGACGATCTCCTTACCCTGCGGCGTGCGCGCGGTGAGGACGGCGACGAGGCGAGACCAGCCGCCGCTCGCGGCGATCGTGGCCTTCACCGTCGGCGAGCCGTACACCTCGATCGGCTTTGCGAGACGGGCGGACGTGCGGGCCAACTTCCCGGTTCGCGCATAGGTCGTCACTCCGGGGAACGCGACGCTGGTCGAGGTCGTCCCCGGCTGCGAGGCCGCGAACGGCAGCTGCCCGCTCCTGAAACCCTCCGGGGCGAGTGCGAATGCAGTCGTCGCCCGCGAGCAAGGGCTCGATCCCAGATGACAGTCGAACCATGACCGCACCTGGGCCATCAGGTAGCCCGTGTCGGCGGCAGGAAAAGTCGAGGGCGCATGGCCATGGAGGCCGAGGTAGAGGAGCTTCGGCCCCTTGAGGCGCTTGAACGCGAGTGCTGCCTGGTCGATGCCGAACAGGAAGTCGCGGCGTCCCTGCGCCATGAACACCGGCGTCGTGACCGAGCCCAGCCTCGAGAGGCTCGAGCGCTCCGCCGCCCAGGGCCGAACGGCCGCGGTGTTTCCGGCGAACGCTGCGGCCTGCACTGCCACCAGCGACGGGTCACGCTTCGCTTCGGGTATCGAGCCGGCCAGTCCCGCGACGAGTCCCGATTTCACGAGTCCCTGCGGCATCAGGGCGGAGTAGAGGTCGGTCCAGGTCTCGACGGTGACGACCGCTCCCCACGGCACGCCGGCGACCAGGGAGTTGAGCACCGCCCCACCGCCGTACGAAATGCCCCAGGCGCCGATCTTCGCGTCTGCGACGTCCGGCCGCGCGGCGAGCCACGCATGGACGGCTCGCGTGTCCGCGATCTCACGCGGGCCGTCGATCGTTACGAGGCCGCCTGACTTCCCGTGCCCCCGCGCATCGAAGCTGAGCACCGCGTAGCCTTGCCCGGCGAAGCCATAGGCCTCGACGAGCGCATTCATCGGCTCCTTGCTTCCGGCGAGGCCGTGGAGGAACACGATGGCGGGCCAGCCTCCGGCGGGCGCAGCCCCGTCCGGCAGGTACAGCGTGGCCGAGATGGAGACGCCGTCGTCCATCGGAATGGACACGTCCTGCTTGGAGAGGGCGGATCCGGTCGCGTCCCCGACGAAGAGCACGAGGGCGGCGGCCAGACCGAGGATCCAGGTCTTTGCCACGGCCGAAAGGGTAGATGAGGAATGTGAAGCGGGTCCGCTGTCGTAGGGGCCGGGCATGCCCGGCCCTCTGCTGGATGGGGTTCAGCACCCGGTCGCCGCCGTAGTATCCGGTGGATGGATCAGCGGCCGGTCGGTGTCTTCGACTCGGGCATGGGCGGCCTGACCGTCCTGCACGAATGTCTCGTCACCCTCCCGCACGAGGACTTCGTCTACCTGGGTGACGCCGCCAGGCTTCCCTACGGGCCACGTCCACTCGCCGAGATCCGCCGCTTTGCCGGTGAGATCGCCGTCTACCTGGAGCGCCAGGGCGTGAAGCTGATCGTCGCCGCGTGCAACTCGGCCACGGCGGCGGCGCTCCCGGAGCTCCAGCGCACGCTGTCCGTGCCGATCGTGGGCGTGCTGGCGCCGGAAGCGCACGCAGCCGTGCTGGCCACGCGCAACCGGCGCATCGGACTCCTGGCCACCGAGGCGACGGTCGCGAGCGGTCGCTATGCGGACCTCGTGTCAGCGCTCGACGCGGGCGTCGACATCGTCCAGATTGCGTGCCCGGGCCTCGTACCGCTGATCGAAGGCTCCGATCCCTTCGGCGAGGAGACGGCGAGCGCCGTCCGCGACTACGCGTCCCCACTCAAGGACGCGGGCGTGGACACGGTGATCCTCGGCTGTACCCATTACCCGCTGATCCGGCCCGTCTTCCAAAGGGTCTTCGGGCGCGGCGTGACCCTCGTCTTCTCCGCGGACGAGACGGCGCGCGAGGTCGCGGAGACGCTCGCGCGCAAGGGAATCGAGAACTCCGAGTCGAGAGAGGGCGCCTACCGGTTCCTGACCACGGGTGACCCGGTGCTCTTCCGGGAGATGGGAAGACGCTTCCTCCAGCTTCCGATCGCCGCGGCGGAGCACGTCGAAGTCTCGGCTCTGGAGGCGGCGGCCGCGTGAGAGCGGATGGCCGGAAGGCGGGCGAGCTTCGTCCGCTCGAGATCGAGACGGACTTCCTCGAGCAGCCGCACGGCGCGGTTCTCTATGGACAGGGGAAGACCGTGGTGCTCTGCACGGCGACGGTCGAGGAGGGTGTGCCGCGTTGGCTGGCGCGGAGCGGGCGCGGGTTGGATGACCGCCGAATACTCGATGCTTCCCGCCTCGACCGGCGAGCGGACGCAACGTGCTGTCTCGCGCGGCCGCCCGGACGGGCGGACGGTCGAGATCCAGCGCCTGATCGGTCGCGCGCTTCGCTCCGTGTGCGACTTCGAGGCCCTGGGCGAGCGCACGCTCTGGCTCGACTGTGACGTCCTGCAGGCAGACGGCGGGACGCGTTGCGCCTCGATCACCGGCGTCTGGATCGCCGCGCGTCGCGCGCTCGACCACTTCGGGCTCTCGAAGGCGCTGCGCGGATCCGTGGCCGCGGTATCCGTCGGGATCGTGGACGGCGAGGCGGTGCTCGATCTCGACTACCCGGAGGACTCCACGGCCGAGACGGACATGAACGTCGTCATGACCGGCGAGGGCGCCCTGGTCGAGGTGCAGGCGACGGCGGAGCGGGACCCGTTCTCGCGCGAGCTCCTCGATCGGCTGCTCGACCTCGCGACGGGCGGAATCGAGGAATTGACGGTCGCCCAGGTGGCGGCCGCAGAGTCTCCCCGCGCGTGAGGCTGATCCTCGCGACGCGGAACGAGCACAAGCTGCGGGAGTGGCGGGAGGCGCTGCCGGACTGGGAGGTCGCTCCGTCGACGGCAATGGACTCACCCGCCGAGGACGGCGCGACCTTCGTCGACAACGCGCGGATCAAGGCTCATTACGCACGGCCGGCCGAGCCGGACGAGTTGTGGGTCGCCGGTGAGGACTCGGGGATCGAGGTTGCCGCGCTCGGCGGAAGACCCGGGATCGAGTCCGCTCGCTGGGCGGACGACCCGGTCGCGAAGCTGCTCGCCGAGCTCGAGGGGGTCGAGGAGCGGGGAGCCCGCTACGTCTGCGAGGTCGTGGCGCTCGGCCCGGACGGAGCCGAGATTCGGGCGTCAGGCACGCTCGAGGGGTCGATCGCTCGTGCGCCGAGCGGGAGCGAGGGATTCGGCTACGACCCCATCTTCGTTCCGCACGGCGAGTCGCTGACCGTCGCGCTGCTCGGCGACCCGTGGAAGTCGGTCCACTCGCACCGCGCGCAAGCTGCGCGTGCGCTCGCGGCGCTCCTGCGATAGCGTCGAGCCATGGACGCTACCCAGGCGCTGGTCGAGCTCGCCGAGCTGTCGTCCCAGGTCGAGCGCGCGGTCGTGCTGGACGCGAAGGGCGCCGCGCTCGCGTCGACGGGTCTCGACGGCGATGCCCTCGCCAGGTCGGCTCTCGACCTACTCGCTGCCGCCGGAGAGCTGCACCCTTCGGCGGGCGACGTGACCCGTGCGGAGGTGGAGCTCGCCGAGGGCGGCCTCTTCGTTCTCCGTGAAGGCGGCCGCACGATCGCGGCGACCACCGGGCCGAATCCGACCTCCGGGCTCGTTGCGTACGACCTGCGCACCTGCCTGCAGGGGATCGACGAGGAGAAGCCCAAGCGCCGACGCGCTCCCCGGAAGCCGAAGGAGGACGAGGGCGAGTGATGGCACTCGTGCGTCTCGCGATCCTCGTCGCGCTCGCGGTCTGGGCCTGGCGCTACCTCGTTCGTTCACGCGGCCCGCACGAGCGAGCGAGTGTCTCGTTCTCCGACGGCTCGGCCGTGGTGCTCGAGCCGGGCTCGGCGGAGTTCGAGCGGCTCGCGTCCATCGCCCGCTCGGCGCTCTGATGCGGAACGAGGAGCTGGGACGCCTGCTGATCGAGCGGGCGCTGCTCGAGGGCGACTTCGTCCTCCGTTCCGGGAAGCGCTCGTCCTGGTACCTCGACAAGTACCGCTTCGAGACGGAGCCCGAGGTCTTGCGAGCCCTCGGGGAGAGCCTGGCCGACGCCGTGCGGGAGTTCGAGCCGGATGCGGTTCGACTTGCGGGCCCGGCCCTCGGCGCGGTCGCGTTGGCAGCTTCGGCAGCGATGGCGTCCGGTCTGCCCTTCATCATCGTGCGCGATGAGGCCAAGGAATACGGCACGGCCAATCGGATCGAAGGCCCCTTCGAGCGGGGCGAGCTGGTGTGCCTCCTCGAGGACGTCGTCACGACGGGAGGTGCTCTCGCAGCGTCGGTGTCGGCTCTCAGGGACGAGGGCCTCGAGGTGCGAAACGCCATCTCGGTCGTCGATCGCGAGGAGGGCGGTTCCGACGCTCTCGCGCGTCTCGGGGTGCGACTCCGTGCCCTCTTTCGCGCGGAAGAGCTCCTGGAACTGCGAAAAACCGCCGCAAAAAGTGATGGTTGAGCCAAATACGCAAGGCTGTTAGGGTCCTCCGGTCCCCGACAGACTTTGATTCCGACCTTAGGAGGAGGGACAGTGACAAAACAGGACTTCGTGGATGCCGTCGCCGATCAGGCGGGCATGTCCAAGCGTGACGCCGGCGCTGCGGTAGACGCCGTGCTGGACACGATCACCGCGACGCTCAAGAACGGTGACTCGGTCACCTTCACGGGCTTCGGCAAGTTCTCGACCTCGGCGCGCGCGGCGCGCATGGGTGTCAATCCGCGCACCGGCGAGCGCGTGCAGATCCAGGCGACGACCGTGCCGAAGTTCTCGGCCGGCAGCGCCCTCAAGTCCGCGGTCAAGAGCGGCTAGGCGCGGGGCTTCACTCGCAGGGTTTCGGAGGGGCCGCCGAGAGGCGGCCCCTCTGTCTGCACTTGTCCGGCGGCCGGCACCAAGGTCGCGAGTGCCAGCTTGAGATACGAACATATGTTCGATAAGGTCGACTCATGCAGCTCACGTTCGATGCTGCGGACCGGCTCGTCGAGCTCGTG
Organism: uncultured Actinomycetes bacterium; assembly: GCA_963850485.1. Classification (GTDB taxonomy): domain Bacteria; phylum Actinomycetota; class Thermoleophilia; order Gaiellales; family Gaiellaceae; genus GMQP-bins7. The sequence continues at coordinate 71,575 of CAWKLR010000020.1, read as the reverse complement.
CAGGCTCGGCGAGGGCCGGTGTCTCCCGAGGACGCTGCTCACGTCCTCTTCGCGCTCGAACGCTCGCCCGCCGCGCTCGCTCGCTCGCTGCTCGACGACGTCGTCCAAGGTGACGCTCGGCTCGCCTGGCTTGGCGCGCGCGTCGGGCTCGACGAACCCGCCGCACGACGACATCCTGATCGAGGACGCCGAGTTCGTCGTATTCGACCTCGAGACGACCGGGCTCTCGGCGATTCGCAACCGCATGTGCGAGATCGGGGCGGCACGCGTGCGCGCGCTTGCGATCGAGGACACCTTCGAGACGCTCGTCAACCCCGGTACCGCGCTTCCGGCGAACATCGCCGCTCTGACCGGGATCCGCGAAGGAGACCTGAGGCGAGCGCCTCGCCCGGAGCTCGCCGTCCGCCGCTTCCTCGCCTTCGCCGGGGACGTCGCGCTCGCGGCCCACAACGCGCGCTTCGACCTCTCCTTCCTCGAGCGGGAGGTCGAGCGGCTCACAGGCCGCCGCGTCGCGGCGCCGGTCGTGGACACGGTCTGGCTCGCGCGGCGACTCCTCCAGCACAGGAGCGAGCGCTTCTCGCTCGCGTCGCTCGCGCACTTCTTCGGGACCTCGACGAGCCCCTGTCATCGGGCACTGCCCGATGCCGTCGCGACCGCGGAGATCCTCGTCTCGTTGCTCGGTCTCGCGCAGGAGCGCGGGGCGAGGACGCTGGCGGACGTGCTCGAGCTGGCGGCGCCGCGCGCCCGCAAGCTCCACGGGAAGCGCTCGCTGATCGCCGGAGCCCCCACCGGCCCCGGCGTCTATCTCTTCCGCGACCGCAACGAAACGGTTCTGTACGTCGGCAAGGCGCGCGACCTGCGCGCGCGCCTTCGCTCCTACTTCTCCGGCTCGCGTCAGCGGCCTGCCGTAGAGGCAGCACTCGGCGCGCTCGAGCGCGTGGAGTGGAGGCAGCTCGGCTCCGAGCTCGAGGCGGCGCTCGAGGAGCTGCGCCTCATCGGCGAGCTTCGTCCTCCCGCGAATGCGCGCGGAGGACGGCCCGATCGGTACGCATACCTCACGCAGCGCCGCGACCGCTGGGTCGTGACGTCGACGCCGGGGCCGTACGGCCCGATCAGGAGCCGGAACCGCGCGCGGCTGGTCGCTCGAGCGCTCGACGGCTTCGAGGGAGACGATCCGGCCGAAGCGCTGCCTGCTCTCCGCGCCAGGCTGACCAGGCTTGCCCGCGATCTCCGCTTCGAGGACGCTGCCAGAGTCCGGGATCGACTGAAGGCGCTCGAGGAGGCGGTCGAGCGGTTCGACCTGCTCGACCAGCTGCGGGCGATGCGCGTCTGCGTCCTGGCCCCGGCGCGGGAGCCTGGGTTCAAGCGGGCGTTCTTCGTCGCGGGCGGGCGGCTGGCCTCGGTGCGGACGCTCGCCGTGGACGGGGCAGGCAGGATCGAGGTCGAGACCGGCATCGCGGAGGCGGCACTCGCCGCGCCGTCCTTCGCGCCGAAGGACGCTGACGTGCTCATGCTCGTCGCGGGCTTCCTCCGGCGCCCGGGGCCGGAGCTCCGCATCGTCTCGCTGGACGCAACGGAGATCCTCGCCGCGTGACGCGCGCGGTCCAGGCAGGTGCGTAGCCTTGAGGCGTGGACACGCAGCCCTTCCCCGACCGCCTCGCGGAGGCGGTCGGTCGCAAGCACAGCCAGCTCGTGGTCGGCCTCGACCCACGTCTGGACGTGCTTCCGATGGAGCTCCGCGGCGAGGCCGTGCTCGGTCGCGCTGCGGCAGCGAGCGCAGTGGCGCGCTTCTGCAAGGGAATCGTCGACGCCGTCGGCCCGTACGTGGTCGCGGTGAAGCCGCAAGCCGCGTTCTTCGAGGCGCTGGGGTCGGACGGGATGCACGCGCTGGAAGAGGTGTGCGCGTATGCCCGTTCGATCGGCCTGCTCGTGATCCTGGACGCGAAGCGCGGCGACGTGGGCTCGACCTCGCGTGCATACGTGGCCGCGTACCTCGAGCCGAACGAGGACGGAGTCCCGCTCGCGGACGCGATCACGGCGAGCCCGTACCTCGGCCTCGATGCGGTCGAGCCGTTCCTCGCCGCCTGCAGACGGCACGGCGCCGGTGTGTTCTTCCTCGTGCGGACGTCGAATGCTGGAGCGGCCGACGTCCAGGACGCGACGCTCTCCGACGGCCGGCCGCTGTGGCAGCACCTGGCGACACTCGTGCACGAGTGGGGGCAGCCGCTCGTGGGCGAGGGGGGCATGTCGAGCGTCGGGGCGGTCGTCGGCGCGACGTTGCCACGCGCGGTCTCGGAGGCCCGGCGGCTGATGCCGCAGACGACGCTGCTCCTGCCCGGAGTCGGGGCGCAGGGCGCCACTCCGGCCGACGTCGCGCGGGCGTTCACGAGCGGCCCGGCGAGTGCGGTCGTGACCGCGTCGAGGTCGGTGATCTTCGCGTTTCGCGACACTGAGGAGGACTGGCGCATCGCTGCAGCCGGTGCCGCGGAACGGCTTTCGACCCAGGTGTGGGCGGCGTCCGGATGGTGACGGGAGGCGTGGCGCGTTACCACTGCAGCGGCCGCGAAGCGGATGCCTTCAGGGATCTGCGCGACCGGAATCCGCGCGAGCGGATTCCGGTCTTGCGAGCAAGTAGAGTTCCGCGCCGGTGATGCGCAGCATCCTGCTCGGCGTCGTCGCCCTCGCCGTCCTGGCGACGCCGGTTCAAGCCTCGACCGACCCTGCGGAGCCTCCCGCGCTCCCAGCGGCTGCCTGGTATCTCGTCGGCGAGGACGGCGCGGTTCTCGCGCAGGAGAGCTCCAGACGCTCGCGCGCGATTGCGAGCATCACGAAGCTGATGACGGCGATCGTCGCGTTGGAGGAGGCGCGTCCCTCCGACCTCGTCCGGGTGAGCTCGGACGCGGCCGGCATCGGCGGATCGACGGTGTATCTGCGCGCGGGTGAGACCCTGAGCGTGGGCGAGCTCGTTCGCGCCATGCTCATCCCGAGCGCGAACGACGCGGCGGCCGCGCTCGCGCTGCATGTCGGCAACGGCTCGGCGACGCGGTTCGTGTCGCTGATGAATGCGAAAGCGCGTGAGCTCGGCCTCGTCGACACGACGTTCGCGAACTCGCACGGTCTCGACGAGCCCGGCCACGTGTCGAGCGCGCGCGATGCGACGCTGCTCGTCCGCTATGCGCTCGGAGTTCCCTTCGTCCGCGCGGCCCTCGAGCAGACCTCCTACTCGCTCGCGGGCAGACAGCGATTCCCCACCACGGACGACCTGCTCTCGAGCTGGCCCGCGCTGGTCGGCGGGAAGACGGGCCACACGGAGAGCGCGGGTTGGTCCGAGGCAGCGGCCGCATCGCGACGCGGCGCAACCGTCTACGGGACGGTTCTCGGCGTCGAAACGCGCGAAGGACGAAACGACGCCCTGCGCGAGTTGCTCGAGTTCGGGCTCGACCGCTACCAGAGGGTTTCCGTGATCGACGCGAGTCGCGTCTACGGAGAAGTCGACACCGAGTACGGGCAGGAGGATGTCGAGCTCGTTGCGCCGAGAACGGTTCTGCGTACCGTGAGAGAAGGAGTGCCGCTTCTCGAGCGCACCGTGGTGCCGACCATGGTCGGGCTGCCGGTGCGAAAGGGCGAGCGGCTGGGGCGGATCGAGGTCTGGGAGGGTGATCGTCTCGTGGCGTCGTCGAACCTGATTGCCGCAGCTTCGGTTTCCGAGCCCGGCGCGTTGGGCAAGGCTGCCTGGTTCGCGGAGCGAACCGCGGAGAACTTCTGGGACATCGTCACGTGATCGTCACCGTCACTGCCAACGCCGCGCTCGACCGGACGGTCACAGTGCCCGTGTTCCAGATCGGCTACCGCCATCGCTCGAGCGACGTCCTGACGCTTGCCGGCGGCAAGGGCATCAACGTCGCGCGCGCGCTCAAGCTCCTCGACGTCCCGGTGGTCGCGACGGGGCTGAGCGGAGGGCGTACCGGCACGAGGATCGTGGAAGAGCTCACCTCCGAGGCGATCCTCAACGACTTCGTCCGCATCGCCGGAGAGTCGCGCACCTCGACGGCGGTGGTCGACCCGGCCTCGGGCACGTACACGGAGATCAACGAGTGGGGGCCGGAGGTCTCGGCCGCGGAGCTCGACATGCTGACGGAGAAGCTGCACTACCTCTCACGCGGGGCGGACTTCGTCGTCCTCGCCGGCTCGCTTCCGCGGAAGGTGCCCACGGAGTTCTACGCGGACGCGATCCGAGATCTCGTCCGCCGCGACGTCCGCGTCGTGCTGGACAGCGAAGGAGAGGCGATGCAGCTGGGCGTCCAGGCTGGGCCGTTCCTCGTGTCGCCGAACCAGGGCGAGGCGGAGCAGCTCGTCGGCCAGGAGCTCGAGGACGACGCCGACTTCCTGATGGCACTGGACGCGATCGCGGAGATGGGAGCCCGCAACGTCGTCATCACGCTCGAGAACGGCTGCTTCGCGCTGCTCCGCGTTGGGCGGAAGACGAGGCGGATGCGCGCCTTCGCGCCGCGGGTCGAGCCTTTGTCCGGCGTGGGCTCCGGCGATGTCCTGCTCGCCCAGCTTCTCGCCTCGCTAGTCGAGGAGCGATCCCCGGACTACGCGGTTCGCCTCGCTGTTGCCGCGGGCGCAGCGTCGGTGCGCGCGGTCGGCGCCGGCCGCTTCGATCCCCAGCTCGCCTCCGAGCTCGCCCCGGACATCGAGCTCGCCGAGCTCCAGCCTGTGCGTTCCTAGCGGCGCGTGTGACCAAGACCGTCGTCGGTCGGCCGCTTGCCAACGCCGTCGGCAGAGGGTGGTAACGTCACCCGATGGAGACCGAGTTCCGGCAGGAAGAGATCGAGCGCCTCGTCGCGTTCGAGCGGAAGTTCGGGAAGGAGGGTCTCACCTTCGACGACGTGCTCCTGCTTCCCGCGGAGTCGTCGTGCTGCCGAACGACGTCTCCACGGTCACGCGGATCACGCCCTCGATCTCGCTGAACATCCCGCTGATCTCCGCTGCCATGGACACCGTCACAGAGGCGCGGCTCGCGATCGCGCTCGCTCGCGCCGGTGGGATGGGCATCGTCCATCGCAATCTCTCGATCGCCGACCAGGTAGGCGAAGTCGACAAGGTCAAGCGCTCGGAGTCGGGGATGATCGTCGAGCCGGTCACCTTGCGCGCGGACGACCTCGTCGCCGATGCGCTCGAGCTGATGGAGCGCTACCGGATCTCGGGCGTGCCGATCGTCGATGACCGCGACGTCCTCGTCGGCATCCTCACGAACCGCGACCTTCGCTTCGAGACGGACACGTCCCAGCCGGTGTCGGTGCTGATGACGTCGCGCAATCTCGTGACCGCGCCCGTTGGTACGACGCTCGAGGAAGCCGAGGCGATCCTCCATCGCAACAAGATCGAGAAGCTTCCCGTCGTCGATCACGAAGGGCGTCTCGCGGGTCTGATCACGGTCAAGGACATCTCGAAGCGGATCAAGTATCCGGAAGCGACGAAGGACGACCAGGGCCGGCTCCGGGTCGGCGCCGCGGTCGGAGTCGGGCCGGACGCGCTCGAGCGGGCCACCGCGCTCGTCGAGGCCGAGGTCGACGTGCTCGTGGTGGACACGGCACACGGCCACTCGCACGGCGTCCTCGAGGTCGTGCGGCAGATCCGCGGCGCACACGGAGTCGAGATCGTCGCCGGCAACATCTCCACGGGTGACGGCGCACTGGCCCTCGTCGACGCAGGTGCGGACGCCGTCAAGGTCGGGCAGGGGCCGGGCAGTACTTGCACCACCCGGATCGTCGCGGGCGTCGGCGTGCCGCAGGTGACGGCCGTCTACGACACCGCGCGCGCTCTCGAGGATCACGACGTGCCGGTGATCGCAGACGGCGGGATCCGCAGCTCCGGCGACATCGCGAAGGCGATCGCCGCCGGCGCCGACGTCGTCATGCTCGGATCGATGCTCGCGGGGACGGACGAGGCTCCGGGCGAGGTCATGGTCGCCCAGGGCGAGCGCTTCAAGGAGTACCGCGGGATGGGCTCGCTGGGAGCGATGAAGGCGCGCTCATTCTCGAAGGACCGGTACTTCCAGGGCGACGTCGAGGACGTGCACAAGCTCGTGCCCGAGGGGATCGAAGGTCGCGTCCCTTACAAAGGCCCGCTCGGCCCGATCGTGCATCAGGTGATCGGGGGGATTCGCCAGTCCATGGGCTACTGCGGCGCGGCGACAATCGAGGAGATGAAGACGCGAACGCGCTTCAACCGGATCACGCCTGCCGGCCTGCAGGAGAGCCACCCGCACGGGATCACGATCACGAAGGACGCGCCCAACTACCGAAGAAGCTGATGGCGGAGATCGTTCCGTTTCCCGCACCCGAGCCGACGCCGGAGGAACGGCCGGTCCTCGTCGTCGATCTCGGCGGCCAGTACAGCCAGCTGATCGCGCGACGCGTGCGCGAGGCGCGCGTGTACTCGGAGCTCGTAGGTCATCGCCTCTCCGCGGACGAGATCGCAAGGCGGAATCCCGCGGCACTCGTTCTCTCGGGCGGCCCGGCCTCGGTCTACAGCGACGGCGCTCCCGATCTCGACCCGGAGATCTTCGAGCTCGGCATACCGACGCTCGGGATCTGTTACGGGATGCAGCTGATGGCACGCGATCTCGGCGGGGCCGTCGAGCGCACCGGGGCGTCCGAGTTCGGGAAAGCCCAGCTCGAGGCCACCGACTCCGAGCTCTTCCACGATCTGCCCCCCGAGCAGACGGTCTGGATGAGCCACCGTGACTCGGTCACGGCTCCTCCCGAGGGCGCGATCGTCACCGCGTCCTCTCCCTCGACCCCAATCGCAGCTTTCGAGCACCGCGAGAAGCGGCTGTACGGCGTCCAGTTCCACCCCGAGGTCGTGCATACGCCGCACGGCCAGGAGATCCTCAAGAACTTCCTGTACGACGTCGCGGACGTGCCACCCACCTGGACGCCTGCGGCGGTCATCGAGGAGCAGGTCGAGCGCATTCGCGCCACTGTCGGGAACGAGCGCGTCCTCTGCGCGCTCTCGGGCGGCGTCGACTCGGCGGTCGCCGCGCTTCTGGTGCACAAGGCGGTCGGTGACCAGCTCACCTGCGTCTTCGTCGACCACGGACTGTTGCGGGAGAACGAGGCGGAGCAGGTCGTGGAGACGTTCTCGGGCCACTTCGGCGTCCCGCTCGTCCACGTGCAGGCGCAGAACCGCTTCCTTTCACGCCTGGCCGGCGTCACCGACCCGGAGGAGAAGCGGACGATCGTCGGCGAGGAGTTCATCCGCGTGTTCGAGGAGGAAGCGGCGAAGCTCGAAGGCGGCGTGCGCTTCCTCGTGCAGGGGACGCTCTACTCGGACGTGATCGAGTCCGGCGGAGCCGAGGACGGCGTGGCCGCGAAGATCAAGTCGCACCACAACGTCGGCGGCCTGCCCGCGGACATGCGCATGGAGCTGGTGGAGCCGCTGCGCCTGCTCTTCAAGGACGAGGTGCGGCGGGTGGGTGCGGAGCTCGGACTGCCGGAGCGGATGGTCTGGCGTCAGCCCTTCCCGGGGCCTGGCCTCGCGATCCGCATCATCGGCGAGGTCACCGAGGAGCGGCTCGCGATCCTGCGCCGTGCCGATGCGATCCTGCTCGAGGAGGTTCGGCGCGCGGACCTCTACCGCGACCTCTGGCAGAGCTTCGCGGTGCTCCCGGCGATCCGCTCGGTCGGCGTCCAGGGCGACGAGCGCACGTACGCATATCCCGTGGTCATCCGCGCCGTCACGTCCGAAGACGCGATGACCGCCGACTGGGCGCGCCTCCCGTACGACCTGCTCGAGGCCGTCTCGAGCCGGATCATCAACGAGATCCCCGGGGTCAACCGGGTCGTGTACGACGTCTCCTCGAAGCCGCCGGCAACGATCGAGTGGGAGTAGGGCGAGGCATGCCTCGCCCTCGGTAGGGTCCGACCCTCGGGCGGGTGAGCGGGACAATCCGCTCGCGCGCCGATCTGATCCGATGATGCGGCTTCTCCTTCGTGTGCTCGCCCCCGTCGCTCTCGCAGCCGTGCTGCTCGCCCTCGCGTCGCCCGCGACGGGCAGCGAGCCGTTGACGGACGCCAACGTCAAGCTCGGCTCGCTGAAGGTGAACGGGAAAGGCGAGGCACTCATCACCTACACGCGGAGCGACGGCCGCCCGCGGCATGTCCTCGTGTGGGGAGCGGTGAACGCTCTCCCGCCGTCCGCGGAGGTTCCGCAGGTGCGCTTCCGCTGGGACTATGCCGGTGGCTGGGGCAAGTATCGACAGGGGAAGTACTGGACCCGCTTCAAGAATCGGTGCCGTCCCTACGACGGGCCGCCGCTGCCGATGCTCGTCGCTGCCTGCAAGGCGCCGAACGGCTCGTACTGGACGATCCAGGCGTGGCAGCGCCGGCTGCCCTTGCTCGGCTTCGACCCCTGGCTGCCGCACCACACGAACTGGGAGCTGCACGTCGCCCACTGGTCGGGCGCGCTCCCCGTGCTGGAGGCGCACCCGAACTGGACGTACGACGGCAGGTGGCAAGGCGTGTTCGGCCGCTACAGCTACCTGGGCGCACCGGTGTACGGGTTCGGCGCCACCGCGAAGGGCGTGCCGAAGGACAAGTACGGCCGGAACCTGTTCATCGACACCCTGAACTCCGCGTACGGCCCGGGCTGGAAGCGAGAGTCGGGGATCCTCACGCACAAAGGCACCGGGACCTTCTGCCACAGCTTCGTCCCGCAGCGGCCGTTTCCGGGCTATCCGAGCCAGGACACGCGGCCCGCTGCGCCGGGGGAGCGCCACCGGATCACGGTCGGTGGGCCGGGAGTGACGCCCGTGATGCAGGTCGAGCTCGCGGGTCTCACTCAGGCGGACCGAGGGCGCGACTCGGAGTTCGACGCCACGTTCGACAAGGTCATGGCCGGCGACAGGACCTGCGCGGGCGAGCGGTAGAAGGACCCGTTTTCAACTTTCGGGTAGTGGATAATCCCGCCGGGACACCGCTACCGAGGAGGAAGACGATGGCAAAGCAGATCAACTGCCCATGCGGCGAAGTCGTCCGCGGCGAGACCGACGACGAGCTCGTCGCCAACGCCGAGGAGCATGTCCAGACGATGCATCCCGAGCAGGTGGGCCTGCGCACGCGCGAGGATTGGCTCGCCATGGCCGAGGACGCGGACTAGGGGAACTTCTCGGATCGATCGAGCGGGACGATTCCCCGCTCGTCGATCGTGACGTGCACGCGGTCTCCCGGGCTCGGGTGATCGAGCCCGGAGACCGCGGCTTCCAGGACCTCTCCCGTGTCGAGCCGTACGACCACACGGACGGTGGGACCGTGTCGCGCGACAGCTTCGACAAGGCCGTCTCCGTGCTCTGTGTCAGCTTTGGTAAGCGCCACGGCTTCTGGCCGGATCATCGTTCCCTCGCGGACGTTTCCGAGCCCGAGGAAGCGCGCGGTGTCGCCATCCACGGGATGTGCCCAGAGCTCGTCGGGCGTTCCGATCTGAACGACGTGCCCTTCGCGCACGACCGCGACGCGGTCGCCGAGTGCAAAGGCCTCCGCCTGGTCGTGCGTGACGTAGAGCGCAGTCACGGAGATACGCTCGAAGACCTGTTCGAGGTCCTCGAGGAGGCGATCTCGCAGCCTGCGATCGAGCGAGCCGAGCGGCTCGTCGAGGAGGAGCACGCGCGGCTCGGGCGCGAGCGCACGCGCGAGGGCGACGCGTTGCTGCTCCCCGCCTGAAAGGGTCGCGACGGAGCGCCGCTCGTATCCGGCGAGCCCGACGAGCGCGAGCAGCTCATGCACCCGGTCTGCGATTTCGTCGCGAGAGTCCCCGCGCATCCTGAGCCCGAATCCGACGTTGCCCCGGACATCCCGGTGGCCGAACAGGGCGTGGTCTTGGAAGACCAGTCCAATGCCGCGTCGATGGGGCGGCATCGCTGTGATCTCGTGACCATCCAGGAGGACGCGCCCCGAGTCGGGTCGCTGGAGGCCCGCGATGACGCGAAGGAGCGTGCTCTTCCCCGAGCCACTGGGCCCGAGCACCGTGACCACCTCGCCGTCGCCGACCGCGAGTGTGACGCCGTCGAGCGCCGGCTTGCCGTCGAAGCTGACGCTCACGTTCTCGACCCTGAGCATCAGAACCAGGCTGCCGTACGTTCCCGGCGGAGACGCTCGATGGCCAGGATCGAGACGGCGGCGACGAGCATCAGGATCACGGCCAGCGCATACGCCTGACCGACGTTCAACTCCCCGGGGCGCCCGAGGAAGCGGAAGATCGCAACCGGAAGGGTCGGACTGTCCGGCCGTGCCAGGAAGACCGTGGCGCCGAACTCGCCGAGTGCGATCGCGAATGCGAAGCCGGCCGCGACCCCCAGCGCCCGGCCGGCTACGGGGAGGTCGATCTCGCGGAGAACCCTTCCGGGGGAAGCCCCGAGCACGGCCGCCGCCTCGCGTTGCCGCTCGTCGATCGCGCGCAGCGTGGGGGCGACGATCCGAACGACGAAGGGAATCGCGACGAGCGCCTGCACCACGGGAACGATCCACGGCGAGGAGCGGAAGTCGAAGGGGGGAGTGTCGAAGGCGATGACGAAGCCGAAGCCGAGCATCACGGCAGACGCGCCGAGGGGGAGCATGAGGGAACCGTCGAGCAGCCATGTCCCCGTTCTGCTCGAGCCCGCGACGGCAAAGGCGGCCAACCCGCCGACGATGAGAGCGATGAGGGTCGCGCTCGCTGCGTAGACGACGGAGTTCACGACCGCCTCCCAGGGCGTTGCGAGGAGTGCGTCCGTGGGCCGGCCGAGCGCACGGTAGGCCTCGAGGCTGTAGCCGTCTCCGATTGCCAGCGAGCGCTCGACCAGGACGGCGAGCGGAACGCCGAGGAAGAGCGCCAGCGCGCCGAGGCTGGCAGTGGCGACTGCCTTCTCGCCCCGTGTGCGCAACCGGCGCAGCACGTCGCGCTCGGAGCGCCGTTGCCCGCCGAGCGCAAGCCTCCGCTCCAGGCGCATGGCTGTCCAGACAGCGAGTGAGACGCAGATGAGCTGCACGAGCGCGAGGACAGCCGCTGCTCGCAGGTCGAACATCCGCACGGCCTGGTTGTAGATCTCCGTCTCGAGGGTCGAGTACCGAGGGCCGCCGAGGATGAGAACGATCCCGAACGAGGTGAACGAGAACAGGAACACGATCGAGGCCGCGGACGCGAGCGCTGGAGCGAGCAGGGGGAGCGTTACCTCGCGAAGGCTGCGAACGGGGCTCGCGCCGAGCGTCGCGGCGGCTTCGGAGACGCGGGGGTCGAGTCCCGCCCAGAACGTTCCTACGACACGGATCACCACGGCGACGTTGAAGAAGACGTGCGCGATCAGGATCGCAATCCACCCGCGCTCGAGGTCTGCGGGCAATACGGCGAGAAACGCGAGCGCCACGACGACCGTGGGGAGGACGAACGGCACGGTCACCACTGCCATGGCAGCGCTTCGGCCGCGGAACGTGTAGCGGCCGAGCACGTAGGAGGCGGGGAGTGCGACCGCGATCGTCAGCACCGTCGAGGCAACCGCCTGCCAGAGCGTGAACCACAGCACCTCCCGGGTCAGCGGGTCGGTGAGGACGTCGAGCGGCGAGACGGCGCCTTCGTCCGAGCCGAGACCTCGCTGCAGGATCGAGGCGAGCGGGAAGGCGAAGAAGAGCGCCAGGAACGCGAGCGGAACGCCGTACGTCAGCGCGCGCCACACGTGCGTGCTCAGCGAAGCACGATCCGCGTCCACTCTCTCACCCACCGGTCGCGATTTGCCCCGATCTCGTCGGGCGACAGCTCGAGGGGGCTCTCGGGTACCACGGCGAAGAGCTCGAACTCCCGGGGGAGCTCCGCGCCGGGGTTGACCGGGAAGACGAACATCGAGAGCGGGATGTCCTCCTGGAAGCGCTTCTCGAGCAGGAAGTCCACGAGCTTGCGCGCGCCCTCTTCGTTGGGCGCTCCCCGCAGGACTCCCGCGAACTCGATCTGCCGGAAGCAACTGTCCTCGACGACGGCTGTGGGAGCCACTTTCGGCCGTGGCGTGGCGAAGATCACCTCCGCGGGCGGGCTCGACGCGTAGGAGACGACGATCGGGCGGTCCCCGTCGCCGGCCGCGCCGGAGAACCGCACGTTGTATGCCTCCTCCCAGCCGTCCACGACGAGAACGCGGTTGTCGCGCAGCCGACGCCAGAAGTCCTGCCAGCCCGCCTCGCCGAAGCGGGCGACCGTCGCGAGCAGGAAGGCGAGCCCGGGGGTCGAGGTGGCCGCGTTCTCGACGACGAGCATGCCCTCGAACCGTGGGTGGGTCAGGTCGTCGAGCGAACGGGGTGGCTCGATCTCGCGCTCCGAGAACCACGCCTTGTCGTAGTTCAGGCACACCTCGCCGTGGTCGATCGGCGTGACCCGGTGCTCCGGGTCGAGCACGTAACGAGCGTCGACGTTCTCGAGGCCAGGCGACTCGTACGTCTCGAATAGGTCGCCCGCCAGCGCCCGGGACAGCAAGTTGTTGTCGACGCCGAAGAGGACATCGCCCTGCGGGTTCCCCGCGGTGAGCAGCGCCTTCGAGAGGAGCTCACCCGCGTCGCCGGACTGCAGGATCCGGAGCTCCAGGCCGCTCGTCTCCTCGAAGTCCCCCCTCACGTCGTCCGAAATCGCGAACGAGTCGTGCGTGACGAGAACGACATCGTTCGACTCGCCATCCGCGCCGCATCCGACCGAGCCGAGAGCAAGCGCGCCCAGGAGCGCGGCGGCGAAAAGACCCTTGCCTGTCAAGGAATTTCACAGCTCTCCATTCGGGCGGACTGCGAGAAGGACGCCGTGTTCCACGACGATCCGGGCCGACTCTCCTGTGAAGACGTTTGAGACTCCGCGCGTCGAGCCCGGCTCGAGTGTCTCTCCGTCGAGTTGGTACACGAGCCCTTCGGTCTGCACGCCCCGAGCCGGCCCGTGGAGTGCGAGGAGCGAGAGCAATGCGCCCGCGTGTCCGGACAGGATCCGCTGGTTGCGGATCACGTGAACCTGGGTTGGGCCGATCTCGGCGTCGAGCTCGACTCCTGCGTAGCGAGGCGCGGCGAGGAGCAGGAAAATGGAGAGAAGGTGGTCGAGCCGGTCCCCGACCACCGCGAGCACCACGATACGCCTCGGATCGAGCTCCAGCGCCGCGTCGAGGGCAAGCTCGAGATCGGTAGCGTCCTTCTCGGCGGGATGGCGCTCGATGCGCGTGCCGGAAGCTTCCGCTGCTCGTACCGCCTCGGGTGACGCGGAGTCGAAGTCGCCGACCGCAATCGTGACCTCGAGCCCCCACTCGCGCGCGCGATCGAGCCCGCTGTCCGCGGCGATCACCGGAGTGCCCGCGGGAACGACGAGCGGGCTCTCCGGACGGGGAGGCTCCCGACCTCCGGCGACGACCACCACGACCTCTCTCGACACGCCTTCCTCCGCTGGCATTACCCAGATCAGGTTCTGCGGGTCGGCGGCGCATTCGTCCGCCCTCTCAGCCCGGCTGCCCGAGCTCCCCGTTACGTCGCGGCCATCGTAGCGATCTATACGCTCGCCGAGTGACGAGCCCACGTCAGATCCGGCGGAATACCGTGCTCCTGGCGCTCTGCCTGGTGACGCTCTCCGGCGTCCTCCAGCTTGCCGCCGCCGTCGCGACGATCACCCTGGTCCTCGTGACCGGGATCGAGTCCGTCCTCGGACTCGGGCCTGCGATCTTCCTGACTGCCGGTGCGCTCGCTGCCTTGCCTGCAGGCCGCCTCATGGATCGCCACGGGCGCGTTCCCGTCCTCGTGGGAGGGTTCGTGGTCGGGACGGTGGGCTGCCTTCTGACCGCGCTCGGATGTGTGGTGGACTCGGCGCCGCTCGTCGTCCTCGGCTTCCTCGGGGTCGGCGGGATGAACGGTGCCGTGCTGCTCGCGCGGACGGCCGTTGCCGATATGTACCCGGAGTCTCGGAAGGCGCGAGCGATCTCGTATGTCCTCTTCGGCGCGCTGTTCGGTGCTGCGCTCGGGCCGCTCGTGTTCCGGCCGCTCTTTGCTGGGAAGGACCTCGAGCTCGACACGCTCGTCGTTCCGTGGTTCGCCGCTGCGGCGATGTGCGTCGTGGGGCTCATCCTCACGCTCGCGATTCGTCCGGATCCGCGCACGATCGCGTTCGATCTCGAACGCCAGGGCCTCGCGCCCGGCGCTGCGCCAACGGTGGAGCCTCGAGCGCCGCTTCGCCAGATCCTGCGTCGGCCTGGCGTTCCGGCCGCCGCCGTCGCCGCCGTCGCGAGCCTGGCGGTCATGGCCAGCGTCATGAACCTGAGCGGCTACATCGTCGTCGGGCACGATCACCAGCAGGCCGACGTCTTCACCGTCATCAGCGTGCATATCGTCGGGATGTTCGGCCTCGTTCTCGTCGTCGGGCAGCTGGTCGATCGCGTCGGACGGCACCGCGCGCTGGTCGGCGGGCTCGTGATCATGGCGATCTCGACGGTGATGCTCGCGTGGGTCGTCCGGATCCCGGCCCTCTCGCTCTCCCTGTACCTGCTCGGCCTCGGCTGGAATGTCTCGTACGTCGCGGCCTCCGCTGAGCTCGTCACACATGCGAGGCCGGCAGAGCGTCAGGGTCTCGTGGGGTTCACTGATCTCGTCGCCGGATTGACTGCGGCAGCGTTCGCGCTTCTCGGCGGCATCGCTTACTCGGAATTGGGCGTTGTCGCGCTGGCAGTCGGTGCGACCGTCGCAGTGATCGCTCCCGCAGTCGTCCTCTCCTTCGGGCGCCGCTCGGCCGCTGCGCCCGAGCCGGCCGGCTGAGACGTCCTGCCCGGGCAGAGTTGCTAGAATCCGCCGCCGGCGGACGGGAGCTCCGCCCTCTTTCTGTGATGAAGACGTATTCGGCCAAGCCTGGTGAGATCGAGCGCGAGTGGTTCGTCGTCGACGCCGACGGACAGACGCTCGGACGTCTCGCCACGCGCATCGCAGACACTTTGCGCGGCAAGGGCAAGCCGCAGTACACGCCGCACGTCGACACGGGCGACTTCGTCGTCGTTGTGAACGCGGAGAAGATCGCGGTGACGGGATCGAAGCTCGATACGAAGATCTACTACCGCCACTCCGGGTATCCCGGAGGTCTCCGCCAGCGCACCTTGCGTGAGCAGCTCGAGCGCCGGCCGACCGAGGTCCTGCGGAAGGCTGTGAAGGGAATGCTGCCGAAGAACAAGCTCGCAGCGGCTCAGCTGCGCAAGCTGAAGATCTACGCGGGAACCGAGCATCCGCACGCGGCGCAGGCGCCGAAGGAGATGCCACTTTCATGAGCGACATCGCCCAGTACCTCGGCACCGGCAAGCGCAAGACGTCGGTCGCTCGCGTGATCCTGCGTCCCGGAGACGGAAAGAGTTGGATCAACGGCCGCACGCTCGAGGAGTACTTCCCGCGTTCCGCGCACCGGAAGATGGTCATGGCGCCGCTCGAGGTCGCCGAGGCGGCCGGGACGTACGATCTTCGGGTTCGGGTGCACGGTGGGGGTATCTCTGGACAGGCAGGCGCGGTGCGGCACGGCATCGCCCGGGCGCTCGTCGAGGCAGACCCCGAGATCCGGATCCCGCTCAAGCGCCAGGGCTTCCTGACGCGCGACGCGCGCATCGTGGAGCGTAAGAAGGCCGGCTTGCACAAGGCCCGGAAGGCCCCTCAGTTCTCGAAGCGGTAGGCACGGCCGCCATGGCGCGGCGTTACTTCGGAACGGACGGAATTCGCGGCATCGTCGGCGAAGACCTGACGCCTGCCCTTGTGGAAGAGATCGGCCGCGCAGCCGTCCTCTGGGCGATAGCCGCTGGAAAACCGGAAGCAGGGTCTGACCCCGGCCGTGTCCTCATAGGGCGGGATACCCGTGGGTCCGGCCCCGAGTTGGAAGCCGCGCTCGCACGTGGGATCACGTCGGTCGGCTGGACGGCGGTGCTCGGAGGAGTGCTTCCCACGCCGGCGGTCGCACTGCTGGCGGAGGATCTCGGCGCCGTCGTCTCGGCCTCGCACAACCCGCCCTCGTACAACGGCGTCAAGCTCTTCGACGGCGAGGGTCGCAAGCTGACAGACGAGGACGAGGAGGCGATCGAGGCTCTGCTCGACGCTTCTGCGTGGCAGTTCCGGTGCGGTCGAACGGCTCGACGACGCTGCGGAGCGTTATGTGCGCCACATCCGCGAGGGCTTCGGCTCCGATCTCTCCGGCGTGCGCGTCGCCGTCGACTGCGCCAACGGGGCGTATTCGGACATTGCGCCCGCGGTCTTCGAGGAGCTCGGCGCCGAGGTGCACGCGCTCGGCATCGAGCCCGACGGAACGAACATCAACGTCGGCTGCGGCGCGACGGATCTGGGGGCCTTGCAACAGACTGTTACAAGGCTCGGTCTCGATCTCGGGGTGGCCTTCGACGGTGACGGCGACCGGATGCTGGCGGTCGACGAGCGCGGCGAGGCACTCGACGGCGACCAGATTCTCGCGATTCTCGCACTGGCCCTGGGCGTCGATCTCGTCGCGGTCACCGTGATGACGAACCTCGGCTTCCATCGCCTGATGTCGGAACGCGGCGTCCGTGTCGTCACGACTCCGGTCGGAGACCGCTACCTGCTCGAGGCCCTGCACCGCGACGGTGGCCTGCTCGGCGGTGAGCAGTCCGGCCACGTCGTCTGGCTCGGGAACCACGTGACCGGAGACGGGCTGGCGGCGGCTCTCCTCCTCTGCCGCGCGCTCGCAGGGCCGCACGCTGAGCGAGGCGGCCGCGGTGATGCCTCGCTACCCGCAGGTGAAGCAGAACGTGCGCGTGGCTCGCCGTGAGGTCCCGCAATCGATTCTGGACGAGGCCGATCGCATCACCGAGGAGCTGGCCGGAACCGGCCGTGTTCTCGTTCGCCCGTCGGGGACGGAGCCCCTTGTCAGAGTCCTCGCAGAGGCCGAAACTGCGGAGGAAGCAGGGAAAATCTGTGCTAGCATCGCCGCGCTCGTAGCCAGAGAGCTCGGCTAGCCCGACGGAGGGCGCCGCCGGGCTCTTACGCGTTTAGATGAGGCAAATCATGGATACCAGAGGCCCAGCGGCCGCGAAGCGGACGCCTTCAGGGATTTTCGCGGGAACGGCGTCCGCGCTCGCGGATGCCGTTCTTGCGCACTAGACCGTGTGTGGAATCATCGGATACGTCGGATCTCGTGAGTCGAAGCCTCTGCTGCTGCAAGGCCTCGAGCGCCTGGAGTACCGCGGGTACGACTCGAGCGGAATCGCTCTTCTGGAGAACGGCGGGCTCACGTACGTGCGTGCCGTCGGCCCGCTCGAGAACCTGATCAAGCGGGCGACGAACGGCTCCGCCGCCACGACCGGGCTCGGGCACACGCGTTGGGCGACGCACGGAGCGGTCACCGAGGAGAACGCGCACCCGCTGAGCGGCTGCGACCCCGGACGCGTCTCGATCGTGCTCAACGGGATCGTCGAGAACTACCGGGAGCTCCGCGCGAGTCTCGCGGCCGAGGGCCACACCTTCACCTCCGAGACCGACGCGGAAACCGTCACGCACCTCGTCGAGCGCCACTACGAGGGCGATCTCGTCGACGCGGTTCGGCTCGCGTTCGCCGAGCTCGAGGGCCACTTCTCGTTCGTCGTCATCCACCGCGACCACCCGGACCTGCTCGTCGGCGCCCGGCACCAGGTGCCGCTCGTGGTCGGGATCGGCCGCGGCGAGACCTTCCTCGCGTCCAACGCGGCGGCGTTCCTCAAGGAGACGCGCTCGGTCGAGTTCCCGGGCGACGGCGAGATCGT
This sequence comes from uncultured Actinomycetes bacterium, assembly GCA_963850485.1. Taxonomy (GTDB): domain Bacteria; phylum Actinomycetota; class Thermoleophilia; order Gaiellales; family Gaiellaceae; genus GMQP-bins7. Next base: position 53,805 of record CAWKLR010000020.1, on the reverse strand, counting down.
CGCCATCACACCCGAAGGCCCGGCCTACGTCTTGGTCGACGGGACGCCGACGGAGCACGAGACCGTCGAGCTGGACTGGGACGACGAGGGCGCCGAGAAGGCCGGCTACGAGACGTTCATGCTGAAGGAGATCTACGAGCAGCCCGATGCGGTCGCGGAGACGATCGGCGACCGCGTACGACACGGGACGCTTGTCCTGGAGGGCCTGGACATGTCCGGCCAGGATGTGAAGGAGCTCCAGCGAATCGTCCTCGTCGCCTGCGGGACGGCGTACCACGCCTGCGTGGTCGGGCGTTACGTCATCGAGGAATGGGCGCGCATCCCGGTCGAGTTCGACATCGCGTCCGAATGGGTCTACCGGAATCCCGTCATCGACGAGCACACGCTCGTCATCGGGATCTCGCAGTCGGGCGAGACGCGAGACACGATCGAGGCGTTGAAGCTCGCACGGGAGAAGGGCGCCCGCACGGTCGCGATCACGAACATGATGGGCTCGCAGATCACGCGCGAGGTCGACTCCGTGCTCTATACGCGGGCCGGCCTCGAGATGTCGGTCGCCTCCTCCAAGACGTTCACGGCGCAGGTCGCGCTCCTCTATCTCGTCGCGCTGAAGCTGGCGCAGGTGCGCGAGACGCTGCCTCCGGGAGAGATCGAGTTCATCCTCGACTTCGTCTACAAGCTCCCACGCAAGATTCAGTCCTTCCTCGAGGCCGACCACCCGATCGAGGAGATCGCGCGTCGCTACTACGACGCGCCCTTCTTCCTCTACCTCGGGCGCCACATCGGTCTCCCGGTCGCGCTCGAGGGCGCGCTCAAGCTGAAGGAGATCTCCTACATCCCGACCGAGGCGTACTCGGCCGGGGAGATGAAGCACGGCCCGATCGCGCTCCTGGACGATGCGACGCCAGTGGTGGTCGTCGCGACCAACATCCATGTGTACGACAAGATCGTCTCGAACATCCAGGAGGTGCGGGCGCGCGGCGCACACGTCATCGCGATCGCGACCGACGGCAACGAGGACATCCAGCACCACGCGGACGACGTCATCTATGTCCCGAAGACTCCGGCGTTCCTGCAGGCCGTGCTCGCGATCGTGCCGCTGCAGCTGCTCGCCTATCGAATCGCGCGCCTCCGCGGCCTGAACGTCGACCAGCCGCGGAACCTGGCGAAGACCGTCACGGTCGAGTAGGGGCGAGGCATGCCTCGCCCTCCGCTCGGGCGGCGCTCCTAAGCCCTCCGATACCGCTGGTACGGTCGGCTCCTCCCAGCCATGTCGAGGAGGTAGAAGATGCGAGGAATCTCGCTCCGCCGCCCGTCGCCGGCGATGGTCGTCGCGTGCGCAGCGCTCGCCGTCGCGCTCGGCGGCACGAGCTACGCGACGGTTCTGCAGGTCCCGAGGTCGAGCGTCGGAACCGCGCAGCTGAAGACGGGAGCGGTGACCGGGAAGAAGCTCGCGTCGAACGCGGTCACGGCCGCCAAGGTTCGAAACGGCTCGCTGTTGAAGGCAGACTTCGGGCCGGGGCAGCTGCCCGCCGGGCCCACCGGGCCACAGGGACCCCCGGGCGCGCCGGGCGTGAGTGCTGTCGAGCGGGTCGAGGCGGCGAGCGTCTCGAACTCCACGACACCGAAGTCCGTCCAGATCGCCTGTCCTGCTGGAAAGCGGCTCCTCGGCGGCGGCGCGCGGGTGACCGGCGGAGGTCAGGAGGTCGTGCTCACCGCGTCGTTCCCGGACAACGACAACATCTACCGGGCGAGCGCGGCCGAGAACGACGCGTACGTGGCCGCCTGGACGCTCACGGCCTATGCGATCTGCGCGGTGACGAGCTGATCTAGCAGCACTAGCCCGAGGACGCGAGATCGTCCGGATCGCGGCGACGCAGTGCGCGGCCGAACGCCGAGCCAACTATGAGAACCGTCGCGGCCGTGGCGAGGGGCAACGCAGCGGTCGGAGGCGGCCCCCACGAGTTCGACAGGCCGCGCTTCCACCACAGCGTGCTCGCGGCCAACCACGCGGCGGATGCCGCTCCGGCGGACACCAGGGCGCGCTGCTGCACGCCCGGAATGCGGGTAGCCGCGACTGCAGTCGCCATCTGCACCGGCGCGAAAGCCGGGAAGGTGTACAGGCACTGGCCGAAGCTCGTCGCGACTCCCTTGCCACCGGCGAAGCCGCTCCACACGGGGTAGCAGTGCCCGGCGACCGCGGCGACGCCCGCGACGTGCGCGCCGAGATCTCCACCCGCGAGGCGACCGCAGGCACACGCGGCATATCCCTTCGCCACGTCTGCGACGATCACCGCCCGACCCGGGGTGTTCCCAAGCAGTCGGATCGCGTTCACGCCGCCCGGGTTCCGACTCCCGCTCGAGCGCAGGTCGACGTCGCCACCGCTCGCGAGGCGAGCGGCGATGTCGGCGGAGGGCACGGTGCCAAGCAGGTAGCCGCTCGCCGCGGCGAGGAGAAGGCGAGGTGCAGTGAGAGGCATCGGTTCCATTCTCCTCGCTCTGGCGTCTGCGGGGCCGTTGAGGCGACGAAGGCGAGAAGTACGCTTGCGGCGTGACACGCGATCCAGCGGCGCCGCCCTACTCGACGAGCGTCGTTCAGGCGATTCGTCTCCCGAGCGGCGACGAAGGAGAGGAGATCCTCGCGGTCGAGGAGCCGCTCGAGATCCGGATCGGCGGTGAGCCGGTCGCGGTCACGATGCGGACACCGGGGCACGACGAGGAGCTCGCACTCGGCTTCTGCCTCACGGAGGGGCTCGTGCCGCTCGCTGCGCGCGTTCCGGACGACCTCGCGGCCAACACGGTCGACGTCGAGGCGACCGGGTTCGACCCCGAGCGCCTGCGGCGGCACTTCTACACGTCGTCCTCGTGCGGCGTCTGCGGGAAGGGGGCGATCGAGGCGGTTCGTGTCGACGCTCCTCGGGTGGAGAGCAGGCTGCAGGTCTCCGAGGGTCTCGTGTCGTCACTTCCCGAGCGGCTGCGAAGGGCACAGCGCGCGTTCGCCGCGACCGGGGGGCTCCATGCAACGGGTCTCTTCTCGGCCGAGGGCGACCTCGTCTGCGTTCGCGAGGACGTGGGACGGCACAACGCGCTCGACAAGGTCCTGGGCTGGGCATTTCTCGAGGGCTTGCTCCCGCTCGCCGATCGGCTCCTCTGCGTCAGCGGGCGGCTCTCGTTCGAGCTCGTGCAGAAGGCGTCGGTCGCGGGCTGCCCGATCATGGTCGCGGTCGGGGCACCATCCTCGCTCGCGGTCGAGCTTGCTCGCGACCGGGGGCTGACGCTCTGCGGCTTCGTCCGTGAAGGGCGCATGACGATCTACTCCGAGCCGTGGCGGATCGCGACCTGAGCCCTGCTCTGACCAGGCGCGACCGCGTGTTCGAGATCGTCGTGGTGGTGCTCGTGGTCGGCGGGGTGCTCGGCGGCCTGGTGGTCCTCGTCGACCGCGACATCGCGGACTCCGGAGCGGCGCCCGTCACCAGCGAGCAGGTCGAGTCGACCCTGGGCGCAACGAGCCAGCCGTTCGCGTCGAATCGAGCCTGCGATGTGTACGTCGTTCCCGTCGACAGCCGGAGCGACGCGCTTGCGGCTCGCCTCGCGAGGGAGCTTCCCGCCCGAGTGCCGGTCAAGGCCTGCGCGACCTCCTCGTTCCGGCTCGACCTTGCGGCGTTCGATCGCCGACGGGAACAGCTCGACGGCGTCATCGTCTCGGATCAGCTCGCCCGAGCCTTCCAGGACGCCAGAGGAGTTACGCCGGCGACGATTCTCGGAATCACCGCACTCGACATCTACTCATCCGCGTTCGCCCAGGACGAGTTCGACTTCGGGGTGGCGAAACAGTTCCCGCAGAAGCAGGGCTTCGCGGTCGTCTCCACTGCGCGCATGGAATCCGGCGAGGCTCGGTCGAGGCGGTTGGACACGATGGCGATGCGCTACCTCGGCTTCCTCCACTTCGGCCTGCCGGAGAACCCGAGCTCGCCGTCCGCTCTCGGACCTGCGCCTCGGAGCTTGGAAGAGCTCGATCGGCTCGAGCCACAGCTGGCGGACCCTCCCCCTACGACCGCCGAGCTCGAAGCCTTGCGGAAGGCGTTTCTCGCACGGAAGTGAGCGGGCTCACCGGAATCCTGCTGGTCGGTGGCGCTTCCGAGCGTTTCGGTTCACCCAAGGCGCTCGCGCGCTTCCGCGGAGAGCCGCTCGCGGAGCGAGGCTGGCGGCTCCTGCACGAGGTCTGCGACGAGGTGCTGGCGATCGGGAAGCAACGAGACGCTCTCGAGCTGCCGTTTCCCGTTTCGGACGACGGGACGGACGAGCGAGCGGCCGTGCACGGGCTGCTCGCGGGACTGCGCGCGGCGTCGAACGACGTGGCGATCGTGCTGCCGGTCGACTGTCCGCTCGTGACGTCCGACGCGCTCCGGTCTCTCGCCGAGGCGGTGGCAGTCCCGCAGACCGGCCCGTTGCCAGGCGCCTACTCGAAGGCGATGCTCCCCGAGCTCGAGGCGCGGGTCGCTCGTGGCGAGCTCTCGCTCAGGGGCGTCAACCCGAACGTGCTGGAGCTCGACCAGAGCCTGCTCGAGAACGTGAACACGCGCATGGAGCTCATGACCGCGGCCGTGGCCGACTGGGCCCGCGAGAAGGACGATGTGCGAACGCTGCTCCTCGTCGGCTCGCAGGCGCGTGCGGAGGTCCCGGCCGATCGCTGGTCCGATCTCGACCTCATCTTCATCGTCGAGGATCCGAGCGTGTATCACGACGACGCGTCCTGGATCCACGAGTTCGGGGCGCCGCTGGTGACCTTTCTGGAGCCCAAGCCCGACGGTCACTCGGACCGGCGGGTGCTCTACGAGACCGGCGAGGAGGTGGATTTCGTGTTCTTTCCCGCCTCGGTCCTCGAACGCTTCGGTGCGAGCGAAAGCGTCGCCGGACTCTTGGCCCGCGGCTACCGGCTGCTCGTCGACCGCGCTGGCATCGCGGATGCGCTCGAGCGGAGCGCAGCGAGGCCGCGACCCACAGGTCCGTCGCAGCACGACTTCGACGAGCTCGCCGGCGACTTCTGGTACCACGCGTTCTGGACCGCGAAGAAGCTCCGGCGGGGCGAGGTCTTCACCGCGCTCGAATGTCTCGACGGGCACATGAAGGCAAGGCTGGTCACGCTGCTCGGCTGGCACGCGCGCTCGGTCGACGATTCCGTCGACACCTGGCACGAGGGTCGTTTCGTCGAGCGCTGGGCGGATCCCGGCGCGCTGGCCTCGCTCGAAAAGGCGTTCGCGTACTACGACGTGAGAGACGTGGCTCGCGCGCTCTGGGAGACGGTCGATCTCTGGCAGGGCCTCGAGGAGGAGACTGCCTCGCGGCTCGGCTTCGAGCTCGTCCTCGATCACGCAGACCTGCGCAGGCGCATCGCCGAAATCGTGCCCGATCCTCGCCAGGTCTCTACCCTCTGGCCGTGAAGCCCCCAGGAGGGTTTGGCGAAACGTGGTCTGTGCCGCCGGGCCACGCTGCTCGTCCCGAATGCGGCGTCCTCAGTCGCGCCGATAGCTACAACTATCGGCACTCCCTGCGTCCTTGCCTCGGAACGAGCAGCGCACCCCGGCGACGAGCGACGTTCCGCCAAACCCTCCTAGTACTGGCGTCGCTCGCGTTCGCGCTCCTCGGCGCGGGGTGCGCAGGCGGAGGCCAAGACGGCGCCGCCGCCCGTGTGTACCTCCTCCGGGACGGCAAGGTGTGGCCGGTGCCGCGTGACGTCGAGGATGGCGCCGACGCGGCAAGCGGGCTGGCCGCCGAGCTACTGCGCGGGCCGACCGAGGACGAGCGCGAGCTCGGCTTCACTACGGCGCTACCCGACGACCTCGATCTCTCCGAGATCGCGATAGTGGGCGATGTCGCGCACGTCGACCTCGAGCCCGAGCTCTCCCCCGAGGGTCTCGCCCAGCTCGTCTACACGCTCACCGGGCTGCCAGGCGTCCGCACGGTGGACCTGGAGGGAGGCGCAACCCTCGTCACCGGCTTCGACCGGGACGACTTCGAGGAGCTCACGCCGGCCGTTCTCGTCGAGACGCCGCTCTTTCGCGAGGAGGTGGCGAGCCCGCTCCGCGTGACTGGCACCGCGAACACGTTCGAAGCGAACTTCCAGTACGAGCTGACCGATGTCGACGGCCGCGTGATCGCCGAGAACTTCGTGACCGCGACCTCGGGTACCGGCACGCGAGGAACCTTCGAGTTCACGGTGCCGTTCGCGTCGGAGGGCGACGCCACGCTGACCGTCTTCGAGAGCTCGGCGAAGGACGGCTCGCGCATCAACGTCGCCAAGATCCCCCTCCGGACGACGCGGTAATCAGACACCGTCTCTAAGCTCCCCACATGGCTGAGAGCCCCTGGCGCTGCTCGCAATGCGGGACGATCAACGAGCCGGTCGCGAACTCGTGCCGCACCTGCGGCAGATGGCCGAGCCTCTTCGATCTCCAGGACAGCGTGGTCGAGGACGAGGAGTACGCCTTGCCGCAGCGCGATCCGGGCGAACCACAGGCGTACGTTCCGGACGTCTTCGAGCCCGAGACGGTGCAGACGCAGACTTTCGAGCCGGAGCCGTTCGAGCCTGAGGTCGCCGATGCCCCCGAGAGCGAAGACGAGCCCGAGCGCTCGCGTCGCCCGAGGTGGACCTCGGCGATCGTCCCGATCGCGCTGCTCGTCTACTTCGCGATCTCGTTCTTCTTCAACGACCGGTGATGCGGCGCGCTGTGCCAACGCTCTCGAGTCTCACCGCGGTGCTCTGCGCGCTCGTGCTCGTCGGCTGCGGGAGTGACTCCGGCGGCGCGGAGCCGACCGTCGAGGGGCCGGCGTGGAACCACAACCCGAGCGATGCGAGCGCGGGACCGACGGTGTGGGGCGACATCGACCAGTCGTTCGAGAAGTGCGGTGCGGGGGAAGCTCAGTCGCCCGTCGACATCGCGGAGACGACTACCACGGAGCTTCCGACCCTGGAGTTCAACTACCCGCCGACGCCGCTCGTCGTCAGGAACACGGGCCACGTCATCGAGGCGTGGTGCCGGATGCGAGCGATCTGACGCTGACGATCGAGGGCGCCGAGTACCGGCTCGTCCAGCTTCCATTTCCACGCGCCGAGCGAGCACACTCTCGACGGCGAGTCCTACGAAGCCGAGGTGCACCTGGTGCACCGCTCGGCCGGCGGTGAGCTGGCGGTGGTCGCCGTCCTCCTCGAACCGAGTGGGCTGCCGAGCCCGCTGATCGGCCAGGTGGTCGACGCTGCGCCCGGTGACGCGGGTCAGGAGGTCGAGTTCGACGAGGGGCTGAGCCCGCTGGAACTGCTCCTCGAGTTCGAGCCCCGCGCGGTCGTCGACGACTACTCCACCTATCGGGGCTCACTGACCACGCCCGAGTGCACGGAAGGCGTGCGCTGGATCGTCCTCCCGGACATCCTCGTGATCCGCAACGCCACGGTCGAACGCCTGCACGAGCTCATCGCTGGCTTCCCGGGCTACGACGGCTACCCGAACAACAACCGGCCGACGCAGCCACTCAACGGTCGGAAGATCCAGCGAAGCAACTAACGATCGAGGCGACTTGGCCGGTGGGGTCAGGCTGAAGCCTGACCCCTGACGGTGTCTACTCAGCGCTCGAAGAGCACCTCGCCCGACTCGAGCGCCTTCACCTCGCCTGCATCGGTCTCGATCTCGAGCCGCCCGTCCCGCAGGATCTGGATCGCGGTCGCCGGTTCGCCGTCCGCTGTGATCCGGCGGGCGCGCAGGAAGTCGCGCGCGCCGAGCCCGCCGTAGACGCCGTCCAATCCCTGCTCCAGCCACACCTCGTACGTGCGCTCGAACCGCGACAGGAGTAGCCCGAGGAGCACCGCGCGGTCGTACGTCGTGCCGGTGGCGGTTCGCAGCGACGCGGGCTCGGTGGGAGAATCCTGCGGGAGCTCGTCGCGCGTCTGGTTCACATTGATCCCGATCCCCACGACCACGGTTCCGTCGGAGAGCTCGGAGAGGATGCCCGCCACCTTGCGCCGGTTCAGCATCACGTCGTTCGGCCACTTGACCTGCGCCGCGAGCGCGACCGTGGCCTCGACGGATTCAGCCACGGCGAGCGCGGCGACGAGCGAGAGTTCCGGGAGGCGTCGCTCGGCCGGTGGCTGGAGCAGTACCGAGGCGAGCACGGAGCTCCCTGCAGGCTCCTCCCAGGTCCGTCCGAGCCGGCCACGGCCGCCCGTCTGGTGGTCGGTCGCCGCGACTGCTCCTTCCGGCAGGCCCGAGCCGAGAAGGAGCTGCTGCGTCGACTCGCATTCCGGCTCGTACTGATACGGCTTCCCGAAGCGGCCGCTCAGGTGCGGTTCGACGGCCTCGGGCGCGAGCGTGTCGGTCACGTCACGCGGCACGTTCGACGCGCACCGCGCTCACCTTGAACTCGGGCGTCCCGATGAGCGGGTCGGCGACATCGTGCGTGAGCCAGTTCACCTTCTGCTCGGCGAAGTGCAGCGCCATCCAGACGAGGCCGGGGAAGACGCGGTCCGAGATGTGAGCCTCGGCCTCGAGCGCCCCGCGACGGGAGACGAGCCGCGCGAGGTCGCCCTGAGCAAGCCCGAGCGCGGAGGCATCGTCCGCCGAGATCTCGAAGAACGGCGTCTCCTGCTTGTCGGTGATCCCCGACTCGCGCATCGTCATCGTCGCCGAGTTGTAGTGGTAGAGCGTGCGGCCGGTGGAGAGGACGAGCGGATACTCGGAGTCCGGCTCCTCGATCGGCCGCTGGTACTCGACCGGGAAGAACTTGCCCTTGCCGGGTGGGCGGGCAGGGGCAGGAGCGTGCAGGATACGGCGTGTCGGGCCCGCCGATCTCGGGAACCGGCCACTGGATCCCGTTCTCCTCGATCCGGTCGTAGCGGACGCCGTACCAGTTCGGCGCGAGGTCGGCGAGCTCGTTCCAGACCGACTCCGCGTCCGGGTACTCGGGCCAGTCCAGCCCGAGCGCCTTCGCCATCAGAATCACGATCTCCCGGTCGCCCTTCGCGTTCCCCGGAAGCGGGGCCGCCTCGCGGACGCGGCTGATCCGCCGCTCGGTGTTCGTGAACGTGCCCTCCTTCTCCGCGAACGAGGACGCGGGCAGCACGACGTCGGCGAACTTGCGCGCGGTGTCCTGCAGGAAGATGTCCTGGGAGATGAGGAACTCGAGCTTGCCGAGCCCCTCCTCCACGTGGTGCGCGTTCGGCTCGGTCTGTGCGGGGTTCTCGCCGATCAGGTACAGCGCCTTGACCCGGTCGTCGTGGAGCCCGCTCATCATCTGGTCGAGCCGGTAGCCGGTCGCCTCCGGCACCTCCACGCCCCAGCGCTCGAAGAACTTCTGACGGACCTCGGGATCGTCGACCGGCTGGTACCCCGGGAGGTACGACGGGTTGGCGCCGGAGTCGTTCAAGCCCTGCACGTTGTTCTGGCCACGGAGGGCGTTCAGCCCCGTGGACTCGTACCCGAGATGCCCCGTCATCAGGACGAGGTTCGAGAGCGACCAGATGTTGTCGACCCCGCAGGCATGCTCGGTGATGCCGAGGGTGTAGAAGATCGCCGCGTGCCGCTCGCTCGCGTACTCGCGCGCGCTGGCACGGATGTCCTCGGCCGCGACACCGGTGACCTTCTCCGCGTCCTCCGGCGAGTAGCGCATGACGATCTCGCGCACCGCCTCGAAGTCCTCGGTGAGCTCGCGGATGTAGTCGTCGTTCTGGAGACCCTCGGAGAGGATCGTGTGCATCATCGCGTTCAGGAGCCACACGTCCGTTCCGGGACGGAGCTGGAGATGGCGCTTGGCGAGCTTCGTCAGCCAGATCTTGCGCGGGTCTGCGACGACGAGCGTCGCCCCGTCTCGCACCGCCTTCTTGATCCGGAGCGCGAGCACCGGGTGCGCCTCGGTGGTGTTCGAGCCGATGACGAAGAGGAAGCGCGCGTTCTCGATCTCGGGGATCGAATTGGTGCTTGCTCCTCTGCCCAACGACCTGACCAGGCCGTAAAGAGTGGGAGCGTGTCAGGTCGACTCGCACGAGTGGACGGAGTTCGTGCCGACCCCCGTGCGCGCGAGCTTCTGGATGAGATAGTTCTCCTCGTTCGTCAGCCGCGCCGACGAGAGGAAGCCGATCGCTTGTGGTCCGTGGCGCTCGGCGACGCCGCGCAGGCCGGTCGCGGCGGTCTCGATCGCGTGCTCCCAGGTCGTGGCGTGCAGCTCTCCGTCCTCGCCTCTCACGAGCGGCTCGGTGAGGCGGTCCGGGTGGTGGACGAAGTTGAAGGCGAAGCGGCCCTTCACGCAGAGGTTGCCCTCGTTCGGGAGGTACTCGTCCTTCGAGGTGACCTTGACGATGTGCTTCGTCTCGGGATCGAGGTTGAGGTCGATCTGGCAGCCGACGCCGCAGAACGTGCAGGTCGTACGCACCTGCTCGAGCGCGCGCTCGGGCTGCTTCGTGCCCTCCTCGAACTTCTCGTAGATCGCGCCCGTGGGGCACACCGAGAGACAGCCGCCGCAGAGCTCGCACTCGGTGTCGAGCCAGGAGAGGCCCCAGGTCGGGACGATGCGCGCCTCGCCGCCACGGCCCTCGAGCGAGAGCGCCGAGCACTGCATGACCTCCTGCGTGTAGCGGACGCAGCGGTTGCAGAGGATGCAGGCGTCGGGGTCGTAGCCCATGAGCTGGTTGCGGTCGTCGTATTCCTCGCGCTTTGGCGTCGGGAAGGATCAGCGGAGCTTCGGCGCCGAGCTCGTTCGCCATGTCGAGGAGCTCGTTCGGTCGGCCACCGGGCGACGCGTTCAGATGCTCGGAGAGGAGCATCTCGGTCAGCGTCCGCTGGAAGCCGGTGATCGGGCCGTTCGTCGACAGCACCATTCCCTCGGTGATGCGGGTCGCACAGGCGGGCATCGGCCGCGGCGCGCCCTCGACCTCGACCACGCACATCCGGCAACCGCCATAGGGATCGAGCTTCGAGTCGTGACAGAGCGTGGGGATGAAGGTGCCGTGACGCGCGGCCGCATGCACGATCAGCTCCCCCTCGGGCGCGCTCACCGTCCGGCCGTCGAGCGTGAACTCGACCACGGCACGATGGTAGTCGCGTCGGATGCGGGGTGCGGCCGCGAAGCGGACGCCTTTAGGGATTTTCGCGCGACCAGAATCTGCGCTCGCAGATTCTGGTCTTGCGCCTGGACCTGAGCTCAGCCCCAGAGAGCCGCGTACCGCACGCCCGAGCCGGTGGGGTACGCGGTGATCGCGTGCGTCTGCCAGCCACGCTTCAGTGCAGCGTCGAACTCCGTCTGGAGCTGTGCGCTCGTGAGGTTGTGGCGCGCCAGCCGGAGCGTCGCCTTCGACGTGGTGATGACGGAAAACGTCGGTGTGCCGCCGCGCATGTAGGCGTCGACGTACGCGAGCTTCCGCCCTGCCTTCGCCTCGGCCTCGACGTAGCCCTGGTACTGAGCGAGCGAGATCGTCGAGCGCAGCTGCCACGCGCCGACGGCGCGCTGCTCCCAGAGCGCGGTGTAGCGAGGCGTGCCTCCCGGCGCGACGACCGAGACCGCGACCGGTGACATTCCCTGCGCCTTGAGCTGCGCGCTGAGCGCGTCATGTTGTGCCGCGGAGACCCCGTGATAGGCGCGGTATGCGGGGCCACCCTGCTTCACGGCGGTGAATGCGTAGCGCTCCTGGCCGCCGCGCAGGTAGCTCTCCACGTTGGTCGGGCGGAATCCGTCGGCGACGGCCTTCTCCAGCTCGGCCTGGTACTGCGTCCCCGTCAGGCCGAACCTCGTCATGTGGGAAGTCGTGGCCTTGCGGAAGCTGACGTTGAGATAGGTCTTCCCACCGGTATCGAAGCCGTTCAGCCAGCCGACCCGATAGCCGGAGGCCGCAGTGCCGCCGAACAGGTCCTGGAAGCAGGTGTCCGGCAGGCCGAAGCGGGTGATCTCCCCGAGACTCGGGCCGTAGAAGGGCTCGACCAGCTGCCACGGGCCGCTCGCCGCCTCGGTCACCGAGGCGAACGCGCTCTGCTCGGTGCACGGCTGCGAGCCCTTCCCGTCGGTCCCCGCGTTCCGCACGCGGATGTTGCGGAACTCGAGCGGTCGCCCCTGGCCGTCGTCGTCGGCGTTCGTCACCACGTGGACGTGCAGGTGCGGACCGGTCGAGCGCCCCGAGTTGCCGGCATGGCCGAGGATCTGGCCCGCCTTCACGCGAATCGCGTTCGGCTTGAAGTCGCTGCCGCTGCGTGGGCACACGTCGCTTCGTACCGACCCCTTCTTGAAGTGGGCGTAGAGGACGAGCTCCTCGGGCGCGTGCACGATGACGACGCTGTTGCCGCCTTTCTCGCCCCTGGTCGGCGGCGTGTTGTCGTCGACGTTCCGGTTGCAGCTGAAGACCCAGCCGTCGGCCATCGCTCGAACCGGTACGTCCCAGATCAGGTAGTCCTCGTTCTTCTTCGAGTCGCCGTTCTCCACCAGGCTGCTCCATCTCGAACCGGTCCACCGGTGAACGCCGTAGTCGTAGCCGAAGCGCTGCGTCAGCGAGTCGCGATGCCCCGAGCCCGGGAGGTGGGTGTTGTCGTCGGTCACGTACGTGTCCACCGGCAGGTCCTCTCGCCTGAACGGGAAGAGATACGCGCCTCCGGAGACGGCACTCGTCCACTCCGCAAGCCGCCGGCCGACCGTGAACGGCGTCTCGTTGCCCCGGACGTAGAAGCGGAGTTGCACCCCGCGTGGGAGCGGATAGGAGAGGAGACGCGTCTCCGGCACCTGGATCGTCGTGGTGTCGCCGAGGCCGACCAGCGCTGCCGTCTCGTCCCTCAGCGAGAAGATCTTCTTGCCGACCGGGATGGTCGTGCCGGGAAACGACCATTCGAGCTTCTGCAGACGGACCGAGGTTGCCCAGGTCAGCTGTAGGCGCACGTCGAGGTTGAGCAGCCAGGTCTCGTTCCCGCCGTCGTACGGCGCGGCGACCCGCTCGACGAAGACCCGTGTCGCGTCACCGGGCTCGGCCCAGAACACGCTGAGCTGCGGCGCCGCGCCGGGTGAGGACGCTGCGCCACTCGCGCCGGTGAGAGCGGCGACAAGAGCGATTACGAGAACTGCTCGTACGACCATCGGTGCCTCCTCGGGGGACGGAGGCCGCAGCCCGCTCGATGCTAGCTCAGACGCCGAGCGGTGCAAATAGCTCGGGCCAGTGATCCATCGCGTTCCGCACCGGGATGGGGGAGGCCTGCCCGAGGCCGCAGATCGACGTCTTTTCCATGGCGAGGAGCCACTCGTCGACCTTCTCTCTCGTCATCGGCGCGCGGCCGTGCTCGAGCTCCTCGCAGAGATGGTGGAGCGCTCGGTTCCCGATCCGGCACGGCGTGCACTTCTGGCACGACTCCTCGGCGAAGAAGCGCATCGTCTCCGAGAGCAGACGGAGCGGCGAATAGGAGGTGGGGAAGACCTGAAGCGCGGCCGAGCCGACGCCGGCGCCGTAGTCGCGAAGGCTGTCGCGGGTCAGCGGCGCGTCGATCGCGCCGGGCGGGAGGATGCCGCTCGCTGCGCCGCCGGGGACGATCGCGCCCGTCTCGCCCACGAAGCCGCCGGCGTACTCGTCGACCAGCTCGCGTGTCGTGCTGCCGTTCGGTGCCTCGTAGCAACCGGGCCGCGCGACCGCGCCGGAGATCGACCAGAGCCTCGTGCCGGCCGCACCACGTGTGCCGAGCGCCGCCCACCACTCGCCGCCGTTTCGCAGGATGGCGGGGAGGTGTGCGAGCGTCTCCACGTTGTTGATCAGCGTGGGGCGGCCGAGATATCCGACCTGGGCCGGAAACGGCGGCCGAAGCCGCGGCATCGCGCGCCGGCCCTCCATCGATTCGAGCATCGCCGTCTCCTCGCCCGCGATGTACGCGCCCGCCCCGATCACGAGCCCGACCGAGCGGCCTTCCAGGAGCCCCGCAGCACGAAACTCCTCGATTCCTTGTAACAGTCTGTTACGAGCGGTCGCGTACTCCTCGCGGAGGTAGACGAGGCCCTCGGTCGCCTCCGCGAAATGCATCGCTATCAACACGCCCTCGAGGAAGAGATGCGGTCGGAGCTCCATCACGTAGCGATCCTTGATGGTTCCGGGCTCGCCCTCGTCCGCGTTGACGACGACATAACGGGGGCCTGGCTCGCGGGCGACGGCCTCCCACTTGATCCCGGTCGGGAAGCCCGCCCCGCCGTACCCGGTGAGTCCCGAGGACTTGAGCTCCTCGACGATGCGCTCTTGCGAGAGCGGCTTCGAGAGGAGCTCGAGGCCGCCGCGCGCCTCGTAGTCCGCGAGTGTCTCGTCTCGGTCGGGCGAGGCCGAGCGCCGGGCCGTCGTTCGTCGCGTGCGTCACCGCTGGGACGATCTCGTCGCCGCGCGTCATGACGGGAGCGAGATCGCAGTGGCCGAGGCAGGCGACCTCGATCGCTCCCGGGGTACTCGCGAGCAGCTCGCGTCCGCCGTAGCAGTCGCAGATCGGCCCGGTGCAAACCCGCACGGCGTCGGCCGGGACCTGCAGGAACGAGTAGAAGGAGACGACCTCGTGCACCTCGCCACGACGGATGTTCATGTGATCCGCGAGCGCATCCGACGACTCGGGCGTGATCGGGCCGACCTCGCGCCGGATGCGCCCGAGGTTGTCGAGCAGCTGCGTCCGCTCGGTCGGCAGCGTCGGCAAGAGCAGTGCCAGCCCGATCGCGTCCATCGGCCGATCCTATGCAGGCACCGGCTCTAGCGGACGGTGAACCTGTGCACAGATCGGCGCGCACTTTTCACACGTCCAGTGCCAGGCACTGTAAAGAACGCCCCGTCGCCGGTGGCGGCGAGGGGGCCGCGTCATTCGCCCGACGGCGGGCGGCGAAGCTGTTTCGTCCGGGCGCGGCGACGCTTCGACTCGAGCCGCCGCTCACGCGCGGTCTTCGTCGGCTTCGTCGCAACGCGTCGACGGGGGACGGCGAGCGCCTGTCGGAGCTTCTCGACGAGGCGCTCGACTGCGAGCTCCCGGTTGCGCGCCTGGCTCCGCTCGTCCTGCGCGACCGCACGCAGTACGGGCCCTGCTTTCGCGATGACACGCCGCTTCTGGATGTCCGAGAGCGCCGCGGATGCCTCGACCTCGAAGACGGCTTCGACGCGCGTCGACGACTTCTGCGCGTGCTGGCCCCCCGGGCCGCTCGAGCGCGAGACCCGGAGCTCGATCTCGGAAACGGGCAGGGAGACAGAGCGTGTGACCTGAACTCCCCGCTCCGGCGCCGGCGAAGCCGGCACCTCCGCTCCTGGGTCGCCTCCGTCGAGCCTACGGCTCATACTCACGCTCCATGGCCTGCATTCTGCTGGACATCGACGGCGTGCTCCACGTTTCGGGAGAGCCCATCCCGGGCGCCGTCGACGCCGTCGCCGAGCTGCGCGAGGCGGGCCACGCGCTCCGCTTCGTCTCGAACAACTCCACGCGCCCGCGCGCACGCCTGGCCGAGGAGCTTCGTCGCATGGAGTTCACGCTGGAGGACCTCGAGCTGCAAACGCCCGCCGGCGCAGCGGCGCGAGAGCTCGCCGGGAAGCGGGTCCTCGCTCTCGCCATGACGTCGATCGTCCCCGACCTCGACGGTCTCGAGCTCGTGGGCCACGACTCCGACGCGGTCCTGATCGGAGGCTGCGACGAGACGCTCGAGCCGAACCAGGTGTTCAGCTACATGAATCTCGCGCGGGCGTTCGGCGAGATCCAGCTGGGTGCCTCGCTGTACTGCCTGCACAAGAACAAGTGGTGGCAGACCAGCCGCGGGCCCATGCTCGACTCCGGCGCCTTCGTGGCCGGGCTCGAGTACGCGACCGGCGTCGAGGCGACCGTGCTCGGTAAGCCGAGCCCGTCGTACTTCGCGGCCGCGCTGGACGTTCTCGAGGCCGAGCCCGAGCTGACGTGGCTCGTCACGGACGACATCGAGTCGGACATCCGCGGCGCGCGGCTCTTCGGCATGCGGACGGCGCTCGTTCGCACCGGGAAGTTCCGCCCGGAGACGCTCGAGAGCGCCGAGGCCTCGCCGGACATCGTCGTCTCCTCGCTCGCCCAGTTCCCGGACCTGCTCGAGGAGGACCTGTCTGGAGGGCTCGCCCGATGAAGGTGGGCGTCGACCTGATCGAGATCGAGCGGGTGCGACGCGCGCTCGAACGTCCCGGCTTTCGCGAGCGCTGCTTCACGGAGGCCGAGCGAGCCTACTGCGAGTCGCGGACGGATCCCGCGCAGAGCTACGCGGCGCGCTTCGCCGGCAAGGAGGCGGTCGGCAAGGCGCTGGGCTGCGGTGTCCGCTTCACCTGGAAGGAGGTCGAGATCGTCGGGCGTCCGAAGCCGGGAGTCAGTCTGTCGGGACGAACCGCGGCGTTTGCCGAACGCGTGAGCGCCGGCGCGATCGACCTCTCGATGACGCACTCGCGAGAGCTCGCAGCCGCGATCTGCGTCGTCGCTCCACGCGAGGGCTAGCGCCGTGTATGAGGCGCTCTACACGGCCGAGGAGATGCGCCGCGCCGAGGAGCGCTATCCCGGGTACCCAGAGAGCATTCCGGAGCTGATGGAGCGCGCAGGCACCGCGGTCGCGCGCGAAGCGATGCTCGCGTTTCCGGACGCGCGGCGGTTCGCTTGCGTGTGCGGCGGTGGGTCGAACGGCGGGGACGGTCGCGTCGCTGCTCGCGTTCTCCGCGAGGCGGGGCACGAGGCCGACGAGACAACCGAGGTCGAGGGCTACGACGTCGTCGTCGACGCGCTCTTCGGAACAGGATTCGCAGGGGAGCCGCGCGCGGAGGCGGCAGGGCTGATCGAGCGGATCAACGCCGCGGGCGCACCGGTCGTCTCGATCGATCTTCCCTCCGGCGTCGACGCGTCCACGGGCGAGACTGCAGGGCGCGGTTGTCGACGCGGACCTCACCGTGACCTTCCATGCACCCAAGGTTGGGCTCGCGGTAGCTCCCGGGCGCTTTCACGCAGGACGTGTAGTGGTTGCGGACATCGGCCTCGACGGGGCTCCAACCGAGCACCGCCGCGCGAGCGTGGCTCTTCTCGACCTCGTCCCGCGGCGTGCCGCAGGAGACACCAAGTACTCGGCCGGCTCGGTGCTCGTCGTCGGCGGGCAGCCGGGGATGACCGGCGCAGCGTGCCTTTCCGCGCGCGCGGCCTTTCGCGCGGATGCGGGGTACGTGACGCTCGCGGTTCCGTCCGAGTCCGTTCCCGTTGCCGAGTCGCTGGTTCTGGAGGCGGTCAAGGTCGGCTGGACGGACGAGGACGCCGTCGAGACGATCGCGGCAGCCGCCGAGCGGGCGGGGGCGATCGCCCTCGGCCCGGGGCTGGGCCGCGGCTCCGGGCGTTCGGCACTCGTCCGGACGATCCTCGAGACGATCGACCTTCCTGTCGTGGTGGATGCCGACGCGCTGTTCGAGCTCGAGCCGTTCGAACGAGCCGCGCCGACCGTGCTCACGCCCCACGCCGGTGAGCTCGGAAGGCTGCTCGGCGCGGACTCGGAGTGGGTCGGCGCCCACCGGCTCGAGGCCGCCCGGAAGGCTGCGGAGCGTTTTGGCGCCGTCGTCCTGCTCAAGGGCTCCGACACGATCGTCGTCGCACCCGGAAGCGGTGCGATCGTCTGCGATCTCGGTCCACCCGCTCTCGCGACCGCCGGAACCGGCGATGTGCTGACCGGCATCACGGCTGCGTTCCTCGCGAAAGGTCTGGACGCCGTGCTCGCGGCCGCGGCCGCCGCCGTCGCGCACGGCCGCGCTGCACAGCTCGCGCCCCACCGCACGGGACTCGTCGCGAGCGACCTTCTCGACCTGCTCCCGCAGGCCCTCGAAGGCTGACCCGCCGTGGAGCGCTCGAGCTTCACGCTCGACCTCGGCGCCATCCGGCGCAATGCGGAGACGCTTCTGCGTGCCGCCGGAGGCGCCGAGCTGTGGGCCGTCGTAAAGGCGAACGGGTACGGCCACGGCGCGGCCGACGTCGCGCACGCTGCGCTTCGCGGAGGAGCGTCTGCACTCTGCGTGGCAACGGTGGACGAGGCGCTCGAGCTCCGGGCGGTCCCGGCTCTCGACGACGCACGCGTCATCGTCATGGGCCCGGCCAACGACCGCGAGCTGGGCGTGGCGAGCTCGGCGCGGCTCGAGCTCGTCTTCTCCGGCGGACCGATTCCCGATGGTGTCCCTCTGCATCTGAAGATCGACACGGGCATGGGCAGATGGGGCCTGTCCGAGCTCCCCGCTCCGACGAGAGGCGTCGTCGGCGTCATGAGCCATCTCGCTGCTGCCGAGTCGGATGCCGACTTCACGGGACTGCAGGTCGAGCGCTTTCGCGAGGCAACCGCGGACCTCGACGACACGCTCGTTCGTCATCTGGCGAACAGCGCAGGAACGTTGCGCTATCCACCCGCGTCGTTCGATGCGGTTCGCTGCGGCATCGCCCTGTACGGCATCTCCCCCTTCGGAAGCGATCCGGCGTTGGACGGTCTCGAGCCCGCGCTGCGGTGGGAGTCGTACGTCGCGCTCGCGAAACGCCTCGAGCCCGGCGACAGCACCGGCTATGGGCGGCGGTACGTCGCGGACGAGCCGACCTGGATCGGAGTCGTGCCGGTCGGTTACGCGGACGGCTTCAGGCGCGACATGACGGGTACGGAGGTTCTCGTCGACGGTGAGCGGCGACGCGTCGTGGGAACGGTCTCGATGGATGCGATCGCGGTCGAGCTCGACCATGAGGTGACCATCGGCACTCCGGTCACGCTGGTCGGTGACGGCGTCCTGATCGAGGAGCACGCACGCGTCGCCGGGACGATCGGATACGAGATCGCCACGAGGCTCGACACCAGCTCTGCTCGCGCTCGGCGGGTGACCAAGGCATGAAGGACGCTCGGGTTGCCGAGGTCCTCGCGGGCGAGGAGGCGTGGATCGTCGGCGGCGCGATCCGAGACTCGCTGCTCGGGCGACCCGTGCTCGACGTCGACGTCGCCTGCCGCGAGCCGAGGGCTGCTGCGAAACGCTTCGCGAAGCGTTTCGGCGGCGCTCCGTTTCCGCTCTCCGAGCGCCATGGAGCCTGGCGCGTGGTCACGGAAGGGACTGTCGAAACCGTCGACTTCACACCCCTTCCAGGGGGGATCGACGCCGATCTGGCGACGCGCGACTTCACCTTCAACGCGATCGCCATTCGGGTCGGGGGTGACGATGTCCATGATCCGCACGGCGGTCGGGCAGACCTCGAGTCCGGCATCGTCCGAGCCGTGACCGAGACGGTCTTCGTCGACGATCCGCTACGGCTTCTTCGGGCCGTCCGGCTCGAGGACGAGCTGGGCTTCCGATTGGACGAGCAGACGGAGGCTCTGCTTCGTTCGTCTTCCGCGCTCGTCACGGAATCTGCCGGCGAACGCGTGCTCGGCGAGCTCCGTCGCCTGTCTCCGGCCGGCTATCGCCGGCTCGACGAGGTCGGACTGCTCGATGCGCTGGGTGGGTCTCTCGGCGGACCGCTGGAGGCGCACGACGATCCCGACTTTCGTCTGGTCGCCGTCTTCGGGCAGCGCCTTCGACGGCTCCCGATCTCACGTGAGCAGCGCAGATACGCGGCCGCATTGCTCCGGGCGCGTCGGCCCGAGGACGAGTCACCGCGGGCGATTCACCGCTTTCGGAGGGCGACCGAGCCGTGGGCGCAGGAGGCACTCGCATTCCTCGGCGCCTCGGAGCTGTCGGAGGCGGTGGAGCAGGCCCGGCGCGCCGATCCGCGAGAGCCCCTCGTGCGGGGCGACGAGCTGAACCTGGCACCGGGTCCCGAGATCGGACGTATCCTCGCGATCATCGACGAGGAGCGCGCAGCCGGAACGATCTCCACTCGCGAGCAAGCTCTCGAGCTCGCTCGTTCCCTCGTGGCAAGGGAGTCGCCATGAGCGTGCGGCTACGGCTCGCGCTGCAGGAGGCGCGTGCGGCCGAGCTCGGTGAGCGAATGCGCCGGCTGCTCGGGCCGTTCACCGGGAACGAGGTCGCACTCGACGCGGGCTCCGGCACCGGCTCGCTCGCCCTGGCGCTCGCTCCCTATGTGGGCGAGGTCGTCGCGGTCGACACGCGGCTCGACTATCTCGACGCCGGTCGGGAGCTTGCTCCCGTAAACGTACGGTTCGTCGAGGGCGACGCGACGGCGCTGCCGTTCGGGTACGCGACGTTCGACATCGCCGGCTGTCTTCGAGTGCTCCATCATGTGCGCCGCCCCGAGCTGGCGGTCTCCGAGCTCGTGCGCGTCACGCGGCCAGGAGGCCGGGTCTTCATCGCGGACCAGCTCGGTTCGGTCGATCCCCTGCGCAGCCTCGAGATGGATCGATTCGAGCGACTCCGCGATCCGAGCCATCAGCGACTTCTTCCGGACGCCGACATCCACGGGTTCCTGGACGCGAACGACCTCGTGCTCATCTCGCAGGAGGTGACCCGTGAGAAAGTCGACCTCGAGCAGCGCCTGGAGCTGGCCGAAGTCCCGGAGGAAGAGCGGGAGCGCCTGCGCGGGCTCGCCCCTGGCTCGGTCTTCGAGATCGAGGTCGGCTGGTACGTAGCCCGCAAGTCCGGGCCATAGGGCCCCGCCTCGTCCTAGTGCCGATCCGTAGCGGCTATGAGCCCACGGCCAGTCTTCTGCCGAGTCGCAGATCCCCGCGCGCACCGGATTCTCGACGACGTACTCGACAGCTTCGTGGAGATACCGCTCTCCCTCGATGACGCTTGGACGTGAAGCGGTCGGCGAAGAGGTGGCCGAAACGCACATGGCGCTCGTTGAACAGCTGCGCGTATCGGCCGTTCAGGCGCTGAATCCCACGCGAGAGGTCGATTCTCCTGGAGTGAACGACGACGTGATAGTGCGTCGTCATCAGGCAGAAGGCATGGACGATCCAGCGATAGCGCTCGACTGACGTGCGCAAATGCGCGAGAAACATCCTTCTCGTCGATGTCGTCTCGGACGATCTCGCACCCGTCGACGCCTCGTGAGATCACGTGGAAGTAGCCGTCCGGAAGTGTGGTTCGGAGCACCCGAGGCATCGCACTTTCATGAAAGCGGTGCGCGAAGGTGATTCCAACCGCTGTGGACAGATGGGCGCGCTTTCGGCGCACTTGCAACCGTCCGTTGCGGACACGTCCAGGGTCAGACCCTGGTTTTCAGACGCCCTTGCGATAGCCCGACGCGCCGACGAATCGGGCGAAGACGCTCGGCAGGAGCGCCTGCGCGATCGCGATCCACCGATACGGGAACCAGGGCACCGTGATCTCGCGTTTCCCCTTCTCGACGGCGTCGACGATCTTGGCCGCGACCTCGTCCGGCTCGATCACGAAGCGTCGTAGGAGGCGGCTGGAGAGCACGGAGTGCTGCGGAAAGCCCTCCGTCTCCACGAAGCCGGGCATGACCGTGAGCACGCCGATCCCACTTCCGCGCAGGAGCGCTGCGGTCGAGCGGGAGAAGGCAAGCTGCGCGTGCTTCGACGAGGCGTACGCGCCCGCCGGCGCGAACGCGACCGTGCCGGCGACGGAGACGAGGTTCACGACGTGCGCTCCGCCCGACCCCGACCCCGACCCCGACCCGCCTCGAGCCGCAGCCTGCAACCCGGGCAGGAAGGCCCGGAGGCACCACACGCCCCCGAGGTAGTTCACGTCGATCACCCGCTCGATCAACTCGGGATCGATCTCGAGAAAGCTCCCGCGAGCAGGCATCCCCGCGTTGTTCATGAGGAGCCCCACTGCCGGATGTCTCTCCAGGACCCGCGCCGCGACCTCGTTGACCTGCTCTCGGTCGGAGACGTCGCAGATCTCCCACTCGCCGCCGATCTCACTCGCCAACGACTCGAGCCGGTCCGCGCGCCGCGCGACCAGCACGCAGTGCCAGCCACGCCGTGCAAGCTCGCGGGCGGTCGCCTCCCCGATCCCCGAGGACGCCCCTGTAACCACGGCTACCCGCCCACCGGCCATCGCCGGCCGAGCGTATCCGTTTAGGATCGCCGGGTGGCCGGGAGGTTCGAGGGGAAGCAGGCGCTCGTCTTGGGTGTCGCCAACAAGCGCTCCATCGCGTGGGCGATCGCAAGCCGACTCGCCGACGAAGGCGCGCAGGTCGCCTTCACGTACCAGGGAGAGCGGATCGAGAAGAACGTCCGCGACCTGGCAGAGACGGTCTCGAGCCCGCTCGTCACCGAGTGCGACGTGCGATCCGACGACGACCTCGCACGCGTCTTCTCCGAGGTCGAGAACGCCTTCGGCGGCGGCCTCGACCTGCTGATCCATTCGGTCGCGTTCGCTGCGGCCGAGGATCTCGAGGGCCGTTTCATCGACACGCCTCGCGACCGCTTCTGGATGGCGGTCGACATCAGCGCGTACTCTCTGGTCGCCTGCGCGCGGGCCGCGGAGCCGCTGATGGAGGCGCGGGGCGGAGGCTCCATCGTGACGATGACCTACCTCGGCGGCGAGCGCGCGGTGCCCCACTACAACGTCATGGGAGTCGCCAAGGCCACCCTCGACGCCTCGGTGCGCTACCTCGCGTGGGATCTCGGCTTCAAGAACATCCGCGTGAACGCGATCTCCGCGGGTCCGGTCCGCACGCTTGCCGCCCGCTCGATCGCCGGCTTCACGACCATGGAGGCGATGTTCGAGGAACGAGCCCCATTGCATCGCCCCATCGAGGCGGAGGACTGCGGCGGAGCCGGCGCCTATCTCCTCTCCGAGGACGCACGCAACGTGACCGGAACGACGCTGTACGTCGATGCCGGGTACCACGCCATGGGCATGTGAGAGCGCCGCGTTTCCGCGCAGCGCCGTGCGGGAAGAACCAGGCATGAAGCAATGGCGCTATACGCGCTCATCGGGTGGCTGGCCTGGAAGCTGGTCAAGCGCCGAGTCGCGCGGCAAGCTTCCGCTGCGCTAGCGATAGCGCGCGACGAACTCGCGCATGGCGTTCTCGTCCGAGAGCGTGACGACGACACCGTCGGCCCCCGCTGCGAGCAGATCGTCCACGAGATCCACTCTTGTACGTGGCACGACGGGCACCTCTGGATGCGCCTGCTTGAAACGGCGCACGCGCTCGGCATCGCCGCTCCTGCTCGGATGCCAGACGTCCCCGAGCTCGAGTACGCGACGAAGTGCCGGCGCAGAGCCTCCGGCGATCCAGAGCTCCGGAAACGGCTCGGGCAGTGGCCCGAACGTCGCGTTCTCGAACGACCAGGTCTCCCCCTGGAACTCGCGCTCGCCGCTCCAGAGCGCCCGCATCAGCCGGATCGACTCGTCGCCTCGTCTACCGCGACCGCGAAACGGAACGCCCATGAACCGAAACTCGTCCTCGTGCCACCCCATCCCGAGCCCGAGCAGCAGCCGGCCGCCGGAGAGCTCCTGCAACGTGGCCGCTTCCTTCGCGAGGTGGATCGGGTGATGGAGCGGGAGCGAGAACGATCGAGGTTCCGAGCGCGACGCGCTCCGTGAAGCCCGCGATCCAGCCGAGCGTGACGAGCGGTGCGTACACGCGACCGTACGGATCCGCCGCCTCCGGCCCGACGATGATGTGCTCGGTCGCCCACACGGAGTCGAACCCGAGCTCCTCCGCGGCCTCCGCAACGCGCCGGATCGCAGCGGGCGAGGAGCCCTCGCCGAAGTTCGGCAGGATGACCCCGAGGTGCACGCGCCGATCGTAGTGAGCGCGCTCGGAGCTACGACGAGGGCGAGGCTTCCAGCCGCTCGAGCGGGGACGGCTCGCCGCGACCGCGGCGGCGCAGCTCGGCGATCCGCTCGACCACGATCACGGTGACCAGCACCCCCACCAGGAGCGCGGCCACGACCAGTGCGGGCGCGAACAGGCCGACGCCGGCAACCGCGACGCACGCGAGCGCACCGGTCAGGCGCTTCACGCTGATCGTGCCGGTCATCCGCAGGCGCAGGGCGACATGGGCGAGCAGGTAGAGCGCGGGTCCTGCGACCACGGTCGCGAGCTCGGAGCCCGGTAGCACCTCCGTCGGGTGCGCGATCACGAGCTCGTCCCCGACCGCCGAGAGGACGATGCCGGCCACGATCGCGGCGTGCAGGTACGTGTAGGCGTCGCGCGCGATGCGCGTGCTGTTCGACGCCAGCTCGAGCCGGCGCTGCACGATGGTCGAGACGTAGCTGAAGTACAGCCACCAGAGAGCCGCCGTGCCGAGGAAGGCGAGCACGAACGCGGAGACGACGGCGAGGTCGAGGTCGAGCTCGGACGTCGTCGTGCCGGTGATGACGATCGTCTCGCCGAGGGCGATGATCACGAAGAGCTGGAAGCGCTCGGCGAAGTGGGCGGCTTCGACGTCCCACGAGGATTCCGAGAGCCGTGGCCGACCCGGCACCCAGAAGAGCGCGAACGGCGCGGCGTAGTCGATGGTGAGAGCAGCGATCCAGAGCGCAGTGCGCTCCGATCCCTCCGCGAACCCTCCGGCGATCCAGAGGATGCCGGCCGCCACGAGCCACGTGAGGATGCGTCCTGCCCGCTCCCGCTCGATCGTTCCGGCATCCGCCGAGGCGAAGGTCAGGAAGAGGTGGCGACCCACCTGGATCGCGACGTATGCGCCAGCGAAGAGCAGCCCGTGCGCACCGAAGGCCTCCGGAATCGCGACCGCCATCACGAGACTGCCGAGCATGATTCCCATCAGGAGCAGGCGGACCGCGATCGAGTCGGGATCGAGCTCGTTCGTCACCCAGGTCGTGTAGTTCCAGGCCCACCAGACGACGAGCAGCACGAGCGCCGCCTGTCCTGCGCCCTGCCACGTCAGGTTGTCGAGGAGCAGGTGCGAGACCTGGGTGATCGCGAAGACGAAGACCAGGTCGTAGAACAGCTCGAGCGTCGTCGCCCGCTGCTCCTCTCCCGAGTCCCGCTGACGCTGGAAGCGGGTCACGCCTGAAGGTTCGTCGCCGTGGCGATGACCTCGTCGAGGTCGGGCAGCTCCCGCCCGAGCATCCACGCCGCCCTGATCGTCTCGCCGTCCTCGATCAGGAACGAGGAGCGCGCCGCGACGTCTTGCATCCCGCCGAGCTCGACCGCCACCCCGAACGCGCGCGCGACCTCGCCGTTCCAGTCGGAGAGCAGCGGCACGTCGACGCCGAGCGTCCCGGCCCAGGCCGCGTGCGACCACACGGAGTCGCGCGAGATCGCGAGCGGCCGCACGCCGACCCGGGCCAGATCGTCGCTCCTGTCACGCAGGAGCAGCACCTCGTTCGTTCACGTGGGCGACCAGTCCCAGAGGTAGAAGCAGAGAAGCGTGTACCCGGCTCCGAGCACCTGTCGGAGCGGGCGAGACTCCTCGCGCGGCGCCGTCCAGACGTGAACCTCGGGAACGCTGTCGCCGGGGCCGAGCACGCGTGCAGCCTAGTCAGGGCGCGCAGCACCAGCCCTCGACGCGCGGGAACGAGCCTGAACGGAACTGCTGTGCGATCTTGGAGACGGCGCGTATGCGCCGAAGCTCTGCGGCCCGGATGAAGACCCATTGCTCCGCCGCCGGCCATGTGACGAGCAACCAGCGGCCGTCGGGCGACCACACGACGTCGTCGAATCGGCCGGGCCCCGAGAGAAGGGCGTTCCGCGCGTCCGTCACCGAGAGCCGAGAGTGGCCGCCCTGGCGAATCGCCACAGCGCGGGCGTGACTGCCAGGACGAGCCGCTGCAGCGGTGACGCTGCCGGCGGGAACGCGGATACCCGTGAACGGCATGCCGTTTTGCCTGTAGATGACGAGGTCGTCGGTCGGCGAGCGACGAAGCCGGGCCGCGAGCTGGCGGCCGTCCGACGTCCATTCGAGATCGGCGACCGCACCGGGGGGTCTCGTACGCCAGATGACGCGCCCGGAGTCGGCCTCGACGAGAGCGATGTCTCCGTCGGGCTGCACGATGGCGAGCCTGAACTGGCTCCCGGGCAGCCAGGCGAGCGGCCCACGGGCGCCGGGAACCAAGAGATGATCTCTCGTGCCGTCTCCTGCAACGACGCGAATACCGGTTCTGTCGACATAAGCGATACGCGTGTCGGTCTCGCTCCCGGCCCAACGTGGAGACTTGACGCCCGGCCGGGAGAGCGTCCACCGGATCTGTCCATCCGGTTCGAGCGCAATGAGCTCGTTTTCGCGCGTTGCTGCCACGAACCGCCCGAAGGGCGACCAGGAAGCCTCGCGGTAGTCGCCGAGCAGCCGTCGCGAGCCGTCCTCGGAGACCACCCAGACTCCTGCGTCGGACGCGACGAGCAGCCTGCCCGGTGCCGGCAACGAGAAAAGAGCGGGTTGCGCGCGCTCGACGCCCACGACCTCGCGGATCTCGTCGAGAACGGCGCGACCGGGGGAGCTGATCGTCGCGGCGACGAGCGCGCCGACCGCCAGGGCGACAGCGGCAACGCGGGGCCAATGGGAAGGGCGAGACACGGGAGCGCGCTCCGTGAACGCCGCCTCCACGACGCTCCAGGCCCGCTGCCGGGCGTCGTGCTCGCCGGGGATGTCGACGCGCTCGAGCTCGCGCTTCACAGCTCTCGCTCCAACGAATCGAGTCCTCGGCGCAGCCGGGAGTTCACCGTGCCGCGTGGAAGGCCCAGCGCCTCCGCGATCTCGCCCGGCGTGAACTCGAGCAGGTAGCGCATCACGACGACCGCCCGTGCTCCGGCGGAAGGCGCGCGAGGGCGACCAGGACGTCCTCGCCCGGCGACGTCGTGCGGCGGCGGCGCGTCGAACGAGTCCGTGAGCTCGACCTCGGCGCGCAGCCTCCGCGCACGAGTCCAATCGATCGCGCGGTTGACCACGATCCGGTGCAGCCAGGGACCGAACGGCCGGCGCCGGTCGAAGCGGTCGAGCGCGCGCAACGCGGCGAGAAACGACTCCTGCGCGATGTCCTCCGCGGCAGCGGCGTCGTGGGTGACGAGGTAGGCGGCGCGGTACGCGCGCGGCCAGTGCGTCCGGAACAGGGCCTCGAGATCGGAGACCGATCCCTCCTGCGCGCCGCGCACGCGGGCGCGCTCGTCGCGAGCGGTGCGCATCCCGTGCCCAGACTACGACGAGACCTGTCCGGGAGGTCCATGCTCGAGATACGACGTGCACGTGCTCGGAGGTCCCGCGGACCTCGACGAGCCTCGCCGGCGTAGATAGATCGTGAACCGCCGCGAATTCGTCTCGGGCTCCTTCGCTTCATCGCTTGCGCTCGCGGTCGATCCGCACGCGCTCGCCGGCCGCCTCGGCGGAGCAGGCGTGGCGTTCGTGACGGCCGACCTGGAAAGTCACGTCGTCCTGGTCGAGCTCGGCTCGGGGAAGACGATCGCCAGGATCCGGACGGCTCCCGGCCCGCGCAGCATCGAGGCCGTCCACGGGCGCACGGCGGTCGTCGCGCACACCGAGCACGGTCTCGTAACGCTGATCGACGCGATTCCGCGACGAATTCGCGCCGAGCTCGACGGATTCGAATCGCCGCGGTACGCCGCCGTCCACCCGAGCACCGATCTCGTGTACGTCACCGACTCGGCGGCCGAGGAACTCGTCACGGTCGACGCCGTGCGCGGGCGGATCCTTGCTCGTACCCGCGTTCCCGGCCCCGCTCGGCACATCGGAATCAGCATCGACGGCCGGACGCTCTGGACGTCCCTCGGGACCGCGGCGACCCGGATCGCGGTGCTCGACAACGGCAATCCTCGCCGCCCCCGGTTCGAGCGCACGATCGAACCGCCCTTTCTCGCCCACGACGTCGTGTTCGCTCCCGACGGCCGGACCGTCTGGGTGACCTCGGGCTCGGAACGGCGCGTCGCGCTCTACCGCTCCGGACGGCCGCCCCTCACGTGTACTCGCCTCCGGCGCTCCTCCGCAACACGTCACCTTCGCGCGGCAGAAGGTCTTCGTCGCCTGCGGCGACGACGGCGTCGTGCACCGGCACCGCCTCGACGGAGACCTCGTGAGCGAGACACGGGTAGCGGTGGGCTCCTACAACGTGACCTTCGGCTGGGGTCGGGTCGTCACGCCGTCGCTCGGCGACGGGACCGTGAGCCTGCTCGACCGGAACGGAAGTGTCCGCGTTGCCCGCCGAGTCGCGCAAGCGGCTCACGACGCCTGCATCCTCGCCACCTGAAGGAGGTTCTCATGAAGTCTCTGGCAACTCTCGTCGCAGTCTTCGCGATGCTCGCCGCGATCGTCGCGGGCGCGGGAGGCGCGAACGGATCGCCCTACTCGCCCGGGCTCGACTACGGCTGGGAAGGCGTTCGCGCTCCCGCGGGAGACGTTCGTTACGTCACGCTCGGGACGGCCAAGTCGACCGTTGTCGCCGCCATCTCGGTGCAAGGCGGCCGGGTCTTGCGCTCACGCGCGCTACGTGGCTTCTACGGTGTACCGCTCGTCGCCTACGACGGGACGACGGCCGGTCTCTCCGGCGACGGACGGACGCTCGTCGTCGCCTCCTACGGGCCTCTTCCGGGAGAGGCGGGCACGACCCGCTTCCTCGCGCTCAGGGCGAAGAACCTGAACCCGTACCGCCGGGTGGAGCTGCGGGGCTCGTGGTCCTTCGATGCGCTCTCGCCCGACGGCACCAGGCTCTATCTCGTCGAGCACATCTCGGCCGGCCCGAGCCCTCGTTACCGGGTTCGCGCCTACGACCTCGCGGCCGGGCGCCTGCTGCCGAACGCCGTGATCGACCGGCTCGTCAGCAAGGCGATCATGGGCGGCCAGCCGGCGACGCGGGCGACGACCCCGGACGGCCGCTGGGCGTACACGCTCTACGCGCGCCGAAACGGGAAGCCGTTCGTGCACGCGCTCGACACCGCACGGCGCAAGGCGTTCTGCATCGACCTTCCGCTGAAGCTCGGGGAGCCCGAGCAGATGCGCCTACGCCTGCGGCTCCGCCACGATGCGCTGACCGTACGCCTTGGCGGCGAGCAGCTTGCGAGCATGAACGCCCGATCGTTCGTCGTGCACAGGCACTAGTGGCTAGCTAGACCGGAGCCACAGCCGGCACCGCCTCGGTCGCGTCCGCGATCTCGCGGGCGACCTCGACGATGTCGCGATTCGTGTTGTAGATGCGGAGCTGGCGGTCCGCGCTCGAGCCGCGGGAGAGGATGTCCCGGATGCCCTCGAGCTCCCCGTCGCACCCGAGCTCGCGCGCGTGCGGTGCGATCGTGGCGAGCGTCCTGCGAACGAGGCGCGCCACCGGAATACGGTTGCGCCGACCCGACCCGAGATCCATCACGGGTGCCTCCAGCCCGTACCTTGCAGCCAGCCACTTGTTCTCGGTCGTCAGGATGCGGTGGTACGACGGGATCTGCTCTCCGGCGTCGTAGCGCTCGGAGAGATGCTTGACGAGCGACTGGCAGTACGCGGCGATGGCGACGGCGTCCTCGACTCGCGTGACCGCGTCGCAGATCCGGATCTCCACGGTGCCGAGCCGCGGATGCAGCCGGATGTCCCACCAGATGCTCGTGTAGTCGGCGATGCAGCCGGACTTCTCCAGCTGGCCGACGACCTCGGCGTAGTCCGCGTAGTCGCGAAAGCGGGGCGGTGGCCCCGAGCGCGGGAACGCGGAGAAGACCATCTGCCGGCTCGAAGCGAGGCCCGTGGGCTCGCCGCGCCAGAACGGCGAGCTCGCCGAGAGCGCGAGCAGCGGGCCGAGCTGGGGGAGCAGGCCGTTGACGACCTTGATCGCCTTCTCGGGATCGTCGACGGCGACGTGCACGTGCATCCCGAAGATGAGCTCGCGCCGGGCGATGTACTGCATCTGGTCGATCAGCGCCCGGTAGCGGTCCTTTGCCGTGATCCGCTGCCGCTCGAAGAGGCTGAACGGGTGCGTGCCCGCCGAGCCGACCCGCAGGCCCTTGCCGTGCGCGACCTCGGTCACGTAGCGGCGCAGCTTGAGCAACTCACGGCTCACGTCGGCCGCCGTGCGGCAGACGGGCGTCGTGATCTCGATCACCGATTGCATCAGCTCGGGGTTGATGCGCTCCTCGAGCTCGTGCCCCGAGACCGCGTCCAGCATCGTCTCGATGTGCTGAACGAGGTCGAGACTCTCTCCGTCGAGGAGCTGGTACTCCTCTTCGACTCCGAGGGTGTAGGGATCGCCCTTGCCGAACGCGTGGTCGAGAACGCTGCCCTCGTGGACTGCGCCCTTGCCGGTGATCGAGGGCGGAAAGGCCTGCTTCCCCGTCACGAAAGAATCGCGTCCACGTCGATCTCGACCTTCCAGGCGGGGTCGATGAGGGCCGTGACGACCGTCGTGTTCACGGGACGGATGTCGCGGAACACCTCGCCGTGCGCGCGCGCGATGCCTTCGAAGTGGGCCGGGTCGGTGACGTACATCCGCGTCCGCACGACGTTCTCGAACGACGCGCCCGCGCTCTCCAGCGCGCGGCCGATGATCTGGAAGCAGAGTCTCGCCTGCTCGTACGAGTCCTCGGGCGGAGGTGAGCCGTCGGCTTGGATCGGCGCGGTGCCTGCGACGTAGACGTGCTTTCCGACGACGACCGCGCGGCAGTAGCCCATGATCGCCTCGTAGGGCGAGTGCCCGGAGATCGTGCGCCGTTCCATGAGCCGTCTAGTATCGCGCGGCGTGCAGGCCCTCCGCCAGATCGAGAGCTGGCCGGTCTCGTTCGCCGCGGCCGGAGTGGTCACCGCCGACGGCGAAGTGCATTCCCACGGAGACACGCGTCGCGCTGTCCGGCTCGCTTCCGTCTCCAAGCCGGTGAGTGCCCTGGCTGTGCTCATCGCGGCCGAGGAGGGCGTCGTCGACCTGGACGAGGCGGCCGGGCCGCCCGGCTCGACCGTGCGGCATCTGCTCGCGCACGCATCGGGACTCCCGTTCGAGGGGAGCGAGCCGATCGCCATGCCGGGGAGACGGCGGATCTACTCGAACGAGGCCTTCCGCGTGCTCGCGGCACACCTGGAGATGCGCGCCGAGATGCCGTTCGCGGACTACGTGCGCTCGGGTGTTTGCAAGCCGCTCGGGATCGCTCTCGACCCAGAGGGCGATCCCGGCTCGGGCATGCACGCGTCGCTCGACGACGTGCTCGCGATCGCCTCCGAGCTTCTCTCCCCGAGGCTGGTCGCGCAGGAGACGCTCGACGAGATGACCGCGGTGCACTTTCCCGGGCTCACAGGCGTGCTGCCCGACTACGGTCGCTTCGACCCGCTCGACTGGGGTCTTGGCGTCCAGCTCAACACCCGTCCGCCCACGTGGATGGGCACGAGGACGTCCGCCCGGGCATTCGGGCACTTCGGCGGCTCCGGAACGTTCCTCTGGGTCGATCCGGAGGCGCGGGTCGCGTGCGCGGCGCTGACCGATCGCGAGTTCGACGACTGGGCGAAGGAAGCCTGGCCCGTGCTGTCCGACGACGTGTGACCGAGCTCGAGGACTCCACGGGTCTGACGACGACCACGGGTCGGGGGTCAGGCTTCAGCCTGACTCTCGGTTCCGCCGCCGTCCTCGGCGAAGAGGGGCCGCAGCAACTCGTCGAAGGCGGCCTGGTCGCAGCTTGCCACCACACAGGGCGTCATCGCGGTCACCGTCGCCGTTCGGGGCACGTTCATCACGAGCGCGACCTCGCCGAAGAACTCCCCGGCACGCAGGATCCGTCGCTCGCCCATCGATTGCTGCGAGACGCCGGCGACGCCCGCGAGCAAGACGTAAAAACGGTCGCCGGGGTCACCTTCGCGGACGAGGACGGTGCCCGAGGCGACGTCCTCGCGCTGCATCCGGTCGGCGAGCTTCGCGAGCGTCTCGCCCGGCAGCGACTGGAGCAGGCCGACCTGCGCGAGCTCGGTCACGGATGCGGGAACATGGCGAGGCGACACGCGAAGTACGGTACCCCGATGGGCATCCTGGCCGGTTGGCGCTACTGCCCTCGCTGTGCGTCGGAACTGGCCGTACGAGAGGCTCGCGTCGAGTGCGAGAAGTGCGGGCTCGTTCACTACGCCAAGTCGGCACCCGCCGTGTCCGCACTCGTCGTCGACGACGCAGGACGCATGCTGCTCGCGCGCCGCGCGCACGATCCCGACGCCGGTCTCTGGGACACGCTCGGGGGTTTTCTCGACGAGGGCGAGCATCCGCTCGACGGCCTCAGGCGCGAGCTCGTCGAGGAGACCGGCCTCGAGGTCGAGCCGGGCGAGTTCCTCGGGACCTACGTGGACACGTACGGAGACGACCCCGAGGCGACGAGCGTGCTCAACCTCGTCTGGGAGGCGCGCATAGTGTCGGGCGATCCGGCTCCAGCGGACGACGTCTCGGAGCTTCGCTGGTTCCCCCGAGACGCGCCCCCGCCCCCAGAAGAGTGCGCGTTCCGGTGGGTAGCACAGTTCCTGCACTCCTCGAAATCAGCCGAAAGCTAAGCCCAGACGAGGGCGAGGCATGCCTCGCCCCTACACGGGCCAAGCCGAACCGAGTCGACGCCGCATCCGCTGGCCGAAGGGCGATTCATTCGCCCGTAGGCCTCGAGCAACGCTGCCTTGACCCAACGCAAAGGGAAGGGGGGCCCATGGGGGGAAACCGTAGGTTTCCCCCCATGAAATACCGAAGGGCCGGATGCCGGCCCTTCGGTTAGGGGAGGGGAGGGGGAAGCCTCGAAACGTGTTGCAACGTTCTTCTTACCAGGATACGCCTCCCGACGGAAGTCGGGCGCGATATCTATGCAGCCAGGCCGAGCGTGCGCTCGAGCGCGGACTTCGGCTGCGCTCCGACCGCGGCGGCGGCGGGCGCGCCGTCCTTGAACAGGATCATCGTCGGAATCGACATGACCCCGTAGCGCTGTGAGAGCGCCTGCTCCTCGTCGATGTTGACCTTGACGAGCTTGAGCTCGTCGCCGCGCTCCTCGACGATCTTGTCGAGAACGGGCGCCACTGCGTGGCACGGCCCACACCACTCGGCCCAGAAGTCCACGAGGACCGGGGTTTCGCTCTTCAACACTTCATCCTCGAACGTCGCTTCTGTCACTGCGATTGACATTGAGTCTCTGATTCCTTTCTCCGTATGAACGTAATGCCTACGCTTCAACGCTTCGCAGGCCGAAACCCTTCCCTGAAGCCTCCTGCCGGCCGGCTCATACACTGGACTGGTGGCGCGTATGTTCCCATCCTTCCCGGACAAGCCGGACCATAACCATCTCGAGCTCGAGATCCTCGAGCTCTGGGAGCGCGAGGGGACCTTCGAGAAGCTCCGCGAGCTGAACCGGGGCGGCCCGCGCTTCAGCTTCGTGGACGGCCCGATCACGGCGAACAACCCGATGGGCGTCCATCACGCCTGGGGGCGGACGCTCAAGGACGTCTTCCAGCGCTACAAGGCGCTGCGGGGCTTCGACCAGCGCTACCAGAACGGGTTCGACTGCCAGGGCCTCTGGGTCGAGGTCGAGGTCGAGCGGGCGCTCGGGCTCAACTCGAAGCGCGAGATCGAGGAGTACGGGCTCGCCGAGTTCGCGGAGCGGTGCAAGGAGCGGGTGGCGAAGTTCTCCGAGGTCATCACGGAGCAGTCCACGCGCCTCGGCATGTGGATGGACTGGGACGCGGACTACTACACCTTCACCGACACGAACATCGAGTACATCTGGCGGTTTCTGAAGACCGTCC
Organism: uncultured Actinomycetes bacterium; assembly: GCA_963850485.1. Classification (GTDB taxonomy): domain Bacteria; phylum Actinomycetota; class Thermoleophilia; order Gaiellales; family Gaiellaceae; genus GMQP-bins7. The sequence goes on along the minus strand of CAWKLR010000020.1, from coordinate 20,277 downwards.
ACGAACGCGGCTGGCTCTATCAGGGCCACCGTTCGACCGTGTGGTGCCCGCGCTGCGGGACCTCGATCTCCCAGCACGAGATCTTCGCCGGCGAGTACCGGGAGCTCGAGCATCCGTCGCTCTACGTCCGGTTTCCGCTCGCGGGGCGCGAAGGCGAGGCGCTCTCCGTTTGGACGACGACACCGTGGACGCTTCCGGCCAACGTCGCTGCCGCCGTCAACCCGACCGCGGACTACGGCCTGCGCGAGAACGGCGACTGGGTCGCGACCGCGCTCTTTCCCGACGAGTCGTTCGTCCGCAGCGCCCTCGGTGGTGAGCTCGTCGGCCTCGAGTACGAAGGGCCGTTCGACCATCTCCCGGCTCAGCAGGGAGTCGTTCATCGAGTGATCCCCTGGGACGACGTCGCTCTGGACGAGGGGACGGGCATCGTCCACATCGCTCCGGGCGCGGGCGCCGAGGACTTCGAGCTCTCCCGGATCCACGACCTCCCCGTGCTCGCGCCGCTCGACGAGGCCGGGCGCATGCTTCCCGGCTTCGGGTTCGACGGGCTCGCCTCTGACGAGGTCGCCGACCCGGTCGTCCAGGACCTTCGCGAGCGCGGACTCCTCCGCGAGGCCGGAAAGATCGTCCACCGCTATCCGACCTGCTGGCGCTGCGGGACGCCGCTCGTCTTCCGCGTCGTCGACGACTGGTTCATCTCGGCCGAGGAGATCCGGCAGCCGATGCTCGACGCGAACGCCACGGTCGAGTGGACGCCGGCCTTCTACTCGAAACGGATGGACGACTGGCTGCGCAACATGGGGGACTGGAACATCTCGCGCAAGCGCTACTTCGGTCTGCCGCTGCCGTTCTATCCCTGCGACGACTGCAACACGCTGACCGTCATCGGGTCGCGCGACGGAGCTCGAGGAGCGGGCTCTGTCCGGGTTGGATCAGCTCCAGGAGCTGCACCGCCCGTGGATCGACGGAGTGGCGGTCGCGTGCTCAGGCTGCGGGAAGGAGGTCCGCCGCGTGCCGGAGGTTGGTGACGCGTGGCTCGACGCGGGAATCGTGCCCCTCGCGACGCTCGGCTGGGAGAACCCCGAGTTCGTGCCCCAGGGATACGCGACCGGAGCGGGCGAAGGGCTGACGACGGCCGACCTTCCCGACCATGCCTACTGGGAGCAGTGGTTCCCGGCCAACTGGGTCTCGGAGATGCGGGAGCAGATCCGCCTCTGGTTCTACTCCATCTCGTTCATGTCCGTGACGCTCACCGGCCGCTCGCCCTACGAGCGCGTGCTCACCTACGAGAAGCTGCTCGACGAGACCGGGCGCGAGATGCACCGCTCGTGGGGGAACTCGATCGCGGTCGACGACGCGGTCGACCGCATGGGGGCGGACGTCATGCGCTGGCAGTACAGCGCGCAGCCTCCGAATCAGAACCTCCTCTTCGGCTACGGCCCCGCCCACGAGATCAAGCGACGTCTCCTGACCCTCTGGAACTCGGTGAAGTTCCTCACCGACTACGCGAACATCGCTGGTTGGCAGCCCGTCTGGGACGATCTCGCCGGTGGGCCGGGTGGCGAGCTGCAGCCGCTCGATCGCTGGCTGGTCGCCCGCACCAACGTCTTCGTCGAGGAGGCGACCGAGGCGTACGAGACCTGGTTGACGGTCAACGTCGTGCGCGGTTTCGACGAGTTCGTCGAAGACCTGTCCAACTGGTACATCCGGCGCTCTCGGCGCCGCTTCTGGGATGGCGACGAGGCAGCGTTTCGGACACTCTGGTACGCGCTCGTTCAGGGCATCCGGGTCGTCTCGCCGGTCATGCCGTTTCTCAGTGACCATCTCTGGCGCGCGCTGACCGCGCCCTGCGAGAACGCGCCCGAGTCGGTTTTCCTCACCGGCTGGCCGGAGGTGCCGGCGCCGGACGCGACCCTCGTCGCCGAGGTCGCCGAGCTACGCCGCGTCGTCGAGCTGGGTCGTCAGGCACGCTCGGCTGCGGGCATCGGGCTGCGACAGCCGCTGCGAGCCCTGGTCGTGGAGGGCGCGAAGCTGGCCGAGAGCCACGAGGGCGAGCTTGTCGAGGAGCTCCGTGTGAAGGAGGTCGTATTCGGCACGGTCGAAGCGAGCGAGCTCCGCGTGAAGCCGAACCTACGCCTGCTCGGCCCGAAGCTCGGCGCCGAGCTCGCCTCGTTGCGCCAGGCACTCGAAGCCGGAGAGTTCGAGGAGCTTGCCGGGCGGCGGCTTCCGCGCCGCGGGGCACGACCTGAGTGCGGACGAGGTGCTGGTCGAGCGGCGTGGCAAGGAAGGCTGGTCGGTCGCGGCCTCCGACGGCGTGACGGTCGCCCTCGACGCGCGGCTGGACGACGAGCTCAGGCGCGAAGGCCGGGTCTACGATCTCATCCATCGGGTCAACTCGATGAGGAAGGAAGCCGGCCTCGAGCTGACGGACCGCATCGAGCTCACGCTCCCGGAGGCGGACCGCGAGCTTCTCGAGCACGAGGACTGGATCGCCCGCGAGACGCTGGCGGTGTCGGTCGACGCAGAGGGCACGGAGCTGGCGATCACGAGGAGGGGTCAGGCTTCAGCCTGACCCCTCCTTCTCAGGACATCGCTTCGGTCGTATTCTTCGAACGTGGCGCACTGTCGCGCGTGTGGGAGCGAGACGAACGAGGAGTTCCGCTTCTGCCCGTGGTGTGCGGCGCCTCAGCGGCGCAAGCTGGTCGAGTTCTTTCGCGGCGTCGACACCGATCCCGTGCGAGCGCTCCGCGTCTCGCGCTACCTGCCCGAGAAGCTCGTACGCTTCAGCGTCTGGGACGAGACCGGCACGGCTCGTGCCGCGGTCTCTCTCGACGAAGACGAGGCTTCCAGGCTGGCTGAGTTCGTGACCATGCCGACGAAGAGGCCGAGCCTCATCGACGACTTGCGGTCTCTGGTGCGACGTTAGGGATCAGTCACCGGCGAGATAGAAGACCCAGCTTCCATCCGGCTCGATGCCCGCGCGCCAGCCCAGGTAGCCGGTGCCTTCGACGAAGAGCGTGTCGAGCGGCCCGAGCGGCTCCAGGAGCTCGCGCTCGTGTGAGGTGATCTCGTCCCGCTCCGCGATGTCGTATGCGAACGGCCAGACGTAGATCCCGCGAGAGAGCGTGTACGGCATGCGGAGGACCTCCGCCAGGGTCTCGAGTGGGCGCTCCACGGAAGTGCGCTCGAGCTCCTGCCAGTACGCAACCGGACCGCCCTCGACGGGCCCGCCGAACGTGTACTCGAAGCCGGTCGCGGGGACGAGGGGTCGGAGCGCTTCGTAGTCGCCGGACTCGGCGGCGGCGAGGAGCGCGGCTCGGGTTTCCTCTACTGCCGCGGGCAGACCCGTCTCGGCTGCCTCGGCGGTCGAAGTCGTTGTCGTGGTCGACGTCGTTGCCTCGGTGACGGTCACTGCTTCCTCGGTCTCACGCGCGGCGAACCAGCCACCGACCACACCTGCGGCGAGCAGCGCTATGGCGCCCGCGATGAGGAGGGCGCGCATCACCCCTGCGATGCGAGCTCGAGCTCGCGGCGAAGCTCGACGGGGAGGCGGAAGGTGACGTCCTCGTCGACGAGCCGATAGGCCTCGATGTCCGTTACGCCTCGATTCCGGAACCAGTCACACACGCGGTTCACGAGCTTCTCGGGCGCCGACGCCCCGGAAGTGATCCCGACCGTTTCGACGTCGTCGAGCCAGGCGGAGTCGATCTCGCTCTCGTCGTCGATCAGGTACGCGGGGGTCCCGAGTGCCCGCGCGGTCTCGACGAGCCGGTTCGAGTTGGACGAGTTGGCCGAGCCGATCACGAGCAGCAGGTCGATCTCGGGCAGCATCTCCTTCACCGCCCACTGGCGGTTGGACGTGGCGTAGCAGATGTCCTCCTTGCGCGGCGCGCGGATGTCGGGGAAGCGGCGGCGCAGGACCTTGATGATCTCGCCGGTCTCGTCGACCGAGAGCGTCGTCTGCGTGACGTACGCGGGCTTCGCGCCCGGAGGGAGGTCGAGTGCCTCTGCCTCGGCGACGGTCTGGACGAGGACGGTGGCGTCCGGAGCTTCTCCGGTCGTTCCGACGACTTCTTCGTGCCCCTCGTGGCCGATGAGGACGATCGTGTAGCCCTCCGCGGCGTAGCGTCGAGCCTGCACGTGCACCTTCGTCACCAGTGGGCAGGTCGCGTCGATGACGTTGTGCGCGAGCCGCGTCGAGTTCTCGTGCACGGTCGGCGCGACGCCGTGGGCCGAGAAGACGACGGTCGCGCCCGCGGGTGCCTCGGTCTCCTCCTCGACGAAGATCGCGCCGCGCGCCTCGAGATCGCGCACCACGTGGATGTTGTGCACGATCTGCTTGCGCACGTAGACGGGAGCTCCGTAATGCTCGAGCGCCTGCTCGACGGTCTCCACGGCGCGCTCGACTCCTGCGCAGTAGCCGCGCGGGGACGCGAGGAGGACACGCTTCACCATCGGTCACAGGCTACCGAGGCCGGCCTTGTAACAGTCTGTTACTTGGAGGTCAGCGAGCCGTTTGGGCGAGGAGGATGCCCGTCAGCACGACGGCGCCGCCGATGAGCTGCGGGGTCGCGAGCGTCTCGTCCAGCCACGCCCAGGCGACGAGGGTCGCGACGACGGGCTCCAGCGTCAGCGTGATGCCGACGCGTGTCGCCTCGAGATGGCGCAGGGCGGCGATCGAGAGCCCGAACGACGCGATCGTGCCGACCAGAATCGTGAAGAGGGCGAGCGCCCAGACCGGCGCAGACAGGTGATCGAGGTTGCCCTGCAACGAGATCTCCTCGGAGAGCTCTTCGGTCGGGAACTCCCACCACGGTTGGACGACGGCCCACATGAGGGACGCGAAAAGGAGCGCGAAGCAGAGGACGCCCAGCGGTTCTCGGTGCTCGACCGCGCGCTCGCCCGCGAGGAGGTACGTCGCCAGCGCGATCGCCGCGCCCACGCAGGCGACGACCCCGACGGTGTCGAGCGTCCAACCGAGCCAGAACTCGGAGACGAGGGCCAGGCCGACGAGCGTCAGCGCCAATGCCGCCCACACTCGAGGCCGCACCTCCGCGTGCCACACGAGCCGCGCCCAGAGTGCGACGAGGACGATGCCGGAGAACTGGATCAAGAGCGCGATCCCGATCGGCAGCCGCTCGATCGCGACGAAGTACAGCCACTGGACGACGGCGAACGAGAAGATCCCGTAGAACGCGAGGAACGGCAGATCGCGCTTGGAAATGCGGAGCTTGTCGCGCGCCAGGACGGCGAGCCCGAGCGCGAGCCCGACGAATGCCCCGGTCGTTCGAAGCTGCGTGTAGTCGACCGCGGTCAGCTCGCTTCCCGTCAGCGCCACCTTCGAGACGGTCCCGTTCACGGCGAAGAGGACCGCCGCGACGAGCGCCATCGAGTACCCGAGCCCGGCGCGGCGGTCGTACTGGGTCGCGCCGGGAAAGGGAAGCGGGGCATCGACCATGGGCCGGCAGGCTATCCGCCTAGACTGTGCGGATCGGGGTGTAGCTCAGCCTGGTAGAGCGCTGCGTTTGGGACGCAGAGGTCGCGGGTTCAGATCCCGCCGCCCCGACTCGTGAGACACGGAGCACTCGCGGCCGTCGTGGCCGCGTTCGTCGTCGCTGCCGCTCCAGCGGGCGGAGCAGAAACTCCAAGTAACAGACTGTTACAAGGTGGGCTCGGCTTTCGAGGGACGATCTCCCGGATCGATGCCGCTCAGGCGAAGCGGATGACCGGAGTCTCCTGGAGGCCGGGTTGTCCCGTCGCGTTGCGCGATCTTCGCCTGCTCACGTTCTCGCACTGGGGCTTCGACCGGAAGGTCCGCACAGGCCGCCTGATCGTGCACGAGGACGTCGCTCGCCCGGTTCTCGGCGCTTTCAGAAGGCTCTACGCCGAGCGCTTCCTGATCCGGAAGGTCGTTCCCGTCGACGCCTACGATGCCAGCGACTTCCGCTCCATCGAGGCCGACAACACCTCGGCCTTCAACTGCCGCTTCGTCGAGGGGACGACCCGCTGGTCGGAGCACGCGTACGGCCGCGCGATCGACATCAACCCGATCGAGAACCCGTATGTCTCGGGCGGGAGCACGTCACATCGCGCGAGCATTCCGTACCTCGACCGCAGGCGACGCCGGCCCGGGATGGCGTACGAGGGCGGGGCCCTCGTACGCGCATTCGACGCGATCGGTTGGGGTTGGGGCGGACGCTGGACGTCCGTGAAGGACTACCAGCACTTCTCCGCGAGCGGGAGCTAGCTCTACGGCTGGCGCTCGTCCTCTCGCGTCGCGGTTTGCGGCTCGTCCGCCCGCGCGGTCTCGAACTCGGGATCCGGAGTCGGAGGCACGCGGAGGCAGATGAACGCCCAGATCGCGGCGCCGAGCACTCCGCCGGCGAGCGGGCCGACGATGTAGATCCAGACGTCACCCCACTCCTGGTTGTAGAGGACGGGGTCGAGCGAGCGAGCTGGATTGAACGATCCGCCCGACGCAGGGCCGACGACCGTCGCCGCGGTGAAGATGAACAGGCCGATCAGAAACGGCGCCATGACGCCGTTCCAGGCCGCCCGCTCGTCGGTCGCGACGGTGAGGATCACCATGACGAAGAGCGCCGTGGCGACGATCTCGAGCACGAGAGCAGCCCAGTCGTCGATCCCGCTGCCAGGCGCGGTCTGCAACGAGTCGGTCACTTGCGACGAGTAGACGATCGCCATCACCAGCACCGCCCCGAACCCGCCGACCAGCTGGGCGATCCAGTACGGGACGACGTCGCGCGCCGGGAATCTCCCGGCAACCATGGCTCCGAGCGTGACCGCGGGGTTGAAGTGCCCCCCGGAAAGGTGCCCGAAAGCCGTGATCGCCAGCGCGAGGCCGAAACCAAAGCCTGCCGCGATGCCAAGGGATGTGATCGCGGCCGGGCCGATGTCGACCAGAACGGCGATGCCGCTGAAACCGAGGAAGAAGAAGAGGAACGTTCCGAGCGCTTCTGCGCCGAGGCGCACGCTGAGCGGCTGATCCATGTCACACCTCCGTGGCGGGTAGGAGAGCGGGTCGGCGCAGCATAAGCGCCCACCGCCGCCGAGTCCGTGGTGTGAGAGCGGGCGACCGGGCTCGAACCGGTGACATTCAGCTTGGAAGGCTGACGCTCTACCAACTGAGCTACGCCCGCGCCCGGTTAGCGTAGCGCCGTGGACCCGTACCGGTGGTCGTGGAACCCGGAGGCCCTGCTCCTCGTTCCCCTCATGACGGCGCTCTACGTCCTCGCCCTCCGCAGCTTCCCCACGCCGCGCTGGCGAATCGCCTGTTTCGTCACCGCGATGGTGCTCCTTCTCGTCGTCACGATCACGCCGCTCGAGACGATCGCGATGAACTACCTGCTCGTCATCCACCTTCTACAGAACGTCGTTCTCGCGGAGTGGGCTCCGCTGCTCGTCGTCCTCGGGCTCCCTCCGGCGCTCGCGGCGACGCTCACGGGGCCTCCGCTCTTCCGCGCGCTCACCCACCCCGCCGTCGCGCTCCCGCTCTGGCTCGCGAACTACATGCTCTGGCACCTGCCGTGGCTCTACGACACCGCGCTCGAGCACCCGCACACGCTCCTCCATCTCGAGCACGCCCTCTACTTCGCGACCGGGGTGGCCATGTGGTGGAGCGTCGTGCAGGACGCGCCGCATCGGCTCGGTACGGGAGCTCGCGCAGGAATCGTCTTCGCCGCCTTCGTCCTCGGGAGCCCGATCGGACTCGTCCTCGCGCTCGTCCCCGATGCGGTCTACGACTTCTACGTCGACGCGCCGGAACGACTCTGGGGGCTCTCCGCGCTCGAGGATCAGCAGCTCGCCGGGATCCTGATGTCGTTCGAGCAAGCGGTGGTCTTCTTCGCGGTCTTCACCGTGCTCTTTCTCCGCTTCCTCGGCGAAGAGGAGCGCCGCGAGGATTTCGACCCGGTCGAGACTCGCCTAGACTCGTTGCCGATGCGCCGGGCCCTCGTCGTCGCTGCGCTCGCGGCCTTGGCCACGGTCGCCGTCGTCAGCGCCGACGGGAGCGACGCCGGCGTTTCGGTACGGCGTCGCCGCGGGAGAAGTCACGGCGACGTCGGCGATCCTCTGGACGCGAGCGCCCGCGCCCGGAAACGTCCGGCTCGTGGTCCGGCTCGGGTCGGAGGTGGTCGCCGCGAAAGTTCTGCAACCCTCCACTGCGAGCGACCTGACGGTTCAGTCGCGCATCACCGGCCTGCGTTCAGGTCGCCGCTACACGTATCTCTTCACGCGCGGGCGACGAGTCAGCGAGACGGGCGCCTTCAGGACCGCCCCGGGGCCAACGGCGAACCGCCGAATCCGCTTCGCGATCACCGGCGACGCCGACGCGACCCCGACCGAGAGCGGCGGCCTGGGCTTCAACCGCTTCCAGATCTACGCGCGCATGGCGGCCGAGCGGAACGACTTCAACATCAACCTCGGCGACACGATCTACTCCGACAGCGGCGTCGGCGGGATGCCCGCGGCCAAGACCGCTGCCGAGAAGTGGGCGAAGTACAAGCTCGGGCTGGCGCTTCCCGCTCTTCGGACGCTGCGCGCGTCCGCCGGCCTGTACAGCCATTGGGACGACCACGAGTTCGTCAACGACTTCTCTCGCGCCGAGCACGGAGACGCGATCTACGCCGCCGGCGTCAAGGCGTTCCGCGACTACTCGCCGGTCGCGTACAGCGGCGGGCTCGGTCTGTATCGCAGCGTCCGCTGGGGAAAGCACCTCGAGCTCTTCTTTCTCGACGAGCGCTCGTTTCGCAGCGCGAAGGTGACCCAGGCGTGTGGCAACGACCTCGCGCCCACTGCCCCACAGGCGGTGCGAAACGCCTTCGCGAGCCTCGCGCCCGGTCTCAGGAACCCCGTGCCGCCTACCTGCCTGGCCGGTCTCGAAGATCCCGCTCGCACGATGCTCGGCGCACGTCAGTACGCCGCGTTCACGAGCGCGATCGAGGCCTCGACCGCTACGTGGAAGGTCATCGTGAACGAGGTTCCGATCCAGCAGTACTACGCGCTGCCGTACGACCGCTGGGAGGGCTACGCCGCCGAGCGCGACCGGCTGTTGCGCTTCCTGCAGGCGAACGTGAAGAACGCCGTCTTCCTGACCACCGACACGCACGGGAACCTGATCAACGAGGTGCGGTTCCGGACGCTCGGCGCCGCGCCGGAGAGCTCGGGCATGTGGGAGGTCGTGACCGGCCCCGTCGCCACGAACACGTTCGCGAAGGAGATCGACCGCTTCCTCGGCACGCCCGGCGCGGGCACCGCGATCGGCGCGCTCTTCTTCAAGCCCGTCGCCACCGAACGGGATGGGGATGCGCTGCGCGGCGCTCGACACCTACAGCTACTCGCAGGTGACGGTCACCGCGCGCACGCTGACCGTTGCTCCGCGAGACGTGAGAGGCAACCCGGTCCGTGAAGCAACCGGAGTCGCCTGCTCACCGCTCGTCCTCACTGCGCGCTGAGGCCTGCTAGATCGGGCGCGGCCCGTCGGGTGCCCGCGAGATTCCGCCGACCATCTCGCCGACGTCCTTCTCCTTGGCCTCGAGCGCGACGTCGGCTTGCGCGACGATTCCGACGAGTCGGTTGTCGTCGTCCACGACCGGCAAGCGCCTGACCTGGTGCGTCGCCATGAGGTGGAGCGCGTCCGAGAGATCGTCATCCGGCCCGACGGTCACGACTTCGCGCGAGAAGATCTCTCTGACGGGCATCCCATCCGGATTCTTCCCCTTCGCAACCGCGCGGACGACGATGTCTCGATCCGTGATCATCCCGCTCAGCTGCTCGCCGTCGAGGACGGGAACTGCACCGATGTCCTCGGACTCCATTACCTCTGCGACCTGCTTCAGCGTCGTCTCCGGTGTCACGCAACGCGGACGAGCCGTCATCACATCGCTGATCTTTGTTCCCATTGCTGCCTCCTTCGATACGTAGGGCGTCGAGAGCCTCGACACGGAGCGCATACCCCGCGCGCGTACGCTTGACACACGCCGCCGTTCCCCTCAGACGCGCCAACCACCGCTTGACCTACGCTTCGTCAGTACGCTCGATTGGAGAGCGCGCCCGTAGCTCAGTGGACAGAGCGGCGGACTTCTAATCCGCGGGTCGCAGGTTCGAATCCTGCCGGGCGCATCGAAATCCCTGCAGATCGACCACTTCCGGCGAATTCTTACCGCTCTAACGGCCTTTACCAAGCGCCTACAGCGCGGCTTTCTTATACGAAATCGTGCCGTTTTCTTATCTAGGGTAAGAGCGTTGCGGAACAAAACGGGCTCGTGTTCTGCCTCTTCGCGGATCGACATCGACGGGAGAGCAAGACCGTGCTCAGCTCCCAGGACTCGATCTCGGCCGCTTCCACCACACGCTGGCGCACTACTGGCGCGGCGCCCTTCTAGTTGCGGGCTCGAGTCATTCGCGACCCCGGCTGTCACGAAGGCGGACAACTCCTCGCGCGCCTCGTGTGAGGCACCTACACAGTCGCTCAGAAGCAAGCCATCTTGAGACCCTGCCGGAATATCGGCGGTAGGCGTGGACATCAGGTGGTCTGGATCGGGGCTGTCATCCACTCCGAGCGGATTCAGCAGGACGTGCCCTGATTTCATGGGCGACCGCCCATCCAATGCGCGCGCTGGGCAACCCGGCGGTGGGAAGGTTCACGTGGCCGGTGATGGGTGAAGCCGCAGGTTCCTCATATCGCGGTGGAGAATCGAGTCCGGCACAAAAGCGTTGATAGCCCTGGGCTTTCTCATAGGATCGGGACATGACTGTCACGCCCACAGATGCGAAGAGCGTTCTCGCCCAGCTCGCGTCGGCCGACCGGCTCCTCGTCCAGCAGGTCTTCAAGCCCATCGCCAACGAGTACCGGATCAGCGTTCCGCTGCCGGGATCCACGGATGAGGCGCGGCCGCTGCTGTTCGTGAAGCAGAAGAAAATGAAGATCCGGGAGGACATCCGGTTCCGCCTTTCCCCCGACGACGAGTCCCACGTCTTCATGATCAAGGGGAAGACGGTGTTCGAGTTCCGGGGGCGTCACGACGTGCTCGATGCCCAGGACAACCCGATCGGCCTGCTCGAGAAGACGTTCGGCCGCTCGCTTCTCCGCAGCCACTGGCGCGTCCGCGACCCGGAGGGCAACGAGCTGCTGGACGCCCAGGAGTCGAACCTGATCGTCGCGCTCGTACGCCGGTTCGCCGGGCTCCTCCCCGACTGGCTCTCGGTCCTGTCCTGGATCCCCTTCAACTTCGAGCTTCGCCGCGACGGGAAGCAGGTGGGGTCGTACAAGCGGATCCTCGGCCCGCTGCGCGACCGCTACGTGCTCGAGCTCAGTGAGGAGCTCCGCGAGGTCGATCACCGCCTGCTCGTCGCCTTCACCGTTGCCCTGGACGCGCTCCAGGACCGCTAGCGCTACAGCTCGAGATCGGCGTCTAAGAAAGTCCGGGTCAGCAGTGGCGGGTCCGCCGGTGTCCGCTCGACTTCCACGTCGACTACGCCGGCGTAGAAAGGTGTCGGGGTAGGAGTGATCGGCATCGAGTAGCAACCAGAAACGTCTCGTGCACGGCCTCGTTCGTCTCACGGACGATACTCCGCGGCGTGAAGGTCCTTTCCAACCGCCGCTATCCCGGGCCGGCGTTCGACGAGCTCGAGGATGTCGAGGTCCAGCCACTCGCGTCCCTCAATCGGCCGCGATGTGACGTCGAGGGCGTCATCGCGGCTAACGACCCCGTGCCCTTCGATCTCCTTCCGAACCTGCGTGTCGTGGCCAACTTCGGCGTCGGCTACGACCGCGTCGACGTTGCCACGTGTGCTGATCGCGGTGTCGTCGTCACGAACACGCCGGGTGTCCTCGACGACGCTACGGCCGATCTGGCTTTTGCGCTCATCCTCGCAACAAGGCGGCAGGTGCTCGAGGGCGACAGGTTGATCCGGTCGGGCAGCTGGGCGGGATCGTGGTCCGAGAGCCAACTCGCCGAACAGGTAACCGGGTCGACGCTCGGCATTCTCGGCCTCGGGCGTATCGGGAGCGCTGTCGCCAGACGCGCCCGCGGGTTCGAGCTCCACGTTCTCTACTCACAACGTCATCGGGTCAACACTGACGTTGCCGAGTTCCGAGAGCTCGATGAACTCCTTGAGGAGGCAGACGTCGTCACCATCCACGTGCCCCTTACTCCCGAGACGAAGGGGCTGATCGACGCGCGGCGTCTGGCTCTCCTTCGTGACGGCGCCTGCCTCGTGAACACGGCTCGCGGAGAGATCATCCAGGAGGCCGCACTCGTCTCCGAGCTCGTCTCGGGACGGATCCGCGCCGGGCTCGACGTCTTTGCCAATGAGCCTCATGTGCCGCCCAAGCTCTTCGGACTCCCAACGTCGTCCTCACCCCGCACCTCGGCAGCGCGACACGGCAGGCGCGCGAGGCGATGACACGTCTCGTTGTGGACAATCTGCTTGCCCTCGATCGCGGAGAGCCACCGCTCACTCCTGTTTGGATCTAGCAGATCGGAGCAACGACCCCGCGAGGCTATTGCTCAAAAGGCTCCTCAGCGCGACCTTCTTCCGCCTTCCGCGAGCCGGTGTTCGAGCCGCGGGTCTTCCCTAGCCGGTACCCCACCCCCGGGCCCCATCCGGTTGGAAGGGTAGTGGGCGACCCAGTCGCTAGGATCTTCGGCAGCAGTCCACGGCGAGGGGAGCCGCTTATGAGTCTGACCGCGAAATCCATGGTGCTGGTTGCAGTCGTATCGCTGGTCGTCGCCGTGTCGGCGTTCGCCAGCTCGTCCGCAACGACCGTGTCGGTCACCGCCGGCAAGCCCAGTGAGTTGAGGTTCACGCTCTCGAAGAAGACGGTACCGAGGGGCTCGGTCACGTTCAAGGTGGCCAACCGCGGCACTCTGAGCCACGACTTCAAGATCGCCGGAAAAAAGACGAAGCTGCTCGCGAAGGGCAAGAGCGCGACGCTGACGGCCTCGTTCCCCAAGGCGGGCAAGTACGCGTTCCTGTGCACGGTCTCGGGTCATGCCGCCGGCGGCATGAAGGGCGTGCTGACCGTCACGGGTTAGTACGAGCGGAGCGGCCTCCGACCCAGCGGCTCGTCCACCGCAACCGCACTCTCACTCGCGCCACTGCGAGCGTTTGCCGACGGCGCGCACGATTGGCGTCACTCCCGTGAAGAGCGTCGCGGAGGTCGAGGCCGGTGGCGTAGAGCTAGACGAGCTGTAGGGGCTCCTCCGAGGGAAGGGTCTTGCAGTGCCCACGCGGCATCCTCAGCCATCCAGAGCACTCGGCGTTTGGCCGTCGCGATCCTCGCGGGCCGGGTGTGAAGAAACCGGCGGGCGGGCACTCTACGTCGATGGACTCCGAGAACGAGGTCGCCGATGTGAACGCAGGCACGTTGTTTATTCCTCAGTCCGTGCAGCGAGCGGCGGGCGACCTGATCCAGGAGGTCTTTGAGCGCCTCCTCTCATCCGAGGTGCAGGTGACGAGCGCCGCCGAGGGAAAGCGCCTCTTGGCTGAGGACGACGACGCGGAGCAGGTGACGGACGCGATCCAGCGCTTCGTCGGGATCGCGACTCCCGTCGTGAGGATCGCGCTGCGTGGCGCACGGTTCACGCGGATCCCTTGGGTGCTCGTGGCGTCGTCGAGCGTGTCGATCGGTGCCACTTTGCGGACCGGTGTTCGGGAGCTCCGGGTGCTCGCGGCGTTGCTGGCTCATCGCTTCGAAGAGGAGACCGGTTCGCAGCCGGATGCGGCGCTCCTGCAGAAGCTGACGCTCGAGCTCTATCTCCGCCCGCGTCGGACGCCGGACGTCTCGGGTGTCAGCTTGCCGATCGCGCGGCTCGCCCGGCGCTGGATTGTCAGCGGCGCGCTGGGTCGGAACACACGTGGAAAGACGGATAAGGCGCTCGACGCCGCAGAGCGTCTCGACATGGCGGCGTTCGCGTCGCGATCACCCGTGGCACCCGGCCGCAGCTGGCTGGCAAGGAGAGCCTAGGAGGCCAAGCCGCTTGCGTCGACGCCGGTCGACCGCCCCCGTTCGACGAGCAACTCGATCCGCAGATAGCTCGCGAGATCGGGTTCGTCGCCGCGAAGAATCTGACACACGTGCGCGCGACCACTCCACGACTTGACCGTGCGAGCGGCGCGGTCTCGATGACGATGCGCGGACGCATGAGTTTCAGCTGCTTCCCGGTAGGGAACTGGTCAGATCGTCATCGACTCGTCATCGACTGAAAGGACGATCATGGGCATCATCGCGTTCATCATCCTCGGTCTGCTCGCTGGCTTGATCGCGAAAGCGATCATGCCCGGAAACGACCCTGGCGGATACATCGTCACGGCGATCATCGGAGTCGTCGGCGCGTTGTTAGGCGGCTTTATCGCCGGGGCTCTGTTCAATGCGGATCCGCTGGATGAGTTCTTCGACATCTCGACGTGGCTGACGGCCATCGTCGGTTCGATCATTCTGCTCGCGCTCTACCGCCTCGTTGCGAATCGGAACGGCCACGGCCGCGCCATTCGAACCTGAGCGACGTGAGGTTAAACGCAGAGGGCGGCCAGCTGGCCGCCCTCTGCTTGCATGCAGCCCGTTAAGCGCACGCCGAGACGGCGAGGGTTCTCCAACAACCATGAGTGACATGAGGGCGGCACGTTAGCCGCGGCGGATGCGTCCCCCCAAGAGGCCTGCGCGACTTTTTATCCGAGATTTCGGCTTCGCCGCGAGCGGCGGAGCGGGGCGAAACAGCCGCAAGAGGTGCGCGAGTCGTGCATCGCCAAAAGGGTTTACCCGCACGTCAACAAAGACGCCAACACAGCGGGATTCTTCCCGCGGTTAACTTCAAGCGATCTGGAATGTGTCGCCGCTGCCTTGGGGCTTGGCGGCGCGCCGCGACACCCGTAGATATCGTGCGTCAATCTCCCCGGCTCTCCTCGGAAGACCTGCACGACCCACTTATTGACCAGCGACATAGCGATCGTCGGCGCAGGCATCACGGGCCTCTCCGTCGCGTTCCATCTCGCAGAACGCGACGCCGGGAGCATCGTTGTATACGAACGGGATGGGATCGGCGCCGGAGCCTCCGGGGTGCAGCCGGGAGGCGTGCGCCAGCAGTGGAGCACTCGGTCCAACTGCCTCATGGCCCGCGACTCGCTTGCGTTCTACGCGCACCTCGAGGAGCGGTTGAGCCCGCGCGTGGATCCGGGGTTCCGTCACTGCGGCTACGTCTTCGTCGCCCACGAGCCGGAGACCCTGGAGCGTTTTCGCGAGGACGTCGCGACGCAGAACGCGGCCGGCGTCCCCTCGCGCATGGTCTCCGGCGCGGATCTCGGCGAGCTCGTCCCCGAACTCGAGGTCGCGGGAGTCGCGGGTGGAACTGCCTGTGGGGAGGATGGGTACTTCGACCGGCCACAGTCCGTCGTCGAGGCGTTCGCGGAGGCAGCCGGTCGTCTGGGTGTCGTGATCGAGCGCGGAGACGTGAGGAGCATCGATTGCACCAGCTCAGGGTGGCGACTGACACTGGCGGACGGTGCGCGGCACGAAGCCGACCGTGTCATCGTCGCGGCCTCCGTCGACACGCCATCGCTCTTTCGCCCACTCGGTGTCGACCTCCCGATCGTTGCGGAGAACAGGTGGCTCTTCTTCAGCGACCCGATTCCCGAGCGGCTGCTCGATCCTCTCGTGGTCGCCGTAGATCGACGCTTCGCAGCCAAGCAGCTCGCCGACGGGCGCCTTCTCGCGAGCGATCTCGGTGCGGTGGACGCTGACGACCGCAATGCCGAGAGGATGAGGCGCCACGTCAAGCAGGCAGCTGTCGAGCTCTTTCCGCGCTTCGAATACATAGCTCTACCGTTGCTGGTGCACGGCGTTTACGACAACACTCCCGATCGTCAGGCGATCGTGGGCCCGGTGCCTGGGCATGAAGGCCTGTACGTGGCGGCGGGCTTCAGCGGCCACGGCTTCATGATCGCTCCCGAGATCGGGCGTGGAGTTGCGGCGATGGTGATGGGCGAGCCGCCCGGCGAGACCCTTGTGCATCTCCGCCCCGACCGGTTCCAGACCGGGAGGCTGGTCTACGAGTCGGCGGTCGTCTGAGCCGGTCTACGTTCGAAGCTCGGGTAGGACGCGCTCGGCGAGCAGCTCCATCCCTCGCTGCGGCGTAAGCCCGTGCGGTGTTCCGAACTCGACCCGCTCGGCTCCCGCGTCATAGAGCGCGGCAGCCTGTCGCGCCACGTTCTCGGGAGTGCCTGAGAACGCGAGCTTGTCCAGGAGGTCGTCCGGGATGAGCCTCCCTGCCGCGGCTTGCTCGCCGGCGTCGACAAGCCGTCGAACGTCCTCGATCAGGGCGGCCGGAACGTCGAGGGTGGGGTCGAGACCGGCGACGACCGGAAAGTAGAGCGCGGCTTCCTCTCGCGCGAGTCGGCGGGCTGCTTCCGCGTCGTCGTCCACGACGGTGACCGCGCCGACCACGATTCGCACACGGTCGTTTCCGATTCGCGACCGCATCACCGGCACGAGGTCGGGGTTCGTTGTGCCGCCGATCTTCAGCTCGCCCGCCACCTCGCCGGCGTAGGCGGCAACGCGAACGCCCCACGTTCCGATCAGCAACGGCACGTCGGCACGGTATGGCTCGTACCGGAGTCGAGCGCCCTGCGCGAGAGAGAACTGGTCTCCCTCGAAGCCGGACTCGTCACCGGCGAGGAGCCTTCGAATCACTTCAACGGCATCGCGGATCGCCGTAAGCGGGCGGTGCGTCTCGATCCCGAGCGCGTCCAGCCAGCTGCCCTGGACGAGCCCCAGATACGCGCGCCCCGACGAGACCGCGTCCAGGGCCGCGATCTGGCCCGCGATCTCGACCGGGTGGAGCGTGTATGGGTTCAACGCGGCGGGGCCTAGCCGCATCCGTTCCGTCACCTCGGCCATGAGCAAGAGCGGATAGATCGCGGGTTGGAAAAAGAGATCGTTGTAGACGGAGACGACGTCGAACCCGCTCCGCTCGGCGAGCCGGGCCAGGTCTCGGTATTGGTCGGGTCGCTTGTCGGACTGGAAGGCGATGGACACCTCCCGCTTCCCGCGCGGAGCCTCGTCCAACGTCAGGTCAGGTCCTCGGAGCGCATCGTCCGCTCCCCGATCCGCTCGATCCTCATAATCAGCCGTTCCTCCGCGTCGGGACAGGCGACGAACGTCTCGTGCTCGAGCCAGTCCTCGTCGGGCAGCTTGCGCTGCTTCGCGGGGAGCAGCGGTATCACCGCCGACAACGCGTAGAGGCAGAAGAACCGTCCCTGCAGGGATCCGCACCCGGCTCGACTCGGTGACCTCGAAGTAGTCGCCCGGCTCGAGGCCGCAGACGGAGCGACCTTCGATGCGCTCGACGGTCACCCGCAGGTCGTAGATCGTCATGTCGGTCACGGTGGCAGTCTCGCACCTCGCCTCGGCGCCTAGACTCGGAAGCGTGTTCGACTATTCGGAGCGGCAGCGGCGTCTTGCGGAGCGCATGGGTGAAGCCGGAGTGGATCTCCTCTTCCTCCAGCCTTCCTCCGACCTCGAATACCTCACGGGCGTCGAGCGTCCGATTCCGACCTTCGGCCAGTCGCAGTACGCGCATGGCTGGGTGGCTGGAGCCTTCTTCCGACCCGGCCGCGATCCCGTGTTCGTCCTGCCGCGGATGATGACTCTGTTCGACCTTGCCGGAGAGCTGCCCGGCGAGGTCGTCGTCGTATCCGAGCGTGACGACGGACCGGCGCTGTTCGAGGCGGCGGCGGTCGGCATGGGCGAGACCCGGAGGCTCGCGGTCGGCGATCGCGTCTGGGCCGAGACCGTGGTTCACCTCACGGATGCGCTGGCGCCCGAGGACGTCGTCACGGGCTCGGCGCTCGTGAACGAGCTTCGGCGGACGAAGTCACCCGAGGAGCTCGAGGTCATGGAGCGCGCCTGCCGCGTATGCGACGAGGCGATCACCGTGGTCGCACCAAAGGTTCTGCCCGGGGCGACGATGCTGGAGCTCGTCGAGGATCTCGAGCACGCGATGCGACTGCACGGTTCGCGTGTGCCGTCGTTCACGACGCACGTCTTCACCAGCTTCGTGGGCGGCAAGAACTCAGCCGATGAGAGCCACAGCGAGCCGATCGAGGAGGGAGACGTCGTGATGTTCGACTTCGGCGCCGTCGTCGACGGGTACTGCTCGGACTTCGGCCGAACGGTCTGCGTCGGCGAGCCGGGGGCGGAGGTCCGCGAAGCTTACGACCTCGTTCTGGCCGCACAGGAAGCCGGCCGAGCGGCGCTCCGGCCGGGCGTGCTCGCGAGTGAGGTCAACCGCGCCTGCCGGCAGCCGATCGAGGACGGAGGCCACGGCCCTCACTTCAAGCACCGCATGGGGCACGGCATCGGCCTGGACGTCCACGAGCGCCCGTTCGTCTCCGAGGAGGAGGAGACGGTGCTCGAGGCGGGCATGACCTTCACCGACGAGCCGTCGATCCTCGTGGACGGTCGCTTCGGCGTTCGGATCGAGGACGTCGTGGTCTGCGAATCGGAGGGCGGGAAAAAGCTGAACGGCTTCCCGCCCGACCTCATCGTCAACGCGTAAGCGGGGCGGCCGACCGAGCCGACCGCCCCGCTCCTACGCAAGCTTCGGACTAGCCCGCTGGCCGCGCCGAGCGGACGTCGATCGAGTAGAGCGGATTGAACACCGCCCCGCGGAGATCCTTCGTCGACGCGAAGACCTGCGTCGGCTGAATCAGCGGGAAGTACGGACCGGTCTGATTGAGCCGCTGCTGGATCTGCCGGTAGATGGGCGCGCGAGCAGCATCGCTCGTCGTGACCCGCGCCCTCGCGGCGAGCCGCTCGAGCGCCTGGTCGGAGCCCTTCGGCCACCCGACCCGCGTGCCGACGAGCTCGCCCGGCATGAAGGCCAGGTAGTCCGCCGGGTCCGGGTAGTCCGGTCCCCAGAGAGACAGACCGAAGGCCATCGTGCCGTTTCGGTACTTGTCGAGCCACGTGCCGACAGGCGCCCCGGCAAGCTCGACCTTGACCCCGATGTCCTGCAGGTTGGCCTGGACGCGCTGGGCCAGCGTTGCGAAGGCGACACCGTTGATCGTCAGGTCGCTCGGATACTCGACGGTGAAGGTCTGGTCGCCCACTCCCGAGGCGGCGAGTTCGGCTCGTGCCCTAGTGAGGTTTCGGCTCACAGCTGATCCCGGGGGCAATGCGCCCAGGAACATGGACGGGATGATCCCTCGGGCTTGGATCGCGCCAGCACCGGCGAGAGTCACGAAGGAGCGGTAGTCCAGTGCGTAGCGAACGGCCGACTGGAACCGCTTGTTGGGCGTCGCAGTGGAGATCTCCGGGTTGTTGTTGGCGAACAACCAGAACACCCACGTCGAGGGCTGGGTCTTGACGGCGACGCGGTTGTTATTTCGCAACGACTGCGCGTGCTGCGCCGAGAGGTCGATCGCGACCTCGTGCGTGCCGCGCTGGACGTTGATGAACTGCGTCGCGGCGACCATGTTGCGGACAACGATTCGCTCGAACGCCGGCTTGCGACCCCAGTAGCGCGGGTTCTGGTCGAGGACTATCTGCGAAGTCGTGCTGTACTGCGTGAGCAGGTACGGCCCGCTCCCGGCGCCGCGAGATGCTGGCGAGTTGAACCACTTCTCCGCCTTGTCGGCTTTGGCTGCGTTCGCCGCGTCCGTCGCGCCGTTCCGCTTGGCGAGCTTCGAGTTGACGATCCCGAGCGACGTGTTCGCCACGATCGCCGGAAGCGCCGTGTTCGGCGTCGCCGAGCGGAGCACGACGGTGTACCTGCTAGGCGCGGAGGTCTTCACCCCCGCGAGCAAGAACGACGGGTTGCCCTTGAGGTTGACGAGTCGCCGGAACGAGAAGACGACGTCGGCGGCCGTCATGGGAGTCCCGTCCGCGAACCGGACGTCACGCCTCAACTGGAAGGTGTAGGTCTTGGCATCTCTCGACGCCCGGAAGCTCTGAGCGGCCATCGGAAGTGGACGCGAGACGTCGCCGCCCTTGAAGGTGAGCAGCGTGTCGTACATCGCGCGATTGACGATGGACGCGGTCGGCTCGAAGGCTCGTTGCGGATCGGCTGTCCTGATCTCGAACGAGCGGTCGACGACGAGCGTGTCGGTCTGCGCGTCGGCAGACCAAGCCGAGGCGCTCAAGAAGGCAGTCGCTGCGGCGACGAGCGTGACGCCGACCGCGAGGCTTGCCCTTTTACGGACGCCTGATCGCATGAGTGTCTCCTTGCCTCGGGGAAATGGGCCTTCAGCCTACTCCGCAGG
>CAWKLR010000019.1:0-359294 GCA_963850485.1 uncultured Actinomycetes bacterium | reverse complement strand
CGCCCCAATGCGCGTCGTAATCGCCGACGACCACCGCCTCGTCCTCGACGGGATCAAGCGAGCGCTCGAGTCGGACGGGGACTTCGAGATCGTCGGGGAGACCCAGTCCGGCACCCAGGTGCTTCCCCTGGTCGGGCGGGAGAAGCCCGACCTCGTCCTGCTCGACGTCCGCATGCCGCACATGGACGGCCTGGCCTGCCTCGACGAGATCAAGCGCCGGCACCCGGACGTGAAGGTCGTGATGCTCTCGGCCTCGCACAGCGCCGACCTGGTCGAGGCCGCGCTTCGCCGAGGCGCCTCGGCCTACATCGTGAAGACGGTCAACCCCGACGATCTGCCCGCCACGCTTCGCCAGGCGCTCGAGGGCAACGTGCACACGGCTCTCGGGATGGACGAGGAGCGGTCTGGGGCAAAGTCCCTCGGCCTGACGGAGCGGGAGCTCACCATCCTCGGCGCCCTCGCCCGCGGCCTCTCGAACGACGAGATCGCGAAGGAGTTCTGGGTCGCGCCGCAGACCGTCAAGTTCCACCTGACGAACATCTACCGCAAGCTCGGCGTGAAGAACCGCACGGAGGCCACGCGCCTCGCCTACCAGCACGGCCTGGTCGAGAGCCCCATCTACGCGGACGAGTAGCGTTTGAGCAACGCCCGACGAATGGCCGGGTCGGGGGTCAGGCTTCAGCCTGACCCCGGTGGTAGGTGTTCGATCGGCGTCGGGCAAACCCAACTCCGAGGTCTGGCTGAAGCCAGACCCCAGGCTCTGTGAACCTCGTCGGCCTCAAGCGCATTGCCGGGGAGGAGTTCCTCCTCGTCGTCCTCTATGCGGCCTTCGGGATCGTCTTCCTCACCGTCTTCCCGCCGACGCTCTTGGTCGCAGACTCGTGGCTGACGCTCGTCGCGGGACGCGAGGTCGTCGAGCACGGCCTGCCGAGCACCGACGAGCTCACCGTGCTGGGTCTCGGGCGCGACTGGACCGACCAGCAGTGGGGCGCACAGCTCCTCGCCTACGGTTCGTACGCGCTCGGTGGCCACGGCCTGCTGGCGGTCGTCGTCGCCGTCTTCGCGATCGGCGCCTTCGCGATCGCCGCCGTCGCAGCGCGCACGCTCGGAGCGGGCCCACGCTCCATCCTCCTGACCTTCTTTCCGGTCCTCCTGGCGGCGCCCTGGACGTTCACGATCCGAGCGCAGGTCTTCGCGTTGCCGCTCTTCACCGGCCTCATCTGGCTGCTTGCGTCCGAGGCGCGGAAACCGACCAGCCGCGTGTACCTCGTCTTCCCCCTGCTCGTCGTGTGGGCGAACGTCCACGGGTCGGTCGCGCTCGCCGCGATGCTCACGATGCTGCTCGGCGCGATCGAGCTCGCGACCTCTCGGGGACGCTCGGGCCTGCGCAGCCTCGCCCTCGTCGTGCTCTCGCCGCTCGCGCTGCTCGCGACGCCGTACGGGCCGGTCGCCACCGCTCGCTACTACCACCTGCTCCTCGTCGATCCACCGTTCGGCCGCGAGCTCGTCACCGAGTGGCGCCGCTCGGAGCCGAGCTGGGACACGCTCGTCTTCTATCTCCTCGCCGCGCTCGCGCTCGCCGCGGTCGTCTGGGGTCGCCGCCGGCTGACGCTCTTCGACATGGCCGCGCTCGCGCTCACGTTCGCGGGCGCGGTCCTGGCGATCCGCGGCATCCCCTGGTTCGCGCTCACCTGCCTCGTCCTCGTACCGGTCGCGCTCGGGCCCGCTGCTCGAGGAACGGACGAAGCGCACGCCGCGGGCGCTCGACCGAGGGCTCTCCTACGGCGCGGTCGCCGCCCTCGCCCTGGTCGCGGTCCTCGCGCTCGCCCGCGACGACTCCTGGTACCTGAAGAACTGGCCCGAGGGAGCGGTGGCCGCCGTGCGCGACTCGCTGACGACGCCGGAGACCCGCGTCTTCGCGACGAGCCGCGACGCCGACTGGATCCTCTGGCGCATCCCCGAGCTACGAGGCCGCCTCGCCTACGACGTGCGCTTCGAGATCTACGACCGTGAGACCTTCGAGCGCATCGTCCGCTTCCGGGGCGAGCAGGGAGACGACTGGAAGTCGCTCGCGGACGGCTACCAGCTCGTCATCTTCGAGACGCAGCAGGAGCCGTCCTCACACGTCGACGACTTCCTCGCCGAGCCCGGGCGCGCGCCGCGTCTACGCGGACGAGCGCGTCACGGTGATCCTGCGGCGGGCGCCCGCCTAGGCGCGCGAAAGGGTCGCCGGAGCGGCGGCAACGGCTTCAGGGCGAGCCCGACCGTGAGCGCTGCCGCGCCGATCGCGAGCCCGGTCTGGAACGTCGTTCCGTTGGCGACCTCCTCGCGAGCCCCACATCGCGAGGGGCACGAACCAGACAGGCGAAAGCCGCGGCGAGGCAACCGCGACGACGACGAGGAGCAAGGAGAAGTAGTGCAACCAGACGATCGGCGTGCAGGCGATGACGGCCGCCATCGCCAGGATGAACCCTCGGCGCTCGTCGCCTCTCCGAGCCACGACCACCGCGGCGAAGACGATCGCCACTGCGGTCGCCATCCAGATCAGCCGCGCCGCTGAATGACCCGTGCCGAGGTCGAGCGCGAGCGCGTAGACCGAATAGCCCCACTCGTCCATCCGCTCGCTGAGCTCCCGCAGGCGAGACGGGTAGTCGACGAGGCCGACGAAGCCGATCACCGCCCATGACCCCAGCGCGACCGCAACGGCGACTCCCGCGGTCCACAGCGCCGCGCGCAAGCGGTTCGTCACGATCATCCAGAGACCGAGCGGCCAGAGCAGCTGCTTGGCCGCGATCGAGACTCCCAGCGTCACGCCGCTCGCGGCCGGCCGGTCGCGGAACCGCCAGACGAGCGCCGCTGCGAACCCAAGAAGGATGGAGACGCTCGTGCCATGGACGCCGGCGAGGATCGGAGGCCAGAGAAACGCCATCCCGTAGCAACGCCAATCGCGCACGCCGACCGCCCAGAGCGTTCCGGCCACCGCCGCGATCAGGATCCCTGCGAACAGGATCGTCCCGGAGTCGCCGGGGAGCACGGTGAAGGGGATCGTGACGAGGGCGATCAGCGGCGAATAGACGTAGGCCGAGCCGTCGACGAGATTCGGATCGTCGAGGCTCTGGTACGGCGTCTCGCCGTCGAGGATCGATTCCGCCGCACGCAGGAACGCGAGCCGGAACGTCCAGCCTCCGCCGCCGGCGACGAGATCTCCGAGGATCGCGAAGAGGGCGAAGAACGGGAGGAGCCCGAACACCGCGACCGAGCCGATGGTGAGGAGGAGCTTCCGCCTTCCGAGTTGCGGCAGCGAGCGAACGCTCATTGCGCGACCGCCGTCGGCGCGTGTGTCTGCTTCGGACCGTCACCCGTGAGAACGACAGCGATGACGGCGGCGACCACGAGAGCCGGGAGGAACGGCTGGATGGACTCGCCGTTTCCGTTCAGCGGGGTCAGCCAGAGCAGGAGCGGCACCAGCCAGACCGCCGAGAACCGCGGCCGGGCGATGGCAAGCGGGACGAGCAAGAGAACAAGGTAGTGCAGCCACACGATGGGAGTGAGCGCGAGCGAGGCCGCCAGCGCGAGCGCGAAGGACCGGAGATCCTCCCCCCTCCGGCCGAACACGGCGCAACCCGCGAGCAACGCGACGCCGACCAGAACCGCCGCGACCCGGGAGATCCCGTCGCCGAGCCCCAACGAGGTCAGCGCCCCGACGATCGAGTAGCTCTCCGCTGCCTCGAGGTCGGCCAGGCGCCGCAGCATCTCCGGATAGCTCTCGAGCCCGGCGAAGCCGAGGCCCGCCCAGGCGACGAACGTCGCACCGCCGCCGATGAGCAGCGCATACGCAGCCGGGCGAACGCGGCGCGTCGCAAGCGTCCACACGAGGAGCGGCCAGAGAATGACCTTGGTCGCCGTGGCTAACCCGATCGACGCGGCGAGCGGCCAGGTCGTCGAGCGATAACGCCACGCGAGCGCCGCCGCGAACGCCATGAGAGCGGATGCGCTGGCCATGTGCATGGCGTTCGTCGTCGGCGCCCACAGCAGCACTGCGGCATAACAGCGCCAGTCGCGGACCTGGAGCACGACGAGCGTTCCCGCGAGGAGCGCCGCCACACCGAACACCGCGAGGATCGCGGCCACGCTCTCGGGAAGAACCGTGAACGGGACGACGAGGTACGCGAGCAAGGGCGGATAGACATACGCCGTTTGAGAGGCGAGCGCAGGACCCTCGACCGGTGGATACGGAGACTCCCCGTCCAGGATCGCGTGGGCCGCGGACAGGTAGGCGCCACGGAAGTCGAACCCGATCGAGCCGGGGTTCAGGCCGTCGACGAACGTCACGATGGACACGAGCGCGAGCAAGACCAGCGGCGCTATCCCCAGGGCGAAAGCGAGGCGGCTCGCTCCGAGACGGTTCACCGGCGTGACGACTCCGGGGACGTCGGAGGCGACCGCCCGGCTCACGGCGAGGTCTGGGGAAGGCGAGCCGACAACCATCTGCGAGTCACCAGCCGGCCGGGTGAGACGATCGTATGGACGATGAGCGCGACGATGAGCACCGCGAAGAGCTTCCTCAGCTCGAACGGCCATCCCGGCACCGCGTACAACCAGAACGCGAGCGGAATCGCCCAGGCAGCGGAGAGCCGAGGCCGATAGATCGCGATCGGCACCGCGAGCACGGTGAGGTAGTGCAGCCAGACGATCGGCGTGAACGCGAGCACGGCGACGAGTGCCAGAGTGAACGATGCTCGGTCGTCACCCTTACGCGCATAGAGGAAGCAGCCGGCGAGAAGCAGCACACCTGTGCCAAGAGCAAATCCATGAGCGACGAACGAGGGCACCCCGAGCTCGATCGCCGCGGAGTAGATCGAGACGCCGGGGGTGTTGACCGTCTCGATCTGGGTGAGACGCTCGAGCAGCGCCGGATACGCCAGCAGCCCCCGAAAGTCGATCGCAGCCCACGTCAGGAGAACCAACGTCGCACGGTGAACCACACAGCGACCCACGCCGCCCAGACGCGCCTGGTGGCAAGCAGCCAGACACGACAAGCGGCCAAAGGAGGACTTTCAGCGCGATACCGACCGCCATCGACAAACCTGCACTGTGCCACGAGTCCCGGAATCGCCAGGCGAGCGCGCATGCGAGCACGACCAGCACGCTGAGATTGGCGTTCTGCCAGGCCAGATATCGTCGGAGGCCACAGCGCGAACGCCGCATAGCACCGGAGGTCACGCACGCCGAGCAACCAGATCGCACCCAGAAGAGCGCAGCGAGAGACCCGAGCACGCCGACGATCTGCAGTCCCGACTCGGAGAGCGGTGTCAGGGGGACGACGAGAAGAGCGGCGAATGGTGGATAGACGTATGCCGCGTTCTGCCTCAGGACCGGGTCGTCCACCGCGGGGAAGGGAGACATGCCGTGGAGCACGCGCTCGCCCGCAGGCACGTACACCTGCACCAGGTCGTACGCAACCGCCTGGTCGGGAAGCCCTGCAAAGGCGATCGCGCTGACGATCACCGCGATGACAAGAAGAATCAGCCCACGCCAAGCGGCGCCGACGGCGTGAGTCACCGGCCGCATGGTCTGATGATCGTCGCCGGCGCGCATGGGCCGACCGTGTCCATGGTCTAGTCCCGGCCCACCCGGTCGGCTAGTTGTTCGTGCAGGAATCCGCGCCGACTCTCAGAAGTGCCCGGAGGTGTTGCCGGGTGCACCACTTCTCGTCCCTGGCGCTTCGGCGCCCCTATCCCCAGTAGGAGGTCCTCCCGCATGAGTGACATCCTGTTGCACGCGCAGGTCCGCGTGCAGACCGCCCTGTATCGCCTCCGCCATCGGCAGGAAGGGCAGGGCCTCGTCGAGTACGGCCTCATCATCGCCTCGATCGCAATTCTCCTGATCATCGCGATGCTGTTCCTGGCCGGCAAGATCGACGACCTGTTCAACAACACCGGCACGAGCGTCGAGGATCCGGGGCCGCTGCCGTAGTAGTCGCCGCTGGATCGCGCCTAGCGATCCGGCCGCCGGGTACCCGGCTTGGCCAGCAGCTCGGCCAAGCCGGGATCACCCCCGGATGGGTCAGAGCCGAACGTCTAGTCGCAACCCACCCGTCGGCCAGTTGTGCCCGAGGAACGTTCGTAACGACCCTGAGGAAGCACCCAATGACACACACAACGGGTGCAACTCGTCAACCGGCGCTCCGGCGCCCCGACCAACGAAGGGGAGGTCCCTCGAAATGAGTGACATCCTGTTGCGCGCACAGGTTCGCGTGCAGAGCACCCTCTACTCTCTCCGCCATCGGCAGGAGGGGCAGGGCCTCGTCGAGTACGGCCTCATCATCGCCTCGATCGCGATTCTCCTGATCATCGCGATGCTGTTCCTGGCCGGCAAGATCGACGACCTGTTCAGCAACACCGGCACGAGCGTCGAGTCTCCGGGGCCGCTGCCGTAGTAGTAGTCCCGGCCGGCCGCACCCTGCGGTCTCGGCCGGATGAGATCCCCGGCAACGGGAAGTGCGCCGGCCCGATTACCCCCTCGATCGGGCCGGCGCACACGTCTCACGAGAGCGTTCCCAGAATCACCCTTTCGGAATTCCCCGAGGAGGGGCACAATGCGGAGAGTCAGCGAAGCCGACTTGGGGAAGGGACAAATGCTCAGGTTCAAGGCAAAGAGCGCCGATAAGGGCTCTATGGTGTCCGTAGTGCGCGAACAGGCCTCACGCGAGGTTCGTCGACGGGAGCGCGAAAGCGGTCAGGCGCTCGTCGAGTTCGCCCTCATCCTGCCGCTCTTCCTGATGATCGTCGTCGGGATCATCCAGTTCGGCGTCGCGCTCAACTACTGGCTCGACATGCAGCGCATCGCCAACCAGGGCGCGCGCTGGGCGGTCGTGAACAAGTTCCCGGGCGATGACGGGAAGCTGTGTCGCCGACCCGAATGTCGTGTGCAGCAGTCCGAACCTCCAGCAGTACCTCGCAGGCAGCGGGTCTCGGGTGGTCTTGAACCCGTGCGTCGACATCTCCTTCCCGGGCACGACGAACGAAGTCGGCGACCCCGTGCAAGGTCGAGCTCGCGATTCCGTTCACGTTCGTCTCCGATCCTCGGGCTCGGCACGATCAAGCTCACCGCCGACGCGACGATGCGGCTCGAACAGAAGCCCGGACGCTACGCTGCCGGGCTACGGAGGTACTACGTGCTGACCCGAACGTGCGCCCTGACCTGCGGAGCGAGCGCGGCGTGATGCTCGTGATCTTCGCGATCGTTCTCCCGCTGCTCCTGATCATCGGCTCGATGGTCGTCTCGATCGGGAGCTGGTACACGCACGCGCAAGCATCTCCAGACCAAGGTCGACGCCGCGGCGTTCGCGGGCGGGGCTCCTGGGGTTTCCCGTGCGCGGCTGACTCGACGCCGAACATCGAGGATATCGCGCGCCAGTACGTCGGCAGCACGTGAAGGCGGACGGGACGCCGTACTCCACGACGACGTTCAATCCGCAGGTCGGCAAGGTCCAGGGCGACCAGATCCACGCCGTCCTGAACGGGCCGGACTACTACGACGCGGACACGAACCCAAGCCCCTCCGAGAAGACCGATCCCGCCGGGCGATCTGCGAGGCGATGATCCTCGACGTCAAGGCGACCGAGCAGGACTCGCCGCTGCTCTGGGGCTGGCTCCCGTTCTTCCCGGACATCAAGAAGAAGGCGCGCGTCGAGATCCAGGAGGCCGAGGGCGTCAGCGGCCTCCTCCCGATCGCCGTCCGCGTCCCGAAGCCCGTGAGCGTTGCCGCCGTCTTCTACGACCAGACAGCCGGCTGAACTACGGCAAGTTCCTCGCGACGACGGCCGGAACGGCAACGCCGTCCGCTACTTCCAGGAGAACAACGGCATCTTTGGACTTCCGAGCGGTCTCGGGGGTGGTCCACGTTCGATAGCCCAGATCTGAACGCGTGGGCGAAGTTCAACCTCTCGCCGACACCGGTGTCGCGATCGCGCGTCAGCTTCCGCCGGGCGTGCGCACCGCGCTCCGCCGGGCATCTTGACGGAGGCCGCACCGTGCTTCGAGGACGTCAGGTTCTCAAACGTGAACCAGCTCTGTAACCAGGGCACGACGACACAGGTCGTCCAGTGCTTCTTCGCAAACGGGAACTGGCCGACGCAGACCCAGCAGCCGGGCCTCCACTTCATCCATGGCTTCCCGGACACGACGGTCGGCAACGCGCCGCCCCAGGTCGAGGAGCGCGTGGCTCACGCAACAACGGCTGCAACGCCACGGCCTACTTCAACTCAGGAGCCGATTAACGGCTGCTCGGCCCAGGTCCACGTGAAGGTCGATCTCGGGGACGTCATGGAAGATCCGCGCCCGACCCGCCCGCGGCGACCGAGCAAACGCGAAAGGCCGGAAATGTCGAGGTGAAATACCGCGTTATCCGAGCGGACGGATCGGACGCGCTTCCAGCTCTGCGATACCTACGGTGCGAACTGCGATCTCCAGATCGCATCGGGCAATCCGAACGCGCAGGGCGAGGTTGAGTACACGACCCAGGGCACGCCGGGCTCGCCCCACATGCCGCTCATGCTGGCCTCCCGCGGAAACGCGATCGCGATCCAGATTCGCGTCAAGGGTTCGACTGTCGTCCCCGAACCCGGGCGGCTGCGGACCTGCACAGGCTGGCTTCAACAACAACTGCCGCTGGTTCTACACCGGGAACGGCATGTTCGCGCGAGCGTCGCACCCGACCCCTGCGCAGATCCTCGTGCGCACCCGTCCAGCAGTCGCTTCATGGGCACCATCGACGACGCAGGCCCGTTCAAATGGATTCGGCTGACGTCGAGCACGCGACTGCGACGCCGCATCCGGTTCCGGACATCCCGTACGACGAGGCCCGAGTCAGCCGACGAACGTCCGGCGCGCGCTGCTTCTATCGTCGACATGGGGCTGAAAGGTGGCGCTCGCGCAGGACCAGGACGAGCCCCAATTCTCGTTCAACGAGGGAACCGGCTCGAGCCAGATGGGACGTCGTCGACTGCGACCCGGACATCCCGCAGGGCCAGGAGCTCGAGGACGCCGTGCAGTACGGCTGCAAGCCGTTCCTACGGCTCGAACGGCTTCGACACGATCCCGCTCTGCCCGGGCAGCACGGTGCGATCTTCAACCTGCCGAACCCCGGCCCGCCGTGGAACGACTGGCCGCCGATCGAGTGCGTCGTGAGACGCCCGACGGGATCGATGAACCAGCTCGGACAGGGCTTGAACCAGCGCCTCTTCGGCGACAAGAACAGCCCACGTGCCCGGCGGACTCCAGCCTCCGACGCCAACGCACCGGAACCGGCTTCAAGCACGGCCGAAACTACTGGCACGACGCGAACAACAACTTCGGATAACATCACCTTCGCCCACACCGGACAGCTCGCCGCCGACGCGGACAACTCGACACAGACTCAAAAGCGGACCCGCGGCTCGTGACGCTGTTCTTCACGCCGTACGACTCGTTCTCGTCGAGTCGGGAAGGACGTTCCCGATCGTCGGCTTCGGCGGCTTCTACATCACCGGGCTACGGCCGCACGACCGGCGGAGGCAACTTCGCAGGGCGGAGCTCCCGAGGATCCGTGCACCGGCGGCAACGTCGGCAACCCGTTCGACGGCCTCCCGTCGGGGTCGGCAACGAGCCGCCGCCCGATCTGAGACCTCGGAGAGAACCAGACGTGGCGTCTGGGGACACTTCCTAACGCCGGTGTTCCCGTCGTCGGGCGGAACGCCGTCCGGGCGGCTCTGCGAGCCCGCCTCGGGCAGGCCCTGCCTTGTCGTCCTGGTCGAGTGATCTCCTGTACGAACGCGTACCTGCACTCGATTCATGTAATCCCCCGAACGTGCCGAAATAGGAGCAGCAAGGAGAGGAAGCCATGTCCAACACCTTACCAGCAAAGTCTCAGGCCGGATGTCGTCCCGCAGCTGGGCGATCGCGATCGGCGCCGCCGCAGTCGTGCTCGCGGCGATCCTGCTCATCGTCTACCTCGACCGCTACCGCGCCCGCGTGGGCGGCGAGAACGCGCCGACGCCGGTCCTCGTGGCGAAGCAGCTGATTCCGGCCGGAACGCCCGGCACCCTCGTCGCCGGACGCAGACATGTACGTGCCGACGACGCTCCCGCGCAAGGAGGTCGAGGTCGGGGCGATCGCCGATCCGCAGTACCTGAGCGGACGCGCCGCGGCCATCGACATCTTCCCCGGCCAGCAGTTCACCGCGACGGACTTCGCCGCCGATCCGAACACGACCGTCAAGTCGCAGATCACCGGGACGGAGCGCGCGCTGTCGATCTCGATCGACAACGTGCACGGAAGCCTCGCGCAGGTTGCGGCCGGCGATTCCGTCGACATCTACATCGCGCGTCGCAGGGCGCCGTCAAGCTCTTCCGGCCAAACGTCAAGGTGCTCGCGGTCCCGACGCCCGAGGGCGGAACCTCGATGCTGCGCGTCCACACCAAGGATGCGGCCAACTTCGCGTTCGCGGCCGACAACGCGCAGCTCTGGTTCGTCATCCGGCCGGTCGTCGGCGCCAAGCCGACCGCCCGCGACACCGCCAACCGCAGCTACGGTGCTGAGGTAGGAATCCCGTAATGCCGAGCCGCCCGGTAACAGCACTGCTCGCCGTCGAGCCTGGCGTCGACGCCGAGCACGTGCAGGAGTCACTGCCCTCCGACGAGGACTTCAACGTCGTGGCAGTGGTCTCCGGTGCCGACGAGGCTCTCCGTTGGCTGCGCGACAGCGCCGCCGACCTGCTGTTCGTCGCTTGTGCCGGCTACTCGGACCGCGCTCTCCTGCTGTTGGACGCGGTGGCCCGTCAGAACCCCGAGATGAACGTGATGGTTCTCGGGCAAGGGTCACCCAACGGCTTCCTCCGGCGCGCGTTCGAGGCCGGCGCAGACGACATCGTCATGCTTCCGGCAACGCCCGAGCAGGTGCGTTTCGAGGTGCACAAGCTGCTCGCGCGGAAGCAGGGCGACGAGACGCCGATGATCTCCGAGCACTCGAAGCTCGTCTGCGTGCTCGGCCCGAAGGGCGGCACGGGCAAGACGCTGACCGCGACCAATCTCTCCGTCTGCCTCGCGCAGCGCGGCGAGAGGGTCGCGCTCATCGACCTCGACCTCCAGTTCGGCGACGTCGCGCTCTGCCTCGGCCTCCCGCCCGAGAGAACGGTCTACGACCTCGCCCAGTCGCCGGGTGCGCTCGACGCCGACAAGCTCGACGCCTTCCTGGCCACCCATTCCTCCGGAGTTCGCACGCTGATCGCTCCGAGACGCCCGGACCAGGCCAGCGCCGTGGGCGCCGAGCTCCTGCGCGAGGTGTACTCGATCCTCCGCGCGAACTACGACTGGGTGGTCGTCGACACGCCTCCGGGCTTCACCGCCGAGGTGATCACGTCGATCGACTCGGCGACGCATGTCGTCATGGTCGGGATGCTCGACTCGCTGTCCCTCAAGAACACCAAGCTGGGGCTCGAGACGCTCGAGCTGATGAAGTACGACCCGGACAAGATCTTCCTGCTCCTGAACCGTGCGCACAGCCGGGTCGGGATCAGCCAGTCGGACGTCGAGGCCGTGCTCGGCCGGACGCCCGACGTCTTCATCCCCTCCGACCGCGAGATCCCGAGAACGGTGAACGAGGGAATTCCGATCGTCGTGGCCAGGCCGCAGTCCGAGCCCGCCGAGGCGTTCGAGCGTCTGACCGAGTTGCTCGCAGGCACTGCGGCCCCGGTCGAAGAGCCCGTTCTCGCCATGGCGGCGGAGGACGGTCGCTCTCGACGACGGCTGCTCTTCGGAAGGAAGGCATAGCTATGGAACTCCACGAGCGAATCTCGAGTGGCGGACGGCCGGCTGCATCGCAGCAAGAGCCGTTCGCGGACCTGAAGAACAAGGTCCACATGTCGGTCATCTCCGAGCTCGGGCCGCAGCTCTTCAACATCGCAATCGATCCCACCGAGCTCCGGAACCGCGTCATGGCGGACGTCCGGCGGCATCTGAACGACGAAGCCGGCCTCGCCCGCGAAGATCGCGACCGGCTGACGGCCGAGATCCTCGACGACATCCTCGGTTACGGGCCGCTCGAGCGCCTGCTCGCGGACGACTCGATCACGGAGATCATGTGCAACGGCCCCGACGACGTCTGGATCGAGCGCGGCGGCAAGCTCTACGAGACGACCGTTCGCTTCACGGACGAGTCGCATCTCCGCCGCATCATCAACAAGATCGTGTCCCAGATCGGGCGGCGCATCGACGAGGCCTCCCCGATGGTGGACGCCCGCCTGCCTGACGGCAGCCGGGTCAACGCCATCATCGCGCCGCTCTCGCTCTCGGGCCCGCTGATGACGATCCGGAAGTTCTCGAAGCGGCGCCTGACCCTCGAGGACATGATCAACATCGGCTCGATCTCGGAGGAGTCCGCCGAGTTCCTGTCGCGCTGCATCGAGGCACAGCTCAACCTGCTCGTCTCGGGCGGCACCGGGTCCGGCAAGACGACGCTCCTGAACGCGCTCTCGGCCTCGATTCCGAACAACGAGCGGATCGTGACGATCGAGGACGCAGCCGAGCTCCAGCTGAACCAGCGCCACGTGCTGCGGCTCGAGGCGCGCCCGCCGAACATCGAGGGCGAAGGCCACATCCCGATCCGCGACCTGGTGCGGAACTCGCTGCGCATGCGGCCGGACCGCATCCTCGTCGGCGAGGTTCGCGGCGCCGAGGCGCTCGACATGCTCCAGGCGATGAACACGGGCCATGACGGCTCGCTCTCGACGGTGCACTCGAACTCGCCGCGCGACGCGCTCCACCGCATCGAGACGATGGTCATGATGGCCGGCTACGACCTGCCGTTGCGAGCCATCAGGCAGCACGTCTCCGCCGCGCTCGACCTGCTCGTCCACATCGACCGCATGGAAGACGGCTCGCGCCGCATCGTGGCGATCACCGAGGTGCTGCGCATGGAGTCGGACGTCATTCAGCTGCAGGACATCTTCGAGTTCGAGATCGAGTCGGTCGCTCCCGACCGGACGATCACCGGCAAGCTGCGCCCGACGGGACTTCGCCCGGTCTTCCTGGACAAGTTCCGCAAGCGTGGCATCGAGCTCCCGCAGAGCATGTTCGGCGAGCGAATCACGATGCTCGACGATCGCCGAGGCGCGACGGCGTGAGACGCCTGGTCGGAATTGCGGCAGCGAGCGCGGCGGTCGCCGCGCTCGTCGTACCCGGTCTCGCGTCCGGCCAGAGCGCTCCGAAGCTCACGCGAGTCGCCCAGACTCGGGCTTCCCCGATCGCGCGTACCTGCTCCAGCTCCCGGAACGACGCGCGCTCACGACCGCGGGCGTCGACGTCTCGGAGAACGGCGGACCCGTCTCCGGGCTCGCCGTGGTACCCCCCGGCGGAGCGGCGACCGGCGCGCTCCTCCTGATCGACGCCTCGAACAGCATGAAGGGCGCCCCGCTGCAGGGTGCGATGGCCGCGGCGCGCGCGTTCCTGAAGGAGCGGAAGCCGAACATGCCGGTCTCCGTCGTGGTGTTCGGCCCCGACGAGACGGTGCTCGCCGAGTTCACGACCGACGGCGCGGAGCTCGCCGCAGCGGTCGCGAAGACGCCCGTCACGTCCGAGGGCACCCACATCTACGACGCGCTCATCCAGGCCACCGAGGCCGTCGACGGATCAGGGGCTCAGGCGGGCGACGATCGTGCTGCTCTCGGACGGAACCGACGTCGGCAGCGAGGCGAGCCTCGCCGAGGCGCAGGAGGCGCTCGCAGCCACGAACACGCGCGTGTACTCCGTCGGCCTTCGCTCTCCTCAGTACGCCCCGGACTCCCTCCAGAGCGTGTCCCGTCGCAGTGGCGGCCGCTACGCGGAAGCCGCTCAGCCCGCCGAGCTCGCGGCGATCTTCACCGAGATCGGCACGGATCTGGCCTCCGAGTACGAGGTGACGTACCGCTCCGTGCTCCCACCCCAGGTGAAGGCCAACGTCAAGGTCGCCGTGGCCGGCCTGCCCGCCGGCGACGGCGACGCTACACGACTCCCGCGCTCGCGATCACGTCCGGAGGCACGTTCGACCGCTCCTGGATCGACAAGGTGATCGTCTCGCCGTACCTCGCGGTCTTCATCGTCGTCTCCGTGATCGCTCTCCTGGCGTTGGCGCTCTTCGCCGGAGTCGACGCACGCAACCGCTCGCTCAGGCATCGCATGTCCCAGTACGTGAGCGTCCCGACGGAGGAAGAGAGTCGCATGCGACGCGCCGAGGTCACGGCCATGCTCGCGGCCGGAGCCCAGCGCCGCGTCGAAGGCCATCGCTGGTGGCAGTCGTTCGAGCGTGACGTCGAGATCGGCGGCTTCAAGTACTCGACCGTGGGAATCGCAGGCTGGACGATCATCGGGGCGATCATCACCTCGCTCGTCGTCGCCATCGCGTTCCAGTCCCTGTGGGGCCTGCTCGCCGGCCTGATCGTCCCCTTCGTGACGCGCTACATCGTCAAGAGCCGCGTCAAGAAGAAGCGGAAGGCGTTCCGCGAGCAGCTTCCGGACAACCTCGACGTTCTGGCCGGGGCGCTTCGCGCCGGCCACAGCCTCGTCGGCGCGATGAACGTGATGCTCGAAGGCGCGAACGAGCCCTTCAAGTCCGAGTTCAGGCGCGTCCTCCAGGACGAGCAGCTCGGCGTACCGATCGACGACGCGCTGATGGTCATGAGCCGGCGCATGGAGAACCCGGACGTGGAGCAGGTTGCGATCGTCACGCGTCTGCAGCGCGAAGCAGGAGGAAACACCGCCGAGGTCCTCGATCGCGTGGTCGACAACATCCGCGGCCGCATGGAGCTCCAGCGCCTCGTCCAGGTGCTGACCGCGCAGGGGCGGATCGCGCAGGTACATCCTCACGGCGATCCCGGTGTTCCTGCTGGCGTTCTTCCTGCTCGTCAACAAGCCGTGGCTGGAGCCGCTCTGGGAGACCACTCTCGGCAACATCGCGATGTTCATGTGGGTGATCATGCTGATCGGCGGCTGGTTCGCAATCAAGAAGATCGTCGAAATCGAGGTCTGAGCACATGGGTATCGAGCTGATGGCTGTCGCAGGAATCCTTCTCCTCGGAGGGGGGCTCACGATTCTCATCATCAATCTCCGCCGCCCCCAGGGTGTCGCGACGCTGGATCAGATCGGGACGTACGGGTACGTGGCCGAGAACGCCGGCGGCGCCGAGGACGGCGCAGCTCGTCGTCCTCTCGACTCGCTCGCCGGACGCCTCGGCGACACCGCCGCGCGCAGGCTCGGGCGCTTCAGCGAAGCCGAGGTGCGCGCAAAGCTCGTCTCTGCGGGAATGTACGGCACCACGCCGCGCAAGATCCTCGGCTACCAGATTCATCGGTGCGATCTTCTTCTCGATGCTTGCGCTGTGGGGAATTCCGCTTCTCGGCTACTCCATCGTGCTCGGCGATCGTGGGCGCGATCTGCGGCGGCGACCGTCGGCTGGTTCCTGCCGATGGTGTATGTCGACCGCACGACGCGCCAGCGCTTCGAGAAGATCGACCGCCAGATGCCGGACATGATCGACCTCCTGGTCGTCACCATCGAGGCAGGCCTCGGCATTCTCGCCTCCATGCGCGTTGCGTCTGAACGGCTTCAAGATCCGCTCGGCCAGGAGCTGCGGCTGACGCTGCAGGAGCAGCGGATGGGCCTTTCCGTCTTCGAGGCCATCACGAGCCTCGGTCAGCGGGCGGACACTCCGAACATGCGCATGTTCGTTCGCGCGCTCACCCAGGGCGAGAAGCTCGGCGTCTCGATCGCGACCACCATGCGAAACCTCGCGATCCGAGATGCGCAAGCGGCGGAAGGCGCAGGTGGAGGAGAAGGCGCAGAAGATGCCGATCAAGCTTCTCTTCCCCCTCGTCTTCCTCATCTTCCCGGCGATCATGATCGTGCTCCTGGTGCCGGCCATGATTCACATCTCCGAAGTGCTCTAGGGTTCATGGGCACGCTGACGCTCCGCCGGGAGGATGGTCGGATCGTCTGCGAGCGCTGCGTCGTGGCCGATCGCGTGCACCGGCGCTTCCGCGGGCTCCTGGGCCGGCGTCGACTCAATCCCGGTCAGGGCATGGTCCTGCGACCCGCGTTTGCGATCCACACGCACTTCATGCACTTTCCGATCGACGTCGTCTTCCTGGACTCGGATCAGGTCGTCGTCGCCATCGAGCGCAACCTCAGGCCCTGGCGAACGGCCTCGTTCCGCGGCGCGCGAGAGGTCGTCGAGCTGGCAGCGGGTGAATGCGACCGGCGAGGGCTCGAGGTGGGCGATCGCGTCGCCTGGGCGTCGAGGAGCGCCGCCGACGTCCGTGCCGACCCGACGAGCTCGGCCTGGGAAGACGTTCCCGAGCCGCGGGCACGAGTCCTCATCGCGAGCCGCGACCCGCGCTTCCTCAAGCTCGCGCGCTTTCTGCTCGAAGGACGAGAGCTCGAGGTGGACGAATTGACGACGCCCGAGAAGCTCTCCGATGCGATCCACGACCCACACCTCGATCTCGCAGTCCTGGACGGAGGAGCCGATGTCGCAGGCGCCCTGCGGAGCGCGAATCGGACGCGCGCGCTTCGTCCCGAGGTTCCCATCGTCATCGCCGCGGACACGGGTGGACGAAGCCCCACCGGGATCCGCGTCTTCGACCGCTGGAACGAGACGGAAGAGCTCCTGCTCGACGTCGAGCGCCAGCTCGCGGAGCAGGTCTCGAACCCACCTCAGGTCATTGCCGAATGAACGAGCTTCCGTTGGGAGCTCTAAGGAGGAGGATTGCAAGTTCGGCAGCTGAACGGTAAGACGAGAGACGGAGGGTTTTGACCACCGAGGCAGGCACTGACTTCGGACCCGGATCGCCTCTCCCGCTTCGCGGGGCAGTCGAGTCCACGCGCCCGCGCGTCGAGCAGGGAGAGAGGCTCGAGCGTCTGCATGCGTACTTCCTCGAGGGCTGTCCGGACGAAGTAAAGCCGGCACTCGATTCGCTGTTCACGCGTGCCCTGCTGCTTCGGGACGGATGTGGCGACCGCGACGCGGGCGACGACCTCTCCTCGGTGTTCTACGCCTCGGGCGCGGTCGTCGAGCTCGCTTCGGCCCTCGAGCTGGACGAGGCCGACATCCGCGGGGCGGCTGCGGCCGTCGCGGAAGCATGCGCCCTCCCCCTCCCCGCCGCTCGGCTCACTCTCTTCAGCCAGGCCGCCGGTAATCCACGGCTCCTCGAGCTCCCCCCGCTCTTGGCCGCCGAGACGCAGCTCAACCTCTTGGTGGGGCTGGACGTCCTTGCGGACATCTCCCTCTGGAGGCGCACTGCCGGCGGTCTCGAGTGCATCCTCTCTCTCGGTGGCGCGGGCGAGCCTAGTCGTCGTGTCCGAGCCGAGGCAAAAGCCGTCCTGCGCGGCCGTTCGCGCCTTTCGCTCCTCGGCGGCTCCAACCTGCGGTCCGTCGCCGTGTACCGCTTCGGTGAACCCTATGCAGCCGTCGTCGGCCGGCTCGGCTCCGTGGAACCGAAGATCGCGGACGCGTTTCTCGCCGAGGCCGCCGCGTGCTTGGGGCCCGTGGTCGAGCGCGAGCAGCTGCTCGAGCATTCGGCCCAGCGCGAGCGCACCCTCGTCGGAGCTTCCGAGCGGCGCCTCATGCGTCTCGGCTTCGACCTCCACGACGGACCGATCCAGGACGTCCTCGCTCTCGCCGCCGATGTACGACTCCTGCAGCAGCAGGTCTTTCCGTTCGTGCTCGAGGAGTACCGGGATCAGGCTTCCGGCCGCTTCGACGACCTCACCTCGCGCCTGACCGAGCTCGACCGTGAGCTGCGCGAGCTCGCCCACTCGCTGGAGACGAAGAGCGTCATCTCGCGGCCGCTGGGCGAGATCCTCCATCGCGAGATCGAATCCTTCTCGGAACGAACCGGTGTCACCGCCACGCTCGAGATTCGGGGCGAAGCCGACTCGCTCTCGTCCGGACAGCGGATCACGGTCTTCCGCGCGATCCAGGAGGCGCTCGCCAACATCCGCGAGCACGCCGGTGCGACGTCGGTCGTCATCAAGGTTCGCGCCCGCCGCAACGCGATCGAGGTTCAGGTCTCCGACGACGGAATGGGCTTCGAGGTCGAGCGCGCTCTGGCAAAGGCGGCTCAGCGCGGACGCCTCGGTCTCGTGGGGATCGCCGAGCGCGTGCGAATGGTGGGAGGCACGTTCGAGCTCGACAGCGCCCCCGGTGGGCCCACGACCCTGAAGCTCACGCTCCCGCGCTGGGAACCCATGTAGATCGCGGGGGAACCCATGGTTCCCCCGCGTGCCCCTCCTTCTGCGCCGTGGGAGCGAGGAACGATGCGTGAAGCCTCCCGGCCGGCAAAGCCGGCCTCCGGCTCGACCGCTACGCCTACAAAGGCTTGATGTGCAACCGCCGACGCGCAGGGCGAGGCAAGCCTCGCACCTACGTGATCGGAAAGAGTGGAGCTACGCTGCCAACGGGCGGAACTGCGTGTGGTCCGGGTCGATGTCGACCACCATGCCCCGGTCCCAGATCACGCGGACGAAGCCCCGCTCGTTGATGTCGTCGACGACGCCGCGATCGCCGGCACAGAGACCGGAAGGCCCGTCGGCGTCGGCCACGAGCTCGATTCTCGTTCCGACCGCAACACCCGCCTTGATGCGGGCTGCGAGAAGACGTGCGCCAGTGGGGTCCATGACGGGGTTATCGGTTTCGACCCCCGCGAGCTTGACCCTCTTTCGTAGAAATATTTCGGCGGCAGGAGAGAATCGGTCTCTGACGAAGGTTCGGGGCGCCGGCAGACCGCTCCGAACTCGACGGCTGAGGACTGGTCTGCCGGCAACAACAACCGCGACGACCAGGTACATGTAGAGGCTGACAGCGGAAGAGACGAATGGCTCAGGCATCGACACCCGAGGAGCAACTCGAGTCTCTGCTCCTCGCTCGCAGGCAAGCGCTCGAGGAGCAGGTCGCGCGACTGCGTGAGGTCGTCGCCGATCTCGAGCTGCGCGAGCTCCACCTTCGCGATTCTCGCGCATCGGTCGAGCGAGTCCTCCGTGTAGGCACCAACGACCTCGATCTGCGCGAGACGGAGCTCTCGAACGCTCTCCAAGACGTTTCGACCCGGGAGGAGCGGCTTCGGGCGGGAGAGATCGATCTCGCACGCCGACGGAGCGAGCTCGGAGCGGTGGAGCTGAAGCGCGAAGCGGTCGAGCAGCGCGAGCGGGCCGTTTCCGAGCACGAGAAGCGGATCGCCGCACGCGAGGAAGCACTCGTCGCTCGCGAGCGCTCGCTGCCGAGCGTGGCAGAGCTGGCATTCGTCCCAGGAGTCGCCTACCGGCTGATCGAGGTGGAGCCGGCACCGCTTGCTTCGGGCTCGACTCTTCAGGTCGACGACACGGAGTACCTCGTAGTCCGCCTCGGCCCTTCGCCCCTGCCCGGGGACGCACGGCGCTGCGCCTATCTCGCGGAACGACCTGGCTGGGTCAGGCTGAAGCCTGACCCAGACCTCAGGCGTCGGCGGATGGAAGCTCGTAGACAGGCGGTCGCTCGGGCGACCTCTCCCCCTCCGCCACGACCTCGAGCCGGCGCTCGGCCTGCGCCGTGAGGAACTGCGCGATTGCCACGTCGTCCTCGGTGAACTGCCGAAGTCGCATCTCGTAGAGCTCCACCAGGCCCCATGGACGTCCGGAGACCTGGAGAGGAAGCATCAACAGCGCGTTCATCGCCAGCTCGCGCAGGATGAACGCCTCGGCCGGATCCACGTCGTCGCCGAGGAACGACACCGCGCGCGGCTGGTTCGTGCGGAGCGTTTCCGCCGTCAGCGGGAAGTCCGAGATGCGGTACGCAGCAGCATCGCCGAGCCAGACCTCGCGAAGCGCATGCTCCGTCGCATCGACGAGGAAGTCCCCGACGACACGCGAGGCAGAGCACGCGGTCGCCCCCACGACGAAGACGAGCGACTTGCAGAGACGGTTGCAGATGCCCTCCACCGTCTTCTCCGCCTCGATCGCGGCGGAAGCCGCAACGACGTCGGTGAGAATCGATCCCTCTCCTCGGCCGCGTCGTGCGGAATCGGCACCAGCTGCTCCGCTCTCGGTGGCAACCGTGGCAGGCCCGCCACGAACGACGTCCCGAAACGACGCGATCCGATCCTTCCCCGAGGCCTTCGCCGAGTAGAGAGCCTGATCAGCCGCCCGCAAGAGCGCGCTCGGCGTTGCTCCGTCGAACGGATAGGTCGAGATCCCTGCGCTGATCCGCAACGGAAATCCCGCATCCGTCAGCCCGTCCGCGAGAACCCTGCGGATGCTTGCGCCCAGGGCTTCCGCGGCGTCGGCGCCCGCCTCGGGGAGCATGACGACGAACTCGTCGCCGCCGAGCCGCGCTGGTACCGCGCCGTCCGGAACGGATCGCTCCAGAACACGCGCGATCTCATGCAGAAGCGCGTCGCCGAACTCGTGCCCCGCCCGATCGTTGACGTCCTTGAAGTCGTCACAGTCGATGACGAGCAGGCTGACCGGCAGCCGCCGCTCCTGCGCAAGCTCCAGCTCGCGGTCGAGACGTTCCTCCAGGCCGCGGCGATTGAGAATCCCGGTGAGCGCGTCAGTGACCGCGCTCTGCCGTTCGCGCCTCAGCGAGACGGCAGCATCGAGCGAAGCTGCCACATGGGCGGCGAGCAACGCTGCGCCGTCGAGTTGAACGGGGTCGACGCGCTCGCCGACCCGGCTGACCGCGACGAGCGCTCCGAGCTCCATGCCGTTCGCGCGCAGCGGGAGCCAGACGACCGAGCGTTCCGCGTGCGCGCCACTTGGCGAGCTCGCGAGATCGACCACCCCGCAGACGATCGTCGGGTCGACCTGCGCCCGCGCCGAATCGAGCTCGGCGCCTGTCAGAGGGGGTTGCACGCTCGCATCGCGTGACCAGGAGGCGAGCTCCACCGGAGCTCCCACCTCGTTCCAGACGACGACCTGACTCACCTCGACCGGAAGCACGCGGGGCAGAGACGCAGCAGCGAGCGCGGCGATCTCGTCCGGATCTCGGATGCTTCCGAAGTGCACGAAGAGGCGAGCGAGCGCCGGCAGATCGAGCGCTCCTCGTGTCCGGACCTGTTCGGCGAGCGGCGCCAGGACCGCTGCCAGCGGACGGATCAGGTTCGCGGCGCCGTCCGGGAGTGCGCGCTCCGACTCGATGTTCAGCGTCCCGACGATCATCCTCCCGACCCGCAGCGGGACGGCCAGCTCGGTCAGGATGCCCGGAAGGGTCGGGACGAAGTCGGGATCGGCGCGGACGTCGGGAGCGAGCTGCGTCCGGCCGAGGCGAACGGCGCGACCCATGACTCCCCGTTCGACGCTGAGGCCGTCCGGAACGACCGCGTAGCCGCGCTGCGCGACCAGCCAGAGCCGGCCGTGCTCGAAGACGAAGACCGCGGGGAGCAGGCCGGCGACGGCGTCATGGAGCGCCTCGACGGCCGCGGCGATCGCCTCTGCCGGCTCGCTCGCCTCCGCTGCTGCGCTCGCCGCGCGGTTGGCCGCGACAGCGAGAAGGCCCGGGTCAACAGGCGACGATACGCGCGCAGGGGTCGGCGCATGCTCCACACGATTGAAATCGGCCCGCGCCACCTCCCCCTTGAGCGAATCCGAACGGGCGCAACGGTTTTCTTACGAGAGGTACCAGTCGAGAATCGCGTCTCCGGCGAAGAGCGCGATCACCCCTCCGAGCGCCAGGAATGGCCCGAGCGGGATCGCTTGCTTCCGGGCCGCTCGGCCGTGGCGGACGAGCAGGACGACGGCAGGCACCGCCCCCGCGATGAACCCGAGAAACAGTCCGACTACGACGGACAGCCCCAGACCGGCACCCATGAACACTGCGAGCTTCACGTCCCCCATGCCCATGCCTTTCGGGTACGCGAGAACGATGAGGAAGAGGGCCAGGCCGGCGCCGAGCGCGCCGAGCACCCACGCCAGGCTCGGCTCGTCGAGGGTTCGCGCCGTTGCGACGAGAACGGCGCCCGGCAGGACGATCCGGTCCGGAATCAGTCGATGCTCGAAGTCGGTTCGGGTCACGATCACGAGGATCCAGCAGAAGAACGCGGCGATCGCCGCCTCGAACGTGAAGCCGTAGGCAAGCCCGGATGCCGCTCCCAGGAGAGCCGTCCCGGCCGTGACGAGGGGGAGCCGGGGAGAGAAGGGAACGCGGCCCAGCAGCGGGGCATGGACGGGCGCGTTGGTCGCAAGCCGGTCCGCGAGCGGCCCGGCGACCAGCCCCGCGAGCAGGCCGAGGAGT
The DNA here is from genome assembly GCA_963850485.1 of uncultured Actinomycetes bacterium. Lineage (GTDB taxonomy): Bacteria > Actinomycetota > Thermoleophilia > Gaiellales > Gaiellaceae > GMQP-bins7. Next base: position 337,022 of record CAWKLR010000019.1, on the reverse strand, counting down.
CCCGCAGCCAGGTTCACCGCTTCGGATTCCCGGATCGCGCCCGCGTTCCTCCTCGCCGCGGATGCGCCCACATCCCCCATCCGGGGGACGTCGCCGGCAACGAATCGGCATTCCGACTGGGCCTGCCGCGTTTCTCGTTCCCTCTATCCGGGGATCCCTCTCACCCCCTCTAGGGGCGATGCAGAAGACATGGACGAGTACGGTCGGAGAGGTACTGCGGCGGCCTGCTCTTCGGGCCACGAACGATAAGGACGAGGTGAAGATCCGAGACAGGCGGCATCTGCGCGGAACGGTTGCATGGGCCCTGACGCTGGCTGCGCTCGTGTTCGTCGCAGGAGCCGCGGCCGTGTCGCTGCGCGCCGAGCCCGGGCGCGTGGTCGGAGCGCTGATGCTCGTCGGCATGATCGCCGGCGCCTGTGGAGTTGCCCTCGATCGACAGCTGCGAACCGCGCGCTCGGACGCGCTTCGCGATCCGCTGACAGGTCTTCCCAACCGCGTGCTGCTCGAGGATCGCATCGATCAGGCACTGCGGAGCTTCCAGCGCTCGAACATCGGGTTCACCCTCATCGTCGTCGACCTGGACGGCTTCAAGGAAGTGAACGACGTACGGGGCCACGGCGCCGGCGACGACGTTCTCCGTTCCCTCGCCAGGCGCTTCGAGGCAATCGTGCGGGCGAGCGACACGGTGGCGCGCGTCGGCGGGGACGAGTTCGTCATCCTCTCGCTGAACACGACCACCGACGACGAGGCTGCCGCCCTCGTCGGCCGGCTACGGCATGCGCTTCGACGCCCCTTCCGCGTCGAGGGTGCGACGGTGGAGATCGACGGCAGCATCGGCTGGGCGGTCTTCCCCGAGGACGGAGCGACGGCGGACGAGCTCCTGGCGCGCGCGGACGGGCAGATGTACGCGACCAAGCGGGACAGCTCGGACGACGCGGTGTTCTTCCGGCGTGGCGTCGACGCGGGCGTGATCCGCGACGTCGAGACGGCCATCACCCGAAACGAGCTCGTCGTCGTCTATCAGCCGATCATCGACCTCCAGACCGGCGAGCCGCATTCCGCCGAGGCGCTGGTGCGCCGGCTCCTTCCCGACAAGGCGTTGCTTGCGCCCGCCGAGTTCGTGCCGCACGTCGAGCGGACGCCTCTGGTCCGCGAGCTCACCTTCATCGTGGTTGCCGACGCTCTCCGCGCCACCCAGACCTGGGCGGACGAAGGGCACGACCTCGGTGTGTCCGTCAACGTCCCGTACAAGCTCGTGGACGACCCGCTCTTCGTCGAGGGGCTTGCGGGGCTCTTGGGCTCGTTCAAGGTTCGGCCGGGTCTCCTCACTCTCGAGGTCGTCCCGGCAGGCCCGGGTGCGGGATCGGAGCTCGACGAGGAAGCGCTCAGCCGGCTCGCGAGCCTCGGGGTACGGCTCTCCCTCGACGACGGCGGCCGCGCCGCCTCGTTCGCGGCGCTTCGGGTTCTCCCGCTCGACGAGCTCAAGATCGACGCCGCGTTCGTCCACGGCCTGGGGCGCAGCGCGACGGATGCCGCACTCGTCCGGGGACTGGTCGAGATCGGGCACGCGCTCGGCCTGTCCGTCGTAGCCGAGGGGGTCGAGACCCGCGAGGCGTGGAACGTCCTCGGAGCCTGGGGCTGCGACTACGCGCAGGGCTTCTACGTGGCAACTCCCCGCTCGGCCACGGATCTGAACGAGTGGCTGCGCGGCCGCTGGCCGGCCGTCGCGTAGCGCCTTACGCGATCGCCTGCGCTGCGAACGCGATGCCGACGAGGACGAGCACGGCACCGAGCGCGAGTCGCAGCACGTTCTCCGGCAGCTTTCCGGTCGCGCGAGCCCCGAGCCAACCGCCCGGAATGGCGCCGGCGAGCCCAGCCGCGAGCACGTTCCAGTCGACCCCTGTATCGACCGCGTAGGTTGCGAAGCCTGCGACGCCGAGGAGAAAGCCGACCACGAGGTTCGTCCCGGCTGCGCGACGTACGTCGAGACCGACCGAGCGGACGAGCGCGGGCATGCGGAGCGTTCCCAGAATCACGCCTACAGCGCCCCCGAGGACGCCGATCACGAACGCGAGTGCGCCTCCGCGGCCAACGCGCAGGTGCTCGCGAGGACGTGCGACGATGGGGCGGAAAGCAAGGTCGATCCCGCTCCACACGAGAACACCGGCGATGAGCCCATAGAGGAGGGCTTCCGGGAAGACGTCGCCGGCGAGCAGCGCTCCCGCGATTGCCCCCGCAACCGAGGGCGGCGCCGTCCAGGCAACCACGCGCCAGTCGACGCGACCCTCGCGAGCATGCTCGAGCCCGCCGGCTCCGGCGGCGGCGGCCGAGATGGCGATGTTCGTCCCGGCAGCCGCGAGCGGGCTCCCGGTGACGAGGACGATGAGCGGCAGGCGGAGCGTTCCGAGCACGAGCCCCAGCATCGATCCGAGATACCCGGCGACGAACGAGCCGGCGAGAACTACGCCGAGCTCCCAGGCCTCCAGAGTGGCTCCTCCCGGCCGTCGGCGGCGTTCGCGGCCCTCGCCAGGATGAAGAGAAGGTCGGAGAGGCGATTCAGATACACCAGCACGAGCGGGTTGAGGGGATGTGCCCCGGAGGCCAACAGCGCGTCACGTTCGGCCCGCCGGCAGATCGTGCGAGCGACGTGCAGGCGAGCCGCGACCTCGCCCCCGCCTGGAAGCACGAAGCTCCGAAGCTCGGGTAGGGAAGCGTTGAAGCGGTCGCACTCGTGCTCGAGGACGTCTATCTGCGCTTGCGTCACGCGCAGGCGTCCCTCGTTTTCCAGCGGAACCGAGAGATCGGCACCGAGGTCGAAGAGCTCGTTCTGTACCCGAGTGAGCACATCTTGGATCTCTTCGGGGCACTTCGTGACGAGAACGAGCCCGAGCGCGGAGTTCAGCTCGTCGACCGTTCCGTACGCCGCGATCCGGAGATCGAGCTTGGAGGTGCGCGTGCCGTCCCCGAGCGAGGTTTCCCCCGCATCTCCGCCGCGCGTGTAGATCTTCGTCAGACGCACCGGCTCGTCTCTGCTTCGAGGCACCTCGCCTAGGGTACGGCGATGCTCAGACGGGCGCGACCGGAGGACGCCGACGAGCTCGCTGTGATTCTCCGGACTGCGATGCGCCGGGCCATGCCGTCGCTTCCGGAGCTGCACACTCCCGAGGACGATCGACGGTTCCTTCGCGATCACGTTCTGCCGAACGAGGAGGTCTGGGTCGCCGAGGTCGACGGGCGGACTGTGGGCTTCGCCGCACTCGGCTCACGCGACGGCGACGACTTCCTGCAGCACCTCTACATCGCGCCGGAGTTTCAGCGGAGCGGTGTCGGCTCCAAGCTGATCGATCGCGCAAAGGAACGGCGTCCGGGTGGATTCCGCTTGTGGGTCTTCCAGGAGAACACTGGCGCCCGCCGCTTCTACGAGCGGCACGGCCTGCACGTCGTCGAGCTCACGGACGGCAGCGGTAACGAAGAGCGCGAGCCGGACGCGCTCTACGAGTGGGTGCCCTGAGGGCTGCCAGCTGCTTCGCGCACCTGTCGGCCGAGAATCGACCGTGCAATTACGAGCCGCTGAATCTCGCTCGTCCCCTCGTAGATCTCCGTGATCTTGGCGTCCCGGTAGTAGCGCTCGACCGGAAACTCCTTCGTGTAGCCGTAGCCGCCGAGGATCTGGATCGCCTCGGCCGTCTGTCGGCGCGCCATCTCCGAAGAGAAGAGCTTCGCCTTCGCGCCCTCGGCGGTGTGCGGGCGCCCTTGCTGCTTGAGCCACGCGGCGCGATAGGTCAGGAGCCGCGCGGCGTCGATCTCGGTCGCCATGTCCGCGAGCTTCCACTGGATCGCCTGGAAGTCTCCGATCGGCCTTCCGAACTGAACGCGCTCCTGTGCGTACGTGCGCGCGACGTCATATGCAGCCTGTGCGATTCCAAGTGCCTGTGCGGCGATCCCGATCCGTCCGCCGTCGAGCGTCGCCATCGCGACGCGGAAGCCCCGCCCCTCGTCGTGGAGCAGGCGATCCGCGTCGACGTGGACGTCCTCGAGGACGAGATCGGAGGTGGTAGACGAGTTGAGCCCGAGCTTCTCCTCCTCGCGCGTCACGCGGACGTGCGAGTCGTCGAGAACGAAGCATGAGATGCCCCTGGCGCCGGTCGTCTCCGCGTCGCTGCGGGCGAAGAGCACGAACGTGCCTGCACGCGACCCGTTGGTGATCCATTGCTTCGAGCCGTTGAGCGTCCAGCCGTCGTCGCCTGCACGAGCGGTCGTTCGCAACGAGGCCGCGTCGGAGCCCGAGCTCGACTCGGTGAGCGCGAAGGCGCCGAGCTGCTCGCCGCGTGCGAGCGGCGGGACGAAGCGCGACCGCTGTTCCTCGGTTCCGAAGGCGAGGATCGGAAGCGTGGTCGCGCTCGTGTGCACCGAAAGCGTCACCCCCACCCCTGCGTCCGCCCGGGAGAGCTCCTCGAGAACGAGGATGTAGGAGAGGAAGTCGGCGCCGGCGCCACCGTACTCCTCCGGCACGCACACGCCCATCAGCCCGAGCTCGGCGAGCTTGGGGAAGAGCTCGTCGGGGAAACGGTGGTCGCGATCCCACGCAGGAGCGTTGGGGACGATCTCGGCCTCGGCCAGCTCCCGGGTGAGGCCCTGGATCTCCCGCTGGTCGGCGGTGAGCTCGAAGTCCATTGCGGGTGACTATACGGCCGCCCTTCTCACCCCCGCCGGCGCCGACCTTGTGCTCTTGAAAACAAGGGTCTGACCCTGGACACGTCCGCCCGGGACATCTCGAATCGCAACAAGAGCGTGACAATGCATGCACAGGGACAACGCCGTCGCCCGAACGCGGCCTCGACTACGGGTACTCGTAGAAGCCGCGACCGCTCTTTCGGCCGAGCCTTCCGGCGGCGACGTGCTCGCGAAGCAGCGGGCAGGGCTCGTACTTCGGGTCTCCGAGCCCGTCGTGCAGGACCTCCATGATCGCGATGCACGTGTCGAGCCCGATGAGGTCGGCGAGCGCGAGTGGCCCCATGGGATGCGCGAATCCGAGTTTCGCGATCGTGTCGATCGCCTCCGGCTCGGCGATGCCTTCCTGGAGCGCGTACGCCGCCTCGTTCAGGAACGGCATGAGAATGCGGTTCGAGACGAACCCCGGCGAGTCGCGAGCCTCGGCGGGAACCTTCCCGAGATCCTCGGCCAGCGCGACGATCGCGGCGCGCGTCTCCTTCGACGTCTCGTCGGAGCTGATCACCTCGACCAGCTTCAGGACCGGCACGGGATTGAAGAAGTGCATGCCGATCACCTGCGCCGGCCGACCCGTGGCCGCAGCGAGCGAGGCGATCGGGATGGAGGATGTGTTCGAGGCGAGAATCGCCTCTCGCGGGAGCATCTCGTCAGCCCGTTCGAAGAGATCCTTCTTGACGGCCGCGTCCTCGACGACAGCCTCGATCATGAGGTCGGCCGAGACGAGGTCAGCGACGACCTGCACCCGCGAGAGGACGTCAGCCGCGTCCTCGCCGCCCTTCGCGGCGAGCTTCTCCAGACTTCGCCGCATGGTCTCGAGCGCGTTCTCGGCCGCACCGGGGAACGCGTCATGGAGTGAGACCTGGCGCCCCGACGCGGCCAGGACCTGCGCGATCCCGCCGCCCATCTGGCCGGCGCCGACGACGAGAACGTGCGAGAAGCGCATCGGAGGAGTATCTAGGAGGGTTTGGCGGAACGTCGCTCGTCGCAGGGGCGTGCTCTCTCGTTCCGAGGCAAGGACGCAGGGAGTGCCGATAGTTGCTGCTATCGGCGCGACCGAGGACGCAGCATTCGGGGCGAGAGAGCGCGGCCCGGCGGCTCAGACCATGTTTCGCCAAACCCTCCTAGGGCTCGGGCGCTCCGGGAAGCTGCGGCCGCGTTCCCCGAGCCTTGCGACGAAGCGCCCACGTCAGAACGAGCCCGAGGATGAGAACACCGATGACGATCTTGATGCCCCCGCCGCGCACCTCCCCTCCCTCGGCCACCAGGTCGCCTGCCCCGACGATGCTGCAGGCCGTGCCCTGCCACTCACCCGCCGGTCCGCGTGTCAGCAGGAGGCCGACGGGCACGTTCTCCTCCAGGTCGAGGTCGCAGTCGGTCTGCCCAGACGACTCGATGTCGAAGCTCTTCTCGATGTCGCCCTTCACGCGCTGATCGACCTCGAACGAAAGCGTCCGCTGCGCTGGAAAGGACTGCGTCTCGCGCACTGCCACGAGACGTGCCACCACCGCCGCGTCGGCCGCGTCGAGGCGCTCGTCCAGCGGCTGCTTCGCACAAACACATGCCTGTGCTCCCCCCGCACCGACGAGCGCAAGCCCAATAGCCACGAGGAAAGCGAGAAGAACGGCGCGAGTCACGCCAAGTAACAGTCTGTTACTTGGCCCGCCCTCACTCGACTTCGATCAGGAGCGCGTCGCCCTGGCCGCCGCCGGAGCAGATCGCGGCCAGCCCGAGCCCGCCGCCCTCCCGCCTGAGCTCGTGTATCAGCGTCGACACGATCCGGCCACCCGAGGCGCCGATCGGGTGCCCGAGCGCGACGGCGCCGCCGTTGACGTTCACGATCTCCTCGTCGGCACCGAGCATCGTGGTCGAGTTCTTCGCGACCGACGCGAACGCCTCGTTGATCTCCACGCGCTTCACGTCCGAGATCGTCTTCCCGGCCTTCGACAACGCCTGTTCACCGGCACGGGCAGGCGTGCGGGCGAGGTAGGCGTACTCGTCCGCGACGTAGCCCTGCGCGAGAATCGTCGCGAGCGGCTCGAGGCCACGGCGTTTCGCGAACTCCTCGGAGCACACGATCACGCACGACGCTCCGTCGTTCACCCCTGGCGCGTTCCCTGCCGTCGTCGTCCCCTCGGGGTCGAACACCGGCTGCAGCGCAGCGAGCCTCTCGAGCGTGGTGTCGCGGCGAATCCCCTCGTCGGCCGTCACCTCGCCGACGGGCACGATCTCGTCCGCAAACCGCCCTTCGTCCTCGGCCGTGGCCGCTCGCTGCTGCGAGCGGTAGGCCCATGCGTCCTGATCCTCGCGCGAGATCCCGAGCTCCCGGGAGACCTTCGACGCCTGCTGCACCATGTGCAGCCCGTCGAAGGTCGAGGTGAGCCCGTCGAAGACCATGTGGTCGACGATCTCGCCGTTGCCGAGTCGGTACCCGAACCTCGCTTTCGGCAGGAGATACGGCGCGTTCGACATCGACTCCATCCCGCCCGTGACCACCACCTCGTGGCCGCCTGCCCTGATCATCAGGTCCGCGATCTCGATCGCACGGATCGAAGAAGCGCACACCTTGTTGATCGTGTCGGCCGGCACCTCCTTCGGGATCCCCCCGGCGATCGCCGCCTGACGCGCCGGGGCCTGGCCGGCTCCGGCCTGGAGGACCTGCCCCATGAGGACGTACTCGACTTCGCCCGGCTCGATCCCTCCGCGTTCGAGCGCGGAGCGAATCGCGGTCGCCCCGAGCTCGGTCGCGGGAATCTTCGCGAGCCCGCCGCCGAGGCGCCCGAACGGGGTTCGAACCGCCGAGACGATGACGGAACGGGCCATGGGGTCAGCCTACACTCGAGGCATGCGCGTCCTGATGGTGGACAACTACGACTCGTTCACCTACAACCTCGTGCACCTCTTGCAGGAGCTCGGTGCGGACGTCGACGTCCGCCGAAGCGACGAAATCGACGCCGACGAGGCTGAGCTGCTGAGTCCCGATCGGGTCGTCATCTCCCCCGGGCCAGGGCGACCGAACGGTGCCGGCAGCTCGATCGAGCTGATCCGCCGCCTCGGCTCGACGACGCCGGTCCTCGGTGTGTGCCTCGGCCACCAGGCGGTCGTGGAGGCATTCGGCGGGGAGATCGGCCAGGCGCAAGCCCTTCTGCACGGGAAGGCATCGCTGGTGCGACACGACGGCCGCGGTGTCTTCGCCGGTCTCGGGGACACGATCGAGGCAGGTCGCTACCACTCGCTCGCGGCCACTCACGTGCCGGACGAGCTCGAGGTCAGCGCGCGGACGGACGACGGGGAGGTGATGGCGGTGCGCCACCGCATGCATCCGATCGAGGGCGTCCAGTTCCATCCGGAAAGCGTTCTCACTCCGCACGGCCCGCGGCTCCTCGAGAACTTCCTGCGGAGAAGGTGATCTGCTGTAGGGGCCGGGCATGCCCGGCCCCTACGACCACAGAAGAACGTCCTGCCGGGCGCTATGAGTCGGGCCCGACCTTGACGAGCATCTTCCCGATGTTCTCCCCGCGCAGGAGGCCGAGAAAGGCACGAGGCGCGTTCTCGATTCCGTCGATCACGGTCTCTCGGTAGCGGAGGCGGCCGTCGCTCACCCACTCCCGCGCCTGGCGCAGGAACGCGGGAAAGTGCTCGTAGTGGTCGCTGATGATGTACCCCTGGATCCGGAGCCGCTTCGTCACGACCATGAACATGTTTCGCGGCCCCGGAGCGGGCTCGACGTCGTTGTAGCGCGCGATCGAGCCACACGCCACGATCCGCCCGTGCGTCCTCAGGGCTCCGATGCCCGCCTCGAGCGAGTCGCCGCCCACGTTGTCGAAGTAGATGTCGATGCCGTCGGGAGCGGCCTCGGCCAGCGCCTCACGCACCGAGCGCTCGCGATAGTCGAAGGCGTCGTCGAAGCCGAGCTCGCGGAGCCACTCCACCTTCTCCGCAGAGCCCGCGCAACCGAGGACACGGCAGCCGGCGATCTTCGCCATCTGCCCGACGGTACTGCCGACCGCACCCGCCGCACCGGAGACGAAGACCGTCTCCCCCTCCTTCGGCTGCCCCAGCTCGTACAGGCCGTAGTAGGCGGTGAACCCCGGCATGCCGAGCACGCCCAGCGCCGTGGAGATGGGCACACCGGCGGGATCGATCTTGCGCAGGCCGGAGCCGTCGGAGAGCGTCCATTCGCGCCAGCCGAGCCCGTGCAGCACCCAGTCCCCCTCCGCGTAGCGCTCGTGACGCGAAGCGGCGACCCGGCCGACCGCCCCACCGGTCATGGCCTCACCGAGCGTGAACGGAGCGACATACGAGCGGACGTCGTTCATTCGCGGACGCATGTACGGATCGACGGAGAAGTACGCGTTCCGGACGAGCAGCTGCCCCTCGCCGGGATCCGGGATCGGTGTCTCAGCGAGCTCGAACAGCTCTTCGTCCGGGAAGCCCCGCGGCCTCGCCACCAACCGGATCTCGCGAGACACGCCGTCCATGCCGCGATGATACGCCGGTGCAGTCGCTGAAAGGGCATCTCCTGATCGCCGGGCCGGCACTCGTCGACCCGAACTTCCGGCGCACGGTCGTGCTCGTCGGGGAGCATTCGGAGGAGGGTGCACTCGGGGTGATCCTCAACCGCCCTTCCGAGGCCACCGTCCGCGAGGCGGTGCCCGAGCTCTCGATGCTGGCGGACGGAGTCGAGCAGATTCATGTCGGCGGCCCCGTCCAGCCTTCCGCGATCGTCGTGCTCGCGGACTTCGCCGAGCCCGATCGCGCCGGATCGCTCGTTCTCGACACCGTCGGATTCCTCCCGTCGGAAGTCGACCCCGAGGAGCTGGGCGAGCTGCGTCGTGCTCGCATCTTCGCCGGCTACGCCGGCTGGGGGCCGGGACAGCTGGACGGTGAGCTCGAGGAGGGCTCCTGGATCGTCGAGCCGGCCCTGGTGGACGACGTGTTCACCGTCGAGCCGGACGAGCTCTGGAGCGCCGTCCTGCTCCGCAAGGGAGGGCCGTTCGGCGTCCTCGCTCTCATGCCGCCCGACCCGTCGCTGAACTGACGGTGGGCGTCCTCGCCTCGCCCGTCTCCGCTCTTTCGCGAGCCGCCATCCTGCGCGCGGCCGACAGCCCCCTGCTGCGAAGGATCGTCGACCGTTACGGCATGCAGCTCGGAGCCGCTCGCTTCGTCGCCGGGGAGACGCTCGACGAGTGCGTGCCCGTACTGCGCCGACTGAACGACGCCGGGCTGCACGCGAACACGACGCTCCTCGGTGAGGCGATTCCCGACGCCGCCGTGGCCGCAGCGACCGTCGCCGCGTACGAAGCGATCCTCGATCGACTCGCTCACGAGGGCCTGCGCGCGAACGTCGCTCTCAAGCTCACGCACCTCGGACTCTCGTTCGACGCCGAGACGGCCTACGACAACCTCGAGCGAATCGTCGCCCACGCCGGCCGTCTCGGCCAGTTCGTGCGGATCGACATGGAGCAGTCGAGGTTCGTCGCCGCGACCCTCGAGATCTACGAGCGCCTGAGGCGGGGCGGGCACGAGAATGTCGGCGTCGTCCTGCAGGCGTACCTGTACCGCTCGCCCGCCGACCTCGAGCGTCTCCTGCAGTTCGAACCGAACCTGCGAGTGGTCAAAGGCGCGTATCTCGAGCCCGCGACCATTGCGCATCCCGAGAAGCGCGACGTCGACCGCGCGTACGTTCGCCTGGTCGAGCGAGGCCTACGAGGGGGTGCGTATGTCGCCGTCGCCACCCACGACGAGCGAATCATCCGCCACGTGTGTGCCTTCGCCGAGCGAGAGGGCGTGAGCCGCGACCGGTTCGAGCTCCAGATGCTCTACGGCGTACGGCCGGCACTGCAGCGGAGTGTCGCTGCGGCGGGGTACAAGGTGCTCGTGGCGACGCCGTTCGGCCCCGACTGGTACCCCTATCTCATGCGCCGGCTGGCCGAGCGTCCCGCGAACCTGCTGTTCTTCCTCCGGAACCTGCTTCGCCGATGAGCGCCCTCCCCGAGAAAGCGGATGTCGTGGTGGTCGGTGGCGGCGCCGTCGGGACGAGCATCGCATTCCACCTCGCCGAGGCCGGGGTCGACACCTGTTTGCTCGAGCGAGACGCGCTCTCGTCGGGATCGACGAGCCGAGCGGCGGGCGGGGTGCGAACCCAGTTCTCGGATCCGCTGAACATCGCGATCGGACTCCGAGCCGTCGAAGCCTTCACCCGCTTCGCCGAGCGGCCGGGCTGGGAGATCGACTTCCGCCAGGTCGGATACCTGTTCCTGCTCGACCGGCCCGAGGACATCCCGGTGTTCGAGCGGAGCGTCGCGTTGCAGAACGAGCTCGGCGTCCCGAGTCGCCTGGTCGAGGTCGCCGAGGCAGGAAGGCTCTCACCTCTCGCGGGACTGGACGGCGTGCTCGGGGCGACGTTCTGCCCCGTGGACGGGCACGCGAGCCCCGAGGCGGTGGCCCAGGGCTACGCGGCGGGGGCTCGCGCGCACGGTGCGAACGTGGTGACCGGCTGCAGCGCGACCGAAGTGACCTTGGACGGCGTGCAGGTGCGAGGCGTCGTCACCGACCAGGGGACGATCGAGACCGACACCGTCGTCTGCGCCGCAGGAGTCTGGTCGCCGACATTCGCACGCACCGCCGGGGTCGAGCTCGCGGTGGAGCCCGTCTTTCGGGAGGTCGTGACGACGAGCCCGGTCGAGGCGCTCCCGGACCCGATCCCGCTCACCGTCGATTTCACGACCGGCTTCTACTTCCATCGCGAAGGCCCGGGCCTCTTGATCGGCATGGCGGACCGAAACCAGGCGCCCGGGTTCGATGCGCCGACCGACCCAGCCTGGCTCGAGCACGTCACCGAAGTCGCGGCCCGGCGTGCGCCGTCCTTTCTCGACATGGGCCTGGCACACGGATGGAAGGGCTACTACGAGATCACCCCCGACCACAACGCGCTCGTCGGACAGGCGCCGGAGCTCGAGCGCTTCTTCTATGCGACCGGCTTCTCCGGGCACGGCTTCATGCAGGCGCCCGCAGTCGGGGAGATCGTGCGCGACCTGATTCTCGACCGCGAGCCGTTCGTCGACGTCTCCCCCCTCGCCGCGGAGCGCTTCGCGCGTGGCACGACGAGGCCGGAGCACAACGTCATCTGATGACCCGGACGATCGTCTTCATCCCTGCGCTGAACGAGGAGGACAACCTCCCGGCAGTTCTCGCGGAGCTCCGACACGAGCTTCCCGCCGTCGAGGTACTCGTCGTGGACGACGGCTCGACCGACGACACTGCCCTCGTCGCCCGGACGGAGGGCGCCGAGGTGTTGTCGTTCGGCGAGAACCGCGGCCTGCGGGAGGGCATCGCCGCCGGCTACCGCTACGCACACGAGCACGGCTACGACTTCGCAGGCCGCGTCGACGCGGACGGGCAGCATCCCGTTCCCGAGTTACGGCGTCTTCTGGAGCTCGTCCAAGCCGACGAATGCGACGTGGCGGTCGGCTCCCGCTTCGCGGTCGGCGAAGGCTACGAGCGCTACCGGTACGAGCCGTCCTCGAGCCGGCGCTTCGGGACAGCGGTGCTCCGCCGCGCGATGCGGGTCGTGCTGGGCCATCCGTTCCACGACGCCACGAGCGGGATGTATGCCGTGAACGCGAAGGCGATGCCGATCCTCGCCGAGCCGTACGAGAGCGGCGCGCCCGAGGTCGAGTCGCTGCTGCGTCTCCGAGAGTCGAAGCTCCGCGTCCTGGAGATCCCCGTCGACATGCGGGAACGAGCAAGCGGGGAGTCGAAGCTTCGCGGTCGCCGTGCCGTCGAGCTCGTGGTCACCGTCGCGGGCACGCTCCTGCTCTACGGGCTCTGGCGACGCCGACGCGGATGACGGAGTGCCGGCGCGGAGCGGCTCATCGCCGTCCTCGGCTACTCGAGCAGACACGGAGGCGACGAGCTGCACCAGGTCTGTGCTGCACGACTCGCGCGAGCGGGCCGGGAGGCGCTGCCAGGCGACACGGTCTTCCTCTCGGGCTGGCGGCGGCCGCGGAAACTCACCTCGGAGGCCGAGCTCATGGCCGGGGTGTGGGACGGCGCGGCTCGGCAAGTTCTCGTGGACAACGCCTCGCGCACGACGTACGGGAATGCGCGCGCAGCGGCGGCCGCCGCACGGAAGCTCGGTGTCCGCGAGGTCGTCCTCGTCACGTCAGGCTGGCACAGCCGCCGTGCCTCGGTCCTGCTCTCAGCCGCACACGGCGACCGGGTCTCAGATCGCGGCAACCGATGAGCGCGGCACGAGATCGGCGCGCGCGCGCGAGCTCGTGTGCTGGCTCGTCGTGCCGATGCAGGTCGCTCTCGCCCGGCGTTCGCGCTGGATGGTTGACTCCGAATAGGCGTGTGCGCGGGGATGGCTGCGACCCAGCATGACGCGGGGAGCGGTGACGGCGCGTATTCGTGAATACGTGTCGTCACTGATCGTCGCGTCAGGCGCCGTGTCGCAGCCACCAGCCGCGTGTGCGGCTATTCGGTGTCAATCATCTAACGTGGCAGCGTGAGATCGACCGTCCTGGGCCTGACCGCGCTCGTGCTCGCGCTCGCTCTCGTCGCCGTGGGGTGCGGCGGGGACGACGGAGACTCCGGGTCGTCGACGGCGACCGCAGACTGGGCCGAGGGCTACTGCGCAGCGATCACCGACTGGGCGAACGAGCTGAAGCAGGCGACCGATCAGCTCCGCGACCTCGAGTCGCTCTCGCAGGAGGCCTTCCAACAGGCCGGAGAGGACATCGACTCCGCGACCGAGACCTTCACGGCCGAGCTGCGGGCGCTCGGCGCACCGGACACGCAGTCGGGAGAGGAGGCTCGGCAGGTCGTCGAGACGTTCGCGACGGCGGCCGAAGCCGATCTCGTCGCCATCGAGTCCGCGGTCGAGAACGCCTCGGGGGCGGCCGGGATCTCGAAGGCGGTCGTCTCCATCACCGCGTCCCTGACCTCGATGAACAAGGCGTTCACGACCATGGTCAGCTCACTCCAGAAGATCGATCGCGAGGAGGAGCTCCAGTCGGCGCTCGAGAACGCGGACTCCTGCGACGACCTCGCAGGGTGACTGTCGCTTCTCTCCTGCCGCCGGCAACCGTAGGGCGAGGCAAGCCTCGCCCTACGGCGTCTGTCGGTGAGGTACGGCTCACTTACGTGGCGCCGGCTGCCTCCATGTTCTTGGAAACGACCGCCATCGTCTCCTCGAGCTTGGTCGTCGGGCTGAACTCGACGATCTCGCTGCCGGCGTACAGCGTCGGGGTATGGCCGGGTGGCGCGTAGTACGCGTCGCCCGGCTCGTAAAGCTCCTCTGTCCCGTCGGCGAACGTGAACTTGACCTTTCCTGCCAGGACGTAACCCATGTGGGGACACTGGCAACGGTCATCGGGCAAGCCGACGAACAGCGGAGCGAGGTCGGCGTCCGCCGAGTACGTCTCGAACCCGACGGTCCAGCCGCCCAGCTCTTCGAAGTGCCCCTGATAGCCCTCCATCTCGAACGTGTCCGAGGCGGTCTTCTTCGATGCCTTCGGCATGACCATCATCCTCCTGTCTTCGACGATCGTTACGAGGTCGCGGTCGCCGCTTGCAGTGCGGGCTCTTCGGTGAGCTGCCGCATGAGCCCTGCGACGTTGGAGAGGCACCAGTAGCCGACGAACTTCCCGCCCGCGATCTTGTAGATCTCGGCCGACTCCGATGCGACGTGTCGTCCCGTCGGCGGAATGCCCTTGTACTCGCCGTCGTGCGTCCCGGTGAACGTCGTGCGCAGGAAGACCTTGTCGCCCTCCGCGATGAGCTCCTCGAGGCTCATGTGGATGTCCGGGAAAGCGGTGAAGTACGAGAAGCACCCGCGTCGGACGCCTTCGACCATCCGCTCGTCGGCGAAGTAGTCGCCTACCGCGTCGAGGTCTCTTCCGTTCATGACCTGGGCGTAGTAGCGCTGCACGAGCGCCTTGTTCTCCTCCGTCATCTTCCTCCTCCTTCTCTCGGGTGGAAGGAGCATTGCGCCTCTCGAACGCGAGCGGTAGGGGGCAATCCCCTATTCGGGCACTGGGGGCACGAACGTGCGTACCGCGTACGCGACCGCCGCTGCGCGGTTCTCGAGCCCGAGCTTCCCGTAGATCCTGCTGACATGGTGCTCGGCGGTCTTCGGGCTGATGTAGAGGCGGGCTGCGATCTCCCGATTCGAGAGACCTTCTCCGAGCAGGCGGAGCACCTCTTGCTCCCGCCGGGTCAGGAGATCGACGCTCCTTGGCCCTGCCCGCCCCTTCGCGCCGAGCGCGCGCATCAGTGCCGCCGCCGCATCCGCCTCGCGCGTTGACTCCGAGCGCTTCGAGCTCGTTCCGGGCCTGCCGCGCACCGTCGATCGCAAGCTCGGGCGACTCGACGGCGAGGACGCGCGAGAGCTCGAGCCGCGTCCGGGCAACTTCCAGCCGTAGTCCGAGCCCGGCGAAGCGGTTGACCGCATCTCCTGAGAAAGACCGTCGCCTTCGGATCCCCTCGCTGCCGCTGCCACCCGGCCGCGGGCGAGCGCAACCATCGCCTCGACTCGGTCTCGGCCCGACACGGCAGCGATGGCCTCCAGCAGCTCCGCCGCCTCATCCGCCTCGGGCACTCGGTCGGCCGCGAGCCGCGCTTCGACGAGCTGGTTCAAGAGCGGGGCTGCCAGCAGGCTCTTCCAGCCAACCTCGTCCAATCGTCCTTCGAGAAGCGCAATCGCCGCCTGCGGCTCGCCGCGGGCGATCCGGAGCGCAACCGCCGCCCGCGTGGCATCCGGGTGGTGCTCGAAGCCGGTGAGAAGGACGTCAGCCTCGTCGAGCCGGCCTTGCAGGACCCGGATCTCGGCGAGACGCGCCGCCGGCGGCACGCAACGCGAGCGCTGCCCCGCCTCCGTCAGCTCGCGGATCGCCGCGACGAGCTCCTCCTCGGCTGCATCGACCCGGCCGTTGGCCGCGAAGACGTCGGCGCAGCATGTTCTGCAGAACGCGAGCAAGGTGACATGGTCGTAGCGCCGGACGAAGTCCTCGAGGACATGGCTCCACTGCTGCGGCCGCTCGAAGTCTCCAGCTCGTTCGCAGGCGAGCATGAGAACACAACAGACGTCGGCAAACGTCTCGAGGCTGGCAGGCTCGCCGCTCGTCGCCGCTGCCATCGCCTCGTCCAGATGGCCGAGGCCGACGTCGACCTGTCCGAGTGACACCTCGGCGAAGCCGAGCTGGGCCAGTGCTCTGAGCTCGAGGTCCGTATCTCCCGCTTCCAGCGCGGTCGCCAGGGCAGCACCGGCCAGCCTGGCAGCCTCGTCGACGTCACGCGCTCGCTCGGAGCGGGCGAGGTCGAGCCAGCCTTGTTCGGCTCCGGGAGCCACATCTCGGAGAAGCCGCTCCGCGCGCGCCATCCAGCCGCCCGCCGCGGAGTCGTTCCCGAAGACGAGCGCGTACTCTCGGGAGAGCCAAAGAGCGATCCGTGCGGCTCGAGCGAGGTCGCCGTCGCGGCGGAACCCGGCATACGCGCGCTCGCGGTAGACGATCGCGTCGTGCTCTTCTCGCAACCACCAGAGGGCCCGGCCGAGACCGTCGAGCGCCTCCGGTGATTCCGTCGCCTCCAGGGCGCGCGCGAAACCGTCACGCGCACCGCTCCAGTCCCCCGCCGCGAGTGACTCGTATCCGCGCGCGAGACCTTCCTCGGCGTGCGCGACGCTCATCGCCGTGCGGCCTCGGCATGTGCCGCTTCGAGATGGCGGTGAACCTGCTGGATGACCACCGAGCCCTCGCCGACCGCCGACGCGACGCGCTTCACGGAGCCGCTACGGACGTCGCCGACGGCGAACACACCCGGGACCGAGGTCTCGAACATGTGCTCGCCTGCGCCCGTGCGCACGAACCCGTGGTCGTCACACGCAACGTCAGGCGGGAGCCAGCCGGTGTGCGGGTGAGCACCGATGAGGATGAACAAGGCGTCCGCCGAGACGCGTTCGGCCTCTCCCGAGCCCTCGCGAAGGGCAAGCCACTCGAGCCGTGTCTCTCCGCCGCCGTCCGCGACCTGGGTCGAGGTTCGGATCTCGATGTTCTCCTGGGCCTTCACCTCGTCCAGCAGGTACTGGGACATCGCGTCCGCAGCGTGACGCCGACAGACGAGTGTGACGCTCGCCGCGTACCGGCTCAGATGCACCGCAGCCTGCCCGGCCGAGTTGGCGGCACCGACGATGAACACGTTCCCTCCCGTGAACTGCTGAGCGTCGGAGGGTGAAGACCCGTAGAACACTCCCGCGCCCTCCAGCTGCTCCAGCGCGGGGACGCCGAGGCGACGATAGGCGACGCCCATCGCGAGGACGACGCTCTTCGTCTCGATCTCGGCGTCTTCGATCACGACTCGGTAGCCGCCTTCCGTGGCGCGGAGCCCGGAGACCGAGCGCATGAGGAGGAACTCGGTGCCGAAGATCCACGCCTGCTGGTAGGCGCGCGTGGCGAGCTCGCGGCCGGTCAGGCCGCGCTGGAAGCCCAGGTAGTTCCGTATCCGGGCGCTCGACCGCGCCTGACCGCCGATCGAGGCGTGATCGACCACGAGCGCCCGCAGGCCCTCGGAGGACGCGTAGACCGCCGCGGCAAGTCCCGCCGGCCCCGCCCCGACGATCACGACGTCCAGGTCGCCCGGGTCGACGATCTCGGTTCGGACCTTGTACCCGTGCTCGGCGAGCTCCTCGTCGGAGGGATCGTCCAGGACCGTGTCGTCCGGAAGGACGACCGCCGGTCGGTTCGACACCTCGATGCCGCACGTCTGCAGGAGATCGCGAGCTTCCTCGGAGTCGTTCGCATAGAACGCGTGCGGAACGCCGGTTCTCGCCAGGAGGTTCCGGATCTCGTACCCGCGGCTCGACCAGGGCTCGGCGACGACGGTCAGCTCGAGGCGGCCCTCGGTCTCGCGTCTCCACTCCTGGAGGAACTCGGAGACGAGTCGATGAAAGAGCTCGTCGGGGGTGGTCCACGGCTTGAGGACGTAGTAGTCGATGTGACCGAGCGTCATCGCCCGCCGGATCACCTCCGCGGTCTCCTCGTCGGCCCAGCCGCCCCACGGGATCAGGAGACCGCGCTTGGCGTACGGATGCAGGTCATAGACCCGCGCGAGCAGCTCCTCGCCGCGCAGCCCGTGCTGTCCGCGGGCGGCGAGGACGATCGCCACCCGCTCCCCGGCGTCGCGCATGTGCTCGAGCTGCGCGAGCGCCGCCTCGGGTGAGGGGCCGCACACGACCTTGTAGTCGGCCGAGTACCGCTGCAGCTCGCCGGTGATCCGCTGAATTGCCTGCGGGTCGGGATCGACCGCGAAGATGAAGGGCCGCTCGTCCGGTGGCTCGGTCATGCGGTCGCGACGAACCGAGAGAGCCGCCACTCGCCGTCGAGACCCTTCAGCGTGTGGACTCCCCGATCCTCGAAGCTCAGATCCGAGCCGGCAACGATGCGAGTCGTCTCCGAGACCAGGATCTCGTCTCCTTCCGCCTGGCCCATGATGCGTGCAGCTTCGTGGACGGCGATGCCACGAACGCCGCGGCCAACGAGCTCGACCTCTCCGATGTGCACGGCCGCTCGCAGAAGGAGACCTTCGTCCCGGGCAGCACGCTGAATTGCGGCGGCGCAGTGCAGCGCAGGTGCAGGCGCTGCGAACCTTGCGAGAAGCCCGTCGCCGGTCGTGTCCACCTCCTGCCCCCGATAGCGCTCCAACTCGACGCGCGCTCCCTCGAAATGCCTCGACAGGAGCTCTCGCCAAGGCGGTCAGCCCCATCCGCGCGGCGATCGCGGTCGAATCGACGATGTCCGTGAAGAGAAGGGTGACGAGCGCACGGCTGTGGATGCCGGTCGGGAATCCGGCGAAGGCACGGATCCCCGCCCACTCGATCTGCACCACCGGCTCGTCTCCGATGACCCAGCCGTTGTGCCCCGGAGGAATGTCGAAGACCTCATCCGGCCCGACCTCCATCTTGGAGCCGTCCGAGAACTCGACCCCGAGCCGGCCCGAGATGACCATTCCCAGGTGTCGAGCCTGACACCACTCGCCTCCCACGGTCGGCTGCATGCATTCCTTCCAGCTCCAGCCTGGCTCGTTCACGAAGTGGCCGACCGTGATGTCGCCGAGATCGACGACGCGCACCTCGAGGAGCGGGAACGTCATGACCTCGTCCGGCTTCGCCAAGCTCTTGACGCGAGGCTCGGCCATGCGGATTAGCGCGCGGCCACGGTGTCGCCGACGTCTGCGATCGCCCGAAGCGCCTGCGCGAGCGCGATCGGCAGTGTGGCGAAGAAGATCGTGACGGGCCCCCCGATCAGGATCACCCCGAGCGTCTCCCACAGACCCTCGACCTCGATCGCCCAGATAACCGTTCCGGCGGCCGCGGCGAAGACGCTGAGAACGCCGAAGAACGTGAGGAGCGCCGCCCAGGTGCGAAGCGTCCCGTACTGCGTCATCTCGACCTCCCGTCGCAATCGCGTTTCGCGCGAGTCTACGTCGCTCGGATCGCCCCAGTCGCTGCGAACAGGTTCGTCGCCGGCAGCGCCTCGAGCGCGGCCCGGTCTCAGCTCAGGTAGCAGCTCCCGCATGGATCGCGCGCACCGTCTCGATGGTGTCCGCCTCGTCCGGGCGCTTGTCCTCTCGGTATCCCTTCACTCGAGCGAACCTCAGCGCCACGCCCCCCGGGTAGCGCGGACTGGTCTGCACGCCGTCGAAGGCGATCTCGACCACGAGCTCGGGACGCACGTGCACGACATGGCCGTCCGACCGGGTCTCGAGCTCGAGCAGGCGCTCGGTCTGCCACGCGAGCATCCGATCGGTCATCCCCTTGAACGTCTTCCCCAGCATCACGTAGCCGCCGCTCTCGGCATCGCGCGCACCGAGATGGAGGTTCGAGAGCTTCCCGGTGCGGCGACCGTGCCCCCACTCCGCGGCGAGCACGACGAGATCGAGCGTATGCGCGACCTTGACCTTGAGCCAACCCGCCCCACGCCGCCCGGCCTCGTACGGCGCCTCGAGCGACTTGACCATGACCCCCTCGTGGCCGCAGGCGAGCGCGTCCTCGAGAAAACGCTGCGCCTCGGCCGGATCCTGGGTCACTGCGCTCGGCACGCGAAGCTCAGCGGGCAGCCGACGATCCAGCGCCTCGAGCCGGTGGCGGGCGGGTTGGTCGATCAGATCCTCGCCGTCCAGATGCAGGCAGTCGAAGAAGAACGGGAACAGGGGCACCGACTTGCGCAGCTCGGCGACGTTCACCCTGCTCCCGAAGCGGCTCATCGTCTCCTGGAATGGGCGCGGTCGTTCGTCCTGCCCCAGGGCGATCGCCTCTCCGTCGAGAATGATCGCCTCGACCTCGAGCGCTCCGACAGCCTCCACGATCTCGGGCACACGATCGGTGATGTCGGCAAGGTTCCGCGTGAACGCGCGGATCTCGGCCCCGAGCCGGTGCACCTGCAGCCGGGCGCCGTCCAGCTTCCACTCGATCCGGGCGGGACGGATGCGCGACAACGCGTCGTCGAGATCGTCTCCGGTCTGCGCCAGCATGGGCTGTACCGGGCGCAGCACCGTGAGTCTGAACCGGGCGAGGGCTTCCTGGCCCTCGGCCAGCACAGCCGAGGCGACCGCACCGAGCTCGCCCGCGACCATGGCCGCCCGCCGAATCTCCGCGGCGGGAACCGCTGCGACCTTCGCTACCGCTTCCGTCATGACGCCCTCCAGCGCGCCCTGCCTGAGCTCCCCCAGGAGCAGGCCTCGCAGGAACCGCTGCTCCTCGACGGTCGCTCGGCCGAAGAGATCCGCCAGCGCGTCACGGCGCGCCGCCTGCGACCCCGCGCCGGAGATGGCCGCGATCCGGGACACCGCAGCGTGCACCTCGAGCAGCTCGAGCGTGGGAGAGCCCGCTGGGGGCGGAAGCTCACGCAGGGCCGCCCAACCGACTCCGATCGTGCCCTGGGGCAGGAAGCCGGAGAGATAGGCGACAGCAACTCCGACCTCGTCGGGACGGGCTCGGTCGAGGCACTCGGCGAGCCGCGCGACCTTTTTCAGCCTCGAGCGGTTAGCGGCGACATCGATCGATG
Source organism: uncultured Actinomycetes bacterium (assembly GCA_963850485.1). Taxonomy (GTDB): domain Bacteria; phylum Actinomycetota; class Thermoleophilia; order Gaiellales; family Gaiellaceae; genus GMQP-bins7. The sequence goes on along the minus strand of CAWKLR010000019.1, from coordinate 316,230 downwards.
CCTGCACAATCTCGTCGAGGAGCATCGGCGACATTCAACAGCACGCCCTTGCACTCTCATTCGCGTCTCATCGGGCGCGGGTAGGACACGTTCGACAGGTACGTCCGAAAGGAGCAGGCATGAGAGCGGGCAAGCAGACCGCAATCCTCGGAGCCCTCGGAGCCGCGCTTGCCATCGCGGCGTTCGGCGGGGAGCAAGGCGCGCGGGCCGGTGACGCCGCGGCATGCCGGATCCCGGAGCGGGACGAGCAGGTTCGCCTGAGCCCCGCTGACTTCACGACGCGCATCGACAATGCGTGGTGGCCGATGCGGCCGGGCAGCCGCTGGATCTATCGCGAGACCGATCCCGAGGGTGCGAGACAGCGGGTCGTGGTGACGGTCACGCGGAAGACCAAGAGGATCGCGAACGGAATCACGGCCAGAGTCGTCCACGACGTCGTCACCGAGGACGGCGAGCTCGTCGAGGTCACCGACGACTGGTACGCGCAGGACCGGTGCGGGAACGTCTGGTACCTCGGCGAGGCCACGAAGGAATACGAGGACGGCAAGGTCGTCTCGACCGAGGGCTCGTTCGAGGCCGGCGTGGACGGCGCCCAGGCTGGAGTCATCATGCCCGCGAAGCCCAGGGCGGGACTCGGCTACCGGCAGGAGTACTACGCCGGCCATGCGGAGGATCGGGCTTCGGTGGTCAGCCTCGGCGAACAGGCGGAGGTGCCGTTCGGCTACTTCCGGAAGGGCACCGTCCTGATGACGCGCGACGTGAACCCGCTCGAGCCGAAGATCCTCGAGTACAAGTTCTACGCGCGGGGAATCGGTCCCGTCCTGGCCATCGGAGTGTCCGGAGGAAGCGACCGCGAGGAGCTGGTGCGCTACGAGCGCGGTTAGCGGAGATCGCTCCTCAGGTCTCTCAGCGCCTGCACGTCTTCATCGGTCAACTGCCAGCTCGCCGCGGCGGCGTTCGCTCGCACCTGCTCGGGCTTCGTCGCGCCGGCGATCACGGACCCGATCCCGGGCGTCGAGGCGAGCGCTGCTATCGCCAGCTCGTGCAGCGTATGGTTGCGCTCCTCGGCGAACCGCTCGAGCGCCTCGACGCCGTCGAACTGATCGTCGTCGATCGACCGGCCGGCAAGACGCGTCCCTTCGGGCGGTGCCTGGCCGCGTCGGTACTTGCCCGTCAGGAGGCCGCTCGCAAGGGGGAAGTACGGGATGTACGCGACGCCGAGCTCCCTGCAGAGCGGTAGGACGTCTCCGTCGTCGTCACGACGAAGAAGGTTGTAGTGGTTCTGGACGGCGGTGAACCGGGCAGTGCCTTCCGCGCGTGCGACCCGGTCCGCTTCCCCGAGTTGCTGGGCGGAGAAGTTCGAGCATCCGATCGCGCGAACCTTCCCGGCCCGCACCAGCTCGTCGAGCGCCCCGAGTGTGTCGCCGATCGGGATCGCCGGATCGGGGCGATGCAGGTAGTAGAGGTCGACGTAGTCGGTTCGCAGCCGCCCCAGGGATCCCTCGATCGACCGGCGTATCGCCTCCGGAGAGGCAAGGCCGTCACCGGGCTCCCATGCGAACTTCGTCGCGAGGACGACCTGATCCCGCCGTCCCTCGAGGATCTCGCCGAGCAGTCGCTCGCTGCCACCGCCGTTCCCGTAGATCTCGGCGGTGTCGAGAAACGTGACGCCTGCGTCGAGCGCAGCATCGACGACGGCGCGCGTCTCGTCGAGACCGAGGCGGCCACCGAAGTTGTTGCAGCCGAGGCCGACGCGCGAGACGCTGCAGCTCGCTGTGCGCCGAGATTCACCAGCTCCACGCGAGAACGCTACCGACCCGCTGCGGTTACGCTCGCTCCTGTGTCAGCTGTCCGCACGCTGCTCGAGCAGCTGGTCGCGATCGACTCGGTGAATCCGACCCTCGTGCCGGGCGGCGCCGGCGAAGCCGAGATCGGTCGTTTCGTCGCGGGCTGGCTGGAACAGAACGGGATCGAGACCGTCTACGAGGAGCTCGCTCCGTCTCGAGCCAACGTCGTGGGCCGCGTCCGCGGGTCCGGCGGCGGACGTTCGCTGATGTTGAACGCGCACATGGACACCGTCGGCCTGGGCGGGCCGGACGCCGCGCTCGCTTCGCGCGTGGAGGAGGGGCGCCTCTACGGCCGTGGCTCGTACGACATGAAGGGGAGCCTGGCGGCGATCATGCAGGTCGCTGTTGCGGCAACCGACCTGGAGCTGGCCGGTGATCTGATCGTCACCGCCGTCGCCGACGAGGAGGCGCTCAGCATCGGCTCCGAGCGAATCGCGGAGACGGTTTCCGCGGATGCCGCCATCGTGACCGAGCCGACCGGGCTGGACATCGCCGTCGCACACCGCGGCTTCGTATGGCTCGAGCTCGAGACGCAGGGTCGCGCCGCGCACGGCTCCCGCTACGACCTCGGCATCGACGCGATCGCTCGCATGGGCGGGCCGCTCGTCGCAGTCGGCGAACTCGACAGGAGACTCGAAGCGGGCGGTGCTGTTCACCCTCTGCTGGGTCGTGCGTCCGTGCACGCGTCGCTGATCGAAGGTGGAGCGGAGCTCTCGACGTACCCCGATCGCTGCCTCGTGAAGATCGAGCGCCGCACGCTTCCAGGTGAGACGGTCGAGCTCGTCGAGAGCGAGCTCCGGGTCATCGCACCGGATGCGACCGTTCGGTCTACCTTTTCACGCGATCCACTCGAGACCCCGGCCGACTCGTCGATCGTGGACGTGCTCGGCCGCAACGCCGCTCGCGTGCTCGGATCTCCTCCCGCGCTGGTCGGTGTCCCGTTCTGGACCGATGCCGCCCTGTTCGCGGCCTCCGGAATTCCAACCGTTTGCTTCGGGCCGGGCGGCGAAGGCGCGCATGCGGACGTCGAGTGGGTCGAGCTCGACGACGTCGAGCGCCTGATCGAGATCCTGGTCGCGACTGCGAAGGAGTTTTGCGGATAGCCACGATGCTTCCCACCCCGCTCGAGCGTGCTCCGCGCGCGCTCTGCGACTTCGCCGGCCGCGACGAGCTCTGGCTGAAGCGGGAAGACGTCCACGAGCTCGGCGCGTTCAAGTGGCGAAGCACGCTTCCCGTAGTCACGGAGCTCGTCGACCAGGGACATCGTGCAGTCGTCACGTCGTCGACCGGGAATCACGGCGCCGCCGTTGCGTGGGCCTGCCGGCGTCTCGAAGTGAATGCGATCGTGTTCGTGCCTCCTTCGGCGAACGTGCGGAAGCTCGGCCTCCTCGAGAGCCTGGGAGCCGACGTCCACGTCGCGGGACACGATCTCGACGAGGCGAAGGATGTGGCGCGCGCGTACGCGAACGAGCGAGGGCTCCCCTTCTTCGAAGACGGAGCCGAGCCTCTTCAGTACGACGCCTACGGCGCGATCGGGGACGAGATCGTCGAGCAGTGCCCGGCCATGCCGGGAGCCGTGGTCATTCCGATCGGCAACGGCGCGCTTGCAGGCGGGGTCGGAGCTGCTCTCCGCAGGCGAGCACCCGGCACTCTGTGCGTCGGGGTCGTGACTATCGAGATGCCGGTCATGGCCGCGAGCTACGACGCGGGCGAGGTGGTCGTCGTTCCCTCGGGTCTCACGATCGCCGACGGACTGGCGGTGCGTGTCGCAATCCCGCTGGCAGTCGAGCGCCTGAGGACTTCCGTCGACCTGATGCTGCGGGTCTCGGAGCACGCGCTCTTGGAAGCTCTCGTCGCGTGCCACGACGCGGGTGTCCTCGTCGAGCCTTCAGCGGCCGCCGCACTAGCGGCGATTCGCGATCGCGCCGACCTCGCTCCCGGTGGCCAGGTGGTGCTCGTCATGACAGGGCGGAACGTCGACCCCGCTACCGTCGCTGGAGCGCGCGACCGGTTCGGCCCGGTGGGTACTCCCTAGGCGGCGCGTTTCGAAGCGACGTTCGATGCCGCGGGCTCTTCCTCCCGCTGCCCGAGACGCCGCTCCCGTGATGAGGGACTCGGAAAGAGCGAGATACCCACGACGAAAAGGGTCACCTGCAGCAGCCACAGCACCGCGACACCCTTCAGCAACCACAGCATCATCGTCCAAGCCACACTCGGTACTGCCCCTTCGGGCCAAGAGCTAGAGCCGATCTGCGGTTCTCTTACGAACCCCGAACATCACGGCCGAGAGTCTACGGCTCTAAATGTGTAACCACGGTTACCATATCGCCGATGCGACTCCGGTTCGGATCGCCTCTCTGGCGGGATCGAGACTTCCTCAGGTACTGGACTGCGGCGTCCCTCAGCCTGACCGGAGACGCGGTGACGATGCTCGCTCTCCCGCTCGTCGCCATCGCCATGCTCGAGGCGACGCCGTTTCAGATCGGCCTCCTCGGCGGCGCGCAGTTCCTTCCGTTCCTGCTCATCGGCCTGCCAGCAGGCGCGCTCGTCGATCGCATCGCGCGTCAGCGCCTGTTGCTCGTGTCGACGGACATCGCGCGCGGCCTGTGCCTGCTCTCCGTCCCGCTCGCGTACGCAACCGGCGACCTCTCCTTCACCCACCTGTACGCGGTCGCGTTCGCCAACGGCGTGCTGACCGTGTTCTTCGACGTGACGGCCAATGCGTATCTCCCGACGCTGGTCAAGCGCGACAACCTCGTCGACGGCAACTCGAAGCTCGAGCTGAGTAGATCCGGGTCTCAGATCCTCGGGCCGGGTCTCGCCGGGCTGTTGATCGAGGTGGCCAGCGCACCGTTCGCGCTCGTCGCGGATGCGTTGAGCTTCCTCGCCTCGGGTGCGCTCCTCGCAGCGATTCGGGGCTCGGGCAGCTCGGTTCCTGTTCACGACCGGCCTGAGCGACGCGTGGCCGATCTCCCGCGAGAGATCGTCGAAGGAACGCGTTTCGTCCTCCACCATCCCCACTTGCGCGCAATCGCATTGACGACGACCGCGGCGAACTTCTTCCGGAGCGCGTTGCACGCAGTCCTGCTCGTGTACCTCGTGCGGGTGGCGGGCACATCCGCCGGCGCGATCGGCGTTGCGTTCACGGTCGGCAACGTTGGGCTCCTCGTCGCCGCGCTCATCGCACCCGCGCTCACGCGGCGCTACGGCCTCGGCCGCATGATGCGGACCGCGGTCTCACTGTTCGGGCCCGCGGCGCTGATGGTCGCGCTCGCTCCCGCACGACTCGCGATTCCCGCCACTGCCTGCATGATCCTGGTCGACGGCTTCGGTATGGGCCTCCACGGCGTCAATCAGGTCAGCCTGCGGCAGGCGGCGACACCGGAACGGCTCCGCGGCCGAATGACCGCGACACTGAGGTTTCTCAACTTCGGGATGATGCCCCTCGGAACAATGCTCGGCGGAACACTCGCCACGCTCGTCGGGCTCCGCCCGGCGATCTGGATCTGTGCACTCGGAATGTTCCTCCCGGCGCTGCCCTATGCGTTGTCGTCGACCGGCCGGCTAGTGAGGCTGCCCGATCACGCTTCTTCAACCGTCACACCGCGACGGAAGTACGCGTAGAGGCCCTCGAACACCGGCCGGGTGACCTCCAGCAGCTCGTCGTCGTCGTAGACGAGCGAGAGCCCTCGAACGAGAGCATCGAGTCCCGGAGCTTCGATCGCGTCGAAGCGATCGTCTCCCAGGTCGGCTTCGTGCACGACGCGCGCGATGGCAGCCAGCGCTTCGTCTTCGAGCTCGTAGCGGTCGAGGAAGGTCTCGAAGCTGCAGTCTCCGTCGTGATGCGTCAGATCGACGCCGCGGATGTCGAAGCCGGTCGCGTCCGCGGGGATGTCGTCAGGGTCGTCGACGAAGACGAACGTCGCCTCCGGATCGATGAACCGGCGGATCAGCCAGGCGCACGCTGCGCGATCGACGTGACAGTGACGCCGAGTCGCCCACTTCATCGAACCTCCTCGACGAGCGACGCGAGCTCGGACACCGCGCGCTCCGCTTGGCGTCGCTCCGGGGAGGAAAGAAGTCGCGTGACTCGATCCTGTCCAGAGCCCGGCGTAGTCGCGTCGAGGTCCGCCGCCGTCGGTTGGCGTCGCCGAAACGAGCGGCCTGCGCCGCGTCGATCACCGCCTGGTAGTCGGCCACGACCGCGTCGGTCATCCGCGTCGCCAGAGCGCGCTGCTGTGCGGCAGTCGTCGGCTCGGAGATCCACACGCTCGCTTCTCCATCCGCGTCCTCGACGAACTGCGCCAGCCACTCGAGCTGCTCGCGTGTCCGCTCGTCGAGCGGAAGGGCCACCAGCCCGTCCCCGATTTGCACTGCGCCGAGCTGTCGCAGCCGGCGCCAGACGGCGATTCGGGGCGTCGACGGCTCACGAGGAAGCCGGTACGCGAGGAGAACCCAGAGCGGCTTCGCGGCCACGCGTTCATGATAGACGTGACCGTGGTTACAGCGATCGAGGAGAGGAAGCCATGAAGTGGGTAACACGCGAAAGGCCGAAGACCGACCGGATCGCCTGCCCGTGGCTGATCAGGAACTTCATCGACTCGGAGGCCGAGTTCCTCTACGTGTCCCCCGACGACGTCTTGAAGGTGGCCGACCGCGAAAGTGCGCATTCCTACGACGCGCCGGGCGCCCGCTACACCCATAGAGACGGCCTGTGCTCGTTCGAGGTCCTGATCCAGGACTACGAGATCGACGATGCAGCGGTGGGACTGCTGGCACGCATCGTGCACGGGGCCGACATCGCCGAGGACCGCGATGCGACGCCCCAATCGCGCGGGTTGCTCGCGATTGCCGAGGGGTTCCACCTGCTCGACCTCGACGACCACCGCCAGCTCGAGCTCGCGCTCCCCGTCTACGACGCGCTCTACGCCTGGTGCAAGTCGGAGATCGAGACAGCCATCTGACACCGGACGCTCGTCGCATCGTCCAGGCGCAGGCGGCGCGAGCGGTCGCGTACGGCCTCGGCTCGGTGCTGATCGGCGTGACCCTCGCGGAGCGGGGGCTCTCGAGCGCCCAGGTCGCCCTTGTCTTGACGGCGCTGCTCGTGGGGACGGCCGTCGTGTCCGTGCTCGTAGGCCGCTATGCGGACCGCATCGGTCGCCGCACCTCCTACCGCCTGCTGTTCGTGGCCATGGCGATCGGCGGAACGGTCTTCGCGCTGACCGGTTGGCTCCCAGCTCTGATCCTCGCCTCGCTGACCGGAACCATCTCGACGGACGTCGTCGAGTCCGGGCCGTTCACCTCACTCGAGCAGGCGATGCTCCCGCAGGCGGCCGGAGAGCGGGATCCGACGCGTCTGTTCGGCACCTACAACACGATCGCGACGCTGGCCGGGTCACTCGGCGCGCTTCTCGCGCTCGTTGCTTCATCTCCGAGGTCGCTGCTCGTCTATCCCCTAGCTGCCGGGGTCGGCCTTCTCGTGACGAGCCGCTTGTCGGAGGGGATCGAACGTGACGAGTCGACTTCGCGGAGAGACCGCGCCGCTCCATCGTTCGCGCGGGACGGTCCGCCGGCTGTCCGCCTGGTTCGCGCTCGACAGCTTCGCGGGCGGATTCGTCCCCCAGACCTTCATCGCCTACCTGTTCGCCCGAAAGTACGGCGCCTCGCCGGAGACGCTGGCGGTCGTGTTCTTCGCTATCGGAATCCTCCAGGCTGTCTCCTTCCAGGGCTCCGTCTGGCTCGCCGCGCGGATCGGGCTCCTGCGCACGATGGTGTTCACGCACCTGCCGTCGAACGTCCTGCTCGCTCTCGTCGCCTTCGCTCCCAATCTCCCCGTCGCGATCGCGCTCCTGCTCGGTCGCTTCCTGCTCTCGCAGGCGGACGTTCCCGCTCGCCAGGCCTACGTCACAGCCCTCGTCGAGCCGAGCGAGCGCACCGCCGCAGCCGCGTACACCAACACGGCCCGCTATGTCACGCGCCCACTCGCACCGCTCTTGGCCGGAGCGGCTGTGCGGGCTGGGCTCGGAGTGCCGTTTCTTCTCGCCGGCGCGCTGAAGAGCGTTTACGACATCGGCTTCTATCTGAGCTTCCGAGACGTTCCGCTTCAAGCCCGGCGTGACTGAAAGCGGAAGCAGCCGGGTTTCTGCACGCCGCTCCGGTGGAAAGAACATCGTGTGGCCGCCGTCGATCAGCGCAGCACGGTGAGCCCGGCCCGCCCCCGCGCCGAGAGCGTCCCCTCCCTACTCGAGCTACGCGGCGATCCTCGGGACGTTCGTCGGCGGCCTCGCCGCGGCCGGCGCGCTCGCACGCGCGCTGGAGAAGGAGCCGCAGAAGCAGACGACGCTGGACTTCGTCCTGCTCGCGGGCGCGACCTTCAAGACCGCGCGGACCCTCACCCACGACCGCGTCGCCAGCTTCGTCCGGCAGCCGTTCGTCGAGGGAGAGGCAGGCACGGGCAACGAGCGCCCGGCCGGCGACGGGGGCAGGCGGGCGATCGGCGAGCTGGTGACGTGCACGCGCTGCGTCGGCACGTGGGCCGCGGCAGGGCTCGCGTCGACACAGATCATCGCGCCCCGTTTCGGAAGGCTGCTGACGTGGACGCTCGGGGCCGCTGCCGCGAGCGACTTCCTGCAGGCTGCGTTCGTGAGCCTGACCGACAGGGCGAACGCCGCCGAGGCGGCCGGAGAGCCCACCAGCGCGCGAGAGACGAGGAGGAAAGAATGAGCTCCGATGAGCACGATGTCCCGGCCGAGGAGGAAGAAGGCGTCTGGTGCGTCACCGAAGGCGAGCTGAGCCGGCAGGGAAAGACCGAGGCGTTTCGATCGGACGGGGTGGAGAACCTCACCTACAACAACCCGTACTCCCTGGGAATCGAACGGGTCTGGTTCGACGGGCAGGTCGTCTACGCCGTCGAGAGCGGCGAGATCGAGCTCGAGTTCGACGAGCACCGCGTGGCGCGCGGCAACAAGGTCGCGCAGGAGTACCAGGTCGTCTACGCCGTCGATCTGGACGAGCACGGAAAGCTCGTCGACGGCAAGGAGCCGGAGCGCGTCGACGGCCAGTACAACATCTACGACTCCGTTCCCGGGATGGAGAACTACTCCCCGCTCTGGCAGTTCAACTACGTGATCGTCCCGCGTGACTACGAGGCGAACACGCTTCGATCGGAGGCCGACTGCCTGGAGAGCGGCTATCCCATCGAGAAGAGCACCGTCGTCGAGAACTGACCAGTGCTCTGAGCGCCGCCGTGAGCGGCGCACACGACGTGAGATCGGAATACAATGCGGCCGCTGGTCGTTTGAATCGCTGGTTGCGCAGTGGAGCCTGGATTTGGCGTCCCTCTGGCTCGACGTGCGCTGCCGATTCTGCAAGCGACGGACGAGGTTCGAGTGACCAGTGAGATTCCGGGCGCGCACGCGCACTGGCAGCTCCTGACCGAAGGGAATGGTGAACAGCTTGTTTGAGACGGATATCGAGATCTTTCTCGAGAAGGCCGAGGAACGCGGCGTGATCGAGGACACCGAGCTGGAAGCGCTCGCGTTCACGCACGACCTCGACGAGGACGAGCTCGGCGGTGTTCGAGCGGAGCTCGCGGCGCGCGAGGTGGACATTGCGCGCGCAGTCGAGACCGCCGAAGACGAGCCGCGCGGCGCGACCACCCGCGAGCCCGTCGCCTTCGTGACCACGGACTCTCTCACCATGTTCATGAACGAGGTCGGCCGACACGACCTGCTGACCGCAGCCGAGGAGGTCGAGCTCGCGAAGCGGATCGAGCGCGGAGACAAGCAGGCCAAGGAGCGGATGATCAACTCCAACCTGCGCCTCGTCGTCTCGATCGCCAAGCGCTACCAGGGTCACGGCCTGCCGCTGGGCGACCTGATCCAGGAGGGAATCATCGGTCTCAATCGCGCGGCCGAGAAGTTCGACTGGCGGCGCGGCTTCAAGTTCTCCACCTATGCGACCTGGTGGATCCGCCAGGCCTGCCAGCGCGCGATCTCGAACCAGTCGCGCACCATCCGCGTGCCGGCACACGTTCATGAGCGGCGGGTGAAGCTGGCGCGGGTGACTCGCCAGTTCGAAGCTGCCAACGGCCGCGAGCCGACGAACGAGGAGCTGGCGGAGACGTCGGGGCTCGAGCTTCAGCACGTCGAGGAGGCGCTCGGCGCCGTCGAGGCGTCGGTGTCGCTCAACCAGACGGTCGGCGAGGACGGAGCAGGCGAGCTCGGCGATCTGTTCGCCGATCCGCTCGCCACCGATCCCGTGGAGGAGGCCGATACGTCTCTCCGCCACGAGGCAGTGCGAACGGCGCTTGGCAAGCTCCCGGACACGGAGCGCCGGATCCTGGAGCTGCGCTTCGGCTTCGGTGGAGAGCAGCAGCCGCTGGAGACGATCGGGCGCGAGCTCGGCCTTACCCGCGAGCGTGTCCGCCAGCTCGAGAACGAGGGTCTCGCGCGGCTCGCCGAGGAGCTCGACGGCGTGGTCGGCATCACTCCGGGCGACCTGGCCGACGCCGCCTGACGCCTGGCCTCAGCTAGGTAGAGCCGACCGCAGAACGCCGTGAGGTTCCGGCCGAGGATCGCGTCGAGTCGACGCGTCACCACGCCCTCGGCTCTCGAGCGCAGCTACGAGGTTCGGGTAGTCCTCCGGGCCTCGTAGCCCTTCGAGAGCCGCGTCGCGCGCCATTCCGGCTGGAATGTCCTTCGAGCGGTCTAGGACGGGGACAGGGCGCGCTCGAGGGCGGCCCGGTCGTGCGGCCCGCCGTGCGTTGCGAGCACATGCTCGACCGGAAGCTCGAGCAGTGGACGCAACCCCGCGGCGATCTCCTCGCGCGTCACGCCGGGGGGAAGCCACCTCTCGTTGATCTCGAGACCCTGACCGAAGTCGACGAGCGTGTCGCCGGAGATCACCGCACCCTGGGACTCGATCCAGAGCACCGTGTCGTTCACCTTGTGCCCGGCGAACACGTCGGCGCCGAACGGCAGCCGGTCGCCGGCCGAGTACGGGCGCGCCTCGCCTTTCTTCTCGCGCAGCAGCCAGACGACGTCGGGGCTTCCGTCGCCGGCCTGCTCGGCGGTCAGTCCGTACGTGTCCATGAGGAACTGCGCGCTGTCGGGCAGCGGCGTATAGACCGGCACGTCGAGCCGCCCGACGAGGCCTTCCGCGTCGCGCTCGTGCCACGGCGCGGTGAGCACGATCGCCGTCTCGCGGCCGGCCGCGAGCGCCTCGAGCTCGCTCGGCACACCGAGCGGGTCGAACAACAGCAGGCGCTCGTCGTCGACGATCGCATAGGACGAGACGTTCTTGTCCCACGGTTCGCTCTGACGCCAGCCCGGGTGGGGCGCCTGCCAGTGCCAGAGCCCGGGCCGCAACTCGCGCATGCGACGATGCTACTGAAACCCGGGCGGCCGGATCTCGGTGGCAGACGAGCTCTTCCGATGACTCTCCAGGTCACCGGATAGCGTCCTCCGCATGAGGATCTCGGCCTCGAATGCACGTCGCTTTCTCGTCTCGCGCCACGCGCTCGCGCCGGCGCGCTCGCTCGAGGGAGGGCCTGACGCGGTGCTCGAGATCTTCCGCCGACTCGGCTCGCTCCAGTTCGACCCCATCGCAGTGGCTGGACGAAGCCACGACCTCGTGCTGCACGCGCGGGTCGCCGACTACGACCCCGCCTGGTGCGATCGCCTCTACGAGCGCCGCGAGATCTTCGAGGCGCACAACAAAGGGCTCTCGTTCGTCCCGTCGAGCGAGTTCCCGTGGTTCCGCGGGACGTGGCGTCAAGCCGGCGCGCGCGTCCTCGCCGAGAACGCCGAGGTCGCCGAACGGGTGCTCGAGCGGATCCGTGCCGAAGGGCCGCTGTCGTCGCTCGATTTCGATGGCGATCGCGGGACGATGACCGACTGGTTCGGGATCCCGACGAACACCGTGCGCGCCGTGCTCGAGGCGTACGCCGTCACGGGCGTGCTCGGCCTCGCACGACGCGACGGCAACCGCCGCTACTACGACCTCCTCGAGCGACTGCTTCCGGCCGATCTGCTCGCGCACGAGATTCCGTTGGTGGAGCAGACCCGCTACAAGCTCCTCTCGCGGTATCGCGCCCACGGACTCCTGGGCGTGGGTGGTGGCGGAGACATCTTCGGCGGGATCGGCCCGGCGAAGCCGGATCCGAGGATGCCCGGCAACCCCGGCAGAACGGCGCTGCGAGAGCAACTCATCGCGGACGGCGAGCTCGTCGCGGTCGAGGTGGAAGGAGTGCGCGGAAAGCGGTTCGTTCTCGGGGATGAGGTTCCGCTACTCGAAGGGGCACCGGAGCCGCTGCCCTCCGTCGCATTCCTGCCCCCGTTCGACCCGCTGGTCTGGGACCGGCCTCTCCTCGGATCGCTCTTCGACTTCGACTACGTCTGGGAGCTCTTCCTGCCACCGGACAAGCGGCGCTGGGGCTGGTACGTGCTGCCGATGCTCTTCGGCGAGCACCTCGTCGGCCGGATCGAACCGCGTATCGACCGCGCCGCAGGCCGAGTGCAGGTTCTCGGGCTCTGGTGGGAGAAGGGCTTCAGGCCACGCAGAACCGAGGGTTTCGTCGAGGCGATGCGCGATGCGCTTCGCGCCTACCTGGGCTTCGCACGCGCAACGCAGCTGGAGTGGGCACCGCACCTCGCGAGCGAACGACGGCTGTTTCTCACGCGCCCCTGACAGCGGCGGCCGAGTTTGCTTCAGCTGGCGCCGTAGCGGAGAAACACGGTGCCGTTGTCGAACCGGCGTTGGTCCAGCAATTCGAGCTCGACGCGGCCGGCGTGCGGCAGAGCCTGCTTTCCGGCTCCCACGACGACGGGCACGACGAACATCCGATATTCATCGACCAACCCGGCCCTGATCGCCTGGGCGGCGAGATCGGGACCGCCGACGGTGAGATCGCGATCCACCTGCGACTTCAGTCGCCGGATGGCCTCGGGATCGAAGTCGCGCTCGATCCGCGTCCTTCCGATTCGCACCGCGTCGAGCGTCCTGGAGTAGACGACCTTGTCCGCCGCTTGCCAGATCTCTGCGAAATCCCGTATGAAGGACGGCTGCTCGTCGAGAGCCGGCGGATCGTCCCAGTACGCCAACACCTCGTACATCCGGCGTCCGAGCAGGTGCGTGCCGACCGGCCGCTCGAGGTCGTTGATGAACGAGTGCACCTCCTCGTCGGGCTTGGCCCAGTCGAACTTGCCGTCCTCGTCGGCGATGTAGCCGTCGAGCGAAGCGATCGCTGAGTAGATGAGGCTGGCCATGGTCTGTACGGTGAGTCGGTTCGATCAGTCGAAGTCGAACAACGGCGGGAGCACGACGACGACCGTCGCGGCCCACAGGGCGAAGACTGGAAGATAGGTCGTCTGCCAGCGCTCGAGCCGGTGGAGCGTGCTGCGCCGGGTGAGGAATCGGGCGGACAGCCAGGCGGCCCCGGCCAGGTTCACGAGGAGCACGAGGTTCAGGCCGAGCGCTGCCGTTCGGTTCGGAGTGAATCCGAGCTCGCCGATCCGAGCGATCATCGAGCCGAGCACCATCACGTCGAGCACGAGGGCGCTGACGACGGCGACCAGCTGGATTCCGTCCATCCATCCAGGGGACGATGTGGACGAGTCCCGTGCGGACATCCCGTACAGGACGAGCGCGAGGACGACGACCAGCAGGGCGTCGATGACGCTCAGGAGCTCGCGATCGAACGCCCCGCCGAGCCCGGTCACGGCGTAGACGACAGCCGTGCCGGCCAGCATCACGGCGAACAGCGGCGTGAAGAGCATCGTGAGCACCGGCGCCATGTTCTCCACGACCCGCTGCTTCGACTCGACGAGCCACGCGGCCACGATCACGGCGCCCGCCGCTCCCGACGGCAGCACCCACTCGGCGATCCGCTCGACGTCGACCCCAGCGGGCTCGAGGATCGCAGCGGTCAAGCCCATGAGCACGCCGCCTCCGAGCGCGATCAGCACGTAGTAGATGAACCATTCGCCCGTGAAGCGGACGAAGTCCATGCGCCGCTCGTGCACTCGGATCGTGCCGCCCATGTACGGGTACGCCGCGGCGAACCAGAGCGCGACGGGCAGGCTGAGAATGACGAGGACCTCGGTGTCCGAGTCCGCACCCCAGGGATAGAGGTTGACCACGAGCGCGGCGAGCACGAACGGCACCGCAGTCAGCGCCCAGTGCCGCGTGTCGAGCTGCCGCTGGCGAGCGAAGTACGCGGCAAGGAACGGCAACACGAAGAGACCGGCGTTCCGCGCCAGCCAGGTCGGCTCCTCGTCGGGGAAGCCGGCAGCGAGGCGTGCGACCTGGATCGCGACGGCCGCGGCCACGGCGAAGACGAGCGGCTCGAACCAGCCGCTCGACGCGCGCGCCGGCTCGTCGTCACCGCTCAGGACGAGTTGCTTCCACAACCGGCCGCTGTGCTCGCGTGCGAACTCCCGGGACAGGCCGTCGAGGTCCCCCAGCCGTTTCACGGCGACCAGGAACGCCTCGTCGGCCGTGAGGCCGGCCGTGTTCAGCTCGGAGATCTGGTGGCGAAGATGATCCTCGAGCTCGTCGACGTCGTGGCCGTTCACGCCCGGAGCGTTGGCGACGTAGGCGCGCCACTCTGCGATCTGTGACTCCAGGCTCTCCATGCTCACGCCTCTCCGAGAGCCGTCAGCAGCACACCGGACCCGGGCCAGACGTCATTCAGCGCACGGGTGACCGTCGCCCACTGCCGCTGCTGATCGGCCAGCGCTGCTCGTCCGTCGTCGGTGACCATGTAGTACTTGCGGCGACGCCCTTCCGGTGGCGCTCGCCATTCCGTCGTCACGTACCCGAGCCGATGGAGGCGGTGGAGCAGCGGGTAGAGCATCCCGTCGGTCCACTCGAGCTCCCCCCGGAGAGCGCGCGTACCCGCTTGAGGATGGCGTAGCCGTAGCTTTCACCCTCCGCGAGGATTGCGAGCACCAGCGGTGTCGCCACGGCTGCGACCAAATCCTTGTCGATGTGCATCCATCCGCCTCCAGGGATCGAAGTGCTATGCATAGAAGCACAAGGTGTACTGAGGCGCAAGGCCATCGGACAGAAGCGCGCCAACGGGCCAACGTCCGCCGTCGCTCGTTGACGGTGAGTCAGCTTGGAGCCGAGATCGCGTCGCCGACCAGCGTCACGCCGACCAAGAGCAGGACCAGCAAGCGTTAGGCGAGTTCGTCCAGCGTCGCTATGAGAAGCCGCGTGAACTCGCGATTCGAAGGCAGACCCTTTGCGGCGCGTGTAAGCGATATGAGCGCTGAAACCAGCGATTCCAGCCGCATCATCGGCACAACCGCAGCTGCCTCGCCGGGGCCACCTGAGTCGACGTACTTCTGAACGAGGTCATCACGGAGAGCGCGGTCGATCGTCGTCGAACTTCCGTCCCATGCCAGGTCCCAGACCATGCCAGCCAGCTCGAGAGCAGGCCAGTCCCTGCGCGAGTACTGCCAATCGACGATGCCGGCAACGCGCCCGTCGCGCACGAGGACGTTTCCCGTGTGGAAGTCACCGTGGATCGCGCAGACGCAGAGATCGTCGGCGTCTGCGACCCACTCGCGCAGTTCCTCGAACGCCCGCACCAATGACGCCGGCTTTTCGACCAGGCTCCAGTCCCACCAGTCGTTCCTGTCCCAGTTCCGGTCACGCAGTGAAGGCACGCCGGGACGCTGCTCGGTCAGCGGCCACGCCTGAGCACGTCGATGTAGACGTGCGAGCAACGCCGGCAGCTCTTGTCGGAAGAGCGCCTCGCGAGACCGCAGTTCCTCGCCCTCGAGAAACGGAAAGACGGAAACGACGTGGCCACCGTCGACATAGAAGGTTGAGCCATCGAGCGCTGCGAGTGGCGCGACCACCTGCTCGATCTCGTTTGCCAGGAATCGAAGAAGTGCGTGCTCCCATCTCACACTCTCGGAATCGGCGGATTCCACCCGCACTACGAACTCTCCTCCTCGGAAGACTCCGCCAGTCGTTTCAGAGAGAAGTCGCTCCCAACGAGGGGGAACAGCCACCCCGTAGCGATCGGCGATGGCTTCGGGGACTGGTTCGAACCCTGACCCTGACATAGGTTCCGTCGTGCGGGATCCTACGAGACCATTGGGAAAATGACTGCCGAGCGACAACGGCTCATCACAGACGCGCTCGGGCGCAAACCGAAGACGGTTCTCGAGATCGACGTCGGGTACGACTTCGAGGTAGCGATCGTCGACGACGACTGGGTGTTCCGATTTCCACGTCGGCCCGGCGTCGAGGAAGCGCTCGAGATCGAGACCCGGTTGCTGCCAGTGCTTGCTCCCTCGCTCCCGGTACTCGTGCCGTCGTTCGAATACGTCTCCCACGATCCGTTCTTCGTCGGCTACCGCGTCATCCGCGGAGAGCCGCTCGTCGACGAGGACGGCGAGGGGGTCCGAGCGTTCCTCGACGCGCTTCATGGTCTTGACACCAGCGGGCTTCCAGTGGCGGCTGAGAACTGGGTCGAGGCTTACCGCAACCAATGCGCGGAGTTCGAACGCCTCGTCTTCCCCGTGCTCGACGGCGACCGGCGCACCCGAGCAAGGCGGCTCTTCGGGGACATCGAGACGCTCTCTGGCTTCGAACCCGCCCTCCTCCACGCCGATCTTGGTCCCGAGCACCTGCTCGTACGAGACGGCCGTCTCGTCGGCGTGATCGATTGGGGCGACACGCGGATCGGTGATCCTGCCCTCGACCACGCCTGGCTTCTCAACGGCCCGTTCGCAGACTGGGACGTCGATCCCGACCTCCGGCGCCGAGCTCGCTTCTACCACCGGCTTGCGCCCTGGTACGAGGCGCACTACGGCCTGTTCACGAACCAGCCGGCGAACATCGAACGCGGCGTGGCAGGGATCAACGACAGACTTTGAGTCCGGTGTCCTCAGGGATTGAGCACCATGGGTCTCAGCGGCGTGCGCGAGTGTGCGGGAATGCCGCTCGAGCCCGTGTAGTCGGAGCTCTAATCGTCCGGTGCCAGCTCGAAGCGGGCGATGACTCCTTGGTCGCCGCCCTCGGGTACCGGGCGTTCAGGATGGCGTGTCGCCACCCAGGCAACTCCGCGCTCCGGGTAGGCGACGACATCTGGGAAACGCTTGCTCGAGATGCCAAGCATCCTCACCGGCTCATCCGTGGGGTTCGAGAACGTGTGCAGCCCGTCTGGGCCTTCCGGGAAGTAGACGACGTCGCCGGGTGATAGCTCCTCCTCTCCCTCCGGCGTGCGGACGGTCAGCGTCCCACTGAGGACGAAGAACATCTCCTCGACGCCGTAGTGCATGTGCATCGGGCTGTCAGGCGACCGAGGCAGATACTCGATCAGCGATGCCCCGAGCTGGTCGGTCCCGAACGGGTGCCCGAACCAGCGGACACGGTTGTCGTCGTTCACCTCATCCCACGGGTCGTCCTGCAGAAAGCTCAAGCGGCGCATCCACTCCTCCGAGTCCGTCGGGTCACTGCAGGTAGATCATGCTCGGTTGGGCGAGTGTGCGGGAAAGCTCCTTGAGACCCGGCAGCGGACGTCTGCCCCACTCGCCCCCGAGCTAGCCTGCTGTGGCCGGATGCGCCGCGGGCGAGGGCAGCTCGATCGAGTGGCGGCGAACCAGAAGGATCAATCCGCAGACGAGGTACACAAAGATGGCAAGCCCCGAGCCCACATAGGCCGTACTCGCCCTCCGGGATGATCTGCGTTCCGGAGATGATCGTGAAGTCGAACATCCCGTGGATGACGGAGTTCAGGATGTTCGAACGCGAGACCCGGCGGATGAGGTAGAAGAAGTAGCCGGCAAAGCTCACGGCGACCGCCTGCGCGAACGCCCGCGGATCACCGCCGATCACGTTTGCGATGTGCGCGAGGCCGAAGGCGACGCTCGACCAGAGCGCGACTTTGCCCTCGGTCAGTCCGTTACGGCGAAGCGACGTCACGCCGATGACGCGGAACATGCCCTCCTCGCTGAACCCGACAAGTAGCCCTGCGCAGAGAAGCGCGAGCGTGAAGCCGAGGCCACGGTCCGCGAGCCCGCCGTAGTTGATGCCGCCGACGATGCCGACCACGAACACGAGCGGGATGACCCAAACCCACTTGCGCACAGGCTTCGGGTCGTAGAAGACGGGACGCCACCAGCCGAGGATCGTGATCACGAGGTATACGAACGCGCAGGCCGCGCCGATCGGGACGATCAACGCCCAGAAGACCTGCTCGGACGTGAGCATGCGCCCGTCGTCGAGGTCCGCTCGATTCGCGACCAGCTGGCCCGTGATCTTGATGACCGCGAGCCAGGCGACAACCAGCGCGAGGAAGCCGATAACCGGCAGGTTGCGGCGACCGTAGTCTCCGCTCGCAGCAGCGTGCTGCATCGCGACGACGATAACCGACTACCGGCTGTCCCCGTGTGTGGCACCGGGCTCGAGCACGGGAAAACGAGAACTCGGAACCTCGTCCATCAAAGGCAGGGCGGCGACGGGCACGCGCCGGCGCACATCCGCGCCTGCGTCGACGGCGTCGAGCCGCCGTCGATCACCGTCGCACTGTCGGCGAGGAGAATCGACGGCTCGCATCCGCGGCCGGAGCATCGTCGAGCGACGACGTGGCCCGGAACGCGCCGCGCTTGGCGATAAGGCGTATCACGTTGCACGCGCGGCGGGGAATGACGTTCACGCCGGGGGTTTGAACGCTACCAGTCGGCAGGCTTCTCGACGTCAGGGACGGGGCCTGCGTGCCGGCCAGGGGCACGAGATGTGGTCTTCTATCTCTTGAAATTCGAAGCCCATGGGTAGAGGGAGTTCCCGTGACCTCAAGGAGAATCGAGATGGGAAAGCTGATCGCGACAACGCAGGCCACCATCGACGGCGTCATAGACCCGGTCGGCGAGTGGGTGCAGGCGGACGGAGACCACGGCGACTACTCGTTCGAGCGTCAGGCGAGATCCAGCGGGCTGGTGCTGGGCCGCAAGACCTACGAGGGGCTGGCGGGATATTGGCCGAGCCAGTCGGGCAAATGGGCAGACATGGTCAACCCGATGCCGAAATACGTCGGGTCCAACACCCTGTCCGGCGATCTCGGGTGGAATGCGACCCTGCTCGAGGGTGACCTCGAGGACTCGATTCCGAAGCTGAAGGACGAGGTCGACGGTGACCTGTTCATGCACGGGAGCGGCGAGTTCGCGTACGCCCTCGCCGAGAAGGGCCTGATCGACGAGTACGAGGTCTACCTGAACCCGCTCGTCTGGGGCGAGGGAAACGTCCACGTGCTCGGCGACAGGGGAACCGTCCGGATGAAACTCGACGATGTGAAGCGGTTCGACTCCGGAGTGGTCCTCCTCACCTACCTCCCGGCGACTTGACGGGCGAGCGATGACTCTCGCGCCGTCGTCGAGTCCTACGATGGATCACGTCTTTCCGGGAAGGAGCATGCGATGGGCAAGTTCAAGCTGAGCATTTCGATGTCGCTCGACGGCTACGTCGCCGGTCCCGACCAGAGCGAGAAGGATGGGCTCGGGATCGGAGGGGAGCAGCTTCACGAATGGGTGGTTCCGCTCAGGGCATTCCGCGAGGGCCACGGTAAGGAAGGCGGCGAGGTCAACGCGAGCACGCCGATCGCCGAGGAGATCCTCGGCAACGTGGGCGCGACCGTCATGGGTCGAAACATGTTCGGCGGCGGGCCTGGACCGTGGGGCGACGACCCCTGGAAGGGCTGGTGGGGAGACAACCCGCCCTTCCACAGCCCGGTCTTCGTTCTCACCCATCACGCTCGCGAGCCCCTGGAGATGCAGGGCGGGACCACGTTTCACTTCGTCACGGATGGAATCGAGTCGGCACTCGAGCGGGCGCGGGCGGCCGCCGGCGACAAGGACGTTTCTCTGGGCGGCGGTGCGGCGCCGCGCAGCAGTATCTGGCAGCGGGCTGCTCGACGAAGTCCTCGTCTCGATCGTCCCAGTGATGCTCGGAGGCGGCGCGCGGCTGTTCGACAACCTGGGCGACCCAAAGCCCAAGCTCGAGCAAGTCGAGGCGATCGAGGCGCCCGGAGTCACGCACATCAGATACACGCGCGTGTAGACGCAGTTGAGGGAGCTCTCGCATGCGCGAGTGTGCGGGAATCTCGCTCGAGTCAGGCCGCGCGTGTCAAGCGGCAGGCTTCGGACGCTCCCGGAACCGATCGATGTTCGCGCCTTGGAGGATGAGTACCGTTAGCCCGGCCTCGGACTTCATCCCGTGGTCTTCACCCTCGTGCAAGAAGACCGCTTCGCCTGCGCCGATCGGCTCATCGACACCATTCGCCCCGCTCACTTCTCCTGATCCCTCGAGTACGGCGAGGATCTGCGGCATCCCGCGACCTCCCCTGAGCCGACCACCCGGCTCGAATCGAAAGATCGCCGCTTGGACGAGCGCCCCTTCCTCGAACGGCGATGTCAGCGGAGCGACCGAAACATGATCGAGCAGATCGCCGCGCGGCACGAATGCCGCTTCGGGCGCGAAGCTGAAGCGTTCCACGGGCACCTCCTGTCTTCGGCAGTGGAGGCGCAAGCATCTCAGGTGCCGAGGCGAGCGGGAGGCAACCCGGATGCGCGAGTGTGCGGGAATGTCTCTCGAGACTGTCAGGGCCGCGAGAGGCGGTAGAGCACATGTCTGCGAAAGCTGTGACCCGCAGGAAGCTTCGGATGGTCGAACTCGCCGACGTACCTCATCCCGAGGCGCTCCATGACGGCAACCGATCGGCGATTGGCGGGAACTGTGAACGAGACGATCTCGTCGAGACCTCTCTCTTCGAATCCGAATGCGATTGCCAGCCGCGCGGCCTCCGTCGCGTAACCGTTGCCCCAATGCGGGTAGGCCAGACGCCACCCGATCTCGACACACGGCGTGAACTCGGCCTCGAACGTATGCATGACGAGGCCGACGTAACCCACGAACGGCGCAACCTCTGGCACCTCGACCGCCCACAGACCGAAACCGCGTTCGGCGAACTGCGTGACAATGCGCTCGCGCACCAGGGCGTCTGACTCCGAGCGAGTCAGCGGCGACGGAAAGTGCTCCATCACGCGCGGGTCCGCGTTCAGTGCCGCGAACGGCTCGAGATCGCGCTGCACCCACTCCCGCAGCAGGACCCGCTCGCCGTGCAACCGCGGCACAGCACGATTCATCTCGAGCCAGCTCGGATCGGCCCCGGTTCCCGCCACGCCCATCGGGGCCCGAAGGGTACTCACCAGGTGAGAGCAACGCCCGTGCCAAGCGATCGGTGTCCCTGAGCGATGGCGCATGCGGGACGCGGACACAGTCTCAAAGCGTGCGGCCGGTGGTTTTCGGCTTCGGTCTTCGGTCGCCCGTTCTTCGCCACCGGGGGGCTGGCCGAGCCGCTGCGGCTAGAGAATCCGACCACGATCGTGCCAGGCGACCGCGGGCTGAACCTGGCTAGGTGTCCGCCCGCTTCTTCGCGATGAACACGACGAAGTCGCTGTCTCGCGTTGGGGCTTCCTCCAGGTGGTCACCGTGAAGGACGATGTCGACGAATCCAGCCCGCTCGAGCATGAGGCGTAGCTCGTTCGTGAAGTAGTAGGTGAGATGGAGCGTGTGAAGCTCCTCGCGAGCAGGCTCGCCATCGAGCCACATGCCGGCTCGTGTCTCGTACGTTGCGCGCTGTTCGAGTGGATCGATGTCGACGACCCTCGACTGCAGCGCGTACTCCGCCCCGTCTGAGCCACGCCGCCGTTCAGCGTCGTCGAGTGGGGGCCATTCGCGAGGAAGGCCGGTGCGCTCACTCTTCACCCAGTAGCGCCACGGATACTCCGTCACATAGGGGTTCTCGTTGTCGAGAACGAGTGTGCCGTCGGGCTCCAAGCAGTCGTAGAAGCGACGTAACGCCTCGGAATCTTGTTCACGGTCACTTCCGAGACCGAACCCGCCGCAGACGAAGATCGTGCGATACGTCCGGGGCGGATCGAGCTTGTGCATCGGCTGCACGAACAAGTTGGGCGAAAGGCCGGCCCGCTCGGCCTTCTCGCGGCACAGAGCGATCATGTCGGGCGAGACATCACAACCGTCAACGTCCAGACCAGCCTTCAAGTACGGGATCAGAAGCCTGCCGGTGCCGCAGGCAACGTCGAGCGCCGGTTCACCCGACTCGACGAATCGCTGAAAATAGGCGATCTCCGGGCCATCCTCGTTGAACTCGGCCCACCACTTCGCCATCAGCCCGTAGTGCCAGGTCTCTGCAGCTCCAGCAGTCATTGTCGCGATCGCCTCGAATCCGAGAAGACCCGAAGTATCAACCACATCCTCGAGTGCCGCCCAGGTGAGCGCCGCCCGTACTGCGCCGCACAGGACGAGCGACGCTGCCGGCTAAGCCCGTCGCAAACCCGCGTTACCGAGCTACAGGTCGTACAGATGCGAGTGTGCGGGAATGTCTCTTGAGCGACGAAGGGCACAAGAGCCTCGTTCTCTGAACCATGGGCCAGCGTGACAGACTGCGCTCATGCGTGAGCTGCGGCCGGGTGTCTGGCATTGGCAATCGCCGCTTCCCGACTGGAACGAGGAGCAGGAGTGGCCCGAGCTCGTTTCGTCCTACGGGATCGAGCTCGGCGACGACTTCGTGTTGTTCGACCCGCTCTCCGTTCCCGACGAGCTACGTGAGCGCGCGACCGCCGTCGTCCTGACGGCGCCCTACCACGAGCGCGATGCACGTCGGCTTGGCCTCCCGGTGCATACGCCGCCCGCGGACACCTGGCAGGACTGGGTCGAGAAGTTCGGCATCGACCCCGACCGTGTGCGCGGCATGGAGAGTGATGACCTTGCCTGGTTGCGCGCCGGCGAAGGCGAGGGACACTTTCACGGTCCCGGAGCGTGGCCGTTCGGCATCACCGCGTACGCGGGCCGCGAGGACAACGACCTCATCCTTTGGCTCCCGTCGATCGGCGCGATCGTCACCGGCGACTCGCTCTCCGACCTCGGCGACGGTCTGGACATCTGGATCGCCGATCGCAAGCACGTGACGCGCGACGATGTCGTCCAACGCCTCCGTCCGCTGCTCGACCTGCCGGTCGAGCTCGTACTGCCCGCGCACGGCGAGCCGACGGATCGCGCAGCGCTCGAGCGCGTTCTTTCCTGAGCGGCGCCGGCAAGATCCAGAGGCTCGGGAGACGTGGCGCCTTGCTGGGCCAGCGTTCCGGAATGACGCCTGATCCTTGGGCTCCCAACCGTAGGATTGTGACGTGCCGTTCACGCTCAGGAACATCAAGGAGGATCTGGAGGACGTCGGCTCGAGGTTCGACGGCGCGCCAGACCTGGAGTTCCGCTTGGCGACCGACGCGCTGGAGCTCGAGCAATCGGGCCTGAGCTACCAGCGCGTCCCGCCCGGCTATCGCTTTCCGTACGGCCACACGCACGAGAAGCAAGAGGAGGTGTACGTGGTCGTGCGCGGGAGCGGGCGGATGAAGCTCGACGACGAGATCGTCGAGCTCGAGGAATGGGACGCGGTGCGCGTCCCGCCCGGTACGTGGCGAGGCTACGAGGCCGGGCCGAAGGGCCTCGAGATCCTCGTCATCGGCGCGCCCAGTCTCGGGGAGGCTCGGCGCGAAGACGTCGATGGCCAGCGCGACTGGTGGGCTGACGAGTAGAGCGGTCCGTAAGCCCTTCGGCTGCGCCAGTGTGCCGCGATGACGCTCGAAGAAGTGAGGCTGGCTGGATCTGGCCGGACCGATGAGTTCTCGGTGGTTTGTCGGTCTCCATTGCGCGTGTGTCCGTAGCAGGGTGAGATGCGGCCGGAGCAGGCCGCCGAGAAAGGAGTCGTGAGATGACGCGGTATCTGATCTCGTTCGATGACGGCGCAATGACGTTTCCCGAGGAGGATCTCCCCGACGTGGCCGAGGCAGCGCACGCGGTGGTGCAAGAGGCAAAGGACGCCGGCGTTTGGGTGTTCGGCGGCGGGCTGCATTCCCACGAAGAGGTGAGCGTGGTGGCCACCGACGGGACGGTCACCGACGGCCCATACCCTGAGAGCAAGGCGTACATCGGCGGATTCTCGGTTGT
Organism: uncultured Actinomycetes bacterium; assembly: GCA_963850485.1. Lineage (GTDB taxonomy): Bacteria > Actinomycetota > Thermoleophilia > Gaiellales > Gaiellaceae > GMQP-bins7. The sequence goes on along the minus strand of CAWKLR010000019.1, from coordinate 292,345 downwards.
CGACGTTCCCTCACGCGAGGAGGCGCTGGAGTGGGCTGGCAGGATCGCCGTCGCCTGCCGTTGTGCGCAGGAGGTTCGCGAGTTCGTGCCCGGCTCTACGCCCTGATCAAGGCCATCCGCGAGAGGCGGCGGAAGTCGGCGTTTCGCCTGCCATCGCCTGGGCAGCGTTCCGGAATGGACGCCAGAGCTCCGGCGTTCCGGAATGCCTTTCGAAGACGTGAGGCTGGATCCGGCCGCGACCGATGAGCTTTCGGTGGTCTGCCAGTCTCTACGGCATACGGATCCGTAACCGACTCGGGAGCAGCATGAAAATCCTTCTCACGTCCAGCGGCATCACCAACACGACCATCCACGACGCGCTGGTCGACCTGCTGGGCAAACCGATCGCCGAGTCCAGCGCGCTCTGCATTCCCACCGGAGTACAGCCTTTCCCCGGCGGACCCTCACACGTCTATGGGTTCTTGACCGGGACAGTGGGAGGCCCCATGTGCGCTTTGGGCTGGAAGTCGTTGGGAGTGCTGGAGCTCACCGCGCTCCCCAGCATCAAGAAGGAGCATTGGGTCGCGGCTGTCGAGGAAGTCGATGCGCTGCTGGTCTGGGGAGGGAGCCCGTTGTATCTGTGCTACTGGATGCGGCAATCCGGGCTCGCCGACCTCTTGCCGTCGCTGCGGCCCGAGGCCGTGTATGTGGGTACGAGCGGCGGAGCGATGGTGGCGACTCCCGACTTCGGAGGCGAGACCTACGACGACAGCGAGCCGCTCACCGGCAGCGACGAAGCGCTGGGGCTGGTCGACTTCTCGGTGTTTCCGCACCTAGAGCGCGCGGACATGCCGGACACGTCCCTCGCCAACATCGAGAGATGGGCCGCCGGGCTATCGGTGCCGGCGTACGCGATCGACGACCAGACCGCGATACGAGTGGTCGACGGCAACGTCGAAGTCGTCTCCGAGGGACACTGGAAGCTGTTCACCCCCAGCCCAGAAGCGAGTTGATCGGCCAGGAGACACGCGTGCTCGCCTGCGCCAGTGTGCGGGAATGTCCCCTGGCGCTGTCGTAACGGGCCAGGCTGAGCGCTTAGCGACGGGCCACGAAGATGTACTCACGGCTGTCGTCGTCGAGCGGTTCCCCGGCGAATCCGCCATAGAGAGCTTCGAGGCGCAGGCCCGCGACGTCGAGGAGCCCCAGCCATTCGTTCTTGGTTGCCCACCAGAGCGAACCGGTTCCACCATCGTCCAAGGTGATGTCGACTCGGTTATCGCTGACGCTGTAGTAGTTCGTGTGCGGCAGCGGCGTGTCGGCATGCTGGCCGTCTATGGCGGATGCGACGTGATGGTCGAAGGCGAACGCGTTCCAGGCGAAGCGGCCGTTAGACCGAAGCGATGCCGCGACCCGCTCGAAGCAGCGGCGACGATCTGCCCACGTGGGCAGATGCAGCAGAGACCGCCCAGGGCAGTAGATCAAGGCCGCCGGCTCCTCGATTTCAAGCTCCCGTATGTCTCCTTCACGCAGGTCGAGCTCGACTCCCTCCTCAACTGCGCGCACTCGAGCCTGGGCGAGCATCGCCGGCGAAGAGTCAATCCCTATTACACGCCTGCCCGTTGCCTGAGCAACCGGGATCGCAACGCGCCCGTTACCAACTGCAAGCTCGACCAGTGGCCCGTCAGCATCACGGGCAAGCCCGACGTAGAACGGGACGTCAGCAGTGACGCTAGTGGACCAGTCCCCGTATCGGTCCGCCCAGGCGTCGTACCAGCTCGACATGGCAACACCAATCTACGCGCAAACGGGCGGCGTTCGGCTGTGCGAGCGTACTGCTGCGTGATAGCGCTCGCCTAATCCGGCTAAGGCGAGCACATCGTCTCGGTCCAACGCAAGAGTTGGCAAGAGTTTGCCTCGCCGATCACGACCCAGAGAACGAAAAAGCCCCGCTTTCCGAGGCTTTTTCAGTAGCGGGGGCAGGATTTGAACCTGCGACCTCCGGGTTATGAGACGTTGCTTTCTGGGTTAGCTCGAGCCAGAACGGCGTGGTTGAGCCACGCTCGATCAATTGAGGGCGGCTCAGGTCATCTCAGGTGGGCAAAAGTTCGGGCAAAAGTTCGCGCCTCCGTAGAGAACGCCAAGCCCACGAAGAGCTTCCGGATTGTGTGCGGGGTGATCCCACGTCGATCTCAAAGTGAGCCGAGCGCGGGGCAGTTCTGGGCTCCGGCTAGTCTCTCTAGATGAGCGACGATGAGAACAACGTGCCCGACGAGCTCGAGGAACAGTTAGACGATCTTGCCGAGGAGCTCCGCGATCCCACCCGTGGTGATCGGACGATTGAGGATCAGGGAGAGGAAGGCAGGATCGTGAGTGAGGACGAACGCGACGACGAGAGCGCCGCCGGCACCGAGTAGTCCCCCGGCTACCTCGCTCGTCGACCCGCATTGGGTCTATTCGGAAGCTAGACGGCGCCCTCGCTGCGCGAGCAGTCAATTACCGACGGGCGGTAACTCGAGGTCTGACAAGAGCCGCTGCACTCGCTCGTCGATGTCGTCGCGGATCGCCCTGACCTCGTCGAGTGTCGTCGCCTCCCTTGGGCGAGCCGCCGAGAAGGTCAACGGACTCGGCGATGTAGCGGGCGATCGTGTCAGGCGAGACGTCCCCGCGACTCGTCTTGCAGCGCCTCGGCGGCCTTCTCGACGTGCTGTCGGGTGATGGGATCGAGCATTTCAGTCATGGCGGTCTCTTTATCCGGTTCGCTGAGATCTCACACGAGCTCGTCTGAGCATCGAGTGCAGATGTGGAGAGGGTTGGATCCAGACTACGAAGCACGCGCGGTCGACCAGCGAGCCCTGAGGGACGCTCTTCTGGACGAAAGAGGCGTACGCCGATCCCGGGAGACGGGGCCTGGCTGCCCAGCGTTCGGGAACGTTGCTTAGCACTCAGGGCCGGCCGGTCAGGGACGAGAGGCGATAACCCGAGCGCTAGCCCGTGGGCTCCGGGTCCACACGGGGTACCCAAGGCCCATCTACGATCACGGCCTCGTCGTCGCCAGGCCACGGCGGCAGGGCCGTGCAGGTGAAGACAAGCGGCACGTTCCCGGTGCAGCGGTACTGAAAGGCCGTGCCGAGCGGGATGTCGACACACACGCCGGGGATGAGCCGGGTAATGCTCTCGTGGCCGTCCGGCGCGCGGCGCCAGATCTCTCCCTCGCCCGAGAGGACATACCAATACTCGTCGATGGTCCGGAAGTGGCAGGCGCGGCCAACCATCCCCGGCGGCACGGTCGAGTGGATCATATTGCCATGCGGTCCGTCCATGAGAAGACGGATATGAGCTCCCAGGGGCGATCGGCCGCGCTCCGCGGTTTCGACGGTGGTGGTCTTCACGTGGTCACTCCCGCCAATGGGACAGGGAGGCTAGCCCCTCCTCGACGGCTACGTGTCACCGCAGGCCCGGCATTTCTTGCCGTAGGCGATAGCAATCTGTGGTGGGCCAGCGTTCATGAATGTCGCCCGAGGCTCTGATAGTCGACCGCACGCGGACTTAGTCCTCGATCTGCGCCGATCCGTTCCGCTGCAACGCGTCGAGTCCGGCTCGCATGGCCTCGAGCTTCTCGGGCGAATGACCGACCCAGTCGACAAGCTCGCGAACAACGCGCAGCGGCTCGCGGCTACGGAAGGACTGCGTTGGATTCCCAGGGAACCTCTTGTCGGTCAAGTTCGGGTCGTCCTCGAACGCCCCGGTTGGCGCGACGATGTAGATGCGCCCGCGGCCCTCACCGCTGGCGAGCTCGGCGCCCCAGACCGCGGCGTCAAGAGTGGCGCTGAAGTAGACGTAGTTCATCACGCGGCCGGTTTCGAAGTTCGATTCGCGCCCCGGGGCCAGCAGATCGCCCACCGCGAGCTCTGCCTTCGTACCGTGCAGGTACACGCCCGCCTCGTACACCTCGAACGGCACCGGCTCGCGCAAGGCGCTCATGCGACGATGCTAGCCCCACGCAACAGCGGAGACTGCACGGGGCCGCACTGTCCGCATCTCGACTTCACCCTTGACTTCGACCCCGTTACGGAGCAGCGCACCGAGGATCACGCGGTTGATTGCGAGTGACTCACGCTTTTCTTGATGTCCTCGTCGGCGGTCTCTTGGTCACTTCTCCACTGGAAGCGATAGAGGGCTTCTGCCGGCGACTCGCCTGAGGCGACTTCGGGGACGGGCGGGTCCGGCTTCTTCTCGAGCTTCGTGCGGATGTAGTCCTGCTCGACGAGCATGCGCCCCTCTCTTACGCTGCCGCCGCGACGCGTTCGGCCGCCTGGGCACATTCAGCTTGACGATGAAGGGTGTGGTCGGAGGCGAATAGCCCTGCGACGCGCACGACTTCGCCACCGAGGGACTTCAGCTGCAGCTCGACTGCTTGATCGTGGATTCCGCCCTCGCGGTCGAACACGCGTGCCGCGGAGGCCACCGGAACGACGTACGGCACCGCCCAGCCCCGAAGCGCACGGACCGCAAACTCCATCGTGTTGATCGCCTGCAGGCCCTGGGTTCCGCCGGCGGCACTGATCAACCCGACCACCTTGTCATGCAGGTACGGCGGCTCGCGGTCGCCGAGCAGGCGCAGCCAGTCGAGTGCGTTCTTGAGAGCGCCCGAGATGGTTCCCTGATAGAGCGGGCTGCTCCAGATGAGCCCATCGGCGGCGTGACACGACTCGATCAGCTCCTGCGCAGCGGGCGTCGGCTGCTCTTCCTCGGGATTGAACATGGGCAGGTCGAGCGTTCGAAGGTCGAGCAGCTTCGTCTCCGCACCAGCCTCGGCGGCGCCCGCGAGCGCAACCTGCAACGAGGCCCGGCTTCTCGAGACGCTCGCCATGGACCCGCCGAGGCCGACGACTTTCAGCGTCTGTGGGCATACGCACTACTGCTCGTAGCTCTCGACGACGCTCGGGTCTCGTGCCGTGGCGGCGTCCGGATCGAAGCCTGCTTCGCGCAGCGCGCGCCGCTGGCGAAGGAAGTCCCAGGACTGGTCGAGCGAGACCTTGAGCTGCCGCAGCCTCTGCCGATCGTCCTCCGTAGCAACTCCCGCGGCTTCGCGCTCCCACAGCTCGTGCTCCTCGGCGACGAGCTGCTCGATCGTCCCGTGTATCTGTGGATCGTCCATCAGGCCTCCTGCGGTAGTGGCTCGACGATTCTTCGCTTGGATCCTGTCATCGATTCGACCGCTGGCTCGGGCGCTCCGACGAGCTGGCCGCCGGCACAGCGCCTCGCTTCGGTCCGTGCGGGTTGGAGATGCCGATCGCACCCAGGACGCCTCCTGCTGCGACCAAGACGGCGCAAATGAGGACGGTTTCGTGAAAGGCGCGTACCGACTCCGCGTTCGCCGCGAACGTGTCGTCGACGAGCGTCCCCGCCACAACGACGCCCACGCACGGACACCGCGACTAGCCCGGCGACGCGAGCGATGGCGTTGTTGATGGCGGACGCGATTCCGGCGTCGCTCTCGTCCGCGTCGGCAAGGACGGTGGCGACGAGAGGTGCGACCGTGAGCGACAGCCCGAGGGCAAATACGAGCAGTGCCGGCAGGAGATCGGTGAGGTAGTCGGTGTTGAGCCCGGTGCGAAGCAGGAGCAGAATGCCGCACGAGGCGACGATTGGCCCTGCGCCCATGAACACCCTCGGGCCGAAACGGTCGGCAAGTCCGCCGAAGCGTCGCGACAGCGCGAACATGACAAGTGTCACGGGCACGATCGTCAGACCGCTTTCGAGCGCCGTGTAGCCGGCGACCTGCTGCAGGAAGATCGTTAGGAAGAAGAACAGGATCGCGAGTCCTCCGTACATGGCGAGCGTCTCCGCGTTCCCGACGGCAAAGTTGCGGCGAGAGAAGAGCTCGAGCTGCAGCATCGGCTCGGCCGCGCGCCGTTCGTACGCGAGGAACGCGGCGAGCGCGACGATCCCGCCGATGAGCGGAAGAGCGATGACCGGGCTGCCCCAGCCGTAGTGCGGCTGCTCGATCAGCGCAAACACGATCCCCGCGAGCCCGGCGGCGCAGAGCGCAGCTCCGAGGAAGTCGACGCGGCGTCCGGCTCGTCGCGCCCCGTACCCGGAACCACTGCGAGCACGAGTCCCGCGGTCGCAAGTACGAGCGGGACGTTGAGCGCGAAGATCCAGCGCCAGGAGGCCTGGTCGACGATCACGCCTCCGGCGAGCGGGCCGACGATCGCTGCGATCCCGCCCCACGCGGTCCAGCTTCCGATCGCCGACCCTCGCTCGTCCGGCGCAAAGGCGGCGACGATGATCGCGAGCGAGCTCGGAACCATGAGCGCCGCCGCCGCTCCCTGCAGCGCCCGGGCGCCGATGAGCACCTCGATCGTCGGCGCGAGCGCGCACGCGACCGAGAAGACGCCGAACGCGCCGAGGCCGATCGCGAACACGCGTCGCTCGCCGTAGATGTCTCCGATCGAGCCGCCGATCAGGATCAGCGAACCTAGCGTCAGCAAGTACGCGTTTGACACCCACTGCTGGGCGGACAACCCGCCTCCGAGATCCTCCTCGATCGCCGGCAACGCGACGTTGACGATCGAGCCGTCGATGGTCGCGATCCCTGAGCCGAGGATGGCCGCGACGAGCGTCGTCCTCTGGGCGTGCGTCATCTGCATCCGATTGTGCTGTGCTCGGTTGCGCTCGTGGCTCCGGTGGTCACATCGTTTTGACGAGTCCGCCGTCGATCACGTAGTTGGAGCCGGTGACGTTGCCGGTCCGCGGCGAGGCAAGCAGCGCGACCAACGTTGCGACTTCTTCGGCGGTCGTGAAGCGGCCGGTCGGCATGCTCGCGATTGCCTGTTCGCGGACGGTCGCGGCATCGACACCGGTTGCGGCGCCGATCGTGGCCGCGACGCCATGCTCGCCGAGCCAGAGATCGGTCGCGACGGGGCCGGGCGAGATGCTGTTGATACGGATGCCCTTTGGTCCTAGCTCCTGCGACAGGGCCTTGGCGACATTGAGCAGGGCTGCCTTGGCGGCGCCGTAGTCGATCACCAAGCCGTCGGGCTGGAAGAAGGAATTGACCGAGGCGACGTTGACGATCGTTCCGCCGCCTTGCTCGATCATCTGTGCGACGGCTGCCCGGGTCGCGCGAAGCGCGGCGAAGAAGTTCAGCTGGAAGGAGCGTTCGAAGTCGTCGTCGCTCACCTCGAGGAAGCCGTTCAGTCGCAGCTTGACGCCGCCGACGTTGTTGACGAGCACGTCGACGCGGCCGTGCCGCTCGACCGCCTCGCCGATGAGCCGCTCCGAGCCGCCGGGCTCGACCAGGTCAGCGGCGATGGCCGTCACGCCGTCGATCCCGTCGAGCGAGTCGACGGTGAGCGCACCGCCGACCACGTGCATCTCCCTCGGACGACGAGCGCGTGGACGACGGCCAGGCCGATGCCCTTGCTCGCGCCCGTGACGACCGCGACCTTGCCGTTCGAGCTCGAGGTCCATCGCCCAGGCCGAGGAGGTCCTCGTTTACGCCGACACGTCCTGCGCCGGAGGCGCCTGGGCCTCGAGCACGCCGTCGAGCCAGCTGTCGATCGCTGCGGCGACCTCCTCCCAGCCCTCTGCCGCCATGAGCAGGTGCGGCCGGCCCTCGAACTCGAGGTACTCCGTCTGCGCCGGCGAGCGCTCGTACTTCTCGTACTGCTTGCGGGCGAGCGAGGCCGGCACCGTCTGGTCCTTCCCCGCTCCCACGATCAGCAGCGGCGCGCGCTCGGCGTTCTTGAAGTGCACCTCGGTCGGGGGGTTGAGGTGGAAGTTCGCGAAGCCCGCCTCGTAGAAGATCTGGCCGGTCTCCGGGACCGCGTAGCGCTCGTAGGCGGCGGCGGCCTCCTCGGGAGAGAACGTGTTCACGAACCCGTACGTGAACTCCTCGAGCGTCAGCGTCACGATGCCGTGCCACTTGGACGGATGCGCGAGCGCGGGCGCAGCAGCCTTGAGCGACGAGAAGGGCAGCACGAGAATCCCCTTCGGCGGCGCGGGGCTGAGCGCGACGCCGGCGCGTCCGAGTCCGCGGTCGAGCAGGAGCTCGACGATCAGCCCGCCGAACGAGTGACCGATCAGCACCGGCGGCTCCTCGAGCGCACGGATCCGCTCCTCGTAGTGGTCGACGATCTCCGCGATGCCGAGACCTTTGAGCTCGTCCGCCTCCGCTCGCAGCTCCTCGACGTCGCCCTCCTTGCGCGGCCATTCGGGGGCGGAGACCGCGAACCCGCGCTTCGTGAAGTAGTCGGTGAAGTGCTCCCAGCTCCGGGCCGAGAGCCAGGCGCCATGGATCAGCATCAGCGGAATGCGGCCGTTGTCGGTGCGGGTGCTCATGCGTCGTCCTTTCCGGTCGCGGATTCGCGTTTGAGCGGCTGCCTCCTCGATCACGTCGACGACGGCTCCGGGGCGCGGAAACCATCGAGAGGTGCGACGCATCGACCTCGTGCGTCGTCGCGCCGGCGCGATTCGCCATGAACCGCTGCGCGGCGGGCGTGATCGTCCTGTCCTCGCGCCCGAGCAGGTACCAGGAGGGAATCGTCTTCCAGGCGGCGGCCGTCGTCGGGCTCGCAGCGGCCGCGAGCGCCAGCGGTCGCTGCGTCACGGCCATCACCGCGGCCTCCTGCTTGGGTACGTCGCCGGCGAACGTCTCGTCCGGAAGTTCTCGGGCTTGATGTAGACGTCGACGTCGGTCGGACCGAAGGGCGGGAAGCCCTTGAACTCGATCGAGCTCGGAATCAGGCTCCCGTCGCCCGCGAGGTGGAGGATGTCCTCGCCCACGTCGGGGACGAAGCCGTTGATGTAGACGAGGGCCTGCACGTCCGGATTGCCGGCTGCCGCGTTCGTGATCACGGCGCCACCGTAGGAGTGGCCGACGAGCACGAACGGCCCCTCCTCCTGGGCGAGGAAGCTCGCGAGGTAGGCGGCGTCGCCGGCGAGGCTTCGAAGCGGGTTCGCGGGCGCGAGCACCCGGTAGTCGTCCCTCTCCAGGCGCCGGATGACCTCGCTCCAGCCGGAGGAATCCGCCCAGGCGCCATGGACGAGCACGACGGTCGGCTTGAGTGACTCGCTCGTGCGGGCGGCCAGCGTCGAGCCGCTCGTCGTCACTAGCGCGACCAGCGCCACGGCTGCGGCGGCCAACGCCATGAGCCGCGGGTGGATCACATTCGCCTTGAGGTCGACGTCCACCCATCAGAGCTTGCGACCCATCACCCCACCGTCGCGTCAGTCAGATGACGGTCCTCGTGCACTCGACGTGACCCGCGCGGCAAAGGATCATGGCGGCATGTCCACAGCTGAAGCAGGATCGCCGTTGCTGTTCGGGCGCGAGCTCGAGATCGAGCAGCTCCGCGCTCTGCTCGGTCGCGTCCACGATGGTGGCGGAGCATTACTTGTCCGCGGTGAGGCAGGAATCGGGAAGTCGGCTCTACTCGCAGATGCGAGCCCTGTCGCTCGCGCTCGGGGATTGCGCGTCCTCACGACTACCGGAGTCGAATCCGAGACGCACTTGCCGTTTGCCGGATTACACGACCTCCTACGTCCGATTCTCACGGGTGCCGAGGACCTTCCCCTTCCGCAGCGCACTGCGCTCGGAGCCGCGTTCGGCATCGTCGACGCGCCCGCTCCAGACGTCTTCCTTGTCGGGCTCGCGACGCTGAATCTCCTTGCCGACGCCGCCGTCGAGGCACCCGTTCTCGTGATCGTCGAAGACGCGCATTGGCTCGACCGTGCCAGCGCCGATGTGCTCACGTTTCTCGCGCGTCGGCTCGATGCCGAGCCGATCGTCCTGATCGCGGCGATTCGTAGCGGCTTCGACAGTCCGCTCGTGACTGCGGGGCTCTCCGAGCTAGCGCTGGAAGCGCTCGACGCGGACTCCGCGGCTGCCCTCCTCGATGCACGTGCTCCCGAGCTCGAGTCCACGATCCGCGCGCGTGTGCTGGACGAGGCGACAGGCAACCCCCTTGCGCTGGTTGAGCTACCGCTGATCGCCGAGCATCTGCAGGATCAAAGCGCACCGCCATCGATACCGCTCCCATTGACTGCACGGCTCGAGCGGGCGTTCGCGGCGCGCCTGCCCGACTTGCCGGCCGCCACTCGAACCGTGCTCCTGGTCGGTGCGATCAACGACAGCGACAGCTTGTCGGAAGCGCTCGCCGCCGCCTCGATCGTCCGCGGCGAGCCGCTCACGGTGGACGAACTCACACCCGCGATCGCCGTCCGGCTGGCTGACATCGATACGGAGAGCCTTCGATTCCGTCACCCCTTGGTGCGCTCGGCGATTCAGCAGAGCTCGACCCTTGCAGACCGATACGCAGCACATGCCGCTCTGGCAGGACTTCTGCCCGTGAGCTCGGATCGTCGCGCCTGGCACCGAGCTGCGGCGGCCCCCGGTCCCGATGAGAGCGTTGCGCTCGAGCTCGAAGGTGCGGCTCAATCAGCGCGAAGCCGGGGTGCAATCGTGACGGCAGTGGGGGCCTTCGAGCGCTCCGCCACACTCAGCGAAGATCCGGATCGCCGAGCCGAACGGCTGTTACGGGCGGCCGAGATGGCGGTTGAGCTCGGGCAACACGACGCGGTCTTCCGCCTGGCGCGCACCGCGAGCGACCTCGAGCTGTCATCACAGCAACGTGCGCGTCTCGTGTGGATACGGGGGAGCTTCGACGACGGGATCCGGGACGACGCGTCGGCAGCAAACTCCGTGGCGCAGCTCGCGGAGGAAGTGGCTGCCGCCGGAGACACGGATCTCTCGTTGCGACTCGTCTGGTATGTGGCGTTGCGACTGTTCTGGAACAACGCAGGTCGCGAGGCGCGCGCAGGTGTTATCGCCGCGGCCGAACGCCTGCACGTCGATGAGCACGACCCGCGCCTCCTTGCCATCCTTGCCTTCGCGGCTCCGATCGAGCGGGGCGCAGTCGTGATCGAATGGGCGCGCGAGGCAGCCGGACAGGCCGCAGGGCGACTCTGCTCGCCTGCTCGGGAACGCGTTGCTGCTCGTCGGCGCATACGACCTCGCGGTACGTCTCTCCGCCGCTTCCCTCGCGGACCTGCGGGCACAGTGCCGCCTCGGACTCCTCGCTCGGGCGCTCGTCGTTCACGCGTATTGCTCGGCGCAGCTCGTCGACTTGAGCCAGGCGATTCCCGCCGCCGAGGAGGGCGGCCGCTTGGCGCGAGAGACACACCAGCCCGTCATCCAAGCAACGGCGCGGGCCACTGAAGCGATCATCGCCGCGCTGCGCGGAGACCGGGATCGCGCCGAAGCTCTCGCTACTGAGGCGGAGCGGGGAAGCATGCCCGTCGGAGCCCGACCTGTCCTCGCAGCCGTGCAGCAGGCCCGAGGGCTCGCCGCCCTCGGCGAGGGTCGTCCCTCAGACGCATATGCGCACTTGCGTCGAACACAGGATCCAGCCGATCCGGCGTACCACTTCGCCCTTCGCTGCTACGTCCTTCAGGATCTGGCCGACGCCGCAGTTCAGAGCGGGCGCGGCGAAGAAATTCGACCAATCATCGAGGAGATGGAGACTCTCGCCCGTGAGACGCCTTCGCCTGCGCTTCACGTCGGCCTGCGACATGCGAGAGCGCTCCTGGCCAACGACGACGACGCGGAGGCTCTCTTCGAGGTTGCACTTGGTGCTGACCTGAGCACTTGGCCGTTCGCGCGGGCCCGGACGCAGCTCGCATATGGGACCTGGCTTCGACGGCGACGGCGAATGGCCGATTCCCGTATGCCTCTGCGAACCGCCCGCGAGGCTTTTGATGCTCTTGGCGCCGCGCCATGGAGCGGGCGGGCGCGGCAGGAATTGCGCGCATCTGGGGAAACGAGCCGCCGCCGCGTCCCCGAGACGCGCGACCAGCTCACCCCGCAAGAGCTCCAGATCGCTCAGATGGCTGCCGATGGCCTCAGCAATCGCGAGATCGGGCTTCAGCTCTTCATCTCGCACCGAACGGTCGGCGCACATCTCCACCGGATCTTTCCGAAGCTTGGAGTCAGCTCGAGGAGACAACTACGGTCGGCCTTGGAGGCAACCGTTGTGCCATCTGCGCCCTGACTAACGTGAACAGGCCTCGATGAGGATTACGAGCGTTTCGGGGAGTACGCCGTCGTACTCCATCGCGTCGGCCGCGCCCTGCGTTTCCATAGCGGCGACCAGGCGTCCATGTCGGGGACATCCATCATGTCGCCTGCGCGAGCGTGCTCCTGCTTGAAGACTCGCATGGCCCGGGCGTGCGCGCGCGCAACGCATCCGCCAAGGCAAAAGTTGGGCAAAAGATCTGCTCACCGATCGCCGCAGTGAGAAAGGAAAAAGCCCCGTTTCCGGGGCTTTTCGAGTAGCGGGGGCAGGATTTGAACCTGCGACCTCCGGGTTATGCGATCTGAGGTCGAGCGAGACCAACGCTTGCATGCGCGAGGCGTGCGGATGTTCCTTGAACGCTTCGCCTTGCTCGCTGCTCGTGATCCGCGGATGATCCCCCCGTGCGCCGAGAGCTTCCGTCCGGCACGGTCACCTTCCTCTTCACGGACATCGAAGGATCTACGCGGCTCGTCGAGGCGCTGGGAAGTGAGTACGTGGAGCTGCTCGCCGAGCACCGTCGCCTCATCCGTGGCGCAGTCGAGCGTCGAGGAGGCGTCGAGTTCGGCACGCAGGGTGATGCGATCTTCTTCGTGTTCTCCGATGCGGACGACGCTCTGGTCGCCGCCGAGGACGCACAGCAGGCGCTCGCCTCGAGCACCACGAGGGTGCGGATGGGGATACATACGGGCAATCCGTTGCTCACTGACGAGGGATACGCGGGGATCGACGTCCACCGCGTTGCGCGGATCTGCTCTGCCGGTCACGGCGGGCAGGTGCTCGTGTCGGAGGCCACCCGCAAGATCGTCTCCCGAGATCTTCGTCCGCTTGGCGCCCATCGCCTCAAAGACCTGGGTCGGCCAGAGGCGCTCTATCAGCTCGGAGACGGCGAGTTCCCACCCCTCACGAGTCTCAACCAGTCGACCCTGCCGACGCTCGCGACACCCTTTCTCGGCCGGGAGCGCGAGCTCGCCGACGTGCTGGCGATCCTCCGCAGCGGCGTTCGTGTGCTCACGCTCACCGGCGTAGGTGGCACTGGCAAGACCCGCCTGGCCCTACAGGCGGCAGCCGAACAGGTCGAACACTCCCCGCACGGCGTCTGGTGGGTGCCGCTGCAGATGCTCCGCGACGCTGGCCTGGTCGTGCCCACGATCGCTTCGGCGCTCGGCGTCAGCGGAGACATCGCCGAGGGGCTAGCGGGCAAGCAGCTTCTGCTCGTGCTCGACAACCTCGAGCAGGTGCTCGACGCCGTACCCGAGCTCGGCGATCTGCTCCAGGTCGCACCGGGTGTCACGATCCTCGCCACCAGCCGCGAGCCCCTCGGGCTCGCAGGCGAGCACGTATTCGCCGTCCCTCGACTCGAGGAACGTCAGGCAGTAGAGCTGTTCACCGAGCGGGCACGCGCTGCCGTCGGGGAGTTCGAGAGCGATGACATCGTCGCCGAGATCTGTGAGCGTCTGGACGGAGTCCCATTGGCGATCGAGCTGGCTGCCGCACGGGTCAGCTCGCTGCCACCCGACGCCCTACTGCGACGTCTGGAGAAGCGGCTGCCACTTCTCACATCCGGGCCTCGGGACGCGCCCCAGCGTCAGCGAACCCTGCGCGCGACGATCGACTGGAGCTACGACCTGCTCGACGCGACGGAGCGGACGCTGTTTGCGCGGATCGGAATCTTCGCCGGCGGCTGCACGCTCGAGACGGCCGAGCGCGTTTGCGACGCGGAGCTCGAAACCCTCCACTCGTTGGTCTCGAAGAGCTTGGTCAGCCACAGCGAAGGGCGATACAGCATGCTGGAGACGATTCGCGAGTATGCGCTCGAACGGCTCGAGGCGTCCGGTGAGGGACCCGCGTTGCGGCTGCGACATGCGGAACACTTTCTCGAAGTCGCACGAGCCGAGCACCATAGGTTCATCGACGGCGATCAGGTCGCAAGCCTCGCGGTACTGGATGCCGAGCTTGCCAACGTCCAGGCAGCACTCGCGTGGACACTCGATGCAGAAGCGGACGCCGTGAGAGCGCTCGTTGGACTACGCATTGCCGGGGCGATGGGGCGCTACTGGTACAGGCGCGCGCACTTGCTCGACGGCTCGGCGTGGCTCGAGCGGGCGCTCGCGGCCACCGAGGGCGCGGGCGCGACAGAGCGGGGAGAAGCGCTCCGCTGGCTCGGCGTCCTCGCGGATGAGCGAGGCGACGTCGCAACCGCGGACAGAGCTCTCCGGGAGAGCACCGAGATCGCGCGCGCGACCGGAGATAGCGCGCACCTCGCCCGCTCGCTCCTCAGCTTGGGAGTCGTCGCGCGTAACATGGGCGACGCTGAGCGGGCCGAGAGGCTGCTCACGGAAAGTCTGCAGATACGGCGTAGTCTCAGGGATCGAGCCGGGCTGTCCGCACCGCTGTCGAATCTCGCGCTCGTCGCGCTGGATGCCGGCGATACGGAGAAGGCCACCGTACTCCTCGAGGAGAGCCTTGAGCTCGACCGCGAGTTCGAGTCCACGGAGGGCATAGCCGTCAACCTCGTCAACCTGGCATGGGTGGCGTTGCGGGTGGCGGACCCCGACCGCGCTCGGCCTCTGCTGAGCGAGGCGCTTCGCGCCTTCAACGAGCTGGGTGACCCGGATGGGATCGCCGAGTGCATCGAGGCGGTCGCGGTGCTCTCGGCAAGGAAGACTCATGCCCTACAGGCCGCGCGACTGACGGGGGCGGCTGATGCGCTACGCGAACGGCATTCGAGCCCGCGCGCAGTCGCCGAGCAGCAAGAGCTGAACCGCGAGCTCGAACCGGCTCGGGCCATCCTCGGAGGGCCGGCGTTCGCCGAGGCGTTTACCGCCGGCCGTGAACTCACGCAGCACGCGGCAGTCGCTGTGGCACAGGACGAGCTCACGATGCATCGTGCGACCGACGCTTCTTGAGTTGCGCACGGTGTTCGTCCGAGTTTTGCCTCAGTGCGCGAGCGGGCTCCTGTTAGAAAGTCCCCATGACCCCACGTGCGTCCGCTGAAGCAAAAGGTGGGCAAAAGTTTGCCCCGCTGATCGCTGCAACGAGAACAGAAAAGCCCCGTTTCCGGGGCTTTTCCAGTAGCGGGGGCAGGATTTGAACCTGCGACCTCCGGGTTATGAGACGTTCGTTTCTAGGTCAGCTGGTGCCAATACGGCGTTGTTGAGCCACGCTCGATCATCCGATGTCGGGTCAGGTCATCACAGGTGGGCAAGAGTTTGGCCAAAAGTTCGCGTGCCTGCGGTGTAAGAACCGAGCGCTGCACGACCCAACTCGAGCTGCCCGTGGGAAGGTCAGCTCTCGCCGCGCCGCGGCGTACCGATCGCGACGGAGAAGTACTCGGGTACGCCGCCCGGCTCGGGGCGTCAGCCGCCCGCGGCCGCAGCCGACGACGTCGTCGCGGCTGCGCTGCTTCCCGCGTCCGCGGCGAGCCGGCGGACGACGAAGGCAGTGAAGAGCAGAAGCCCCGCGTCGAGTGCACCGGAATCGTCCACCGTGACCTTCACCGGGCGCCGACCCCAGCCCGCGCCGGCGAAGAGCGCCAGCTCGCTCTCCCCTTCCGCGAGGGCGTATCGTTCGCGCCACGCGCTCGCGGGTCGCAGCACGAGCTCGCGCTCAGCCCAGCGGAGCGCCCCGCCGCGGCGGAGGGTGCGCGCCTCGAACTCGCCGACAGCAGCACCCGTCGCATCCGTCGCCGTCACCCGCGGCTTGAAGACCCCGGAAGCGGCGAACCGCCATCGATACCCGTCCGCCTCGGCAACTGCCGTGCGGGAGAAGAGGCCCTGTAGGCGAAGCGTGCCGACTCCCGCGAGGTCGTAGCGGCGCCGATCGCCCTTTGAACGGGTGAGCTCCAGATCGGCCACGGCTGGCCTGAGCGTAAACGAATTCGCGCGCCAGAGATCTCTTGTCCCAGACGCTCGCTGATCCGCAGTCCGCATGGCCGGGGTCCGCGCGGCCCCCGGAGCGACGAGCCGTCACCAGCCAGTCACCAGTCTGAGACCCCCTAGGCCGCTCGTCGGATGAGGCATCGCCAGGGTCGTTCCGCGCTGCCGTGACCGCGGCTAGTGCCAGCTCAACGATCGACCAGATCGTCTTCAGGGGCGGCCTCGGGCCGATCCAACTCCAAACGCCTGTGCTCTACACGGGCAGTCAGTCGCCCAAGCTAGTCGCCAACGGTGCTGTGCTCGACGGGAACGGATTGGAGCCGCCCGGCATGCGCGTAGGGCATCGTCCTCGCGCAGCGGGAACGCCGAACACCGGCCATCACCGCATCGCCGATGAGCTTCTCCACCGTGCCGCCGTGCGCCTCGACGATCGCCTTCATCCGCTCGAAATGGCGTGCGAGCAGCGCGCGCAGAGCTTCAGGGTCGGTCTGCTCCCCGAGCGCCGTCGAGGCTGTCAAGTCGCAGAACAGCGCCGTGACCGTCTTTCGAACCTCGCGCGACGCCGCCTGGGATGCGAGCGCCGCGCCGCAGCTGTTGCAGAAGCCGGCGCCCGGCGGATTGTCCCGCCCGCAGTTCGCGCAGATGAGCACAGCGTGAGGCTAAGACATCGTGACGCCAGCCGATAGCGCTGGGCGCGATGGCTCGGTGGCGGAGAAGTGAGACCCTGGTGACGAATCCCTCGTGTGGGCGAGTGTTCAGGAATGTCCCTTGAGCACGTCGATTACGGATCAACGCAACGGAGGCCGCGGAGTAACCAACTCCTGCCCTGCTAGGGGCTCATCTGGTCCATTTGAGGCATCGAGTCGCTCCCAGGGACGGTGAGCGCAGGGATGGTGTCGGGAGCGGCGATCAAGAGCACGCCGAGCACGAGCAGGATCCCCGCCGTCGCGTAGGTCGCAGTACGACGGGACGGAATCAGCTTCTCGAACGCGATGAGCCCGGCGACGACTGCCATCCAGACGATGCTCATCACCCCGAGCGCGAAGAGCGATGCCATCAGCGCCCAGCAACAGCCAATACACCAAGCCCCGTGCCTTGCACCCATCTGGAGCGCACCCGAGCGTCCGCTGCGCCAGGAGCCGAGCAAGAAGCCGAGCGGGCTGCGGCACTTGCCAAGGCAGACGTCCTTGAGCGGCGTCAGCTCGTAAACGGCGGCGACGATCAGGGTCGCCGCCGCGACCCAGCGACCGGCGCGATCCCAGGCGAGCAGTCACCCGAGATCCGTCCGCCGGCGGTCGCGACCGCGAAGGCGAACACTCCCACGCTCGTCCACGCGATGAGATAGCCAGACGTAAATACGAGCGGCGCGATCGGAGACCGGCTCTTGGTCATGCTCGAGTAGAGCGCGACCGTTGGCGCGACCGACGGAAACATCATCGCCGCCATCATCACGACCCACACGCCGACAAACCAGGCGAGCGTTCCCAGATCCGTCCACGGCCCACCGTCCATGCCTTGCATCTCATCGACCGTCCACCACCAGCCGACTGCGGCGAGGGCAAAGAGGAGGGCGATGAGCCCAAGCCGCGTACGCGCAGCGGCGAAGGCGGGCGCGAGACCCCCAGCCCCGGGAGCGCGTTCCTGCGCGGAGGCGATCAAGCGCTCAGGCGGCCCACGAGAACTCGGAGGTCGACAGCCCCGACTTCCCCTCGTACTCGATGCCGAAGGCGCTGATCCGCGACCGCGTCGCCTCGGCAGCGGTGAGGTTCGGAGCGCAACCGGGTGGAACATGCCGTCGAAGCGCACCGGCTCGCCCGGTCTCGATGCCGAACGGGACGATGTCCTCGATCTCGAAGTCGATCGCGTCGCCGATGCGAACGCTGTGGCGGAGGCCCTCGTTGACGACTTCGATCGGCGCACGCTCGACCCCGAGCATCTCGCCGATCGAGCGGCGCCAACCCTGCCATCGGGCCGCCCTTCTGTCCGCCGAAGACCGCCGTGAGCTTCTCCACCTGCTCGTCCGTCGCGCGCTCGTCGACGAACATGCCGAGACGCCAGTTGCCCTCCGTCATGACCTTCGGCGTGTCCGCGATCGCGGCGACCTTCAGGCCGCTCACGTCCGTGCCCTCGATCTCGCCCTCGCTGATGTTGAAGACGAGGGTCACGCGGCAGTAGTCGTATGTCGCGCCGTGGTCGAACGAAAAGTTGCACGGGCACATGAGATCGCAGGAGCACGTCTCGACGTAGCTGCCCTTGAGACTCCAGGACACACCGACCTCCTTCTTCGGCGGAATGAGCCGAGGCGATTCTCCGCCTCATGCGGACTGTGTCAACTCTCCGGAGATGGGGCGAGATCACAGCGGCGTGGGCGAGTGTTCAGAAATGTCTCTTGAAACGAACTCCCGGATACCGCGAGGACGCAGAGCGCCTCGCCGCCCGACCTAGATGGACTGGAAGCGGGAGGCGAGCACGTCGAGGTGCTCAAGTTGCGGGTTGGATAGCCCAACGGCCTCCATCGGGCCACCCATGTTGCGCCCGAAGCGTGTGTGCGCCTCGTCATCTGGGAAGACGTTCACGACGAACAGACCACCGCTCTCGCCCTTCGCCACCACTGTAGCGGGGCCTGTTGTCTCGAACTCCTCCTCCCAAAGCTCAACCGCGCGCTGCCACTTCGAGAACAGTTCGTCCGCGTCCCCGTCGAATCGGATCGTCACCAGGACCTGGCTCACTGATCGCCTCCTTTCGCTGACGACCCAGATCCTATGGCGGGTGCGCTGCTGAGGTTCCTCCGAAGGTGCGGGGGGACAAGGAACCTGAGCTGCCATCGACCCGCGACGTAACCGCACCGAGGCCGCCGCAGACGTGCGCCAATGTTCCGGAATGGCCCTTGAACCGTCGAGCCGCGGTGGGTTCCCAGTAGTCGCGCTAATGCGAATCGACTGCGGGCTCGGCAGGGGAGGCACGGTAGACCCGCCAGCTGCCGGGGACGCCTTTGAGTTCCCGCTCTCCGCGGTCTTCGAGGAGGAGCCCGGTGCCGGCGACCAGATCCTTGACCGTCTGCGAGACGAGCACCTCGCTTGGGCCGGCGGCGGCGGCGACCCGGGCGCCGATCGAGACGGCCAAGCCTGCGACCTTCCCGTCGTGAAGCTCGCACTCGCCGGTGTGGACGCCCGCGCGCACCTCGAGGCCGAGACCACGAATGCCATCAACGAGTGCCTGGGCGCAGCGAATGGCCCGCGCCGGGCCGTCGAAGGTCGCGAAGAAGCCGTCGCCGGCGGTGTCGCGCTCCTCGCCACGGAACCGGGTCAGCTCTCGCCTGACAAGAGCGTGGTGACGCTCGAGCAGCTCGCGCCAAGCCCGATCCCCGAGCTCGGCCGCCCGCTCGGTCGAGCCGACGATGTCCGTGAAGAGAACCGTCGCCAGAACGCTGTCGGGAACCTCGGGAACCGCCTCCTGGGCGACGAAACGGGCCACTTCTTCGGGGATCTCCGGCGACAAGAAGATGTGCTGGTAGTCCGTCCCCGAGACACGCAGCGCGCGTGCCGACGGGATCAGGTCGGTCACGTCTCGGGCGTGTGGTTCCGCGTTCCCGGCCGTGCGATACATGACGAGCGTCGGCACACGGACGGCCGGCAGAACCTCGCGAAGGTCGGTCTCGATCCAAGCGCGGTGGAGCGCGTAGGCGGCGGCCGGGCTGGCCCCGACTCGAAGCCAGTTGGCGAACCACTTCCGCTCGGCCGGGTCGGCGTGGAGCGACGGCGAGGTGTCTTCGAGCATCTCGTCGCTGAGCTCCTGTGTGCCCCACCGTTCGCGTAGCTCTGCAAGGCGGGCGCGCCAGAACTCGCCCTGCCCCTCAGGTCGGTACGCGAACGGGTGAAAAAGGACGAGCGCACGCGTCCGCTCCGGATAGGTGGCGGCATACAACGCGGCCATTGAGCAGCCCTCGTGCGAGGCCAGAAGGACAGTGCTCGACGATCCGGCGGCGTCCAGGACTGCGTGCAGGTCCTCCATCCGCGTCTCGAGGGCAGTGAACTGCCCGCCGTGATCCGAGAGACCCGTCCCGCGCTTGTCGAAAAGAATCAGCCGAAACGACTGGGCGAGTTGCTCGTAGAAGTCGCGCCAGTGCCGCGACTCCCACCCGTAGACGAGGTTTGAGACGAAATCCGGGACATAGGCGAGATCGGTCTCGCCATTGCCCACTAGCTGGTAGGCGATCGCGACACCACCGTTCCGCGCGTACCGGATGTCAGCTGTCACAAGCGAACCCTAGTCAGCTT
Source organism: uncultured Actinomycetes bacterium (assembly GCA_963850485.1). GTDB lineage: Bacteria > Actinomycetota > Thermoleophilia > Gaiellales > Gaiellaceae > GMQP-bins7. The sequence continues at coordinate 272,134 of CAWKLR010000019.1, read as the reverse complement.
CCAGGGGCTAGCTCGCTACCCTGCGCGAGCACTCCCGCTTGAAGGCTCACTATCCGGGCGCGTGGGCGACCACGTGCGTGGGCAAAGGCAAAGTTGGGCAAAAGTTCTGCCAGCCGATCGCCTCAGTGAGAACAGAAAAGCCCCGTTTCCGGGGCTTTTCCAGTAGCGGGGGCAGGATTTGAACCTGCGACCTCCGGGTTATGAGCCCGGCGAGCTACCAGACTGCTCCACCCCGCGACGCGTCCCTGAGTATAGCCGCTCGGCTGCCGTTTCTACGTTCACGCGGCCGGCGCCGTTGGTGACGACGTAGCTCGTGGCGTCTCTCGGTCTCCAGTACGGGAGGCCGAGCTCCACGACGACCGCGTCGGGAGCGTGGGCGAGAAGCTCCTCGACGGTGTCGCGCTCCCACGCGTGACGGTGGGCGTCTCGAGCGAGGATCACGAGCTGGCGGCCGTCGACGAGCGCGAGCGCGTCGCCGGCCGTGCTCTGCTGCACACGTACGACCTCCGACTCCGGCACCACCGACCGAAACCAGTCGCCGGGGCCTTGCGGCAAGCGCCCGGCGGCCATGCTCGGCTCCGGCTCGAGCTCGACGACGAGCGGTGGACGTGCCAGCGATCCGATACCCTCTGCCTGGAGCGCGCGTCTCGCGGCAGCTCTGCCGACGTCGCGCGAGCCGCCGACGCGACTCTCCGTGCTCCGCGATACCCACTCCGCCACCCGGCGAACCCGACCTGCGGCATCGACGAGACGTGCCTCCTCCAGTCGCCCGGAACGGACGGCTTCGACAAGCGCATCGCGCACGCGCCGAACCGAGTCCTCGAACAGGTCGTGCCCGAGGCAGAGCGCGTCCGCGCCCGCCTCGATCGCTCGCACCGCCCCCTCCTCCACTCCCACGGTGTCGGTGATCGCGCGCATCTCGAGCGCATCGGTCATCACCAGCCCGTCGTAGCCGAGCTCCTCGCGCAGCAGGCCGTGCAGGATCTCCCGGCTCATCGTCGCCGGGGCCTCGCCGCGCTCTCGGACGACGATGTGCGCGGTCATGATCGCCTGGACCCCGGCCTCGATCGCAGCGCGAAACGGCACGAGAGCCTCTTCCTCGACCGACTCGACCACCGGGAGCTCGTGATGGGAGTCCTCGGACGTATCGCCGTGCCCCGGAAAGTGCTTCGCACATGCAGCGACGCCTGCGCCCTGCAGACCGCGAACGAAAGCGGCGACGTGCCGGGCGACCAGCTCCCCTTCCGCACCGAACGAGCGGATGCCGATGACCGGGTTCTGCGGGTTCGTGTTCACGTCTGCGACCGGCGCGAGGTCGAGGTTCACTCCGACCGCGCGCAGCTCCGCCGCCATCGCCGCCGCGACCTGCTCCGTCAGCTCGACGTCGTCGACGGCTCCGAGAGCCGCGTTGCCCGGGTACGAGCTTCCGGTTCGCGCCTCGAGCCGGGTCACGTCGCCGCCTTCCTCGTCGATCGCGACGAGGACGTCGTCGCGCTCGGAACGCAGTGCCGCGGTCAGCACGTCGCAGCTGCTCCCGGCTCTCGACGTTCCACGCGAAGAGGACGACGCCGCCGAGACCTCGTTCGAGCCAGCGCCGCACCCAGTCGGGCGGCCGCGGCCCCTCGAACCCCGGGAAGATGCAGGACGCCGCGAGCCGCTCGAGCGTCTCGCTCATCCGGCGCCGCCGCCGGAGTCGGACCCATGGGGTCTGACGCCCTCATCCCTTGACCGAGCCGGCTGTCAGGCCGAACGCGATCTTCCGCTGCACGAGCAGGAAGAAGACGATCACGGGGATCGCCGTCAGCGTCGACGCCGCCATCAGCGCCCCCCAGTCCGTGTTCCGGCTCGTCCCCGAGAAGTAGGCGAGCCAGATGGTCAGCGTGTGGTTCGACTGACTGCTCAGGATCACGTTCGCGAAGATGTACTCGTTCCACGCGGTGATGAAGACGAAGATCGAGGTCGCCACGAGGCCGGGTGCGACGAGTGGGAGGAGAATCCGCATGAACGCTCCAAGACGGCTCGAGCCGTCGACCATCGCCGCCTCCTCCAGCTCACGCGGAACGCCGAGGATGAAGCCGCGGAGCGTCCACACGGCGAACGGGAGCAAGAACGTCATGAACGTGAGGATCACTCCGGCCAGCGCACCCGCAGGCAGCGGGTCCTCCTGGTTCGTCAACCCGTAGCGGGCGAGCGCCACGTAGAGCGGGATGATGAGCCCGGCAGCAGGGAGCATCAGAATCCCGATCATCAACACGACGAACAGCTTCCGGCCCGTGAACCGGTACTTCGCCAGCGCCACCGCCGCCAGGAAGGCGAGCACGATCGAGAGAACCACCGTCACGCCGACGATCAGGAGACTGTTCTTGACGGCGTCCCAGAAGCCCGGGTGCAGATCTGGGTCGACGGCGTCGCGAAAGTGCTGAAAGGTCGGCTCGGACGAGAACCACGTCGGAGTGAAGCTGTTGATCTCGGTGTCCGGCTTGAGGGCGGTCGAGACCATCCAGAAGACCGGAAAGACGAGGATCACGAACACCGCAAGCCCGACGACGTTCCAGGCGATGCGCCGCAGTCGACGTCGACGCTCCCTGCGAACGACCGCCGTTCGGCGCGGGGCGTCGGCCGACGCGCTCACCGAACTCCCTCCATCCTCACCATACGGCGGATGTAGACGACGCTGAGCGCGGCGACCATCAGCAGCATCAGGAGCGAGATCGCAGCCCCTCGCCCGAAGTCCGTGCGCTGGTACCCCTCGATGAAGACGTAGACGCCCATCAGATAGTTCGACGGGTCGAGCTGAGAGGCGCCGATCAGCAGGTACGGCTGCGTGAAGACGCCGAAGTCCCAGATGATCGAGAGGCTGGTCAGGATCAGGAGAATCGGCTTCAGGATGGGAAAGGTGACGTCGCGAAAGACGCGGAGTGGGCCCGCGCCGTCGATCTCCGCGGCCTCGACGAGCTCTCGTGGAACCTGGGCCAGCCCTGCGTAGACGGTGATGGTCACGAACGGGATCGCCCCCCACACGATCAAGAGCGTCACCATCGCAAGCTTCGAGAACGTGGTCGCGTACCAGTCGTGCTGCGGGTAGTCGCCGATGTGGAGCTCCGTCAAGACGTGGTTGAGCACCCCGTTCTGGAAGTTCGTCATCCAGTAGAAGACCTGCACCGCGACCACCGGCGGCATCGCCCAGACGAGGACGAGACCCGCAGTCAGAAGCACGCGCACCCAGGTCGACACACGGACGAGCAGGAGCGCGAGAAGCGTTCCCAGCACGATGGTCAGACCGACGTTCGCGACCGTGAAGACGATCGTCCGGACCAGCGTGTCCCAGAAGATCTCGTCTCGCAGGACGGACGCGTAGTTGTCGAAGCCGACCCACGTGCCCTTGCGCTGGATGAGCTCGGGAAGGCCGTACTGCTGGAACGAGAGCGTGACGAGCTTGTAGAGCGGATACCCCAGGATCGCGCCGATGACGGCAGCCACCGGGAGGATGAGGAGGTACGGCACCGAGCCGCGAAGAACGCGGCTCGGAGTGACCGGACGGGCCCGCCGAGACCGGAGAGCTCCGATCTCGGCGGGGACCGCCCGGTTGTCGGGGATTTCGGGGACCTGGCTACTCGACAACGAGATCCACGTCCCCGTTGGGCACTAGCTCTGGTTCAGCGTGAAGGCGATGTTGTCGCTGGCGACCGAGGCCGCCTCCTTGATGGACATCTTGTTCGTGAGAATCCGCGCCAGCATGGTGCGGAGGATGTTCCCGTTCTCCACGTTGACCCAGTGCTTCGCGGTCGGGACGAACCAGCTCCGGCGAGCTGCTCGCTCGTTGATGCTCGACCCGAGCAGGCTCGTCGTGTTCGGGATGTTGCCCTTCGCCCGCAACGCGGTCATCGAGGCGTTGTCGGTGAACGCCCGGATCCACGCGGCGGCCTTCGCCTTGTCAGCACCGATCGGGACGGCCAGGTCGGACCCGCCGAGGAAGCCGGGCATCGGCTGTCCCTTGGTGCGGCTCGGCATCACGAACTGCCCCGTCGCGGCCTTGTGGTCTCCGACGCAGCAGCTGAACCAGCCGGGGCCGATCATCGACGCCGCGTTCCCCTGGGCATAGACGTCGTACGGGTTCGGCTTCGTCTCGATCGTCGTCTTCGACGCGCGTGAACCGGCATCGAAGAAGCGCTTGAACGCGGTCAAGCCTGCGATGGCCTTCGGCCGGTCGAGCGTCCCGATCCACTTGCCCTTGTTCGTGATGGCGATCGTGCCGCCGTGGTCGTAGACGAAGCTCATCGCGACATACCAGTCGGTTCCCGCGATGTAGACGGGCGAGAAGGTCTTTTCGTCGTTCCTCGCACCGAGCTTCTTCGCGGCCGCCGTGAATTCGGCCAGGCTCGTCGGGGGCCTGTTGACGCCGGCCTGCCTGAAGAGATCCGTGCGGTAGGTCACGAGGCGCGACCCCGCGTAGTACGGGACGCCGTACAGCTTGCCGCCGAATCTGCCCGAAGCAGCGAGCCCTGAGAGCCAGGTGCTCGAGTTCGCGAACGACGACTTCTCCGCTGTCAGGTCCTGGAAAGCGCCCGCTGCCATGTACTTCGTCATCTCGGTGTTGCCCATCTCGATGACGTCTGGAGCGTTCCCACCAGCGAGCGTGGCATCGAACTTGCCGAGGTGCGTGTTCCACTCCTGGTACTGGACGTCGACGTCCCAGCCGGGGTTCGCCGACTTGAACTGTGCAGTAGCTGCGGCAACGACCTCCGGCCAGCCTGACCGCGCGTCGACCTGGAGCCATACGGTAAGGGTGTCGGCCGAGCTGCGGCCAGACGCACCGGTCGCGCCCATCGCCATTACGGCCAACACGGCGATCAACGAGGCAGCAGCGATATGACGTACGTTCATGCGCATCTCCCGCGGCGTTGGGCATCCTGCTGTCTCGCCGGGCAGTCGGCTGCGGATCGCCCAATTGGTTTATACCAATCTGCCATCAGACGGCAGGCTTCCACATTCCGCCGCCGCTGTCAAGCCCTCTCTTCATCGTGTTCACTCTCCGAATCGCTGCGTAGGAGCGGAAACCCCGGCAGCACGGCCGTCGGGCCAGTGATCAGATGTGGTACTAACCACGTCTCGTCGCCCGCGGAATGGCGTATCCGTCGACCTCTGCCCACGACGGCGCCCTCGTCCTGCGTCGTTCCTGCGGGACCGAGAGGGAGGTGACGAGCCTGTAGCGGTCACCGCGGTAGATCGACTCCACGAACTCGACGATCTCGCCCGACTCCGAGTGGGTGACGCGCTCGAACCGAAAGGCGGGCGAATGCAGAGGAACGCCCAGCGCCGCCGACTCCTCCTCGTCCGTCACGGTCGGCTCGATCGTTTGGGTGCCACCGACGACGACGATGCCGTAGCGATCCTGGAGGAGCTCGTAGAACGAGGTTTCCTCGAGATCCCGAGCGGTTAGGCCGGAGACGCTCTTCTCCCGCACGTGAACCGTCTCGATCGCCATGCTCTCGCCGTCTGCGAGTCGGAGGCGGCTGGCGACGAACACGGGCTCCGAGGGCGAGAGGTGCAGAAGGCGCCCGAGGCGCGCTCCGGCAGGCAGCACGCGCACCTCCAGGGTTCTCGAGGAGGGACGCATTCCCCTCCGCCGCATGTCGTCCGTAAAGGACGTCATCGTGAGCTCCTGGGCGATCTTCGGCTCCCCGACGAACGTGCCCGAGCCCCGTCGTCGCACGACGTATCCCTCGCGAGCCAGATCGTCGAGTGCCGCACGCAGAGTCAACCGAGACACGCCGAGGTCGGCGCTCAGCTGGCGCTCCGAAGGAATCGCTGCGCCGACATCGAGGTCCTCGATGAGGTCGAGCACAAGGTCACGCGTCTGACTTTGCTTGGTCACAGGGCGCCCATCACGGTTGCTGTCATCAGTTGGTCAGCACCATAGAGCGCTTCGGCTCGAGCAGACTGAGGCCCGTCTCGGGATCGAAGAAGTGGAAGCGGGCCGGGTCGACGACCAACCGCAGCGTGTGGCCCACACGAGCTGTCGTCCGTGGATCGACTCGAGCGTTCAGCAGGGCGGCCTCTGCTGCCACTAGGGGTGCCCCGTCCTCCCCTTCGTCCTCCAGCGCATCCGGAGTGATGAGCGGAGCCGCGACCGGGAAGAAGACGTGCGCGTCCGAGCCCAACTCCTCCAGTACCGCGACCTCGACGTCGAGCCCGGGAAGGTCCGTGGCCGAAAATGCCGCGTCCTCGAAGCTCTCCGGGCGCACGCCGAGAACGACCTTCTGCGTGCCCGAGACCGGGCGTCGTCCCGCCTCGAGCGGGAGTCGAAACTGTCCGAAACGAACCTCGTCGCCGTCGATCGTCGCTTCCACGAGATTCATCGCCGGCGAACCGATGAATCCGGCCACGAAGCGGTCCTTCGGCTGCTCGTAGAGGCGCTGAGGCGTGTCGACCTGAAGAATCCGGCCATCTCTCATGACCGCGACGCGCTGTCCGAGCGTCATCGCTTCGACCTGGTCATGGGTGACGTAGACGGTCGTGACTCCCAATCGCCCGTGAAGCTGCGCAAGCGACGCGCGCATCCCGACCCGAAGCTTGGCGTCGAGATTGGAGAGGGGCTCGTCCATGAGGAACGCCTTCGGCTCGCGCACGATCGCGCGGCCCATGGCAACACGCTGTCGTTGACCGCCCGACAGCTGTGCAGGACGACGTTCGAGCAGATCCTCGAGCCCGAGCATCCCGGCCACCTCGTCGACGCGACGCCTGATCTCGGCTTTCGGAGTGCGCCGAGCCTTGAGGCCGTACCCGAGGTTCTGGCGGACGCTCATGTGCGGGTACAAGGCGTAGCTCTGGAAGACCATCGCGACGTCCCGGTGCCTCGGCGCGAGATCGGTCACGTCGCGCCCGCCGATCGACATCGCACCGCTAGTGATGTCCTCGAGGCCCGCGAGGGCTCGGAGCAACGTCGACTTGCCGCAGCCGGATGGCCCGACCAGCGCGATGAACTCACCGTCCTCGATACGCAGCGACACGTCATCGAGGGCGACAACGTCTCCCGGGAAGACCTTCGTGACGTGCTCGAGGACGATTTCGGCCATGTCGGAGGCTATACCGATACCACATTCTCCGAGAAATTGGTATTGACCACCGGGCGCTTCCATGCATAGACTCGAATACATGCCCCAGCTCCGAGCCGGTCTCGACGATTCGCGCCCACCGGACGACGCGGGACTCGACAGGCTCGTCACCGAAGCGGGAAGCCAGCCGGGAGCGGACTATGACCTCCGAGCGACGCTGGAGCTCGTCGAGCTGATGAACGCCGAGGACGCCACGGTTCCTGCTGCCGTGGCCACCGCCGCGCCGGCGATCGCCGTCGTCGTCGACGCGATCTCCGACTGTCTCGCGCGAGGCGGCCGCCTCGTCTACGTCGGCGCAGGATCGTCGGGGAGGATCGCGGCACTGGACGCGTCGGAATGCGAGACCACCTTCTCCGTCCCACCCGGCACGGTGGTATCGCTCCTCGCCGGTGGCGTGAGCGCGCCACCCCTCCAACAGGAGGCGGCCGAGGACGATCGAGATGCCGGAGGCAGGGACGTTGCGGCTCTCGCGGTCGGCGACGACGACATCGTCGTCGGCATCAGCGCGAGCGGAAGGACGCCGTACGTGCTCAGCGCAATCGAAGCCGCCCGCCGAGCCGGTGCTCGCACCGCGTGTGTCGTCTCCGCACAGGGATCTGAGCTCGAGGAGCTCGTCCACCATCCGGTCGTCGTGGTCGTCGGCCCGGAGTTCCTCGTCGGGTCGACTCGACTGAAGGCGGGAACCGCACAGAAGCTCGTCTTGAACACGCTCTCGACCGTCTCGATGATCCGGCTCGGCAAGACCTTCGGCAACCTCATGGTCGACGTCTCGGCCACGAACGAGAAGCTGCAGGCGCGTGTCAGACGCATCGTGAAAGCCGCGACCGGCGCCTCGCCGGAGCAGGTCGAGCACGCGCTCTCGGCGGCGGACGGCGACGCCAAGGTAGCCATCGTCTCGCTCCTCGCACAGATCGATTCCGCCGGCGGCCCGCGCGAAGCTCGACGCGGCCGGACAGAACATTCGACTGGCACTGGAAACGTGAAGCTCGGAGTCGAAGCCGCCCTGGTCGACGGCCAGCTCGTCCGAGGCGACGTCGAGGTGGCCGACGGGCGCGTGGCCGGTTATGGGTTGGCGTCACCGAACGGGCGCGGCATCGCCGTGCCGGGCTTCGTCGATCTCCAGGTAAACGGATTCGCCGGAGTCGACCTGTTCGAGGCCGACACCGACGGATACCGCCGGGCCGGCGAGGCGCTGCTCGAGACCGGTGTCACGTCGTACCTCCCGACCTTCATCACGGCCTCCGAGCACGAGCTCGTCGCCGCCCTCCGCGAACTACCTGGCTCCAGCGAGGGGCCCCGCATCCTCGGCGCTCATCTGGAAGGGCCGTTCCTCTCTCCCCTGCGCCTCGGGATACATCGCGCCGCGGCGCGGAGGGATCCGGACCACGAGCTGCTCGAACGCCTGTTGGCCGCAGGCCCCGTTCGTCTGATGACGCTGGCACCCGAGCTTGCCGGCGCGGAAAGGCTGATCGAGACGCTCTTGCGACGCGAGATCGTCGTCTCATGCGGTCATTCGGACGCGACCGCGGAAGAGGCGAACGCCGCCTTCGACGCCGGAGTGCGGAGCGTGACGCATCTCTTCAACGCCATGCGCCCGTTCCGACATCGAGATCCGGGGATCGCCGGCGCCGCTCTTGCGCGGGATGACGTGGTCGTCCAGGTCATCCTCGACGGCGTCCATCTCGCTCCGGAGACGGCGAGCGTCGTCTGGCGCGCAGCTGCTGGTCGGGTCGCCCTGGTGACGGACGCGATGGCGGGTGCCGGGCTGACCGACGGCTCTCATCGCCTCGGCGGCCTCGACATCGAGATCCGCGACGGTGTGGCACGTGGACCCAGCGGCGCGCTCGCGGGAAGCACGCTGACCATGCTCGAAGCCGTACGGAACCTGCACACGTTGGGCGCATCGTTCGAGGAGACGATCACGGCGGCGACCGAGGTGCCTGCCCGGATCCTGCGGCTCCCCACCGCGGGCCGACTGGAAATCGGACTCCCCGCGGACGTGGTGGTTCTGTCGGACGACCTCGAAATCGAGCGCGTGCTCATGGACGGGCGCGAGCGTGTCTTCGGCTGAGGTCAAGGCGGAGGAGCCGCCGCAGGGCGCGGGCGCGCAGTTCCTCTCCGAGATCGCCGAGCAGCCGGAGGCTCTGCGACGTCTCGTGGGTCGCGCGGAGGAGTTCCGACTCGTCGCCGCCACGATTCGCGAACGCTCCGCGACGACGATTCGCATGGTCGGTCACGGATCGTCCGACAACGCCGCGTCGTATGGGATGTACGCGTTCGGGCTCCTCCCGCGGTGGACGGCGCTCCGCGACTCGATCTCGCTGACCGTGTACTACGGCGCGGAGCTCGACATGACGGGTTGCACCGCCCTCGCGCTCTCGCAGTCCGGCCGCACTCCGGACGTCGTGGACTACCTGCAGCTCGCGCGAGCGAGAGGCGCATACACAGTCGCCATCACCAACGACGTGACGTCGGAGCTCGCGTCCGCGGCGGAAGCGGTTCTCCCGTTGTGCGCGGGTGTCGAGCGGGCAGTCGCCGCGACGAAGACCTATACGAATCAGGTCGCCGCACTCGGGCTACTGGCTGCGTACTGCGCAAACGACGGGCCGCGCTTCGCCGAGGAGCTCGTGGCAACAGCGGACCTCATGTCGCACCTCGTCCCGGCGACGCGGGAGCAGATCACGAGTGTCGCCCTTCCGTTCGCGTTCGCGGGCCGGATGTTCGTGATTGGCCGCGGTGTCGAGTTTGCATCAGCCCGCGAGATCGCGCTCAAGCTCCTCGAGACCTGCCGCGTCGCGGCAGAGCCTTTGACAGCGACCGATCTCGCGCACGGACCGGTCGCGGCGCTCGATCCCATGTTTCCGGTGTGGGCGATCGCGTCGGACGACGAGACGCTGCCGGCGGTGCTCGAAGCGGCAGCCCGTGCGCGTGCAACAGGCGCGACGGTGATTGCGAGCGGCAGCGCTGCCGAGGCGGTGGTGGGCGCGGCGTACTCCCTCCCCGTGCCGGCTCCTCCCAGGTCGCTCCTGACGCCTCTGCTCTCGGTCGTGCCGGGTCAGCTCTTCGCCTGGGCGCTCGCGAAGACGAAGGGCCTGGATCCCGACGAGCCGCGCGGGCTCTCGAAGGTCACGCTCGCTCGCTGATCGGCGTGGTCTGGGGTCAGGTGTGGTCTGGACGTCAGGCGTGGGGTCAGGCTTCAGCCTGACCCCGTCATCGAGGTGGTCGGCGGTCGCACTACCCGGGGTCAGGCTGAAGCTTGACCCCGCACCGGCTCGCGCGTCTGCGCCGCGACCTTGTCCAGGATGGCCTCGAGCAGCCTGCCCGAGGACAGGACGTGCTCCCGCGCGAGCACGCGCGCGCCCTGCGGGCTCCCCGCTGCCATCGCCTCCCGGATCGCCCGGTGCTGGCGGTCGTTCTTGCGGAAGAGCTCGTCGAGGTCCGCCCCGGTCGCCCACACGGGCTTGACGAGGAAGGTCCGACGCGCGGCCTTCGCCATCCGCTCGATCAAGGGCACCTCGGCCACGGCGTAGATCACGTCGTGGAAGGAGTGGTTCGCGTGCAGCCATTCGCGCGCGAGCTCGAGATCCTGACGGCCCGCATGGCTCATCTCGACGAGATCGTGCGTGATGCCCGAGAAGCGCCGCTCGGCTGCCTCGAGCTCGGCGAGATCGGCGGCAGACATCTTCGGCGTCGCGATCTCCGTGGCCAGGCTCTCCAGCTCCGCGCGGACGAGAAACGCCTCGCGCAGCTCGTCCAGCGCGAGCATCCGCACGCGCACCCCTCGGTTCGGCTCGAAGCTGACGAGACCGAGCGCGGCGAGGCGCCGCAGGGCCTCGCGCACAGGCGTGCGGCTGACCTGGAACTGCTCGGAGAGATGCTCCTGCCGCAGCACGCTGCCAGGTGGGATCTCGCCGGAGACGATCGCTTCCTCCAACGCAAGCGCCAGATCGTCGGCTTTGGTGCCGTCGGACACTACGAAATCTCCAGCAGACGCTCGTATGCGGGCAGCGTGAGGAACTCGGGGAAGTCCTCGGCGAGCGCGACCTGCTCGAAGAGCGCCCGGGCCTCCTCCACCACTCGCTCGGACGGCAGCTCCGCGACGACCTCCGACACGATCCGCTCGACGTCTTCTCTCGAGACAGATCCGTGCCGGATCCACTGCCAAACCTGCGAGCGAGAGATCTCGGCGGTCGCGGCATCCTCCATCAGGTTGTCGATCGCCGCCGCGCCGACCCCGGAGAGCCACGAGGCGATGTAGCGGATCCCGACCGAGACGTTCGCGCGCACGCCCTCCTCGGTGACCTCGCCCGGCGTCGCAGCGACGTCCAGCAGGTCGGCCGCCTGGGTGGAGACATCCTCGCGCCGTCGCTCGAGCTGGTTCGGCTTCTCTCCGAGTGCCGCGTCGAAGACCTCCTTCGCCACGGGAACGAGATCGGGGTGCGCGACCCAGGTGCCGTCGAAACCGTCGCCCGACTCTCGCACCTTGTCCTCGCGAACCTTCGTCAGCGCGATCTCGTTCACCTCGGCGTCACGACGGCTCGGGATGAACGCGGCCATCCCGCCGATCGCGTGCGCGCCGCGCGTATGGCAGGAGCGGACGAGAAGCTCGGTGTACGCGCGCATGAAGGGCACCGTCATCGTCACCTGGAGGCGATCCGGGAGCACGAAGTCGTCTCGGTCACGGAACTTCTTGATCACCGAGAAGATGTAGTCCCAACGGCCCGCGTTGAGCCCGGCCGAGTGCTCGCGTAGCTCGTACAGGATCTCCTCCATCTCGAACGCCGCCAGGATCGTCTCGATGAGAACGGTCGCCTTGATCGTCCCCTGCGGCAGCCCGAGGCGGTCCTGCGAGAAGCGGAAGACGTCGTTCCACAGACGTGCCTCGAGGTGGCCCTCGAGCTTGGGGAGATAGAAGTAGGGGCCGGTTCCACGCTCGAGCAGGCGCGTGGCGTTGCGCGCGAAGTAGACGCCGAAGTCGAACAGGCTCGCGGACACCGGCCGGAAGTCCGACCTCCACGTGCTGCTCGGTCGAGGTGCCAGCCGCGCGGTCGCACGAGCAGCACCGCGACCTCGTCCTTCAGCGAGTAGCTCTTCTCGCGGCGTCTCGACGGAGATCGTCCGCTCGATCGCATCGGTCAGGTTGAGCTGGCCCCCGAGGACGTTCTCCCAGGTCGGCGAGTTCGCGTCCTCGAAGTCGGCCATGTAGATCTTCGCGCCGGAGTTGAGCGCATTGATCACCATCTTGCGGTCGCCTGCGGGCCCGGTGATCTCGACTCGCCGGTCCTGCAGGTCGGCGGGGACCGGGGCGACCTGCCAGTCGCCTTCACGGATCGAGCGGGTGCCCTCGAGGAAGTCCGGCAGCTCGCCCGCGGAGATCCGCTTCTGGCGCTCGGCACGGGCCTGGAGCAGCTCGAGTCGCCTGCCGCCGAACTCCCGCTCGAGCGCCTCGACGAGATCGAGCGCCTCGGGCGTGAGGATCCCGCTCTCGTCCTGCCCGCGAAGCGTGACGCCCTGACTCACCGCCGGTGTGGTCACGCCGTGATCTTAGATTCGAACTGCGCTTCCTCCGTCGATCCCTTCAGGGCCAGCGTCGAGCTCTGACCGCTGGTGATCGCCTCGAGCACGGCGTCGAAGTAGCCCGCTCCGACCTCGCGCTGATGCCTGGTCGCCGTATAGCCGTGCTCCTCGGCTGCGAACTCTCGCTCCTGGAGCTCGACGTACGCGCTCATTCCCTCGTCCGCATACCCGCGCGCGAGATCGAACATCGAGGAGCAGACGGCGTGGAAGCCGGCCAGCGTCACGAACTGGAAGCGGTACCCCATCTCCGCGAGCTCCTGCTGGAAGGACGCGATCGTCTTGTCGTCCAGGTGCTTCTTCCAGTTGAACGAGGGCGAGCAGTTGTACGCCAGGAGCTTGCCCGGATACTGGGCATGCACGGCTTCCGCGAATGCGGCCGCCTCGTCGAGGTCGGGCGTCGACGTCTCGCACCAGAGCAGATCGGCGTACGGCGCATAGGCGAGCGCTCGCGCGATCGGCGCCTCGATGCCGGGCTCGATGCGGAAGAAGCCCTCCGGAGTACGCTCGCCGGTGAGGAACTCGCGGTCGCGCTCGTCCACGTCGCTCGTCAGGAGCGTCGCGGAGAGGGCGTCGGTGCGCGCGACCAGAACCGTCGGCACGTCGAGCACGTCTGCCGCGAGTCGCGCCGAGACGAGCGTCCGGATGAAGTGGCTGGTCGGGATGAGCACCTTCCCGCCCAGATGGCCGCACTTCTTCTCGGAGGAGAGCTGGTCTTCGAAGTGCACGCCGGCGGCTCCGGCTTCGATGAACGACTTCATCAGCTCGAATGCGTTCAGCGGGCCGCCGAAGCCGGCCTCCGCGTCCGCGAGCACCGGTGCGAGCCAGTAGGTGCCGTTCTTGCCCTCGGCTGCGTCGATCTGGTCGGCGCGCAGGAGCGCGTTGTTGATGCGCTTGACGAGCGCCGGAGCGCTGTTCGCGGGATACAGGCTCTGGTCCGGGTACGTGTGCGCGGAGAGGTTCCCGTCGGCGGCGACCTGCCAGCCGGAGAGGTAGATCGCCTTCAGACCCGCCTTCACCATCTGCACGGCCTGCGCGCCCGTGAGCGCACCGAGTGCGGCGACGTAGGGCTCCGTCTCCATGAGCTTCCAGAGGCGCTCTGCGCCGAGGCGCGCGATCGTGTGCTCGACGCGGAAGCGACCCTGCAGTCGCTCGACGTCGTCCTGCGTGTAGCGGCCGCTCGATCCCGGTCCAACGGCCCGTTGCCGTTCGTCCCCGTGTCGCTCATCTCCCGCTCCTCCCTCGCCGGATTGTGTCCCAGATCGTAGTTCTCGGATCCTAAATGTGCAACAGGACAGCATCGCTCATGGCTGAATGCTGCGGACTCATCGGCAATACCCGCTCGTATTGGATACAAAACTCGGATCGAAGGATCCAGTCGCGCGCGAGGAGGCCGGTCAGACGTCGGATACGATCGCGGCGATGGCCACCCAGCCGGCGACCGGCGACGGATTTCGGCACCGTCGGTCGGCGAGGCATACGCGACCGGCGGAGCCGCGATCGAGCTCGGCGTCGGGGTGCACGAGGGCGCGCTCGTGCCCGAGGCGGGCGTGCGCGTCCCGCTTCGGATGATGAACCGGCACGGGCTGATCGCAGGCGCGACCGGAACCGGCAAGACGAGGACGCTGCAGGTGATCGCCGAGCAGCTCTCGGCGGCCGGCGTCGCGGTATTCGCCGCCGACGTGAAGGGCGACGTCTCGGGGATCGCGCTTCCCGGCTCGGACGACGGCCCGGCCAAGAAGCGCGCGGGGGAGCTCGGGATCGAATGGGCTCCCGCCGGGTACCCGGTCGAGTACCTCTCGCTCGGCGGAATCGGCCCCGGCGTTCCGGTGCGGGCCACGGTGTCCGACTTCGGACCGCTCCTGCTCGCGAAGGTCCTCGGCTCGAACCAGACGCAGGAGCAGAGCCTCACGCTCGTCTTCCACTACGCGGACCAGAAGGGGCTTCCGCTGCTCGATCTCTCGGACCTGCGGGCGCTGCTCACGTTCCTCGACTCCGACGCGGGCAAGGACGAGCTCCGAGGCATCGGCGGGCTCTCGCCGGCGACCGTGGGCGTCTTGCTCCGCTCGCTCGTCGGCCTCGAGGAGGGTGGCGGAAACGACTTCTTCGGCGAGCCCCAGCTCGACATCGCCGACCTCGTCCGCACGGCACCCGACGGGCGCGGCGTCATCTCGTGCCTCGAGCTGCCCGCGGTGCAGGACCGGCCGAGGCTGTGGTCCACGGTGCTCATGTGGATCGTCGCCGAGCTCTTCGAGCAGCTTCCCGAGGTCGGGGACCGAGACAAGCCGCGCATCGTGTTCTTCCTCGACGAGGCGCACCTCCTGTTCGACGACGCCAGCAAGGCGTTCGTCGAGTCGGTCACGCAGACCGTGCGGTTGATCCGCTCGAAGGGCGTCGGCGTCTTCTTCGTCACGCAGACGCCGAAGGACATTCCCGCTGACGTGCTGGGCCAGCTCGGCAACCGCGTCCAGCACGCGCTGCGTGCCTTCACGCCCGACGATGCGAAGGCGCTGCGAGCGACCGTGCGGACGTTCCCCAAGTCCGACTTCTACGACCTCGAGGAGCTGCTCACGCAGATGGGAACCGGCGAGGCCGCGGTCACGATCCTGTCCGAGTCCGGCGTCCCCACCCCGGTCGTGCACACGCGCATGCGCCCGCCGCACGCGCGCATGGGGCCCGCGGACGACGTCGACGGCACCGCCAGGAGCTCACCCCTCTACGCGAAGTACGGAACCCGGCTCGACAGCCAGAGCGCCCGCGAGATGCTGGCAGCGCGCCTCGAGCAGGCCGCGCCACAACCTCCCGGCGCGCCACCTTCGCGCGAGCGCCAGAAGAAAGCGGCCGAAGCCACGGGAGGAGGCGCCGACGCCATCGGAGACTTCCTCAAGTCCTCGACCGGGAAGACGATCCAGCGCGAGCTCGTGCGCGGGCTCTTCGGTCTCCTGAAGAAGAGGGTCTAGATGTTTAGGGTTAGACGATGATCCTGCTCACGTTCCTCATCGGCCTCGTCCTGGTCGTCGCAGCGGGCGCGTTCTGCGCCGTGCGAGGCGTGCGCATGTGGCGATTGATGAAGCGGACGGGACGGACGATGAGCGCCGAGCTCGACCTGCTCGAGGCGCGGTCCGCCCGCACCGAGATCCTGCTCGCCCGAGTGGAGACCCGGAGCGGAGAGCTGGAGGCTGCGCTGGAGCGGCTACGGGTCTCCCGCGCGCGGCTCCAGGTGCTGCGAGGGGCGGTGGAGTCAGCGCAGGCGCGCACCCGCTGGCTTCGAGCCTTCCTTCCCACCTAGCTGATGACGCGGGTCGCTGCGGTCGACCTCGGGACGAACTCGACCCGGCTCCTCGTCGCCGACGTCGAGGACGATCGGCTCGACGAGATCGTCCGCCTGTTGACGATCACGCGGCTTGGGCGAAGGAGTCGACGAGCGCCGGCGCCTCCTTCCTGTTCCCATCACGCGCGTGCGCAACTGCCTCACGGAGTATCGCCGCGTGCTCGAGGGACACGGGGCCGAGCGCACGCTCGCGATCGCGACGAGCGCGGTGCGAGACGCCGAGAACGGCGAGGCGTTCCTCGGGGAGATCGAATGGAGCTATGGGTTCACGACGCAGCTCCTCTCCGGAGGGGAGGAAGCGGCGCTGATGATCCGCGGCGTCACGACCGGCCGCGATCCACTGGACGACGTGCTCGTCATCGACATCGGCGGCGGCTCGACCGAGCTCGTGGTGGCGGCCGGACGGCGAGGTCGCCTCGGCGACGAGCCTCGACATCGGCTGCGTGCGCCTGACCGAGCGCTTTCTCTCCTCGGATCCGCCTTCGCGGCCCGAGCTCGCCGCCGCGAGCGCGTACGTGCGCTCGCTCCTCCCCGCGCTTCGGGCGGGCAGCGCGATCGGCGTCGCCGGAACCGTGACGACGCTCGCGACACTCGATCTCGGCGACGCCGACTACGACCCGGCTCGAACGCATGGCCATCGCCTGTCGCTTGCCTCGGTCGAGGAGCAGCTGGAGCGACTTGCGGCCTTGACGACGCGAGGAGCGGCTCGCCGTCCCTGGAATCGAGCCCGGCCGCGCTCCCGTGATCGTCGCGGGGGTGATCGTCCTGCGCGAGGTGCTGACGACCTATGGCCTCTCGGAGATCGAAGTGTCCGAGCGCGACGTCCTGCACGGCGCAGCGTTCGCGGCCGCCGAGCTGCCCGAGCCCGAAGAGGGCGCGGCGCCGCCCGGCGCCTACACCTGCTGCTGACCCGTCACGCCGCGAGCGCGGCGAGCGGAGCAGCGCCGAGCCGCTCGAAGATCGAGCTCCCCTCGCGGAGAGCGGCGGCGTCGCCACAGCGGCCCTGACCGACGAGGGCGTACGCGTACTCGACGAGCGATCCCCACTCGGCCCAGCCTGCAGCGGCCTCACGGTAGAGGAGCGCCGCGTCGACGCTCGCTCCCCGCGCCTCGGCCACGATCGCTTCTGCTGTCGTCAAGGCCAGTGGCGACCATCTTGTCGCCGGTGCTTCGCGCGCGTTCGTGAGCAGCATCTCGGCCAGGTCGACCGATCCGATGGCCGCGCATACACGTACGACGGCGGGGAGCCTCGGGGGAAACAAGTTCGGCGCTCCGCGCGTCGCGCCCTCGAATTCTTCGACGAGCGAGCGGGCCTGATCGAGCTTGCCGCCGAACGCGCTCACGAGCGCTCCTCCCGCGAGTGCCGGAACGAGCGTCTGCGGATCGCCTATCTCTCGCGCCCGCGTAAGAAAGATGTCAGCTCGCCGCTCGGCCTCCGCGACATCCCCGCGTTGCGCGAGAACCGACGCGGTCACGAAGAGCACGTGCACTTCGATCTGCGTCCCACCTTGGCTCTGGTCCCATCGAAGAACCTCATCGGCTTCTCGGACGAGCTCGTCCCACTCCCCCCGCTCATAGAGCTGGACGAGCCGAGCTCCTCTCGTCCACATCTCGTGATGCGTGAGGCCCCGGCGCCGAGCGAATTCGAGCGAGGCGTCGAGGAGCTCGATCGAGGTGAACAGGCCCTCGAACGGAGCGAGCATCTCGCCGAGATTGAGATACGAGGTTCCCGTCTCGATCCCGAGACCGAGTCGGAGCGAAAGGTCGAGCCCCTTCCGAAGGTCCTCGAGACCCCCCATGTCGCCGAGCTCGATTCGAGCGATTCCCCGCATCTGCAGGTGACGCACGACGTTTTCGATCTCGAGCTCGTGCGCGAGCGTGATCCCCTTCTCAGCCCACGCGATCGCCTCCTGCGGCCGCCCACCGAGAGCGTCCATGCCCGCCGCCCGCCCGTAGGCGAAGACGAGCCCGGGCCCCGGAGACCGCTCGAGAATCGGCATCGACTCGAGCGTCAGCTCCCGGCTTCGAGCGGTCTTCCCGTGACGCCAGAGAGCTCGAGCGAGACCGCTCATCGCGAAGGCGGCCCCGAGCTCGTCGTCCGCCGAGCCAAGGGTCTCGATCGCATCCTCGTACAACTCCTCGGCCTCGGACAGCCGGCCTTGCTCTTGGAGCGCATCGGCGAGCTTCGCAAGGACAGGTCCTCTGGCCGCAGACTCTGCCGAAAGCTCGAGGACTCTTCGATACGCCGCCTCCGCCGTGGACACGTCGAGGTGCATCGCGCGGTCGCCGGCGAGTGTCAGGAAGCGCC
This sequence comes from uncultured Actinomycetes bacterium, assembly GCA_963850485.1. Classification (GTDB taxonomy): domain Bacteria; phylum Actinomycetota; class Thermoleophilia; order Gaiellales; family Gaiellaceae; genus GMQP-bins7. The sequence continues at coordinate 253,807 of CAWKLR010000019.1, read as the reverse complement.
CGAGCCGGCTCTCCAGACTTACGTCTCGATGCACACCCGCCGCGCGACCCAACGCGAGCGCCTGCTCGTAGTGGTGCACGAGGATGTCCGCATGGTCGGAGATGCGCTCGGCCGCCTCTCCCTCGATCCAGGAAGCTGCACTCACGTGCTTCGACGCTCGTGCCGCGCGTGGAATCTGCTCGTACGCCACATCGCGAACGAGCACGTGCCAGAACGAGAACTCCTCCTGGTCTCGCATGGAAGAGACCCGGGCCGGCCGGACGAACTCGCGTCTCACGAGATCGCGCACGCCCGCAAGCACGTCCTCCCGTGAGCGGTCGCCCATCGCGGCGAGGGCGCCGGCCCAGAAGACCTTTCCGAGGACCGAGGCGTCGTGGAGAAGCGCCTTCGACCCGGGGCCGAGCGTGTCGATGCGCGCGGCGATCAGCGCCTGCACGGTCTCGGGCAGCGCTGCCTCGCCCGAGTCCTCGAGGTCGACGTGCATGCGCACGAACTGCTCGGTGTAGAGCGGGTTGCCGCCGGCGCGTTCGAGCAGGGCGGCTTGCGTCTCGGCCGAGAGCACCGAACGCTCGAGCAGCGCGGAGACCAGACGCGCGGTGTCCTCGTCCGCGAGCGGCGAGAGACCGACGGTGGCCGAGTTTCGGCGTCCTCCGCCCCAGCCCGGTCGTGCGTCGTGGAGCTCGGGTCGGGCGGTCGCCAGAACCATGAGCGGCGCCCCGGTGGCCCAGTCGAAGAGATGCTCGACGAAGTCGAGAAGGGCGTCGTCCGCCCAGTGCAGGTCCTCGAGCACGAGCACGGTGGGCCGCAGAGCTGCGAGCGCCTCGAGATAGCGGCGCCAGGCCGAGAACGCCTCCTCGCGTCCGACGCTCGCGGGATCGTCCTGCGCGCCCACGAGCGGCGACAGGCGCTCGATGAACCACGCCCGCTCGGACTCGTCGGAGACGGTGTCCGCGAGCGAGCGTGAGAGCTTGTCCAACGCTTGCGTGGGCGAGTCCGTCTCGAGGATGCCCGCCTCTGCTTTCACGATCTCGCCGAGCGCCCAGAACGTGATCCCTTCGCCGTAGGGAAGACAACGGCCCTGCCGCCAGCGCACCAGATCGGGACGCCGGTCGATCTCCTGGCGGAACTCCCAGACGAGGCGGCTCTTCCCGAGCCCGGGTTCTCCCACGACGGTCACGAGCTGCGCCGACGGCTCGCGAAGCGCTCGAGAGAAGGTCTCGCTGAGAAGCGCGAGCTCCGAGTCGCGACCGACGAAGAGCGTCCCCGCGCGGAGGTCGGTGTCGACTCCGAAGCGGCTCCGAGCCTCCGACGCGCGCCAGACCGGTATCGGTTCGTGCTTTCCCTTCGCGGCAACCGGATCGAGCGGCTCGAACCCGATTGCCGCCTGCGCCGAGCGCATCGTCGTCGCGTCCACGATGACCGAGCCGACGGGGGCTGCGCTCTGCAGGCGTGCGGCGGTGTTGACAACGTCGCCGGCCACCATGCCCTCTCCTCGCTCGGGTCGCGCTCCGAGGCTGACGACGGCCTGTCCTGTGGCCACCGCCGCCCGCACGGCCACGTCCAGGCCCTCCGCGCGCAGCTCCTCGATCGTCTCCAGTATCCGGAGCCCGGCGCGTACTGCTCGCTCGGCGTCGTCCTCGTGAGCGACCGGCGCTCCGAAGACGGCCATGACGGCGTCGCCGATGAACTTCTCGACCGTTCCGCCGAAGCGCTCGATGTCGGCCTTGACCCGTTCGTGGTAGGGACGGAGCGTTGCTCGGACGTCCTCGGGATCGGCGCGGTCGGAACGATCCGTGAAGCCGACGAGGTCGACGAAGAGGACCGATACGACTTTCCGCTCCTCGCCCGCCGGCGTGGTCTCCACCAGCGCAGCTCCACACGAATGGCAGAACCGCGCGCGCTCCGGGTTCTCCTCGCCGCACGAAGAGCAAACGATCACGGGCGGATCTTCGCAGCGACCGAAGGAGACGTCTACGCGCGGCTACTAAGCGGCTCGGGCGACGATCGGCGACGCACCGAGGGCCGAGAAGATCGCCTGGCCCTCGACCAGCGCTTTGACGTCGCCGGAGCGACCGAGGCCGAGCAACGCGTAGCCGCGCTCCACGACACTCCCGTAGGCATCCCACCGCTCGGCTGCGTCGCGATAGAGACGGGCGGCCTCGTCCGCTTGCCCGGCGTGCTCGGCGAGCATCGCATGGGCGGTGAGTCGCGCGCAGACGTTCCAGGCCGCGTCGTTCTTCACGTCGTCGACGAACGCCGCAGCGAGCACGGCCTCGCCTGCGGCAATCGCGATCCTGACCGGCCAGACGAGGCAGAAGTCTCGCCACGCCGGGCTGGCGCGCGTCAGCTCCTCGAGCTCCGTGACGTATTCCAGCGCTCGCGCGCCGTCCCCTAGCGCCGCTGCAACGAGTGCCGCGGCTGTCAGGCCGGGTACGAGAACCTGAGGGTCGCCGCTTTCACGCGCCTTCGGGAGCAGAGCCTCCACGTTCGCCGCCGCGTCCGAAACGGCGCCGCGATGAACCAGCACGTGCGCAAGGTGGATGCGAGTCAGCACTCCACGCTGGCCGCCACCGTGGCGCTCCTCCCAGCTGGCGATCGCATCGGCCTCCCGTCGGAGCTCGTCCCACTCGCCGAGGTGGTACAGCGGTCGCAGGCGCTCGGCCCGTTGCCACAGCTCGGCCTCCCGGAGGCCCCGGCCACGCGAGAACTCGATCACCTGGTCCCACTGAGCGCGCGCCTCACGGAGTCCGACGTAGTACGCGATCGCGTCGCCGAGATTGTTCATCGACACCGCGGTGTGCGCCCGAGACCGAGACGCAAACCGAGCTCGATTGCCTCATTCAGATAGTCGAGACATCTCCGATCGCCCTGATACCCGGCCACGCTCGCGCGGGCATTCAGCAGCGTCGTAACGTCTTCGACACCGAGCTCTCGTGCGAGCGGGAAGCCCTTCTCGATCAGGATCGTGGCGTCGGCGAGGCGGCCGGCGATCGCGAATCGCTGGGCTGCCGAGCCGTATGCGACTACGAGCTCAGCACCCGCAGGCTGCTGCTCGAGCAGCGCTATCGCCTCGAGGCTCAGGCTTTCGCTGCGCGGGACGTCGCCAAGTCCCCACATGAGCGTCGCAAGCTGGTTCAGAGTCTTCGCGACGGCACGCTCGTCCAGGGTACGGAACGCCTCGATCGCCTGTTCATGGAGCTCGACCGACTCGGCAGACTCTCCCCGCTGGACGAGGATCCACGCGAGCTCAGCGCGAGCGGACGCGAGCGCGTACTCGTCGGCGCCGGCGAGCGCGACGGCACGCCGGTAGTACGTCTCAGCCACGGACGCGTCCAGGTGCGATGCGCGCTCTCCCGCGAGCAGCAGAACGCGAACGAGCTCGCCGGCGATGTCCGGCCGCTCGTCGCCCGCCGCCCGTATCAGCTCCAGCGCCTCCGAGTAGTGGTGGACGAGGATCTCTGCATGGTCGGCGACGCGCTCCGCAGCGGTCTGCTCGACCCAGCGGGCGGCGGCGAGATGCTTTTCTGCGCGCGGCGTGCGCGGTATCTGCTGGTAGGCCACATCGCGGACGAGCGCGTGCCAGAAGGAGAACTCTTCCTCGCCGTCGATGGCGGCAACCCGGATCGGGCGGACGAACTCGCGGTGCACGAGCTCGTTCAGGTCCCGCCGGACCGCATCTCGCTCACGCTCGCCGACCGCGGCGACGCCGCCCGACCAGAACACCCGGCCGACGACGGCGGCGTCATGGAGGAGCGCCTTGAGCTCGGGCCGGAGGGTGTCGAGTCGTGCGGCGACGAGCGCATGCACGGTCTCGGGCACGGCAAGACCGTCGACGGTTCCTCGCTCCGCGAGCATGCGTGCGAACTGCTCGGCGTAGAGCGGGTTGCCGCCCGCCCGCTCGAGGAGCACCCGCTGCGTCTCGGCCGGCAGCAGCGTGCGGTCGAGGAGAGCGTGGATGAGGCGACCGGACTCCTCGATCGAGAGCGGCGAGAGCGAGATCGTCGTCGCGTTGCGCTTGCCTCCGCCCCAGCTCGGCTTCCGCTCGAAGAGCTCGGGTCGCGCCGTGCAGAGGAGGAAGAGTGGCACGGGAATGCTCCAGTCGAGGAGGTGCTCGACGAACTCGAGGAGCGCACCGTCGGCCCAGTGGAGATCCTCGATGACGAGCACGCACGGCCGGCGGGCTGCCATGCGCCTCCAGGAACCGGCGCCACGCCGTGAAGGCCTCCTCCCGGCTCACCGCGGCCGCGTCCTCGCCGACGCCGACGAGCGGTGCCAGCCGGGAGCCGAACCACGCGCGCTCGGCTTCCTCGGCGAAAGAGACCGGCGAGCATCGCTGTCGAGCTTGGCTCCTGCATCGCTCTGGTCGTCCGACTCGAGGATCCCCGCCTCGGCCTTGACGATCTCCCCGAGCGCCCAGAACGTGATGCCGTCCCCGTAGGGAAGGCAGCGGCCGTGGCGCCAGGTGACGATGTCCGGCCGCTCGTCGAGCGCGGTTCGGAGCTCGGTCACGAGCCGGCTCTTGCCGATCCCGGGCTCGCCGACGACCGTGACGAGCTGCACGGACGACTCGCGCTCGGCTCGGAAGAACGTCTCGAGCAGGAGCGTGCGCTCGTGCTCGCGGCCGACGAATGGGCTGTGCGTGGCGGCTTCCGGCTGGCCGACGCGGCTCCGTGCGCCGATGACGCGCCACACCGGGATCGGCTCGGCCTTCCCCTTTGCCTCCACCGGGTCGAGTGACTCGAAGGTGATCGCCGCTTCGGCCGAGCGCATGGTCGTCTCGTCGACGAGCACCGCACCGACGGGAGCTGCCGACTGCAGACGCGCGGCGGTGTTCACGACGTCCCCCGTCACGATGCCCTCGCCTCGTTCCGGGCGAGCGCCGAGAGCGACGACCGCCTCGCCCGTCGTCACGGCCGCACGAACCGAGAGCTCGAGCCCCTCGTCACTCAGCTCCTCGATCGTCTCCAGGATCCGGAGCGCGGCGCGTACGGCTCGCTCGGCGTCGTCCTCGTGCGCGACCGGCGCACCGAACACCGCCATGACCGCGTCGCCGATGAACTTCTCGACCGTTCCGCCGAAGCGCTCGATGTCGGCCTTGACCCGCTCGTGGTAGGGACGGAGCGTTGCTCGGACGTCCTCGGGATCGGCGCGGTCGGAACGATCCGTGAAGCCGACGAGGTCGACGAAGAGTACGGAAACGACCTTGCGCTCCTCGCCCGCGGAAACCGGCTCCGCCAGGCCGGCCCCACACGCGAGACAGAAGCGCGCGCGTTCCGGGTTCTCCTCGCGGCACGAAGGGCAGACGATCACGGGCGGATCTTCGCAGCGGCGGAAAGCGGCGTCTACGCAGCCGGCGGGAGGTCCGGCGGCTCGAAGTCCTCCTCGATCGGTTCCTCGTCCTCCGCCAAGCGCCGGCCGAGCACGCTCCGCGAGAGAACGCCGATCAGCCGCCGCTCCCCGTCGACGACGGGGACGCGCTCGGCATCGTGCTCCTCCAGGAAGCGGAAAGCGTCCTCGAGTGCGACGTCGGGGCCGATCGTGTGATCGGGCGGCTCGGCGATCTCCCCGAGCGTCGTCGCATTCGGATCGCGCCCGGCCGCGACCACCTCGCGGACGAGCGTCTTGCGCGTGACGACGCCGACGAGCCGATCCTCCTCGGTGACGTAGATCGCCCGCACCTCGGGCCGCCGCAGAAGCTCGCCCGCGGCCTGCGCCGACGCGTCGGCCGGCCAGCCGGCCCGGGTGGGACACCATCGCATCGCGCACGAGATTCACGGGAAAGATCCCCCTCGCCTCGAGGGCGTTCGACACCTCGCGAATCCCCGAAACCAGTGCAGCCGTGCGCAGCGAGACCTCGCGCTCCTCGGCGAGATCCCACACGCGATCGAACGCGTCCGACAGCTTCTCCGCGAGCTTCGCGCGGATCTCGTCGCGCGTCCAGAAGAGGCGGCCGAGATCCTGCACCCATTCGAAGTAGGAGACGGTGACGCCGCCCGCATTCGTGAGGATGTCCGGCAGGACGGGAATCCCCCGCTCGCCGAGGATCTGGTCGGCCTCGAGCGAGGTCGGGCCGTTCGCGCCCTCCGCGATCATCCGCGCCTGCACGCGCGACGCGTTCTCGCCCGTGATCTGATCCTCCCGCGCGGCGAGCACGAGGATGTCGCAGTCGAGCTCGAGCAGCTCCTCGTTCGTGACCCGAGCCCCCGCGCTGCAACCCTCCAGCGAGCCGTGGCGGCGCACGTACTCCTCGAGCGCGGGTATGTCCAGCCCGGCTTCCGAATGCAGCCCCCCGGACACGTCCGAGACGGCGACGACCTTGGCGCCCAGCGTCATGCAGCTCGTGGGCGGCGATCCCACCCACGTTGCCGAATCCCTGGACCACGCACCGCTGCTCGGCGAGGAGCCAACCGAGCTTGGCGCAGGCCCGCACGACGACCATCACGACCCCGACTCCCGTCGCCTCGTGCCGGAAGACGGAGCCGCCGATCGAGATCGGCTTCCCGGTGACGATCTCGGGCACCGCGTAGCCCCGCTGCATCGAGTACGTGTCCATCATCCAGGCCATCGTCTGCTCGTTCGTCGCCATGTCCGGCGCGGGAATGTCCTCCTGCGGTCCGATCACGGGCAGGAGATCGGACGTGAAGCGGCGCGTCAGCCGCTCGACCTCGGCGAGCGACATGGAGCGCGGCTCGCAGCGGACCCCGCCCTTGGCTCCTCCGTAGGGGAGGCGAAGCAGGGCGCACTTCCAGGTCATCCACATCGCGAGCGCGGCGCACTCGCCGAGCGAGACCTCGAGGTCGTAGCGGATCCCGCCCTTCGTCGGGCCGAGGATGCTCGAGTGCTGGACGCGGTAGCCGGGGAAGACGACCCGGTTCCCCTCGTCCATCCGAACCGGGATGCTGACGATGATCGAGCGCTCCGGGTAGCGCAGGCGCTCCGCGATGTCGTCGGGGATGTCCGCGACCGGAACCGCCTGGTCGAACTGCGCGACCGCCATGCGGTACAGCGGCGTGTCCCACTCGAGCGGGGCATGGGCAAGCGCTTCGGGTGGGCTCGCCACGGCGCGCCGAGTGTAACCGCGCGCAGAAGCTCTCAGGTGCCGGGGGCGGGAGTCGAACCCGCACGTCCCTTGAAGGGACACCTGCTTTTAAGGCAGGCGCGTCTCACCGTTTCCGCCACCCCGGCGGACGCAGTGTAGGAGGTCGTTGTTCGGACCTGGACACGCGAGCACCTTGTGGACTGCGGCCGCACTCCTTAGGATCACGAGCCGTGCGCTTCGCCCTCTCGCTCCTTCTAGCGGTCGCGCTGATCACGTTCTCGGCATGCGGCGGTGAGGACGACGGAGAGACTGCCGACCCCGCACCGCTGGCGCAACGAGTGGTCACCGCGGAGGACGCACCCGGCTCGAAGCCCGATCCTGTCGAGACGCGTCAGTCGACGGTCGACTTCGACGAGTTCATCGTGGCGTTGAGCGACCTCGCGGTCGATCCGGACACCGAGGAGATGCACCGATGTCTTCGGAGAAGCCGGCTTCGAGGGCGCGGTCATCGACACGCGTTTCTTCGGGGCGACGCACGGTCCCGAAGCTCCGCACATCGTCTCGTCGGTCATTCAGCTTCAGTCCGAAGAAGGCGCGACGAGCGCACTCGACTGGCTCGAGGCCGACAAGATGAAACCGTGCCCCAAGACCTGCGCCGTCCAGATCGGCGAGTTCGACGTGGATGACATCCCGGACGCGCGCGGCGTACATGCGAGCGCGAGCGCCGAGGACATCGAGGCGGTCGGGAACGCCGACGAGCGGCCGTTCGACGCCTACTGGATTGGCTTCACCGACGGTCCGTACGTCTACACGGTGGACCTCCACTGGCCCGCCCGGATCCGTGTCCGAGCAACAGGCCGTGGAGATAGCGAGCGCGCTCCATCACCGGGTCGGCACCCTCTCCTCCTGAGGCGTAGCTCGCGCCTCCGGCGACGCTATCTAGTTGTTGCCCGGGAGCAGCGAGCTCGCCGGGAACCGCTCCGGGCCCCTGAACTGGAACCCGCTGAAGAACGCGGAGAACGCAGCCTCGTCGAACGCCGTGCACTTCGCCAGGTAGCCCGTCTCCTCGCCGCCGTCCGAGACCCAGGCTCCGAGCGCGATCTCGTCCGCGAGATTCGGGTACGGAGCGAGCAGCGTTCCTCGCTCGTGAGAGTCGTAGAACTCCCGTAGCTCGGCCACGACCGCGTCCGGGACCTCGTCGCCGTAGAAGATGTAGATGCCGCCGTGCTCGAGGTTGTGCACGACGCGGGCCAACTGGAGCGGCTCCTCGTAGGCGCCCCAGATCACGGTGCCGAGGTTCCCTGCGTCGTCGAAGCCGAAGTGAGGGCCGCTCGTGGGCGGATCGGTGTTCCAGTCGGACGTCTCGTCCGGCCCGAGCGAGTGCTGGCCGCGCTGCGCCTTCACCGCCTGCAGCGTGCACCCCGCGGCCTCGAGCTCGGCGCGCACCTTCTCCGGGCTCACGTCGTTGCCGCCGAAGCCGGCGAGGAAGACGGCGGCCGCGACGGCCGCGAGCGCAATCACCGCGCCACGCCGCCGTACATGAGCAGACGACGGTTCCGGGACGGATCGTCGGGTCTCGGTGTGGCGCGCTGCTTCGGCGCTCGGACGCGGGGCTTGTCGGCCATGGCCGCGCGCGAATGTAGCAGGAGGGTCTCACCGCACCCTGTCATGCCGAGTTGCGCCCGCGTTGCGGCTCCGTCCGGCGGGCGCCCTAGCGTTTGTCGACCGCATGGTCGTTCTCGCTCTCCTCGGTGGGATGGTTGTAGGCGCTCTCGGCGTCCTCGTTCTCGTGCGCCCCGCCCTGCTGGAGCGCCGGCGGCGCGTGAACGAGGTGATCGAGCTTCGAAGCGAGCTGGCCGCAGTTCGCGCGGAGCTGACGGCCGAGCGGAGCGTGCTCGACGAGCGCCTCGCGGCCGCCGTCAAGACGCTCTCCTCGGAGGCTCTCGACGCGAACAGCACTCGTTTCCTCGAGCTCGCCGATTCCAAGCTCTCGGGGTACGTGCGCCCGCTCACGAGCTCGCTCGAGCAGATGGACAAGAAGCTCCAGAGCGTCGAGCGGGTGCGCCAGGAGGCGTACGGCGCGCTGCGCGCGCAGGTGACGACCCTCTCCGAGCGCGCGGGGAGCCTGACCAACGCCCTGCGCACCCCGCACGTGCGCGGACGCTGGGGCGAAGCGCAGCTTCGCAACGTCGTCGAGTACGCCGGGATGGTCGAGTACTGCGACTACGTCTCCCAGGCGACGAAGTCCACGGAGGACGGACTCCTGCGTCCGGATCTCGTCGTCCGCATTCCCGGCGGCAAGCACGTGGTCGTCGACGCGAAGGCTCCGCTGGCCGCCTATCTCGACGCGTTCGAGACCTCCGAGGAGAGCGAGCGAGAGCGTCATCTCGGCGACCACGCGCGCCAGGTCCGCGAGCATGTGACGAAGCTCTCGGCCAAGGGCTACTGGCGCCAGTTCGAGCCCACACCGGACCTCGTCGTCATGTTCCTGCCCGACGAGTCCTACCTGCGGGCCGCGCACGAGCACGATCCGACCCTGCAGGAGTACGCGTGGAGCTCGAACGTCGTGCTCGCGTCGCCGAGCACGCTGATGATCCTCCTGCGCACCGTCGCCGTGACCTGGCAGCAGGAGACCCTCGCCGAGAGCGCACACGAGGTGAGCGAGCTCGGACGCGAGCTGTACAAGCGTCTCGCGACGATGGGCGCGCACGTGGGACGGCTCGGCAAGTCGCTCGACGGCGCGGTGAACGCCTACAACGAGACGGTTGGCTCGCTCGAGCGCCAGGTGCTCGTCCAGGCTCGTCGGTTCGAACGCGCACGGCATCACGGGCATCGAGCAGCCAGAGCTGCAGCCGATCCAGCGCCAGACCCGTCCGCTGGCTGCGGCGGAGCTGGTCGACCCGGCCGAAATTCCGCTCGAGATCGTCGCTGCGGGCAACGACGCCGCCTGACCGGGATGCGCCGCGGGAACATCGGGCGACGTCAGGGCGTTTTCACGTCTAGGCCCGCGTTGCGGGGCTACCCTTTCGAGATGGAGATGCACCTGTGAGCGACGTTCGCGACGTGATCATCATCGGTGGCGGTCCGGCCGGGTACACGGCGGCCCTCTACACCGCCAGGGCCAACCTGAGCCCGCTCGTGATCGAGGGCTTCAACTGGGGCGGTCAGCTCATGATCACGAGCGATGTCGAGAACTACCCGGGATACGCCGACGGGATCCTCGGGCCGGCCATGATGGCCGACTTCCGCCGCCAGGCCGAGCGCTTCGGCGCCGAGTTCGTGACCGACGACGTCACGCGCGTCGACTTTTCCGAGCGTCCGTTCCGGGTCTACGTCGGAGACGACGAGCACCGCGCGGACGCGGTGATCGTGGCCACGGGAGCGAGCGCGAGGCAGCTGGGACTGCCGTCCGAGCAGGTCTTGCAGGGCCGCGGCGTCTCCTACTGCGCGACCTGCGATGCCGCCTTCTTCCGCGACAAGGTCGTGGTCGTCGTCGGCGGCGGCGACTCGGCGATGGAGGAGGCGACGTTCCTGAGCCGGTTCGCCAGCAACGTCCTGATCGTGCACCGGCGCACCGAGTTTCGCGCCTCGCCGATCATGGTCGATCGGGCGCGCGCGAACGAGAAGATCGAGCTCGTCCTGGACGCCGTCGTCGAGGAGGTGCTCGGTGAGGCCGAGGGGCACGTGACGGGAGTCCGCATCCGGGACACCGCGACGGGCGAGACGCGAGTCCTCGAGGCCGACGGCGTCTTCGTCGCCATCGGTCACGACCCGACCACGGCGCTCTTCCTGGACTGGCTCGACCACGACGAGCAGGGCTATCTCGTCACCGAGGCCGGCTCGACGCGTACCAACATCACGGGCGTCTTCGCCGCGGGCGACGTGCAGGATCACACCTATCGCCAGGCCGTCACCGCCGCCGGCTCGGGGACGATGGCCGCGCTCGACGCCCAGCGCTTCCTGGAGGAACAGCAACACCTCCCGGAAGTCGCCACCACGTCGGCGTAGCAACGAAGCGATTCCGACCGCAGGCGGCGCTACGCTCGCCCGTCATGAGCACGCGCTGGATCGACCTCCTCGACCCCACCCGCGAGGAGCTTCTGGCAGCGCTTCCGTCCGGAGTCGACCCGGACGTGCTGGAGACGTTGACTGCAGCCACCCGGCAACGAGCACACGCGGCCGTTCCTGGAGAGCCACGGCGCATACGTGCTCGGAGTTCTCCTCGACGGCCAGCCGTTGACGAACGACAACCGGATCGTCTACCGCGAGGTGGACGTCGTCGCCACGCCCGACCTCCTCGTCACGATCCGCAAGACCCCCGAGGCCGGGACGCCGTGGGATCCCGACCCGCTCGAGATCGCGGCCGCGCGCGGCGTGTCCGTCGGCGAGCTCCTCTTTCGCCTGGTCGACGACGTGGCTGCGTCCTTCCTCGACGTCGTGGTCGCGCTCGACGCCCAGATCGACGAGCTCGAGGATCACATCGACGACTGGCCGAGCGAGATCGTCCGGCGACGCGCTCGGCAGCTCTGCGCCACGACCTCCTCCATGCGCGGCGAACCGTCGGCGCCATGCGGGGAGCCGTACGGCGCATCGTCGACAAGCGCCTCGACATCGGGGACGAGAGACTCTTTCCGGAGACGGTCGAGCGCATGGTCGCGAACACCTACGAGACGCTGATCGGCGCCGGCGAGGAGCTAGAGGTCGCGCGCGACCTCCTCTCGAGCGTCCGCGACTACCACCAGTCGGTCATCACCGAGAAGCAGAACGACATCATCAAGACGCTCACCGTGATCGCGTCCCTGGTTCTCGTTCCGACGCTGATCGTCGGCTTCTATGGGCAGAACTTCGTCCCCGTCTTCGACGAGGACTACTGGACGCTCGCCGCGTCGCTCGGGCTCATCGCGGCATCGACGGTCGCTCAGCTGGCGGTCTTCCGCTGGCGTCGGCTGGATCTGACCGAGGCGCGGATGGCCGCGTCGTCGTTCGAGCCCGACCTCTCCGCCTGGGACGCCTGGCACCCGAGCGAGGTTGCTCGTCTGCTGCGGGACGTGAAGACGCCGTGGTACGTCACGGCGGGCTGGGCGCTCGATCTCTTTCGCGGGCGCCAGACGCGCGAACACGACGACCTCGAGATCGCGGTGCCTGCGGACCGGCTTCACGGAGCTCCAAGCACGCGCTTTCCGGACTACGACCTCTACGTGATCGGCGGCGGTCTCGCCCACCCGCTCACGCCGGAGACGCTCGCCGAGCACCATCAAACCTGGGTGCGCGAGCGGGCGACGGGCCGCTGGCGGCTCGACATCATGCGCGAGCCGTGGGTCGGCGACACCTGGGTCTTTCGCCGAGATGCGCGTATCCGACTGCCTCGCGACCGCGTGATCGCCCATACCGCCGACGGAATTCCGTACGCCCGGCCGGAGATCGCCCTCCTCTACAAGGCGAAGGACGCGAGACCGAAGGACGACGACGACTTCGCCGGCGTCCTTCCTCTGCTCGAGACGGTCGGAGCGCCATTGGCTTGCCGAGTCGCTCGCGCTCGTGCATCCCGGACATCGCTGGCTCGAGAGCCTGAATAGCTAGCGGTCGACTGCGATACGGCTCGACGGGCACAGTGGCTCGAGCACGCACTCCGCGCAGAGCGGGCGCCTCGCGTCGCAGATGCGGCGGCCGTGCCAGATGAGCAAGGTGTGGGAAGCGAGCCCAGTCCGGGCGCGGCACGATCCGCTGGAGGTCTCGCTCGATCTTCACGGGATCCTCCTGGCGGGTGAGCCCCAGGCGCTGCGAGAGGCGCCGCACATGCGTGTCGACGACGATCCCCTGGGCGTGGCCGAGCTCGGCTGCGACGACGTTCGCGGTCTTGCGAGCGACACCGGGAAGTCTCACGAGATCCTCCAGTCGCCTCGGAACCTCGCCGTCGAACTCCTCGAGCAGCACGCGCATGGTGCCGCGGATCGACTTCGCCTTCTGCCGGAAGAAGCCGGTCGTGTAGATGTCTCGCTCGAGCTCCTCCTGCGGCACGGCGAGGTAGTCCTCCGGCCGGCGGTACTTCTGAAAAAGCGGTCCCGTCACACGGTTGACGTTGACGTCGGTCGTCTGGGCCGACAGCATCACCGAGACGAGGAGCTCGAGCGGGCTGCGGAAACGAAGCGCGATCGTCGCGTCGGCGTGCTCCGCTGCGAGCCGTTCGACGATCGGCCCGATCCGCTCACGTCGCCGTCCGAGACCCCGGCGCCGAGCCTCGCGGACGTAGCTACGCGCCACGCTCGGCTTCGAAGAAGGCCGTCGCCTCGTCCGGGTCACGTGGGTCGAGCAACCATCCGGTCAGCTGCTCACGGAGCCACGGTGCCGCCTCGCGAAACGAGGCCACTGCCGCATCCACATCGTACTCGGTGTGCCTGAGCTCGATCGACGGCCCGAGGAGAGCCCAGAAGGCGCCGCGGCGCCCCTCGTACGGCATCCCGACACTGCCGGCATTGACGACCCGCAAGCCTCTCGGCAGCTGCCTGTCGAACTGCATGTGCGTATGGCCGCAGACAACGAGGTCGGCGTCGACATCGCCGATGACCCGGACGACGTCCTCGTCCGGTGTCACCCGCGTGAAGATCGGCTCGTCCGCGGTGGGCGTCGCATGGCAGAAGAGCGTCGAACCAACGCCGTCGATCTCGAGCTCGACTGTCAGCGGCCAGCCAGCGATGGTCGCGAGGCGATCGTCGCCGAGACGCAGACGCTCTGCGCTCCAGTCCTGGCCGTGCTCGGCAACGCCCTCCAAGACCAGCCGGTCGACGTTTCCGCGCACGAAGCGGACGTCCGGGAGGATCAGCAGACGGTCGAGGACTTCGACCGGAAACGGCCCACCAACGACGTCACCACCGCAGACAACCGTGTCCACTCCAGCCTGCGCGACCTCGCCCAAGACCGCGTCGAGTGCGGGCAGGTTGCCGTGGATGTCGTTCAGGGCGGCAACGCGCATGGCTCGACCCCTACGGCCCGTCCCACGTGCCGAGCCGCGGGCCGGCGCAAACGAGGTCGAGAGCAGGGCAGTCTGCGCACGCGAACTCGCTCGGCGTGGGGACGAACACGCCTGCACTGATGCGGGAGATCGCATCCGAGAGCTCGACTTCGAGCTCGGGGAGGTCATCAGCCGAGAACGTCGCCGAGACGACGTCGTCCGGCCGCTCGAGGAACTGGTAGGCGACCTCGACCTCGTGCGCTCCGTCGCGAAGACAGGCGAGCGCATAGACCAGCCGCTGCAACCGGTATTCGGCGTCCACGATCTCCTGCGGGTCGGCCCCGTCCAGGACGTTCGACTTGTAGTCGACGACGAGCGCCTTCTCGCCCTCGCGCCACAGGACGTCCAACCTGCCGTGCACGAGCACCCCATCGTGCTCGAAGGCAAACGGACGCTCGGGGCGAGCGCCTGCGAGCGTCGCGATGCGCAGCGCGAGCGGTGAACGGCAGTACGCCTCTACGAGACCAGCGATGCGGTCGAGCTCCGACTCGTTCACGGTCGCGTACCAGGTGCGCACGGTCGTCTCGAGCTCGACACGAGCCGGAGGAACGGGAGCGTCGAGGGGGATCTCCTCCAGCAGGCGGTGCACGGCGTCGCCGATCTCGGTTCCGGCGAGCCCGCCCGACTCTGCGTCGAGACTCCGACGCGCGGCGACGCGAGGCAGCCGCAGAATGCGCTCGGCGAAGTACCGATAGGAGCACCGCTCGAAGAGCGCGAGAGCACTGTACGAGAGTCGGCGCACGTCGTGGAGCGGCGGAGTGGGCGGAGGCGCGAGCGGAGGCAGCTCGAGCCCGACCGGAGCGGGGCCGACCGGCAGCTCTCCGAACAGCGCGAGTTGCCCTTCCGCGTCTTCGGGCGTCATGGGCTCGAGCGCACGCGCCGGTTCGATCGCTTCCGACGAGCGGTGGACGCGAAGGAGAAAACGTGCGTCTCCCCGCTCGAGCTCGGTCGGATCCTCGCCTGCGCTCGCCACGTCCTCGCGGGCGTCGAGTCGGTCGAGCACCCACCCGATTGGGGTTTCGCGATCGGCGGCACGCTCGTGGTCGATCGCCCCGGAGACGATCAGGCGGTCTATCGCACGCGTCATGGCGACGTAGTAGAGGCGGAGACGCTCCGCGCGCTCCTGCTCGCGCTCGGTCTCGCGCACCTGCTCGAAGTCGAAGACGGGTCGCCGCTCACCGTGCGTCGGGTGCACCATGCGGAACCCGAAACGGCCGTCCGAGAGCGCGACGATCTCGCTTCCGCCGCGCGGACCGCCGACGTCTCGCCCGGCATCCGCGACGATCACGACCTTGAACTCGAGACCCTTCGCGCCGTGAATCGTCAGCAGGCGCACGGCGTCCGCGCCTTCTTCCTCCGCGACCGCCTCCAGCTCCCTCGCACCGAGAGCGTCCTGCTCGCGGATGAACCGAATGAAGCCGGGAAGGTCGTTGCCACGGATCGCCTCGTACTGGCGGGCGAGCCGGCCGAGCTTCCGCAGGTTCGCGAACCGGCGCGAGCCGTCCCAGCGGGCGAGAACCGCCAGGTCGTAGTCGTGCTCGGCGAGGACCTGCTCGCACAGTCGTTCGAGACCGACGCGAGCCGATGCCGCGACAAGCCGGTCGTAGCGTTGGAGAAACGCGCGCAGCAGCCTCTCGTCCTCGGCGGCGAGGTTCTCGGGCAGACCACGCTCGAGCGCCGTGAAAAGCGGTCGCCGGGTCGCGTTCCGGCGGATCAGGACGAGGGAGTCGTTGGAGATCCCCACCAGCGGCGACGCGAGAACGGTGGCGAGCGCGACGTCGTCGTAGCGGTTGTGCAGAAGCCTCAGATACGCCAGAAGATCGACAACCTGCTGTTGCCCGAAGTAGCCGCGCCCGGTCGCGCGGAAGGTCGGAAGCCCCTCCAGCCGGAGCGCCTCCTCGTAGCGCTCGGCGTCCGTCCCGGCGGCGAAGAGAACGACGATCTCGCCCGGAAGCGCCGCTCCCGAGTCGACGAGCTCGCGGACGCGCCCCGCAATCGCCCGAGCCTCGCCGTGGCGCCAGTGGTCTCCCGAATCGCGGTAGCTCGCCTTGTCGGTGACCATGAGCTCGACGGGATGCCCGAAGACAGGGTCGGCGAACTCCGCCGACGCCGCCAGGGGCTGATACTCGTCGCCGAAAGCACCCGCGAAGAGGAAGTTCACAGCCGCGAGCACCTGCGGGCGCGAGCGGTAGTTCGAGCGGAGCGTGAGTAGGTTCGAGGCTCGAGCGCGGCGGTTTCGGAAGACCTCGACGTCGGCGTGCCGGAAGCCGTAGATCGACTGGAACTCGTCACCGACCGTGAAGACCTCGGTCAGCTCCGGATGCGCCACCAGGTCGACGATCTCGCACTGAAGCGCGTTCGTGTCCTGGAACTCGTCCACCATCAGGAGGCGGAAGCGAAGCCGGACCGAGTCGCGCACCTCCTGCGAGTCGCGAAGCAGGTCTCGGGCGGCGAGCTGAAGATCCTCGAAGTCGACCGCCGATTCGCGACGTTTCGCAGCGGCGTACTCGTCGGCGAAGCGCTCGAGGAGGTCCTGGAGCAAGTCGCGGTCATGCGCGGCCAGCTCTTCCAGTGCCGAGCGCTCGACAGCCTTCCTCGTGAGCTCGTACGACCCCGCACGCACCCCCCGAGCGTGGAGCGCCGAGAGATCGACGACACGGGCGGCGGCGGAGTCGGTCACCGTGCGCAACGCCTCGGTCGCCGAGGCTCGTTGGCTCGCGGTGGCGGACTCGTCCGCGGCAAGCGAGGCGGCCTCCTCGCGAAAGGCGGCGATCGCCTCCGCGAGCGCCGGACGCTCCCCGAGCTCCAGCACGAGATCGCGCCCGGCGGAGCGCAGCGTCTCGTAGACCCCGGTGAGCATGCGCCGCAAGCCGTCAGCGCGATACGTGGCGAGGAGCTGTAGCCGCTTCTCGTCGCCACCCGCACAGAACTCCTCGAGCGCGCGTTGAAATGCCTCTCCACGCAGGACCGCGGCACCCGCATCCTCGAGCTCCCGGAACCGTGGGTCGAGGCCGACTGCGAAGGGATGCGCCCTCAGCAGCCGGTTGCAGAAGCCGTGAATCGTGGAGATCCAGGCGCCGTCCAGCTCGCGCGCGAGATCGGGCCGGTCCCGCTCGACGAAAGCGGCCCGAATGCGCGAACGCAGCTCGCCGGCCGCCTTTCGCGTGTACGTGATCACCAGTATCGAGTCCACGTCCAGGCCGCGTTCGCAGACCGCGCGGACGTAGCGCTCGACGAGCACCGACGTCTTGCCCGTTCCCGCTCCCGCCGACACGAAGACCGTTCCCGCTGCCTCGACGGCGGCGAGCTGCTCTGCGTTCAGGTCAGTCGTGCGTTCGGCGACCGAGGTCATGCGCGCGGAACCCGGCAGATCGGCCACAGGTCGCACCAGGCGGGACAGCCGTCGCCCTTGGGATCGTGCTGCACGTCACCTGCGCGGATGCGCTTCGCGTTCGTGCCGGCACGTTCCCGGGCGGTTTCCACCTGTGCCCAGAACGCGTCCTCGTCCAGGTAGTCGTCCTTGGCAAAGCCCGGCAGGTCCTCGCGGGCAGACGCGCGGAGCATCCCCCTCGTCAGCCGCTTGCCCGAGAGCGCCCGATACAGGCCGCCGAGAGGCTCGATGCCGACGAGGTCGCGAAGTGCGAGAACGTAGAGCGGGATCTGCAGACGAAGATCGCGGTCGATGTCCCGCGCCGAATGCGCGCCTTTGCCCGACTTGTAGTCCTGGACGATCCCGCGCGCCGAGAACGGGTCGATGTCGATCCGGTCGATCTTCCCGGAGAGACGAAGGCCGTCGCCGAGATCGAGCCCCCGCTGAAGCTCTGGCGCCGCTCGCTCGGACCCGAAGGCGACCTCGAGCCGACGCGGAACGAACGTCATTTCGGACGCCGCCTCGTCACGGAGGAATCCTTCGAGATCCGCGATGAGCGTCTGGCGTAGCTCCGCCGCCTGCAGCTCCGTGAGATCGAGCCGGACTCCCGATTCGAGGGCGTCGTCCAGACACGTTCGTACGAGGACGAGCGCGGCGTCGAGGTTCTCCGGCGTTACGCGCTCGGAGTCCAGCTCCTTGGGGAGCGCAGCGTAGAAGCGGTTCAGCGTCGTATGCACGACCTGCCCCCTGAGCATCGGGTCGGGCTCGGCGTCGATGGTCTTGGGGTCGATCACGCGCTCCACGAGCCAGGCCGAGGAGCAGTCGGCGAAACGCTCGAGCTCGGTCGCGGAGAACACCGTCTTCGTCGACATCGTCTCGAGGACGGCGGGGCTCGAAAGAACGGTAGGACGATCGAAGGCATGACGGGCGCGCTCGAGCCGGCGCGACCACCCGTTCGCCGAAGCGAGCTCGTCCGCACCCGCGGAGTCCTCGATCGTCAAACGGGCGAGCGCACGCAGCCGGTCGCGCTCGCTCGGCGCGGATTCCAGCGTCCAGGTGAGACTGGAGAGCGGGCGGCGGCGCGTGGCGCGGGAGACCTCGGCGGGCAGGTAGAGCGCCCGTACGTCGTCCCAGAACGGGCTCGGCTCGCGCGGAACGCCCTCGTCGCTCGCAGCCTCGCGAACGAGGACGAGGCGGCGAGTGGCTCGTGTGCAAGCGGTGTAGAAGAGATAGCGGTCACGGGAGACCGTGCTCGGCCGCTCGAGCCGGCCCCCGAGCTCGCGGCGGGTGTCGTCGTCCAACAACGGGGAGGGGCGGTCACGCCGCGGCAGGCTTCCCTCCTCCAGGCCGAGCAGGAAGACCACCTCGAAGATTCGCGTGCGCGCTCGCCCGTAATCGAGGACGGCCACGCGCCCGCTCTCCCCGGCCGCGCGCAGTCGGACCGCGGTCCGCTCGAGCGCTGCGACGACGTCGTCGGGAGCGACGCCCCGCCCGTCCAGCTTCGCGAAGTCCGAGAGCTCGTCGAAGGTCTCCACCGCTGCGCGATAGGCACGCGCATCTCCGCGCGCGTCGTCTCCGACAGGCGGCGCTTCGAGCCCCCAGGCGTTGCGGATCATCGTCTTCAGCAGGACACGCGCACCAGCGACCGGATCGGCCTCTGCACGCAGGTCGACGAGCGCGGGCACGTGCGCCCCGCGCAGCTTCTCGCTCTCCTCCTCTACCCGGGCCTGATCCACGATCGCGCGCCCGCGCAGGCGCCCCTCGACGAAATCGACCGAACGGCGCTCGAGTCCCGAGAAGGGAGAGCGCAAGAAGGTGAAGAGTTCCGCTCGACCGCCCCCACGCCAGGCGTACCGGAGCAGCGAGAGCAACGCGGCGCCGAGAGGTGTCTCGCCGAGCCGCCGCGGGTGCTCGAATCCGTAGGGAATGCCGAGCGGGCCGAGTACGGACTCGAACGTCGCCCGCCAACGCTCCGGCGACTCGCAGACGATCCCGATCCGGTCCGGTGGCTTATCGGCGCGGACGAGGGCGAGGAGCTCGGCGGCGACGAGCTCGACGGTTCCACGAGCTCCTGCCCCCTCGAGGAACTGAACCGAGGCCTCGAGCGGCTCCTCGAGAACACGCCCGTCGCCGAAGAGCTCGCGCTCGAGATGAGCCAGCGGTGGAGGAACGGGGCGGTGCTGGGCTGCAGGCAGCTCCTGGACCGCACCTGCGGCCAGCGTTGCCAGGTCGCCGACCGTTCCTTCGAGCGCCGCGAAGGCCGGTCGGGCCGGCTCGTACGGGATCGAGACCGTCACGTCCGTGCGCGCGGCGAGCGCCTCGATCAGCGCCCACTCGGCTCCGGTCAGATCCTCGAACCCGTAGGCGAAGACGGGCTCCCGCCCCCAGGCTCCGAGATCGCTCTGGATCCGCTCGGCCGCGCGGCGGCGCACGCCGTCCCGATCCCAGAGAGCCAACCGGTCGAGCTCGCCACGGTATCCGCTGGCCAGTCGGCCGAGCTCGCCTCCTACGGCTTCAGGATCGAGAAGCGCGGATTCGAGCTCCCCCACCGCGGACAGCAGCACATCGACGAACCCACTCGACGTCGACGACGCGCCGAGATCTTCGAGCGAGGTCCCCGCGATCGCACGCCGCGCCGCGAGCGCGCGCTGTGCATCGCTCGCGACACCACGCCGTTCGGGATCTCCCGCCACGATCTGCTCGAAGAGATCGTCGAACGTGCCGATGTTGCCGGCAAGCAGCGCCGGCCGGCGTCGCAGAAGGTCGCGCTCGACGCGCTCGACGTCGGCTCGATTGGGTACCACGAGCCAGGGATCGCGTTCGAGCACGTCGAGATAGCGCCCGAGGAGCAGGGCGACCTTGCCGGCATGCGCCGGCCCGACGACGAGCGAGAGACCCATCGGTCCATGGTAATCCCGGCCTCAGACCCCTTTTCGTACGCGGCCGTCCTCTTCTCAGGAAAGAGCGGGAAACGCCGGTGACCGTCACGCGCGGTGACGGTCACCGATGCTTCCCTTTACGCGGCGGTGACCGCTTTCGGTCTCCGGCCGCGGCGAGCAACCGCGTGGCCGGGCATGCCGCCGGCGCAGTCGTCACAGAGATCGGCCTGCTTCGAGCCCCTGCGCGCGTCTGTGAAGTTGAGGCGCATGAGCGCCCCCCTTCCCTCGGCGACCTCCTTCGAGCACCTGTCGCAGACGAGGATCGTCTTTCGTGCCACGATTCTTCCTCCTTAGCGGTGTTTCGAGATCAGCACAGTACGAAATACGACTACGAAATGCAAGCGCGAATGACGCCTTACATTTCGATTCAATAGACTCTAGCCCAGGAGCTTCAATAGACTCTGGTCCATGAGCACGATCGTCGTTCTCGAAGGCGACCAGACCGGTCAAGAGCTGCTCGAGGAAGCCGTGCGCGTTCTTGCTCCAGATGTCGTCGGAACGACGCTCGAGTTTCCGCGCTTCGATTTGTCGCTCGAGAACCGGCGAGCGACCGAAAACCAGGTCGTCTACGAAGCAGCGGCCGCGATACGAGAGCACGGCTACGGTCTGAAGGCGGCCACGATCACTCCGGAGCGCGCGGGCGATGTCGGTTCGCCGAACCGCATGCTTCGCGAGGAGATCGGCGGCAAGGTCATCGTCAGGACCGGCCGGAGGATCCCGGGGGTCGTGCCGTTCGGGGGCGTCCACTCGCCGATCTCCGTCGTACGCATGGCGGTCGGCGATGCCTACGGCGCTAAGGAATGGCGCGAGGGCGAAGGAGACGACGAGGTTGCCCTGCGTACGGAGCGGATCGAGAGGCGCGTCTGCCGTGCGGTAGCGGAGTTCGCATTCCGTCAGGCGGAGCGCATGGACGCAAAGGTATTCGGTGGGCCGAAGTACACCGTGAGCCCGATCTACGAGGGGATGCTCAAAGAGGAGATGGACGCTGCGGCCGAGCGCCACCCCGACGTCACCTACGAGCCTCAACTCATCGACGCCACCTTCGCGCTGCTCATCTCGTCCAGCGGCGCACCCATGGTCATTCCGGCCTTGAACCGCGACGGGGACATCCTGTCCGACCTCGTGCTCCCGCTGTTCGGCTCGATCGCAGGGTCCGAGTCGCTGCTCGTCGCCTTCGGCGACGACTACGTGCCGAGCGCCCTCGTGGCCGAGGCCGCGCACGGCACCGCCCCGGCGCTCGAGGGCAAGGACATCGCGAACCCGATGGCCATGATCCTCGCTGCCGCAGCACTCCTCTCACACGCGGAGGGCGAGAAGCTACAGACGGCGGGCCGAGCGATCCGCGAGGCGGCCCTCGAGGCGGTCGCAGAAGGACTTCGCACTGCGGATCTCGGCGGGCACGCCGGCACGCGGGAGTACACCGACGAGGTGATCCGCCGCACGAAGCAGAAGCTCGAGATCTGGGCTGGTCTTGTAGGCGCAGAGCAGAATCCGCGAGTGCGGATTCTGCTCGCGCGAGATCCCTGAAGGCGTCCGCTTCGCGGCCGCACCGTTGTTCTCCGCTCTAGCTGTTGCGCCTGCGGGTTGCACGAACGGCCCGACCGCCCTCCCAATAGAGTCTTCCCGGCATGCGAGTCGCGGTTCCGAGGGAGACGGCTCCCGGCGAGCGTCGCGTGGCGCTCGTTCCCGAGACGGTTTCCAAGCTCCGCGAGTCCGGCTTCGAGGTACGGATCGAGCGCGGCGCCGGCGCCGCTGCGGGCTTCCTCGACGAGAGCTATGCAGAGGCCGGGGGCGACATCGTGGACACCGCGACGCTGCTCGACGGCGCCCGCGGAGTCGTCCGTGTCGCAAAGCCTTCGCCGCAGGAGATCGAATCGCTGGCGCAGGGAACGATCCTGATCGGATTCCTCCAGCCGCTGACGGATGCCGAGGGAATCTCTCGCCTGCGTGAGCAGGGAGTGGATGCGTTCGCGATGGAGTCGATCCCGCGGATCACCCGCGCCCAGGCGATGGACGCGCTCTCGTCCCAGGCCACCGTCGCGGGCTACAAGGCGGTGGTGCTCGCGGCCGACAGCGTGCCGAAGCTCTTCCCGATGTTGATGACCGCCGCCGGAACGATCGCCCCGGTGCGCGCACTCGTGATCGGCGCAGGGGTGGCCGGGCTGCAGGCGATCGCGACCGCACGCCGCTTGGGAGCCGTCGTCTCGGGCTTCGACGTCCGCCCCGCGGTCCGGGAGCAGGTCGAGAGCCTCGGTGCGGCCTTCCTGGATCTCGGCGTTCGGGCCGAGGAGACCGCCGGCGGATATGCAACCGAGCTAACTCAAGAGCAGCAGAGGCAGCAGCAGATCGCGCTCGAGGAGCGAATTCCCGACTTCGACGTCGTCATCACCACCGCTGCCGTCCCCGGCCGGCCTGCGCCGAAGCTCATCCCTGCCGCCGCGGTGGAGCGGATGCGCCCCGGCTCCGTCATCGTGGACTTGGCGGCGGAGACCGGCGGCAACTGCGAGCTGACCGTTCCCGGTGAGGTCGTCGAACACGGTGGCGTCTCGATCGTGGGAACGACCAACCTCCCCTCGCTGATGGCTCATCACGCGAGCCAGCTCTACTCGCGCAACGTCGCCGCCCTGCTCCAGCATCTGGCGCCGAACGGCGAGCTGACCCTCGACTGGGAGGACGAGATCACCGCTGGCGCGTGCGTCACCCGCCGGGTGGAGTGCACGTGACCGATCTTCCTCTCGTCATCGAGCTGACGATCCTCGTGCTCGCGGCGTTCCTGGGCTTCGAGGTGATCGCGAAGGTGCCGACGATGCTGCACACCCCGCTCATGTCGGGGGCGAACTTCATCCACGGGATCGTGATCGTCGGCGCGATCATCGTCCTCGGCACCGCCGAGGACACGTTCACCAAGGTCGTCGGCTTTGCGGCTCTGGTACTCGCGACCGCGAATGTCGTAGGCGGCTGGTTCGTGACCGATCGGATGCTCGGGATGTTCAAGCGTCGCCCCGAGCCCAAGCGCGGCGAGGGCGAATGATCTCGGATCCAGACGTCGTCGCGATCCTCTATCTGGTCACGATCGCCTGCTTCGTCGTCTCCCTGAAGTTCCTCTCCTCGCCGCGTCACGCGCGCAAGGGAAACTGGATCGGTGGAGCGGGGATGCTCCTCGCGATCGCGACGACGCTCCTCCTGGAAGGACTCGAGAACTGGCTCTGGATCGTCGTCGCGCTCGGGATCGGCAGCGTCGCCGGCCTGATCGGCGCCCGCAGCGTGCGGATGACCGCGATGCCGCAGATGGTGGCGATCTTCAACGGGGTCGGAGGAGGCGCCGCCGCGCTCGTCGCGCTCTCCGAGTGGCACAACGCGGCGGACCCGCTGCGGGAGGAGACCGTCTCGATCGTGCTCTCGGCCCTGATCGGCTCGATCTCGTTCGCCGGCTCGGTCGTCGCCTTCGCCAAGCTCCAGGAGCTCATCAGTGGACGCCCGATCGTCTTCGCCGGCCAGAACATCGTGAACATCGCCGTCCTGGGCGCCGCTGCGGCCCTCGGCACGGCAGCGGTCGCGGGCCTGGAGGAGCAGTGGGTGCTCTACGCGCTGATCGGGCTCGCCCTCCTCTTCGGCGTCATGTTCGTCCTCCCCATCGGCGGCGCCGACATGCCCGTCGTCATCTCGCTTTTGAACGCGTTCACGGGCCTCGCCGCGTCGGCCACCGGGTTCGTCCTCGACTCCACGGTGCTCATCGTGTCGGGGATGCTCGTGGGAGCCGCGGGGACGCTCCTGACGCTGCTGATGGCCAAAGCGATGAACCGCTCGGTCACCAACGTCCTGTTCGGCGCATTCGGACAGGTTCAGGTAGGGGCGGGCATCGCGCGAACCGACGACGGCCGAACGGTACGGGCAACCTCACCGGAAGACGTCGCGGTGCAGCTCTCGTTCGCCCGCAAGGTCATAGTCGCTCCCGGCTACGGCATGGCAGTCGCGCAGGCGCAGCACGACGTCCGGCAGCTCGCCGACGTCCTCGAAGACAAGGGCGTGGAGGTGAAGTACGCGATCCATCCGGTGGCAGGTCGCATGCCCGGTCACATGAACGTGCTGCTCGCCGAGGCGAACGTGCCGTACACGCAGCTGCACGAGATGGACGACATCAATCCGGACTTCCCGCAGACGGACGTCGTGCTCGTCATCGGCGCGAACGACGTGACGAACCCGGCTGCCCGCAGCGATCCCGGCAGCCCGATCTACGGCATGCCGATCCTGGACGTGGACAAGGCCGCGAGCATCGTCGTCCTCAAGCGCTCGATGAACCCGGGCTTCGCCGGGATCGACAACGAGCTCTATCTCGATGCGAAGACGACCATGCTCTTCGGAGATGCCAAGGACTCGGTGCTGAAGCTGATCTCGGCCGTCAAAACTGCCTAGCTGGCGCCGTCTGGCCGTCGCCCAGTAGCCGCGCGGGCTCGAAGAGCTCGAGCAACGGATCGCGGTCACCCAGGATCGCGCGCGCTACGAGCCTTCCGCACGCGAACCCGAGAACGTTGCCGTGGCCCGAATAGCCACCGGCGATCCAGACCCCGTCCTGGCCCGGCACCCGGCCGACCGCGGGCAGGAAGTCGAGGATCATCCCGAAGATCCCCGCCCAGCGGTAGTCGATGCGCAACCGGCGACCGACCAGTGACGCCACGAAGTCCTCGAGCGCCTGCTGCACTTTCGGTGTCAGGACCTCGTCGGCGGTGAACTCCTCCTGCAGCGAGACGTCGCGGAAGCCCCCGGCGACGATGCGACCGTCCTCGGCCTGGTGCCAGTAGTCGTAGCCGTGGCGGCCGTAGTGCGGGATCTCGAAGAATCGTTCCGGAATCGGCTCGGTGGCGATCACCTGCCCTCGCGTCGGGACGATGAGGCCCTCGAGCTGCCCGGTGAGACCGCTCGGATACCCGTCTGTCGCGATGACGACTGTCTCCGCGCCCGTTTCGTCGATCGAAGCGAGGCGTGTGTGCTCGTGGATCTCGGCGCCGGCCCGAGCGGCGCGTGCGGCGAGGCGGCGGACGACGCGCGCCGGGTGCAGAACGCCATCCTCCGGATGGAAGATCGCAGCCGGGTACCTGCCTCGGAGGGGCGCCGTCGAGCTCGTCACGCCACTCCACGGCGAACCCGTCGGCGCGCAGAGCTGCGTGCTCCTCCTCGAGCTCCGCACGCTCCTCGTCGTCTGCGGCGATGCGGAGGCTGCCGGTCGGACGAAAGGCGTCACCCGCCTCGCGAGCAAGCTCCTGCAGCTCGCGCTCGGTCCAGCGCCAGAGCGAAGCCGCGTGCTCACGGCCGATCGAGTCCACCATGACCGGATACGCGGCCGCCCCGCCACGCAGCGCGAACCCCCCGTTCCTGCCGCTCGCGCCGCCGGCGATTTCGCGCGCCTCGTACAGGCGGACGCGTAGCCCGGCCTCGGCGAGCGTGAGCGCACACGAGCAGCCTGTGACGCCCCCACCAACGACCGCCACCTCGGGCGGACCGTCCAGCCGTACGCGCGGCAGCTGATGGTGCGACTCGTCCAGCCAGTACGACCTCGTCGTCACTACGACTCCAGCAGCTCGAGAGCGCCTGCGAGCCAGCGCTTGGGCTCGTCCTCGAACCACCACCTGTCGTCCGGCTCGAGAGCGTCAGTGATCCGCAGATAGCTGATCGCGTGGTGGACATGGGCAAGCGGCAGCGCAAGCCGATAGGTCGCGCGAAGCTCGTCGAGTGACGCGAGATCCGCCCAGGCGCCGAGGTACGCATTGAGTACCGCCTCTCGCGCGGCTTCGTCCCCCGCGGGCTGCAGAAACGTCGGGAGGTCGAAGAGCGGGTGCGAGACGCACGCGTCCGACCAATCGAATATCCGCAGCTCGTCCCCGTCGACCATCACGTTCCACGGGTGGAGGTCGCCGTGAACCAGTGTGTGCGGGAGCAGTCCCTCGTTCAGCTCCTCGCAGCGTCTCTCGAGCTCCGCTATCGCTCGCTCGACCCCCGATATCTCAGCCGCCTCGAACGCGCTCCCGATCTCGGCGCCGAGCATGGCCAGTCGACGATCATGCGCACCCAGCTCGAACAGCTCTTCTGTGCGGGCGGCCCAGGCCCGCTGGACTTCCGCGACCGCGCGTAGAGCTCCGGCCCAGGTGTGAGCACTCTGGTCGCCGAGGAGCGAGCCGGACAGCTCGTGCATCAGCATCCATCCTCGCGTCTCGTCGACTGCGAGCATTTCGGAAACGACGCTCGGATGGTTCCTCGCCAGCTCCCACGTCAAGGCCGGCTCGTGCCGGAACAGCGAGAACACTGCCTTGAAGTACACGCGCCCGCCGTCCGTCTCGCAGCGGAGAACCGACGAGAGCGGCCACTGTTTCACGACCTCGAGCGGCATCGTCTGCCGCAGACCGCACTCCGTGCTGCTCTCCTCGATCCAGGTGGATGCCTCGGCGAGCCATCCCGGCCGTGCCCATGGAGGTCGCTTTTCCGGGATCGGTGCGCCACCTGCGATGGCGAGCCACTTCTCCGCGTACGGCGCCAGACTCGGCGGCACGAGGCGAGCAGGATCGGCCTCGCCGAGCGGCAGCCAGCCCAGCGTCGCCGGCGGCGCCCAGTCACCGCGCGGCGCATCGAACTCGTACAGGGCTGCGCCGCCTTTGCCGGACTCCTCACCCCACAGGATCCGCGCCGGACGAAGGTACGGCACGGCGAGCGAGTACTCCGATGAAGTGCGGCGATCGCTCCGGCGACGCCAGGCGAAGAGGAGACGCACGGCAGCCTGCCCTCGTTCGCAAGCATCGCTGTGCGGTCAGCATTCGGTACCAGCACGTACGCCTCGCGCTCGTCTTGCATCAGCGGCGATCCTAGACCGACGCGCGATAGATCCCGTCCTCGAGGGCGACCCTCCTCCCCAGCTCGAGCTCGATCAGCGCAGCGGAGACCTGCGCCGGATCGACGCCCGACGCCCGGGCGAGCTCGTCCGCGGTCAGAGCACCGTCACGCAGACGCTCCAGCAACGCCTGCGCCGCGAGGCCCAGCGATACATGCTCGGGCTGAGCCGGCTCGATGATCGAACACCTCCAACACGTCCGCCGCGCACGTGACCGGGATGGCGCCGAGGCGGATCAGCGCGTTCGTTCCGGCCGAGAGGGCGCTCGTGATCTCGCCGGGAACCGCGAGCACGTCCCTCCCCTCCTCCAGCGCGAAGTCGGCCGTGATGAGGGCGCCGCTCCGCTCTCTCGCCTCGATGACGACGGTCGCTTCCGCGAGACCGGCGATGATCCGATTGCGAGCCGGAAAACGCCACGGTGCGGGCTCGACACCTGGCTCGTACTCGGAGACGATCAGACCCCGCTCGCAGATCCGACGGGCGAGCTCGGCGTGGGCAGCCGGATAGTCGCGGTCGACTCCGCAACCGAGTACGGCGACGGTGACACCTGCTTCGAGCGCTCCGCGGTGAACCTCGCCGTCGATCCCTCGCGCCATTCCGCTGACCACGACGAGCCCTGCAGCCGCCAGCTCCCGCCCGAGAGAACGCGCCACGGATCGGCCGTACGACGAGCACGCGCGCGCGCCGACCACGGCGACTGCACGTTGCGAGAGAAGCTCATCGCTTCCACGGCCGCGAACGAAGAGCGCAGGCGGCGGATCGTGGATCGCCGCCAAGAGGCTCGAGTACTCGGCGTCGCGCCGCCGGAGCCGGCGAATCTCGGTCACACCGGCATCCGGTAGGAGAGCGCCTCGGCGACGTGCGCGGGCTCGACCTCGTCGGCTCCTGCAAGCGCGGCGATGGTTCGCGCGACCCGCGCCACCCGCACCCGCCCGCGCCCGGAGAGCGGAAGCCTGTCGACGGCGCTCGACAGGAGCTCGGAGGCAGCTTCGGTTCTGCGCGGAAGCGTCGATCGCAGGCGTCCACGCGCCATCTCGACTCGCACGCGCACCGAGGCCGAGGCTTCCCCCGGAGGAGCAGCGAGCTCGGCAGCTCGCGGTCGCGGCATGGCAACTGCGAGATCGAAGCGGTCGAGCAGCGCCCGCGAGAGCTTCTCCCGATACGCCGCGAGCCGTTGCGGCGTGCAGGCGCACTCGACCGCGGGGTCGCCGCGGGCGCCGCAGGGACACATGTTCATCGTCCCGACGAGCTGGAAGCGAGCCGGGAACAGCGCATGCCCACCCACGCGCGCGATCGCGACCACGCCGTCCTCGAGCGGCTGGCGGAGAGCTTCCAGAACCGAGCGTGGAAACTCGGGCAGCTCGTCGAGCAGCAGAACGCCGCGATGCGCGAGGGAGACCTCTCCGGGGCGCGGTCCCGATCCGCCACCGACCACGGCCGGAGCAGATGCACCGTGATGCGGCGCTCGAAACGGAGGCACGGTGATCAGGGGGCGCTCCGGCGGCAGAAGCCCGCATACCGAATGAATTCGGGTCACCTCGAGCGCCTCCGCTCGGCCGAGCGGAGGCAGGATTCCGGGAAGCCTGCGGGCGAGCATCGTCTTGCCCGTCCCGGGAGGGCCCGTCAGGAGAAGGTTGTGGTCTCCCGCGGCTGCGACCTCGAGCGCGCGTCGCGCTCGTTCTTGGCCCCGCACGTCCGCGAGATCGGGGATCGAGCCCTGCTCGAGCGCATCGGCCACCAAGGGGTCGAATCCGGGGGCGTCGATCTCGCCGCGGAGATAGGCGACGACCTCGCCGAGATGCCGAACGGGAATCGGCTCAACTCCGGCCAGCGCGACTTCGGGAGCCAATTCCGCGGCGCAGAGGACGCGCGGGAGTCCGGCCCGCCGAGCGCCCTCGGCGACGGCGAGGGCGCCGGCCACCGGCCGCACCCGTCCGTCGAGCGCAAGCTCACCGACAGCCGCGTGCTCGGCGAGCCGCTCGGGAGGTATCTGTCTCGTGGCTGCCAGGATCGCAAGCGAGATCGGAAGATCGAACCCAGATCCCTCCTTGCGTAGCGCGGCGGGCGCCAGATTGACCGTGATCCTGCGATTCAGCGGCCACTCGAGCGAGGCGGAGACCACTCCGCTGCGGACGCGGTGCTTCGCCTCCTGACAAGCCCGGTCGGCGAGCCCGACGATCGCAAAGCCTGGAACTCCGAGCTGCAGGTGCGCTTCGACCTCGACCTTCCGTGGCTCGAGCCCGACGAGAGCGTGGGTGACCGCGCGTGCGAGCACCCCGCCACGATGAACACGGAGGCGTGACGCATGGGCCACGCCTCCGTGTCAAGTGTGTGTCAGCTACCCGTGTGTCAGCTACCCGAGCCAGTTACCCCGTGAAGCAGAAGACGTGCACCGTGAAGTTGCTCGACTCGCCGCTGTCGTTGCCGCCCACGGCCACATAGCCGTTCGGCTGATTCTGCGGATTGAAAAGCGGCTCGACCTCCTGGGTCACGAGCTTGAGGTCGGCTCCGTCGTCACCCCAGGACGTGCCCGCCGAGATCGCACGCTCGTTGGCCTCGCAACGGCGCTCGATGCGTCCCGTGTTGAAGACGCCGTCGATCGCACCGTCGACGACGCTAACCGCAGCCGTCCGCACCGTGATCGCGCCGATGACGCCCGCCGGGCCTGCTGCGCCTGCCGCGCCGGTCGGCCCCGCTGGGCCCTGCGGTCCGGTCGGCCCCGCCGGAAGCTGGCCCGGTGCAAAGTCCGCCCGCAGCAGCGAGCGGTTCGCGACCTTGGACGAGTTGACGGCATTCGTCCTGATCTTCGGGCTCGTCACGGCCGCAAACTGCAGCTGTGCCGGGCCCACGCTGTTCCTCGCGAGCTGACTCACGGCCGCGACGCTCGTCCCTCCGAGCGCGACCAGCAGTGCCAGGCACGCGACCACCATTGCCGGCGAGGGTCGCCGGCTCCAGAGCTTTCTCATCGTTCCTCCTCTTTCAGGGTCACTTCCGGCCAGGCTACCCCTGCCCCCGGCCGATCCCGACTCGTCGACGGAAGCCCTTACGGTTCTCTTACGCGACCGAGGTCGTTGCGATCAGCACGGACTCGAAGTACTCACCGGCCCGACGGCCGGTTCTCCGGTTGACGTGTCGCTCGAGGCGATCTTCCAGTCGGAGCCCGCTTCGACGCAGGATCTCCGGATAGAGATCACGCCGGTCGTTGACGACGAGAATCACTGGTGCGTCCGGAGTCAGCGTCTCCGTGCACGCACGGAGAACCTGCGAGATCCCGGCGACGTACTCCTCGACCGCCGCCCGGCTCGTCCCGCGCGCGGCCGCGCCGAGCTCGACTTCGCGCCGATCCTCCAGGCCGAGCAGCTCGTACGCGTAACGGTGTTGCTCGTGGTAGTCGATCAGGCCCGGGTACGGAGGCGAAGTGATGATGCCGTGCGCCGGGATCGGCGAGCTCCAACGTCCGCGAGTCGGCGTGAATGATCTCGACCGACTCGCTCCGTACGGACCTCGTCGAACTCGCGGATTCAGGCGCACGAGCGTGTCTGCAGTATAGCGAGCGAGAAACTTCGCGGCCTCCTCTACCGGTGGCACATACGCCTGTGCTTATGACAGAAATAGGGCTGCCGCATCGGAGTGCTCGGGAAGTCGAGGTCGATAGTGGGCCGTCAACCGGGCAGATCGAGCAGCGCGCGACAGAATGACCTTTGCAACGTCCAAGGCGGGATCGTCCAATCGAGCGCATGCGACCTCGCGGTACCGGAGCAACTCACCGAGTGCCCGCTTCGAGTACCAACGGCGCAGCCACGTGCTTCCGCTACTCGTCGGTACCGGGCCCGCCTGACGGGCTTCCTCGAGCGTTGAACGCAACGACAGCTCAAGCGCGCCAAGTGAGTATTGCGTCACCTTCACGCGCGACAGCAGACAGTTGAAGGCCGAGACGTCGGATCCCACGGAGTTCGCGCCGAAGACGTTGGCCTCGACGAGCGTCGTGCCGGAGCCAACGAAGGGGTCGTAGACGCTTGCGCCCGGCACGAAGTAACGTTCGAGGAAGACCTCGACGAGTTGCGGGACGAACTTGCCGAGATAGGGGTGGAGCTTGTGGACATGCTTCGTCCGCACGACGCTGCGGAAGCTCCTGCTCAGACCACGAAAGCTCGAGATCGCATGATCTCGCGATAGAGGGCGTCTGCGTCGAAGATTCCTGGCCGATCGAGTCGAGTCTGATGGCTCGGCTCGGATAGCAAATTCGAGACGAGCGGGACACGCTCGACCCGCCGCCCGTGGACGCCGACGGCTTCGAGTGCGACTTCGAGCTCGCCTAGCTCGGGACGGGCGGCGAGCCAGGCTCGGGCCGCATGCGACACGCGGCGCGCCTTCTCGGCGTCGATCATCTCGAGCGGATGACCGAAGCGATCGCCGCCCTTCTCCTTGACCTCGACCACGACCAGACGGCGCCCTCGGCGCAGCACGAGATCGAGCTCATAGCCTCCTGCGCGGGCGTTGGCGTCGAGCAGGCGGTAGCCGCGAAGCCGGTAGTGGCGAAGGGCGCGGCGCTCGCCGCGATTCACGCCGCCTCGTAGCAGCGGGCCTGGAAGGAGCGGCGGTGAAGGCTCGAGGGGCCGAAAACGCGGACGGCGCTCGAGTGCGCCGGCGTGATGTACCCGACGTGCGAGACGAAGCCGTACCGCGGGAAGAGCGCATCGAGTCGTCGCATCACGCGATCTCTGACGACCTTCGCCACGATCGAGGCCGCGGCGATGGCCGCGCTGCGGGTATCGCCGTCGACGAGCGCGCGATGCGGCGGAGCCGTCGGGCCGAGACGAAAACCGTCGACGAGGCATGCGTCCGCAGGAGGATGGAGATCGGCGAGTACGGCTCGCAGGCCGGCCAGGTTCGAGCGGTGGAGGCCGGAGCGGTCGATCTCGGCGGCGGAGATCATGCGGACGCTGATCTGCGCCGCGCAGCAGACGACGGCGTGGAAGAGCTCCTCTCGCTCCTCGTGGCCCACCTGCTTGGAGTCGTTCAGCCGCGCGAGCGACCGTACCCGAACGCCGCGCAGCGTCTCGTAGTCGAGCAGGACCCCGGCGACGACAAGCGGTCCTGCGAGCGAGCCGCGTCCCGCCTCGTCCGCGCCCGCGACATAACGGACACCGAGGCGTCGATCGTGTGTGAGAAGCCGCTGGCCGGACGAGCGCGCCACCGGTCGAGAATACGCGCTAGCTCTGTCGGAGCTCGCGGACGCGCGCCTTCTTTCCGACTCTCTTTCGCAAGTAGTAGAGCTTCGCGCGCCGAACGTCGCCGACCGTCACCAGCTCGAGCTTCTCGACCTTGGGCGAGTGGAGGGGAAAGGTTCGCTCGACGCCTATGCCGAACG
This sequence comes from uncultured Actinomycetes bacterium, assembly GCA_963850485.1. Lineage (GTDB taxonomy): Bacteria > Actinomycetota > Thermoleophilia > Gaiellales > Gaiellaceae > GMQP-bins7. Next base: position 221,202 of record CAWKLR010000019.1, on the reverse strand, counting down.
ACTGCTTTCGCACCGTGAACGTCTCCCGAAAGCCGGAGCCCTGGCGCTTGATGCAGATGCCCTCGAAGACCTGGATCCGCTGACGGTTCCCCTCGATCACTTTGAAGTGGACACGCATCGTGTCGCCCGCCTTGAAGCGAGGCAGGTCCGTGCGCAGATTGCGCTGCTCGAGGCTCTCGATCGTCGCGTTCATCGTGAGGAGGCCTTTCGGCCGGCTGGCAATGCTAGCGGAAGGAGATGCGATTCGGCGGCCAGTAGGTCATGAAGACCTTGCCGATCAGGTTCTCTTCGGGGACGAAGCCCCACACGCGCGAGTCGCACGACTGGGAGCGGTTGTCGCCCATGACGAAGTAGTGATCGAGCGGCACGCGGAACCGTTCGCCCGGGCCGATGTCTCGGCGATCCTGCTCGATGTACGGCTCCTCGAGCCGTTGGCCGTCGATGTACACGAACGCCGCCCCGCGCCGGAGGCGGATCCCGACGGTCTCTCCTGGCAATCCGATGATCCGTTTCACGAATGTTCCGCCCGCGCCGCACTTGGCCTTCGCCTGAGGCGGCGTCTCGAAGACCACGACGTCACCCCGCTCGGGATCGCTGAAGCGGTAGATGAAGCGGTTCGCGAGCACGCGGTCGGAGAAGCGCGCCTCGCAGCCCTGGGCGGGCCGGGCGCAGTGGAGGGTCGGCTCCATCGACGACGAGGGGATCCGATACGGGTTGACCACCCAGGCCTTGATCGCGAGGACGATCGCGATCGCACCGACGATCGTGACGATCCAGTCGACCGCGATGCGGAGTCGGCGGGGAAGACTTCCGGTGACCCGGTCGAGCGGATGGTGGAACTCGTGCTTCGCCGCCTCTTGCGCCTCGGAGCTCGGCCAGGAGAATGGAGGAGCAGGCGGCGGAACTTCGCGCGACGGTTCGACCGATCCTTCCGGCATGGGCCAGTCGGACGGTTCGGAGCCGTCTTTCGCGGGCTCGGGCTCGGGCGGTGTCTCGACGGTCCAGCGGTCGCGGGAGTCGCTCACGGGCCGCTCCGCACCATCTCCTGGCGCCAGGAGGCGATGCGGCCGTGATCGCCCGAGAGGAGGATTTCGGGAACCGGCCACCCGCGGAAGTCGGCGGGGCGCGTGTAGTGCGGGTACTCGAGGCCTCCGTTCAGCGCCGCCGAGAAGCTCTCCACCTCCCCGGAGCCCTCGCTGAGCGCTCCGGGGAGCCGGCGCACGACGGCATCGACCACCGCCAGAGCCGGAATCTCTCCGCCTGAGAGCACATACGGGCCGATCGAGATCGAGTCGGTGCAGAGGTGGTCGAGAATGCGCTGGTCGAAGCCTTCGAAGCGCGCGGAGAGGAGCGTCAGTGCGGGCTCTCGAGCGAGCTCCTCGACGAGACCTTGGTCGAGCGGGCGACCAGCCGGAGTGAGCGCGACCACGCGATGCTTCGGAGGCCCGCCGTACACCACGTCGAAAGCGGCGGCCACCACATCCACGCGGAGCACCATCCCGGGCCCTCCGCCGTACGGCTCGTCGTCGACCTGGCCAGCGCTGAGCGGAGTCGAGTCGCGGTAGTTGAAGACGTTCAGCTCGAGCTCGCTCCCGAGCACGGCCGCTACGGGCCGGCGTTCCTTGAGCCATTCGAAAGCACCGGGGATCAGCGTGAAGACGTCCAGTCGCATCAGGGTTTTCGAGGTTACCCGCGGTCCGAGAAACCAGGGGCGACGACGACCCGTCGCTGCACGAGGTCAACATCGCGTACACAGTCCTCGACGAGCGGCAGGAGAAGCCCGGTGTCCAGCTCGAGGGCGTCGTTCGCGATGCCGGGCAGGACGTCCGTGACGACACCGAGGCGCTCACCGTCCGTCACGACGACTTCGAGCCCCACGAGGTCGGAGACGTAGTACGAGCCCGGCTCCGGGGGAGGCAGCTCGGCCCGGAGGACGGTCAGCTCGCTGCCACGCTCGACGACACGGTCGAGCTTGATCGCCGGACGTCCACTGCCGACGCGTCGTGAGAGGACGACGACGGCCTCCTCGCCGTTCACGCGAAGCGTCGCTCCGACCTCGAAGCGACGCACGTCCTGACTCGCCTCCTCGACGACGAAGGCACCGTCGAGTCCGTGCGGCCGACCCACGCGGCCGACTCGCACGAACGCTTCGTCAGCCGGCAATCTCGAGCACGTAGCGCTCTTCGGCTCTCGCGCCCGCGGCGCGCACGATGCTGCGAAGAGCGCGCGCCATCCGCCCTTGTCTCCCGATCACCTTCCCAACGTCGTCGGCAGCGACGAAGAGCTTGAAGACGATCGCGTCCTCATGCTCCTCGGTCTCGACCCGGACGGCGTCCGGCTCGTCGACGAGCCGTCGCACGACCCACTCGAGCAGCTCAGCCACTACCGACCACCCACTAACCGATGCCCGCGACCTTGATCAACCGCGCGACAGGCTCGGACGGCTGCGCACCCTTCGCCAGCCATTCCTTCACCCTGTCTTCGTCGAGATCGATCGTCGAGGGATCCGTCTGCGGGTTGTAACGCCCGATGATCTCGATGAAACGGCCGTCGCGCGGCGAGCGCGAGTCGGCCACCACGACGCGGTAGATCGGGTTCTTCTTGGACCCGACCCGCGTCAATCTGAGTCGTACAGCCATATGTCTCCTTGAATGCGGTTTGATGGACGGGTAAGTGTGCCGGTTTCAGCGCTTGCCCGCGGGCGGCATCCCCGGGAGCGACGGCATCTTGCCCTTGCCCATCTGCTTCATCATCTTCGCCATCTGCTTGCGCGCGGCCATGAGCTTGTTCACCTCGTCGAGCGATGTACCGCTCCCGGCTGCAATGCGACGCCGCCGCTGCGTGTTGATGACGTGCGGCACCGCACGTTCGTGCGGTGTCATCGAGAGCACGATCGCCTCCACGCGCGCGAGTTGGCCCTCGTCCACGTCGAGGCCCTGGAGCTGCTTGCCAAGACCGGGGACGAGCTTCAAGACACCCTGCAGCGGGCCCATCTTGCGCAGCATGCGGTAGCTCGAGAGGAAGTCGTCGAACGTGAACTCGCCCGCACGCATGCGGCGCTCCATCTCCTCCTGGTCATCGAGCTCGACCGCGGCCTCGGCCTTCTCGATCAGCGTGAGCACGTCGCCCATGCCCAGGATCCGCGACGCCATGCGGTCGGGGTGGAAGTACTCGAGCTGGTCGAGCTTCTCTCCCACCGACGCGAGCTTGACCGGGCGGCCGGTGACCGCCCGCACGGACAGCGCAGCGCCACCGCGGGCATCGCCGTCGAGCTTCGTCAGGACGACCCCGTCGAACGCGATCCGCTCCTGGAACGCGAGCGCGACCGCCACCGCCTCCTGCCCGGTCATCGCGTCGAGCACCATGAGGACGTTCGTCGGCTTCGTCTCGTCACGGACGCGCGCAAGCTCGTCCATCAGCTCCTCGTCGATCTGCAGCCGCCCGGCGGTGTCGAGGATCACGACGTCCAGCCCTGCCTTGCGAGCCTCGTCGAGCCCGTGCCGCGCCGCGGCGACGGCGTCCTTCGTGTCCAGCCGGTAGACCGGGATCTGGATCTGGCGGCCGAGCTGCTCGAGCTGCTCGATCGCGGCCGGACGCTGGAGGTCGCAGGCGACGAGCGCGGGGTGCTTCCCTTCCTTGCGCAGAAGCAGCGCGAGCTTGGCCGCGGTCGTCGTCTTGCCGGAGCCCTGGAGCCCGGCGAGCAGGATCACTGTCGGCGGGCGTCCGAAGGCGAGCCTGGAATCGCCCGAGCCCATCAGCGCAGTCAGCTCCTCGTGCACGATCTTCACGACCTGCTGGCCCGGAGAGAGGCTCCTCAGGACGTCCTGGCCGAGCGCACGCTCCTTCAGGGACGCCGTGAAGTCCTTGGCGACCTCGAAGTTGACGTCCGCCTCGAGCAGCGCCAGGCGGATCTCGCGCATCGCCTTGGAGACCGACTCCTCGTCGAGCCTGCCCCCTCGGCCGAGGCCTCCGAGCGTTGCCTGGAGCTTGTCGGAAAGCGTGTCGAACATGGATCGCCAGTGTAGAGACGGCCGCCTCGGAGCCCGACTGGACAAAGCCATGGCCGTGGCGGACACTCGTAGCGAGATGCACGAGATGCGTAAGACCGTGACGCTGCTCTTCGCCGACGTCGTCGCGTCGACCGAGCTCGGCGAACGCCTGGACCCCGAGGCGCTCCGTCAAGTCATGTCCCGCTACTTCTCGGAGATGGCAGGCGTCGTAGCGAGCCACGGCGGGACCGTCGAGAAATTCATCGGCGACGAGGTCATGGCGGTATTCGGGGTTCCCCTCGTCCGCGAAGACGATGCGCTACGGGCTGTACGAGCCGCCGCAGCGATGCGGGATCGCCTCGGGGAGCTGAACGTGGAACTCGAGGAGCGATGGGGGGCACGGCTCGAGATCCGGATCGGCGTCAACACCGGCGAGGTGATCGCGGGCGACCCATCCACAGGTCACGGGTTCGTGACCGGCGACGCGGTCAATCTCGCGAAGCGAATCGAGCAGGCCGCAGGCCCCGGCGAGATCCTCATCGGCGAGACGACCTCGCGTATCGTCGGCCACGCGGTAGTGGCTCGAGCCCGCGAGCCTCTCTCCGTCAAGGGGAAGCAAGACGGCGTCCGGGCACATAGCGTGGACGAGGTCGATCTGACGTCGGAGGCGCTTCCGCGCCGGCTCGACGCTCCGATGGTCGGCCGCGGGAGGGAGCTGGCGGCGCTGATGGCCGCGTACACGCGGGCGGTCGAGACACGGAAGCCACAGCTCATCACCGTGCTCGGTCTGCCCGGGATCGGCAAGTCGCGACTCGCGCGCGAACTGTTGGAAGGAGTCGCGAGCGAAGCGCGCATCCTGGTCGGGCGCTGCCTTCCGTATGGCGAGGGAATCACGTTCTGGCCGGTGCGGGAGATCCTGCCGAACGAGACCTTCGAGGGGACACGCGAGGAGATCTTCTGGCGCATCCGCAAGCAGCTCGAGGCTTTCTCCGCCGAAGGACCGCTCGTCGTCTGCTTCGAAGACGTCCATTGGGGAGAGCCGACCTTCCTCGATCTCGTGCAGTACCTGAAGGGCTGGATCCCGGAGGGACCAGTCCTGTTGCTCTGCCTTGCACGCCCCGAGCTTCTCGATAACCGCCCCGACTGGCCTCGGAACGAGCCCGAGGCGACCGCTTTGACTCTCGACCCGCTGAACGACGAAGAATCCGCCCAACTCCTGGAGATGCTGGACGCACCGGACGCCGCGCGCGGCCGAATCGCGGAGGCAGCCGAGGGGAACCCGCTCTTCGTGGAGCAGATGACGGCGATGACCGCCGACGAGGGGGCAGGCGTCGCCGTGCCACCCTCGATTCAGGCCGTTCTCGCGGCTCGCCTCGACAGCCTCGAGCGAGACGACGGCACCGTGCTCCAGTGCGCGGCCGTGGTCGGTCGTGACTTCTCTCTCCAGGCCGTGCTCGAGCTCGTTCCGGCGGAGCTCCGCCCTGCGGCGACGACAGTGCTTCTCGGCCTCATGAGAAAGGAGCTCATTCGACCACACTCGGTCGGGGACGAAGACGGCTTCCGTTTTCGTCACGCCTTGATCCGCGATGCCGCGTACGACGCAATGCCCAAGACGCTCCGCGCAGATCTCCACGAGCGGCACGCGGAGTGGCTCGAAGCGACCGGCAATCGCGACGTCATCGTCGGCTATCACCTCGAGCAGGCGGTGAGCCTCCGTCGGCAACTCGCGCTGCACGACGAGTCCACCGCGCGGCTTGCAGCGCGAGCCGGAAATCTCTTAGGAGACGCCGGAGAGCGCGCTTTCAGGCGATCCGACATGCGCGCCGCACGGAACCTGCTCGGCCGCGCGCGCGCGCTGCTTCCAGAGGGGGGCCGGCGGCAGCTGGAGCTCGGCCGCGATCTGGCCAGCGCGCTATCGTCCTTGGGCGAAATCGACCAGGCCGATGCGCTGTTACGCGACGTCGTCGACGCGGCTGCCGAGTCGGGCGAACGCGGGCTCGAATGGTACGCCCGGCTCGACCGCGCCCAGCGCGACAACCGTGCAGGCGGGATGACTATTGACGAGTTCCTGCAAGTAGCGAACTCCGCGATGGCCGTTTTCGAAGAGCTCCGCGAACGCCCAGATATCGCGCGAGCACGACGGGCCATCGCGACCGCCGCCCTCCGACGTGGCTCATTCGAGCGAGCAGCCGAGGAGATAGAGCGTGCGATCGCCGACGAGCCAAGGATGGACCGAGACGCTTACGCGCGTCATGCAGACGTGCTCGCCACGGCCCTCCTCTTCGGGCCGACGCCAGCTCCCAGCGCGTCGCGCCGGTGCAGACGGTTGCTCACGCAAGGTCACGAGAACATCGTGCTGGAGGCCCACGTGTCCTCCTCCCTCGCCGGGCTGGAAGCGATGCTGGGCCGCTTCGACGAGGCACGCGCGCTCTTCCGGCGAAGCCGGGAGATCTACCTCGACCTGGGGCTGCGCGTTGCGCTCGTGGGGCTAACGCAACTCTCCGGGCTCGTCGAGCTCCTCGCAGGTGACCCGGACGCGGCCGAGCGCGAGCTCCGGGATGGGTACGAGGAGCTGCGCGCGATGGGGGGGATCGGGTATCTCGCGCCGCAGGCCGCTCTCCTCGGCCTGTCGCTGCTCGCCCAGGATCGGGGCGAAGAGGCCGAGTCACTCCTCGTCGAAGACTCGCTCATCGAAGACGTCCCGACTCAGATCCTCACGTGGACGTGTCGTTCGAGGATCGAGCTGGAGCACGGAGACCCGGCGAGGGCGCTCGAGACCGCGAAAGTCGGCGTCGAGCTTGCGGAGGGGACCGATGCGCTCAACATGACGGCCGGGGCGTACGCGGCGCTTGCGCTCGCCTGTGCGCACTTCGACATGCCCGATCGAGCAGGCGAGGCGGCCGACCGTTCGCTCGCGCTCTACCGTCGAAAGGGCAACGTCATCGCCTCCCGCCAGGCCGAGGCACTTCTCGCAGAGGTGGCGATATGAGATGGTGGAGAAGGTTTCACCGTCCCGTGGATCCATCGAAGGAGGCACGCGATGCCCGAGGGCACGTTCAGACCGGAAGGCAAGCTCCCCACCTCCCACTCTCACGCCTTCGACAAGGCGTTCGACAAGGCACTCGACGACGCGCTTCGCAGCAAAGGAGAGCCGGAGGTGCCCGATGAGCCGTTCACGGACCCCGAGGTCCACGACGTCTCCTATCAGGTCACGTTGAAGTGGAGTCCCAACCCCGGCTGGGAGGTCGACTCGTACATCGCCAAGATCGGCTCGTAGTCAGTCGGAGCGCGGCTCGTTCATCGCCTTGAAGCCGCCGAGCTCCGCGACGGTCACGTCCGCGACGACGCCGCTCAGCCCGAGCAGGGCGATCAGCCGGCTGCGCTCTGAGGATTCCGAGCACGAGCAGCCCGAGCCCTGCCAGGCCGACAGGCCCGAAAGCGATCGTCAGGTCGCGGCCCCGGTCCACGAGGTGAATCTAGCGCAGGCGTGGCCGCTGAAGCCACGCCTGCGCGCGAGTCAGACGGCCCAGCTCGCTACTGCGGCCGGGACGGACACGACGCCGATCCGGTCGATCATGTCCGGATCTGCGGCATAGAGGTTGTGCAGCTGGACGAGCTCGATCTCGGGTTCGCCTTCGAGGTGCAGCTCAGTGGCGAGCGGCAGAAAGCGGTTCTCGAAGAACCCACGGAAAGCTTGCTCGGTCTGCCACACGTCGCACACCTCGAGGCCCTTCTCGGTCACGGCCGCAACATGGAGCACCCCACCGGCAGCGGGATTCGAGTCCAGCCCCAGCCCCGCCATGACGGAGTCGTACTGAGCTGATGTGACACCCGGCCAGCGCATGAACATCGCGAAAGCCATCCAGCCTCCTTTCCCGGTCGCGTCGGGATTTGCGCACAGCGTACGCGGTGACCCTGCCTGACGCAACGTAGTTACCCCATTCGAGTGATCGCGGAGGAACCCATGGTTCCCCCGCGTGCCCCCTCCTTTCGTGCAGCGTGGGCGAGCTCGCTGCGACAAGCCTCCCGGCCGGCCAAGCCGGCCTCCGGCTCGATCGAAGCGCCAACCTAGCTCGCTGGACGAGCACTCCTAGCCCGAGATGAGTGCTCGCGCGTAATCGTGCGCGTCGAAGGGGCGAAGGTCGTCGACCCCCTCGCCCACGCCGACGAGCTTCACCGGGAGCCCGAGCTCGACCGCTATCGCGATCGCGACTCCGCCGCGAGCGCTGCCGTCGAGCTTCGTCAGCGCGACTCCCGTCACACCCACCGCCTCGCCGAAGAGCCGTGCCTGTTGAAGCCCGTTCTGCCCGGTCGTGGCGTCGACCACCAGGAGCGTCTCGTGCGGAGCTCCCTCGATGCGACCTGCGATCACGCGCCTGATCTTCTCGAGCTCGGCCATGAGATTCGCCTGCGTGTGCAGGCGCCCCGCGGTGTCGACGATGACGACATCCCGCCCGCGGGCGCGAGCAGCTTCGACGGCGTCGTACGCGACGGCGGCCGGGTCGGCACCACGGGGGGCACCCACGAAGTCCGCGCCCGCTCGCTCCGCCCAGATCTCCAGCTGCTCCTCGGCGGCCGCGCGGAACGTGTCTGCCGCTCCCACCAATACCGAGCGGCCATGCTCGCGGAGCTTCTGCGCGAGCTTGCCGATCGTCGTCGTCTTGCCGGTTCCGTTGACGCCGACCACCAGAACGACGCTCGGTCGTCCGTCGAGGGCAAGGCGCGGCGGACCGCCGAACAGCGCCTCCACCTCCTCGGTGAGCGCATTCTCGAGCTCGCCGACATCGCCACGCGCCTCCAGCCGGCTGACGAGCTCGGCCGTCGCCGGCACCCCCACGTCGCTGCGGATCAGCGCCTCCTCCAGACGCTCCCACGCCTCGTCGTCGCCCGGGTCGAACGCCGCCGACGCGAGCTCCGCGGTCAGCGCGCGACGGCTCTTGGCGAGCGACTCGCGCATGCGCGCAAAGACGCCCGTTCGCTCCGGCTCGTCCGTCGCAGTCGGCTCGTCGCCGAGGAGCTCTGCCCAGGTTCGGCTCATCGGGCGAGCTTACGCGGCGGCGTGAGAGGGGTCTGGCAGGACCTAACCCAGGCTGTCAGGCGGCGGCGTGCTCGCGCTGCGGGAGCCGACGCGAAACGACCTGCGACACTCCGTCCGGGCCCATGGTGACGCCGTAGAGGACGTCCGCCGCCTCCATCGTCCGCTTCTGATGGGTCACCACGACGAACTGCGCGCGGTCGGAGTAGCGGCGGAGAAGCTCGACGAAGCGCGCGATGTTGGTGTCGTCCAGGGCTGCCTCGACCTCGTCCAGGAGGTAGAAGGCGCAGGGCCGCGCGAGGAAGAGCGCGAAGAGGAACGAGATCGCGCCGAGTGCTTTCTCTCCCCCGGAGAGCAGTGAAAGCCGCGTGATCCGCTTGCCGGCAGGACGGAGCTCGACCTCGACTCCGTGCTCGGATTCCTCGTTCTCGGGATCGACGAGCCGCAGCCGGCCCTCGCCGCCCGGGAAGAGCGTCGCGGCGACCTCCTCGAAGTTCTGCGCGACGGACGCGAAGGTCTCCGCAAACCTGCGCTCGACGGTCTCGGCCAGGTCGGCCCGCAGCCGTTCGAGCTCCTCGAGGCTCCGCTCGAGATCCTGACGCTGGGTCTGCAGGTCGGTCAGCCGCTCCTTTTCGACGTCGTACTCCTCGCGAGCGAGTGGGTTCACCTGCCCGAGTGCGGTCCGACGGGTCTCCAGCCGCTCCGCGCGGGCGGCGAGCTCGTCGCGATCGTCGCCCTGCGCCGGCTCTGCCGTCGCAGCGTCGAGTCGTCGCCGGGCCTCCTGGGTCTCGGCGTCGAGGCGCGCCAGCTCGACCTCGGCCGCGGTCACTCGCTCGGCCGCTTCCTCGAGCTCCTGCCGCAGGCCCACCTCCGCGGCGCCGAGCTGACGGAGCTCGTCGCCGAGCTGGCCGGATCGCAGCGCCCCCGCGTCGACGCGTGCGCGAAGCGGAGCGTCGAGCCGGGTTGCAGACGCGCGCGCGTCATCGAGCACCGTCGCGAGACCGGCGGCGCATTCGTGGATGCGTGCGAGCAGGTCTCGATCGACGGATCGTGCGAGCGAACGGACGGGAACGTCTCCGAGGGCTGCCGCGGCGGCTTCTGCCCTAGCGGCCGTCTCCTCTGCGCCTCGCACCGCTTCCTCCGCCCGCCGCCCCAGGTCCGTCGCTTGCGCCGCGACCTCGCGTCGCCTCGCCTCGAGCTCGAGCAAGACCGCTTCGGCGGTCTCGCCCGCGAACCACAGCTCGCACCGTTCGGGGTCGTAGCCGAACCCTTCCGGGGTGACGGACGGCACCGAGGCAGCGAGCAGCTCGTCCCTGGGTACGACCGGAAACTCCGCCACGAGCTCCTGTGGTTTCGCCCCGGCCAGGACCGTGAGGCTGCCGAGACCCTCGCTCCGAGCCTGCTCGAGCAGCTCCAGCGCCGCCCGCGGATCGTCTGCGAGAACCGCGGAAGCACGAGCCCGCAAGGCTGCGGCGACCGCGCGCTCGGATCCGGCCTCGACCTCGAGTGCTCCGAGCGCCAGGCGCGCTCCCCGTTCGGCAAGAGCACGCGCAGCCGGGGGGAGGCCCTCTTGCTCCGCGAGCACACGCTCGAGGGACCGGAGCCGCTCGCTCGTGAGCCGCGCCTGCTCGGCGAGACCGTCTCGCTCGGCCGTGGCGCGTCGGGCTGCGACGGCCGAGTCGATTGCTTCGCGCTCGAGCGCTCTCTTGCCATCCGTCTCGTCGCTCGACATGGGCTCGAGCGCCGCAAGCTCCCTTCCCAGCCGGTCACGGAGGGTCGCGGCGGCCTCGCTTCGGAGCTCGAGGCGTTCGCTCCCACCCTGCAGACGGTAGAGAGCGGCGACGGCAGATTCGCGGCGACCGGCAGCATCCGAGAGCTCGTCCTCCGCCCGCGTGCGATCGGTGAGGAGCCCTTCGAGCCGCGACTGGGCGCCGCGCCGGGAGAGCGCTGCGGCGTCGCGGCGAACCTCGACCTCGCTGCGGCGGTGTCCTGCGTCGGCCATGTCGAGCTCCGCAACTCGCGCGTTCAAGCCGGCGATCTCGACTGCGAGCTTCTCGGCCCGTTCGGCCGCCGTGGCCTGGAGGGCGAGCGGTCGCAACCGCTTCCGAACCTCGTCCTCGACGTCTCGTGCGCGTTCGACCTGGAGCGCGACACGCGCGAGCTTCAGCTCGGCACGATGCCTTCGGCGCTTGAACTTGCCGAGCCCGGCAGCTTCCTCGACGAACGCACGCCGGTCCTCCGGCTTCGAGGCGAGCACCTGCTCGACCTTGCCCTGGCCGACGATCGAGTGCATCGCGGACCCGAGCCCCACGTCGGCGAGCAGCTCCACGAGGTCGGTCCTGCGCACAGGCGTCTTGTTGACGAGGTACTGCCCCTCCCCGCCGCGCACGAGCCGGCGGGCTATCGAAACCTCGCTGAAGTCGAGCTCCGGCCAGCTCCCGTCCTCGTTGTCGAACACGAGCTCGACCTCGCAGTGCTCGGCGGCTTTCCGATCCCGGCCGCCGGCGAACAGCACGTCGTCGGGCTTCTCGGCGCGGAGCTCGGAAGGTGTCAGCGAGCCAGCCGCCCACACGACCGCGTCCGCGATGTTCGACTTCCCGGAGCCGTTCGGGCCGACGACGACGGCCACCCCCTGCTCGAGCGAGATCTCGAGCGGTTCCGGGAACGACTTGAAGCCGCGGATGCGGAGCGAGCGCAGGTGCACCGAGCGGCATTCTCACGACCGCCCCGGACGGCTCAGCGGGTCGAAAGGCGCGCGGTGAAGGTCCGGTTCGCCCGACACTTCCCGGCGAGGAGGTTCGTGCCCGTCCCCTGGACGCGCCCCGACACCGTCTTTCGGCCAAACGTCCCGCGGATGGAAAGCGAATACGACTCGCCGTTGAAGACGTTCGCCTGGTGCTCCAGACGGAAAGCGAAGGCTCCGTTCGCCGGGATCTCCCTCGTCCGAGGCCGCACGCGGAGGCCACCGTGATCCAAGTTGAAGCCGATCCCAAACGCCTGCGTCTTCCCGTTCTTGACGCACACCCCCGGAACGAAGCCACCGAACCAGCCAGCCGCCACCCGTGGGGACGTCGGACTGATAGGGAGGACGTGGAATTGAATGTCTCCCAAGCGGGAGCCAGCGAAGCGCCCCTTGAACTCGCCCGGGATCGGACGGGCACCACTCCCGTGCCCGAGCGCCGACGTCGTACCCGCGAGCGCGGCGGCGACCAGAACCATCGCGGCGCCGGCACGGAGGCCGGAGCGGAACCTTCGCTTCATGGTTTCCCGCTCGCCGCCTTCGAGAGCTTCATCGTGATCGGTTCCACGCGCCGGCCTTTGGCTTGAGGCAACGGAGGCCCGCGGTGCGGGGCCTCCGTTGCGGCCTGTGGCGGGGGCAGTTCGTCCGCCAAGGTGAAGTGAACATCGCACCGCTGCTCCAGCTCTCCCCAGGCCGATCTAGGGTGCGGCCAGCGTCAGCGAGACGTTGTCCGCATACCCGTCGTTGTAGCTCGGAATCACCCGCTTGGCTGCGAGCTTCACCTGGATCGACCGCGTCTTCTTCGGCACGGGCTTGCTCGCCGACTTCTGGATCAGCGCGGTGACCTGCTCCCGTTCGGCCGACGGTCACCGGGCCGATCTTGAGAACGCCGAGCTTCTTCCCCGCCTCGCTGAGGAAGGTCGCCGTCACCGACATCGAGTCCCCGTGCGTCTCGTAGCCTCCCAGGAAGGCGCTGAGGGTCGCGACGCGCTGACCGGCGTCGATCGGCGCCTTGAACCTCGTCACGTTCACCACCTGGGTCGCGCTCGAGGTCGCCGCGTTCGGGCCTCCGGCGAAGAAGTTCGCCTTCCCGCCGATCGGCCCGGCGATCGCCGCGTCCGGGAAACCGCCGCCTGCCGCGTACTTCACAGCGGTGAAGCCCGGCGTCCTGGTCCAGCCCGGCATCGACGCGGAGATCGGTGCTCGCATTCAGCACGCCCGGCCCCGCATCCGCGCCGCCGTTCTTGATCAGGTTCGGCCCGGCTGCAGCACCCGTCGACTCGTACGAGCCCTGCTGGCTCGCCGCCGCCCCGGCCACCCAGGCCGCGGACACGGCGAGAGCCACGATGACCATGACTATGCGTGCACCGCTCATGGTCGCTCCTTTCGTCTCGATGACACTGTCCCGCCGAGCGTAGGACGAGCCGCGATGCGCTCGCACCAGGGGAACCCCCACAGTTTGCGAGAGCTAGCTGCGGGACGAAGGGGCGGCCAGGCGCCCGGCGAGCTCGGTCCGAGAGCGCACGCCGAGCTTGCGGTATACGCGCGAGAGTGTCGCCTCGACCGTCTTCGGCGTGACGTAGAGCTGCGCAGCGATCTCGGCGTTTCGCAGCCCCTGGCCGGCCAGCTCGGCGACGCGAGCTTCGGTCGGCGTCAGCTCGTCGCTCGTTCCGCGACGTCCGCCGAGCCGCCGCTCTTCGGCCTCGGTGCGCAGCAGCCAGAGCGGGTTGCGGAGAGCAGCGAAGATCGACTTCGCCTCGGCCAGCGTCGCGGCGGCGTCGCGGCGGCGCCCGACGCGGCGGAGAACCCCACCGGCAACGAGCAGCGAGCGTGCGCGTTCGAGCGGCCAGTCGAGGCGTTCGTGCTCGGTGAGTGCGCGCTCGGCTTCCGCGAGGGCCGCGTCGGTCTGTCCGCGCGCCGAGGCAATGAGGGCCGCGCACCGGGCGGCGGTCGCGAGGCCCCACGGTCGATCGAGCCGGCGGCCGTACTCCTCGAGCTCGGCCGTCAGCTCGACCGCCTCGTCGATCTCGCCGAGGCCGACGAGCGTCTCGATCAGGTCCGGGTGGAACGGATGCGCCGACCACTCGCCGAGCCCCGTCTCGCGCAGCATCTGCGGCAGCTGGGCGAGCGTCTCCCGCGCGACGCCGAGATTGCCCGCCGCGAGCTCGAGATGACCGAGCGCCCAGAGATGGTGGGCCAGCCAGATCGTCGACGAGATCGCCCGCGAGTACTCGACGCCCGCGGTCAGGATCCGTCGTGCGTCCTCGAGCCGTCCGAGGTGCATCGCCACCACGCCGCTCGGGTACCACTCGTCGCCGAGGTCGCCGCGAAGCTGACGGTCGAGGTTGACGAACTCGTCTGCATACGCCTCCGCCTGCGCGAGATTGCCCGCGCGCACCTCGATCTCCGTCAGCTGGAGGACACAGCCGGCCGTCGAGCGGACGCGTTCGAGCTCGATCGAGAGGTCGAGCAGCTCCAGCATCGCCGTGCGTGCGCGCGAGAGTTGCCGCGGTACAGAGGAGCGCCTTCGCGAGCTGGAGCTTCGGGCTCTGGTACGGCTCGGCGACACGCGCGCCCTTCGACTCGAGCTCGATGCCGGCCTCGAACAGCTCCTCGTCGAGCCCGAGGCCGCTGTAGAACCGGGCGATTCCGAGCTCGCCGGAGGGCGACGGGAACATGCCGTTCGGTGCGCTGCCATCCGACGCCTCGAATGCGAGCTCCGCATGCTGCAGCGCAGCGCGATAGTCGCCGCCGAGACCGCGCATCCGCGCGAGCACGGCGTGAGCCGCCGCGCGGACGTCAGCAGCTCCGTCCGCCTCGGCGAGCGCGCGATCCTGGTACTCGACGGCCTCCGGGCCGGTCATCGAGTCGATCTGCGCGCCGAGCCAGCCGAGCCTGACGAACACGCGCGCGCGATCGGGGCCGGCTGGAAGGGACTCGGCGAGCTCCCCCAGCAGCGGGAACACGTGCTCCTGCCCTTCACCCGCAGCCTGGTACAGATCGGCAGCCCTGAGGAGACGCCGCGTCCTCGCTGCGTGATCGCTCTCGGGCGTCAGTGCTGCGGCCCGCTCGGCCAGTGCGGCAGCCATCTCCGGCGCGCCGCGCGCGTCGAGCCTGGCGGATGCGCTCTCGAGCTCCTCGGCGACGGCTTCACTTTGCTCGTCCGTCGCCACGACCGAGATGCAGCGCACGCTCGTCGGGATCCTCGAGCACAGCCGCAAGTGAGACGTGGACGAGCCGCCGCTCCTCGGGCGTGTGCATGTCCAGAAGCGTCGACGCGAGCAATGGATGCGTGAACCAGAGGCTGCCCGGCGCAGGTTCGTCGACGATCCTCGCGGCGCGAAGCTCGCGCAGCTCGGCGCCGTGGACGTCGACGACACCAGGGTCGATCCGCCCGAGCGTTGCGGCGGTCAAGCCTGTCATCCGCGCTGCGTCCGAGAGGTTCGCGAGCCGGGAGCGCAGCGCGGCCGCCAGCGTTGCGGGCACGTGCTCGAGATCTCCCGTCGCGGCTATCTCGAGCGCGTAGTACGGACTGCCGCCCGAGAGCCGAGCGAGCGTCTGCACCTGCGGCGGCGAGAGTGTCCGGCCGGTTCGCTCGAAGACGATCCGCACCAGCTGCCTCTTCCCGAGCCCACCGATCTCGATCTTGTCCAGCGAGCTCCCGTCGCGTTCGGCGAGGCGCGTCAGCTCGAGATCGAACCCCAGCGCGGACGGTCGCGACGAGCCCCACGCGCGCGTCCTCGAGCCTGCGAAATGCGTACGTGAGCGCGCGAAGACTCGGTGCGTCGACCCACTGGAGATCGTCGACCGCAACCACGACCGGCGCGGGGGTGGACAGAAGCCGCAGCACGCCGAGGACGGCGAGAGCGACGGCGACGGGATCAGCGGGTGAACCCGTCTCCCCTCGCCGGAGCGCCTGCTCCAGAGCGGCCCGCTGGACGCCTGGAAGCTCCGTGAGCGTCGCCGTCTCGACTGCTGCGAAGAGGTCGGTGAGAACCGAGAACGCGAGCTCGGCCTCCGCTTCGGACGGCCGCGCGACGAGCACGCCGAAGCCGCGACCGACAGCCTCCTCGACCACGGTCGACCAGATCGTCGTCTTGCCGATTCCGGGCTCACCGGCGAAGAGCAGCCCGCAGGAGCGCTCCGCAGCCTCTGCGAGGAAGCCGTTCGCCTCGGCCATCTCCCGCTCCCGCCCGACCACATCGCTCACGCGCATGACACCGTGGGCGCCCTTCGCCCCGCGAGCTGCCTCCTGCGGCCGATTCGCACCAGCGGATCCTGATGGATCGCAGCGCGAAAGGGTAGGGATTCCCGTGCGAGGTGGCCGAGAGGGCCGGCCTCCCGATCGCCTCGCCGCGCTGACTCAGATTTGATCCGGCGTGACGCCGAGCGCGTCGAGCGCCTGCCGAGCAGCCTCCTGCTCGGCGGCCTTCTTCGTCGATCCCCTCCCGACGCCAAGCTGGACGCCGGCGACGTGCGCCGCACAGACGAAACGACGGTCGTGGGGCGGCCCTTCGACCTCGAGAACGGTGTAGTGCACCTGCCGGCCGGAACGCGCCAATGCTTCCTGCAGCTCCGTCTTGTAATCGACATGGCTCGAGCGGGCGTACTCGATCTTCTCGGAGAACGCCGCCACGATCGCAGGCTCGATCTTCTCGAACCCGTGCTCGAGATAGAGCGCGGCCATAGCCGCCTCGAGCACCGCAGCGAGCACGTTTCGGCTCCGGGCTATGCGCTGCAGCTCGTCCGGGGCAACGGCGCCGGCGTACTCCGCGAGCCGATCCCCGAGACCGAGCTCCTTTGCGACCACCGCACAGGTCTGGCGGGAGACCACATGGGCGCGGATCTTGGCGAGCCGTCCTTCCGACGCATCCTCGAACCGGTCGAAGACCGAGCGCGCGATCGCGAGCTCGAGGACGCTGTCACCCAGGAACTCGAGGCGCTCGTAGGACTCGGCGCGGTCTTCGGCCCACGACGCGTGCGTGAAGACCTGCTCGAGCCGGTCCTTCGGCAGCTCGGCGATAAGGCGGCCAAGCTCGGCAGATCCCGCCGCGTCCTCGGGCGGGCTCTCGCTTCCCGAGCTACTCCTGGTGTGCGACGACGTAGTCGATCGCCTTGCCGACGGTCGTGAGCCCGCGGGCGTCGTCGTCGGGAATCTTCAGCCCGAATTGATCCTCGAGGTCCATGACGACCTCCACGAGATCGAGCGAGTCGGCACCGAGATCCTCCTCGAAAGACGCCTCTTCGGTTATCTCGCTTTCCTCGATACCGAGCTTCTCGGAGAGCGCGCCCTTCAGCTGTTCGAGAATCTCCTCACGCGAGTGTGCCACCTGAAAACCTCACCTCTCTGCCGTCGGGGTCGTAGAGCGCGCCGATGCTAACACGCCAAGGCGCTCTTCCACCCGCTCCACGACGGAGTGCTCGACACCGCGCGCAGCAAGCCGGATCGCGTTCGCGATCGCGATGCGCGAGCTGGAGCCGTGCGCGATCACCACGAGGCCGCGCAGGCCGAGCAGATAGGCGCCCCCGTAGGTATCGGGGTCGAACGTCCTGCGAATGCGCCTGGCCGACGGGCGGATCAGAAACCCGCCGATTTTCCCACGCGCTGACGAGCGCACCTCCTCGCGGAGGACGTCGAGCACGCTTCGGATCGTTCCCTCGAGTGTCTTCAGGGCGACGTTGCCCGTGAAGCCGTCGGTCACGACGACATCGGAGTCGCCTTCGAGCAGGCTCCGGCTCTCGGTGTTCCCGCCGAAGCGAAGGGAGCTCGCGCGGAGCAGCGCGTTCGCGTCCAGCGTCAGCTGATTGCCCTTCTCGTCCTCCTCGCCGATCGACAGGAGTCGAACGACCGGGTCGTCGACCCCGAGAATCTCGTGCGCGAACACGACGCCCATGTGAGCGAACTGAACGAGGTCCTCCGGCCGCGCGTCGGCGTTCGCGCCGGCGTCGATCAGGACCGTCGGGCCACGGCGAGCAGGAATCACGACGGCGATCGCCGGGCGGCGAACTCCCGGCAGCCGGCGAATGTGCAGGAGTGACGCGGCGAGCATCGCCCCCGTCGAGCCGGCCGACACGACCGCGGCCACCTCGCCCGCAGCGACGCCCCGCACGGCCGCCACGAGGGACGAGTCGGGCTTGGCGCGCACGGACTCCACCGGGTGGTCGTCCATCCCGATCACGTCGACCGTCTCGACGAACGGCAGGCCGCTCGTCTCGAGGCCGGGAGATCCGTAGAGCACAGGCTCGATGTCGGCTGAGGCCGCAGCCGCGGCACCGGCGACGATCTCGGCGGGAGCACGGTCGCCGCCCATCGCGTCGACGGCCACTCGAGTCATGTGCTGCCTATCTAGACCGCTCTAGACCGCGCGCTCAGATGCGGAGCGGCTCGACGTCCCGGCCCTTGTAGGTCTTGCAGTTCGGGCAGACGCGATGCGGGAGCTTTGGCTGCCTGCAATTCGGGCAGACCTGGACCCGGGCGATGGAGATCCCGTGCTGCGCGCGGCGCTTGTCGCGCCGAGATTTGGACGTTTTTCGCTTGGGGACAGCCATGAGCGGCTGCGGAGTATACAGGCGAGACGCCTCCACGACCGCCATGCAAGGGCTCCGTGAGGCCGCCGTAAGCGTTGCGTAAGCGTCTGCCACCAGCGATTCAGCGCGGAGTCGAAAGGGTAGACACGGGACGCAACCGGAGAGAACGCAACGGGAGGGAAAGGAGCTCGAATGATGCGCAGAACGACACAGCACCGAGGCTTGCATCGCACCTACCTCGGCATCCTCGGCGGAGCGACGCTCGTCGCACTCATCGGCGCCGCATTTGCCGCCGCGCTCGTCGGCACATCGTCGGCGGCGACGACCGTCGCGCCGAACAACACCGTGGAGCCCCGGATCACGGGAACGCCTCGCGTGGGCCAGGTTCAACGAGCCAATCGTGGAACGTGGTCCGGCACGGCACCCATCAGCTACGAGTACCGCTGGTACCGGTGCGACGGCGCGGGAGCGCCGGATGCCTCCGACTGCACGCGGATCTCGAATGCGAGCGACAACACCTACGTCGCGCGTCAGGGTGATTCCGGCTTCCGGCTTCGCGTCCAGGTCATCGGGCGAAACGCCGACGGACAGGACACGGCGACGTCGAATCCCACGGCGGCGATCAGCTCGGCAGGTCCGACCAACAAGACGGAACCGTCGATCTCGGGCGCGGCAACCGTGGGTAGCACCCTGCAGGCAAATCGCGGTGAGTGGTCGGGCCAGCAGCCCATCACCTACAGCTACGCGTGGCAGCGCTGCAACGCGCAGGGCGACAACTGCAGCGAGATCCAGGGTGCGAACGACACGGAGTACGAGATCCGGAGCGGCGACAGCGGCCGGACATTGCGTGTTCGCGTCACCGCGAGGAACGACCGTGGTCAGAACTCCGCGATCTCGAACCCGACCGGTGTGGTCGGCGGCGGACAGACCCCGCCTCCGGCTCCTGGTAACTCGGTGCCGGTGGGAGACCTGAAAGCAGCCGGCGATCGACTCGTCGTCGCGTCGGTCAACTTCAGCCCGAATCCGGTGACGAGTCGCACCGCGCCGATCACGGCGCGCGTCAAGATCACTGCTCGTGGCGGCCGGCCGGTCAGTGGTGCGTCGGTGTTCATGCGGGCGACGCCGCGCGTCGTGGAAGGCCAAACGCAGACGACGGGGTCGGACGGGTTCGTGACGCTCACGCTCGTCCCGAACGACACGTTCCCGCAGCCACGCAGCGGATTCAACGTGCAGTTCTTCGTCAAGGCCTCCCGCCCGGGCGACCCGGGGCTCGGCGGCATCGCCGGCTACCGGCTCGTGCAGGTCCGGCTCGCCGGCTGAGCTAGTAGCGCAAGACCGGGATCCGCTCACGCGGATCCCGGTCGCGCAAGATCCCTGAAGGCGTCCGCTTCGCGGCCGCATCGCATCTGCACATCGGTTCACATGATGACGAGAGGCGGCTTCGGCCGCCTCTCGTCATTTCTAAAGGATCGGTACGGGTCTGTAAGCGGTCCGCAAGTAATCACAGCCACGAGCTCCCGGATGCGTCTAAATCCGATGCACGCACGTAAGCAACGGAGGGAGTGACGCATGTTTCCTTTCGGACACTGCGGCAGACACACGAAGCTCTGGGCGCCGATTGCAGTTCTTGCGCTGGCACTGGCATCGTTGACGTTGACCTCGGCGGCCGGGGTTGCGGCACCGAGCGCGCGGCCGAGCAATACCGCCGAGCCTGAGGTCAGCGGCCGGGCTGAGCAAGGGCGGACGCTCTCGGCCTCGCGAGGACGCTGGACCGGCACGGGAGCGATCTCCTACGCGTTCCGCTGGGTGCGCTGCGGAGTGAACGGCGGACGCCCGGACGGAAGCGACTGCGGCTTCATCCTGGGCGCCACGCGCTCGAGCTATCAGGTGGCCAGCGCGGATGTCGGATCCCGGCTGCGCGTTCGCGTGACGGCGTCGAACGCCGAGGGCGAGCAGACGGTTGCGTCGAATCCGACTGCGGTCGTCGTCGGCGCTCCGGTGAACACGTCAATCCCGCTGGTGGCCGGAACGGCGCTCGTCGGATCGCTGGCCACGGTGCAACCCGGGAGCTGGACCGGTCGCCAGCCGATCTCGTTCTCGTACTCGTGGCTCCGCTGCAACTCGGCAGGAGGCGAGTGCGTCGCGATCGGCGCGCTCGGCCGGAGCTACCGCTTCGCGGCGGCTGACGTCAACCACAAGATCCGAGTGAACGTCACGGCGAGAAACGCCATCGGCTCGGTGACGGTGCTCTCGAGCGAGTCGGCGGTCGTCGGGGTGCCGCTCCCCGCCGGCGCGATCCGGCTCGGGACCGGCGAGATCTCGATCCCCGCGACCAGCGTGTCGGCCGATCAGCGCTTGATCGTCTCGCGGGTCGCCTTCGCGCCGAACCCGGTGACCACTCGTGCCCGCCCGCTCACGGTTCGGGTGCGCGTCCTGGACTCGCGGAACTACGTCGTACGAGACGCCCTCGTCTTCGTCCGGGCGACGCCGCGGGTCACGAGCGGTGGCCGGTTGCTGACGGCGATGGACGGCTGGGTGACGTTCCGGCTGCAGCCGCTGGCCGGGTTCCCGCTCAAGAAGCAGGGCAACGTGCAGTTCTTCGTCAAGGCGTACCGGTCGGGCGATCCGTCCCTCGGAGGGGTGGCGGGATATCGCCTGGTTCAGGTGAGAACCGCGCGCGTCTAGGGCGGCTGCCGATTGTCGTAGGGGCGAGGCATGCCTCGCCCCTACAGGCGGTCTCTCAGCTCCTCGAGCGCGGCCCAGCGCGGATCAGCTTCGCGCTCGGTGTGCTCGTGCGGCTCGGCGTTCAGATCCTTGCCGCACACGGGACAGAGACCGGCGCAGTCGGGTCGGCACAGGATCTGCTCGGGAAGCGCGAGACCGATCGCGTCGCGCGCCCAGGCACCGACCTCGAGCTTGTCGTCCACGACGTAGTCGGAGCGAAGCACGTCTGCCGGAGGCGCGGTCGGATCGTAGAACTCCCGGGCCGTCGCGTCGATCTCGATCTCCGCGAACCCGAGACAGCGCATGCACGGACCGGTGAGGCGAGTGTGGAGCCGGAGATCGAACACCGTCGTGCCCGACGCCTGCGTGATCTCGACGTCGACGGGCACCGTCTCGGGATGTCCTTCGTAGCGCTGACCGCCGAGGAGGAACGGATCGGGCTCGACGTCGACCCGCTCGCTGCGCACCTCGCCGGGCCGGAGCCCGAGTCGCCGGAGATCGATCGCGCTCATCGGTGGAGGGTAGCGCTGCGGAGAGCCGTCGAAGACGAACGCGGGCGACTGTGACCGTTCCGGGTGACAGTAGCCTTGATCGCATTAGCCCGTCTGGTGCATTGCTAGCATCCGATCATGGAAGCTGATCGTTGGATGGGCCTCGACCTCCGTCATCTCGTCGCGCTCAAGACGATCGCGGACGTGGGCTCGTTCGGCAAGGCCGCGGAGAGTCTCGGCTACACGCAGTCCGCGATCTCACAGCAGATAGCGGCGCTCGAGCGGATCGTCGGTCTTCGCCTCATCGAGCGGCCCGGCGGGCCGCGCCCGATCTCTCTGACCGAGGCCGGGCAGATCCTCCTCCGCCATGCCGAGGCGATCCACGCGCGCTTGCTCGCGGCGAAGGCGGACATGCTGGCGCTCGAGGCGGGCGACGCCGGGCGGCTCCGCGTCGGAACCTTCCAGAGCGTCGGCGCACGCGTTCTGCCCACGCTGCTGCGCCGGTTCTCGGAGACGCATCCCGGCGTCGAGATCGTTCTGCGGGAGTCCGTGAACGAGGAGGAGCTGCTGGAGATGGTCGAGCGAGGTGAGCTCGACGTCACCTTCTGGACGCTTCCCGTCGACGCCGGTCCGTACGAGTGGGAGGAGCTCCTCACCGATCCGTACGTGCTCGTCGTCCCCGCCGGCTCGCCGCTCGCGGCCCTCAAGCGCACTCCCACTCTCAAGGAGATCTCACTCCAGCCGCTCGTCGGCTTCAGCTACTGCGCGGCGATGAAACACGTGGAGTCGCAGCTCACCGCGAGTGGACGCGCTCCGAACGTGGTGTTTCGCTCCGACAACAACGGGACCGTCCAGGGTCTCGTGGGCGCGGGAGTCGGCGTCAGCGTCTCACCTCTTCTGACCGTGGACGAGGACGATCCCGACGTCGTCGTGATCGACCTGCTGGGCCGAATCCCACCGCGGGTCATCGGCCTCGTGTGGCATCGGGACCGCCATCGCAGCCCGGCCGCCGAGGCGTTCGTCGAGACCGCGCGCGCCGTGTGCGACGCGAACTCGCCGCGCCGCGAGCCAGGCCGCACGCCTGACCGCGGCCGCGAAGCGGACGCTTCAGGGATTTCGCGCGAAGCTACGGCGCGAAGCGGTCGAGCTCTTCGGGCTCGAACGGCTCGGGGCCGATCCCTGCGACGACGGTTTCCTGTGAGCGTTCGTGCAGCCTCTCCCGGCCGCGCTTGACCGCGCCAAGGAACTTGTCGAGATTGACCTCGAGCGTCGAGAGGATCGAGTCGGCCCAGTCCTCCATCTCGAGGCGCGTCTCGCGCGCCTTTCGCTTCGCGTCGTCCACGATGTCGTCGGCCTGACGCTCGGCCAGCTTGACGATCTCCGTCTGCGAAGCCTCGCGAACCGCCTGCTCGCGAGCCTCCTGGACGATCCGGTCGCACTCGCGCTTCGCTTCGGCGAGCATCTCCTGTCGCTCCTTGACGATCCAGCGGGCCTGCTTGATCTCCTCCGGGATCGTGGCCCGCATCTGGTCGAGGATCTCGTAGATCTCCTCGCGATCGAGGCGAACCTGGTCGGTCAGCGGCACGGCCTTCGCGTTGTGCACGAGGTCGTCGAGCTTGTCGATGAGAACGAGTACGTCCATGGGGCGGAAAGTGTACTCCTGAGGTGGGACGAGGCAGCCGCGCAGTACTCGGCCGCGGGGTCAGGCTTCAGCCTGACCTCGGTGTTAGGTAGAAACGTTTGTCCTGGACGAAGCTTTCAACCCAACGACGAGGTCAGGCTAAAGCCTGACCCCATTCTCGCGATTCACTCCTGAGGAGAGACCGGAGCGCCCGGACGGCCGTCCGGGTACAGCTCCCGGAAGCGCCGCGCGACCGCCTGCGGGACGAGCTCGTCCACCTTCCCTCCGAAGGACGCGATCTCCTTCACGCCGCTCGAGGAGACGAAGCTGAAGAGCGGGCTCGCCATCACGTACACGGTCTCGATCTCGGGGGCGAGCTGGCGGTTCAAGTGGTTCATCTGGAACTCCCACTCGAAGTCCGAGATAACACGCAGTCCCTTCACCATCGTCTGCGCACTGTGCTTGCGAGCGAAGTCCACGACGAGCTCCGAGAACACGTCCACGACGACGTTCTCGAGCTCGCCGAGCGCTCCCTCGAGGAACGCGACCCGCTCCTCCACGGGAAAGAGCGTCTGCTTGTGCAGCGGATCGCGGATGACGCCGATCACGATGCGGTCGAAGATCGACGACGCTCGGCGGATGACGTCGACGTGCCCGTTCGTGACGGGGTCGTAGGAGCCTGGGCAGATTGCGGTGATCATCGGGAGAAGACGCTGATGCGGGCGGAACCGTAGCGGCGCGTCGTGACGAGGGCGAGGGGAAGGTCCGGCTCGACGCGGGCGGAGGTCTCGACCACGGCCAGGCCGTCGGTGTCCAGCAGACTCGGCAGGAGCTCGTCGAGTGTGGGCTGGTGGCGTTCCCAGTCCTCGTAGGGAGCGTCGACGAGGATCAGGTCGTAGCGTCGGTCGCGAGCCCGCTCCTCGCGCAGTGCGCGCCCGGCGTCCTGACACAGCACGACGGCGCCCGTCAGACGCAGCTTCTCCAGATTGCGCTCGATCACCCGGCAGGCGCCACGGTCCCGCTCCACGAAGACGCACCGGTTCGCTCCCCGCGAGAGGGCCTCGAGACCCATCGCACCCGACCCCGCGAAGACGTCGAGCACGCTGGCACCCTCGACCGGGCCGACGAGGGCGAAGGCGGCTTCGCGTACGCGATCTCCCGTCGGACGGGTCACGACGCCCTTCGGCGCCTCGATTCGATGGCCTTTCCGGGAGCCGGCGACGATCCTCACGACTCGCCCAGGTGCTCCGCTTCGCCGAGCAGGCGATTCGCCTCTTCGGCCAGCAGCTCCTCGTCGTCGAGCCCGCGGGCTGCGTCCCGTGCGCGCTCGAGCAGCGCACGGTCTCGTCGCAGTCGCACGAAACGGAGATCGGAGAGGCCGGACTGGCGGGCACCTAGCAGCTGGCCTTCACCACGGATCTCCAGGTCTCGCTCGGCAAGTTCGAACCCGTCGTTGGAGGCGACGAGCGCCTCGAGGCGCTCGATCGCAACCTCGGTCAGCTCCTCGCGCGACCTGGAGACCAGAAGGCAGTAGGACTGCTCGTCGCCCCGCCCCACGCGCCCCCGCAGCTGATGGAGCTGTGCGAGCCCGAACCGGTCCGCCTCCTGCACGATCATGATCGTCGCATTGGGCACGTCGACCCCCACCTCGATCACCGTGGTGGCGACGAGCACGTCGAGCTCGCCGGACTTGAAGCGCGCCATGATGCTCCGGCGGTCGGCGGCCTTCAGACGTCCGTGCAGGCACCCGACCCGATAGCCCCGGAGCTCGGCCTCGCGCAGCCGGTCGGCCTCGGCCTCGGCAGCGCGCGCAATGCTGGACTCCGACTCTTCGATCAGCGGACAGACGACATACGCCTGACGGCCTTCGTCGAGATGACGCCTGAGCCGCTGGTACGCCTCCGAGCTTCGCTCCTCGGTCACCCAGCCCGTAGCGACGGGCTTGCGGTTCGCGGGGGGTAGCGCGAGCTCGCTCGTATCCAGGTCGCCGTAGACGGTGAGCGCCAGCGTCCGTGGGATCGGGGTGGCCGTCAGGTGCAAGACATGCGGGCTTCGCCCTTCGACCAGAGCGGTTCGCTGACCCACTCCGAAGCGGTGCTGCTCGTCGACCACGGCAACGGCGAGGTCTCGGAAGTCGACCTCCTCCTGGATCAGCGCGTGCGTTCCCACGACGAGCGGCGCGTCGCCCGATGCGATCAGCTGGCGCACTGTTCGACGCTCGCGCGCACCCAGCGAGCTCGTGAGCAGCGAGACCCGCACGCCGAGCGGTGTGCAGAGCTCGTCGATCGTGAGGAAGTGCTGCTCGGCGAGCGTCTCGGTCGGAGCCATGAGCGCCCCCTGCCGTCCGGCTTCGACTGCGCGCAAGAGCGCATGGAGGGCCACGACCGTCTTCCCCGAGCCCACCTCGCCCTGCAGGAGGCGCTGCATCGGGGTCGAGCGCTCGAGGTCGGCGTCGATCTCCGAGATCGCGCGCTCCTGGTCGAGCGTCAGCGTGAACGGAAGCGACGCGCGGTAGCGGTCGATCAGCTCACCGGGCTCAGGCAGGGGATCGGCGGAGGCTCGAGCACGTGCAGCAGCCGTGCGCGCGAGGGCGACCTGCAGCACGAGCAGCTCCTCGAACGCGAGCCGCATGCGTCCGGTCTCGGCCTCGTCGAGCGAGCGTGGCCGGTGCAGGGCAACCAGGGCGTCGGCGCGCAGCGGAAGACCTTCGCTCGCGAGGAGCGCCGCCGGCAGCGGCTCCCCGGCATCGCGCACGAGTGGAAGCGCCTGCGCCCGAAGCTCGCGAAGCTTCTTCTGCGAGACGTCCTCGCTCGCGGGGTACACGGGCGCGAAGTCGGCAGTCTCGACCTCGCCCTCGAGGTCGTACGACGAGACTGCGAAGCCGAACTTGTTCGCACGTCCTCGCAGCCGAATGCGCGTGCCGGGCGTCAGGCGCTGCTCGAGCCAGGGCTGATTGAACCACGTCGCCTTGATCTCCCCGCTCGCATCGGCGACGCGCGCGGTGAGAATCTTCAGCCTGCCGCGCCGGCGACTGGAGAGCGCTCGAACCTCGACGTCGACCACGGCCTCTTCGTCGCCGAAGAGCTCGCTGACGAGCTTCGCGGGAACGGGCTCTTCGTAGCGCCTCGGTCGCTGCCAGAGAAGATCCCCGACCTGCGCGACGCCGATCCGGGCGAGTCGTCGCGCGAGGGCGGGGCCGACTCCGTTCAGGCTCTCGACTGGCGCCTCGAGGCGCTCCGGCCTCGGGACGCTGCGCGGGCGGGGCCAGAGATCGGGAGCAGCTGCACCGGCGAAACTCAAAGGAAGCCGCACGGCGGTCCGGCTGGGGTCAGGCTTCAGCCTGACCTCGGTGTGAGGTCGGCGACCACCCAAGACCGGGGTCAGGCTGAAGCCTGACCCCTCGGCCCTCACTCATCCTGGAACCAGAAGAAGCCGACGGCGCCCGGGCCCGTGTGCGTGCTGACGACGGCGCCGAGAGTGGCAGTGAACTCGATCTCGGCCTTGGGGCGAACACGCCACACGAGCTCGCTCAACGTTCCGACCCATTCCGGAGCGTCGGCGTGCGCGATCGCGACCCGCAGTCCCGGGCGATCCTCGGTCGCTTCCGCGAAACGGCGCTCGAACTCCGCGAGTGCCTTCTTCTGCCCACGCACGCGCGCGACCGCAATCACCTCGCCGTCCTGCACGCCCAGAATCGGGCGGACGTTCAAGAGCGAGCCCGCGAGCGCCGCCGCCCGGCCGATGCGACCACCGCGCTGCAGGTACTCCAGCGTCTCGAGCGTGAAGACGACGGTGTTCTCCCGCTGGAAGCGCTCGATCAACGCTGCCAATTCGACATCGGTCGTGCCGCGCGCGAGACGACGCTGGATCGCGTGCGCGAGCATCGCGATCGCGAGCGACGCCGTCTTCGAGTCGACCGTGCGCACTCGGTCCCCGCCGAGCTCGGAAGCGGCGAGCTCCGCGCTCTGGAACGTGCCGGACAACTTGGCAGAGACGTGGAGCGAGTAGATCCGCTCGTAGCCCGCGAGGCTCTCGTACGTCTGGAGGAAGTCCTGCGGCGTGGGTTGCGAGGTCGCGGGTAGAACCGGGGACGTACGGAGCTTCGCGTAGAACTCGGCGGGCCCGAGCTCCGTGTAGTCCTTGAACGTCTCGTCGCCGAAGCGCACGTACAGCGGGACGAAGCGCATGTTGGAGAAGCGCGAAGGGGCGTCGACGTAGTCCGACGTCGAGTCGAGGACGACAGCGGTGTTCTCGGCGGTGAGATTCATGGTCCTATCTTTTCATCGCCGCCCGCACCGCGCCGACGAGCACCTCGACCCCCTCGTCCTTGCGCACGAGGGCGACCCCGGCACTTCGCGCCGCGGCGGTCTCGTCCACGCCGGCGGACGCGCTGAGGAAGACGACCGAAGCCTCGGTGCAGCGCTCGCGAAGCTCCACCGCTACCTCGGAGCCGTCGAGGTCGGGAAGCCGGTAATCGATCACGACGACGTCCGCTTCTAGCTCGGAGCAGGCTACGGCCGCCGCGCCGCCCAGCGCCACGGAACCGACGACGTCGAGCCCGTCGTACCGGTCGAGCAGGAACTCGAGAGACGCGCGGTACACCTCGTTGTCCTCGACGAGCAGCACGCGAATCGGCCGCCCCACGCCTACGAGCTCACTCCGCGACCAGAAGCAACGGATAGTGCGGCTGCCCCCCGTCGTGCGGCTCGATCTCCACATCTGGATGTTCGTGCTGGAGGGCTGCCACCAGCTCGTCGAGCGGCGGCGCATCCTCGCCCGCAAGCAGGGCCAGCCACTCGCGCTCGCCTTCGAGCACACGGCCGACGACGTGCTTGACGACCGCGTCGAAATCCTCGTCGGACACGACCGCGGAGTCGTTGACGAGCCCGAGAAACGCACCCTTGCGGATCGTGATGCCGTCGAGCTTCGCATCGCGCGAGGCGACCGTGACCTCGCCCGTCGCCACCGAAGCCAGCGCCTCCAGCATGGCGGCCTCGTTCTCCTCGGGAGAGAGCGTCGGGATGTAGCGGGCGACGGCGGCGAAACCGGCCTGCACGGAGCGGGACGGGACGACGCGCACGGGCTTCGAGCTGAGCTCCACCGCCTGCTCGGCCGTGAGGATGACGTTCGCGTTGTTCGGGAGGACGATCACCTCCGGAGCGGGCGTCGCCTCGATGGCCTCGACGATCTCCGCGGCCGACGGGTTCATCGTCTGACCGCCCTCGATGACCCTCGTCGCGCCGTACTGCTCGAAGAGACCGCGGTTGCCGCGTCCGGGGCACACGGCGACGAGACCGGTCTCGAGTGTCGTCAACGCCGGCAGCGGGCTCAGGGTCCCCGCTGCCTCGGAGAGACGCTCCTCCCTCTGGGTGGTCTGGATGTGCATGTTCGCGATCTCGATGCCCTCGACGACCCCGACCGCGATCGCCGCCGAGAGGGCGAGCCCGGGGTCATCCGTGTGGACGTGCACCTTGAGCGCGGTCTCGTCGCCGACGACGAGGAGCGAATCCCCGAGTGGCTCGAGCACGCCCTCCAGGGCCGCCTGGTCGAGGCTCTCCCCTTCGACGACGAACACCGTGCAGTAGCGAAAGGCCGACAGCTCCAGGTGGATCGCGTCGAAGCCCAGAGCCTCGCTCGCGACGGGCGCATCCGGAATCTCCTCGCCGGCCATGCCGAGCGCGAGACCGCGCGTGATCTCCACGAGCCCCGCGGCGCCAGCGTCGACGACACCTGCGTCGCGGAGGACGTCGAGCATCTCGGGCGTGCGCTCCACCGCGTCCTCCCCGCGAGCGAGCACTGCGGCGAGGAACTTCGGAGGCGGAAGGCGCCGGTTCTCCTTCCGCTCCCCCTCCTCGGCCATCTCGCGAATGACGGTGAGCATCGTTCCCTCGACCGGACGCTTGACGGCCCGGTACGCGGCATCGCTCGCACCCCGGAACGCGCGGCGCAGGCGCGGAGTGCTCACGTCGTCGGAGCGGCCGAGCACGTCGACGAATCCGCGCACGATCTGCGAGAAGATCACGCCCGAGTTCCCACGAGCGCCCATCAACGCCGCGCGCGAGACCTCCTTCGCGACCGCCTCGCTCCCCTCGGCGCTCGAGGTGTCGAGCGTCTCGACGATCGAGCGCAACGTCAGCACCAGATTGGTGCCCGTGTCGCCGTCGGGCACCGGATAGACGTTGAGGTCGTCGATCCGCTGTCGGTGCGCTTCGAGGTTCTTGAGCGCAGCCCGGGTGACCTCGCGCACGATCTCGAGCTGCATCGCTAGGGGCCTGTCCGGGAAGTGGTCACGGTGGATGGCATATGAGACGTGCCGGGAGGCAAGGACGCAGGGAGTGCCGATATGCAGGCATATCGGCGCGACTGAGGACGCCGCATCGCGGTGCGTCGCATATGCCAGGCGCTCTGAGCCACTTTCCGGATAGGCCCCTAACGCCCTCGAACCTTGTCGATGTGGACTTCGAGCGCCGCGATCGGCAGGTTGGTCATCCGCTCGAGCTCGTAGAGCACGCGGGCGCGCACGGCCGTCGCAACCTCGGCGAGCTTGAGCCCGCGCTCGACGACCACGCTCAGCTCGATCGCGAGCCCGTCGTCACGCCATTCGACTTCGACGCCCTTCTTGCCGGAGCGGAAGCGCGACCACATTCCCTGCCCGACGAGAGCGACGACGCCGTAGCTCTCGGCCGCCGAGTAGCGAACGATCTGTGCAATCGCCGCCTCGGTTACCGAGACGTTGCCGAACTCGGTCGCCGCGAGGACATGGTGGCCGCGTTCCACGGCGCGAGCTTAGTGCTTCTCGCTGCGGTATCCGCGGCGAGGAGCACTCGTGCTTCGCCGGATTAGAGCGCTTTTTTGGACCTTGCCGGCCTTGAGGCAGCGCGTGCAGACGTAGGCCCGCGTCGGGTGACCTTCGAGGAGCACGCGGACGCGTTGCAGGTTGGGATTGAAGCGACGCCGCGTGGCGACCATCGAATGGCTCCGGTTGTTGCCGAAGCCGGGCTTCTTCCCACAGATCGCGCAGACCTTGGACATGCGGCGAAGCATGGTACCGGGTCGAGCAGGGTGGTCGTAGGGGCCAGGCATGCCTCGCCCGCTCGCGGCTGTCATGCCAGCGTAGAGGCCGGGCATGCCCGGCCCCTACCGGGACGCGGCTGCCCGGAGGTGCGAGAAGACGTCCGCCATCTCGAGCGCGCTGCGCACGGCCTCGGCGCCCTTCTCGACGCGCGGCTCGGCCTGCTCGACGCGATCGAGCGTCAGGAGGCCGAACGAGACGGGAACGCCCGTTTCGAGGGCCGCGAGCTGCAGCCCGCTCGCCGCCTCGCTCGCGACGTAATCGAAATGCGGAGTGTCTCCGCGGATGACGCAGCCGAGGGCGACGATGCACGCGAAGCGGCGGGTCTTGGCGAGCGCAGTGGCTGCGACAGGGAGCTCGAAAGCGCCAGGCACGACCATGATCGTGATTGCATCGCGGCGCACGCCCGCAGCCTCGAGCTCCTGGAGGGCACGGTCGAGGAGACGCGACGTGACGTTGCCGTTGAAGCGGGAGACGACGAGCCCCACGGCGCGCCTGCCGCCGTCGGGAACGCCTTCGAGGACGGCGTATCCCTCCGGGATCTCCAGCTCCCCGGCCGCGTGCTCGAGCGAAGGCGGGACGGCGATCGCGGTCCCGCTCTCGGCATCGGGCTCCGACTCGAGCGGTTCGGAGTCGCGTGGGACCGCCTCCGGCTCGGGCAGCTCGGGATCGGGCTCGGGATCGGGATCGAGCAGCTCGGGCTCGGGCTCCTCCACCTCGGGAGCGGGGGCTGCGATCGACCATGTCTCCGCTGCGTCAGCAGGTCTGGCCGTCGGGCCCACGCCGCTCACGGCTTCGTCGCTCGCGCCCGGCTCGTCGACGGCCCGCGGCCACTCCGAGAGGACGTTCTCGCTCGAGTCGTCGATGTCGATGTCGGTGTCGCCGTCGCCGTCTCGGTTCATGCGTCGCTCTCCGGCTCGAGGTCGGGCTCGAGGCGCGCTCCCTGGTGGTGCAGCCTCATGATCGTGTGTCCGAGCTTCTCACGTTTCGCGGTGAGGTAGCGGGCGTTCTCCACCTGCGGCTCGACCTCGATCGGCACCTGCTCGACGACGGTCAGCCCGAACCCGTCCAGACCCGTGAGCTTGCGCGGGTTGTTCGTGAGGATCCTGATCGTGGTCAGGCCGAGATCGGCGAGGATCTGGTTTCCGATCCCCCAATCGCGTGCGTCGGCGGGAAACCCGAGCTCGAGATTTGCCTCGACCGTGTCCAACCCGCTCTCCTGCAGCTCGTACGCCTTGAGCTTGTTCAGAAGGCCGATTCCACGGCCCTCCTGAGCCATGTACAAGAGGACGCCCGTACCCTCGGCCTCGATGCGCGCCAGCGCGAGCTCGAGCTGCTCGCCGCAGTCGCAGCGGAGCGAGTGAAAGACGTCGCCGGTCAGGCACTCCGAGTGCACCCGGACGAGCACGTTCTCGGCGCCCTCGACTTCGCCCTTGACGAGCGCGACGTGCTGCTTGTCGGCGATGAGCTCGCGGTAGGCGATCGCCTGGAACTCGCCGTGGTCGGTCGGCAGCCGAACCGAGACCACGCGCTCCACCAGCTTCTCCATGCGCCGCCGGTGCTCGATCAGATCGGCGACGGTGATCATCTTCAAGTCGTGTTGCCGGCTGAACACGGAGAGGTCGGGAACCCGAGCCATCGTGCCGTCCTCGTTCATGATCTCGCAGACGATCCCGGCGGGGATGAGCCCGGCCAGACGGGCGAGATCGACGGCGGCCTCGGTCTGCCCCGATCGCTGGAGGACGCCACCCGGCTTCGCCCGCAGGGGGAAGACGTGGCCCGGCTGGACGAGGTCGTGCGGGCTCGAGCCAGGGTCGATCGCTACCTGGATGGTGCGCGCGCGGTCCGCTGCCGAGATCCCGGTGGAAACACCCTCCCGCGCCTCGATCGAGACGGTGAACGCCGTGCCGAGCGGCGTCTCGTTGTGATCCGTCATCGGCCGCAGCGCCAGCTCGTCGCAGCGCTCGGGCGTGAGACAGAGGCAGATGAGCCCCCGCGCGTGCGTCGCCATGAAGTTGATGGCCTCGGGCGTGACGAACTGCGCCGCAATCGTCAGGTCGCCCTCGTTCTCACGATCGGCGTCGTCGACGACGATGACGAACTTGCCCGAGCGGAAGTCCTCGATCGCGGCCTCGATCGTCGAGAACGGGGAGAGGGTCTCCGGCTCCTTGACTGCGCTCATCGCTCTGATCGTAGCCCGTGGGATCAGGGGCTCACTTCGAAATCAACGGCCATGTCGAGGCGATCATTCCGAAGCAAGCCCTTGATCCCACTCGAGGAGTCGCTCGACGTACTTCGCGAGCACGTCGGCCTCGAGGTTGACCTCCTGGCCGGGCGCGAGAGCCGAGAGCGTCGTCGCCTCGAGCGTGTGCGGGACGAGCGCGACGACGAACCCCTCGGGATCGAGCTCGGCGACGGTCAGCGAGACGCCGTCGATCGTGACCGAGCCCTTCATGACGCAGTAGCGGAGCACTTCGGGCGGCGCCTCGACGAAGACCCGAAGCCCCTCGCCCTCCGCCTCCACCGACTGCACGCGGCCCACGGCGTCGACATGGCCCTGGACGTAGTGGCCGCCGAGCGGATCGCCGGCCCGCACGGCCGGCTCGACGTTCACCGCATCGCCCGACGCGAGACGGCCGAGCGTCGAGCGGGAGAGCGTCTCGGGAACGGCGTGCAGCGAGATCCGCGAGCCCTCGATCGACTCGGCCGTGAGGCAGACTCCGCTGACCGAGATCGAGTCGCCCGCGCTCAGCTGCGCGGCCGTTCCCGGCGCTTCGACGACGAGCGCCAGGCCGGCCGCGCCGCCCTCGGCCGAGCCGACCCTGCCGAGCTCGCGCACGATGCCGGTGAACATGGCGAAGACGGTAGCTCAGGGCTCGTGGACGTAACCCTGGATCACGACGTCGTCTCCGATCGGACGCGACTCGAGGCGGGTGAGCGCGATCGGCGCCGGGAGCCCGGCGAGCATCCCCGAGCCGTCGCCCGAGAGCTTCGGAGCGACGAACACGAGCAGCTTGTCGACGAGATCCTGCTCCAGGAACGCCGCGGCCAGCGTCGGTCCACCCTCGAGGAGGAGCGACTGCACACCGTCGTCGGCAAGGGCCTCGAGCTCCTCTCGGAGGGCTCCGGAGCGCAGCTCCAGCTCCGAGTCGGGCGGCAGCGGGCCGCGTCCGAAGGCCAGGCGGCGCGGCTGGCGGACGACGGGGACGCCGCGTGCGTCGAGCCGGGGGTTCTCCCAGCGCACGGTTCCCATGCCGACCGCCACGGCGTCCGACGCCGCTCGCAGCACGTGCACGAGGCGGCGCGAGTCCTCCCCGCTGACCCAGCGCGAATCGGGCATGGCAATCCGCCCGTCCAGTGACACGGCGACCTTGTAGGTCACGAACGGTCTCTTCGCGGTAACCCACGTCCGCCACTCCTCGATCTGCTGACGGCAGCGGAACGCGATCTCGCCCGTCGCGAGCTCCACCTGGATGCCTGCCTGCTCGAGCCGCGCGAGACCTCCGGTGTGATCCGGGTGAGGGTCGAGCTGTCCCGCGACGACTCGCGCGACGCCCGCCTCGATCAGCGCGTCGGCGCAGGGCGGCGTGTCACCCTGGTGCGCACAGGGCTCGAGCGTCACGTACATCGTGGCGCCGCGGGCCCTCTCGCCTGCGTCCGCAAGCGCGTTGACCTCGGCATGCGCCCCGCCCTTCAGCTCGTGCCAGCCCTCCCCCACGACCGCGCCCGCCGCGACCACGGCCGCTCCGACCACCGGATTTGGGTGCGTCGTCCCGCGTCCATGCTCTGCGAGCTCGAGCACCCGTTCGAAAAGCTCGTCATCCACGACTTCGATCCTAGGACGGACTCGTGCCTCGGGCACGCATTCTCGCGACGAAGAAGCCCGCCGTGCCGTGGACGTGCGGGAGCGTCTGCAGGAACTCGGGCCTCCGGGGATGCCGGAACTGCGGCCACTCCTCGGCGAGCGTGGGATCGATCTCGAGCTCGGAGGCATCGACCACGGCCTCCGACTCCTCGGCGTTGATCGTGCACACCGAGTAGACGATCGCTCCGCCAGGCCTGACGCGCTCTGCCGCCGCCCGCAGAAGTTCGAGTTGAAGAGCTGGAAGCGGCTCGGCGCGCCAGCGCAGATCGGGTCGCGAGTTGAGCACGCCGAGACCCGAGCAGGGCGCATCCACGAGGGCACGGTCGAAGCCGACGAGCTCCGGCGGCAGCTTGCGGCCGTCCGCGACGACGACCTGCACGCTGGACGCTCCGAGCCGACGCGCCGTCACCTCGAGCTCGTGCGCCCGTGCCTCGTTCACGTCGACGGCGACGACCTCCCCGGCGAGCATCGTCGCCTTGCCTCCGGGGGCGGCGCAGAGATCGAGCGTCCGCTCGCCTGCGCGCGCGCCGACCGCGAGCCCCACGAGCTGCGACGCACGACTTTGCGGCCAGATGCGGCCTTCGGCCAGAGCGCTCTCGTCGATCCGGTCGACGATCCAGGCGCCGGGGATGTCGGGATCGAGGCTGCCCGCGATCTCGCCCTCGAGGAGACGAACGGCGACCTCCGCCGGCTCGTTCTGCGCGTGCATGAGCTGGCTTGCTCCCGACGCGCCGAGGTCACGCCACCACGTCTCCGCCACCCAGTCCGGATAGGAATGCTTGAGCGCGGCTTCGCCCGCGCTCGCTTCCGGGAGCGCCTCCAGCAGGGTGTCGATTCCTTCGGCGAGCCGTCGGAGGACAGCGTTCGTGAATGCGACCGCGCGTACGAGGCCGGCCGCGCGAACGAGCTCGACCGACTCGTTCACGGCCGCATAGCGCGGAACCCCGTCGACGAACGCCAGCTGATACGCGCCCAGGCGCAGAGCCGCTCGGACCGGCGGGTCGAGCCGGTGCACCTTGCGCCGTCCGAGCGTCTGGATCGCGTGATCGAGCGTCCGCACCCGCTGCACGGCGCCGTACGCCAGGCGTTGCGCGAGCGCGCGGTCTCGCTCGTCCAGGCCGGCTGCGGCGGTGCGGAACGCATGGTCGGCGTACGCGTCGTCTTCGAAGACGCGCAGGAGGACCTGGTACGCCGCCCGTCGAGCCCGACTTATCTCAGCCCGCGAAGCCATGCGCCGTAGTCCATCCTGCGGCCCCCGTCGGGCTGCACCTCGAGCGGCTCGAACGAGCGGTCGTCCGAGACTCGCGCGCGCCAGACCGTCACGTCGCGCTCGTGAAGTCGAGCACGTGCACCGATGTGCGGGGAGAGCGCGCGGACCTGATTCACCAGCGCCACGGGCGGTCGCGAGAGATCGAGGACGCGATCCGCGGCGGCAATCTTGTCCGCGTACGTGACGCCCTCGTCGGGCTGAGGTCGACTACGCCCGCTCCGGCTCCTCGAGAACGTCGGCCAGGAGCTCGACCGCGAGCGGCGCAGCCCTGGCGAAGAGCGCCCCGGCGTCATCCTCCGGCTCTATCTCGAAGCCTCTCTGCGCCGCGATCGGCCCGGCATCGAGCTCCTTCACGAGCTCGATGATCGTGACGCCGGTCTCCTCGTCCCCGGCCATCAGCGCGCGCTCCACCGGAGCCGCGCCCCGCCAGCGTGGGAGGAGCGACGGATGCACGTTCAGCCAGAGGCGTTCGTGGAGCAGCGGCTCGGGTACGAGGCGGCCATAGGCAACTGCGACCACCGTCTCCGCACCGAGCTCCAACCCGGCCTCGAGCGGGTCGGGTTGCAACACCGGGATTCCGAGCGCCTCTGCGGCGTCCTTGGCCGGAGGCGACCTGAGCTTTCGTCCGCGTCCAGCGGGCGCATCCGGTCGAGTGAGGAGAACGCTGATCTCGTGCGTGGCCGCAAGCCGGTTCAGGACATCGGCGCCGAAGGGCGCGGTCGCGGCGACCGCGATCCTCAACGAGAACCGAGCACGGGCTGCGGCCGGAGCTTGCCTTGCGCCGCGCGCCGGGACTCGTCATCGGTGCGATCGAGGATGAGCACGCCGTCCAGGTGGTCGAGCTCGTGCTGCACGACCCTCGCCGAGGGCAGCTCGAGCTCGAGCTTCACCGGCTCGCCGTCCCCGTCGAGGCCTTCGACGGTGACCGCGATCGAACGCTCTACCGGCACGAGCACCTCTCGCAGCGACAGGCATCCCTCGTCGTCCACCTCGACCTTGCCGGAGCGCTCGGTGATCACGGGATTCACCAGCACGCGATCCTCGCCCGCATCCGTGAAGACGAAGAGTCGTCTGAGGACTCCGACCTGCGTCGCCGCGAGCCCGACGCCCTGTGCCTCGTGCATCAGCGCGGTCATCCGCTCGGCCAGGCGGCGAACGTCGTCATCGACAGCCTCGATCTCCCGCGCCTTCATGCGCAGCACGGGATCGCCGTACTGTCGGATGCGCGCGAGCGCGAGCATGCGCCGGGCTTCGAGCTCGAGCTCCTGCTCGTCCGCCTCGTGCTCGTGCTGCTCGTCGTCCTCGTGTTCGTGGTCGTGGCTCGTGCTCGTGGAGATGCTCGGCGTCGTGGCTCATCGGGCGACGAGTCTAACCAAGCAACAGTCTGTTACTTGGACGCGCTACAGCGACTGCGGATCGACGTCGACGACCACGGACAGCCGGTCGCGGCGCATCGCCGGCGCGGCCGCGGCGAGCAACGCTGCCGCACGGGTCGCGAACGCGCGCGGGGAGGGCGTCTTCGCGATCAGCTGGGCCCGATGCCGGCCGCGCAGCCGGAGGAGCGGCGCCGGGCCGAGCAGGCCGGCACCCGCATCGGCGAGGGCGCCGCGGAGCTCGCTCAGGACTCGCAGCGGCGCCGCCGCCTCGGCGCCGGAGACGACGATCGAGACGAGATGACCGAAGGGCGGGTAGCCAAGCTCCTCCCTGCGCGCGAGCTCGCGCGCGAGGAAGCCTGCGACGTCGTGGCGGACCGCGAAGGCAAGGGGAGTCGCGTCCGGCTGGAAGGTCTGTACGAGGACCTTCCCCGGCGCGTCACGCCCGCTCCGCCCCGCGAGCTGCGTGACGAGCTGAAACGTCCGCTCCTCGGCGCGGAAGTCCGGAAACGCCAACCCGGTGTCCGCATCCACGACGGCCGCAACCGAAACACCGGGGAAGTGATGACCCTTTGCCACCATCTGCGTCCCGATGAGCACCGCGGCACGCGCGCCTGTGAACCGTTCCAGCGCCTCGTGAAGCGCTCCGGGCTTCGCCGTCGTGTCGGCGTCCAGCCGGATCCGTTCGAGCCCCGGCACGCGGCGTGCGAGCTCGGCCTCGAGTCGCTGGGTTCCCGCGCCGATGCGAGCCAGCTCGACGGATCCGCACTCCGGGCACTGCGGGGGAAGCTCCTCGGAGTACCCACAGTGGTGACAGCGCAGGCGCCCGTCGCGGTGCAGGGTCAACGTCACGTCGCAGCTCCGGCACCGGCGAGAGACTCCGCAGGCGCGACAGTGAATCGCCCCGGAGACGCCGCGGCGATTCAAGAGCAGCACCGCGCGACCGCCACGCTCCTCGACCGCGGCCAGCTCCGCGAGCAACGGCGCCGACAGCGGGTAGCCGGCCTCGCGCCGCAGGTCGACGAGCCGCACCGTGGGCATGGGCGCCCCGATGCGCGACGGAAGCTCGAGCCGCCGCAGGCGCGCCCAGCTCTCCACCCGCGGCGTCGCGCTGCCGTAGACCGCGACCGCACCTTCCAGCGCTGCTCGCTTGGCGGCCACGGTACGCGCGTCGTACCGCGGATCCGACTCCTGCTTGAACGACGAATCGTGCTCTTCGTCCACGACGATGAGCCCGAGATCGCGGACGGGCGCGAAGACGGCGGAACGGGCGCCGATGACGACGCGCGCCTCGCCGCTTCCGATCCGCTCGCGCTCGTCCCGCCGCTCCGCCTCGCCGAGCGCCGAGTGCAGAACCGCGATGCCCTCGCCGAAACGGGCAGCGAACCGACCCACCGTCTGCGGCGTCAGGGCGATCTCGGGGACGAGCACGATTGCTCCGAGCCCGCGAGCGAGCGCCGCTGCACAGGCCTGGAGGTAGACCTCCGTCTTGCCGCTTCCCGTCGGGCCGTGCAGGAGTATGTGATCTCCGCCGCCGGAGAGCGCTGCCGTGATCTGCTCGATCGCCGCGAGCTGGGCCGCTGTCAGCTCTTCGGGCTCGGCCTCTCCCGCGAAGGCATCCCGCCGTGTCGGCGCCCGCCGCTCACCTCGCCTGGCGCGGGCGTGCGGTGCGACGAGCGCGAGCGCTCGGGCCGGTGTCGAGCCGTAGTACTCGGCGAGCCATAAGGCAAGCTCGACGAGCGGCTCTGATACCTGGTCGACGACAGGTCCGGTGGAAGCGATCGCGACGCCGGCCGGCGCCTCGACCCCCACGCGAACGACGACACCGCGCACCCGCCGCCCGCCGAGCGAGATCGAGACCACCGCTCCTCGCTCCACCCCGTCCTCGACCTCGTACGTGAACGGACGCGCCAGCGCGCGGGCGGTGACGAGCGGGTAGATCTCCGCGAGCGGCACCTGCGCCAAGTTACAAGTTGCAACTTGGCGCCTCCGGCGCGGTCACGGAGGCGGTTCGCGGTGTAAGGTCTCCCTTACATGACCTGCTCGATGATCCGCCTCGACGGCGTTACGAAGCGCTTCGGCGAGGTCGCTGCCGTCGACGAGACGTCACTTTGCGTCGAGCGCGGCGAGATCGTGGCGCTTCTCGGTCCGTCGGGCTGCGGAAAGACCACGCTCCTGCGGCTCGTCGCCGGGTTCGAGCGCCCCGACTCGGGCACCGTCGAGGTCGCCGGGCGTCAGGTCGGCGGCCGCGGCACCTGGGTGCCTCCGGAGAAGCGTCGTGTCGGGATGGTGTTCCAGGACTATGCGCTCTTCCCGCATCTGACGGTCGCGGAGAATGTCGGCTTCGGCCTATCGCGGCGAACGCGGCCGGGGCGCGTGTCCGAGCTGCTCTCCATCGTCGGGCTCGACGCTCTCGGCGCCAGATACCCACACCAGCTCTCGGGCGGCCAGCAGCAACGCGTTGCCCTGGCGCGCGCGCTTGCGCCCGCGCCCGAGCTCGTGCTCCTCGACGAGCCGTGGTCGAACGTCGATCCTTCGCTCCGCGAGTCGCTGCGCAGCGAGGTCACGGAGATCATCCGCCCGCTCGGCGTCACGGTCGTCCTCGTGACCCACGATCGCGAGGAGGCGTTCTCGGTCGCCGACCGTATCGCGCTCATGCGGGACGGGAAGGTCGTCCAGGAAGGGACCTCCGAGGAGCTCTACTTCTCGCCCGTGTCACGCTGGGCGGCGGAGTTCGTGGGAGCGGCGAACGTCCTCACGGGCCCCGTGGTCAGCGGGCTGGTCGAGACCTCGGTCGGTGCATTTCCGGCCAACGGCGCCTCGGCGCACGAGGCCGCGCAGGTGCTCCTGCGGCCGGAGCTGCTCCAACTCGAGCTCGACCCCGCGGGCGCGGCGGAGGTCGTCGGGCGCGAGTTCCGCGGTCACGACGTCTTCTACCGCGTCCTGCTCGACGGCGTCGAGCTCGTTTCACACCGCCCGTCCACGGAGTTCGTCCCACTCGGGTCGCGCGTCTCGATCCGCGTGCACGACGGCCGAGTTCCCGTCCTGGACTGAGCTCCAGTCTCTGTGTAAGGTATGCCTTACATCACTGTTGAGGCAAGGCTTACACGGAGAGGAAACATGCATAGGAAGCTGATCGGAATCGCACTGGCCACGAGCATGGCGGCTCTTGTCTTCGTGACCGGCGCGTCCACGGCGCCGGCTCAGACGACGTCGCTGACGGTCTACTCGGGCCGTGACGCCGCTCTCGTCAAGCCGATCATGGATCGATTCACGCGCGAGACGGGCATCACCTTGAACGTTCGCTACGCCTCATCTGCGTCCCTCGCCACCGCGCTCGTCGAAGAGGGAGGCAACAGCCCTGCAGACGTGTACTGGTCGCAGGAGCCAGGGACGCTAGGGCTCGTCGGCGCGCGGGGCTTGCTCGCCCGGCTCCCGCAGAAGACCGTCGGGAGGGTCCCGTCGAGGTTCTCGACGCCCAGCCGCCGCTGGGTCGGGACGAGCGCGCGCTCGCGGGTGCTCGTCTACAACACGCAGGCAGTCCCGCGCCAGCAGCTTCCCGCCTCGGTCTGGGGGCTCACGAATGCGCGCTGGAAGGGGAAGATCGGCGTCGCACCCACGAACGCGTCGTTCCAGGCGTTCCTCGGCGCCACGATCAACCTCTTCGGCGAGGCCCGCGTGCGAACCTGGCTGCGCGGCCTGCAGTCGAACGACGTGCGCTTCTATCCGAACAACACCTCGGTCGTGCAAGCAGTCGGGCGCGGCGACATCGAGGCAGGTCTCGTCAACCACTACTACCTCTACAACGTCCTCGCGGACACGCCGGACCTGCCGATCGCCAACCACTGGTTCCGAGCGGGTGACCCGGGCAACCTCGTGCTCGCTGCCGGCGTCGGCATCGTCGCGTCCACGAAGAAGAGCGCGACGGCTCAGCGGTTCGTCGACTTCCTCCACTCGAAGTGGGCGCAGCGCTTCATCGCGCGTGGCCCCGGTGCCGCCGAGTATCCCGTGATCAAGGGCGTGCCGCGCCGGCCCGGGCTGCCCGCGCTGACGGAGATCCGCGGCCCCAAGTACAGCCTCGGGCGGCTCTCGGCGGATCTCGCACCGGCCGTCCGGCTCCTCCTGGAGCTCGGCTACATCAAGTGAGCAGCCGCGCGGCGGCCGCGGACTCGCCGTCCCGCCGTCGCGCGCCGCTCGTCCTCGTCCTCGTCGCCGGCGTCGTCGCGGGCGCGGCGACGCTCCCGCTCGCATACCTCGGACTGCGGGCACTCTCCGCCGATGCGGACGCCCGGGCGCTCGTCTCCGCGTCGACCGCGGTCGAGCTCACGGTCGCCACCGTCCTGCTCTGCGGCGGCGTCGTGGCCGCGGCACTGGCCATCGGCGTCCCGCTCGCCTGGCTCGTCGTTCGCACGGATCTGCCCGGCCGGCGGTTCTGGGGCCTCGCCGCTTCGCTCCCTCTGGTCATCCCGAGCTTCGTCGCCGCGCTCGCGCTCCTCGGCGCCTTCGCTCCGCGCGGACTGTTTCAGCAGGCGCTCGAGCCGCTCGGCGTCGAGACGGTTCCCGAGCTGAACGGGTATTGGGGAGCTCTGCTCGCCCTGACGCTCGCGACCTACCCTTACGTTTTCTTACTCTCCGCTGCTGGCTTACGAAGCGTCGATCCCTCGGCGGAGGAGGCCGCGCGCAGCCTCGGAGCCGGTCGACTCGAGGTGTTCCTCCGCGTGACGCTCCCGTCCCTCCGGCCCTCGCTCGCCGCCGCGGCGCTGCTCGTCGCCCTGTACGTCCTGTCCGACTTCGGGGCTGTCTCGCTCATGGGCTACTCGACGCTCACAACCGGGATCTACGTGCGCTACGAGGCGCTCCTCGCGCTGGAGGCGGCGGCGATTCTCGCACTCGTGCTCGTCGCGCTCGCCGTCGTCGTCGTGCTCGTGGCAGGACGGTTCAGGCTGCGGGGCGCAATCCATCGGAGCACACCGGGAGCGGGCCGCTCGGCCCAGGCCATCCGACTCGGCGGCTGGCGCTGGCCCGCGCTCGCGTTCGCCTCCGCGGTCGTCGGCGTCTTCCTCGTGCTGCCCCTCGGCGTCCTCGTCTGGTGGACCGCGGTCGCCGATCCGATCGCCGGACGAGGCGACGTCGCGTGGGAAGCGGCCTTCAATTCCGCGCTGGCAGCCGGCTCGGCGGCCATGCTCGGCGTTCTCCTCGTCCTCCCCGCGGCGCTGCTCGCGTGGCGCTATCCGTCGACTCTCTCACGCTGGCTCGAACGACTCACACTCTTTCCGAGCGCACTGCCCGGAATCGCGGTCGCGCTCGCGCTGGTGTTCTTCGGAGCGCGCATCGGCGGCATCCTCTACCAGAGCTTCGGCTTGCTTCTGTTCGCGTACCTCGTCCGTTTCATGCCCTATGCGCTCGCGTCGACGCGCGCGTCGCTCGACACCGTGAGCCCGCGGCTCGAAGAGGCGGCCAGGTCGCTCGGCCGGCGACCCCTCGGCGCGACGACGGCCGTCGTCCTCCCGCTCGCTCGCTCCGGAATGCTCGCCGGCGCGGCGCTCGTCTTCCTCAGCACCGTGAAGGAGCTGCCGGCGACGCTGCTTCTGCGCCCGATCGGCTTCGACACGCTGGCGACGGAGATCTGGGCGGGAACGGCGATCGGCGCGTACTCGACCGTCGCCCCTTCCGCACTGCTCCTGGTCGCGATCGCGGCCCCGCTCGTCTATCTCCTCTCCTGGCGAAATGCCTGGGAGTTGGGCGCGGCGGACTAGCTCCTCAGACGACTGCAACTAGGATTCAGGGATGGCGCAGCCGCACGGCCACTCCGTCGACGAGTACTTGGAGACGATCTACTTCCTCGCCTTCCCGATCGGGGAGTACCGGCCGTCCACCGGCTCGACCGCGATCGCCGCGAGGGTGGCCGAGATGCTCGGAGTCTCGCGCGCGTCGGCCGGAGAGATGCTGAAGCGGCTCGAAGCCGACGGGCTGGTCGAGCGCGGCGACCAGAAGGAGGCCATCCTCACCCCCACGGGGACGGAGCGGGCCAAGCGGGTCGTACGCAAGCACCGGATCATCGAGCGCTTCCTCACCGACTTCATGGGCTACACCGCCGGCGAGTCGCACGTCCACGCGGACGAGCTCGGCGACACGTTCAGCGACGAGATGATCGAGCGCATCAACGAGCGCCTCGGCCACCCCGACCGCTGCCCGCACGGGTGGCCGGTCGAGCCGGAGGTCGAGCAGGCGGAGAACAAGGAGCTCGTTCCGCTCGGCGATCTCGACCCCGGGCGCGAGGCCGAGATCATGCGGCTCGCCGAGCACGACGGCGATCTCCTGCACTGGTTCTACGAAGAAGGGCTCGTGCCCGGAACGCACGTCTCGGTGCGCAGCGCGCAGCCGGCCGCCGGGCAGCTCACGGTCACCGTGGACGGGGCCGACCGCGCGCTCTCGGAGAAGGCCGCGGACGGCATCTACGTCCGCGCCGCTGCGTAGCGGCTTTACGAATCGTTCAAAGCCCCTTCAAAGACGGCTGCCAGCATGCGAGCGCAGGTCGTCGTTGTACGTCACTGGGAAGGGAGAATGGGAACGATGAGAGCGAATCGACATGTGGCCGCGGCGGTCACCGGCGCCGTCGCGCTGCTGATCGGAGGCGGGGCCGCGTTCGCAGGCCAGAGCGCCGAGGACAAGGGAGCGCGCTGCGAGGCGCGGCTCGCCAAGATTGCCGAGAAGCAGGGAGTGACTGTCGCGGAGGTGGAGGCGAGGGTCAAGGAGCGGCTCACCGCGAGAGTCGATGCCGCGCTGCAGGCGGGCCGGATCAACGCCGAGCGGGCCGCCATGCTGAAGGAGCGGATCGCCGAAGGCAGCCTCTGTAAGGGTCACGCCCTCCGGGCGAAGCTCGGGAGGCACCGGCTGCTCGCGGCCGCCGCGCAGTTCCTCGGGCTCGACCGCGCGGAGCTCAGGGCCGCTCTTCCTGGAACGTCGCTCGGCGCGCTCGCCGAGAAGCAGGGCAAGAGCGTGGCGGAGCTGAAGGCCGCGATGCTCGCTCCCGCCAGGGCCAAGCTGGCGAAGGCGGTCGAGATGAACCGCATCTCGCAGGAGCGCGCCGACCGCTTGCTCGACCGGCTCGAGAACCGCGTCGATCGGATCATCGCCAGGACGTTCCCGGCCAGGTAGGTCTTAGGACGTTCTTAGGTAACTCACAGGAGCGTCTTACAAAACCGCGATTGGGTGGGAAAGGCATTCCCTCCGATTGCACCTCCGAAGGCCCGCAACTGCGGGCCTTCGGCATTTCAGTGCACCCAGCGATGGGTCAGGCTTTAGCCTGACCTCGGTTTGAGACTGCGAAACGCCTTCAACCAGACGACGAGGTCAGGCTGAAGCCTGACCCCACCACCGGTACGCTCGCGCCCGCGGTGATCTCCGCTCGTGGCGTCGTCAAGCGCTATGGCCGCACC
The DNA here is from genome assembly GCA_963850485.1 of uncultured Actinomycetes bacterium. Lineage (GTDB taxonomy): Bacteria > Actinomycetota > Thermoleophilia > Gaiellales > Gaiellaceae > GMQP-bins7. The sequence goes on along the minus strand of CAWKLR010000019.1, from coordinate 177,055 downwards.
GTCGCGCTGGCTGGTCTCGATGCGGACATCGGCCCCGGGATCACGGGCCTGCTCGGATCGAACGGGGCCGGGAAGACCACATTCATTTCGCTCGCGCTCGGTCTTCGTTCGCGAGACGGTGGGACTCTCGACGTACTCGGACACGACCCGGCGACGGCGGGGATCGAGCTGCGCGCGCGGATCGGCTACGCGCCGGAGCACCACGACCTGCCGTCCGAGCTCGCCGCGACCGACCTCGTCCGGCACCTGGCCGAGATGCACCTGCTCCCCCACCGAGCATCCGTTCAGCGGGCCAACGACGCCCTCTGGCTCGTCGGGCTCGGCGAGGAGCGCTTCCGGCCGGTGGGGGCGATGTCGACCGGGCAGCGACAACGCGTGAAGCTGGCGTCGGCGATCGCCCACGACCCGGAGCTCGTCCTGCTCGACGAGCCGACAGACGGGCTCGACCCCGTGCAGCGAACCGAGATGCTCGATCTCATCCGGCGCATCGGCACCGAGTTCGGGATGCACATCGTCGTCTCATCCCACCATCTCGAGGAGGTCGAGCGGATCTGCGACGCGGTGGTGATCGTCGAGGGGGGCGAGGTCGTACACGCCGGCACGCTCGCGGACGTGCGCCGCGGACCGGAAGGGCTCGTGGTCGAGGTCGACGACCGAGCGGGCGAACTGGCGGCGGTGCTGACCGCGAAGGGCTACGAGGTGACCGTCGACGGAGCCGTGCTCCGTCTCGGCGCCGCGGACGGGATCCACGACGCCGTGCGCGATGCGGTGGCAGACCTCGGGCTCGGGCTGCGACGGCTCGGTCCCCGCGGACGCACCCTCGAGGACGTCTACCTCGGGGCCGGAAGGTGAGCGCAACCCCCGGAGGAGCGCGGCTCTTCGACCTCGGCTATCGCAGCTACGAGGGCGGTCGGGAGCGAGCGGCTCGAGCAATCGCGACTCTTGCCGTGTTCACCGCGCGGCGCGTGCTCGGGCTCGGGCGAGGCGGTCGACACAAGGTGCTGCCGGCGATCACGCTCGCCATCGCCTACCTCCCTGCTCTCGTCTCGGTGGCCTTCGCCGTGATCCTCGAGGATCTCCCCGTCGACGACCTCATCACCTACGGCGACTACGCGTTCATCACCGGGAGCGCCCTCGCGCTCTTCACCGCGCTCATCGCCCCGGAGGCCCTGTGCCCCGATCGGCGCTCGGGGCTGCTAGGGCTCTACCTCGCCGGCCCGCTCGATCGGAACCGCTATCTCGTGGCCAAGGGTGTCGCCGTCACCGCGGTCATGCTCCTGATCACGGTCGGACCCTTGGTCTTCATGTTCACGGCGTTCACCGTCGCCGGGCACGGGCCGAGCGCGGGTGAGACACCGGCGCTCCTGCTTCGGATCCTCGCATCCGGTGGGGCGACGGCGCTGCTCTACGCCTCGTTGTCGATGGCGGTCTCGAGCTTCACGACCCGGCGCGCTGCCGCAGCCGTGGCGACGGTCCTCCTGCTCTTCGTACCGGTGAGCGTGGTGCGATCGGCGATCGAGAGCGCAGGCGCGCCGAACGCGCTCGACCTGTTCAGCTTCCCCTTCGTAGTCGCCGACCTCTCGTACCGGATCTTCGGGGAGACGCCCGACGACGAGTCCCCGGTTCGCGAGCTCTCCACGGGCATCGTCACCGGTGGTGTCTTGGCCGCGATCGTGGCCGGACTCCTGGTGTGCTGGCTCCGGTACCGGCGACTGGAGGCATTCCGCTGAGCGCGGCCGCTCCGATCGAGCCCCGCGTCGTCGCCGACGGCGTGTCGAAGTGGTTCGGGGCGCTCGTCGCCGTTTCGGATGTCAGCTTCGACATCGGCGCCGGAGTGACCGCGCTGCTCGGGCCGAACGGCGCCGGCAAGTCGACGATGCTCCGCATGCTGTGCGGGCTCGCCCGTCCGTCCCAGGGCACCGTTCGTGTGCTCGGGAAAGACCCTCGAACGGACACGGGTGTCACGCGCCTGGTCGGGCTGGTGCCGCAGCAGGAAGCCGTCTTCGAGCCGCTGACGGCGGGGCGATTCGTCGCACTGGCCGCGACGCTGCACGGTCTCACCGAGCCAGTCGCAGCCGCTGCTCGCGCGCTCGAGACCGTCGATCTCGACCCCGCCGATACCCGCAAGCTGCCCACGTACTCGAAGGGGATGCGCCAGCGCGTGAAGGTCGCGCAGGCGATCGTGCACGACCCTCCCGTGCTCGTCCTCGACGAGCCTCTGACGGGCCTCGATCCGCGCCAGCGCGCGGACATGGTTGCGTTGTTCCGACGCCTCGGGAGCGAAGGCCGTTGTGTGATCGTCTCCAGCCACGTGCTCGACGAAGTCGAGCGGCTCGGCTCGCAGATCCTCGTGATGTCTCAGGGCAGGCTGGCCGCGGCCGGCGACTTCCACGAGCTCCGCGCGCTCATGGACGATCGGCCGCTTCGAGTCCGAGTACGCACCGATCGGCCGCGCGAGGTCGCGGGCGCGCTGCTCGAGGGCGGGACCGCCGTCGGCGTGCGACTCGACGGCGAGGACGCGTTCGAGCTCGACACGAACGACGCTCGCGCGCTGGCGCATGCGCTCGCGCCGATCGCCCGCGATCGAGATGCACGCCTGTTCGAGGTTCGCCCGCTCGACGCCGACCTCGAGGGCGTTTTTCGCTACGTGGTGGAGAGATGAGCGCCCTCGACTCCCCCTCGGCGGCCAGAGCCCGCCCGACCGCGCGCGGTTCGCTCGGCGCCCTCTACCGGCTCCTGCTTCGAACGCAGATCACCGTTCCTCGCCTCCTCGGGATCGCGGCCCTCGGAGCTCTCTCGATCGTCATCGGAGTCTTCGCCCGCTGGGACTCCGACCCGGCGCAGGCGGCTGCGGACGCCGTCTCGTCCTATGGGCTCGGGCTCGTCGTACCGCTCGCGGCCCTGTGGCTCGGCACGTCCGCCATCGGCGATCTCGTGGAGGATCGCCTCCTCGTCTACCTGTGGCTTAAGCCCGTGCCGCGCTGGCAGCTTCCTGCGGCGGCTGTGTTGGCGACCGCCTCCGTCGTCGTCCCACTCGCAGCGCTGCCGGTCGCCGCCACCGCGCTTGTCGCAGGCGCCGGCGACGTCGCGCTCCCGGCCCTGCTCGCAGCCTCGCTCGCGGGATTCGCGTACGCGGGCGTGTTCGTCGCTGCGGGCTTCTGGTTTCGGCGAGCGGCGTGGTGGGGGCTCGCGTTCGTGCTCCTGTGGGAGAACGCCGTGGCCAACCTCGCAGAGGGCTCGGCTCGGTTCACCGTCGTCGGCTGGGCGAACTCCATCCTCGCGACCGCGCCCGACGTGGACGTGACGCCCTCGGCAGGATCGGCGACCGTTGCGTTCGTCGTGCTCCCGGCGGTGGCGCTCGTGGGCTGGCTCGTTGCGACGTGGCGCTACCGCCGAGCCGACGTCGATTGACCTGCTACTCGGTCGTCGGCTCGCGGCGCATCAGCTGCTGCACGAGGTCGGCGAGCTCCACCCCGCCGAGCACCGCGCAGACGCCTTCGGTGATCGGGAGCTCGATCTCGAGCCGGTGCGAGAGGTCGCGCAGCACCGGAGCCGTCGTCAGCCCCTCCACGACCATTCCGATCGCCGCGCGCGCCTCCTCTGCGGTCGCGCCCTGCGCGATCAGCTCGCCCGCGCGGCGGTTCCGGCCCGTCGGCGCCCAGCACGTGACGATCAGGTCGCCCATCCCAGCGAGCCCCGCGAAGGTATCCGGGCGTGCGCCCGCGGCTTCCGCAAGCCGCGCCATCTCGGCGAGCCCGCGTGCGACGAGCGCGGCCTTCGCGTTGTCGCCCAGGCGGAGGCCGTCCGCCCCTCCCGCGGCGAGCGCGATGACGTTCTTCGCCGCGGCGCAGAGCTCCACGCCCGCGATGTCCTCGTTCACGTACACGCGAAAGATCGGCGAGTTGATGGCGAGCTGGAGCCGAACGGCGAGCGCGAGATCCGTGCTCGCGATGACAGCGGCCGCGGGGAGCCCGCGGGCGATCTCCTCGGCGATGTTCGGCCCCGAGAGAACGGCTACCGGTCGCCCCGTGACCAGCGTCGACAACCGCTCACCGGTCATGGGATCGAGGCCCTTCGTGAGGCTCAGGATGGGCGCTTCCCCCGGAAGCGTGGGCACGACTTCGCCGTAGACGCTCGACGGAACGGCGACAACGACCAGCTCCGCGGTCTCTGCGCGGGCGTCCGCGATCGTGGCTGCCGCGATCCCACCGAGATCGGCGTCCTTGGCGTAGCGCGGATTCCGGCTCGTTTCTCGGATCGCGGCAATCTGGTCGGGATCACGTCCCGCCAGGGTCACCTCGTGACCGCGGTCGCGCAAGAGGCACGCGAACGCCGTGCCCCACGACCCCGCCCCCACGACGACGATTCTCATTCGGAGGTCACGAAGTCGATCGAGACGGGCACGCCCTCGAGCCTAAAGCGTTGGCGAAGCTCGTTCTCGACCCAGTACCCGTAATCGCGCGTGACCAGCCGGCGGTCGTTCACGAAGACGCGAAAACGCGGTGGTCGCGAGCTCACCTGCGTCCCGTACAGGATGTTGAGCCGGCGCCCGCGGCGGCCGGGCGGCTGGCGCGCTTCCCGGAGCTCCTGCAGCGCGCGGTTCAGCTCCGCGGTCGCGATCCGGCCCGCGTACCGGGAGAAGACATCCTCGACGGTGTCGAGCAGCCGCTCGAGGCCCCTTCCCGTCGCAGAGGACACCGCGAGGATGGGAGGCCGCTGGCGCAGCCGCTTCGCGAGGTGCGGCCGCACGTCCTCGATCCGCACGTCACCCACGTCCCACTTGGAGAGGACGACGACCGTCGCGCACTGCGCCTTGCGCGCCGTATCCGCGACGGACAGGTCCTGGTCGACGACGCCTTCGCTCGCGTCCACGAGCACCAGCGCGACGTCGGCACGCTCCGCGGCCTCGAGCGCCCGCAGCTCGGAGTAGTACTCGATTCCCTGCCGCTGCTTGCGTTTGCGCCTGAGACCGGCCGTGTCCACGAGCACGAAGGTCGTCTCGCCGCGGCGAAGCACGGTGTCGATCGAGTCGCGCGTGGTCCCCGGTACCTCGGAGACGATCACCCGCTCGCGCCCGAGCAGCGCGTTCAGAAGCGACGACTTCCCGACGTTCGGTCGGCCGAGGATCGCGACCCGGATCGCCTCCTCGCCGACGGGGCGTTCCCCCTTTCCCGGCAACCGCGCGACGATGTCGTCCAGGAGGTCGCCGGTGCCGTGCCCGTGCAGCGCGGAGAGCGGTATCGGGTCGCCGAGACCGAGCCGGTGGAACTCGAGCGCCTCGGAGTCGCGACGAGGGTCGTCGAGCTTGTTCGCGATCACGAGCACGTCACGCCGGGACGAGCGCAGGATCTCCGCGAGCTCCTCGTCGCCGGGGGTGACTCCCGCTTTCGCATCGACCACGAAGAGGACGAGGTCGGCCTCCTCGACCGCCTGCCGGGCCTGGGCGGCAACCTGCGGCCCGAACGGGCCCGTGTCCTCGCGGTCGACCCCACCGGTGTCGATCAGGCGGAATGTCGTCCCCGACCACTCGCACGTCAGCTCCTTGCGGTCCCGCGTAACACCCGGCGTCTCGTGGACGACCGCGGCGCGAGTCTCGGTGAGCCGGTTGACGAGCGTCGACTTCCCGACATTGGGAAAGCCGACGATGGCAACGGTTCCGGCGATCTCAACCGGTTCGACCGCGCGCTCGTCGTCGGAGGCCCGCCCGGAAGGAGCTCGTCGCGATCGGGTCATCGTGGCGGGGTTGCATCGCGAGGGCGCCCGAGCTCGTGGATCTCCACGAGCCATTGCCAGAGCTCCTGCAGCTTGCGCTCGACCTCGAGCGATGCCTCCTTGTAGCCCTTTCCTCCGCGCGGGAGCCCCTCGAAAGTCATCGGCTCTCCCCAGGCGAGCGAGATCGGGGCGAAGTTCCAGTGCCAATGCTGGCTCCCGTGGATGGCGACGGGAATGAGCGGCACGGACTCGTTGATGGCGACCATCGCTGCGCCCGGTTGGACCGGGCCCGGAACCTCACGCTGCCTGGTTCCCTCGGCGAACATCCCGAGGGCGTGTCCGTCACGGACGATTTGGCGCATCGTCCGCACCGCGTCGCGATCGGACTCGCCGCGTCGCACCGCGAACGCGCCGAAGCTCCGCATGAGCTGACCCAGGCCCGGTACGCGGTGCGCCTCGACCTTGGCCATGAAGTACAACGTGCGCGGGCTGGCTGAGCCGAGCGCCGGCGGATCGAGCCAGCTGAAGTGGTTCGCCGCGACGACGAGCCCGCCGTGCGCCGGGACTCGCTCCGCTCCGTAGACCTGCTGCGGGGCGATGAGCTTCACCGCGGTGCCGATGGTGAGCCGGCCGACCGCCCACACGGCGTCGGTCCCGTTCACCGGCGAGCCTCCACCAGCTCGGCGATGCGCAGCACGACCTGATCCACCGTGAGCTCGGTGGTGTCGAGGAGCACCGCGTCCTCTGCCGGCTGCGTGTTGACGGCGTCCCGCTCGTCGCGGCGCCGGAGCTCGGCTGCCAGCGACTCGGCGCTCGTCCCCGGCCGATCCCCGGAGCGCCGACGGACGCGCTCGGCCTCGTCGGCGACGAGGAAGACCTTGACCTCGGCCCCGGGAGCGACCACCGAGCCGATGTCTCTCCCCTCGATGACGATGTCCCCGACCGACCCCAAGGTGCGCTGTCTCTCGCGCATCACCTCCCGCACCTCCGGATGCCGCGCGACGGCGGGCACGAGACGATCGATCTCGCCGTCGCGAATGTCGCCGGAAACGTCCTCGCCGGCGATCTCGACGCGGCCCTCGGAGGTGAACGTGATCGGATTCTCTCGCGCGAGCTCCGCGAGCGCTGGACCGTCCTCGGGATCCACGGCGTCCCTGGACGCGAGCCAGGTGAGCGCTCGGTACATGGCGCCGGTGTCCAGGTGGACGAAGCCGAGCCGGCGCGCGAGCGCGAGCGCGACTGTGCTCTTCCCCGAGCCTGCGGGGCCGTCGATCGCCACGATCATGGCGCGATTCATACAGCTACGAGCTGCTCGAGGACTCGGAAGAAGCCGGGGAAGCTCGTCTCGACGGCCTCGGCTCCGCTCACTGCAACGCCCTCGCGCGACGACACACCTGCCGCGGCGCCGAGCATCGCCAGCCGGTGATCGCCGCGGGTGTCGAACGCGCCGCCGCGAAGGCGGGCAGGCACGCCGCGGATCCGGAACCCGTCGGGCGTCGCGCGGATGTGCGCTCCGATCCGGCGAAGCTCCTCGACCACCGCTTCGATCCGATCCGACTCCTTCACGCGCAGCTCGGCTGCGCCCGTGACGACGGTCTCGCCCCGCGCATGGCACGCGGCGAGGGCGAGCAGGGGCAGCTCGTCGACGAGCGCGGGGACCTCGGCCGGAGTCACCGTCGCGCCGACGAGCTCCGACGAGCGCACCTGCACGTCCCCTGCCGGCTCCCCGCCGATCGGGCGTCTGTTGTAGATCGCGATCCGCGCACCCATTCGCTCGAGAACGTCGAGCAGTCCGATCCGTCGCGGGTTGAGGCCTACCCCGTGGACGGTCACGTCGGATCCCGGGACGGTCACCGCAGCGACGAGCAGCGCGGCTGCCGAGGAGAAGTCTCCGGGGATCTCGAGTGACTCGAGCGACAGCTCGGTCCCTCCCTGAACGGAAACGCTCTGCGGCCGCCGTCGCACCGAAGCTCCCGCGCGCTCGAGCAGGCGCTCGGTGTGATCCCTCGTCGGCAGCGGCTCGACCACCGTCGTCTCTCCTTCGGCGTAGAGGCCTGCCAGGAGAACGGCGGACTTCACCTGAGCCGAGGCCACGGGCAGCTCGAAGTCGATCGCCTCGAGCCGGCCACCACCCTCGACGACGAGCGGAGCATGACCGTCGAGCGTCTGCACACGTGCGCCCATGCGCCGAAGGGGCTCCGCCACGCGCTCCATCGGACGGCTCGAGAGCGACTGGTCGCCAACGAGCTCGAACCGTCCCTTCTGCCCGGCGACGAGCCCGGCCAGGAGCCGCATCAGCGTTCCGGCGTTCCCGCAGTCGACGGGCGCAGCGGGCTCGACGAGGCCGCGCAGGCCGACACCGTGCACCGTCACCGTGTCGACATCGTGCTCCTCCACCTCGACTCCGAGAGCCCGGACGGCGGCGATGGTGGACTCGGTGTCGGCCGACCGGCCGAATCCGCTGACTCGCGTGCGCCCTTCGCACAGCGCACCGATGAGCACGGCTCGATGCGAGATGGACTTGTCACCCGGCACCGCGACGTGCCCGACGAGGGCGGCGACGGGCTCGAACCGCACGCCAGCTAACCGCCAGCTAACCGATTGTCTTGCCCATCAACGCGACGACGGTGCGGATCTCGTCGGCGAAGCGGGCGAACTCTCCGACCCGGATCTGCTGCGGGCCGTCGCAGAGCGCATCTTCAGGCTGCGGGTGCACCTCGATCATCACGCCGTCCGCTCCGGCTGCGACCGCGGCGCGTGCGAGCGGGAGCACGAGATCGCTGCGGCCGGCGGCGTGCGACGGGTCGACGATCACGGGAAGGTGTGTCTCACGCTTGAGCACGGGCACGGCCGAGAGGTCGAGGGTGTAGCGCGTCGAGCGCTCGAACGTCTTGATCCCGCGCTCGCAGAGGATCACGCGGTCGTTTCCCTCCTTCGCGACGTACTCCGCGGCCATGAGCAGCTCCTCGACCGTCGCGGCCGGTGAGCGCTTGAGCAGGACCGGCTTCGGCACCCTCCCCACCTCGGCCAGGAGGTTGAAGTTCTGCATGTTGCGCGCGCCAATCTGAATGACGTCCGTCACCTCCGCCACCTCCTCGACGTCGCGAGGGTCGAGGAGCTCGGTGACGATCGGCAGGCCGGTCTCCTCTCGCGCCTCGGCGAGGATCTCGAGCCCCTTGCTGCCGAGACCCTGGAAGGCGTACGGCGAGGTGCGTGGCTTGAAGGCTCCGCCGCGGAGGACGGTAGCTCCGGCGGCCGCGACGGCGCGCGCGGTCTCGAGCGTCTGCTCCCGCGTCTCGACCGTGCACGGCCCGGCGATCAGCCCGAAGAAGCCGTCGCCGATCCGCCGCCCGCGAACCTCGATGACCGTGGAGTCCGGGGTCAGCTCCCGCCCGACGAGGCGGTAGGCCAGAAGCTCGGTCGGGTCCGGCGATCTCCATCGCAGCCGAGTCTACGCTGGCGGTTCCGGCACACGATCGGGAGAATGGCTCGTATGAGGATCTTCTCCGGCATCAGAGCCTCGGGCGAGAAGACGCTCGGCAATTACAGCGGCGGCTACCGCCAGTACAAAGCGACGCAGGAGCAGGGCGATGCCGTGTTCTGCATCGTCGACTTGCACTCGATCACGACCGCGTTCGAGCCGGAAGGACTGCACGAGGCGACGCTGGCCGGCGCGGCGATGCTCTTCGCGACCGGCATCGACCCCGACCGCTCGATCGTCTTCTGCCAGAGCCACGTTCAGGCGCATGCCGAGGCCGCCTGGCTTCTCGGCTCCGCGGCCAGCTTCGGCGAGCTTCGCCGCATGACGCAGTTCAAGGACAAGTCGGAGGAGCAGGAGTTCGTGTCTGCCGGGCTCTTCACGTACCCGGTGCTGATGGCCGGCGACATCCTCCTCTACCAGACCGATGTCGTTCCGGTCGGGGACGACCAGCGCCAGCACATCGAGCTGACCCGCGACGTCGCCGAGCGCTTCAACGCCCGCTACGGCGAGACGTTCACGGTGCCGAAGGGCGTCTATCCCGAGGAGGGAGCCCGGGTCAAGAACCTTCAGGAGCCGGAGCGGCTCATGTCGACCTCGGCCGGAAATCCGCAGGGCGTCGTCCGGATCGTCGACGAGCCGGACGTGATCCGGAAGAAGTTCAAGACCGCGGTGACCGACTCCGGGCGAGAGGTGCGACACGACCCCGAGACGAAGCCGGGCATCTCGAACCTGATCGAGATCATGTCCGTCGTCGCCGGCGAGTCGCCGGCCGCAGTCGAGGGGCGCTATGACGGCTCCGGCTACGGGCCGTTCAAGGAGGACGTGGGCGAGGCCGTAGTGACGCTGTTCGCGCCGATCAAGGAGCGCTATCGCGAGCTGCGAGCCGATGAGGACGGGCTGCGTCGCCTGCTCGCCGGCGGCGCCGAGAAGGCACGCGAGGCTTCTGCGCCCACGCTCGAGACGATGTACGAGCGCATGGGATTCGTCAGGCCGTAGACATTCGGCGCAACCCGGCCACCTCGTCGGGGGTCAACTCGCGCCACTCCCCCGGCTCGACTCCCGCCAGACCGAGCTCCGCGTACCGGCTGCGGTGAAGACGCCGAACGGGATGCCCGACGGCATCGCACATCCGTTTCACCTGATGCTTGCGTCCCTCGTGCAGCGTGAGCTCGAGCAACGACGAGCCAGAGCGACGCTCGAGGACCCGCGCACCGGCAGGCGCCGTCACGCCGTCGTCCAGGACCACGCCTTCGCGCAGCGCTCGCAACGCGTCGTCGCTCGGCACGCCCTCCACATCGGCCTCGTAGACCTTCTCCACCCCGTATCGGGGATGCGCCAGCCGGTGGGCGAGTGGCCCGTCGTTCGTGAGCAGGAGCACACCGGTGGTGTCTGCGTCCAGCCGTCCGACGGGAACGACACGCGGGGTCTGCGGCACGAGCTCGACGACGGTCCTGCGTCCGTGCGGATCCTTCGCGGTCGTGACGACATCGGCTGGCTTGTGGAGCAGGATGTACGCGAGCGGTTGCGCGGCGACGCGCTCCCCGTCGACCTCGACCACATCCCGCGATCGGACGACGGTGTTGAGCTCGCCGCGCTCGCCGTTCACCACCACGCGGCCTGCCGAGATCAGCTCGTCCGCCCGCCGCCGCGACGCGACGCCCGCCCGGGCGAGGAACGCATTCAACCGCACGCACCCATTCTCGCCGCTCGCGGATTCCGTTCTGCGCCAACTAGATACGCTGACGCCCGCCGTGAGTCAGATCGAACTGTGGATGGACAAGCTGGCCGAGCTCGCCGTCTTCGGCGCGAACGTCCAGGAGGGTCAGCTCGTCGCCGTCACGAGCTTCGTCGGCAAGGAGGACGTCGCGCGGAGAATCGCTCGCGTCGCCTACGAGCGCGGCGCCAAGTACGTCGATGTGGTGACGTTCGACCAATGGGTCAAACGGGAGCGGATCGCCCACGCCGCCGAGGAGACGCTCGACTACGCGCCACCGTGGATGTCGCAGCGACTCCTGCACCTCTCCGACGAGCACGCCGCGCGGATCACGCTCTCGGGCCCGCACGCGCCGCAGGCGCTGGAGGGTCTCGATCCTGCGCGCGCCGGCAGGGATCTGCTCCCGTACCTGCCCGAGACGGGCGAGGTCGTAAACCGGCGGACGACCAACTGGACGATCGTCCCGGTGCCGACGCCCGACTGGGCCACGCTCGTGTACCCGGACCTCGATCCCGACGAGGCGTTGGGCCGGCTCTGGGAAGCGATCGTTCACGTCTGCCGCCTCGATGCCGAGGATCCGGAACAAGCATGGGTCGAGCGGACGGCGACCCTGAAGTCGAATGCCGACCGTCTGACCGAGCGACGCTTCGATGCCCTCCGACTGCACGGGCCCGGAACCGACCTCACGATCGGGCTCCTGCCTTCGTCAGCCTGGCAGGCGGGGGACTTCGTCACGGTCGACGGTTTGCACCATCTTCCGAACCTCCCGACCGAGGAGACGTTCACGACGCCGGATCCCGAGCGCGTGAACGGCTATGCGAGCGCGACCCTGCCCCTGGAGCTCGCGGGCTCGGTCGTCTCCGGCATCCGCATCGAGTTCGAGAACGGCCGCGCGGTGGGGATCGACGCCGACCAGGGCGCGGACGCTCTGCGTACCGCAGCCGCCTCGGACGACGGAGCCTCACGGCTCGGCGAGATCGCGCTCGTCGACGGCGAGGGCCGCATCGGGCCACTCGAGACGACGTTCTTCGACACGCTGATCGACGAGAACGCGGCGTCGCACATCGCGCTCGGAAACGCATACGACCACCCGGTCGAGGACGCGGAGGACAAGAAGCGGATCAACCAGAGCCGCGTCCACATCGACTTCATGATCGGGAGCCCCGCGCTGGCAGTCGACGGCATCACCCGGGACGGCGACGTGGTGCCGGTATTACGCGACGGAAACTGGCAGATCTGAAACCGAAGGTCCGGCTGGCCAGACTCGTGCTATGAGGCGCGGGCCGACGCGACCTCGAGCAGCCGCTCGCGATGCTCGCCGCTCGACGCGCCGAGGTCGTCGAGCCGCGGGAGCGCGGCGAGGCTCTCGAGCCCGAAGACGCGCTCGAAGAGAGGCGTCGTGCGATAGCGAACGGCGCCGCCCGGCCCGCTCTCGCGGCCGGCCTCGGAGATCAACCCGCGCTCCACCAGGCTCGCGACGGCGGAGTCGGCCGCGACCCCGCGGATGCGAGCGACCTCGGGACGAGAGCAGGGGCCGAGATAGGCGACGACGGCGAGCGTCTCCAGCGCCGCCTGCGAGAGACCACGTTCGACCGGACGCTCGAAGAGACGCGCGCAGGCCTCTGATGCTTCGCGACTCGCCCGGAACGCGTACCCGCCGGCCACCTTCTCGAGCACGATCCCGCTCCTGCGCTCGCTGAACCGCTCCTGGAGGAGTCCGAGGGCGGTCTCCACGCGCTCGGGATCGTCCTCGGTCGCCTCGGCGAGCTCGGCCACCGAGAGCGGCGCGGACGCGACGACGAGCAGTGCCTCGACGGTGCGGGCGAGGTGGTCGACGGGGTTGTTCGCGATCAGGCGGAGCGTGCTGTCCACGTAGTGATCCTTTCGTCGTCGGCTCGAGAGATCCTTATCGGAGAAAACGGCGCGGCCTGACTGATGCTGATCTCACCACCCTTGCGGAGCTCGAGGAGCGCGAGGAACGCGACCGCCTGCTCGACGCGTGAGAGACCGGCGACCTCGCCGTCGAAGTCGAAGACACGCCGTCGCGCGAGCAGCGCGCGGAAGCGGTCGAGGAACTGCGACACCGGCGGGAAGCGCAGCGCCATGTGGCTCAGCGAGACCGCGGGCGGAGGAACCGCGAGTGCGCGAAGCGCCGCCGACAGTGCGTTCGCATCCTGCGGAGCAAGCCGGCGCTCGGGCTGCGGAGCGAGCGCAGCAGGGCCGAGCCTGAACCAGCGGTCGCGCTCGCCTACGAGCCGCTCTGCGAGCCACACCGCGGCTTCCTTCATCCGCCGGTACTCGGCCAGGCGTCGCGCGAGCTCCTCCGCAGCCTCCTCGGGCTCAAGCGCATCGAGCTCCGCCGCTTCGTCGGGGAAGAGGAGACGCGCCTTCAGCTCGAGCAGGGCCGACACGAGGACGAGGAACTCCCCACATGCCTCCAGATCGATCTCGTCGCGCTCGGCCAGGTGCTCGACGAAGGCGAGGACGATCGCCGCGATGTCGATCTCCCGTGGCTCGAGCTCGTCTCTGAGCAGGAGCGAGAGGAGCAGGTCGAACGGTCCCTCGAACGCCTCGAGGTCGAGGTCGAGCTGTCGCACGGGTGTGACCGTCACCGCGCGGAGGCTAGCCACGCGGCCGGATGATTCAGCGAAGCTCGGCTGCGAGCTGAAGCGCCTCGTCGAGGTCGAGATCTCCCTCCAGCCGGTACCCGACGCCTCCGTCTTCCCAGATCAAGACGTTGCGGGCGAGACGGGCGCTGTCCTCAATGGGCTCGCCGAACTCGTCCACCAAGACGAGGAAGTGCGTCTCCCCGCTCAAGAAGATGCCCGGCGATCCGTGCACGTCGACCTGCTCGACCTGCGTACCGGCGTCGATCAGCTTCTTGAGCAGGATCTCCTGTTCTACCGGCGGAACGAGCGACGACTGCGCGACCAAGAGCCGGGGTCGCGCGGTGGAGCCGTAGAGAAACCAGACCGAGCCGCGATCGTCGACGTACACGCGATCCGGATCGTTCTCGAGCTCGCGGAGGGAGAACGCGCTCGCCCGTTTCGCCTCTTCGAGGGTAACCGGCTCGCCGAGCACGAGCTCGAGGCTGGTCTCGACGGGGACCTCCGGCAACTCGTCGACGAGCTCGATCCTCTCCCCTCCGATCGAGAGGAAGCGGAACAGCGTCGCGCGCGCGTCGGGTATTGCCAACGTCGCCGCCAGCGCCGCCAGGACGACGACCGCGACAGCGACGATCCAGCTGCGCCGCTCCACCCGACGAGACGCTCGAGGCTCGAGCTGCCCGAGCACGGCCGACGCCAGATCGGGCGCCTCCGGAACGTCGAGCTCGTAGGCGAGAGCTCCGAGTGCCCGCTCCAGCTCGCTCACGGCTCCACCTCCTTCCGGAGCCGATCGAGCGCGCGCGCGGTGCGGGACTTCACGGTGCCACGGCGGACGTCGAGGACGGTGGCGGTCTCTTCCTCGGAGAGCTCGAGCAGGTAGCGGCAGGTCAGGACGTCGCGATCCCGCTCGTCGAGCCGCTGCACCGCTGCGACCAAAGCCTCTCGCTGTTCGCGCCCGAGCGCGGCACCCTCGGGAGACGGGGCCGCGTCCCCCGAGGGCTCTGTCGTGGCCACACGGAGCTGCAAGGCGTAGGCCCTTCCGGCTGAGCGCCTGCGGTTGTGAGCCTCGTTCGCGACGATGCGCAACAGCCAGGGCCGAAACGGCGAGCCCGAGCGAAACCGCGGCAGCGCGCGCCACGCTTTGACGAAGGCGCTTTGCGCCGCGTCCTCTGCGTCCGCAGCCGACCCGGTCAGCAGGTACGCGGTTCGAAAGGCGATGCCCTGATACATGACCACAAGCTCCTCGAAGGCGCGTTCGTCTCCGCGCCTGGCGCGTTCTGCGAGCACCCCGTCGTCAGGCGGCCGGCCCTCCACCGGCCTGTTCTACACCGAACAGGCGGTAGAGGTTCCCGGCCACACCGAAGCGACGGCTAGCTCGCGGGAGTCAGCCTCCGCTGACGCAGGACGGCAAGCGCAGCCGCGGCGAGAAGAACCACCGCGCCGACGACACCGAGGGCCGGGAGGACAGGAAACGGATCCGAGTCCCCACCGCCGGCTGCGGGCCTGACGTCGACCGGCGCGTAGGTGCTCGTCGTCGACTCGCCGTATCCGGTGGACACGAGCCCGTCGTCGACTTCGTAGCTCCACGTCCCAGCGCCCGGAAAGACCACGGCTGCCTCGTATACACCGGTCGTGCCGGTGGGCTCCGCTCCATAGAACGCAGTCTCGCCCGTCGCCGCGTTGTGGATGCTGACCGAGGGGGTCGCGCCGTCGGTGGGCGTCACTCCGTGGCGCAGAACGGTGATCTGAGCATTCCACGTGTCGCCGGAGTCGAGCCCCGTCGGAAGCGAGGCGAGCTTGACCGTCGCCCAGCCGCCCGCAGTCGCGGTGGCCGAAGCGGCGAGGGCGAGGACGAGCGCCGAGAGCACGATGAGGTAACGCATGACTCCTCCTTTGGTCGTCTGCGGGAGATACACCGCAGACGGGAAAAGAGGTCCCTCGTTGCTAGCGGTCGCGAGGAACGGCCATCGTCTCGACCTTGCGAGGCGGCGGGCCGGTTCCCCGGTTCCACGTCCGCTGCCAGAAGACGAAGAACGAGGCCGAGATGATGATCGCGAGCGTCGCGACGTAGACGTTCAGGCGCACGCCACCGAGCTCATGGGAGGGATCGACCCTGAGCGTCTCGATCCAGACGCGCCCGATCGAGTAGAGCAGGACGTAGAGGGCGAAGAGGTTGCCGGGACGCAGGCGGAACCGCCGCTCCACCAGGAGGAGCACCCCCGCCGCGGTGAAGCTCCAGAGCGCCTCGTACAGGAACGTCGGATGGAACGTCTCCTGCTCGACGTGCTCGATCGGCCGGTTGGCGGGCGAGATCTCGAGACCCCAGGGAAGGTCGGTCGGTCCGCCGAAGAGCTCCTGGTTCCACCAGTTCCCGAAGCGCCCGATGCCCTGGGCCACGAGCAACCCGGGGGCGACGCAGTCCATGAGCTTCGCGACGTCGGCCCCGGAGCGCTTGGCGACGATCGCGCCCACGATCACCCCGAGCCCGATCCCGCCCCAGACGCCGAGCCCACCCTTCCAGATCGCGAACGCGCCCCACCATTCGTCCGGCAGCTCGTCCCAGCTCGTGACGACGTGATACAGGCGCGCGCCGATGATGCCGGCCGCGACGCCCCACACCGCCAGGCGGAAGATGAGATCCCAGTCCCCGCCACGCCGCGTCCAGCGAATCCCGGTGATCACGACGGCCGCCGCGATCGCGACGAGCAGCGTGAGCCCGTAGAAGTGGATGGAGAGCGGCCCGAGCTCGACCGTGCTCGACTCGGGAGAGGGAATGGACAGAAGCGGAAGCATCGCGCGCGCATTCTGCCCACCTTCCGCGACTACGCATCGCGGGAACCACCACGCGCAACGAGAAAGACCGTGCTCAGCGCGAGCATCGATCGAGCCGGAGGCCGGCTTAGCCGGCCGGGAGGCCTAGCGCCGCGGCCTCGGTGCGTTGCTCAAAAGGAGGGGGCACGCGGGGGAACCATGGGTTCCTCCCGCGATCTTCTCAGTGGGTCAGCTCCCGAACGCCGCGGAGCGACGTCCGGGACCTGACCCGGTGCTACAGGAGAATCTGGAGAGCGAGCTCTACCGAGCAACCCCGCTCGAGCAAGCCGACGGCCTTGTGCAGGTCGACGTCATGGCTCGCTGCGAGCACGAGCGCGCTCTCGGGGTCGTACCCCGCACGCTCGAGGGCTTCATGGCGCCATTGCTCGATCCGGTCGCTTTCGGAGACGTACAGGACCTCGAGTTCAGCCGCAGACATTTCGTCGCCCTTCCCTTTCCGCAGTGGGGGATTGGTGTCACTCGCGTATTCGTCCAATGAGACGTATCGGACGTCCCCTTTCTGGGGGGATTTGGTTCAGGGTCCGTAAAGCTTCGATGAACGCCCCGGCAGCCTTGCGTTTGCGGGACTTCGCAACCACCCGAGCGTGGAGTGCGTGGCGACAGGCGCCGGGAACGTACGGTGCTCGACACGTGCGAGCCTCGGCACGCCGTACTAGGATCGGTCCCGTGGCCCTGGGCAAGAACGCCAAGATCGAGCTTCTGAAGCGCGTTCCCCTGTTCGCCGGGTGCTCGAACGCCGAGCTCCGAGAGATCGCGCTGAGCGCCGACGAGCTCGCTCTGCGCGAGGGCTACGTGCTCACGCGCGAGGGCAAGCCGGGCCGAGAGTTCTTCGTGCTGATCGAGGGAACGGCCCGCGTGTCCAAAGGCCAGAAGAAGCTCGCCGACTTGCGGGACGGCGACTGGTTCGGAGAGATCGCGCTCCTGACCCACACCCCTCGCACCGCCACCGTGACCGCGACGTCACCGGTACGCGTCCTGGTGGTCACGGATCGCGCGTTTCGTCGCGTCGTGGAGACGATGCCGAGGATCGCGCTCAAGGTACTCGCGAGTATCGGGCAACGGCTCGAGCACGACGCCAGAAGCTAGCGGTCGTTGTAAGAGCGGAGCACCACGGCCGCGGCCGCGAAGCGGACGCCTTTAGGGATTTCGCGCGACTGAAATTTCGCGCTAGCGGAATTTTAGTCTGCGCAACTAGCTAGACCAAGGCGGCTTCGCCGAGCAACGCGCGCGCCTCGGCGAAGAAGTCGGCGTCGGGCTTCACGCGGTAGTCCGGGCCGAGGGCGAGGGTGCGCGCGCCGAGCGACGTCTCGAGCGCGACGTAGACCGGAGCGTCGCCCGGGAAGTCCTTGACGAGGATCGCGAGCTCGCGGATGAGCCCAGCGCGGGCTTCGCGTGCATCGATTCGCAGACGCACCTCGCGTCGGACCGGCGTCGACTCGAACGGGGTCACCTCCAGCGCGACGAGCTTCGTCTCACCCGCCTGCTTGTGGTCGACGCGCCCCTTGACGATCAGCATGCGGTCCGTCTCGAGGTGGTCACGCGCGGCGGCATAGGTCGAGTTGAACACGACGACCTCGGCGCTTCCGGTGGGATCGTCGAGCGTCGCGAAGACCATCGGCTCGCCCCGCTTGGTCGTCACCTGCTTGAGACCGGCGACGATCCCGCCGACGACGACGATCTCACCGTCGCGGCGACGCTCGACGTCCGCCAGCGGGCAGTCGGTCTTGCGCCTGAGCTCGCCCGCGACCTTCTCCAGCGGGTGCTCGGAGACGTACAGCCCGAGGGTCTCCTTCTCCAGCCGTAGCAGCTCGCGCTCGTCGAACTCACCGGGGGGGATCGCGGGATGGTGCTTCTCGCCGGGTACCTCCTCGGCCTCGCCGAAGACCCCGTCGAAGATCGAGGCCTGCCCGGCGAGGCGATCGGCCGCGTGCTTCTGTCCGAGGCCGAGAGCGCTGTCCAGCACGGCGAGCATCCCCAGCCGCGTCGCGCCCGTCGAGTCGAGCGCCCCGCACTTGACGAGCGACTCGAGCGCGCGCCGGTTCACCGTCTGCGGGTCGGCGCGCTCGGTGAGCTCCCAGATCGACGCGAACGGGCCACCCTCCTTGCGCGCTCGCACGATGGCCTCCGCCGCCGACTCCCCGACGTTCTTGACGGCGTTCAGCCCGAAGTGGATCGTCCCGTCCACGATCGCGAAGTCGTGCTGGGAGGAGTTCACGTCCGGCGGGCGGACGTCGATGCCCATCTCCCGGCAGGCGTTGACGTAGAAGGGCACACGGTCCTTCGTGTTCATGACCGACGAGATGAGCGCCGCCATGTACTCGCGCGCATGGTTCGCCTTCAGCCAGGCCGTGCGGTAGGCGATCAGCGCGTAGCAGGCAGCGTGTGCCTTGTTGAAGGAGTAGTCCTGAGAGGACTCCATGTCCTTCCAGAGCTGTTGCGCGACGCCGGCAGCGACGTCGTTCTCCGCGCATCCCTCCAGGAACTTGTCCTTGAGCGACGCCATCAGGGCATGGATCTTCTTCCCGATTGCTTTTCGAAGGGTTTCCGCCTCCGCAGGGGAGAACCCGCCGAGCTGCTTCGCGATCTCCATGTACTGCTCCTGGTAGATGCAGATCGCGTAGCTGCCGCCGGTGATCGCCTCGAGCCGTGGATCGGCGAAGGCGACCTGCTCCTTGCCGTGCTTTCTGGCTGCGTAGGTCGGGATGTACCCCATCGGGCCCGGTCGGTAGAGGGCCACGAGCGCGATCAGGTCCTCGAACTCCGTCGGCTTGACGAGACGCAGGGCCTCGCGCATGCCCGAGGACTCGAACTGGAAGACCCCGGTCGACTCACCACCGGCGAGCATCGCGTAGGTCGGCCCGTCGTCGAGTGGGAGCGTGCCGATGTCGACCCCGCCGATGAGCTCCACGGCCTTGTCGATGACGTCGAGGTTCCGCAGGCCGAGAAAGTCCATCTTCAGGAGACCGAGCTCGACGACGTCGTGCATCCCGAGCTGGGTCACGATCTCCTGATCGGAGCCCTTCTGCTGCAGCGGCACGAGCTCGATCAGCGGCTGCGCGCCGATGACGACGCCCGCGGCGTGGATCGAGTCCGCCCGGGTGAGCCCTTCGAGTGGCTGTGCGAGCTCCAAGATCTCCTTCGCGACCGGGTCCGAGTCGACGGCCTGACGGAGCTCCGAGCCCGGGCGGAGCGATTCGGTGAGCGTCTGGCCGGGGCCTTCCGGGACGAGCT
Organism: uncultured Actinomycetes bacterium; assembly: GCA_963850485.1. Taxonomy (GTDB): domain Bacteria; phylum Actinomycetota; class Thermoleophilia; order Gaiellales; family Gaiellaceae; genus GMQP-bins7. Next base: position 157,479 of record CAWKLR010000019.1, on the reverse strand, counting down.
TCGCAATGCGGTCGACGATGCCGTAGGGGATGTCGAGCACCCGGCCCGCATCGCGAATCGCCGCGCGCGCCGCCATCGTCGAGAACGTGATGATCTGGGCGACCCGGTCGCGTCCGTACTTCTCGGCGACGTAGTTGATGACCTGGTCGCGCCCGGCGACGGAGAAGTCGATGTCCATGTCCGGCAGGTCCTTGCGCGCCGGGTTCAGGAAGCGCTCGAAGAGCAGGCCGTAGCGCAGCGGGTCGACGTCGGTGATCTCGAGGCAGTAGGCGGCGAGCGAGCCGGCCGACGAACCGCGCCCGGGGCCGACGCTGATCCCGTTCTGCTTGGCGAAGTGGATGAAGTCCCAGACGATGAGGAAGTAGTCCGCGAAGCCCATCTCCCGGACCGTCTTCAGCTCGAAGCGGAGCCGCTCGTGGAGCTCGGGCGTGGCCTTGCCGAAGCGCTTGAGCAATCCCTTCTCGCACAACTCGACCAGGTAGTCGAAGGCGTCGCGACCTTCCGGCACCGGATACTTCGGCAGCAGGATCTTCCCGAGCTCGATCTCGACCGAGCAGCGCTCCGCCACCTCGAGCGTGCGTGCGAGCGCATGTTCGTAGCCGGTGAAGTCACCGGCCATCTCCTCGGGAGTCTTGAAGAAGAACTCGTTCGTATCGAAGCGCCAGTGCGCGGGGTTCTTCAGCGTGTCGCCCGATTGGATGCAGAGCAGGGCCTCGTGCGCATAGGCGTCGCTCGCGTCGAGGTAGTGCACGTCTCCGGTCGCGACGAGCGGAAGGCCCGTCTCCTCGGCGAGGGCGATCAGCTTGGGGTTGATCGCCTGCTGCTCGGCAAGGCCGGCGTTCTGGAGCTCGACGTAGGTGGAGTCGCGCCCGAAGACCTGCTGGAGACGGTCGAGGTCTTCGCGCGCATCCTTCGGCCGTTCCTCGGCGAGCGCCCGTGACACGCGCCCGGAGAGACACCCGGACAGCGCCACGAGCCCCTTCGCGTGGCTCTCCAGAAGCTGCCAGTCGACGCGCGGCTTGTAGTAGTACCCCTCGAGATACCCGAGCGAGCAGAGCTTGATCAGGTTCGCGTAGCCCTCGTTCGTCTCCGCGAGGAGCGTCAGGTGCGCGTAGCCCTTGGTCTGCGCCCGCCGGTCGTCTGCGACGTACACCTCGCAGCCGACGATCGGCTTCACGCCCTCCTTGCGGGCTTCCCGGTAGAGCTCGACGGCGCCCGCGAGCGAGCCGTGGTCCGTGAGCGCGACGGCCGGCATCTCGAGCCGCTTCGCCTTCTCGACGAGCGCGGGGATCCGGCAGGCCCCGTCGAGGATCGAGTATTCGGAGTGAACGTGGAGGTGGACGAAGGGCGGCGCGGCGGGGTGACTCACGGGAGGGCTAGCTTAGTAGGGCCTCCGGCTATTCCATTTCTCCCCAAGAGAAGTCTTGAAGGCGGTACTCCGGACGCATCCGCAGGCCGGACCGCGCGAGCGGATTCCGCGCGAGCGGATTCCGCTCTTGCGCAAGAGTCGGTTTACGCGGCGTCGCCCTGCCAGAAAGCGTCGGCCAGGCGACGCCATTCGTCCCGGAGATCGGCGCGGCCGGTCACCTGCTGGAGCTCCCAGTACGTACGGATGAGCGCTCCGAGATCCGGCTCCACGCCCTCCGCGCGCCCCACTTCGAGCACGCGCAGGTACCACGACGACGGTTCGATCCCGAGCTCGGCGGAAAGCGCCAGCGCGCGGTCGCGCTGGGCTTGGGTGGGCAGGCCGGGACGTTCCATGCCCGAGCTATCGGCACCCGCGACGGGCCGATTGAGGCGGTCCCCTCGGACGGGGTAACGGCGTCCGGGCAAACTGAGCGTCGCCGACCAATGCGCCGTCCCACCGTCATCGTCCCCGACCGCCTCATCGCCGGCCGCCACCCGTGTGCCTGGGGCCCGGAGAATGCGCCGGACGAGGTCGCGCGGCTGCTCGAGGCGGGGGTCACGCTCTTCGTCGATCTCACGCAGGAAGGCGAGCTCGAGCCGTACGCCGCTCTCGTTGCGCCGGCCCGCCATGTTCGGATGGCGATCCGCGACTTCTCGGTGCCCGCCCCTGACGACCTCGTCGCGACGCTGGACGCGATCGATGCCGAGCTGGACGCCGGAGGGCTCGTGTACGTGCACTGCTGGGCCGGCTGCGGACGAACCGGTGTCGTTGTCGGCTGCTGGCTGGTCCGGCGCGGCCTCGATCCCGAGGACGCGCTCGCGCGGATCGCCGAGACCCGCGGACTCGGCTGTCCGCAGACGCTGGAGCAACGGCTGCTCGTTCTCGGCTGGGAGGCCGGTCGCTAAAGGGAGCGCTCGCGTTGTAGGGGCCGGCATGCCCGGCCCCTACGGAGACCAAGTAAGTCGCTACCCGCGACTCACTGGAACGAGTGAGCGAGCTACGCCGGACGCGCTCCGATAGGCGTGTTGAGGATGTGCGCCGGCTTCGTGGTCCCCCGCGTTCGGTGCGTCTCGACGGCGCGTCGAGCCCGGACGCCCGGGCTGCGCTCGCTTCGGCAAGCGTCGACTCGGCGAGTGCTGCCGGAGAGCCGATGACGTCGGAGGCTGAGATCGGCGCGGGCGGGCTCGAAGAGCGCATCGAGAGGCTCTCCACCTGGGTGGGCGAGATCGCCGAACGCGTGCGTGCCACGGAGCTCGCAACGGGCGACGAGAAGACGGCGAAGGAGCTACGGCGAGCGCTGGAAGCGGTCGCGAAGCACGACCCCAGGCTCGAGAGCCGACTGACGAACCGGATCGACGTCCTGGCCGACCGCCTCGGCACGCTCGCATCAGCAGTGTCGACGACGTCGTCGGAGCTGGCACGGAGGGACGGCGAGATCGCGGCCTTGCGTCGTGAGCTCGACCGGGGCAGCGGGCAGATCCAGGTGCTTGGACAAGAGCTCGCGAAGGGAGCTCCTACGGCCGAGATCGAGAAGCTCCGAACGGCGGTCGCATCCCTCTCCACCGAGCATTCACCGCGGAAGGCGGACGAGCAGGTCGTTCGGCTCGGCGGCAAGGTCGACTACCTGACCGAGCGAGTGGACACTCTCGCCAAGACCGTCGCCACGACGGCAGCCGGTCTGGCCGGGCGAGACGGAGACCTCGTCACACTCCGCCACAAGCTCGACGAGCGCGCAAGACACCTCGAAGAGGAGCTCCTACAGGTTGCGCAGCGCCCGGCCGAGACCGAGCTCGGCCGGCGACTCGGCGAGCTCGAGGTCGGGCTCTCGGAGCTCATCGGTCGGAACGACCTGGCAGAGCGCGAGCGGGAGAACGATCTGGTGCGGGTTGCCGCGCTGGAGCGGGCTCGCGAGGCGTCTTCGAACGCCGTCGTGGAAGGTGTTCGGGAGGCCATCGCTGCCCTGCTGGGCGACGTCGAGCGAGACCGGGTCGCCACGGCGACCCGCTTCGAGGCGCTCGCAAGTGAACGCGCGGAGCTGACAGCGGAGATCAGCCATGTGTCCACGCTCGTCGCAGCGCAGCTGGAAGAGCTCATCGCGCGGATCGAGAAGGTCGAGCGCCTTCAGGCCGCGGGTGCGACCGAGACCGCGCGTGTGTCCAACGAGTGGATGTCGAAGTTCGAAGCGGTCACTTCGCTCGAGGCTCAGCTGGAGTCGATAGCCGAGGGCGTCGCGCAAGCGGCTCGGCGGACGGAGAGTGAGCGACCAGCGCTCGCGGCGCTCGACCAGCGCCTTCGAGCGGTGGAGCAGGCCGGCGTCGATGCCGCAGCCGAGATCGCGCGCATCTCGTCTGCCTGGGCGGCCGAGCTCGACAGGATGGCCGCCAAGATCGACGACTCCGCCGTCGCCGCCCTGGATACTGCCTCGCGCGAATCTCAGACCGAGCAGCTCTTGACAGAGCTCGGGACGCGACTCGATGCCATCGTGCACGAGCGCCAGACCGTCGCCGCTCAGATCGCCAAGGCCTCGGAGAACGAGGTCATCGAGCTTCGAAACCTCATCGAAGGCCTTCGGAGCCGGGTCGCTCCCGTCGACACGGAGGCGGCAGGCTCACCGTCCGTCGAGGGCCTGATCGACGAGCTCGCCCGCAGGCAGGAGTCCAGCGAAGCCGTCGATCGGGATCTGGAATCCGACCCGACCCTGGGTGAGGGTCGCCTACGACTCGAGCTGCGCGCTCGCGAACTCCGCGCCGAGCGCGCGGAGAAGGCGGCTCAACAGAACCGCGAGGCGGTTCTCGCCCAGGTCGATCTGCTGACGGACCAGACCGAATCGCGCTTCCAGAAGCTCGAGTCGGGGAGCGAGCCTTCGAGCTCCGAGGAAGGCGGCCACACAGAGGAAGCCGGCCACACTGAGGAAGCCGGACACGCCGAGGTCGTGCCGCTCCGCGGTGCAGAGGTGTGAAGACCGCCTGATTAGGTCATAACGAGATGATGCGGCTCCTCGACCTCATGGTGTTTCTCGGTGTGCGCAGCACTTGGGCGCGCAGCCGGCTTGCCTACCGGCTCCTCCTGAGCATCGTGGTGGCCGACCGCGCGCGGCGCTGATCCGGACCACCGCCTTCGTGCATTTCTGCTTCGCCCGGCGGACTACGGCTCGATCACGTATGCCATGAGGATCGCGTCGACGAGCTCGTCTCCACGGGCGTAGTGCTGCTTCCGATACCCCTCGCGCTCGAAGCCGAAAGCCTCGTACAGGTGCACCGCGGGCACGTTCCAGGGAAAGACGTGCAGCTCGAGCTTCCATACCCCGACCGTTCGTGCCCAGGCGACCGCCTCGGCCAGCAGTTTCGTCCCGATTCCTTGCCGGCGGTGGCTCTCGGCGACCATCAGTCCGAGGTCTGCGACGTGATGGCTTGCGGGATGCGGGTCGCGGGAGAGCGAGAGCCGACCGACGATGCGCTCGCCGTCCGCTGCGACGATGACGGTCGCGTCCGGGTGGCGAAGGACGGTCTTCAGGTATCTCCGCTCGCTCGAGACCGAACGCCAGCTCTCGGTGGCGAGGATCCACCGTCCCTCCTCGCCTCCGACCGCTTGCGCGAGCTCGACCAGGGCCGCTGCGTCGCTCGGCTCGGCGCGTCGGATGCGAATCACGCGACGACCACTCCCGCGCCGCCTCTCCGCGGGTCGCCGGCGGCCGCGAGGGTTCCGCTCCGATCCAGCTCGACCGCCTGTACGCCGCCGAAGAAGAGGTTCCGACCCGCCCAACGCACCACGTTCCAATGCTCCTCGAGACCCGCGATCGCCTCGTCGGATCGGCCGCCCTCGACATGCAACGACTCCCCCTCCACATGCAGGCGTGGCGCGTCGATCGCCTCCCCCACTCCCGCCGACCGACCGACGACCTGCCAGACGACCTGGGCGATCGCTCCGGCGAGCCGCACCGACCCGGCGCTGCCGAGAACGAGCCGCGCGCGGCCGTCCCGAAGGACGAGCGTCGGTGTCAGCATGCTTGGCAGGCGGGACCCGGCCGGGCGAGGCTCGTGGCCGATGACATCGAGCTCGCCGAGCATGTTGTTCATCTGCGTGCCGCCGCGGAAGACGCCCGAGCCCGATCCGAGCGTCGACGAGAGCGCGGCTGCCCTGCCCGACGCGTCGACGACGGAGATGTGCGTGGTGCCCGTGAGCTTGCCGCTGGCAGAGGCGCGATAGGCATCCCGGATCGCGCCGGCGACGTCCCCGACGGACGGCTCGACGACCGCGCCGAGCCGGTCGAGGATTGCGACGACGATTGCTCCGCCGCGCGACGGCGGCGGAGCGGCGAACACCGGGTGTCCGAGCAGGGTGGTCTCGAGGGGCACGCGTTCGACGACCTGATAGTCGGCGAGATCGCCGGAGTACTCCGGCAGAAGCTCGGCGACCGCGGCCGCTCGCACATCGCGAATCCGCTCGAGCGTCGCGCTGAGCTCGCCCGTCACGACCCGTGTGGGATCTCCGTAGACGCGGCGACCGCCTTCGTCACGAAGCAGGATCGAGGAGAGGATCCCGTGCAGAAACGCGCGGGGCTCGTCACACTCGACGCCCTGCTCCGCGAGTGCCAGTGCGGGCTCCACGAGGTCCGCCCAGCCGATCGTCGCGAAGCGTCGATGAGCTTCGTCGAGACCGGCGAGAAGTCCCGGCACCGCGACCGATCCGGTCCCGACGTGGAAGCGCTGGGTTCCCGCGTCCGCGAAGTCGATAAGCACCTCGTCCATGACCTCCGGCGGGGCGGCCGGAACAGCGAAGAAGCAGTCGAGCAGCACGACCTCTCCGCCCGGCTCGTGCACGAGCAGGAACCCGCCGCCCGCCGGCCCCGTCAGCGGGCCTTCCGTGACGAACGCGGTGAAGGCAGCCGCGAGCAGCGCGTCCACCGCATTGCCGCCCTCTCGGAGCACCTTCGCTCCTGCCTCGGCGGTCAACGGGTGGCCGGCTGCGATCGCGCCGCGCATCGTCCGAAGGTACCGCGGGTCAGAACGCGCTGCCGGAGCGCGTTCTCAGCCCGAGTTCAGGAACGCGGGAAGCTCGGAGTCGGAACCGCGTGTGGTCCCGGTGTCGAACGTCGGGCGCGTCATCCGGCGACGCGAGCCGCCGAGGCCGGTGGCGACCACGGTCACCCAAACCTGCCCGGTGAGGCGCGGGTCGACGTTCGCGCCGAAGATGATGTTCGTCTCGTCGGTCGCGGTGGCACGCACGACCTCGGCCGCCTCGTTGACCTCGAAGAGCGAGAGATCGTCGCCGCCGGCTATGGAAAGCAGGATCCCGCGGGCGCTCACGATCTCACCGTCGATGAGCGGCGAGCCGAGTGCGCGCTCGGCCGCCTCGCGCGCACGGTTCGGCCCCGTCGCGTAACCGATGCCCATGAGGGCCGAGCCCGCGTCCTGCATCACGGTGCGCACGTCGGCGAAGTCGAGGTTGATCAGTCCCGGCGTCGTGATCAGATCGCAGATCCCCTGGACTCCCTGGCGGAGAACGTCGTCGGCGATCCTGAAGGCGTCGATCATCGACGTGGAGCGGTCGAGCACGTCGAGAAGCCGGTCGTTCGGGATGACGATGACGGTGTCGCACGCGGCCCGTAGCTCCTCGACGCCGCGGTCTGCCGCCGTGCGGCGACGCGTGCCTTCGAAACGGAACGGCGTGGTGACGATCCCGACGGTAAGGGCGCCGATCTCGCGCGCGACGCGCGCCACCACCGGGGCCGCCCCAGTTCCGGTGCCGCCTCCCTCGCCCGCGGTGACGAACACCATGTCGGAGCCGCGCAGCGTCGCTCGTAGCTCGTCGGCCGCATCTTCGGCTGCCGCGCGGCCGACCGTCGGGTCCGCGCCGGAGCCGAGGCCGTGCGTCACGCCTTCGCCGATGTGGATCTTGGTGGGGGCATCCGAGACCGCAAGTGCCTGCATGTCCGTGTTCACCGCGATGAAGTCGACCTGGGCGATTCCGGCGTCGATCATGCGGTGGAGCGCGTTCAGCCCGGCGCCGCCGACGCCGACGACCCGGATTGCGGCGAGATATGCGGTTCCCTTCGGCGGAGGCACGCGATGGAGCCGCGGAGCGGGCTCGAGGATCGTCTGGAAGTAACGTGCGGCCGCGCGGGACGCTGTGGCCTCTGGCGCCTCGGAGACGGGCTCCCGCAGGGCCGTCGGCGCTGCGCGCTCGGCGGAGCGGCCGTTTCCTCCACCTCTTCGACCTCGTCGAAGTCGTGCACGTGCTCGACCGTCGCTTCGAGTGCAGCCCGTGCGCGCGGGCTCAGCTCGTCCGTGCCCCCGGACCGGTCGAGCTGTTCGCCTTCGTCGGGCGCATCAGCCTGGGCGCGCCGGGCGGCCTCGGTCTTACGGAAGAGCTCCGCCAGCGGGCCCTCACGCATGCTCGCGCGCTTCCGCGCCATCGAGCACCTCCTTCGCGAGATCGCGATATGCCTGGGCCGCGGGGCCCGTGGGGTCGTAACGGAGCACGGAGCTCCCTTTCACCGGCGCCTCCGCGTAGCGCACCGTCTTGCGGATTCGCGTCTCGAACACGAGGTCGCCGAAGTTCTCCTGCAGGATCTCGATCGCCTCGCGAGCGTGCAACGTCCGCCCGTCGTACATGGTGGGGACGATTCCTTGCACGCGAACCGCCGGATTCAGGTTCTCGCGCACCATCGCAAGCGTGTTCTCGAGCTGCACGAGGCCGCGCAGCGAGAGGTATTCGCACTGCACCGGCACGATCACCCCGTCGGCCGCGACGAAGGCGTTGATCGTCAGCAGGCCGAGCGACGGCGGCGTGTCGAGAAGCACGTAGTCGTACCGGTCCCGAACCTCGACGAGCGCCTTCTCGAGCGCCCGCTCGCGCCCGATCAAGGCAGAGAGTGCGAGCTCGGCGCCGGCCAAATCGATGGAGGCGACGGCAATGTCGACCTCGACGGTGTGGATGACGTCGGAGATCGGAACTCGGTGCACGAGGACGTCGAACATCGACCGCTCGATCACGTCAGGGTTCATCCCCTGGCTCATGGTCAGGTTGCCCTGCGGATCCAGATCGATGATGAGAACGCGCTTCCCTGCTTCCTTGAGCGCGACGCCGAGGTTCAGCGTCGTCGTCGTCTTCGCGACTCCGCCCTTCTGGTTCGCGAACGCGATCACCGTTGCCAGCGGGAGCTCCTCGGGATCGCCTGACATCTCGGAGGCGGGGACGGCGTGGAGCCGCGGAGCGCGGCCGGGATCGACTTCGACATCCGGCTCGGCGACAGGTTCGACAGGCAGAGGATCGGGCGGTGGCTGCGACCGCGGCAGGATTCGTGAGAGTCCCATGACCGCCTCACCTTCCCGTCTCCGGCTGAAACTCCTTCAATGCCGTCAGCGGTAGTCACTGGGACTCCGGCCTCAGTCTTCCCCGTCCCAGTAGTCGAGCGACTCGCCCAGGCGCGCGATCACGCCGAGGCCCGTGAAATACACCTTCCCGGAGCGCGGGTAGTAGCAGACGTCGTTCGGATCCCTGGTGCCGTACATGAGCACGGTCATTCCCTGCTCACCGGCCCGAAACGCGTGGCCCACACCGGTGCCCGCCGGCCTGGCCACGACCGATCCGGCGCGAAGCGGCTGCTCCGCGATTCCGTCCTTCTCCCACAGGAGCAGATCGCCGTCGCCCTCGAGCACGACGAAGATCTCCTCCTCGGCGGAGTGGCAGTGCGGAGGCGCGTTCAGCTTGCCCGGGAGCACTTCCGCGACGCGCAGACCCGTTCGAAACGAGCCAGCCGCGCGGCCGAGGTCTCGCACGCGACGGCCCACCGTCGCACCGTCGCGCTCGGCCGGCTCGACGTCTGCGACGTTGACGATCGTCGAGGGCCGCGGTGAGACCTCGGCGATCTCGGCCGGACCCGCTCCCGCCTCCCGTGCCCACGGGTGATCTTCCTCGGCGCCGACGGGCGCCCAGGTCTCCCCGAGCCACGCGACTCCCGCCCGGGGCAGCCAGGTCACGCCAGCGGCATAGGTCCGCTGACCGAAAGCGAGCACGTCGATCCCGTCGTCACCCGCCCGCAGCGTGTGCGCGTTCTCGAGCGCGAGATGGACGAGGCAATCTCCTGCGCCCACGTCGTGACCGAGTATCTCGTCGCCATCCGACTGGACGGAGACGCCGGACCCTGCAAGGACGTAGAAGATCTCCTCTTCGGCGCCCTCGAGATGCAGCGGCGTCGACCACATCCCCGGGTCGACACGGATCCGCTTGACCCCGATCGTGTGCGACTCGCGTCCGGTCAAGCTCTGCCACGTGCCCGCGATGTGGCCTCGCTCGCCGCGGGAGCTCTTGACGTCGTCCCAGTGCGAGATCACACGGCGATCATGTCATGCGAGGGAGCCCTCGGAGCCGCCCCTGCCAACCCTGATCGCAGCCCCTCGACGGCATCCGCTCCCGCATCACCTCCCTCCGTGCCCGACCAGGCTTCTGCCTCCTCCAACAGCGCCCGCAGCTCAGGCAGGAGCACACCCCGGCCGGCCCCCGCCCGGTCGAGCGCCTCGATCCGCTCCAGCCGCTCCAGCACCGCTCGTGCCTCGTCCATGAAGCCACGCTAGCCCGCTTCGCGTCACACGTGGGACACGACTCTGTGTCGACTTCGTGCCGAAGCGCCCGGGAGGGAAGCGGCCTCTAGACAGCCTCGGCCCACGCCGCCTGTCGCCGTGGAAGTCCGAGAAGCTCGCGGTCGAGCTCGTGCACGAGGTCGCCTCGATCGGGCGCGCGCAACGTCGCCACCAACGCACGCCTTGCCGCATCCAGGCTCGTGGTGCTCGCGCCGTCCCCACTCGCGAGGGCGACGAGATGGCCGTGCAGCTCCTCGCGCGCCATGCCGTCGGCTTCCAGGAGGACTGCTGCACGCAGCGGCCAGGTCTCGCCGAGAAGCGCTCCGAGCGCGGCGCGCAACTGCTCGGCTCGGAAAGGCTCGTTCTGGAAGAGCGAAAGCTCCCAGCGGTCGAGCGCCTCCGCGAGCTCGGGGTCGCCGTCGGCCCGTCCGAGCGAAGCGAGCACGTCGACCACAATCGGCGTGCGGAAGGCGTCCAAGCGTGATGGCTCACCCGGCGGCTGTGTCGCGGCGATCGGAAGCACCGGACGAACGCCGAACGGCCGGCCGTCGAGGGTCTCGAACAGGATCGGGCCGGCGGAGAGCGCCGCAGAAGTCGTCAACCGGATCGCGCTCACGGCATCGGCGATCTCGGCAGGCGAGTCGGGCGGATCGGCGCCCGAATCGAGGTCGACGAAGAGCTCGAGCACGCAACAGCGGTCGGGTTCGCGTCCGAATCCCGCGGGCAGCAGCCCACGCGACTCGGGCCAGTGCGTCGAGAGCTCCCCCGCCTGGAAGTGCCGGATCGAGAGCCCGGGCGCGAGGTCGACGGGCCCGGCAACCGACAGGCCGATGAGCGGCACGAGGGCGCGGAACTGCCGCCGCTCGCCGAAGAGCGTCGACTCGAGGACCCCGTACGCATGCTCGAAGGCCTCGTCGTCCCAGTCGAACCCACCGCACGATTCCGCGGTCGAGGTGAGCAGCCCCAGAAGGACGGTGCGAAACAGCGCGTCGTCTTCGCTCGCATGCGTGCCGGCATGGGCGCGGGCGAAGATCGCCGCTGCGGGCTCGCGCGCGAGCTCGTCGAGGGCGAGGCGCGCATCGTCACGCCTCCGCAGAACCGATTCGCGATCCTCGATGAACGAGCGGACGAGCGGCCGGAGCTCGTACAGGGCAGGGCCCTTGCGCTGCACGTGCTCCTCGAACGCGAAGGGGAGCTCCGCCCCTTCCTCGAGCTCCCGCCCGAGCACGACGAACGCCCCGAGGACGAACCCGCGTAGGAGCGGGTAGAGATGCGGCGCACGTACGGGCACGCCTCCCGTTACGCGGCCGACCGCCCCTCTCCTTTCTCGGCTAGCGCGAGGTCAGCCGTCGAGAACCTGAATCCTGAGGTGCGGAACGCGCCGGAAGTGCTGCTCATCGTCTGCGCCGACAAGGACGCCATACCCAAGGTGAAGTGCGGTAGCTGCGACAGCCAGGTCGTTCGCCGGGATCAGCTCTCCCCGACGACTCAGATGAGCGAACAGATCAGCCCAGCGCTCGGCGATCTCCTGCCCGAACTCGACGAGCGGGACACGACCCACGAGCGCGGTGATCTTTGCGCGGCGAGCCGTTCCTCTACTCGCGCTGCGAGCCAGCGCGGTGCCGACGAGCAACTCCGCGTACACGATCGCGGGAAGGACGACTGATTCTTCGAGCTCCGCGAGTAGACCGCCCCAACCCGAACCCGCTCGTTCACGGTGGACCAGAGCGCTCGTGTCAATTACGAGTCCCAAGGATCCAAAGGTGGACGATCGGCTGCTCCCACCCTCACGAGGTCATCGGCAAACGCTGCCTCCGGCTCTCCGGCTGAGCCCCAGGCCTCGAACGCCTCTCTAAGTGTCGTGGGCGAACCCTCGGGAACGGGTGCCAAACGAGCCACGGCATCCCCATTCCGTTCGACGATGAACGTGTCTCCTCGGTAGCGGACTCTGGCAAGGACGTCGCCGAGCCTGCGGGCCAGTTCGGTAGCGGTGATGCGGTGCTCCATCGAGATCTCATTCTTACAGAACTACGCAAAATACTCAATTGGCCAGAAGACACGGGTCTGCCCGGGACTACGGACGCAGCACCGCTCGCCGAGGGCCGGCGAGAAATCCCGACTCCACGAGCAGGCTCAGCGCTTCGGTCTCGACGACTGGCATGCCGTCGAAGCGCTCTACGGCAAGACGCTTCGCTCCTCCGGATCTGACATGGGCGACGAGCGCGGCGAGGGCCGGACGCAACCACTCGGGATCGGGCTCCCGGAGAGGAACGAGCGAGCGGCCGCCACGTTCCACGAACAGCACTGCCTCGCCGTCGAGCAGGACCACCCACGCCCCGGCCACCCGCGCAGCGCGTGCACCGGCTCGACGAGGCCAAGGCACCGCCGCTCCATACGGTTGCGCAGGATCCGCGGCGGCGAGCACGAGCACATCCCGCTCACCGACCTCCCGCTCCGCGTCCGTGCGCAGCTCCCGCAGCCGCTCGACGGCCCCGGGCAAGGCGAACTGCGCACCGCCGAGGCCCTCGACGAAGTACCCGCGGCGGCAGACGCCGAGCGTCTCGAGCGTGCGCAACTCGGCATAGACTGCGCCGTACCCGCCCTTGACGCCTTCGCCGCGGACGCCGTCGCGGGTGACGATTCCCTGCCGCTCGAGCAGGAGCTCGGCCAGCGCTCGGCGGTCGGGCTTCTCGGGGAAGAGCGACGTCGTGAGCGACCACCTGCCCTGCGTCGGCGAAGGCGCACCCGTGCGCGAGCGCATGAAGCGTCGCCTGTTCCGCTCCGGGCGTGGCGCGTCGTAGCGACGCGAGGCGCGGAGCGGCGCCCACGAGTCGTTCGTCACCTCGCCGGTCCAGACGAGATCCCAGAGACCCGCGAGCGCCTCGGCGGGCTCGAGCTCGGTCGCTGACACGAGGTCCGCCCAGAAGAGCGCGCCCGCGCCGAGCGCGGCGCGAATCGAGCTGTGGGCCGCGCCCTCCGGCGGCGCTTCGAGGGCGGGCGGTCCGAGCAGCGCAGCGTCCTCGCGGAAGTACACGGCGGCCCGATCCAGACCCGCGCCGACCCAGACGACGTCGCCCGAGGCGCACAGCGCATCGAGATCCGCGGGCCGATACCCAGGCACACGCCGAGGCAGCACGTCGCTCTCCCAGAGCGAGACCGGCAGCGCCAGCCCCTGCAGCGGAACGAGCGCTTCACGCAGGGTCTGCCGACGACCGATCCCGTGCCAAGCGGGCAGGAAACGACCGAGCGCGGCCTGGTCGGCCGGCTCCACCTCGCGACGCAGGACGGCGAGCGTCGCCCGGCGGATGCGCCGCAGGACGTCCGGGTCGCACCACTCCCGCTCGGTGCCGCCCGGCCGAAGCTCACCGCGGACGAGCTTCTCTTCACGCTCGAGCATCTCGAGCTCGGTCTCCGCGACCGCGAGCTCGAGCCCGAATCGCGCTGCCACCTCAGCGGTCGTGAACGGTCCGTGCGTTCGCGCATACCGCCGCAGAACACTCGCGAGTGCGTCAGCCACGGGCTCGAGAAAGACGTTCGGGACGCCGCCGGGTGGAACCGCGCCGAAGGCATCGCGGACGAGCCCCGCATCCTCTACCGCGGCCAACGGCTCCAGGTCCCCCAGCCGGACTCGAATCGCACGCCGCTCGCGCAAGAGTGTCTCGGCGAAGCCGCGGTCGTACTCGCCTTCTCGAAGTGGTCCAGCCCGTCGGAGAAGATCGTGCAGCTCGTCGGCGTTGCGAGGCGTGAGCTGGAGCGAGGCCTCGACCTGCTCGATCGCACCGAGATCGAGTAGCTCGCGCAGCTCCTCGACCCCCATCAGCTCGCGGAGGAGCCCGCGGTCGAGAGACAGTGCCTGCGCTCGCCGCTCCTCGGGAGGCGTGTCGTCCTCGTACATGTACGTCGCGACGTAGTCGAAGAGAAGCGAGGACGCGAACGGGGATGCGGAGGCCGTCTCGACTTCGACGAGATCGAGCTCGCGGGTCTGGATCCCCTTCAGGATCCCGCGCAGGGCGGGCAGGTCGAAGACGTCCTGCAGGCACTCGCGATACGTCTCGAGCACGATCGGGAACTGCGGGTAGCGGCGCGCGACCTGCAAGAGATTCTGCGCCTTCAACCGCTGCTGCCAGAGCGGCGTGCGCTGGCCGGGACGGCGACGCGGGATGAGGAGCGCGCGCGAGGCGTTCTCCCGGAAGCGCGACCCGAAGAGCGCCGACTGACCGAGCTCTGCGATGACGAGCTCCTCGATGTCCCCGGGCTCGAGCATGAGATCCGAGGCCGGAGGCGGCACGTCGGCATCCGGAAAGTGGAGCGCGATGCCGTCGTCCGACCAGATCGACTGCGCGTCGATACCGAGCGAGTCCCTGAGCCGCGCCGCGAGCGCCATCGCCCAGGGGGCGTGCACGCGGCCGCCGAACGGCGTCAGCACACAGACGCGCCAGTCGCCGATCTCGTCGCGAAAGCGCTCGACGACGATCGAGCGATCGGAGGGGACGACCCCCGTCGCGGCCTCCTGCTCGCGGAGAAACGTGACCAGATTTCGCGCAGCTCGCACGTCGAGGTGGTACTCGCTGCGCAGCACCGTCTCCGCCTTGTCGTCGGAGAGCGAGACGAGCTCTCTCGACGCCCGCCCGATCTTCTCCCCGAGCTCCGCCGGCCGCCCGATCCCTTCGCCCTTCCAGAAGGGAGCGACGCCGGGCACGCCGGGCGCGGGCGAGACGAGAACGCGATCGCGCGTGATGTCCTCGATTCGCCAGGTCGAGGCACCGAGCACGAAGGTCTGGCCCTCGCGTGCCTCGTACACCATCTCCTCGTCGAGCTCGCCGACCCGGCCGCCGTCGCCAACGAGGTAGACGCCGAAGAGCCCTCGATCCGGGATCGTGCCTGCATTGGTCACGGCGAGCCGCCGAGCGCCGGTGCGCCCGCGCACGACGCCTGCGGTCCGATCCCAGACGATCCTGGGGCCGGAGCTCCGCGAACTCGTCCGACGGGTAGCGGCCGGCGAGCATGTCGAGGACGTTCTCGAGCTGGGGCCGCGAGAGATCGGAGAACGGGTACGCGCGCCGGACGAGCGCGTGCAGGTCGTCGACCGAGACTTCTTCGTCGGCGCAGATCGCGACGATTTGCTGGGAGAGCACGTCGAGCGTGTTCCGGGGAATCCGGGTCTCCTCGATCGCACCTTCGCGCATCGCGCGCGCGACGACTGCCGACTCGAGCAGGTCGGCGCGGAACTTGGGGAAGATGCGGCCTCTCGACACCGAGTGCAGGTCGTGGCCCGCACGCCCCACCCGCTGCAGCCCGCGAGCGACCGACTTCGGGCTCTCGACCTGGATGACGAGGTCGACGGCGCCCATGTCGATGCCCAGCTCGAGTGACGACGTGGCGACGAGGCACGGGATCTGCCCGGCCTTCAGGAGCTCCTCGACCACGATCCGCTGCTCGCGCGCGAGCGAGCCGTGGTGCGCCCGCGCGATCTCCTCCTCGGCCAGCTCGTTCAGCCGCAGCGCGAGCCGCTCCGCCAGCCGGCGGTTGTTGACGAAGACGATCGTCGAGCGGTGCTGACGGACGAGCTCGAGGATCGCCGGATAGATCGACGGCCAGATCGAGCGGCTGGATTGTTCCACTCCGCTGCCCATCTGCACGCCGTCTGCCAGCGGGGGCACGGACAGATCGGCGGTCGAACCGAGCTCGCGCATGTCCTCGACCGGAACGACCACCTCGAGGTCGAGCTCCTTGCGCGTGCCCGCGTCGACCAGTTCGATCTCCCGCTCGGAGCCCGCGACGAAGCGGCCGATCTCGGCGAGCGGGCGCTGGGTCGCCGAGAGCCCGATCCGTTGAAATGGACGCTCGACCAGCGTCTCCAGTCGCTCGAGCGACAGCGCCAGGTGCGCGCCACGCTTGGTCCCGGCGACCGCGTGCACCTCGTCGAGGATCACCGTCTCGATGCCACGCAGCGTCTCGCGCGCCTGCGAGGTGAGAAGCAGGAAGAGCGATTCGGGAGTCGTGATCAAGATGTCCGGCGGCGTCTTCTGCATGCGCCGCCGCTCGTCGGCCGGAGTGTCACCGGTGCGAACGCCGACCGAGAGCTCGGAGGCGAGGCCGGAGAGCGGGCTTCGCAGGTTGCGCTCGATGTCGTAGTTCAGCGCCTTCAGCGGCGAGACGTACAGCAGCCGGAGCCCCTCGCCGGGCGACGCGTTCAGCCGGTCGATCCCGATCAGGAAGGCCGCGAGCGTCTTCCCCGAGCCCGTCGGCGCCTGGATGAGGACGTGCCCGCCTCTGGCGATCGCGGGCCACCCGAGCTCCTGCGCCGGGGTGGGGCCGGAGAACGCGCGCTCGAACCACTTCCTCGTCGCGGGCGAGAAGGCGTCGAGCGCGGCCACTTCCCCAGAGTACCGCGCAGGTCTACACTCGAATCCGTGCCCGAAGCGCTCTATTTCACGGACTCGGACGAGGCGAACGCGCTGATCGCGAGGGAGCCGCTCGCGTTGCTGATCGGCTTCGCGCTCGACCAGCAGATCACCGTGCAGACCGCCTTCCTGGGCCCGCTCAAGCTGCAGCAGCGGATCGGCGCGCTCGACGCGTCCTGCGATCGCGTCGATGGATCCCGAGGAGCTCGATGGACGTGTTCCGCCAGCGCCCCGGCATCCATCGTTTCCCCGCCGCGATGGCACGGCGCGTGCAGGACCTGTGCGCATTCGTCGCGGAGGAGTACGACGGCGACGCGGAGCGGGTGTGGACCGAGGCCGCGGACGCGGCCGATCTGCGCCGCAGGATCGGCGCGCTGCCCGGGTTCGGGAAGATGAAGGTGACGGCGCTCGGCTCGGTGCTCGCGCTCCGCTTCGGCGTCGAGGTGGCATCCGAGCTCGTGCCGGGCTTCCCGACTCTCGGCAACGTCGACTCACGCGAGGCGCTCGTGGAGTACCAGGCGCAAAAGCGCGCCCATCGGGAGACTCAGCGGCAGTTGACCCAGAATAACCCGGCCTAGCTGGGCCGCGCCCAGCCTCGGCTCCTTCGCCACGCACAGAAAGGTGCCCGCGCGGGGTCGCCGACGCTCCGCCGGTTCGGCGGCCCGTCTGGGAGGGCATTCGCGCACGGGCACATGAACCGACAGCATTGGGCGGTGGGTGCGCGTCGCTGAGTCACGACTCCGTCCGGCAACGTGATTGTTCCGCGGCGCCTAGACGCCGAGTGAACCCCGCTGCCGGGTCGAAGTCTCACCGTCGCCCACCACCTCCACGCAGACGAGCGTTCCGTCACCGAGCGACTTGTACCAATCGGCCAGGCTCATCTGGACCGTGATTTTCGCGGAGGTGAGCGTAACCACCTCCAGGACCGGGCCCGCGATCCCGATGCGCGCGCGGGCACCGGCGGCCAGCACGCCGCCTCTGCGCCAGGGGTCCGCGCACAGCCTCGGTTCCTTCGCCACGCGCCGAAAAATGCCCCTGCCGGATCGCCCACGCCCTGTCAGCTCGACAGGGTCGGCCCAGCCCGTACGGGAGGGGCTCTTGTAGATCGCGCTGGATCCGATCGGAGCGCGATTATCCGTTGAGCGTCAGAACGTCAACCAACGAAAGGCAAAGCCATGAACGAGCAGGAACGTCGTGACACCGAAGAGCTGATGAATCAGCTCGATGACGCGACGCTTGCGCGAATCGATGCGCTTATGGCCTCCGGCGCCGACGACTACCGACCCCGCTCCGGGTGGAAGCAGAGCCTTGACCCACGCGCGGACTGGCAGCACTCCGTTCGTGGCCTACTCCCGGGCACAATCTTTGCGATCCTCCTCGTGCTCGCTGCCGTTGCGCTCTATATCTATGTCTCGCCGATGCTCGGAATCATCGTGGGCATCCTCGCGACACTGAACGTAATCGTCGCGGCAAATCACTGGATCCGCTCCTAGCTCGATAGCGGAAACGCGCGGAGCAGTCCAACAGAGAGGCGCGCGCGACAGATCTCTAGCCAGGGTAAGGTCGCGCGCCGAATACGCCGATTACATGTTCCGCGACGATCGTCGTTTCGGATGAGAAGCCATGTCACTCTTTAGACGCCGCAATGAGGATTCCGACGGGCTTACTGGCCGAGCCGTCATCGGTCTCTATGGGGCGGACGCAGTCGAGGCGGTACACGTCGAGTACAGCGGAGAGTCGGCGGCCATCCACTTTCTCGTTCCTTCGTACTTCGACAAGATCCTCTTCAACCTCACGGCCATGCCGGCCGAGCAGCGGGCGCTTCTCGATCGAGTCGAGGAGTTCGTAGTCTCGTCCCGAGAGAAGCTCGATCGCTGGGGGAATGGCCTCTTCGCCGGGGTCGGCATGGCACGTCTTGAGGCAGATCGACCCCGCGGCAAACCTTTCGCGACGATAACGGTCGAGGCGATGTTCCTCGAAGAGGCAGGACGTGCCGGCGCCTCTACTGAGTTCGCACCCCTAGAGGCAACCAACGAGACGGTCGCCGAGCTTGGTCTTTGGACACTGTGGGACTGGTCGATCGCCGCTGGTGAAGGTGAGGTCGCAGCGGTCGAATTCCTCTTGGATGTGCTCGAGGCGCAATGCGTCTACTACCGGGAGAATGGAATGCCCGACCTCGTCAACCTTGGGGTCGCGCCGTTCCTGGCGCTAACCCAACGCCTCGCGCGGGACATGGGGCACGAAGAGAGTCAGGCCCCAGAGAAGACTTCTGGCGCTGACGACCTGGATGCACACGCCGCGCTCAGCGCCTGGGACGAGCTCTGGAGGAAGAAGGGTGAGCCTCCGGTCGACAGTCATCTGTGGCGGGCGATCCTCGATTACGTCAAGACGCTCGACTGGGGCCACGGCGATCCACTCGACCTCGCTTTGCGCGGCGTCGCCGATGACCCGTCGAAGCACGATCCCACGGTCGCAAGGATCTTGGTTCACACAGCCTGTGCTGGCTACTTCTGGCGCGAGGCAGAGGTTCAGACCGACCAGGTCTTCGACCCCAGACTCATGAACCAGGTCGAGTTTGCGCTTGGATTCATCGAGGACCGAGGGGTTAGCTCACGCACGTTCCACGGACAGGAGGAGCCGGTGGAGGTTGCCGCGGCCTTCTGGGCAATAAAGGGGCTCGACGTCGAGGTCTTCGAGCTCGGGCGCGACCTCGAACCGGCGTTACGAGCAACGGTCGACACGCTGACCAACTCGCTCATCGCCGGAGCCGGTTGGGCTGGCGAGCTACCACCGAGGAGCCGCGACCAGGCGTTCCTCTATGGATACGCCCTTCGCGCTGCTCGTGACGGTGCCGCCTCTCTCTCGGTCAGGCCTCGGCAAGAAGTCGCCTCCGAGTCGAGCAGCACGGATACCGCGGAGCCAGAGTCGCACCAAGCCGAAGACGTCTCAGGCAACTCGATCGAGGACGTCGGACTTCAAGTTGTGAACGCGATCGCGGAGATGATGAGCATCGACGCGGAATGGAGCACGCGCGAGGCTCGCGGCTTCACGTGGTGGGGCAAGGATCACGCGCAGCGAGTGTGGTCGGAACCCGGCTACGACGACGAGGGCATCGAGATCTTCCGACTTCATGCCCGCACTCCGCTCGTTCGCGACTTCGAGACATCGCCTGAGAATCTCGGGAAGCTCAACGCGCTCTCGATGCTCCTGACGACGAGCGGCTTCCTGGTGAGCGCCGAAGAGCGCACTGTCGAGCTCGCAGCGAGCATGTACCTGCATGAGGAGACGACAGATTGGGTGCGGCGGTGGTTCGGTCAAGTCGTTGCGATGCAGGCTGCCGATGCACAGCTCAAGGCTCAGCTGCTCGCCGAGGTCACGGGCTCGTCGCCGGCCACGAGCGCGCATCCAACGTCTGGGCAAAGGGACGAGCTCGACGACGTGCTGAATGTGCTCGAACAGGTTGTCGTTCCTCGCGGCGAGGACGTTTGCGCTTGGCAGGGTGACGACATGCGCGCGGTGGTGGAGATCATTCGCGGGATGCAGCAGACCGTCATGGCAAACGGCGACGCCGAAGGCCTTACTGCCGAGTTCCCCTTCCAGAGCCGGACATCGCTCTTGACGCTCACCACAGAGGCGAGAAACCCTCAGCTCGGAAACGGCGTACTGTCGCTCCTTCGCCTCCCAGTCTCCTTCGACGAGGAAGACGGCATTCGATTCGCCCACGACCTCAACCGACGTGAGCTCACAAGCCTGACGAGGTCTCACCTCCTCGGATCGTGGTGCTGGCAGGACGACACCCTCCACTTCGTCACCTTTCTTCCCAACGCGCTGTATCTCGGAGGCGCCGACCTGCTCAACTTCACGTTCTCCTGCGCCCAGCGTGCCCGATGGGTCGCCGAGACGATCTACGGGGATGACTGGGGCGCCAATCTCGATACCTCCGGGCGTCCGCTCGCGACGCCGGCGGTGCATGACCTCGTCAAGACGGTCGGGCACACACGATCCGAGGACATGGTCACGAGGTCCGCGGATGGCGGCCTGGTCTGTCACGGGTGGCCAACCAGTCCACACGATCCGACCTCCATGGCGTCGGCGGACACCGGAAATCACTGCCCCGCTTGTGGGCGCGTGGTTCGTCGCTAGACCGCGAGCACCGATCACCCGAGCGCGGACACGCCCGTAGGCGCGTCATAGCGGATCGCTCTAGGTTCCGCCTCCTGCCCTCTGATGCCCGAAGGACGCGAAGAGTTCCCGTCCCAAGCGTCAGCGAGTGCCGCCGTACTCCACTTTCATCCTGCTCACGCGCGCGGTTCCGCCGATTCCTGCGAAGACCTCGAGCGATATCTCGTACCACCACCGCCGGTCCTTCGACCACCGCTGCTTCCTCCAGTGGTATCCAAACCCGCGCCTCTGCGCAAAGGAGCGGTAGCCGTTCCAACGTTCGCGTGCGAGCGGGTCCGGAACGGTGGAATTCATTCGGACGCCATCCGGGAAGGCAGCGAAGCGGTTGCTCGTCGAGATCTGGGTTGCCCAGCCTGACGCACGATTGACGCACGAGCGCGTCGTGTACTCGACGTAGGCCCCGGAACGAGTGTCGGGCATGGGGTAGATCATTGCGGCGCATTCGAGGCCGGAGTAGGCGGGGGCTGGAACGCCAGGGCCGAAACGCGCTTCGATCTCCTTGCGCGTCATTCCGAGCTCGATTCCCATGAGTCCGCTCCACGAGGGCTTCGGCGCAGCGCCTGCCGGTAGCGCGGCAAGCAACATCGCCGTCGCCGCAGTCAGGAGGAGAAGCGGCCGGTTCATGGGTCGAAGCTCTGTTCGAGCTGCAGGCCCGCCCTCCTCGGACACGTGCCTACGGGGCGAAGTGCCACGCTTCTGCCCGGAAGCGTGGCAGGGTGCACCAGCCGGAGCGCGCTTCGATGGAATGACGCCCATGCTGAACGAACTCGCCGGCGTCTGTCGGCGCGAGCTACGCGCGCTCGAGGAAGATGCAGTCGACGCGACTCCGGTCCATCTTGAGCGTGACGGTCACGCGTTGCGCGCCGACTCGTACGCGCTTTTCCCAGCCGAACGCGAATCCCTCGAGCCGGATTCTCTTGTAGCCCCTCCACGTGGTCCCGAACGGAACTCGCGTTCCAATGGTCGTTCCATCCGGGAGTTTGACGATCGGGTCGCAGCTACTGACCGTCAGGACTCGGTTCGCCGGCTTCATCGTGCCGCCGAAATACGTGAACCCGTCTTCGGTCACGGCGTCCGTGCATCGCCAGAAGCATGCCCAGACCTCACCTCCTGACACCTGCATCTTCCTGGAAGGAACCCTCTCATCGGTTGCACCGAAGCGATAGTCGAGTGCAAGACGGCCGTGGCCGAGGCAGATGCCCGCAATGCACGTCCAGCTGGGTTTGGGTGCCGCCGCGCTCGCACCGAGTGGCAAGGCAAGAAGCAACGCCACCGTCGCCGCCACCGCTGCGAAGCCTGATCGCATGCGCAGAGACTACGATGCGAGTCGGCGCGTCCACCCTCGCGTCTCGCG
This sequence comes from uncultured Actinomycetes bacterium, assembly GCA_963850485.1. GTDB lineage: Bacteria > Actinomycetota > Thermoleophilia > Gaiellales > Gaiellaceae > GMQP-bins7. The sequence continues at coordinate 135,549 of CAWKLR010000019.1, read as the reverse complement.
AGCGCTGCGCGGGGCAGCGCATCGACAGGCTGGACACGAGGCCGCAGAACCCCGGCGACCCGTTCGATCACGGTTCCGGCAGGATCCGCGACTGATCTGCGTATCGAGGCGTGACCGCCGCGAAACCGTGACTGTTTCGCCGTGATCGCCCAGGCACATCATCATCGCTCCCAGTACCTGCAGGCCGAAGGAAGACATGTCCCTCACGTCCCTGGCAGTCGGGACTCTTCCCGGCTGCACTCATCGCACGCGAAGTGTGACCCAGGCCCAACCCAGGCTTAGTCGCCGGCAAGCTCGAGTCCCGCGCGCCGTAGTAGTCGCACCGTGGCCGTATCCTCGATCGCGATGAAGAAGATGGGTCTCTGGGCCATCGGCACTGCCCTCCTCATTGCGGCGCTCGTCGGAGTCGTCGCCGTTATGGGCTGGGTCGACGATTACCGCGAGGCGACGCTCTTTCTCGCTGGCGTCGCCGCCGTGAGCGGCGTGGCCGGGGTCATCATCACCTGGATCGGTGATCGCTCGAGCGACCGGCATCTGCGAGCCCTGGCCGAACAGCAAGAGCAGGCTTCTTCGGACATCCGCCGCCTTGCCGAATTGACCGAGAGTTCACTCGAGGAGGCTCGTGCGCAGAAGCCCGAGCCGGTCGTCGAGTTCATCTACGGCAAGGAGCGAGCCTCGGCGTCGAGCATCGTCGTCACCCGCAGGCGGTTCGCGCGCTCACTCGATGTAGAGAAGATCGCCGCTGCCGAGCGCGAGGCCGCCCTCGCCACCCTGCCACCAGAGGAGCCCGAGCTCGAGGACGAGATGCGGAAGTTGGAGCGGCGCGGCCTCGGGTCGGTTCTCACGGCCGCGCTCGCAGGTCTCGACTCAGGGCCGATCAGCGCTGAGGAACGGCAGGCGTTCAAGCAACGCGTGGACGAATACGAGCGCAAGCTCCGCACGTGGCTGGGCTCCTATGAGAGCTACCGTCGGGAGACTGATCCCGTCTTTCCTCTTGCCGTGCGTTTCGAGAACCGAGGCCGCGTGCCGGCGCGAGGTGTGCGTGTCGTATTGCGCTTCCCTGACGGCTTCGTGCACGCCGACGAGGACGTCCTTCCGCTCTTCGACGAGCCGCCTGGTCGCCCCCGCTTCGTCCGGCGCCGATCCGGCCTGGCGGGCCTCTCAGGGCTCTCGCGGGCGATGACGATGCCTGACTACTCACGGTTGCTCAGCACGCCGCCGGTGATCCCTGGCAAGCGGAACGTGTCTCGCCCGCGCTACCGCAAGGGTTCGCTGATCGTCGAGTTCGACATCGAGACGCTGAGGCACGGCATTCCCGAGGACTCCGAGAACGTCATCTGGCTCACGAGCGAGGAGGACGGCGAGTTCTCGATCCCCTGGGAGATGCACGCCGAGAACCTCGTCGAGCCAGCGCGGGGCGATCTCGGACTTCAGATCGCCACGGAGCTCGAGGAGGGACCGCCGATCACGAGCGTGGCGGAGATGCCATGGCCACAGTCAGACGACGAAGACGAAGAGGACGACAGCCAGGAACAACGCCAAGCGGGACGGACTTTCTAGACGCGCCCGATACCGAGTAGGGAGCCCGATGACCTCCTCCAGCCTGAACGCCCGCTCAGCCAGGAGCTGCGTCGCGGAAGTTGTCGAGCCAGACCCTCACGCTGCGCTCCCAGCGTCCCACTCGCGGTTCCGCATCGCGTCGACCGCCTCGTGGGCCCCGACGCGGCTGAGGTACACCTGCGTGGTCGCCACGCTGGAGTGCCCGAGCGCGTCCCGGACGACGTACAGCGGCGCGCCCGAGCGGACGAGGTCGACCGCGAAGGCCTGCCGGAGCCCGTGCGCGTGCACTCGTCTCTCGATCCCCGCCCCGCGCGCAAGCCTGGGCAACAGGTGCCGGACGTACGACTGATCCATCGGCCTCCCGGCGAGCGAGCAGAAGAGCGGGCTGCTTGTCGAGATGCCGCGCTTCCGGCGTGCCTCGAGCCATCGGCCTACCAGGGCGACCGTGCCGGCGTCCACGCCGACGACCCGGCGCTTGCCGCCTTTCCCCCGCTGAACCACGAGCGTCCCCGAGTCGGGGTCGAAGTCCTTGGGCGCGAGCGCGAGCGCCTCGCCAAGCCGCAGCCCGCAGCGCCAGAGGACGGCGACGAGCGCGCGGTTGCGGACGCCGGTCGGGGCGCGCCGCGAGCACTGGCGCATGAGGAGCTCGACCTCGCGGTTCGACAGCAGATCCGCGTCGAGCGTTGTCGCGCGCCGTCCGGTCATCGCCTCGGGGCTCACCTCGACGAAATCTGCCGGCCGCTCGGCCGGCTCGCTCTCTCCGATCGGGGAGAGTCGGGCGCTCCCGTCGGCTAGAGCCGCGTCGCCCTTTAGGCGCGCCTGGGAACGAACAGCCCTGCTCATCGCGATTTCCGGGGCGCAGGGCACGGAGGGCACCGTAGAGAACCCGCCCCCGCGGTCGGACTTGCTGCGGCGAGCGCTCCGTGCGAGCTTGGTGGCTCGCAAGAGCAAGGGCCACCAGTCTTATGGTTCGCCTATGTCCAGGTCCCGCGCCCGCGGCTCCATGAAGTTCGACTTCGGTGAGCTGACCGCCGACGACTTCGAACGCATCTGCTTCCTGATCGTGCAGACCGAATTCCCCGACATTGTTCGCCTCAAGAACCCCGATGGCGGCATCGAGTTCGGGTTGCCGGGTAGCGATGGTGTCTTTGTTCGTTGCTGGCAGGCGAAGCGGTACACAGGAGACATCTCATGGAAGAAGTGCGAGGCGTCGCTCGATTCAGCGGTGAATCACTTCGGCATGCCGCACTACACGTTCTGCTTCGCCTACGACCTGACGGCCCCCCAGCACAAGACGTTCCGAAAGCGCCTCGAACGGCGGAACAAGGCCGTGCGTGTCGACTACTGGAACCACTCGAAGCTTGAGTCCGTCTTGCTGACTACCCCGCAGGGTGAGCGCATCGCGAACCACTTCTACGAGGACCGTGCCGACAACACGCGGCGCTTCATGGCGGCAGTCGAGGCAGGTGGGTCGCTCGACAGCGGGGCGGATGTCATGAAGCGCCTCGACGCAATCGCCCAGTTTCTACGGCGGAACGACCCTCATTATCACTACGTCACAACCATCAAGGAAGCAGGAGAAGATGGCCCGGGACTAACGCCAGCGACGCTCATCGCAGTCGAGGTTGGAGACGGGGAAACCGTAACGCGGGTCGATGCAGTCCCGCGGAATCTCGCCGGGTTGCACGCCTTCCCCGAGGGAACCCTCTACGTCGACAACGACGAACAAGCGGAACGGCTTGATCGCTTCTTCCGGCGTGGCGGAGGACTGCAACTCGAAGGCGTTCGAGTTGAGCTGCGGAACCTCCCGCCGCTCTTCGAGAGCATGCCGGGAACCAAGGAGCTGGCCGAGGCCGCAACCGTGGTCATGAGCGCGCCGTTGGTTCCCGTGCCGGACTGGCAGGCGCGGCTCAGTGTCGAAACGGATCGCGGACAAGTTGAGGTAGACATCGTCCTGACGCAGGTTGATCCCCCCGACGATTTTGACGCCGCCCTCGAAGGCGACTTTGCGGGCCTTTCTGTGACGATGCTGCTCCGCACGACGCCGAAGGAGCGCGGGGAACTGGTGAGCCACTGGTCGTACTCATACCCCGACGACCATACGTTGCGGGAACGTGCTCAGGTTGTCGCGATGATGGACGCGCTTGCTGGAACGGGAACCATCGTGATCGAGGATCGTGGAGGAATCTGGCCAAAGCTCACCCAGGCGCTCGGGGGGCGAGAGGCTGATCAGGAGCTAGCGGTGTTGCACAAGCTACTCGAGAGTTTGGTCGTGATTGAAGACTGGACCGGACATGCCTTCAGCGTGCCCGACAACGTTTCGGCAGAGGACGTACGTTCCGCCATCCAGGCAGCTCAGGTCATTCGAGACGGCGGGTCTCAGATGAACGTTGATCCACAGGCGATCGTGCTGTCCGTAGAGGAGTTTGACGCGATCCCAAAGGATCAGCGATGGCGACTCGACGTCAAATACGGCGGCACGCTGTTAGGTGACGAGGTCTGGATCGGGGAGCTCCAGGGAGAGCTTGTCGATATCGAGACCGAGACCGACCGCATGATGGATGGTGGCGAGGAGAAGATCGAACTGACGCTGCGACCGACGACGGATGCTGGACGTCATCCCTTCTTCAAGCTCGTTCGCATCGAACCCGCAGGCTCAAAGAGCCACGGATAGAGGGAGATGCGTGACTCCATGGCGGTCAAGCGACAGCACGGTCGCACAGGGTTCGGTTCTGCTTCCTGGGCGGAGGCGCTGCCGACGCTCGTGTGAGGTCAGCGTGTCAGGTACGGGAGCAGGACGCGCTGCTCGGGCTTCTTGCCGGCCGGTCTCGACCCGGACGAGCCACACTGCGATGCGGAGACTGCGCCAGAGCCCTAGCGAAGTAGCAACACCACGGCAAGTAGGACAGCGGACACACCGACCAGCGACCAGAGCCAGAATGCTGTCGGCTTCCCGCGTCGCTTGCGACCAGGTTCCAGGAGCCTCACGGCCGAGCTTTATACCCCTTCGAGCGCAACCCAACTCGGACTTCGCGATGTCCCGCTCCTCGATCCGCCGGTTGAACAGAGCGACGATTGCGGTCAGGATGCCGCCAAGGTCACACGATCTTGGGAACGGAGAAGGAGGAAACGGTGCTTAAGGAGTTCAAGGACTTTCTCTTGCGCGGCAACCTCGTCGAACTCGCAGTTGCGTTGGTGATGGGACTCGCATTTGCTGCGCTGATCTCGTCGCTCGTGGATGACTTGATCATGCCGGTCATTGCAATGATCATCGGCAAGCCCGACTTCAGCGGACTTACCTTCACCATCAACGACGCGGTCTTCCGCTATGGCGCGTTCGTCACTGCACTGATCACGTTCGTTGCAACCGCCGCGGCGATCTTCTTCTTCGTCGTGAAGCCCGTGAACGCCGTCATGGCACGCATGCGCAAGCCAGCCGAGGACGAAGTGACCGACGAGGAGAGGCGCCACCAGGAGCTGCTCGCGGCGATCCGAGGGCTCAGCCGCTAACCGTGATCTCGAGACCGCGAACGGGACGCGCGCGATGATTTAGGCGTACGCTCGAGTCGACCTGCACCAGCCTGGTGCTCCCACACTAAGGAGGAATGGTCATGAGTCAGCTCGATGATCTGCTGGGTGGGCTTCTCGGCGGCAAGAGCGGTGGCATCGGCGGCATGCTCGGCGGGCTCACGGGCGGCAACGCCGGCGGCGGCGGCGGGCTGGTCGGTGCGCTGGTGCCGATGATCGGCGGATTGCTCGCCGGCGGCGGCCTGAACAAGCTCCTCTCAGGCTTCCACGCGAACGGCCAAAGCTCGCAAGCGGACTCGTGGGTCGGGACTGGCCCCAACGAACCGGTCACGGCCGGGCAGGTGAGTCAGGTGATCGGTGACGATCAGATCGGGCAAATCGCCGAAAAGCTCGGTGTCTCCCACGACGAAGCCGCGCAAGCGATCGCGGAAGTTCTGCCGCAGGTCGTCGACACCGTCAGCCCGGACGGGCAGCTCCCGCCCGAGCGGGACCTCGACCAGGCGTTTGACCGGCTGGCGCAAGCCACCCCGGCCCAGTAAGTCGGGCGACCCCTCGCGCTTCGCTCAAGAGACATTCCCGCGCACTCGGGCAGAACAGAGACCCTTCCCGAGTAGCATCGGCCCATCTCGGTCCACTCCGTTCTACCGCCTGCGTTAGCAGACGCTGCTGACGCCGTTCTCAACGAGGTCGGGATCGAGCACGTCCGCCATGCCATCGATGACCCTGTTGGAGCTGGAGAGATCGCTGCCGGGGATGACGATGCGCTTGCCCTCCTGGGCCCATTTCGCTCACGCGATGTGGCGGAGGCAGTCGAAGTGACCGCCCCGCAGGACTGCCGCTTGTCGCACCGATGGCGACCTGGGTGGGGGTCACGCGAGATAACGAGCCCGGATCAGATGACCCGGCCGATCATCGGGGAACGGTGTTCCGGCTTCTCGCTCGGGACACCGTCGTTGCAGGGTGCATCGCCGAGGACCTGCGTCGCTCTGGACGGCGAGCATTCGTGGTCGCCGGCCGACATGAGTACGGAAGACAACTCGACGGTCAGCTGCATCTCGTAGGTTTGCCGCGAACGCTCGACGTCGATGAAGCCGATGTCGTCATCCTCTGTGGTCTGGCAGGTGAGCCTGAGACCGAGTCTGCCCGGTCGTTGGCACCACTCTCCGTCATCGCGTTCGACGGTATCCAGGGCGCGGATCTCGGCGAAGGCCGGGATGTCTGCCTCGCGCTTCCTTTCGAGCCATCTTCGGCGGTCTCGACATCAGATCTCTTCGCCGGCGTTGAGCAGGCGCGACGCGCAGCCAAGCTCGTGGTCAAGGTGCATGACGCAGGAACCCGAGAACGTGGCTCCGTCCTCGCGGCGTTGCGAGCGCTTGGCAGATTCGACGAGTTCGGCGACCCGCTCGACCCCGCGGTCTGGCTCTGGCGGGTGGCCGATGGATGGGCGCTCACGGCCGAACGGCCACTCACGGCACCCGGTTAGGCCGCTCTCTCAAGCGACATTCCCGCACACTCGGGCACGACAGCGAGGCCTATAACGACGGCGGCAGCATCGCGCTCAGATCCCACACGCGCGGGTCCGATGCGGCGAGCCTGAGCAGGACTCCGGGCTTCGATGTGCGCGCCGCGGCGAACTGGCGGCCAGCGTCTGTCCCGAGGTATCGACCGGCGATGTCTTCGCGGACAGCCGTCATGTCACCCTCGACGAGTTCGGGCTGTCCGCGCACCTCGATCCCGCGAAACGGCGGCACGGCTTCGAACACGACGAGGGCGCAGCGAGGATCCCGAGCGAGATGCCGGAGCTTGACGTCGCTCTCCGCGATCACAACCTCGAACGCGTCACCGTGCCACCTGAACCACACAGGGGACACGTTCGCGCTGCCGTCCCTCCGGTAGGTCATCAGCACGGCTGGGGATGGCGCGTTGAGCAGCGAGCGGACTTCGTCGGGCCACGCGCCTATCACGACGGCAACCTACAGGCGCGCTCAAGGGACATTTCCGCACGCTCGCACAATCGAGGGTCCCGTTTCGGGACGCCGGCGGCCGAAATACAGCCCCGGGTCGGCGCGGAACCGTGATTCCCTAGCTCAAGCCAGAAGATGCTCGCCCACATGAACGTGCTGTCGGGATGAGTCCGTGGACGCCGCGACCTTGCCTCGCGGGTCTGAGAGACTCACTGAGTGCCTCTTCGCGCCGCCGCAATCTGCGGGCTTCTAGCCTCGGTGACGTTCATCATCGGCCTCGTACTCGGCGACCTCGCCCAGTCCGACGAGTTCAGCCCGGCCAACGACAACATCAGCGATATCGGCGCGCAGACAGCCGACCAGGCCTGGCTCTACAACCAGATTGCAGCCAACCTGAACGGGCTTCTGATCGTCGCCTTCGCGCTAGGCCTCTGGCGAGCACTCGGACCTGGCTGGCTCGCGCGTCTTGGCGTCCTCGGATTGGCGATCCTGGGAGTGACCAGGTTCCTTGAGGGCTTTTTCCGGCTCGACTGTGGCGGCATGGACGACGTATGTGAAAACACCTCCTGGCAGTCCGAAGCGCACGGGATCGAGTCCGGGATCGCCTCGGCGCTCTTCTTCCTTGTCCCGCCCGTTCTCGCATTCGCGTTCCGCCGGCTCCCGCAGTGGTGCGACCTGTGGCTTCCAACGCTCCTCGCCGTGCCCGTCGTCGTGGCGATAAGCATCCCGTTCAGCTTGATCGGCGACGGCGCCGCGGGACGCGCTGGAAGCATCACCTGGTTCCTTTGGCTCGGGCTCATCGCGTGGCGGCTGCTGCGCCTCGCGGATAGCAGAGTCGGCGGACTGGCTGGGCGGCCGGTCAACTAGGTCGAAAGCTCAACAACGTGGCCCCGGCCGAGCTAACGCCTGGAGCGACCGCCGCACGCCGAGGGTGATCGCAAGCGACATTGCCCGCACCCGCGGGCATCTGAGCGAGATCCGGCGCAATAGAGCCGCGGTTCCAGGCGAAACCGTGATCGGAGCACGGGCGCACCGTCGACCAGGACAAGGAGCCTGATCAACTGGCGACCTCGTGGCCCGATTGCTCTTGACAGGCCCTGATCAACGCGTAGCCTGCACCCGCCGATGAGCGAAGCAAGAACAACGACCCGACCGGTCACGCTGTTCACGGGCCAGTGGGCCGACATGCCGGTAGCCGATCTCGCGGCCGCCTGCGCCGGCTGGGGGTTCGATGGACTCGAACTCGCGTGCTGGGGCGACCACTTCGAGGTCGACCGAGCGCTGGCGGACGACGCCTACTGCAGCGAGCAAAGGGCGCTCCTCGAGCGGCACGGCCTCGGATGCTGGGCGCTCGGCGCGCACCTCGTCGGTCAGGCCGTGTGCGATCGCATCGACGCGCGGCATCAGGCGATCCTGCCGCCCGACGTGTGGGGAGACGGCGAGGAGGAAGGGGTCAGGCGTCGCGCTGCCGAGCGGATGAAAGACACTGCACGGGCGGCCGCACGGTTTGGTGTCACGCAGGTGAACGGCTTCACGGGCTCGCCGATCTGGCACCTCCTGTACTCGTTCCCGCCGAACGACTTCGCGGAGATCGAGCGGGGCTACGAGGCGTTCGCCGAGGCCTGGTCACCGATCCTCGACGTCTTTGACGCTGAGGGCGTTTGCTTCGGCCTGGAGGTGCACCCGACGGAGATCGCGTACGATTTCGTGACGACGGAAAAGACGCTCGCCGCTGTCGGCCGACGGCCAGCGTTCGGCATCAACCTCGATCCGTCGCACTTCGCGCACCAGCACCTCGATACCGCGGCGTTCGCCCTCCAGTTCGCCGACCGCATCTACCACGTGCACATCAAGGACTCGAAGAAGCGGCTTGATGGTCGCCGGTCGATCCTCGCCTCGCACCTGAACTTCGGAGAGGAGGCGCGCGGGTGGGACTTCGTGTCGCCGGGCCACGGCGACGTCGACTTCGAAGCGCTGTTTCGGGCACTCAACCGGATCGGCTATGCAGGACCGCTCTCCATCGAGTGGGAAGACTCGGGGATGGATCGCGAGTACGGCGCCCAAGACGCTCTCGCTTTCGTGCGCCGCACCGACTTCCCCGCGTCGAGCCTGGCCTTCGACGCCGCGATGCAGCGCGACGCCGCCGCCGAGTAGCGCCGACCGCGGCGACACCGCAATCCGTGCCGACGCTCGGAGCAGTCACGGTTCCAGAAACGAGACTCGTCGCGCGAGCGGCAGCACCCCCGCCCGCCTTCTCAAGCGACAGCACTCTCGCCCACTCGGATGAACCTCTCATCGGAGCGAAGTCTCTGCGGCCCGGTTAATCGAGAGCCTCGCGAAGGGCTAGTTCTCGCCTTCCCAGTACTCGACCGGGGGTCCGGGCCTCGCGAACATGACGTCTTCGTCGTCGACGCCCGCGAAAACCTTGCCGGTGTCGAGGTACTCGATGATCTCGCCCCGGATCATCGAGGAGAGCATGAGCACGCGAACTGGCGAGTCCGTTCGGTTGATGATCTGGTGCGCACCTTCTTTGCCGCGCGGAAAGCAGGCAACGTCACCCTCCTCCAAGACATGCTCACCTTCGGGGGTGCGCAGCGTCGGCTCGCCGCGGAGCACGATCACCCATTCCTCGTTCAGGTAATGCGTGTGGTAGGGCCAGAGCTTGCTTCCGGGGTCGACCTCGGACATGGTCGCGCCGATCAGCTCACCGCCGATGCGGTGGCCGACAACTGTGCCGCTGGCGCGCCAGCCCTCGCGGTCCCTTGTCGCGTCCCATTCATCGCTATTGAGGTTGAAGATCTTCATTCGGTCAACACTAGCCTGACTCTCAAGGGACATTCCCGCACACTCGCGCAGGTGACGATTCGCTTGCCTGGCGCCCCTTGAGCCAAGGTTCTACGATCGGTCGCGTGGCGTGCCCGAGCGCGTCGCGCACGACGTAGAGGCGGCACCCTGAGCGCTGCTCGGCATCGAAGATCCGGTCGGCGTCAGCACGGCTTCGCCGGGATACCCTCGCCAGGCCCTCACGCGGGTCGAGGCGTGTCGATCAGCTCGAGCAGCGCTGCGGCGATGGTGGCGGGGGAGGGCGGACACCCGGGGATGTTCAGGTCGACTGGGAGCACCGTCGCGACCGGGCCCACGATCTCGTCGGGCGATCCGAGGACGTTGCTCCCGAGCGCGCAGTCGCCGAGGGCGACAACCCGCCGTGGCTCCGGCATGGCCGCGTAGGCCGTGAGCAGCGGTGCGTGCATCCGTTTTGTCACCGTCCCGGCGACCAACAGCACGTCCGCGTGGCGCGGCGAGGCGACGATGCCGATGCCGAAGCGCTCGAGATCGGCGTACGGGCTCGAAGCGAGGATCAGCTCGTGCTCGCACCCGTTGCACGAGCCGCAGTCGACGTGACGGACCGCCAGGCTGCGGCCGCGCTCGGGCCGCGGGAGCGCGAGCTCGCGGCGAAGTCGACGGAGGTCTCTGAGCAGGGTCAGCATCAGCGGTCCGCGCAGGCGTAGCAGAGCTCGAAGCTCTTGTTGATCAGGGGGAAGTCGGGGAGCATGTTCCCGACGGCGGCGAATGCGACCACGGGCCAGTTGGCATACGAGCCCGTGCGCAGATGGACACGCGCGAGCCTGTCGCCTTCACGCTCGACGACGCAGAGCGTGGCTCCCCGCGGGCTTTCCACACGCGACGCAGCGATCGCCTGCTCAGCGCCCGCACGCTCGGCGCCACATGGCTCGAGCGGATGCACGAGGAGCGACTCAAGGAGATCGAACGACTGGCCCAGCTCGAGGTGTCGCTGCTCGAGACGGGACTTCACGTCTCCCGTCGCAGTGGTCGAGGTGACCGGAACGAAGTCGTCGTACGCGAGCCTCGGGCTAGTGGCTCTCGTGTCGGTCGTCAGGCCAGCGGCACGTGCTGCCGGACCAGTCGCACCGAGCCGTCGCGCTTCCTTGCCGCGCACGACGCCTACGTCGACGAGGCGGTCGTCGAACGAACGGTTGAACACGAGCTCGCGCCAGCCGGATGCTGCCTCGGCCCTAAGGCTGTCGAGCTCCACCTGTGCGGACCAGATCGCAGCGCCGTCGAGTGTGACCTCGCTCCCGCCGACCCGGACGGTCCCGAAGAGGAAGCGATGTCCGCTCACGCGTGCATTGAGCTGGCGCGCACGCTCGGTGAGCCCGGCAAAACGCTGTGCGCCGGCAGCAAGGCCCGTCCCTGCACACACGGCCGAGATGTCGTTGAGGTGGTTCCAGACGCGCTCGAGCTCGAGCAGGATCGTCCGCGCTCGGGCGAGCTCAGGCGAGGGCTGCAGCCCCAGCGCTTCCTCTGCCGCCTGTGCGTACGCGACGCCGTTCGTGACCACACACGCCGCGCATGCCCTCGCGATGTAGCGGCTGGCGTCCACGAGGCTCGAGCCCTCGACCGCACGCTCGAGACCACGGTGCTTGTAGAAAAGCCGCGTGTCGAGGTGGAGGATCTTCTCGCCCACGAGGTGGAAGCGGAAGTGGCCCGACTCGATCACGCCGGCGTGGATCGGCCCCACCGCCACCTGGTAAGGATCGCGGCCCTGCACCGGAACCGTCCAGCTCGTGACGTCGAGGTCGTGCTCGACGAGTGGGCGCATCGGCTCGTGCCCGTCGAAGCGAACGCCGTAGAGGTCGTGCGCTTCACGTTCGTCCCAGTTCGCTGCCGGGACGAGGTCGACGACGGACGGCACCGCTCCGGCGACGCATTCAGCCGTCTCGATGCGGATGCCACCTTCGTCGTTTGCGAGCACGAGGCGCACCGGGCCGCCGGCGGCGACCGAGTAGAGCCCGGCGAACGACCACTCGTTCTCGAGCGCATCGGCGACTGCTTCGCGATACGTCACGCAGCTCCCAGCATGGCCTCGACGAGCTCGGAGCCGGGCAGCCACGGGGCGAGTGCAGTGAGCGCGAGCAAGAGAGCCGAGGCGACGACCGTGAGCCGAACGACAGTGCGCAGTCCGGGTGGCGATCCCGGCGCGCGGCGGCGTGCCTTCCCGGCGATGGTCTCGAGGAGTGCATGTGCGAGCCCGAGGAAGCCGAGTGCGAGGAGCACCGCGGCGGCAGCCGCCTCCCACGTCCTCCCGGCGACGAAGCCTCCCGCCACGATCAGCACCTCGCTCGCGAAGAGCGGCGACGGCGGCAGGCCGGCGAGCGTCCCGAGCGAGATCCCCATCGACGTCCCGAGTGCAGGCGACGTGCGGCCGACCCCGGTCGCGGCGCTGCCTCCGGCAGAAGGAACGTGTCCCAGCAGTGGTGTGGCTGCATAGAAGCCGAGGGCCTTGGCGATCGCGTGGCCGGACACGTGCACCACGACACCCGCCATCGCCAGCGGGTTCGCGAATGCGAAGCCGAGGGCGAGCACGCCCATGTGCTCGAGGCTGGAGTAGGCGAGCAGCCGCTTCCAGGCGAGCGCGCGCCACAGGAAGGGAACTGCGACTGCGAGCGAGACGAGCCCGAAGCCGACGAGGACACCCCGGGCCATGCTCTCGCCGACGGCGGGCGTCAGCGCCTGCGTGGAGCGCCACGCAACGACGAGCACGGCCGGAAGGAGCGCGCTCGAGAGGAGAGCGGACACGGGCGGCGGCGCTTCGGAGTGCGCGTCCGGAAGCCAGTTGTGCACCGGCGCCCAGCCAATCTTCGCCGCCAGGCCCGCGAGGAGGAGCACGAACGCGACCGAGAGCTGGTCTGACGCTGTGTCGAGCGAGGCAAGCGAGCTCCACGAGAGCCCGCCGAGCCCGCCCTCCACGTTGGGTGCGATGAGCACGATCCCGAGCAGCGCGAACCCCAGCCCGAGTGTCGTGAGGACGAGGTACTTCCAGCCCGCTTCGAGAGCCGAGGCCCGACCGCTGAATCCGACGAGGAGCGCCGAAGCGGCCGTAGTGGCCTCGATCAGCAACCAGGCGATGCCTAGATTCCCGGCGAGTGGCACCGCCACGAGCACGGCCCAGAAGGCGAGAAAGGTGCCGTAGTACAGGCGCGGCCCGCGCTCCGGCCGGACGAGCTCGCTGCGGGAGAGCCTCAGGTACACCGGTGACGAGAGCGCGCTCGCGAGGCCGACGGCGCCGATCACGCCGACGAAGACACCTGCGGTCGCGTCGACGACGAGCCAATCGCCCGCGATCGGGTCGTCGGCCGCAATGATCGCGACCGCGGCGAGGACGAGTGCGAGGAGCCCCGAGATTCCCGCGGCGAAGAGTCCGATCGCTGCGATCGTGCGACGAGGAGCTATGCCGACGATCACCGCGGCGACGGCAGGCACCGTGGGTACGGCCAGGGCGAGCCACTCGCGGCTAGTCACGGAGGCTCCGGAGCTCGGCCGTGTCCCCGGCCCCGAAGAGGCCGAAGATCCGCCGGTGGAAGATGATCGCGACGATCGAGATGAGCACCAGGTCGACCGCCACGCCGAACTCGATCGCCGCGGCCGACTCCTCTCCGGGGAGCTCGAGCGCCGCCAGCGCCAGGCCGTTCTCGACGAGGACGATTCCCAGCACCTGTAGCACCGTGGCCCGCCGCAAGCCGGCCGTTGCGACGCCGAATGCGATCAGCGTCAGCACGGCTCGCTCGGCATCGCGCGACTCGAGCCCGATCACGGGCACGAGCCAGACGAGGGTGAGAGCCAGCAGCACGGCGACACCGCCGCGCAGGAGTGGTGGGACCCGCGCATGAACGGGTAGGCGCTCACGCGTCTGTGCAACAGCTCCTGCGAAGAGCACGGCCAGGAGAACGGCGCGCAGGGCGAGCGCCCCGCTCGCTACGACGTCGTCGGCCGTCTCCGCTTCGACGAGCGCCGCGAGCGCGAGAGCCATGGCCTGCGCCGTGACGATGCCGACGACGACCGAGCGGCGTCGCACGACGACCACCGCGAGCCCCGAGGCGACGAGCATCCAGGCGACGAGCCCCGTCATGTGGCCTCGATCAGCCAGGTCAGGACGCCGAGGAGCGCGGCTGCGGCGCCTACGCCCACGAGGCGGGGGGCGAGGAGGATGCGCATCTTCGCGACCAGCGTCTCCGCGAGCGCGAGCACGCCGCAGAGCACCACGAGCACGACGGGCAGCAGGGCGAGCTGCAGCCACACGCTCTCCGCATGCGGAACGAAGATCTGTGCGGCGAGCACGAGCACGACCCAGTGGCGAGCAGCCGCGCTCCACTGCAGGAACGCGAGATCGCGTCCACCGAACTCCAGCAACGGCCCCTCGTGGATCATCGTCAGCTCGAGGTGCGTGTCGGGGTTGTCGAACGGCTGACGGCCGGTCTCGGCCAGGACGACGAGTGCGAAGCCGACCGCGCCGAGCGCCAGGCCCGGTGACGTCCAGGAGTCGCTCCCCGCAGTCCCGGCGACGATGCCCGCGAGGTCGGTCGTGCCCACCACCAGTGCAGCGACGGCGAGGGAGAGCACGAGCGCGGCTTCCGTGAAGACGCTCACGGTGAGGTCGCGGCTCGCGCCCATGAGGGCGAAGCCGTTCTCGGTGTCCCATGCTGCCGTGCACACGGTGAACCGGGCGAGCGCGAGCAGGCCTCCGAGCGCGAGCATGCTGTGACCCACGCCGAGATCCGGTGCGTCCGCCGTGACGGGGACGAGGAGGACGGCGGCGACCAGAGCCGCTGTGACCACGGGCGGCGCAAGCCTGTAGACGAGCGTCGCCCCCTCGACGTCGATGCTCGAACGCGACCAGAGCCGCGCGAGCTCGCGGTACGGCTGCAGTGGAGACGGTCCGCGCCTGCCTTGCAGCCGTGCCTTCCAGTGCTGGATCAGGCCGGGGAGCAAGGGTGCGAGCACGAGCCCGCCCACGAGCTGGGCACCGGCCGCCCCGACGGACTCGCCGCTCACCCGATCACCCCGATCCGCACCGCCGCGAGCAGGACGATTACGAGCGCGACCAGGTACGCGACGTACGCAGTCAAGCTCCCGCTCTGCACGCGCCGCGCGCGTGCCGCAGCCCAGAGCCCCACCCGTGTCACCGGGTGGTTGAGATGGGTTTCGAAGAGATGCGGGACGTGTCCCTCGTAGCGCACCTCCTGGAGGACGCCGCCTCGTACCGACTGCGAGATGTCGCGGGTGGGACGGAGCGCTGCCTCGAGCACGAGTCGCAGCGGCTTCGTGAATCCGGCACTCGTCCAGGCGAGTTCAGGCCCCACCTGCTGTCCACAGGCCCAGTTGGGCGCAGGTGCTGCGCGCCGCCTGCCCCGCGCGGCGAATAGAAGCGCCGTTCCGACGAGGAGGACGAGCGCGATCCCGGGCGCCGGAAGCGTGTCGCCCCACGGCACCTCGACAACCGCACTCGGCGCGTCGTCGGTCGGCCAGGGCGCGAGGCCGGCGAGCGGCCCTGCGAGCGCCCCGGGGACGACCCCGAGCACGATGCACGCGGCGGCGAGAGCGACCATCGCAGCTCGCATCGGAAACGGTGCGTCGGTCGCCTCGGAGATCCGGGCACGCCGTGGCTGTCCGAGCAGCACGAGCCCGACCACCTTCACGAAGCAGAGCACGGCCAGGGCGGCGGTGGCCGCGAGCGCTCCGAGCGCGAGGGCGCCCGCGAAACCCTCGGCAACGCCGCCGCTCGCCGGGACGGCGTACAACGACTGGAGGGTGAGCCACTCCGAGGCGAACCCGTTTAGGGGCGGGAGCCCCGCAATCGCCATGGCGCCGACGAGGAAAGCGCCCCCGGTCCACGGCATCCGCTGCAGGAGGCCGCCCAGACGGTCGATCTCGAGCGAGCCCGCGGCCTTCTCGAAGGCACCGGCGCCGAGGAACAGGAGACCTTTGAAGACGGCGTGGTTGAGCGTGTGCAGCAGTGCTGCTGCGAGCGCGACTCCCGCCGCTGAGTCCGCACCGCGAGCGTGCAGGAGGAGGCAGGCGCCGAGGCCGAGGACGATGATCCCGACGTTCTCGATCGAGTGGAATGCGAGCAGCCGCTTCAGCTCGTGCTGGAAGATGGCGTAGACGACGCCGATGACGGCCGAGGCGCCGCCGACGGCGAGGACGACCACGCCGTACCACGCCGGCAGCTCGCCGAGCCACTCGACGAGGACGCGGACGAGCCCGTACACGGCCAGCTTGATCATCACGCCGCTCATCAGCGCCGACACGTGGGCGGGAGCGATCGGGTGCGCGCGGGGCAGCCACGTGTGCAGCGGCACGAGCCCGGCCTTCGTTCCCATGCCGACGAGCGCGGCGATCGCGATCGCGATCTGCGTCCCGGAGCCCGCCTCGATCGCGTCGCCCCCGCCGAACGCGCCGGCGTCGGCGAGCAGCAGCACCGCGATCCAGGTGCCCGCGCCCATCAGGTGCGTGAGCCCGATGTAGGCGTACACCGAGCTCCGGACCTCCCGATCGTGCCTCCCCACGAGGATGATTCCCGCCGGGACGAGAGTCATCAGCTCCCAGGCTGCGAGGAAGGTCAGCGGGTCGCGTGCGCAGAGGACGAGTGCCAGAACGAGCAGGAAGACCCCGGTGAGCGCCGCGGTGATCCGTCCGCGCGCGTCGGGTGCCAGGTAGCGCGAGGCGAAGAAGCCGGCCGGCGCTCCGACCACTCCGAGCACGAACAGGAAGTAGCCGCTCAGAGGATCGACGCCGAGGTGTGGCTCGAGCTCGCTCGTGAACGACGCGCCGAGCTCCTCCCCTGACGCGAACACCGCGAGGCCGGCCAGTCCGACAAGTCCGATGCCGAGCGCCTGAGCCGTGGGTCCGAGCCCGAACGTTCGCGGCACCAATGAAAGTGCACCCCCTGCTCCCACCACGACGAGCCCCGTGGCGAGAAGCGTTCCGATCACGAGGCCCTACCCTATCCCGACACGCCTGCAGAACCCCGGACAAGCCGCCCGCTCCCATGCCCCGACTCAAGGGGCCATGCTACGAAGCTCAACGCCAACCTGCTCTCGGCAGCAGAGATCGAGCTTCTGATGAAAGTCTGCTCACGCCGGGCGCCGACCGGCATCCGGAACCGCGCCCTGATAGCCGTCTGCTGGCGCTGCGGGCTGCGGATCGGCGAGGCTCTCGCCCTCGCGCCCAAGGACTTCGACGTGGACTCCGGCACGCTGGTCGTGCAGCGCGGCAAAGGCGGCAAGCGCCGCGTCGTCGGCGTGGACGCCGGGACGGTC
Source organism: uncultured Actinomycetes bacterium (assembly GCA_963850485.1). GTDB lineage: Bacteria > Actinomycetota > Thermoleophilia > Gaiellales > Gaiellaceae > GMQP-bins7. The sequence continues at coordinate 118,379 of CAWKLR010000019.1, read as the reverse complement.
GCTCTCGTCGGCCGCTGGCTCGAGGCGCGCCGGGAGCGCGGAATCTCCAGCGGTAGCCCGCTCTTCTGCTCGCTCGCCGGGCGGCCGATGGACCAGTTTTCACGGCGCCGTCATGCGGGCAACGTCCGCCGTGTGCCTTACAGCTCTGCCGACACGCGGCACGACTCGCTCCGGGGACCGGTTGCGCGAACAACGAAGGAGTCCGCGCCGAACCAGTCCGGCACGGTGCTGCGAAGCTCGATCGATCCGTCGCCGTCCGTCCGCAGGTTCCCGCGGAAGGCGATGCGTCGCTCGTGTAGGAGGATCACGGCCCACTTCGATCCACGCTGGCGAGTCTCGACCTCGAGCTCGACTCTTATGACGTCGTCGCCGGAGCGGAGGCGCAACTTCACCTCACTCGAGCGCGAGCAGGCACCAGTCCGTCGGACGTCATCCGGCCCGTCGTCAGCCCTGGCCGCGAGCGGCAGTGCCAGCGCCGCGCAGAGCGCAGCAAGGGCGAGGAGGATGCTGCTGGAAGCCGGCGACGTCACCCCGCCGATCGTGCCCGCAACCCGCGACCTGCGCAATCAGACATCTGTCCTAGGACTCGGGCCGAGTCTCGCCCTGACGCTGGGCCCATAGGGCCGCTTGGGTGCGGTCCGTGACGCCGATCTGCCGATAGACGCTCGTCAGATGCGCCTTGACGGTCTTCTCGCTGATCCCCAGCTGCTGCGCGATGAGTTTGTTCGGAAGCCCCTCGGCGACCATTGCGAGAACTTCGCGCTCTCGATCAGACAGTTCGTGGGAAGGGGCAGAGGCCCGGCGCGCGCTCAGAAGCGCGCGAGCGGCCTTCGGGTCGAGAGGCGCCTCACCACGGGCGGCGGCTTGGATTGCGTGCGCGAGCGCATCGGGTTCGGCGTCCTTGAGGATGTAACCGGCCGCCCCTGCATCGAGCGCGCTCAGGATTCGCTCGCGGTCGGAGAAGGATGTAAGGATGACGACTGCGACCTCCGGCTGAGCGGCTCGAATCCGCCTTGTCGCCTGGATCCCGTCCACCACGGGCATCTCGAGATCCATCAGCACGACGTCGGGATCCCGCTCGGCGGATAGCGACACAGCCTCGTCGCCGTTCGCCGCCGCGCCGACGAGCTCGACGCCGGCAAACGTAGTGAGGAGCTGCGCGAGGCCGGCCCGCACGACGGCGTGGTCGTCGGCGATCACGACGCGAATCACGTGGCGGGTACCTCCAGAGCGAACGTCGTTCCTCGACCGGGCGTCGAGCGCACGTCGAGGGTGCCGCCCATCCGAGCCGCGAGCTCCTCCAGCAGCGAGAGCCCCACGTGCCCCTCCGCACGGCCTCGGTCCCGGTCGACCTGGGCAAACCCGACGCCGTCGTCGGTCACCTCAAGGTGGGCCCGACCGTCCTGAGTGCCGACGCGCACCGCGAGGTGGCTCGGCTCCGCGTGGCGTTCGGCGTTTCGGATCGCCTCGCTTGCCGCGCGGTAGAAAAGCTGCTCCGTCTCCTCGACGAGGTCGAGCCCATCCGCGACGTCGAGCGACGTCTCGATCCCGCGCCCGGCGAGCGGGGTGAGGAGGTCGCCGAGCGCAGCCTCTAGCCCCGACGCGCGCAGGTTCGGGGGGTGGATCTCGACGAGGAGCGAGCGGATGCGTCGCATGCTGTCGCGCGTCGCGGACGCCGCTTCCTCGAGGATCGAGCGAGTCGCCGGCGGGACTTGCGGCTCGAACGAGCCGGCGGCCGCGCTGAGCGAGTAGGAGATCCCGGCGAGATCCTGGACGACGCCGTCGTGGAGGTCGGCGGCGATGCGGCGCCGCTCGTCATCCGACGCCTCGACGGCGCGTACGAGAAGCATCTCCCGATCGAGCTGGCTCCGGCGCAGGCGGCGTGCGAGACGCCAAGCGAGGGGTACCTGGACGAGCCAGAGCAGGACGAGGCTCGCGAGCAGGAGGGCCGCAAAAGGAAGCCAGATCCGGCGCCCGGTCGACGCGACCGACTTCCCTGGTTGGTACGTCTCGAAGAGCAGAGGCGTCCCGTCCGGCGCACGGATCGGGAGATACACCTCGTAGAGGCTGCCTTGGCCTTGTTCGAAGCGATTCTCGGGACCGTCGAGGTCGCTGCGCTCCGCGCGCGCTTCGCCCGTGCGCAGCACCTCGAGCTTCGACTCGCCGAGCGGATATCTCGAGCCGATCAGCAGTGGCTCGTCGGAGTAGACGATGCGCCCGTCGGCGGCCCAGATCTTAACGCGTACGACTCTCTCTCCAAGCACCCGTTCCTGGATGACCGTGTCGAGACGGCGGAGCGCCACCTGGTCGCCGTCGAACACGCCGGCGCCCAGCGCCGGCTCGACGATGCCCTGCCCCGTGAGAACCGTGTACTGCCGCGCGTCCCGAAGCGCCTCATTCTCGCCGATACTCCGAAAGACGAGGAGCCAGCCGACGAGGAACACGGCCAGCACGAGCAGGCCGGTCAGCGCGAACTGCAAAACGGCGCTCGCCACCGACGGTGCGTCTGCAGCTGTGACTCGCCAGGTGGTTCGCGGTTGCTGCAGCGGATCTCGTTTTTCGGCCATGCGGCTCACTGAGTATCGCGGGGCACGGGAGCGACGGCGACGGCGTACGACCAATGTCCCATTGTCGACCGGACCCCCTTCTCGGCACGCTTGCCAACGTCAATGCACGAGTCGAGAGGAGTAGGAAATGACGAAGTTGGGTGTGGGGATGATGGTCGCGCTACTGGGGGTCGCGATCGCGCTCGTCGCAGTCCCGGCGGGGATGGCAAAGGACGGCGACATCCGTGTTCGGGGATCGTGTACGAAGTCCAGCACCTCGAAGCTGAAACTGAGCGAGGAGGACGGCAGGATCGAGGTTGAGTTCGAGGTTGACCAGAACCGGAACGGCGTGCGGTGGAACGTCGTCATTGCCCAGAACGGCAAGCAGCGCGCGAGGATGGCTCGCGTCACGAAGGCGCCCAGCGGATCGTTCGAGGTGCGCGTGGTCGCCCCGAACACCTCCGGCAAGGACACCTTCAGGGCCCGCGCGACGAGCCGGTCCGGCGAAGTGTGCACTGCGCAAGCCTCGTTCTGAGAAAGGCGCGAGCGTGCGGGGCGACGGCCGCTCTAGGGCGGCCGTCGGCGCGTTCTCCGTCAGTGCGCGTCGCTGGCCTGCACTAGCTCACGCTCCGACGTTGACGCTCTTCTAACGCACGAGCGCGATGTTGAACTGCCCCGTTCCCACCACCCCCCAGAGGTCGAGCCAGAGAGCTACATACAGCTCGGTCCCGCGAGCCGCGCTGATACCGCCGAGGTCGACGATGTGCTCGGCCGGCCACCCGAACTCTCGCAGCACGCTGGCAACCTGCGCCTTCGCGTCGCTGTCCTCGCCACAGATGAAGACATCATGCTCGCCAAGAACCTTCGTCGGGTCGACCATGATGTCGCAATTCATCGTGTTCAGCGCCTTGACGACGTTCACATCAGGAAACGCACGCTGGATCTGCTCTCCAAGCGAGTCCTTTGTGCCGACGCCAACGGCAGGAGGCCGGCCTCCGGAGAAGTCGAGCACGTTCGCGACGTCGACCAGGACCTTCCCGGCAAGGTTCGCGCCTCCCGCCTTCTCGAGCGCGGCGATCGAGTGCTCTCCTGCGGTGCAGTTGAACACGAGCTCCCCGAAGGCTGCCGCATCCGCGAAGGTGCCCTCGCTCGCCTTGGGGCCGGCTGCTTCCGCCCACTCGCGCGCCTTCTCGTTGCCCGCCTCGCGTGAGCCCATCTTTATCTCATGGCCGAGCCCGACCAGCCGGCTCGCGATCGCTCTCCCGACCATGCCTGTGCCCAGGACTCCGACGTTCATCATGGCTCCCTCCGTCGATGCCGTGCCCAGGGCACAGTTAACAGTGATCAGCCGCGGAAGGGCATCCAACGTCCGGGATAGATGACCGCCGGCCGCGCGAGTGTGCGGGGATGTCGCCTGCGCGCGAGGCATGGTTCTTGACGACATCCTCCCGACAGCCCCTCCCGCAATCTCCCCTGGTGCGCCACGCGATGCGATGAGAGACTCCGCAGCGTGAGTACGGGCGGTGTCTCGTGCGCTCGGGCGCGCCGCTGACGTTGTGCGGGACGCGTTCGGGCACGCGAGCGTGGCGACAAACGACGTATATCTCAGTCGCGTGGGGGGCCTGAAACGAGGCGGTCGAGGCGATGCGGAACCGACACTGCTCGCCCGCGTAACGCGACCCGCCAGCACGTAAGAGACACGTTACCGCTGCGGCGTGCGCTAGGGCAATGGCCTCGGTTTCGGACGGAGTCGTGGCTCCAGCGACTCGCCCGCGCCCAATGCCGTCGACTGATGCGCCCGTCCCGAGTGCTCCGCCCGGTCGGCCGGGGCCGATCCTGCCGAACCGGCAGGGCGTCGGCGATCCCGCGCGGGCACCTTTCGGAGCGTGGCGAAGGAACAGAGTCTGTGCGCGGACCCCTGGCGTCGTGGCGGCGTGCTGGACGCTGGTGCCCGCGCGCGCCTCGGAGTCGCGGGCCCGGTCCTCGAGGTGGTGGCGGTCACCCACGCGAAGATCACGGTCCAGATGAGCCTGGCCGATTGGCACAGGTCGCTCGGCGACGGAACGCTCGTCTGCGTGAAGGCGAGCGACGACTAAGGCCGCGAGGCTTCCCGAACGGAGAGAGCGGCTCCCGCTCGGACAGCGTCGCCCAGCCCTCGGCGACCTCTCAGCTGACCCCCATCCTGCGCAGCCTCCGGCGGCGGTCCTCCAGGTCGGCCTCGGTCGCCTCCAGGAGCGGGTCGCCGTCGAGCCCACGGATGTCCAGGCGGACGCGCTGCGCGAGCGGGATGCCCCGCTTGCCCCGGCGGGGACGACCTCGACCCGCTCCACTTCGTTGGCGCGGTCCTCCAACTGCGTGACGATCGCCGGATGGGCGCTCCTGTTCACCGCGCCGCCCTGGTGAGCCCAGCCGAGGTACGCGCGGTTCCGGACCATCCATGTCATCGCCGAACTATTGGTCTTCGGGCTCCCGCCCTGCTCCACGAACCACCGCGCAAGGCGCGTCCAGCCCCATCCCTTCGCGCGGAGCCGGAACGCCTCGGCGACCACGGGCGCCATCTCGTCCGGCACGAGCCTCCGCGTCTCCGGGTCGCGCGTGTAGCCGGTCGGCACCCGCGAGGCGATGTGGATGCCCCGGTCGATGGCCGACACGTCGGCCCGCCGGAAGGCGTCCGCGTGGCGTATCCGCTCGTGCTCGGCCACGACAGGAGGATGTCGCGGCTTAGGCCCTCGGCGCCTCCTCGGAGAACAGCCTCCCTCCCGCTCCCTCAATGCGATCGATCGCCCGCTTCGCGTCCAGGATCGACCTGGCGAAGCGGCTCAGGTTCCAGCAAACGAGCGCCTGGGCCTCGCCCGCCTCGATGCGCTCGATCGCCCTGTTCCAGAGCGGCCGCGCGGCGTCGCCGCCGCTCTTGTCCAACTCCTCGTACACGTCCACGAGGTCGATCCCTCGCGCTGGCACACTCTCTCAATGGACTCCCTCTGCAACTGCGGCGACAGGAAGCTGTCTCCCGCGCGCTGTCCGACGCGCGACACACGGATGTAGCCGATGCCCTTCATCACTGCCTCCATTGTCGTCCGCCGAGTCCCCCGACGAGCCCGGAAGCGCGCCTACAGGGCCTCGCAGAGAGCAGCCCAGAGCGCGTGATGCACGCGTGCCCGGCCGCCCTCCCGCCCATCGAGCTCACCACCTTGACGGACGGCGGCCAGCGTGCGGCGGACATCGCGCGGCTGCTCTCCGGCTTCCTCGCGCAAGCGGAGAAGAGCCTCGATCTCGCGGTGTACGACGTCCGCTTCGAGACCGATGCCGGTGGCCTCGTGCTGGCCTCGCTTCTCTCGGCTGTCCAACGCGGAGTCGCCGTGCGTCTCCTCTACAACGTCGCCCACCCTGGGCCCATCCCGGTCCCGCCTCCGCCGGAGACGGGCCCCGAGGCGATCGAGTCGCTGCCGATCGACACGCGTGGCGTGGCGGGAATCCCCGACCTGATGCACCACAAGTACGTCGTTCGCGACGGCGACGCCGTCTGGACGGGATCGACCAACTGGACGGACGATTCCTGGACGCGTCAGGAGAACGTGATCGTGACCATGCGCTCGCCGAAGATCGCGTACGCCTACTCGCTCACGTTCGACCAGCTCTGGGAGACCGGCCAGGTGGCAAACACGGGCAGCGACCCCCGCCCCCAGCGAGTGAACGGAGCGCAGGTGCGCGCCTGGTTCTGTCCCGAGCACGGCGAGGCGCTCTCCCATCGGGTGGCAAAGCACATCGGGAAGGCTCGCAAGCGCGTGCGGATCGCGTCACCCGTGCTCACCTCGGGCCCCATCCTCGCCACGCTCGTCGAGGTCCTGAACGAGAGCCGCTGCGACGTCCGAGGCATCGTCGACGACACGCAGGTGGACGAGGTGTTCCACCAGTGGCGCACGAACGGGGTCAGCGAGTGGAAGGTCCCGCTGCTGCAGCGCGTCCTCGAGGGCGCCGAGTTCAGCGGCAAGGCCTCGATTCCGTGGACGCCCGAATCGCTGCACGACTTCATGCACGCCAAGGTCGTGGTCGCCGACGACACGACCTTCGTCGGCAGCTTCAACTTCTCGCGCTCGGGCGAGCGGAACGCGGAGAACGTGCTCGAGATAGCCGACGCGGCGATCGCGGATCGGATGGCGGCGTATGTGGACGAGCTCACGGCAGCGCTATCCGCGGGCGACCGTTCCGGGCGTAGCCCTCTAAGCCCCACCCGCAAGGGTCGGGCATGCCCGACCCCTACAACCGCCGATTCGCGCGGATCGCTTCCGAACGGAATGCTTACCAACACGTCACATATCGCTCAAGGAACCACAACGCCGCGGTGTCTGACTTCGCGCGACATGCGAAATGCACCGTTCGTCCAGGGGAGGTCGACGTGAGAGCACTGTTCCTGATCGCCGTAGCCGGAGTCCTGACCGTCGTGGCCGCACTGCTCGGCCCGGCCGCCCTGGCCGGCGACAAGCCGATGGGCGACGACGTCTCGCGCGTCGACCTGCAGGGCGTCAACTTCATCGAGAGCTGCAACTTCAGCCATCGCGGCCCCGATGACCCGATCGTCTTCCCGGGAAAGGCGGGTGCCTCGCACGAGCACACGTTCGTCGGCAACCGCACGACGAATGCGTCGTCGACCTACGGATCGCTTCGCGCGGGTGAGACGTCCTGCATGCGTCCTGCAGACACGGCTGCATACTGGGTTCCGGCGCTCTACCACGGATCGTCGCTGATCGCCCCGCAGGGTGCGACGATCTACTACCGGCGCGGCACGCTTGCCCCCGTGACGACCTTCCCGAACAACCTGCGCATGATCGCGGGCGATGCCACCGCCACGAGCCCGCAGGGCGGACGGGTCACGTCCTGGAGCTGCGGTGCCATGTCGGGTATTCCGCCCTCGAGCACCGTGCCGACCTGTCCGCAGGGTCGAGGGTCGTTCCTCCGGCTCCACGTGCGCTTCCCCAACTGTTGGGACGGAAGAAGGCTCGACAGCGCCGACCACAAGAGCCACATGGCCTACGCCATGGGCAGGCGCTGCCCGTCGACTCACCCCGTCGCGGTTCCGGCGATCACGCAGATCTACCGGTATCCGAGTTTCCGTCAAACGATGCTCGGCGGCGCCGAGTTCACTTTGGCGTCGGGCGGTCAGTTCAGCGCGCATGCGGACTTCGTCAACTCGTGGCAGCCTGCGGAGCTGAGGAGGCTCGTCGACGACTGCCTGAACGCGCTCGTGCACTGCGGCCGCGGCACGAGGAGCCCGAGAGGCTAGAGCTCCGTCCCCGCGGCTGCGGGACGCACCGCACAGGATGAGGCGTCGGTGTTCCGCAGGCCGGCGCCTCAGCTAACTCAGAGCGATGACTCGAGTGGACGTGAGGATGGATGGGACTGTTCTTCGAGTGCGCCTACGGCGCACTCAGTCGAACTCGATGCTCTCCCGCTCTCGCACGCCTCGCTCATACGCAGCCCGGAACCGCGCTTCGCCGAGATCGAGCTGCACGCGATCGAGATACGGGCGCTTGAGCTCCTCTTCGACAGGGCCGAACAGCGTCAGACCTCCCTCTTGAAGGTTGGCGTCGAGCGCACCGAACAAGATCGCAGAGCGCTCGGCCTCTCCTTTCGCAGCCGCGAGCATCGCGGCGACACGCAACGCCAAGACCTCGAACGAGAGATCTTGCAGACTTCGCGCAGCCGAGAGCCCGTCTCGGAGCAATGCCTCCGCCTCGTCCAGCCGACCGAGCAACAGCTCGCATTCCGCCTGCTCGAGCCGTGCCTCGAGCGCGTCGCCGCGAGACCCCCCTTCGTCGGAGAGGACCGCCGCCTCGGCATAGAGCTCAGCGGCACGGGCGAAGTCGCGCGCGTTGTACTCGACGGCAGCGACGGCGAGCAACGCATGCGCGATGCCGTGGGGCATATCCAGCTCGCGGCGGAGAGCGAGTGCCTCGGCGGCACAGGAGCGGGCCTCGTCGAATCGTCCCGCATCCACTTCGATGTACGCCAGGTCACTCAACGTCGCGGCAATGGAACGCTCGATCGCGACTCCGTGGATCACTGTGTTCGGGTGGGCACGCCCTGTTGCAACACTCTCTCGCTTCAGGTCCGCCGCAGTGGCGTGATCTCCTGTGAAGCGGAGAATCTCGGCGACGGCAAGGTCACCGCCGAACCGCTCGAGAGCGCCAACGCTTTGACGTGACGATGCGAGATAACGCTCGGCCCATGCTCGCGCCTCTTCCCCGCGCCCCGAGGACAGCCAGTAGAACCACAAGCCGGTCATGAGGTCGCTTGCCGGGACGACCTCGTCCCGATCCACCGCGACAGCCAGCGCGGCGCGCATGTTGTCCAGCTCGTGCTCGAGAGCCGCCAACGCTTGGGGTGAGTACTTGCGCACGGGCTCGGCGAGCTCGATTGCGAGACTCGCGTACCAGGCCAGGTGTCGCTCTCGGCGCGAGTCTTCCTCACCTGACGTCTCGAGGCGCTCTCCCGCATACTCCCGGATCGTTTCGAGCATCCAGAAGCGCGGGCCCGCTTCAGAGTCCAACCGACGAAGCAGGCTCTTGTCGAGGAGCGACTCGAGCGTGTCGAGCTCAGCCCCTGCGACTTCTTCGGCGGCTTCGAGCGTGCAGCCGCCGGCGAAGACCGAGAGCGAGCGGAAGAGGCCTGCTCCTCGGCCGAGAGCAGGTCGTAGACCACTCGATCGTCGCTCGAGCGTCTGCTGGCGGGGATCGGCGTCGCGGGCGCCCTTGAGCAGGTCGAGGCGCTGGGAGAGGCGCTCGAGGAGTTGCTGCGGGCTGAGGATCGCCATCCGTGCCGCCGCGAGCTCGATTGCCAGCGGGAGGCCTTCCAGGCGCGCGCACAGATCGGCGGATCGCGGCGGAGGGCTCGACCCGGCGCGCTCGCAGAAGAGGGCGATGCCCTCGTCCTCGGGAGCGGAGGAAGGACGTACGGGTGCTCACCGGAGATGCGCAGCAGCTCGCGCGAGGTGACGAGGAGCGTGAGCCCGGATGCGCGCTCGAGGAGCTGCGCGAGCTCGGGTGCGGCAGCGAGCACGTGCTCGAGGTTGTCGAGGAGCAGGAGCAGCTTCTTTTCTTCGAGGAAGGATGCAAGCGCCTCGAGCGCGCTCTCTGCCGGGCTGCTCGCGCACCGACAGCGACTGGCAGATCGTGGCAAGGACGAGCGAGGGGTCGCGCAGGGAGGAGAGAAAGCAGGCGAAGACTCCCGCCGAGTAGTCGCTGAAGCGCTCCTCGCGGGCTCTGCGCGCGAGCTCCAAGGCAAAGCGCGTCTTTCCCTGGCCGCCCGGTCCCGAGATCGTGAGCAGTCGGGTCTCCTGCAGCAAGAGGTCTGCCTCGTACAGCTCGGCCTCTCGGCCCAGGAAGCGCGAGGCAGGGGTTGGCAGGTTCGTGTTGGCGATCGTCTTGAGAGGCGGGAAGGCGCCGTCTCCCAGCTGGTAGATCGAGACCGGCTCTGCGATGTCCTTCAGGCGGTGGGAGCCGAGGTCGGTGAGCTCGTGATCGACGAGGGCTGCAGTTGCCTGAGAGCAGATCACCTGGCCTCCGTGAGCTGCTGCGGCGACGCGGGCGGCGAAGTGGATGTCGTCTCCCACGTAGCCCTCCGCCGTCACAAGCGGCGATCCGGTGTGCAGGCCGATCCTGACCGAGATCGGGCCGGAGGCGAGTGCCTCGGTCATCTCGCCCGCAGCCGAGAGCGCACCGGGTGGGGTCGGGAAGGCGAAGAAGAAGGCGTCTCCCTGGGTGTCGACCTCGACGCCACCCTCGGCTGCGCAGGCTTCGCGGATCAGGCGACGGTGCTCGGCGAGCGCATCGGCGTAGTCCTGCGCACCGAGCTCGTGCAGGAGCTTGGTCGAGCCCTCGACGTCGGTGAAGAGGAAGGTGACGGTGCCGGAGGGGAGGTCGGCTCTCACGCGCGGACTATTGCGCGTGCACGACGGTCGGGCAACGCGGCTACCCCACGCCGGCGAGCAGGAACGCGCGCGACTCCTTCAACATCTCGCGGGCGATCACGAGGCGCTGGATCTCGTTCGTCCCCTCGTAGATCTGCGTGATCTTGGCGTCGCGCATCATGCGCTCGACCGGGTACTCCTTGATGTAGCCGTACCCGCCGAGGATCTGCACCGCCTCGGTTGCGACCCACATCGCGGTATCCGTGCAATAGAGCTTGGCCATCGCCGACGCCTTCGTCAGCTCCGCGTCCGGGGCATCCTCGTCGACCATGCGCCCGAAGCGGTAGAGAAGCCCGCGAGCGGCCTCGCAGGCGGTCTCCATGTCGGCCAGCTTGGCGGCGATCAACTGGTGCTCGGCAATGGGCTTCCCCATCGTCTCCCGGGTTCTCGCGTACTCGAGTGCGTAGTCGGTCGCGCCCTGCGCGATGCCGAGACCCTGCGCGGCGACCCCCGGGCGCGAGCGGTCGAGCACGCGCATCGCGATCTTGAAGCCCTCGCCCTCCTCACCGAGCAGGTTGGCGGCGGGGATGCGTGCGCCCTCGAAGACGAGCTCTCCGGTGGTCGACCCCGAGATGCCCATCTTCGGCTCGAGCCGGGCGACCTCGAAGCCGGGCGTGTCCGACTCGACGAAGAAGGCGGAGATGCCCGCGTGCCCGGCGTCGGGGTCGGTCTTCGCGAAGACCGTGTACGCGTTCGCAACCGAGGCGTTGGTGATGAACCGCTTCGAGCCGTCGAGGACGTACTCGTCTCCGTCCCGGCGCGCGGTCGTTCGCATCGCCGCCGAGTCCGAGCCCGAGCCGGCCTCGGTCAGCGCATACGCGACGAGGTGCTCACCGGAGGCGAGCCGCGGCAGGAAGCGCTCCTTCTGCTCCTCGCTGCCCGCGAGCTTGACCGCGAGCGAGCCCAGCTCCTGCACCGCGAGGATCAGCCCGCTGGTCGCGCAGACCTTCGAGACCTCCTCGATCGCGACCAGCGCGAGCAGCGTCCCGGTGCCCGTGCCCCCGTGCTCCTCGTCGAAGAGGAGCCCGAAGATGCCGTGCTCGCGGAAGAGCTCGACGACGTCCCAGGGGAACTCGTGCGAGGCGTCGATCTCGGCCGCCCGCGGCGCGATTCGCTCCCGCGCGATCGTCCGCACGAGATCGCGGATCTCGAGCTGGTCGTCGGTCAGCTGCTCCCAGGGCACGCGCGAAGTCTACGACTGCGGCTTCTGGCAGACCGCCTCGATGTTGTTGCCGTCGACGTCGTGCACGAACGCTCCGTAGTAGTTCTCGTGGTAGTGCGCGCGGATCCCGGGAGGGCCGTTGTCCTTGCCCCCGGCCGCCATCGCGGCCGCATAGAACGCGTCGACGGTCGCATGGTCGTCGCACTTGAACGCGACGTGTGCGCCACCGACGGGGTCACGGCGCACGACGCCGAGACTCAGGCCCGCGGAGTCGGCGAACCCCATGAACTCGCCCTGCTCGAATGCGAGCGAGTAACCGAGCGGTTCGAGGGCCTTCGTGTAGAAGCTCCTCGCGGCGTCCTGATCGGTGACGTTGACGGCGGTGTGGTCGATCATCTCTCCTCCTTTCGCATGGCTACAGTCGCGGGCCATGATCCTCGATAACGGGATCGTCCGCACCATGGACGCATCGCTTCCGGTTGCACGTGCACTTGCGATCGCGGGGGAGCGAGTCGCCGGCGGGGTCGGTGTCCACGAAAAGGCCCTTCCCACGCCCGAGGTGGTCGATCTCGGCGGCCGCTGCGTCGTCCCCGGCTTCACGGACTCCCACGTCCACTTCCCGACCTGGTCGCTCGGACGGCGTGATCTGGGGCTCGACGGCGTCGGCTCGCTCTCCGAGGCGCTCGAGCGGGTACGTGCCTACGAGCCTCGAGGTAGCTGGATACGCGGCCAGGGCTGGCGCTCGGCGGAGTGGGAAGCTCAGCCCACGAAGGAGGCGCTGGACGAGTTCACGGGTGACACGCCGGCCGCGCTCTGGGCGAAGGACCTGCACTCGCTGTGGCTGAACTCCGCGGCGCTCGCTCTCGCGAAAGGAGATCTCGAGGTCGAAGGCGGAGTCGTCGAGCGTGACGCGAGTGGCGAGCCGACCGGAGTGCTGCGCGAGGAAGCCGCGTGGCGCTTCCGCGAGCGGTTCCCGTCCGTCTCCGAGGACGAATGGCTCGAGGTCACGCGAGCAGGCGTGAAGCTCGCTCACAGCCGCGGCGTCACGGCCGTCCACGACAAGGACGGCTGGGTAGGCGCTCCCGAGATCTTCCAGCGGCTGCGCGAGCACGGAGGGCTGACACTCCGGGTCTGGCAGTCGCTCCCTCACAAGAAGCTTCCCGAGCTCGAGTCGCTGGGACTCCGCTCCCGCTTCGGCGACGACTTCTTGCGGCTCGGCTATCTGAAAGTGTTCATGGACGGCACGCTCGGCTCGCAGACCGCCTGGATGCTCGACGGCTCCGGCGTGCGGATCACGAGCGGCGAGGAGCTGGCAGAGATCGTTCGTCGCGCGGCGCGCGCCGGCTGGCCGGTCGGGGTACATGCGATCGGCGACCGCGCGAACCGCGAAGCGCTCGACGCGTTCGAGACGACGAAGGACGAATGGGCGCCGCGTGGCCTGCGACAGCGGATCGAGCATGCACAGTGCCTGGCGCCTGAAGACCTCGGGCGGTTCGCGAAGCTCGGTGTCACCTGCTCGGTGCAGTTCTCCCACGCTCCTTCCGACCGGGATCTGGCGGAGCGCTTCTGGCCGGACCGGCTCGAGGGCGCCTACGCCTTCCGCTCGCTGCTTGCGTCCGGCGCGGTTCTCGCGAACGGCTCGGACGCGCCGATCGAGGAGCTCGATCCACTGGCCGGGATCCGAGCCGCGGTCACTCGCACGATCGACGAGCGACCGGGCTGGCGCATGGACGAGGCGCTCACCGTCGAGGAGGCTTTGCACGCGACCACGGTCGCCCCTGCCTGGCTGGCGGGCGACGAGCGAACGCGAGGCAAGCTCCTCCCGGGCTACCTCGCCGACCTGGTCGTCCTCTCCCGCGACCCGGTCGAGTGCCCCTTGGAGGAGCTCGGGACGGTCGAGGTCGTCGCCACGATGGTGGGTGGCCGCTGGGTGCACAACCCCCCGCCGTGGGACTGATGCCCGACGTTGGGCGGGACGAAGGACGGCGGCTGTTCGGCTCTGATCCGGCGGCCTACGAGCTCGGGCGGCCAGGGCACGCCCACGAGGTCTACGAGATCCTCAGCGAGCGGTGCGGCCTCGGACCGGGGACAAAGGTGCTCGAGATCGGGCCTGGCACCGGGCAGGCGTCGGCGCGCCTGCTCGAGCTCGGCGCGGCCCCGCTCGTGGCGCTCGAGCCGGATCCCGTGCTCGCCGGCTTCCTGCGCGGCCGACTCGGCGACCGGGTCGAGGTTCGCGAGACCACGCTCGAGGATGCCGACCTCGAGGAGGACTTCGACGTGGCCGCGGCCGCGTCGTCGTTCCACTGGATCGACGAGGACGTCGGACTCGCGAAGATCCGCGACGCGCTCACGCCCGGCGGCTGGGTCGCACTCTGGTGGACGGCATTCGGTGACGCGAACCGCCCGGACCCGTTCCGCGACGCGACGGAGCCACTGACGCAGGGCCTGCCGCGAAGCCCGTCGTCACGGGCGAAGGGCGGCGGGGCGTTCGCCCACGACGCGGAGAACCGCATCGCCGCGCTCGAGCGGGCAGGGCTCGAGGAGATCATGCCGCGCCGGATCGAGTGGTCGCACACCTGGGACACGGAGGGAATCCGCGCACTCTTCGGGAGCTTCTCGCCGGTCCTCACCCTCGGTCCTGAGCGCCGGGACGCGTTCCTCGACTCGATCGCGGAGATCGCGGAGAGAGATTTCGGCGGCCGTGTGACGAAGCCGCTCGTCACGGGGCTCTACACCGCCCGCAAGCCCGCATGAGCAGACGGTCGTACAATCAGTACGTGTCCGATCGCACGATGCTCCCGGTCCACGAGGCGCCCACCTGCTCGGTCGCAGGCGCAGCCGAGATCGTCGGGTCGAAGTGGACGGTGCTGATCGTCCACGACCTCTCCGAGGGTCCGAGGCGCTTCACCGAGCTCGAGCGCTCGTGCGCCGGGATCAGCCCGCGCACACTCGCCGAGAGACTGCGCTGGCTCGAGTCCGAGGGCATCGTCCTGCGCGAGAGCTATCCGGAGTCGCCGCCGCGGGTCGAGTACGCGCTCACGGCGAAAGGCCAGGCGCTCCTACCGGTCGTGCACGAGATGCGCCGCTTCGGCCACGAGTGGCTCGGCTGCGGCGTCCACGACACGTAGGCACCGAGCGAGCCGGGTAGGTTGCGGCCGCGAAGCGGACGCCTTCAGGGGTTTTCGCGCGACCGGAAATCCGCGCTAGCGGATTCCGGTCTTGCGCCGAAGAAACTAGTCCTCCAAGCCCTTGGCGCGCAGCTCCTCGACAGCGCGCTCGGACTTCTCGAGCCCCGCCAACCCCATACCCGAGAGAATTCGCGGAGTCTTCGAGAACTGGATCTCGCGGTAGTCGACGAGCTGCCAGCGGTTTCCCCACGGGTCGAGGAAGTCGTGCGTGCCGTGAACCTCGACTCCCGCCGAGCGGAGGCGCCGCACGGTCTCGTCGAGGTCGTCGACAACGAGCCCGATGTGGCGGTCGTGGTCGGCGACGTGCGTCACGCCCTTGGAGAACGCGACGAACTGATCGCCCATGTCGACGAAGGCCATGCCCGCGCTGCGCCCGCGGAGCTGCAGGTCGTCGAAGATCCGCCCGAAGAAGGCGACGGCCTCGTCGACGTCGCCGACCTCGACCGCGAGGTGGTTGATTCCGACGAGGCGCGGCATGAGCGCAGGGTAACGCGAGAACGATTGGAGTCAGACCCCTAAAGGGGTCAGACCTCCGGCGCCTATTCGGGCTCCGCCCAGACTCCCGCGAGCTCGACGATCGTCGCGGCGGCGGCGCCCATGTCCTGCACGCTCGCCCACTCGCGCACGGAGTGGTACTCCTGGCCGCCCGTGAAGAGATTCGGAGTCGGAAGGCCCATCGAGGAGAGCACCGCGCCGTCCGTTCCGCCGCGGGTGATCGCGAGCCTCGGCTCCACGCCGGCACGGCGAATGGCCTCGAGCGCGGCCTCGACGACGCGCGGGGTCCGCTCGATGTAGGGCCGCATGTTGCGATACGAGTCCCGCCGCTCGATCTCGACGCTGGCGCGGGGCTCGCGTTCTGCGACTCGGCCGGCGAGATCGCGCAGGAGTTGGACGTGCTCCTCGAGCAGGTCGTCGTCATGGTCACGTGCGATGAAGTCGACGATTGCCTCTTCCGCGCCTCCGGAGATGCGATGCGGGTGAACGTACCCCTGACGATCCTCGGTCGTCTCCGGAGACAGCCTGTCCGCGGGGAGCGAGCTGACGAGCTCGGCGGCGAGCTTGACGGCGTTCACGAGCTTGCCCTTGGCCGTTCCAGGGTGAACCGAGAGGCCGCGAATGGTCACGCGCACCGACGATGCGGAGAACGTCTCGGTCTCCAGCTCTCCGAGCGCCGAGCCGTCGAGGGTGTACGCGACGTCCGCGCCGAACGCTTCGACGTCGAAGTCCTCCGCGCCGCGGCCGACCTCCTCGTCCACGGTGAACGCCACGCGGATCGGAGCTCGGCTCCTCTCGGGATGCCGAACGAGGTACGCGACCGCGCTCATGATCTCCGCGATCCCGGCCTTGTCGTCGGCCCCGAGCAGGGTCGTTCCGTCGCTGGTGACGATGTCGTGGCCGACCCGAGCGGCGAGCTCGGGCAGCTGCTCCGGGTGGAGAACCTGACGCGCGTCGCCGGGAAGCTCGATCGGTGTTCCGTCCCACGCCTCGTGCACGATCGGCGAGACGCCGGCGCCCGAGACGTCGGGGGTCGTGTCCACGTGGGCGATCAGGCCGACGACGGGAGCTCCGTTCGAGCCCGAGAGCCCGGAGAACACCGCTGAGCCCTCCGTCAGCTCCGCCTCGAGCCCGAGCTCGCGCAGCTCGTCGACGAGCAGACGCGAGAGATCGAGCTGCTTTTCCGTACTCGGCCGGTCGGGAACGCGATAGGCGCCCTGGGTGTCGATCCTGACATAGCGCAGGAACCGCTCGAGCACGTCCCCGGCGAGCTCCTCGGCGAGCGGGCTCGTGAAAGGCGCTCTAGCCAAGTCGTCCGAGGCGCTTGTACGTCTCGCGCACAGCCTCGACACCGAGGACGAGGTAGTCCGCGGGGAACTTCTCGTTCGGCGAGTGCGCGTTGCAGTCGTGGCTCGCGATACCGGTCGAGATCGTCGGTATGCCCCGTGCGGTGAGGCTTGCAACGACCGGCACCGAGCCACCCACCCGCACGAGCAGCGACGGATGCCCGAAGACGTGCTCGAACGCCTCACGCGCGAGCCCGAGCGCCGGCGCATCCGGCGAGACGAGGCCCGGCTCGGCCGACGACTGGAGCTTCACGTCGATCTCGGCTCCTTCCGGCGCCGCTTCGCGAAGCAGCCGCTCGAACGCGGCGCTCACGTCGGCGACGTTCTGGCCCGGCGCGATCCTGATCGAGACGTTCGCCCTCGCCTCGACCGGCAGCACCGTCTTGACGAGGTCCGGCGACCCGCCGGCGATCCCGTGCACGTCGACGGACGGCTCCGCCCACGTGCGTACGTAGTACTCGTCGAGGGTCGCGGCATCGGAGGGCTTGGCTCCGACCTCCGCCAGCAACTTGCTGCCTTCGGCCAGCGTGCGCCAGCCCTCGAGCTCCTCCGCCGTCGGTGGGACGACTCCGATCCGCAGCGGCTCGGGCAAGCGGCCGTTCTCGGCCACCACGGCGGAGAGCGACTGCATGAGCGCATGCATGGCGTTCAGCGCAGCGCCGCCGAAGAGACCCGAGTGCAGATCGCGCTCTCCGGTGCGGACCGTGACGTGGAAGTAGCAGAGCCCGCGGAGCGCGGTGTTGAACGTCGGCACTCCCAGCTCCTCGAGGCCCCCGTCGAAGACGATCGCGGCGTCCGCCCCGCGCTCGTCGGCTGCGACCCATTCGATGATCGACTGGCCGCCGACCTCCTCCTCGGAGTCGAGCGCGAAGCGAACGTTCACCGGGAGCTCGCCTGCGGCCGCGAGTCCGCGCGCGGCCTCCACGAGGATGAGGAGCTGGGCCTTGTCGTCCGCCACGCCGCGCGCATAGAGCCAGCCGTCGCGCTCGGTGAGCTCGAAGGGCGGCGATTCCCAGAGGTCGAGCGGATCGGGTGGCTGCACGTCGAAGTGCGCGTAACAGAGCACTGTGGGCGCGGACTCGGGTCGCTCAGAGGCAGCGACCTCGCCGATGACCAGCGGTCGGCCGCCGTTCGAGGGGACGACATCGACGGAGCCTCCCGCGTCGCGAATCCTGTCGGCCACCCAGCCGGCCGCGGCGACCACGTCGGCGGCATGCACCGGGTCGGCACTGACCGACGGGATGGCGATCAGCTCGGCGAGCTGGTCTCGAAGCTCCTCGTAGGTCGCGCTCACGGGCGCGGAGTGTAGTCAGCTGGAGGGGCATCCTGGCACCAGGCCAGCCATGTCCGGTAGAGGCATCTTGCATGTACTGCATGCAAGATGCTTGTATAGACTGAATGGAAGTGCCGAAGGCGATCCAGATTCGAGATGTGCCCGACGATGTCCACGCGGCGGTTCGAGCTCGCGCAGCCGCTGCCGGAATGTCGATGTCGGAGTACCTGCGCGAGGAGCTCTTGCGGCTCGTGGCGCGGCCGACCGTGGGAGAGATCCTCGCCCGTGCCCAGGCACGCCACGGTGGAGTGGCGTCCAGAGAGGACATCGTGCGCGTCATTCGTGAGGCACGCGACGACCCGCCCGGTCGCCCGTGATCGTCGTAGACGCGTCTGCGATCGTCAACGTCGTGAGCCATGCACGTCCTGATCCACTCATGACCACGAGGCTGCGGACCGACGGCGACCTCCACGCACCCCACCTTGTCGACGTGGAGGTGACTCACGCCCTGCGTCGGCTGGTTGCATCCGGCAAGCTCAGCAGCGATCGCGCGTCCGACGCCCGCGTGGACGCCGCCAACCTCCCGATCATGCGCTACCCGCACCTCGGTCTGCTCGAGCGAGCCTGGGAGCTCCGTGACAACCTGACCGTCTACGACGCCGTCTATGTCGCGCTCGCGGAGTTCCTTCAGGCCCCGCTCGTCACCTGCGACGCGCGTCTTGCACAGGCGCCGGGCCACGACGCCGAGATCGAGCTCTTCGCGCTCGAGCTAGTACTAGCGGCGATCGAAGAACGGGTACGCGCTGCGGCCGTCGAGGCAGTCGGCTGCGTAGACCGCAACGCCGAGATCTCCCGTCCAGAGCGAGTAGCGGCCGCGACCGCGCTCCGCACGCAGCCGCCTCACCTGCCCGAGTGCGTGCATCGCGAAGCGGCGCGCTCGATCGAGCCAGCGCTCGTCAGCCGGTTCGCGTGAACGCCTTCAGGAATGCATAGCCGTTCCCCGCCGTCCCGTGACATATCGACGGGCCCTTCTCGAGCGCGGGCGGGCCCGTGCGCCACGGCAGCTCGGCGCCCGCGAGCAGGAGGCTCTCCTCGAGGTACTCGGACGCGGCGATGACGATTCCCGGAGCCCCCGCGCACCACTGGACGCGAATCTGACCGTCCGGGCCGGGAAGCTCCGGCCGATCGCGCGGCGGCCAGTTCGCGAGGTTCCCCTCGAGGACGGCCGTTCGCTCCAGAATCGCGGCGGACTCGCGTTCCAGCCGGTCGCGGCGCGCCGAGTCGAGCAACGGCCGGAGCGCCTGCACGTTCCCGACGAGCCCGTGCGGCGGGGTCAGGCTCTGGAACTCCTGGCGATAGAGGCGTTGTGTCCAGAGCCCGTCCTCCCCGCGCCGCGACCACAGCGCCTCCGCGCTCTCCATCCAGGCGTCGCGCCAGCGCCGGTCTCCGGTCCATTCGAGCATGGCGTGCGCGGCGAGCAACGTACCCGGCGAGCCCCACATCACCTCCTCCGCCTCGTTCGAGACGTTCGCGCGCACGCGGGCAAGCAGGTCGTCCGCGATATCGGCGCCCGGGGCAAGGCGCCAGGCGACGAGCAGCACGCCCGTCTCGCCGTTCAGAAGCGACGATGCCGGAGGCTCGGGGAGCTTGATCTTCATCTGATCGGGCCTCGCCCGATAGAGCTCGAGGTTGACGAGAGCGAGCTCGGCGAGGTCGAGCCGGGACTCCGCGTGACCGAGACGACGCAGCTCGTCGAGTGCCCAGAGCACGCCGGCAGCACCGACGTAGAGGTTCTTCATCGGGCTCGTCGCCTGCCAGCGATCCCAGTCGTCTGCTCGCCAGAGGAGCTTCGGGCCGCGCAGCGCGCCGTCGGTGTCGGCGACGATCTCGCGGATGGCGTCGCGCACGCGCCCCGCGTCCCAGCGCTCGTCCGTCAGCGCCTCGAACGCGTCCGGCCGGTAGAGCACGGCCCCGAGCCTACTAACGCAACGCGGCCTGAGGTCGCAGGGGCGGCGCTCGCAAGCGAGCGCTCCACCGACTCGAGGCAGAGCCGCGCACGGGACAGTACGAGAGGTACGGACAAGCGGCTCGCCCGCCGGATCGCGCAGCCGAGCGTCGTCAGCCGGTCGCGGAGGCCGGCCTCGCCGGCTGGAGCGATCGGCGGCCTGCGGCCTCAGGCGACGTCGCGGACGCGCTGGGCGTCGGCGAGCGCGCGGAGCTTCTTCAGGCCCTGGTGCTCGATCTGGCGGATGCGCTCGCGGGTCACGTTGAACGCCCGGCCCACCTCGTCGAGCGTTCGGGGCTGCTGCCCGTCGAGCCCGTAGCGGAGCTCGAGCACGCGCCGCTCCCGCTCGGAGAGCGCGCCGAGGATGGTGCGCAGCGCCTCGCGCTGCAGAGCGGTCTCCGCCAGCTCGTCCGGAAGCGGCGTCGAGTCGTCGGCGAGGAAGTGCCCGAACTCGGACTCGTCGTCGTCGCCGACCGGCTTTTCCAGCGACACGGGCGTCTGCGCGCTTCGCCGTATCTGCTCCACCTCGCCAGGAGTCATCTCCACGTCGCGGGCGATCTCCTCGATCGTCGGCTCACGACCGCGCTCGGCCCGCAGCTTGCGCTCCGAGCGGAGAATCCGATTGAGCTTCTCGACCACGTGGACGGGCATCCGGATCGTCCGGCCCTTGTCCGCGATCGCACGGGCGACCGCTTGCCGGATCCACCACGTCGCATACGTCGAGAACTTGAAGCCCTTCCGATGGTCGAACTTCTCGGCGGCGCGCACGAGGCCGATCGTGCCTTCCTGGATGAGATCGAGGAACGGCAGGCCCTGATTGCGGTAACGCTTGGCTATCGAGACCACCAGCCGCAGGTTGGCCTCCACCATCGCCTGCTTCGCTGAGTGGTCGCCACGCTCGATGCGCTTGGCGAGCTCCACCTCCTGTGCGGCCGTCAGGAGCGGGACGCGCCCGATGTCCTTGAGGAAGAGCTGGAGCGCGTCGGTCGTGATCTCGGTGTCGGCCTCGGGCTCGCTCTCGATCTCCTCCTCGACATGGACGACCGCGATCTGAGCCTCGTCGAGCGCGGCGTAGAACTCGTCGAGCTGGCTGGGCTCGAGATCGAGCTCGTCGAGCGCGAGGGCGACCTCGTCTGCATCGAGCCGGCCGGTCTGGAGCCCCGTTTCGAGCAGACGCTGAGCTTCGTCGGTCGCGAGGACGTCCTCGACCGGTGCTCGAATCGCCGTGCCCTCGGGTTTCCCTGCGACCAGTCCGTCCCCCTTGCTCGTCGGCGGTCACACCGTAGTCACAGGGGAGGTCGGCGTCAAAGCGTCCAACCGTGCGCGCTCGCGCTCACCCGCTCTTCGATCGTGCCCGGCGGATCGTCTCGAGATAACGGGCGGCCTCACCCGCGAGAGGAGAGTCAGGCCGCGTCCGTGTCGCGAGTCGAAACTGCCGCGCGGCAGCGTCCACGCGCCCGGTCCAGAGCAGGAGCACTCCCAGGTGGAATCGGACCGTGGGATCGTTCGGAAACCTGCGCGTGAGCGGGCCGAGCTGACCGAAGGCGCGCTCGGGGGCATCCTTGTCGAACTGTCCTACCGCCGCGGCGACCTGCGCCTCCGCGTTCGCCGGAGCCCCACGTGCCGCCCGCTCGAAGACCTCAGCCGCCGACAGCGGCCGGCCGACCCGCTGCAAGCCCACGCCGTAGAGCAGGAGCTCGGCAGTGCCGCCCCGCGCTGCTCGCGCTCGCAGCGCGGCGAGCTGGCGTCCGGGGGCGAGCTCGACGACCTCCGCCGGCGCGGCGAACGACGGGATGAACGCGGGCAGGCCACGCGGCAAGCGGGGGTGGAGAAGATTGCCCGCGAGGACCGCATACGCAGAGTCGGGCTCGGCTTCGATCGCCGCCCGCCACGCGGAGACCGGGTCGCCGCTCGGCGCCCACAGCCGCGCCAGCCCGAGGTGGAAGTGCACGACAGCGCTCTCCGGATAGAGCTTCGCAAGCTGCTCGACTCGATCGAGTGTGCCTTCGGGCCAGGACGCGAACGCGGAGCCCACCTTGGCTTCGAGCGAGTCGTGCTTCGCGAACACGGCCGTCGCGCCGTGCAGCTCTCCCTCTCGGTAGAGCGCGGCGCCCCGCGCGAGGTCTCGTGCTTCGGGGTCGTCGCGAAAGCCGAGCGCCAGCGACAACGGCGGGCGTCCCGGGCGCGGTTCGGCGTCGGCAGCGGCGGTGGTCGCCGAGCCTCCTTCCGACGAGAGAACGGCACCCGCGACAACGGCGACCGCGGCGACGGCCGCGAGGGCGACGAGCAGGACGATGCGACGCCGAGCGCTCACGAGACGACGATAGCCGCGCGCATCGCGAATCCGCGCTCCGGCAGCCACTGGCCTCCTATCGCTACAGTTCGGAAAGTAATGGCGACCTATCGAGAGCTGCTGGCGCGGGTCAGGGAGGAGATCGACGAGATCTCGTCCACCGAGGCGCAGGAGTTGCTCGGGTCGTCGGAGCCTCCGCTCTTCGTCGACGTCCGCGAGCCGGACGAGTGGGAGGAGGGACACATTCCCGGCGCCGTGTACGTCACTCGCGGCCGCCTCGAGCAGCAGATCGAAGGCCTCGTCCCCGACAAGAGCCGTCCGCTCGTCGTCTACTGCTCGGCCGGATCGCGTTCCGCCTTCGCAGCGAAGTCGCTGGAAGAGCTCGGCTACGAGGAGGTCAGCAACCTGGCGGGCGGCTTCGTGGACTGGAAGCGGAACGGGTTCGAGGTGACGATGCCACGTGTTCTGTCGTCCGAGCAACGCGCGCGGTACAGCCGTCACCTCTTGATCCCCGAGGTCGGCGAGGAGGGCCAGCAGCGCCTCCTGGACGCTCGCGTGCTCCTCGTCGGGGCGGGTGGCCTCGGCTCCCCCGCGTCGCTCTATCTGGCTGCAGCCGGCGTCGGCACGCTCGGGATCGTCGACGCGGACGTCGTGGACGAGTCGAACCTGCAGCGCCAGATCGTCCATTCCACCGACACGCTGGGCGAGCCCAAGGTGCTCTCCGCCAAGCGCACGATCGAAGCGCTGAACCCGGACGTTCGCGTCAAGCCTTTCGAGGAACGTTTGACCTCCGAAAACGTCGATCGCATCTTCGGCGAGGGCTGGGACGTAATCGTCGACGGCGCGGACAACTTCCCGACCCGCTACCTCGTCAACGACGCTTCGATCTGGCACGGAATCCCGGTCGTCCACGGCTCGATCTTCCGCTTCGAGGGTCAGGCGACGGTCTTCTCTCCCGGAGAGGGCCCGTGCTACCGCTGCCTCTTCCCCCAGCCTCCGCCTCCCGAGCTGGCGCCGAGCTGCGCCGAGGGCGGTGTCCTTGGCGTCCTGCCGGGGATCATCGGCTCGCTGCAGGCGAACGAGGTCGCTCAAGCTGATCCTCGGACGAGGCGAGACGCTCGCCGGCCGGCTGCTCCTCTTCGATGCGCTCGGAACGACCCTCGACGAGGTGAACGTGCGTCGCGATCCCTACTGCCCGGTCTGCGGCGACAGTCCCACCATCACCGAGTACGTGGACTACGTGGAGTTCTGCTCCACGCCGGTGAGGCACGGCTGATGGCCGCGGTTCGCATTCCCCCGACTCTGCGGGCCGAGGTGGGCGGGCTCCGCGAGCTCGACGCCCGCGGGGACACGATCGGCGCGGTGATCGACGACCTCGTCGAGCGCTATCCGCCGCTTGCCGGACAGCTCTACTCGGACGGGGAGCTCGCGTCGTTCGTCAACGTCTATCTCGGCGGCGAGGACGTCCGCACCCTGGACGGCCTCGACACCCCGGTCGACGACGGCGAGACCGTGATCCTGCTGCCGGCGATGGCGGGAGGATCGGCAGGGGACGGACCCCATAGCGTCTGACTCGAGTGTGACGTCGAGCGCGCCCTCGTTGCTCGAGCTGATCGGCTCGACACCGCTCGTCGAGCTCTCTCGTCTCTCACCGAAGCCTGCGGTTCGCCTCTACGCGAAGCTCGAAGGGCAGAACCCGACCGGCTCGATCAAGGATCGCGTGGCGAAGGCCATGATCGAGGCCGCCGAGGCGTCCGGCGAGCTCGAGCCCGGACGCCCGCTACTCGAGCCGACGAGCGGCAATACCGGCATCTCTCTCGCGCTCGTCGCGAAGCTCCGCGGCTATCCCCTCACGTGCGTGATGCCGGCGAATGTGACGGAGGAACGCCGGCGCCTGCTGCGTCTCTACGGCGCGCACATCGTCGACTCGCCTCCGGAGGAGGGCTCGAACGGCGCCGTTCGGCTCGCCCTCGAGCTCGCAGAGCGCGACCACTCGTTCTTCATGCCGTTCCAGTACGCGAACGAGGCGAACCCGCAGGCGCACTACGACGGAACCGGCGCGGAGATCGCCGCCGCGCTCGACCGTGTCGACGTCCTCGTGGCCGGGCTCGGCACGGGTGGAACGCTGATGGGAGCAGGCGCGCGTCTCCGCGAGTCGTTCCCCGAGGTCGTGGTCGCTGCCGCGGAGCCCCTGCCCGGAGACGAGGTGATGGGCTTGCGCTCGCTCGCCGACGGCTACGTGCCGCCGATCCTCGACGTCTCGAAGCTCGACCGGAAGCTCCTGGTCACCAACGCGGAGTCGGTCGCCGGGCTGCGCCTGCTCCTCGAGCGGGAGGGGATCTTCGCCGGCGTGTCCTCTGGAGCGGTGATCCACGCGACCCTGCGACTGGCACGGGAGCTCGACGAAGGCGTCGTCGTCTGCGTGCTCGCAGACGGCGGTTGGAAGTACCTCTCCGCGGAGTTCTGGGACTCCGACGACGTCGGCGCGGCGATGGAGCGCTCGGTCTGGTGGTAGTGCCGACGGCGATACGCGCCGAGCTCGCCGGGCACGCCCAGGCCGAATCCCCGAACGAGGCATGCGGGCTGGTCGCCTTCCGCGACGGTGTCGCTCGGCGCTACATCCCCGGCCGGAACTCCGCCGCGTCCCCCTACCGCTTCGAGCTCGACGTGGATCCGGAGTCCTGGTTCCTCGAGGACGAGGGCTACGAGCTCGCGGTGCTCCACTCACACATCTCGTCCCCCCCACGGCCCTCGCGGACCGACGTCGAGAACATCGGGCTCTGGGCCGGGCGGCCCTACCTGATCTACACCCTGCGCACGAACGAGCTGGCCGGCTGGCGGATCGCAGACGGGACGATCGAGCCGCTGCCCCTCGAGACGAAGACGCACTAGAGGTCAGGCAAGCCAGGTCGATGCGGCCGCGAAGCGGACGCCTTCAGGGATCTTCGCGCGACCGGAATCCGCGCGAGCGGATTCCGGTCTTGCGCCGGCTAGCTCAACTGACTTCGATGGTTCCGGTCATCTGCGCCGCGTGTGGATCGCAAACGAACGTGTAGGTCCCGGCCTCCAGCTCCACCGTGAAGCTCTCGGAGCCCTCGCCGGCGACGTCCGTGGCGACATCGACTTCGCCCGGTCCGGTGAGATGGAAGTTATGGATGTCGGAGAGGTCCTCGACTTCGAGCTCGTAGCTGCCGGCAGTCACGGAGGTCTGGTCGACGCTGATGTCGAAATCAGGACCGACGGTCCCCTTGATCGCGCTTCCCGTGTCGGTCGTGTCCGTCGCGGTGGTCTCGGTCAACGTTGTGGTCGTGTCGTCCACCGCGTCCTCATCGTCGGAGCCGCAGCCCACTGCGGCGAGGGCGAGTACTGCAAGCGTCGCGGCCAGCGCGATGCGTAGGGCCGTCATGCGATCTCCTCTCTCGAGCATCGTCGACTCGACTCGACCATACGCAAAGCGCGGCTGTCCGGTTCGGTTTACTAGCGGGTATGGAGGTTGCACAGATCGACGCCGGACTGTGGCGGTGGACTGGCTACCACGAGGACTGGAAAGAGGACGTCGGATCCGTGTTCTACGAGACGCCTGACGGCGTGGTGCTCGTCGATCCGCTCGTGCCGCCGGAGGACACCGAGCGCTTCTGGCGTGCGCTCGACCGGGACGTGCGCAGGGTAGGAAAGCAGGTCCACGTTTTCGTGACCGTCTTCTGGCACGTGCGCAGCACCGCAGCGATCGTCGAGCGCTACGCAGCGCGTGTGTGGGCTTCGACCACCTCCAGGGCAGCGGTGGAGCGCCGCTCCGGGTTCGTCACCGACGTCTTTCGGCCCGGAGACCGACTGCCGGGAGACGTCGAGGCATTCCGCTCCGCTCGGCGCACCGAGGTTGTCTTCTGGATCCCGCAACACGGCGCCCTCGTACCAGGGGACGTGCTGCTGGGAGACGGAGCCGGGGGTGTGCGGATGTGCCCCGAGTCGTGGCTGCCGGAGAAGAGCGGACATCCCGAGCTCGCGGACTCGCTCCGCCCGCTGCTCGACCTCCCCGTTCGGCGCATCCTCGTTTCGCACGGCGAGCCCGTGCTCTCGAACGGGCGGCGAAAGCTCGCCGCCGCCCTCGGCCGACCGTAGACTCGACGCGCGGTGCTCTGGCTCTGGATCCTGATCGGCGTCGTCGCTCTCGTCGCAATCTTCGTCGTCGTCGGCTACAACCGGCTCGTCCGGCTCCGGAACGAAGCCGACACCGGTTGGTCGAACATCGACGTGCAGCTGCAGCGCCGCGCCGATCTGATCCCGAACCTGGTCGAGACCGTGCGGGCGTATGCGGCACACGAGCGCGGTGTCTTCGAGGAGGTCACGCGAGCTCGCGCGGCGCTCCAGCAGGCGGGCTCGCCGGGGACGGCAGCGGAGGCGAACGAAGGCCTCACGGTCGCGATCGGGCGACTCTTCGCGGTCGCCGAGGCCTACCCCGAGCTCAAGGCGTCCGAGAACTTCCTCTCGCTCCAGGAGGACCTGACCGACACCGAGGACAAGATCTCCGCCGCGCGCCGCTACTACAACGCGACCGTCATGCGCTTCAACACCGGAGTCCAGACGTTCCCGTGGCTGCTCGTCGCGTCGCCCCTCGGCTTCGACGCGCGCGAGTTCTTCTCGGCTCGCGGGGATACCTCGTTGCCGCAGGTCTCGTTCGAGCCCTAGATGCTCGATCGGGAATTCACGGCGAGCCGGATGACGGCCACGACGCGGCGCCGGATCGCCACCCTCCCTCGCCGTCCAGGCTTACCAGCCTGCACGACGAGTGAGCGCGTCGCCCGGCTTGGTCGTGACCGCCCCCGGCGGCGCGTCAATTCCCGATCGAACATCTCGACGTGACCCTCCAGCAGCAGATTCGGGCGAACCGCCTGAAGAGCACGATCGTCGTCTTCGGCTTCGTCCTGCTCCTGCTTCTCGTCGCCGGGCTGATCGGGTTCGCGTTCGACCTCTCGCTCGGCGTCGTCGCCCTCGCGGGTGCCGCGGTGTACGGGATCTTCGCTCTCGTTCGCTCGCGGAGCATGGTCGCTCGGCTGACCGGGGCGCAGGAGGTCGCTCCCGAAGCGGTCAGGCCTCTGCGAAGGCTGGTCGAGAACGTCTCCATCGCCGCAGGTCTGCCGGTCACGCCCGAAGTGCGGATCGTGGAGGACGGAGCGCCGAATGCATACGCGGCCGGGCTCCGTCCCGAGAAGAGCTACATCGGCGTGACCACCGGGCTGCTGGCGACGATGCCGCAGCGCGAGCTGGAAGCGGTTCTCGCGCACGAGGTCGCGCACATCCGAAACCGCGACACCTATCTGATGACGATGGCGCTCGTCTTCGCGGGTGTCATCGCCCTGATCGCGGACATCGGCTTCCGCTCCATCGCCTACGGCGGACGGAGCCGCGGGGGAGGCGTGCTCGTTCTCGCGGTCGCGCTCGTGGGATTCCTCCTTGCTCCGTACGCCGCACTGCTCTTGCGGCTGAGCCTTTCACGCCGCCGGGAATTCCTTGCGGACGCCGGCGCGGCCGAGATGCTGAACGACCCGGAGGCGATGGCCCTGGCGCTTCGCCGGCTGGAGCGCGACTCGACCACGGTCAAGTACGCGGAGGCGTCGACCGCACACCTCTGGGTGGAGAGCCCCACCGACCGGGTCGACTCCGAGCGGTCGGGAGTGCTGGCGCTCTCGAGCCTCTTCAACACGCATCCCGCGATCGAGACCCGTATCTCGGCGCTCGAGGAGGCCGGAGGTTTTCGACTTCCGGAGCAGCTGCCGTTGGACGAGCCGTTCGGCATCGAGCACGGCCTGGTTCGGGCTTGACACGGGCCGCGGCCTCGCCGCCGCGAGCTGGCGGCGACGACGATCATGCGCCGAATTGGGTAAACGCGCTTTAGCTCCGGGCCGATTCGGGTCGATAATGGTTCTGCCGTGAAAAAGCTTCGCATCGGCCGCCGCCGCGCGCCACGAGGGGAGCTGCCTTCCTCGCCCCTCGAGCTCGCGCTCTATCCCGCGCTCGCGGACGATCGCTGGCAGGTCCCCGACCGATTCAACTTCACCCGCGATGTCGTCGAGGCGCTCGCCCACGACCCCAAGCGACAGGCGGTGACGGTACTCGGAAAGGACGGCGTCATCGAGCCTCGGACGTTCCTCCAGCTCGCCGAGAAGAGCGCGCGTTGGAGCTCGCTTCTGCGCGAACGCGGAGTGCGCCCCGGCGATCGCGTCCTGGTTCTCGTTGGAACGAACGTCGACTGGCTGGAGATCGTGCTCGCGTGCCTGAAGGTGGGCGCAGTCGTCGTCCCGGCGCCCGTGACGATGTCCGCGACCACGCTCGAGGATCGCCTGACGACCACCGCCGCACGTCTGGTCGTCGCCGCGCGAGCCGCGGAGCCCGAGATCGTACGGATGGCCGAGCGCCCACATGTCCTCTACGTCGACGAGGCGCAACCGCTTCTTCTCCAGGCACCCGAGCAGGCGCCGACGCACGACTCGGCGTCGCGCGACCTCGCGTTCGTCCTCACCAGCGCCGGAGCGTCCGGAGGACCGCACCTCGTCGCCCATACGAACGCTGCCGCCTTCGCCGCCCGAGTACCGGCCGAGTACTGGCTCGACGCGGGCCGCGGCGACGCCGTCTGGTGCACCGCTCAAGCCGGATCCCCGAACACGGTGTGGCACAGCCTGCTCGGCCCGTGGTCGCGCGGAGCCGAGACGCTTCTCCACGAGGGGGAGTTCGAGCCGCTGGAGCGCCTCGATCTCATCTACCGCCTCGGCACGACGATCCTCGCCCAGACCCCTGCCGAATACGCCGCGCTCGCGGAGCGCCCGGAGCTCGGCCGCTTCCGGCCGTCCCAGCTCCGCCGGCTGGTCTCCACCGGCGACTATCTCGATCCCGAGGTGAGCGCGGTCTTCGAGGAGACGTGGGGGCTCGTCATCCACGACGGCTACTCGCAAGCGGAGACGAACGTCGTCGTCGGAAACGGGGCCGAGGCGGGCTTCAAGCCAGGAGCGCTCGGCCTGCCCCTTCCCGGACACCAGGTCGCGGTCGTCGACGACGGCGGAAACGAGCTCCCGCCCGGAGCCGAGGGCGAGCTCGCCGTGCGCGGCCGCACCCCGACGCTCTTCGCCGGGTACTGGGAGGACCCGAGCCGGACCAAGGAAGCCTTCCGCGGAGACTGGTACGCCACCGGCGACATGGCGACGGCCGACGCGGACGGATTCCTGTGGTTCCTCGGGCGAGCGAGCGACATGCTCACCAGCCGTGGAGAGCGCTTCGGCCCCTTCGCCAGCGAGCGAGCGCTTCGCCAGCACGACGCCGTCGCCGCGAGCGCGGTCGTCGGCGTGCGCGATCTCGAGCGCGGAGGACAGTTCCTGAGGGCGTTCGTCGTACTCGCGCCGGGCGTCGAGGGGTCGGTCGGCCTCGAGGCGGAGCTGCGCCAGGACGTCGGCCAGTCGCTCGCCGAGCACGAGGTTCCGCGAGAGATCGAGTTCGTCGACGAGCTTCCGACCGCGCCGGGAGGAAAGGTTCGGCGGCTCGAGCTCCGCGAGCGTCTCGTCGTCGGCCGACCGCTCTGGGAGATGCCGCCGACAACCGAGCTCGAACCAGGGTTCCTCGAGCCGACCGAGGTGCAGCCCGCTTGGAACGAGGCCGCCGGAGGATGGACGCTGCCAGACGCCGAAGCCGAGCCGGAGCGGGCACCGGAAGCGGAAGTCGGTGACCTTCCCGACTACATCGTGGTGCCCGAGCCCGAGCCCGAGCCCGAGCCCGAGCCAGAGCCAGAGCCAGAGCCAGAGCCGGAGCCGGAGCCGGAGCCGGAGCCAGAGCCGAGCCGAGCCGGTGCCCGTCGCGTTCGTCGAGGCGCTCGAGCCCGAGGCGCTCGCGGTTCCTTCGCCCGAGCCGGAGATCGAGGCGGAGCCCGAGCCCAGCGTGGAAACGCTTTCCCAGCCCGACCCGGCGCCCGTCGCCGAGGCGGTGCCGGAACCCGAGGCTCCGCGCGAGCCGGAACCGGAGCTCGAGGTCGTTCCCGAACCCGAGCCGCTGCCCGACTTCATGGTCGAGCCCGCACCCGAGCCGGAGCTGCTCGTCGCGCGCGTGGCCGAGCCGGAACCGGTCACCGAGCCCGCTCCCGAACCCGAGCCAGAGCCCGAGCCAGACCCCGAGCCCGTCCCAGAGCCGGAGCCGGAGCCGGTCACGGCGTTCGAGCCGAACCACGTCCCCGAGTTCGGGACCGAGCCGGAGGACGCGGTACAGGAGCCGATTCCTTCGCATGCGTCGCAACTCGTTCCGGAGCCTGCCGTCGAGCCCGAGCCGCTGCCCGACTTCGTCGTCGAGCCCGACCGCGCTCTGGAGCCGGTCGCTCAGGTGCCTCCCCAGCCGTCGGCTCTCGAGCCCGAGCCCGACCCCGGCCCGCTGCCCGACTACGTGGTCGATCCGGCGGCGCCACCTCGCGAACGGGTGGAGCCGACGCCGGCTCCGCGTCCCGCTCCCCTCCTCGGGATCGATCCCGAAGAGGTCGTGGAGCCAGATCCCGCTCAGCCGCTGATCGCGGGCATGCCGTCACTGCCTGACATCCAATCGCTCGTCAAGGAGAGCGGCCAGGACGGCGCCGACCCGGACTTCGAGCGCACCTCGAAGGAACGCCGTCCTCGCTCCGCACCGGTGTCCAGCCGCAAGGGCCGCCGAGAACGGTCGGCGAAGGACCCCGGCGACGAGCCGGAGGCCGTGAGCTGGATGGACGGCCTTTCATCGAGGCTGAGCGCCTACAGCCTCGCGGACGACGGCACGGGCGCGGCGTCCGAGGACGGGCAGTCGAAGACTGACGAGCCGGAGGACGAAGAAGCGGTCTAGCGCCTCGAGCGTCTAGCCTGCCGCCGTGACCGATCAGGCGACGGTGAGCTTGCTCCGCTGGCTGCGCCGCCAGCTCCGGCAGCCGAATCCTCTGCGCGAGCATCTCGAGGCAGCCGTCGAGAACAACGACCCTGCAGAGGCGCGCCGCCTGGTCTCCCGGGTCCCGTTCACGGATGCGCAGCGCCGCCATGTCGAGGGCCTCCTCGCACGCTGGGAGAAGGAAGCCGGTGGCCGCTAGAGCCGAGAACGAAGCGCTCGTTCGGTCGGTGTTCGCCGCGTTCGCCCGCGCAGAAGGCGGCTTCGGGCTGCGCCGGCTGTTCGCGGAGGACGCGACCTGGACCGTACCGGGCAGCGGCGTGATGGCAGGCGTCTACCGCGGCCGGGAGGAGATCTTCCGGTTCCTCGGCCGCCTGCCGAAGGAGACCGATGGAACGTACGGATCCGAGCTTCGCGACGTCCTCGCGAGCGACGAGCGGGCCGCGGCGATCTACGTCGCACGGGGTACGCGACTCGGCCGCAGCCTCGAGCTCGAGCAGGTGCTGCTGTTTCACATCGAGGACGGGCTCGTGCGTGAGGTTCTCGCACTGCCGAGCGACCCGGAGGTGTTCGAAGGGTTCTGGGCGGCGAGCTGAGCGGGCCGTAGACTCGCGGCGATGGCGCTCTCGGCTTCCTTCGTGCTGGAGTTGCAGCGCGTCCTGGGAGCGAAACACGTGATCTCCGAGCCGGAGCAGCTCCGCGTCTACGAGTGCGACGGCCTCACGGGCCACCGAGCGATACCGGAGCTCGTCGTCCTCCCGGGTTCGACCGAGGACGTGCAGGCGGTCGTGCTGGCGTGCAACCGGGAGGGCGTGCCCTTCGTCGCTCGCGGCGCCGGTACGGGGCTCTCGGGCGGCGCGACGCCTCTGGCGGGAGGCGTCGTGGTTTCGCTTGCCCGCATGAATCGCATCCTCGAGATCGACCTCGAGAGCCAGCGCGTCGTCGTCGAGCCCGGAGTCGCGAACCTCGACGTCACGCGAGCCGTGGCCGGCGAGGGGTTCTTCTACGCGCCCGATCCCTCGAGCCAGCAGGTATGCACGATCGGCGGGAACGTGGCCGAGAACTCGGGCGGGGCGCACTGCCTGAAGAACGGCTTCACGGCGCATCACGTCACGGGCGTCACGCTCGTTCTGCCGGACGGCGAGATCGTCGAGCTCGGTGGCAAGGCACTCGACCCGGACGGCCCCGATCTCCTCGGAGTCGTCGTAGGCTCGGAGGGCACGCTCGGCATCGTCACCCGCATAACGCTCCGGCTCGTCCGCGTGCCGGAGACGGTGCGCACGCTCCTGGCCGGATTCGAGACGACCGATGCGGCCGGCGCGGCCGTCTCGGGGATCGTCGCCGGCGGGATTCTCCCTTCGGCGCTCGAGATGATGGACCGGCTCACGATCGAGGCCGCCGAGCTCGCGGTGGCGCCCGGGTATCCGGCGGGAGCAGGAGCGATTCTGCTCGTCGAGCTCGACGGCGTCGCCGCCCAGGTCGAGGAGGACGCCGGCGAGGTCGAGAGGATCTGCGCCGAGTGTGGCGCGTTCGAGATACGGGCGGCGACCAACGATCTCGCGCGCGCACTCCTCTGGAAGGGCCGCAAGTCGGCGTTCGCGGCCATGGGTCGGGTGGCGACCGACTACTACGTGCAGGACGGCGTCGTACCGCGAACGCGCCTCCCTGGAGTCCTGCGCCGCATCGAGGAGCTCTCCGAGATACACGGCCTGCGCGTCGGGAACGTGTTCCACGCGGGCGACGGAAACCTCCATCCACTCGTCCTCTACGACGCGGAGCAGGGCGAGACCGAGCAGGCGCGCCTACTCGCGGAGGCGATTCTCGATGCGTGCCTGGACGCAGGTGGTTCGCTGACCGGTGAGCACGGGGTCGGGATGGACAAGGCCTGCTCGATGCCCAGGATGTTCTCCGAGCGCGACCTCGAGGTCTTCGCGCGGCTGCGGCGGGCATTCGACCCACAGGGGCTTTGCAATCCCGGAAAGGTGATCCCTACCCCGAGGTTGTGCGGCGAGGTGCCAGGGCCGTATCGCGTGCATCCGCTCGAGAGGATGAGCGTTGCCGAGCGTCTCTAGCCTGGAGCAGGCGGCCGCGGTGCTGTCGGCGGCGCACCGCGAGGGTCGGCAGCTCACGATCGGCGACGATCTGACCACCGAGGGCCTCGAGCGGATCCTCGAGCACGAGGCCGGCGACCTCACGTGCACGGTCGAGGCGGGCATTCGCCTGTCGGTGCTCCAGGACGCCTTGAGCGAGCACGGCCAGCGGCTGTCGCTCGATCCGCCCGGAGATCCGACCGTCGGGGCACTCCTTGCTCGAAACCTCTCGGGGCCGCTGCGACATCGCTTCGGCGCTCCACGCGACCTCGTGCTCGGCGTCACCCTGGTGCTCGCGGACGGGACGATCGCGAGCGCCGGCGGGAAGGTCGTGAAGAACGTCGCCGGCTACGACCTGGCCCGCCTCGTATGTGGCTCGGAGGGCCGCTTCGCGCTGATCGCCCGCGTCAGCCTTCGGCTCCATCCACTGCCGAAGGCGGAGCGGACCCTGGCCGTCGAGACGGACGACGCGCCGAGCGCGATCTCGGCGCTCCTACGCTCCCAGTTGCAGCCGAGCGCGCTCGACGTCCTGCACCCGGGCGGCATCCTCGTGCTCTTCGAAGGGTCTCCTCGAGCGGTGGAGGCACAGGTCGCAGCCGCGCAGAGCCTGGTCGGGGGCGTCGAGGTCGAAGCCGAGGCGTGGGACATCTCGCGTCGCCGACAAGTGGAGGCGCGAGGGCGCGTCCGCTTCGATCCAGGAGCGCTGGGCGAGACGCTCGCGGAGCTGCGCGAGGCAGTCGTGCGTCCCGCCGCCGGCGTCGCCTACACCGCCGATGAGGCTCCAAGTAACAGACTGTTGCAAGGCGAGGCCGAGACGCTGCTGGTCGAGCGTATCCGGCGTGAGCTCGACCCGAACGGAGTCCTCGCCGCGTGATCCGCGAGCTGACGGCGGATTGCGTCCACTGCGGCTTCTGCCTGCCCACCTGCCCGACCTACGTTCTCTGGAACGAGGAGATGGACTCGCCGCGCGGACGGATCCATCTGATGGACGCGCGCCTCGACGAGGCGGTGACGCTGAACGACACGGTCACGACCCACTTCGACCGTTGCCTCGGCTGCATGGCGTGCGTCTCCTCGTGCCCGTCCGGGGTTCGCTACGACCGGCTGATCGAAGCGACCCGCGCGGCCGTGGAAGACGAGTACGAACGACCGCTGGGAGACCGCATTCTCCGCGGGCTCCTCTTTCGCGTGCTCCCGTATCCCGGGCGGATGCGAGCGGCGCTCGCGCTGGCGCCGCTGGGAAAGGGCGTGCCTCTCCCGCGCCGGTTTCGTCCGCTCGTCGAAGTGGCTCCGCCCTGGCGTGGACGGAGCGAGGTCCCGAACGTCACCCGCCCCGAAGGGGTCGGGCGCGGCCGCGTGGGTCTTCTCACCGGGTGTGTTCAGCGGGCGGTCTTCTCCGACGTGAACGCTGCGACTGCGCGCGTCCTCGCGGCGGACGGCTTCGAGGTCGCCGCCCCGCCGCAGGGCTGCTGCGGCGCGCTCTCGATTCATGCCGGCCGCGCCGAGGAGGGCAAGGCGTTCGCGCGTGCGCTGATGGCCGCGTTCGAGGACGTGGAGGTGGTCGTCGTCAACTCGTCCGGGTGCGGCTCGCACCTGAAGGAGCTCGGCTGGCTGTTGGGCGACGAGCGCGCGGTCGAATTCGCAGCAAAGGTTCGCGACGTCGGCGAGTTTCTCGCGGACGTCCGGCCGCGGGCACGACGCCACCCACTGCCCATGAAGGTCGCGCTCCAGGACTCCTGCCATCTCCGCCACGCTCAAGGGCTGCCGCTGGCGTCGCGAGGTCCCCTTGGCCGCATTCCCGCCTTGGAGGTCGTCGAGCCCGCCGAGCAGGACATCTGCTGCGGCTCGGCCGGGATCTACAACATCGTGCAGCCCGAGGCCGCTCGCGAGCTCGGTGACCGCAAGGCCGCGCATGTCCTCGCGACGGGCGCACAGGCATATGCGAGCGCCAATCCTGGATGCCTGGTACAGGTGTCGCAGGCGCTCCGCCGCGAGCGCCGTCCTCTCCCCGCGCTCCATCCGATCGAGCTCGTCGACGCGTCGATCCGGAACGTCGGCGCCGGGCGCTTGCTCACCCGGGCGCGGCGCTAGGGAGCTCCACGGGGCTCAGGTCGTCGAGTCGGTCGACCCGCGCAAGCGACGGGAACAGGCGCCACCAGACAGCGGCGATCACGATCGTCGCGACACCGCCGAAGAGGACGGCCGGCACGGCGCCCACCAGGGCGGCTGCAACCCCGGACTCGAATGCGCCGAGCTCGTTCGAGGCGCTGATGAAGACCATCTCGACGGCGTTCACGCGTCCGCGCAGCTCGTCGGGGGTCACCAGCGGGAGGATCGTCGAGCGGAGGACGACGCTGACCAGATCGAGCGCGCCGCCGAGCGCGAGGGCGAGCATCGAGAGCCACATCACGCGGGAGAGGCCGAAGACGACCATGCACGCGCCGAATCCCGCCACGACCAGGAACAGCGTCGGGCCCGCGTGCCGCCTGACCGGACGCCGAGCGAGGAAGAGGGCTGCGGCGAACGATCCCACCGCCGGAGACGCGCGCAGCAACCCGAGCCCGGTCGGCCCGACCTCGAGGATGTCCTTCGCGAAGATCGGGAGCAGAGCGACGGCCCCGCCGAGCAAGACCGCGAAGAGATCGAGCGAGATCGCGCCCAGCAGGACTTTCGTGCGGCGGATGAGGCGCACGCCGGCGAGCACCTCCTCGAGACCCGCCGCGCCCACAGCCACGGCAACACGCCCGGCGCGGATCGCGAGCACACATCCGAACGCGACGAGCGAGAGCGCTATCCCGACCACGTACACGAGCTCCGGCTGGAGGGCGAACAGCAGGCCACCGACCGCAGGGCCGGCAACGAGCGAGAGCTGAAACGCGATGGAACGTTGCGCGAGCGCGCTGACGAGGATCTCGCGCGGCACGAGCGAGGGCGTGAGAGCGCGCCCCGCGGGCGCTCCGATCGCGCTTCCGACCCCCATGGCGAACGCGAGCGCGAAGAACGGCCACACCTGATCGGCGCCGGACAGCGTGATCGCGAGCAGCCCGAGCGCCACGCCGATGTCGACGATGATCATGAAGAGATAGAGGAGCCGCCGCGAGACGCGATCCGCGAGCTGGCCGGCGGGTAGCGCGAGCAGAGGAAGCGGGAGGAACTCCGCGAGCCCGACGAGCCCGAGGTCGAGGGGATTCTCCCGAACGGAGTACACCTGCCAGCCGACCGCGACCGTCGCCATGTTCACGGCGAAACTGGAAGCGACCAGCGCAACCCAGAAGAGCGCGAAGTCGCGGTGGCCGAATGGGGAGTCCTCGCGACGCCTCACGCCACGAAGGGTTTATGCAGCTTCAGACTCCCCCGCCGGCTTCGGCCCGTCGCCGCTTCCGAACTCGATCTCCAGCTGCGAGATCCGCGAGCCTTCGACTTCACTGACCGTCAGGCTGAGCCCGTCCACGGCGACCTCGTCCCCGACCTCCGGCGCGCGCCCGAGCGCACCGAACACCAAGCCTGCCATCGTGTGGTAGTCGTCCTGGTCGAGCTCCGTCCCGAACGCCTCGTTGAAGTCGTCGATCGTGTACGAGCCGTCGATCCTGACGTGCGTGTCGTCCAGGCGCTCGACCGATGTGTCCGGAAGGTCGAACTCGTCCTCGATCTCGCCGACGATCTCCTCGATCAAGTCCTCGAGGGTGACGATCCCCTCCACCACCCCGTACTCGTCGACGACGATCGCCATGTGCTGCTTCTCGCGCCGAAAATCGGCGAGCAGCGCGGCGAGGTCCTTCGTCTCGGGCACGACGAACGCGGGCCGTGCGACCGTCTCGAGCCGCACCGCCGCAAGCCCGAGGTCGTGCATCGCCGCGAAGAGGTCGCGCACGTGCAGGATGCCGATGATCTCGTCGAGCGAGTTTCGATAGACGGGGTAGCGCGTGTACGGCGAGTTGACGACGGTGGCGAGCACTTCCTCGGGAGCCATGTCCGCGGAGATCGCCACGACGTCCGGCCGCGGCACCATGACTGCGTCGACCTCCTTCGACGCGAAGTCGAAGACCTTGTAGAGCATCTCCTCTTCGGCCTCGTGCAGCTCGCCCACGTCCTCGGCCGCCGCCACGCTGTGGCGGATGTCCTCACGCGTGTACGCGATCATCCCGGCCGGCGCGGGTCTCACCCTGAGCACGCGCAGCACGACGTTGGCCGACTTCTGCAGCACCCACACGAGCGGATGCGTGAGCCTGGCGAGCCAGTCGAGCGGAACTGCGAGCGCTATCGCAAGCCGCTCCGCCTTCTGCAGCGCCACCGCTTTCGGGACGAGCTCACCGAGGACGACGGAGAGGTAGGTCAGGATCGCGAACGCGATCAGGAACGAGACCGTGTTCGAGAGCGGCGGATCCATCAGGCCCGAGAGGAGCGGCTCGCCGATGGCGCCGAGCAGGATCGCCGAGATCGTGATCCCGACCTGGACCGTCGAGATGAAGCGCACGGGGTCGTCCATCAGCCTGAGCGCCGTACGCGCGCCGCGGCCCCCGCGAAGCGCCCGCTCCTCCAGCCGGCTCCGCCGCGCCGTGACGAGCGCGTACTCCGCCGTGACGAAGATCGCGTTGCCGAGCACGAGGAGGAACACGATCACGATGCGGAATGCGGTGCTCATGCCCGTGTCCGGCCCGCCCGGGACCCCGCTCGTCGGAACCCAAAGGTGGGAAGCGCCCCCGAAGGGGCGCAGGTACTAGGCGGGTGGTCGTCCACCATCGATCAGGCCGCAGTATAGGAAACGGTGCTGTCGTCCTCGTGCCGGCGCGCCGCACCTTCGTTCACGAGCCGCTCGGCATGGGACAGCGTCTCGGCAACGGCGAAGCGCCGGCTCGCCGGCTTCAGGTCCTCGCCGAAGAGCGCGAAGGAGAGGTCGTATCCGGTTCGCGGCTCCGAGCCGAGCGCCGAGACTGCCTCCTCCAGCCGCAGGCGATGGTGCTCCTGGAGCTCGCGCGCCCGACCTGCGGGATCCGCGATGGGATCGCCATGCCCGGGCAGCGCAACGCGCGGCGCGAGCTCCTCCATGCGCGCGAGGGCGCCAAGGTAGTCGCCGAGTGGATCGGCACGGCTGGCCGGCCAGAGCCCGACGGTCGGCGTGATCCTCGGCAGCAGGTGATCGGCGGCGATGAGGACGCCGTCCTTGACGAGGCAGAGCTGGCCGTCCGCGTGTCCCGGCGCGGCGACGAGCTCCCAGCCATCCAGCTCCTCCCCGGCCTCCACCAGCACGGGATCGCGCTGGTAGCGGATGAAGGGCCGGTAGAGCGAGCTCTGGCCGACGAGCTCCGCCGTCACGTCGTCGGGAACGCCGTGCAGATGAAACCAGTCGCGAAGCCGCTCCGACCAGTTGGGGTTCCCCCACACGAGCTCGCACTGCGCGTAGTCGAGCGTCCCCTGGTACACGGGCGCGCCGGTCAGCTCGTGGAGATCGGCTGCGGCCCCGACGTGATCGGGGTGGAAGTGGGTGACGAAGATCGCAGCAACGCGCCCGCCGGCACGCTCGAGCTCGGCACGCCAGGCGTCCTTCGCGTCCGGCGTGCCCACCCCGGTATCGACGACGATCCACCCGTCTTCGCCCGGGAGCAGGTACGCGTGCACATGTCCGGGTCGCGTGGGCAGCGGCAGGGTGACGCGCCGGATCCCGCCGTCGAGCTCGTCCACGGTCGGACTCTAGCCCCCTTCTCCCAAGCGAACATATGTTCTATAGTCGGAGCATGCGTACGGAGTACCGGCTCGAACCGTGCAGGTCCGCCCTGAACACCGTTCGCGGCATGCCGTTCAAGTGGTCGGTCAACATGGGCTGCGCCCACCGCTGCAGACCGGCTACAGGCACACGGGCTTCGGCAAGATGGTGACTCGGACGGCAGCACGAGAGACTGCTGAATCGAACCACTCAGGCCTAGACTCCGCCCGTGCCGACCTGCCCTTCCTGCGGGAAAGAGCTTCCCGGCGAGTTTTCCTTCTGCCCCTTCTGCCGGCGCAGTGCTGACGGAGCAGCTCTCCTCCTCCTCTCCAGGAGGAGCGCAAGATCGTGACCGTCCTCTTCTGCGACATCGTCGGGTTCACCGCCGCTTCGGAGGCCGCCGATCCCGAGGACGTGCGCTCCCGCATCCGCCCTTACCACGCACGTGTACGAGAGGAGATCGAGCGCTACGGAGGGACGGTCGAGAAGTTCATCGGGGACGCGGTCATGGCGGTCTTCGGAGCGCCCGTTGCGCACGAGGACGACGCCGAGCGCGCCGTCCGCGCCGGTCTCCGAGTGCTGGAGGCGATCGAGGAGCTGAACGAAACCGACCGCGACGCTCGCCCTCCAGCTCCGCATCGGCATTAATACGGGCGAGGCGGTCGTCTCTCTTGGGGCGCGACCGGAGGAGGGCGAAGGCATCGTCACCGGCGACGTCGTCAACACCGCCTCGCGCCTGCAGGGCGCGGCGCCGATCAACGGGATCGCGGTCTCGGAGACGACGTACCGGGCGACCGAGCGCGTCTTCGAGTACGAGGAGCTCGAGCCGGTTGCGGTCAAGGGCAAACCGGAGCCGCTGACGATCTTTCGTCCACTCGCCTCTCGGGCGCGTTTCGGATCGGACGTCACCCGCACCCACGCCACGCCGCTCGTCGGGCGTGAGCTCGAGAAGTCGCTGTTGATCGGCACTTTCGAGCGGGCGACGCAGCAGCGCTCCTGCCAGCTGGTCACTATCGTCGGCGAGCCGGGCGTAGGGAAGAGCCGCCTCTGCGCCGAGCTCCTCCACCACCTCGAAGATCGACCGGGTCTCACCCGCTGGCGCCAGGGGCGCTGCCTTCCCTACGGGGACGGGATCGCCTTCTGGGCGCTCGGCGAGATCGTCAAGGCGGAGTGCGGGATCCTCGAGTCCGGCTCGCCGGAGGAGGCGGAGGCCCAGCTCGAGCAGGCGTTGCCCCACGGCCGACCCGGACTTCGCCTGGCTCAAGGCCCGTATCGCTCCGCTCGTCGGCGCGGGGGGCGAGCCTGCCGCGCTGGAGGAGTCGTTCGCGGCCTGGCGGCGCTGTGCTCGAGTCGTGGGCGGAGGGGCGGGAGACGGTGCTCGTCTTCGAGGACCTGCACTGGGCAGACGAGGCGCTCCTCTCCTTCCTCGAGCACCTCGCGGACTGGGCGGAAGGAGTGCCGCTCGCTCCTCCTCTGCACCGCCCGCCCGGAGCTGTACGAGCGGCATCCGGGCTTCGGGCGCCGAACGCGCGAAATGCGCAGAGCGATCAACCTCGCTCCTCTGACGCGAGGAGGAGACCGCCAGCCTCATCGCCGCGCTGCTCGAGCGGGCGGTGCTGCCGGCCGAGACGCAGCAGGCGCTGCTCGAGCGTGCAGGCGGAAACCCGCTCTACGCCGAGGAGTTCGTGCGCCTGCTCGCAGACCGCAGCTGCAGCGGCGGAGGTCGAGGACGGCCTGCCCGGACTCGGTGCAGGCGCTGATCGCCGCCCGCCTCGACACGCTCGAGCCCGGACCGCAAGAGCCTGCTCCAGGACGCGGCCGTGCTGGGCAAGGTCTTCTGGGCCGGCGCGCTCGCCGAGATGGGCAGCGCGCGAGCCGCGCGAGGTCGAGCAGGCGCTGCACGAGCTCTCGCGCAAAGAGCTCGTTCGTCCCGCCCGCACGAGCTCGATGGCAGGGCGAGCGCGAGTACGGCTTCTGGCACGTGCTCGTGCGCGACGTCTGCTACGGGCAGATCCCGCGCGCCGCTCGCGCCGCCCGCCACCGGGCGGCCGCCGCCTGGATCGAGGGGAAGGCGGGCGAGCGGGTGGAAGACCTGGCCGACGTGCTCGCCCACCACTACCTGGCCGCGCTCGAGCTCGCCCGCGCCGCCGGGATTGGCGAGCAGTCAGAGGAGCTGGAAGCACAGGCGCTGCACTACCTCGCTCTGGCCGGTGAGCGGACGCTCTCCGCTCGACGTCGACCAGGCTCAGGCGCAACTCGCGCTCGCGCTCGAGCTCGCACCAGCCGGCCACCCCGAGCGCGCCTCGTTGCTCGAGAGCTGGGCGCAGGCAGCCCATCAGCAGGGCCGCCTGCAGGAGGCGAGGCAGGCCCTCGAGGAAGCCCTCGCTCTCCATCGCGGCCGGAGCGACCCTGTCGCCGCTGGCCGCGTCCTGACCGCGCTCTCGCTCGTGCTCTTCCGTCTCGGCGACCGACAAAGCGACGGGATGATCGCCGAGGCAGTCGAGCTGCTCGAGACGCAACCCGCCGGGCCGGAGCTCGTCGTCGCCCACACGCTACCTGGCCGGCGACGCGCGCTCGTAGCCACGCCACCCGGAGGCGGTCGTGGCCGCCGAGCGGGCACTCGCGCTCGCCGCGAGCTCAGCCTGCCCGAGCCGGCACGCGCGCTCCGCTGGCGCGGCGTCGCCCGCTCAACCTGGGCGAAGCGGACGGCCTCGACGACGTGCGTCGGGCGCTCGCACCTCGCGCTCGAGCAGGGCCTGGGCCGCGAAACCGCCGTCATCCACTACAACCTCGCCGACGTCGTGTTGTCCGTATGAGGGGCCACAGGCCTCACTCGACGCCTTGACGAGAGAACCTCGCCTTCTGCGAGCGGCGCGGCACGGCCGAGTTCGCGCTCACCACGCGCGCCGCCAGCCTGACACTCCTGGCCGAGCTCGGGCGACACAGCAGGCGCTTGACGGGATCGGGCCGCTCGCCGACCGCTCGCAAGCAGCAGGCGACATGCGTTCACCGGCTGGCGCGGTGTTGCAGCTGCGGCTGCTCGCCGAATGCGGTGCTGCCGACCACGCCCGCCGACCCCGAGCGAGCTCGTCACCGCCGCCCGCGAAATCGGCCTGCGATCAGTGATCGGGCCCGCGTTAGCGGACGCCGCCCAGCTTCTGCTCGCCCAGCGGCCAACCCGAGCAGGCGAAGGCGCTCCTGCGCCGAGCTCGATCAGCTCGACCTGCTACGCGGTCGACCTCATACGCATCGGCAGCTCCCCTCGTTGCTGCGTGTCGTGCTCGCCCTCGAGGACGTCCCGCTTGCCCAACGGTTCGCCGACGGGCATCAATCCAGTCACCCCACTCGCAGAGCACGTGCTCGCGACGAGCCGCGCCCAGCTCGCCGAAGCGGCCGGCGAGCACGCCGACGCCGCCCCGCTCTACCCCGAGGCCGCCGAACGCTGGCACCAGTTCGGGAACGTGCCCGAGCGCGCCTACGCCCTGCTCGGCCAGGGCCGCTGCCTTGCGGCGCTCGGAGACGCAGCGGGGGACGCGTCGCTGCGTTTGGCGCGCGAGCTCTTCGCGTCGATGGGCTACACGCCCGCGCTCGCGGAGACGGAGGCGCTACTCGGCGAGAGCGAGGCCGCTGCCGTGTAGGGACGGGCAACGCGCGGCGCCTCCGATCACGGTTTCGGACGAAGCCGCGACTGAATTGCGTTGCTGCTCGATCTGCCTCTCTTGCCCTGATCGAACGTATGTTCTATTCTCGCTCGATGCGTGTCGACGTACCGGATCGAGCCGTGTAAGTCGGCGCTCACGCACGTGCGCGGCATGCCGTTCAAGTGGTCGCTCAACCCGTACATGGGCTGCGTTCATCGCTGCACCTTCTGCTACGTCCGCAACTTCGAGCAGCGCGCCGAGCGGCCGTCAGACGACCGGTACGGGCGGTCGATCCGGGTGAAGACGAACATCGCGGACGTGCTCAGGCGCGAGCTCGGCCGGAGATCGTGGCAGCGCGAGACGGTCTCGATCGGCGCGGCCACCGATCCGTACCAGCCTGCCGAGGGCCGCTTCAAGCTCACGCGTGCCTGCCTCACCGAGCTGGCGTCGGCGTGGACGCCGTTCTCGATCATCACACGCGGCCCGCTGGTGGTGCGGGACATCGACGTCCTGCAGGAGGCGTCCGCGAGGGCCGAGGTCGGCGTGTACTTCTCCATCCCGACGCTCGACGAGCGGGTCTGGCGGACGACCGAGCCCGGCACCGCGCCCCCTCGCA
This sequence comes from uncultured Actinomycetes bacterium, assembly GCA_963850485.1. Lineage (GTDB taxonomy): Bacteria > Actinomycetota > Thermoleophilia > Gaiellales > Gaiellaceae > GMQP-bins7. The sequence goes on along the minus strand of CAWKLR010000019.1, from coordinate 75,180 downwards.
GCCGACTCGAAGCCGTCCGTCGGCTGTCCGAGGCGGGCATCGACGTCGGCGTCGGCATGGCGCCGATCCTGCCCGGCCTCTCGGATCGGCCGGAGCAGCTCGAGGAGGTCGTGCGCGCGGCACGCGCGGCCGGCGCGCGAAGCATCTGGGCGAACGTTCTCTACCTGCGTCCTGGGACGCGCGAGCACTTCCTCGAGGCTCTTGCGGGAGACTGGCCGGAGGAGATCGAGCGCTACGAAGCGCTCTATGCGGCGCGGGCGTACCTCCCGGCGGCGCTGGCGAAGTCGATCACCGAACCCGTGCGGAGAGCGACCGCGATGAGCCCCTCGCCCACAAGGCGACGGCCCGCTGCACGGGGACCGCGGCAGCTCGCTCTGACGATCTAGGCAGGATCGCGCCGAGCCGCCTCGTAGAATCGCCTCGTGGCCGATGAAATCACATGCCTGATCGCCGATGACCACGAGGTCGTGCGCGAGGGTCTCCGCCTCGCGCTCTCCCGCTCGACACGGATCCGCGTCATCGGAGAGGCGACCGACGGCGCGTCGGCCGTCGCGCTGACCGAGCGTCGGAGGCCCGACGTCGTGATCATGGATCTCCGCATGCCCGATATGGACGGCCTCGAGGCGACCGAGGTGATTGCCGAGAAGGTTCCGGGCACCGCGGTACTCATCTTCACCGCCTACGGGGAGAAGTCGCTGCTGCAGCGCGGCCTCGAGTCCGGCGCGAAGGGCTACATCCTCAAGGAGACCCCGCACGAGACGCTGCTCCGGGCGATCGAGAAGGTCGCCGCCGGGGAAACCTTCGTCGATCCGGGGCTGATGGCGGAGTTCGTATCCGGCAAGACGACCGCCGACCTCCTGACGCCGCGCGAGCGCGAGATCCTGCAGCTGCTGGCCGACGGGATGTCGAACGTGGACGTCGCCGACAAGCTCTTCATCAGCCAGGAGACAGTGAAGAGCCACGTGCGACACATCCTCGCCAAGCTCGAGGCCGACACGCGCACTCAGGCGGTGGCCATCGCGCTACGCGAGGCGATGATCGATTGACGGAGGACGCCGAGCGAGCCCTCCTCGCGGAGAGGATCCTCGCGGAGCAAGAGGAGCGCCGCCGGCTCGGGGAGCTGCTCCACGACGGCCCGGTTCAGCATCTCTCTGCGATCGCGCAGATCGTCGACGCGGCGCTCGCGGCGTCGCGGAGCGGCGAGCGCGAGCGAACCGAGGAGATTCTCGGTCGAGGGCTCGAGCTCGCCCGCGGCGCCGCGCGCGAGCTGCGGGCGCTCTGCGAGGACCTCGAGCCCAAGGCGCTCAGCCAGGTCGGGTTCGCAGCGGCGGTCGAGGCGCTGGCCCGGCGATTCAGCTCCAGGCACGAGGTCAAGATCGACCTGGACATCGAGCATGGCAACGAGCTCGGCGAGCACGCGCAGACCGCGCTGTACCAGATCCTTCGCGAGGCGATCGACCAGGCCGTCCGACGGGGTGCTCCCACTCGGATCGACGTCTCGATTCGCGAGACCCCGGGCGGGGGCGCCGACCTGATCGTCTCCGACGACGGCCCTCCGGAGCGGCGCAGTGCCGTGCTGGAGGCCCTCGCGGAGCGCGCTGCCACCTTGAACGCCCGCTTCAGCTCCGAGGTGCGCTATCCCCGCGGGTCGACGATCCGCGTGGAGCTCCCCCCTTCCGCGGCGCGCCGTTAGCATCTGGACATGGACGAGAACGGTCGTGGGGGTTACCTGGTGTTTCGCTGGGCGCACACGGGCTACACGCTCGAGGAGCGACCAGGCGACCTGCCCGAGGTGGGAACCGAGGTCGAGGACGGCGACAAGCGCTTTCGCGTGGGCAAGATCGCGCCCTCCCCGCTTCCGGGCGACAAGCGGCGCTGCGCGTACCTCCTACCGGCCTGACGCTACGCGATCGGCTCGTTCTGGACGTTGTGCTCGGTTGCGTACGCGTCGACGAGCGGGTTGATCTTCTCCGGATCCGGGAACGCGTAGTTGATCTCGACGAAGGCGTTCCACTTGTCTGGGAGCGCGTCCTCCGGGAAGATCGCCTCGACCGGGCACTCCGGTTCGCAGGCGCCGCAATTTCCGGTGGCAACACCGCCTGCGAGGCTGAACTCGTGCTTCCCCGGCACGACGGCGCAGAAGGTGTCTGCATCCTCGGACTCGTTCTCCGTCACGCTCATCACTCGCCAGTGCGTCTCGCGCGTAGCGAGGTAAAGCCACCGGATCGGCCTGCTGCGTACACCGAAGTTGGTCTCGACGCTGCCTTCTTCGCCAGAGCCCACCGCGACGTAGCCCGCGAGCGGAGCGACGTGCTCGAGCCAGTCGAGCGCTTCGTGGTCGGTCGACCGGAGACGCCACGAGCCAGCCTTGACCGGATCGCCGTCGGCCGCGAGCCAGCCGTCGATGAAGCCGGCGATGTACTCCGCGTCGGCGGTCTCCGGCAGCAGCTTCTTGAGGTTGGCGCAGGCGCGAACGACGCCCGTACCGGCGTATCCCGGATGGATGTCCAGTGACGGCGAGAAGTTCACCTGGTCGAAGTAGCCGCGATATTTCGCGACCCGCTCTCCGTACAGCTGCACGTAGTGCAGATGCTCTCCGGACCGGATCTCCTGCTTGTTCCACGCGCCGTCGCCGAAAACGAGCCCGTGCAAGACGCCCAGCCGGTGCATCTCGGAGTCCCGTGTCGGCTGCGCCGCGACAGCAGGCACGAACTGTCCAACGCCGAGGGAGGTCGTGCTGCCGCCTTCGCTCAGGAGCCAGCGGTGCGTGGGCGTTGCCGAGATCGTCCGGCGGAACCTGGAGATGTTGCGAGTCGTCAACCGCGTGCCCCCGTACCGGTCCCGCTCCTCGAAGGCGGGCGCGAGCTCGAGCTTCACGAGTGGGCGCCGACGAAAGCGCCTGACGAAAGCAGGCTTGAAGCCAGAGTCGGTCAGCACGCTCGTCGACGTGTTCTCGAGCTCTTCGAACGTCCTAAGACCGTGCGATGTGATGAGCTGCTCCGACGGCGCGAAGCAGTCGATGCACTCCTCTGGATCGATGATCAGCATCCGCTCATAGACATGGATGCAGTCGACCGGGCAGACGTCGACGCACGACAGGTCTTTGATGTCGATACAGGGCTCGGCGATGATGTACGTCACGACGTCGAGTCTAGTTCGACGCGATGCTCGCGCAGATTCCGGTCGCCCAATCCCTGAAGCGTCCGCTTCGCGGCCGCGGCCGTCCGCGCCTACGTGACCCGGTCAGCTCCGCGACGAGCTCGGGAGCGCGCTCGACGAGCGCGGACTTCACGATCACCTGGTCGAAGCCGGCGGTGTGCGCGCGCTGGAGACCCGAGCGATCGGTGTGGTTCGTGAACCCCATGATCGGCACGTCCGGCCATTCGTCGGCGACCTCCTCCGGCTCGATGCGCGAGATGTCCGCGATCACGAGATCCGGCGGGTCGATGCTGTTGACGGTGACGAAGTGGTGCTCGGGAAGGAGCCCCTCGAGCTTGCCTCGGAAGAAGAGGTCGACCCCCGCCAGCAGGATCGTCGCCACGCGTCCGACACTAGCACTCGCCACGCCGATAATCAGGCGATGGGGCTCGAGCGGGGACTGGAGCTGATCCGAGCGGGCGAGTACTTCGACGCCCACGAAGAGCTGGAGGACGAATGGCGCGAGGCGCCGGCGGCCGAGCGTGACTTCCTCCAAGGCCTCGTGCACGTCGCCGTGGCCTGGCTGCACGCAGGCCGCGACAACCGGCCGGGGTGCGAGCGTCAGCTCGAGAAGGCCGCACGGCGCCTGGACTCGTATCGTCCGATGCACCGCGGCGTCGACGTCGATGCAGTGCTCGACCAGGTCAAGGCTGCGCGGGACTTGGTCGAGTCAGGCTCCCTGACCCTTCCGCGCCCATTGCTCTGAAGCCGCCCGCCCGGGGGTCAGGCTTCAGCCTGACCCCGTCGTTGGGTTCCCGGGTTCACACCTCACACCGAGGTCGGGCTGAAGCCCGACCCCTCAGATCTCAGAAGGCCGGTTCGAGACCGAGCCACTCCAGAAAGCGGTTCAGGTACACGCGGAGGACGTAGAAGCGCTCGAAGAAGAGGAGCAGGCCGAGCGCGACCATGATCGCGCCGCCTGCGATCTGGATCGCCCGGTAGTGATCGCGAATCCAACGAAACGCGCCCATCGCGCGCGAGAAGATCGCACCGGCGAGGACGAACGGCACGGCGAGCCCGAGCGAGTAGACGGCAAGCAGCAGCGCACCCTCGAGCACGGTGTCGGACGAGCCTGCGAGCACCAGGGTCGCCGCCAGCACAGGCCCGATGCACGGTGCCGCGCACACGGCGAAGGCGCCGCCGAGCAGAAAGCGCGAACCGCGGGTCCGCGCGCCCTGGAGGAGCCCCGCGCCCAGCAGGCGCTCGGGCCAGGGCAGGAGCCCCATGAATGCGAACCCGAACACCACCAGGACGAACCCCGCGACCTTCTCGAGCAGGAACTGGTCGGAGAAGAGACGGCCGCCGACGAGGGCGGCACCCACCCCGAGCAGCACGAAGACCGCGGTGAAGCCGAGTACGAAGGGAACGCTCGCCACGACCACACGTCGGGCGTTCCCCGGCTGCCCCAGCCTGTCCGCGTCGACGGCAGAGACCGCTGAGAGATACCCCGGGACGAGCGGGAGCACGCACGGAGCCAGGAACGAAACGAATCCGGCCAGGAACGCGATCGGGATCGCGGAGAGATTCACCTGGTCGAAACCACCTAGTTCTCGAACCGGGCGAGCTCCTCGTCGACCCGGCGCTCCAGCTCCGGGTCGAGGGGGCGCTCGAGCTCCGGGGGCCCGCGCCGGCGGCTCCACCGGCGTACGAGCAGGACGACGGTGATGGCCCCGGCGACGAGCGCCCCGAGCGGAAGCAGCCACGCAATCAGCCCGAAACCGCTCTTCGGAGGTGTCGCGAGCACCCCCGAGCCGAACTCGGCGACCAATGCGTCCTTGATCTCCTGCTCGCCGTCGCCCGCTGCGATCCGTACGCGGATGAACGCCTTCATCCGCTGCGCGACGGGAGCATCCGACTGGTCGAGCGTGGTCTCGCACACCGGGCAGACGAGCTCGGCCTCGAGGTCGGCGGCGTTCGGTGGCCCGGCCGCCTGAGCGCAGGCGGCGAGAGCGAGAGAGGCGACGAGCGCGACGAGAAGCGCTCTCACGTGGCGAGCGCGCGGTTCACCGCGGCGCGCAGACGCGCTCGGTCCTCCTCCGCGACGATGCCTCCCACGAAGACGTCGACCACCCTGCCGCTGCGGTCGATCACGAACGTCTCGGGAAACCCTGTCACGCCGTAGCCGTCGGCCGCGACGTCACCGGGCCCGTCGAAGACGATCGGGAACGTCAGGTCGAAGCGACGCGCGAACCTCCGTGCGTCCTTGCGGAAGTCCTTCGCGTCGAGCCCGACCACGACGAGGCCGCGAGCTCGCTCGTCCCGCCAGACCTGCTCGAGGAAGGGCGCCTCTTCCTTGCACGGCAGGCACCACGAGGCCCAGGCGTTCAGCACGACCGCCTTCCCGCGGAGCGACGACAGCGTGAGCTCGCCATCCTGATCGAGCCGCTCGAGCGTGAAGTCCGGCGCCTCCGGACGCTCGCCGCGGCCGGCGGCTGCGGCGAGGTCTCCCCCCTCCTCGGTGACGAGCGTCCAGACGAGCAGGAGGAAGAGGAGTGCGACGAGGCCCACGGCGACGCCCTGCGCGACGAGCCTGCCCCGGTGCGCCACGGCTCCCCCTCTTACTTCGAGACGATGAAGACCGGCGTGCCGACCTCGACGTTCTGGAAGAGCCACTCGGCGTCGGCAATTCGCATCCGGACGCAGCCGTGCGAGGCGGAGTACCCGATCGAGGCGGCGTCCGGCGTGCCGTGGATGCCGACGTAGGGAGCGGAGATCCCCATCCAACGCGTTCCCAGGGGATTTCCGGGCCCGGGCGGGACCGGATCGGAGTCGGCCGCCCAGTCGGACGGGGGCGGATACCACCACGGGTTTCGCTGCATCGTCACGATCTCGAAGTTGCCCGTGGGTGTCGGGTACGCGGCCTGACCGGTCGCGACGCCGAAGGTGCGCACGAGCTTCGCGCCCGCGTAGAGGCGAAGCTTGTTGGAGCTGCGCAGGATGACGACGGCCGGCCCGAGCTTGTCCGCGGCCACGGTCGGCTTCAAGACGGCGAACGAAAGTCGTATCGGAGGCCGCGAGTTGGTCTTCAGCGCGACCCGGATCGCACGCGAGCCGGCGATGCGCTCGAGACGGCGTCCATCGACGGAGCGGGTCGCACCCACGGTGGCTCCGCGGAGGACGAGCTGCGCGCTCACGGGCGCGCGATCGACCTCGCGCCCCAGGCTTTCGACGTAGCCGCGAATGCGGTCTCGCGAGACCCAGACGTGGAGCGGAACCGTTGCTCCGGGCCTCGAGAAGCGGGCGCGGCTCACTGCTTTGTCGATGGCGGGCTTGGCTCCAAGTGCCGCCGGCGACAGCCGCACCTTCGCGGTCGGCGAGACCACGAGAACGAGCGGCCGAGCGAACGACCTCCTGACCAGGCTCGCTGCCTGGTACGGCAGAAGGCCGCCGACCTCGGCGCCACCGATCGTGACCCCGCCGGGAATACCGACCTGACGCGGCGGCGGAGCGGGCTGGGTAGGCGGTGGTGCTGGCGTCGGCAAGGTAGGCGGCGGCACGGTCGTCGTGGTCGTCGTGGTCGTACTCGTTTGCGCGGGGCCCGACTCGGCCCCGGCCGCGAGCGCGAATGCGGCCGAGAAGCCCACCAGAGCGCAGGTCGCGAGCAAGCCGCCCACTATCGCTCGAACGCCCAATTTCATGTCGTCAGTGTAGATACGAATGTTGATGGATCGTTCGTCACGACTGCGTCGACGCCTGCCACGACTACGCGAGAGAAGTCCCGGGGATCGTCGACGGTCCACGCGACGACCGACGCGCCGCGAGCATGCGCACGACGTACCGTGCGAGGACTGACGAGCTCGTGCTTGAGAACGAGCACGGTTGCCTGCGCACGAGCGAGCAACGGCCCGACGAGCATTGGGGTGAGCGGGAGGAGCGAGCGCAGGCCCCGGCTCACGACCGGCCCGAACCTCCGCTTGCGGCTGATCCCGAGCCGATCCTCGGGGAACGATGCTCCGGTGCGGATCCGTGGCTCGAGTCGTGCAAGCCGACGAAGCGCGCCGTGGTGAAAGGAGCTCAGCAGGCTCCGCTCGACGAGCCCGAAGTGCTGGAGAGCCCGGGCAACGCCATCGAGCGCGCTCTCGGACTTGAGGTCGACGTGGACGCCCACCTCGGGCGCTTCGTCGACGAAGAACGCGAGCGTCTCCTCCAGGGTGAGCAGATCAGGAGCGAGCTCGCGAAGATCGGGGAGGAGCATCGAACCGACGGTCCCCGCGGCGCTGCCGTGGGTCAGCCTCGTGGAGATCGTCCGAGTGGGCGATCACCAGCTCGCCGTCGCGCAAGGAAAGCACGTCGAACTCGATGAGATCGACGCCCGCTCGCCGTGCGGCGCGAAACGACGCGAGCGTGTTCTCCGGCGCCTCCGCGGCCGCACCACGATGGCCGATCACGAGAGGTCGCCCGTCGCGTCTCTCGAGAGAGATCACGGCGTGGACGACGGTCGGGTCGGCAGGTAATCCTCGTCCAGCCGACCCCCTTCGGCCGCGTACGCGACGATCATCCGGTCCGTGATCCACTCCACCGGTGCGCGGTCGTCCGTCCACGGGCGGCCCGATGCCTCGAGCGGGCGGACGTCGCGCGCCAGCAGGTCCCGCAGCGGCGCCAGATCGGCAGGGCCGTCGGCGAGCCGGCGCTCGAGCTCCTGCGACGCGAGCGGCTCGGTGAGCCCCAGCACCAGGGTGTTGAAGCGGAGAGCCGGCCATTCGAGCACCTGCGGCAGCTCGGACGCAACGGTCTGCCCGATCCCGTCGACGAGCCGCCTGTCTCCGGGCACGGCCGCGACGTTGAGCGCGACCAGGCCGCCCGGAGCGAGCCTCTCGCGGACGAGCCGGAAGAACTCGCGGGTGGCGAGATAGAAGGGCACATAGGGCTGGTGGTAGGCGTCCACGACGATCAGGTCGTACCGGTCGTCGCTGCGCCGAAGAAAGGGCCGGGCGTCGGCGTCGTGGACAGTCAGGCGCCGGTTGTCCTCGAGCCCGAAGTAGCTACGACCGACGCGACTGACGGCCGGGTCGAGCTCGACACCGTCGATCTCGGCGGCGGGGTAGTAGACGCCTAGCGCACGTGCGGTCGTCCCGGCGGCGTTGCCGAGGATCGCGACCCGCTCCAGTGGGCGCCCGAGCAGAGGAGGCAGCGCGAGGAACGCGTCCCAGACGCCGCCGGTCAAGACGTCCCCACCGGGTTGCCAGACGGAGTGCACGGCCACGCCCTCGTTCAGATGCAGCACTCGTCGTCCGTCGGCGCGCTCGACGACCTGGATGTACTGGTGGTACGAGGTCTCCTCGTGGATCAGCCCGGGCTCGCCCTTGACCGCGCCGGGCGGAAGCACGAGGAGAGCTGCGAGCAGGCCGGCGACGACGAGATAGCGAGCTCCGAGCAGAAAGCAGGAGGAGGCAGCCAGGAGCCCGGCGATGACGAGAAACGTCCGCTGGGTGCCGATCGCCGGGATCAGGATCAGCGCCGGGAGGAAGGTTCCGAGCAGCGATCCCGCGGTCGAGAGCGCATAGAGCCGCCCGGCGACCGCCCCTGCCGTCTCGATGGTGGACACGGCCAGCCGGATCGCGAACGGCGACACCATGCCGAGAAGCACGACAGGCGGTGCGAAGAGCAGCAGGACGGCGATGAAGCTCCCGACGACGGCGCCGGCAGAGGCGTCGTCCAGGCCCTCGACGGTCACATCGAGGAACGGCTCGGCGACGAACGGAATGGCGGCCACGCAGACCGCGGCGACCAGCACGATCGAGCCGAGGAGCCTCGGCCGCGGCCGCCGGTCGGCCACCCGGCCGCCGAGCCAGTAGCCGACGGCCAGCGCGCCCAGAACGATGCCGATGAGGTTCGCCCACACGATCGTCGAGGAGCCGAAGTACGGCGCCAGTAGGCGAGACGCGGTGATCTCCGTCGCAAGGGCCCCGATGCCGGCTCCGAAGACGAGCGCCCCGAGCGCGAGACCGCCCGGCCTCCCGTCCGCTCCCTGCGCTGTCACCGTCCTACAACCCGAAGATCCGCTCGATCTCACCGAGCGTCCGCGCTGCGAGCAACACCGCCGCCACGAGCGCGAGAGCGAGAACGAGCCAGAAGCGGACTCCCGCCCAGCGCTTCTCGCGATGCCAGCGTTGACGCGCCGCGCGGCGAGCGCGGTGGAGACGGTACGCACGGTCGACCGCGCCCGGGTCGATCGGTGGCGTCTCCTCCTCGGGAGAGGTCCTGGTCTCGACCTTGGCCACGGACGAAGTGTAGAAACTGCGCGGCGTGGCCGTTGTCACGATCTCCGCGACGCGTAGGCCATATTCTTCCCCCATGGAGGGCACCGAGGCGGGACGCGGGCGTGGGCGGATGTCCTTCGCGGGCACGAGCAGCATGCCCGGGCTCGGAGGAAGGCTCACCTTCCTCTTCGGCCTCCTGCTCGCCGTCTCGGCCCTCACGGGCTGGTACACCGGCGAGGGCGAAGGCACGACGGTCTCGGTCCTCGGCTGGCACACCGGAACGATCGGGAAGGTCGTCCTCTTCCTCGGTCTCGCAGCCGTGCTCCTGGTCTTGCTGCGCGAGTTCGGCGTCAGCTTGCCCGACACCGTTCCCGAAAGCCTGATCGCGATCGCGCTCGGCTCGATCGCGACGATTCTCGTGCTGGTCAGGCTCATCTCGATTCCCGACACGTTCTTCTTCGCGAGTCGCGGAGTCGGAATCTGGGTCAGCCTGCTCTGTGCCGTCGGGATCATCGTCGCGGGTCTGCTCGAAGCTTCCGAGGAGCTGTAGGGGCGCGAGCCGCCTCGCCCGCCGGTCAGGGCGAGGTCACCGTCACGGTCACGGTGCGCGCCGGCGGCTCCTGCGGAAGCGGGGTGAGAGTGCGGACGTTGGTGACGGCTCCTCCCTGATCGGCCTGCTCATCGAGGGTGCGCGCAAAGGCCATCCCGAGGAGGAACGCGAGCACGAGCAGAAGGAGGGCCAACAGAAGACGGACGAGCAGCTTGCGGCGCTGCGGTTTCGCACGGCCGTCTCGGCTTGGTCGTTCGAGCATGGCGCCTGCCATCTAGTGGTCTCTCCGGGAAGTCCGGTGCTGCTTGGCCGAGCGAAAACCGAGCAGCGCTAGGACGCAGGGAGGGCCGATATTGGTGAATATCGGCCCGACTGAGGACGACGCGATGCGAAGCGTTTGCAGCCGGCCAAGCAGTGGCGTACTTCCCGGGGAGACCACTAGGGCTCGTAGTCGAGCGCGCCGCGGGAGTAGAGATAGAACGCCGCGCTCTCCACGATCGACAAGGTCGCGAGCCACGTTCGCGCTGCCGCCCGTTCGGCGACAGCGGCGCGTGTCCAGGCGTCCGCCTGGCGGTACTCGGTCACGAGCTCGTGAATCGTGAACGTGGAGCCGAGACGCTTGCGCAGCGCGTCCGTCACCGCCTCCAGCTCGACATGGAGACCATCCTCCCGGGTCGGATCTCGCGCGGCTTCGCGGAACCGGCGGTAGCCCTCCTCCCAGTCGCGCCTCGCACTTTCGACGTCGGCGTTCACCGCGCGGATGCTAGATGCCTGACCGGAAATTCCCGCGGGCGCCAATTTCCGGTCAAACATCTAGTAGGTGGGTTCCGCGACGCCGTCGGTGCAGCACCGAGCGGAGGGCCAGAGCGGGTCGACCTCCGCCAGGATCCTCTCTCCGAGTGCGTATCCGGGTCGGGCGAGGGCGAACGCAGCGTGCGCGTGCAGGCACTTCAGTCGACCCGGCGATTTCGAGCCCGCGATTCCGAGCACGAGCGAAGCGCCCTGGTCCTTCCCCTGGCGATTACCGGCAAGCGCTTGGCGCAGCCGCCGCTGCTCCTCGGTCGCTTGCTCGAGCGAACGGGCGAGCTCGAAGTCCTCGGCCTGCGCGAGACTCCAGCGCTCCACTCCACCTGCCGCTTCGATACGCGCCAGCGCAGCAACGAGATACGGACAGGTGAGGTAGTAGGTCGTCGGGAAGGGGCTGCCTTCCGCGTCGTACGGATCTTGCTCGGTTACGGCCGGCAAGCCGTGCGGACAGCGAACCGCCACGCGCAGGAGCGCACGGGGCCGCCTGCCGAGTTGGCGCGCGACGATCGCCCGGTCATCCATCCCCTCGGACATTACGCTGGACTCGCCGCCACTCCGGAATCCCCTTGATGACGAAGAGCTGCTCGCCTGGAAGCACGTAGCCGATCCGTCTCGCCTCGCGTTGTGTCGCCTCCAGGCTCGTGAAGTTGACCAGGCGCCGTTCGAGGCCGGCCTTGGCGATGCGCAGGCGTTCCACCTCCACACGTCGCGAGGCGAGGTCGTTGCGCGTCTCGAAGTAGGACGCGAGCGGCTGGGAGTAGAGGTAGACGGAGAGGCCGACGAGCGCGGTCAGCCAGACCAGCCGCAGCCGCCGGCGCGTCCTTCCCTTACCCGTCCGCTTCGGACGGCGTCTCGTCGAGCCGGTACCCGCCACGCCGCAGGCTTTCCACGCGCACGCGCAAGCCCCTCCTCTGCTCTATGCGGCGTCGACCTTGATGACGTTGGTCGAGCCGGGAATGTTCACCGCGGTTCCGGCCGTGAGGACGACGCGGTCACCCGCGTTCACGATCCCCGCGTCGCGAGCGGTCTCGATCGACCGCCGCCACAGATCGTCGACGTCGCTCGACTCGGGGATCTCGAGCGGCGTGACGCCCCACTCGATCGCCATGTGCTGGAGGGAAGTCACGACGTGTGTCAATGCGACGATCGGCCGGCGCGGGCGAAGCCGCGCGACCGCCGAGGCCGTCCGCCCCGTAAAGGTGGGCACGAGGATCGCCTTGGCCCCGAGCGCCTCGGCGAGATCGCAGGCAGCGTTCGACATCGCGCGGCCTATCGTCGGAGCCTCGGAGGCCCCCGGCAGCTGGTGGCGGTACCCGAGGCTCGGCTCGACCGCGAGGGCGATCTGGGCCATCGTCTCCACCGCCTCGACCGGGTACTCGCCGATGGCGGTTTCCGCGGAGAGCATCACTGCCGAGGTTCCGTCGAGGATCGCGTTTGCGACGTCGGAAGCCTCTGCGCGGGTCGGCTCAGGGCGATGCACCATCGATTCCAGCATCTGGGTCGCAGTGATCGCCGGCTTTCCCCGCTCGAGAGCGGCGAGGATGATTCGCTTCTGCAGGAGCGGCACGTCTGCCGCGCCGACCTCCACGCCGAGGTCGCCACGCGCGATCATCACCGCATCTGCCTCGTCGAGGATCTCGTCGATCGCCGCGACCGCCTCCTGCAGCTCGATCTTCGCGATCACCCACGCCTGCGACCCGGCCAGCTCGAGCTTCGCCCGGAGGGCGGCGACGTCTGCTCGCGAGCGGACGAAGGACTGAGCGACGTAGTCGACCCCGAGCTCGAGCGCGAAGTCGAGATCCTCGAGATCCTTCTCGGTGAGCGAGGGAACCGGCAACGGAACTCCGGGAACGTTCACGCCCTTGTGCGGCTCGACGATGCCCCCGGTGATGACGCGGCACATCGCTCGATTGCCCTCGACCCGCTCGACGCGGAGCCGCACGTGGCCGTCGTCGACGAGCACGTCCTGCTCGGGAGCGAGCACCGATCCGAGAACCGCCGGCGCGACAGGAAGGTCGTCCGGCCGGGCCGAGCCCTCGTCTGCGACCCAGACGCTATCGCCCACTTCGAGCTCGACCGGCTCCGAGAGCTCGCCGATCCTGAGCTTCGGGCCCTGCAGGTCCGCGATCAGCGCGAGGGGCCTGCCGAACGAACTCTGCGCGTCTCGTACGAGCTTGGCGCTCCTGCCGTGATCCGCGTGCGACCCGTGCGAGAAGTTGAGGCGAGCGCCGTCCATCCCGGCCTCGATCAGCCTCGAGATGCCGTCTTCGCCGGACGACGCGGGTCCGAGCGTGGCGACGATCTTCGTCCTGCGATCGAAGGAAACCATCGCGCTCAGGCTACAAGCGCCGCACGACGCTCAACCATGCGCCTGTGGACAAGTCGGCGCACTTTTGTCGCACCCCAGTGCCAGGCACTGTAAAGACCGTTCTCAGCCGCGCTACCGCCGGAACGTCGCCCAACCGGGGTAGACCGCCCTCTCCCCCAGCTCCTCCTCGATTCGCAGGAGCTGGTTGTACTTCGCGACGCGGTCGGTCCGCGACGGTGCTCCCGTCTTGATCTGGCCCGCGTTCACCGCCACCGCCAGGTCCGCGATCGTCGTGTCCTCCGTCTCCCCCGAGCGATGGGAGATCACGATTCCGTATCCGGCGGCCTTCGCGACCTCGATGGTCTCCAGGGCCTCGGTCAGCGTCCCGATCTGGTTCACCTTGACGAGAATCGCGTTGCCGACGCTCTCCGCAATCCCTCGCCGCAGAAACTCCTGGTTCGTCACGAAGAGGTCGTCGCCGACGAGCTGGATAGAGCCGCCGAGCTTCTCGGTCAGCGCACGCCAATCGCCCCAGGCGTTCTCGTCGAGGCCGTCCTCGACCGAGACGAGCGGATAACGCTCCGCCAGGTCGGCGTAGAAGTCGATCATCGCCGCGGGCTCGAGCGTGCGTCCTTCACCCGGAAGCTCGTAGCGCCCGTCGTGGAAGATCTCACTCGCGGCGGGATCGAGCGCGATCCCGACCCGGTCGCGATGACCCGCGCGCTCGGCGGCCTCGAGGATCGCCTCGATCGCCTGCTCGGTCGACTCCAGGTCGGGCGCGAAGCCTCCCTCGTCACCCACCCCGGTCGCAAGCCCGCGCTCGTGCAGCACCGCTCTCAGGTGATGGAAGACCTCCGTGCCCATGCGCAGCCCTTCGCCGTACGTCTCCGCACCCGCCGGGACGATCATGAATTCCTGAAGGTCGAGCCGGTTCTGGGCATGGGCTCCCCCGTTGACCACGTTCATCAGCGGAACAGGGAGAGTGCGCGCACCGTCGCCCCCGAGCCAGCGATAGAGAGGGAGCTCCGCCTCGGCTGCAGCGGCTTTCGCGGCGGCGAGCGAGCAGCCGAGAACGGCGTTCGCGCCGAGCCTCGACTTTCCACGAGTTCCGTCCAGGTCGAGGAGAGCCCGATCGAGCGAGGGTTGATCGGCCGCATCGAGGCCGGACACGGCCTGCGCGATCTCTCCGTTGACATTTGCAACCGCGTTCAGAACCCCCTTGCCCAGATACGCCGCCGGATCGCCGTCTCGTACCTCCACCGCTTCGTGCTCGCCGGTCGACGCGCCGGACGGCACCGCCGCGCGCCCGAACGCACCCGACGCGAGACGAATCTCGACCTCGACCGTCGGGTTGCCGCGCGAGTCGAGGATCTGACGGCCCTGCACGTCGACGATGGCGCTCATTGCAGCTCCTCCTTGGCTCGCTCGTAGTACGCATCCTGGCGCTCCAGATCGAGGCTCACCCAGTCATCGCCGTTCTCGCCGGCGAGCTCGGCGGCACGCTCGATCCGCTCTCGGAAGCGCCGTGAGGTCGCGCGCAGCGCGAGCTCCGGGTCCACGTTCAGTCGACGCGCGACGTTGACGACGGTGAAGAGCACGTCGCCGACCTCTGAGAACACATCTGCGTCCGGCTCCGTCTCTGGCCGGGGCTCTCCGGCTCCCTCCACTGCGCGCATCAGCTCTTCGAGCTCCTCGCTCACCTTGCGCAGCGGTCCTGCGACGTCAGGCCAGTCGAAGCCCGACGTCGCGGCGCGGCGCTGAATCTTGCGTGCCTCCAGGAGCGCCGGCAGCGCCGCGGGAACGTCGTGGAAGATTCCCTCCCGTCCCTCCTGCTCGGACTTGATCTGCTCCCAGCGCTCGCGCACCCGTCCCGCGCTGGAGGCGTCGGCCTCCCCGAACACGTGGGGATGCCGACGCACGAGCTTCGCGTGCACCCCACGGGCCACCGACTCGAGGTCGCCCTCGTCGCGCTCCTCGAGGAGCAGCGACAGGAAATAGACCTGAAAGAGAAGATCGCCGAGCTCGCCCCGGAGTCCCGCATCGTCGCCCGCAACGGCGGCGTCCGCGACCTCGTATGCCTCCTCGAGCGTGTGCGGGACGATCGTGAGCGCTGTCTGCTCCCGGTCCCAGGGGCAGTCGCGACGAAGTTGTCGCGTCAACTCCTGGAGGTCGAGAAGCGCCTCCGCGAGACTCACGAACTCAACCCTAGACACTTGCCGAGCAGCCGAGCTGTTCAGCGACGGTCGCGATCGCCCTGTAGGGCAACGACGTAGCGACTTCACACCCCGACGAGTCCGAGCCCGGGTTCCACATAAAGGGGTCTTGTGCCTGTACGCGATCGAGATCCGCGCTAGCGGATCTCGATCTTGCGCTAACTGGGGTCGGTCTCGGTCTCGGTGCTCGTCGCCTCCGGGATCTCGGGAGGCTCGAAGCCGGCTGCGTAACTGACCTTGCCCTCGTACTCGTCCTTCAGATCCTCGACCCACTGGGTCGCGAAGGCCGTCTTCTTCTCCTGGAGAAGCGTCATGCGGATGGACGCGCGGACCTTGGCGATGGGCGTCGTGGTTGCCTCTTTCACTGGGCCGAGCGCCTCGATGACGTGATAGCCGTAGGTCGTCTTCACGGGCTTGGAAAGCGCCCCCTGCTCCAGCTCGAAGGCGGCCTTGTCGAACTCGGGCACCGTCTGACCGCGCGTGATCGTCAGCTTGCCGCTGTTGTCCTTGACGCTCGGATCGTCCGAGTTCTCCTTTGCGAGCGCGACGAAGTCGCCTCCGCCTTGCAGCTCGCGGTAGATCCTGTTCGCCTCGACCTTGCTCTTCGCGAAGTCGACATCGTCGCCATCTTTCTCCGAGATCAGGATGTGCCTGACCTCCCGGGACTCGGGCGATCCGTACTGGGCTTGGTTCTGCTGGTAGTACTCGAGGATCTCCGCTTCCTCGACCTTGATGTCCTTGGTGATGGCTTCATAGAGCTTCTGGGCGACGAGGGAGTAGCGGATCGTGTCGCGGAACGACTTTTCGGTGTACCCCTGCTCCGCGAGCGCCTTCACGAATGCATCGCGTTTTCCCTGGTAGCGACCCTTTAGGAACTCCTGGACATCCTTGTCCACCTCGGCCTCGGTCACCTCGAGGCCCAGCTCTTCGGCCTCGAGCTCGAACTCCTCGCGCTGGACGAGAGATGCCACGTTTTGCGTCTGGACACTCTGATACTCGGGAGTCCCCACCTTCGGGAACTCCTGCTTTCCAGCCGCATATGACTTCTTCAGGCGTTCGGTCAGCTCCTCGAGCTCCGCCTCGGAGATCTCGGTGCCGTCGACGACAGCTACCGCTCCGTCCGGGACATCGCCGCTGCCGCCACCGCATGCAGAAACGAACATCGCGAGAGCGAGGCCGAAAACGGCGAGAACGAGACGCGAGCGCTTCATGCGGGTTTTCTTATAGCCGAGCCGGTGTTAGGCAGACGTTGTGGACTGTTCGGGTACGAGGTGAAACTGGTTCGTGGGCTGGTTTCCATAGCCAAGAAAAAGGCCGCGACTCAGGCGGCCAGGCGAGCATCGACTATAGCATCGGGCAACCCGAGGGCCGCCTCCAGCGTCTCCACCCGCAGCGACACTTCACGCTTCTCGGTCGAGTAGACGACGGTCGGGACGACGACTCTGAGCGCCTGGAACTCCACCGAGCCGAGAACCAGCGGGCCGACGGTCGCTCGCCCTCCGCGGTAGACGAGATAGTCGGCGCCGAGCCGCGCGAGCTTCAACTTCGCCTCTTGGATCGCGAACAGGTTCTGCACCGGCTCGGGCACCGGTCCATACCGGTCCTCGGTGACGGAGACGAGCTCGCGCAGCTCGTCCTCGTCCTCCACGAGTGCGATCCGGCGATGCAGGTCGATCTTGAGCGCTTCGGCCGCGACGTAGGACGCCGGGACGTACGCGTCGACGCGCGCGTCGACCCGAACCGGGCGCGCCGCGATGCGCCGCTCGCCCGACAGCTCGGCAACCGCTTCGTTCAGCATCTCGACATAGAGCTCGAAGCCGAGCGCCGCGACGTGGCCGGACTGCTCGGCCCCGAGAAGGTCGCCGGCCCCTCGGATCTCGAGGTCGCGCATGGCGATCTGGAAGCCGGCGCCGAGCTCGGTGTGGTCGGCAAGAGTCGCCAGTCGGGCTCTCGCCTCCGGGGTGAGCTCGGATGCCTCCGGGTAGAAGAGGTACGCGTAGGCGTGGACGTCCGAGCGGCCGACGCGGCCACGGATCTGGTAGAGCTGGGCGAGCCCCAACGCGTCCGCCCGCTCGACGATCAGGGTGTTGGCCTGCGGGATGTCGATGCCGGATTCGATGATCGTGGTCGACACGAGCACGTCCGCGTCACCCGCGAGAAACGCGTGCATCCGCTCTTCCAGATCGCGCTCGGACATCTGCCCGTGGGCGACGAGCAGGCGAAGGTCGGGGCAGAGCTGCTGCAGCTTCTCGGCCGCCTCGTCGATCGACTCCACGCGGTTGTGGAGATAGAAGGACTGACCGCCGCGCGCGTGCTCGCGCACGAGCGCTGTCCGGATGAGCTCTTCGTCGTACTCGCCGACGGTCGTCCGGATCGGATGCCGACCGGCGGGAGGTGTCTCGATGATCGAGATGTCGCGCAGCCCCGAGAGGGACATGTGGAGTGTCCGCGGAATCGGCGTCGCCGAGAGAGCCAGCACGTCGACCTCGAGCCGGAGCGAGCGTAGGAGCTCCTTCTGAGCGACGCCGAAGCGCTGCTCCTCGTCGAGGATGACGAGCCCGAGCTCCTTCGGGATCACATCGCGGGAGAGGACGCGGTGCGTGCCGATCAGCACCTCGACCTTCCCCTCGCCGAACTCCTTCAGGATCTGCTTCTGGTCGGCGCGAGTCCGGAAGCGCGAGACCATCTCGACCCGCACCGGAAAGTCGCGGTAGCGCTCCCGGAACGTGTTCCAGTGTTGCTCGGCCAGGATCGTCGTCGGGCAGAGAACGAGCGTCTGCTTTCCGTTCAAGGCGGCTGCGAACGCCGCTCGCACCGCGACCTCCGTCTTTCCGAAGCCGACGTCCCCGCAGACGAGCCGATCCATGGGTCTCGGCGCCTCCAGATCCTCCTTGACCGCCTCGATCGCCTGCAGCTGGTCGTCGGTCTCGCGGTACGGGAACGACGCCTCGAGCCGCTCGAGCCAGTCCTGGTTCAGATCGAACGCGACTCCGGGTGCCTGCTGGCGCCGGGCGTAGAGGGCGAGCAGCTCACCGGCGAGCTCGCGCACCGACTCGCGCGCACGGCTCTTGAGGTTCTGCCAGGCCTTGCCGCCGAGCTTCGAGAGCGCCGGAGCGCCGGCATCCGCGCCGATGTAGCGGCTGACCTTGGGAAGCTGCTCGTGCGGGACGTACAGGCGGTCTTCGCCGCGAAACGCGAGGTAGAGGTAGTCGCGGGTGACGCCCGCGACCTCTTTCGTCTCGAAGCCGAGCAGGCGACCGATCCCGTGATCCTCGTGCGCGACGTAGTCGCCCGTGCGCAGGTCTGCGAACGACTGGAGCGCTCGACCCAGACGCGCGTCCGCTCGCGGCGGGCGCTTGCGAAACACCTGCACGTCCGGGAGAAGGGCGATCCCAAGGTCGCGCCACACGAAGCCACGGCGCGCGGGGCTGACGACGAACTGCACAACGGGATCGGCGGGAAGCGGCCGCGCCCCCTCCTCCACGACGTCGGCGTCGACCTTCCGCAACAACCGCTGCGTGCGAAGCGCTTCTCCTCGATGCGGAAACGCGACAAGCACGCGGCGACCTTGCCGAAGCATCCCCGCCAGCTCCGTCTCCGCCTCGGCTAGCCCGCGGGCGGCGATGGCCGGCCGTTGAGCCTCGAAGGAATGGGCCTGGGCGCGGGGGAACGGGTCGAGGGCGGCAGCGTTCTCCAAGCGCAAGGGCTCGAGGCCCTCCTCCTCCAACAGCCGTCGAACGTCGTCCCACTGCCACACGAGGTCGGGTGGGCGATCGACAGGGGGTACGAGATCATCGGCAACCGCCTCGTCGTCGGCGTCAAGATCGACGAGGTCCTTCCGTCGCTCGACGGCCGGGTAGATGACCGCCCTGCTGACGGGGTGCAGTGCGCGCTGGGTGAACGGGGAGAACGCGCGAATCTGCTCGATGTCGTCTCCGAAGAACTCGATACGAACGGGCTCTCGCCCCGTGCTCGGGAACACGTCGACAAGTCCTCCGCGGACGGCAATCTGTCCGCGCTCGTCGACGCGTTCGGCACGCTCGTATCCGGCAAGTGCGAGGGCCTCTACGAGCGAGTCGAGACCGATGTCGCCCTCTGCGCGAATCTCGATCGCTTTCGGTCGCGCATTCTCGGGAGGAAGGCTTTCCGCGAGAGCTCGCGCCGACGCGCAGACGAGACCTCCTCGGGCGAGGACGTCGAGCGCTCGTGCTCGTTCGCCGACGAGGTGTGCCGGGGGTTCGAGCCCCGAACCGAGCTGGACACCGCGGCTCGGAAGCAGCGCGACTTCCGCAGGATCCGCATACCAGGAGACGGCCTCTGCGGCATCGCGCGCTTGCTCGTCCTCGGGAAGAAGGCAGAGAAGGGATCTGTCGACGGTCTCGTGCAGCGTTGCCAACACGAGCGGAAGTGCAGGCTCCGACACCCGTGCAGACGCTGGAAAGTCGTCTGCGAACGCCCGAAAACCCTCGCTTTCGGCGAGCGCGGCCACGAGCCCGTGGAGCGGAGAGACCGGTTGGTCCATACGTCTGGCGGGAGTCGGGTCCCGCGGCGCCATCGTAGCCTGCGGGCGCCCGCCCTTATGCGGAGGCGGTCGGGCTCGTCCAGACCAGCGGCTCTCCATCTCCGGTGAACCCGAGGCGGCGGTAGAACCCGACGCTTTCTTCGCTCGGCCAGACGACCAGAAGCTCGACGTCCTCCTCGAAAGCCCAGCTCCTCACGGCGTCGAGAACGAGACTGCCCAGACCGCGGGCTCGATGCTCGGGTCGCGTGTACACGTTCGTCAGGTAGCCGAGCCATCGATGCCCGGGGGTCGGCCGGGGAATCTTGTCGACGACACCGACGAACGCATGCGAGACGATCTCGCCGTCGACCTCGGCGACCCAGACAACCCAGCGTCCGTCGACCAGGCCCCCGCCGACGATCTCGGTGAAGGCGTCATCGAAGTCTTCCCGCGGAGATGCAATCGGGCCGTCCTCGAGGGTGAACTCACGACGGAGCCGTGCGAGTGCGGGCAGGTCGCGGCGCGTCGCTCTCCGGATCGTCGGATCCATGCGCCCGAACCGTACGCCGGTTCGACCGCCAGGGGCTGCGCCCGATCCACAACAACAACCCCCAGGGGCACTCCCGTGTCCCTACAAGAACGATATCCGGGATCCCGTCACGCCTGGGTGACGGCATCGCGACAAGTTTGGCTTCAGTTGAAGCGCTGCTGGGCCGCAACCAGACCTTCGCGGAGGACGCTCTCTACGGCGTCGGCGGAGCGCGACACGATCCCCTCGACGTCGTCCTCGGCGGCAAAAGACGAAAGCACGTAGTCCGCCACTGGGCGCGGATCCCCACGCCCAGGGCGACCCACCCCGACCCTCAGTCGCAGGAACTCCGAAGTGCCGAGAGTCCGTGCGATCGAGCGGAGACCATTGTGGCCCGCGAGCCCTCCGCCTGCTCGCGCCTGCAGCCTCCCGATCTCGAGATCGACGTCGTCGTGGACGACGAGGACGTCTTCCGGCGAGACTTTGAAGAAGCGTGCGGCGGCTGAGATCGAGCTGCCCGAGTCGTTCATGTACGTCTCCGGCTCGAGCAGCGCAACGCGCGCATCCCCGACCCGTGTTTCCGCAAGTCGCCCATTGAACTTCGAGCGGAACGAGCCGTTGTGACGACGCGCGAGCTCCTCGACGACCATCCAGCCGACGTTGTGGCGATCTCGCGCGTGCTCGCGGCCGGGATTCCCGAGGCCTGCGATGAGCAGGTCGAGCGTCGAGGCGCGCTCGCCCCGACGGAAGAGACGCACGGTTAGCCCTCTTCGTCGGGAGAAGCGTCCGAAGCCTGGTCGGCTTCGTCCCCTTCTTCAGCGCCCTCTGCGGGCTCTTCACCCTCTTCGAGGGCCTCGGCCTCGGCGGCAGCGGCCGCCTCGGCCTCCTCGAGCTCCGCAAAGCCGCGGGACATCGCAACCGTGACGATCACCGTCTCGTGCAGGTCATCGAGCAAGGTGACCCCGTCGGGCACGGAGATGTCCTCCAGTCGGAGGACGTCGCCGATGTCCATGGCTGTCACGTCCACGTCGATGTGCTCGGGAACGTCCATCGGCAGCGCCTCGACCTGCAGCTCGCGCGAGACGAGCGAGACGACGCCTCCGGCCTTGGCTCCGACAGCCTCGCCGACGAGCTGAACGACGACGGATGCCTGGATCGGCTGATCGAGCCGCACCTCGCGAAGGTCGATGTGCGAGATCTTCCCGCGCACGGGATCCTGCTGATACTCGGCCAGGATCGAGGGATGAACCGTCGTTTGACCCTCGAGCACGACGTCGAGGATGGCGTGCATGCCCGACGGTCCGGTCATCGCCGTCCGCAAGTCGCGTTCCGGGACGGAGATCGCACGCGCATGCCCTTTCCCGTACAGCACGCCCGGCACGATGCCCGCTTTGCGCAGGCGTCGCGAGTGGCGCGAGCCGCGCTCCTCGCGTTCTTGGACCTCGAGCTTGAACCGGTCTCCGGACATCGGCGGCGGATTGTAGCGAGTGACGCTGGTTCCGACGCGCGCCCGAGCAGTGCTCGAACAGCAAGCCGCGATCGACGTGGCCGACGACACGATCCGAGACGAGCGTCGAGAAGCGACTACTTGACGGTCAGCGTCGCGCTCGGTGGGTCTTCCCTCGTTTTCGAGCGTGCACGATTCCCTCACCGGCAGCGCTGCGGACCGGGGCGCTGCCTCCGTCAAGACCCTTGTCGCACGTGAGGGTGAACTTGACGGACGTGACGGCGAAGAAGGCCTCTCCGAGGTGACGCAGGACGAGGCGATCGAAATCGCCGACGAGAACGCCTCGTTCGGACCGTGTCCCCAGGTGCAGTTCGTGCAGATTCGCTACGTGCCCCGAGGCATCCCCGTGCGCGGGTTCTGGGGGGTCGTCCTGTCCGACAAGCTCGACTCCGACGGCGAGCCGAACCGAACAGAGAGCTTCCTGGTGGACGTCGCCACCGGCCATGTATCACCGGCGTGACGGGGTGGGAAACGGGCCGAGCGCCACCCGGTGGGCTTGCAAGTTGGGCCGAAGAAGCGTTTGATGGGCTAGCCGGACGTTGCGGCAGGTTACGACTGGAGAGGTTGAAGGGCTGGGAGGACTCTGCTTTTCAGCAAGAGGTCGTCGCGTCCGGCACTACCCGTTTCTTGCGCGATCCCGCGACGACCAGCGGTCGGTGGCGGGGACTGGAAAGGGACGAGGAGATGAGCGTCGAAGCCGTTGGGCGGCCAGGTCGCCACTTTCGGCGTTCACCTACCGCCGCAGATTGGTGGTTCGCCGGAAGAGGGGGCGACCTGGCCCCCTTGCCCCGGTCGGACCGACGAGTATCTCCCCCGCGTGTCCCCCGGCCGGGTCTTCCGAGGGGCGGGAGGGCCAGGCAGGCGACCCGTCAGGTCTCTATTTGTCTGCCGGGAGAAACGCGCCTGCGCCGAGCTTCTTGGCCGCGCGCTTCTCGCTGCGGCGCTCCTTGATGGTCTTCTGCGCTTTCTGCTTCTGCTGCTTCTTCGGTTTATCGGAACTCTTACTCATGACCCTCCCGGCGGTCTGCTCGAGTCAAGTCCTTCGGACAACGAAGCGACTGGCCCTGCAAGTCGAATCCTGTTCGCCTTGGCTCCTACGTCTCGCGCGCACGCGGCGCGTCGGGAGATTGCGGGCCTTCGGCCGGGGTTCTGGCCGCAGGGCCAGTTCCGACACCCTACTTCATCTCGACACTTTGTGTCGTCTGCTACGGACTGACCGGCAGCTCTGGCCCATGGGCGTCGCTCTCACATTCAGACCCTCGAGTGTTTCGGGGAGGGAGGTACGTCGAGCGGCGAAGCCGAAGGAGCCGGGTCGGCCTTTGGCGACCCCGACGACCCGCAACTGCCTGGACAGGCCCTCCCTGGATCGGTTACGGTCGCTGGGCAGGCCGGGTCGGCTCTTTGGCGTCTCTTCCCCCAGGTCCGCCGAGAGTGGTGGCCGACCCGGCCCTCTCAGTCATGTACCCCGGAGAGTGATCCGGGTACCGGGCGAGGCGTGGGTGCCCCGGGTGGCAACGCAACTGGTCCCGGAACCTCGCCACCGCCTCGGTCGCCCGAGGAGTGACCTACCGCCCGTTAGCGGGTCGTCAGCAAACGGCCCGCTAACCCGCATGTCCACAGCGTATTTCTAGAAGAGCTGGTTCTCGCCGCCGAAGATCGCCGAAACCGACTCGTCGGCGAACACGTTGATGATCGTCTCGGCAAGAAGCCCGGAGACGGTGAGCACGGTCATCCCAGGCGGCCGGCGGAGCGGATCTACGGGGACCGTGTCGGTGACGACGATGCCACCCAGGTCGGCAGCGGCGAACCGCTCGAGAGCGTCACCGGAGAAGAGCCCGTGCGTGGCGAACACCCAGACGTCGCTCGCACCCGCCTCCTTGAGCGCTCTGGCACCTTCCAGCAGCGTGTTCCCGCTCGAGATGTTGTCGTCGCCGACGATTGCGACCCTCCCATCGACCCGGCCGGTGATCTCGGTGACCGACGCGACATCGTGCGACGGGCGGGTCTTGTGCATGATCGCGAAGTCGGCCCCGACCATCTCGGCGAAGCGAACGGCGTGCTTCGCGCGTCCCGCGTCAGGGGCCACCGAGACGACACGCTCCCCCGTCAAGCCCAGGTCGCGGAAGTACTGCGCAAACAGGGGAAGCGCGGTCATGTGGTCGACGGGAATCGTGAAGAACCCCTGGATCTGACCCGCGTGCAGGTCCATCGTCAGCAGGCGATCGACGCCGGCCATCTGGAGCATGTCGGCGAGGAGGCGGCTCGAGATCGGCTCGCGGGGCTTCGCCTTCCGATCCTGCCGCGAGTAGGGGAACCAGGGAATGACCGCCGTGATGCGCTTCGCGGAGGCGAGCCTGGCTGCCTGGATCATGAAGAGGAGCTCCATGATGTTCTGATCGACGGGCTGGCAGCCCGTCTGCACGAGGAAGACGTCCGCGCCCCGGATCGACTCGCAGTAGCGGCAGTACGTCTCGCCATTCGCGAACGTGAGCAGCTCGACGTCACCGAGCTCGACGTTCAACTGCTCCGCGATCTTCGAGGCCAGCTCGGGATGCGAGCGCCCCGCGAAGACCATGAGCCGCTTCTGCGGAGTGAGGGGTATTGCATGGCCGGTCGTCATCGCGGCTTCGGGGATGTCGGCCGAGAGCCCGGGAAGCGTCTGTTCAATCGTCCCGCTTTCCACCCCGCCCCTCCTTGTTCAGCTGCTTCGCCCGGGCGATCGCGAGTGCGCCCGGAGGGACATCCTCTGTGATGACGGAGCCGGCTGCAATCCATGCGTCGTCGCCGATCGTGACCGGGGCAACGAAGGCATTGTCGACGCCGGTCCTGACGTTGCGCCCGATGACCGTTCGCTCCTTCGCCCTGGTCGCGTGGTCCTGATTCACCGTGATGTTCCCCGCAGCGATGTTCGAGTCTTCACCGATGTCCGCGTCACCGACGTACGAGAGATGCGGCACCTTCGTTCTCTCACCGATCCGCGAGTTCTTGATCTCCACGAACGTCCCGGCCTTCGCGCCCGCCTCGAGAACCGTGCCCGGGCGAAGGTAACAGAACGGGCCCACGAGAGCTCCGGTGCCCACGACCGCGTCGTGGAGCACCGCGTGCGGCCCGACCTCGGCGTCGGTGGCGATGCGCGAGGCGCCCTTGACGACGGTGAACGGATGAATCACTGCATCGGGCTCGACGAGGGCGTCAGCGTCGATCCAGGTCGTCGACGGGTCGACGATGGTCACGCCTGCAAGCATGTGCGCCTCGTTGATCCGGTCCCGCATTGCGGCCGCCGCTGCGGCGAGCTCCGACCGCGTGTTGACACCTTCTGTCTCCATCGGCTCTCCTCCCTTGTGCACCGCGACCCGCTCGCCTTCGGCAACGAGGAGCGAGACGGTGTCGGTCAGATAGAGCTCGCCCTGAGCGTTCTTGGGCGTCAGGCGTTCGAGAACGGGCCACAGGCGCTCGGCCCGGAAGACGTAGATCGAGGAGTTGACCTCCCGCAGGGCAAGCTCCTCCGGGCTCGCGTCGGCGGCTTCGACGATCGCGGCCAATGTTCCCGACCCGTTGCGGACGACCCGGCCGTAGGACCGAGGATCAGCGGGCTCGAACGAGAGCACGGTTGCCGCCGCGCCCTCGCGCCGGTGTGTCTCGAGCAGCTCTCGCAGGAGCGCAGACGTCAGGAGCGGCGTGTCGCCCGAGAGCACGAGGACCTCTTCGACGTTTCCAAGTGAGTGCCGCGCGCTCCGCACCGCGTCCCCGGTTCCGCGCGGCGTCTCCTGCACCGCGACCCGAACGCCGTCGAACGCGTCCGCGGTCGTCGGCGCGGTGACGACGACGAGCGGGTCGGCCTCGAGCTCACGCGCCGTCCCCAGCACCCAGTCCACGATCCGGCGACCGAGCAGGGAGTGGAGGTGCTTCGGAGTGGCCGAGCGCATGCGCGTCCCCAGACCGGCCGCCATGACGACCGCGCCGAGCCTCGGGTGGTTCATCTGGGACATCGTGGCTGGGGCGCCAGGATTCGAACCTGGGATCACGGGACCAAAACCCGTTGCCTTACCACTTGGCCACGCCCCAGAGCCTGCTCATCTTGCCAGTGTCACCGGGGATGGACGTTGACGACCGGTCGGGAGATCCAGCAGCGTCCGCTCCTCTCGAGCGAGGATGCCGCGAGCGCGGCCGCTTCCGCAGTCTCGAACAGCCCGTACGCGACAGGGCCGGCGCCGGTCACGTCGGCGCGAAACGCGCCGAGCCTCTCCAATTCACCTACGAGAGGCGATGAGGCGAGGTCGTTCGGCGGAAGCGAAATCAGGTCCCTGGAGCTGGTCAGCCCGTCGAGCACGTGCAGGAGCCGCGAGCGGCGCTCCTCGAAACCTTTGCCACCGTCTCGTTCGTCGAAGCGGCGGTAGACCGCCGCGGTCGACTCCTTGCGCGCGCCGTCGGGAAGCATCAGCAGGGCCACGTAGTCCGTCGGTAGGTCGAGCGGAAGGAGATCGGAACCGTCGCCGGTGCCGAGCTGTGGGCCTGCCCTCAGGAAGAACGGCACATCCGCACCCGTGAGCGCGGCGAGCGCGTGCAGCTCGTCGTCCGGAAGAGGTGTCACGAGCGACGCGTTCGCCAGCACGAGCGCCGCTGCCGCGTCGGAGCTCCCACCGCCGAGCCCTCCGGCAACGGGGATCCGCTTCTCGATCCGCACGCGCCAGCTCGGTGTCACGCCGGCCGCCTCTGCAAGCCGAATGAGCGCGGCTCGGACGATGGTGTCCTCCGTGAAGCCCTCGACGACCAGAGAGTCGGCCGGCCCGAGCGCGATGTCGTCACAGAGGTCGATCGCCTGCAGGACGGTCGCGACCTCGTGTCTACCGTCGGCACGGAGTGGGCCGACGACCAGTGCGAGATTGAGCTTCGCCGGCGCGCGTAGCTCCGTCATCGAAGCGCGGCGGCGAGACGGACGAAGTCGTGCGGTGCGAGCTCCTCGGCACGCGCACCCGGGCGGCCTGTCGATTGCGGCGAGCGCGCGCTCGGCATCCGAGCGGCTTGCGAGACCCGCGAAGGCGAGGGAGTTCGCGAGCGTCTTTCGCCGGTGAGCAAAGGCGGCGTGTACGACCGGCCTGATCGGTCCGAGAGGCGGGCCTGCGATGCGCTCGAACGCGACCAGCGCCGAATCGACACGCGGCCGGGGCTTGAACACCGTGGGCGGCACTGCGTGAAAGCCGACCTTGCGCGTTACGAGCTGCACGAGAACGGACACGGCCCCGTACGCCTTCGTTCGCGGTGTGGCAAAGAACCGCTCGGCGACTTCTCGCTGAACCATCACGCACCAGCGTTCGAGCAACGGAATCCCGTCGAGGCTCTCCACCACGAACGGCGTGGCGATGTTGTACGGGAGGTTGGCGACGAGCTTGTTCGGCTGCGGCTCGAGCGACGCGAGGTCGAGCGCGAGCGCGTCGCCGAGGTGAAGGCGAACGTTGTCTCGCCCCTCGAGCGCAGACCGGAGCGGCTGCTCGAGGGAGCGGTCGAGCTCGATCGCATGGACGACGGCGACGCGTTCTGCGAGATAGCGGGTCAGGACCCCGAGGCCAGGCCCCACCTCCAGCACCGCATCCTGACGCTCGAGAGCGGCAAGCCGGCCGATCACGCCGAGGATGTTCTCGTCGACGAGGAAGTGCTGGCCGAGCCTCTTCTTCGGCCTCGGAGCCACGGTCATGGCAGCCGAAAAGCGGCCGCGGCGTTGGCGTGTGTCGCCGAGGCGAGCTCCGCCTGCGCCTCACCGCGAACCGCTGCGAGCGCCGCGATCGTGTGGACGACGTGCGCCGGCTCGTTCCGGCGGCCGCGCACGGGTTGCGGAGCGAGATACGGGCTGTCTGTCTCGACGAGGATCCGGTCGCGAGGAATCGCCGCGGCGGCATCGCGGAGCTCGCCAGCCTTCGGATAGGTGGCATTTCCCGCGAAGGAGACGTAGTACTCGCGCTCGAGAGCGGCCGGCAGGAGCTCGGGCGAGGAGAAGCAGTGAAGGATCACCGTGCCGGCGAAGCCTTCCAGCGCGGACGCGGTGTCCGTTGCCGCCTCCCGGCTGTGGATGACCACCGGGAGGTCGAGCTCGGCCGCAAGCGCGAGCTGCCCGTCGAACAGCCGCCGTTGCTCCTCGGGCGTGGCGTAGAGCTTCACGTTGTCGAGGCCGGTCTCGCCGATCGCGACGGCCTTCGGATGCGCGAGCAGCTCGCGAAGCTCGTCGAGTCGCCCGGCTTCCGCGGTCGCGGCCTGGTGCGGGTCGACGCCGAGCGACGCGAAGACGCCAGCGTGCTCGCCCGCGAGCGCGAGGGCGGTGCGGCAGGAATCGATCCCTGTGCCGATCGTGACGATTCGCGCGACGCCCGCCGCTTCGGCACGCTCGACCGCTGCTGCCGGCTCGTCGCACGCGTCGAGGTGCGCGTGCGAGTCGGTCACGCCGCGCTGCGACGGTTCGCGTCGTCCTCCATGCGCTTCAGCTCGTCGGCGATCACGGCGTCCGCATCCAGCTTCGTGAACAGCGGCTGCGGCTCTCGAAGCGCCTGACCCACCGGGAGCTCGCTCGGCTCCCATGCTCCCACCCACGTCGCGTAGTCCCCGGTGAGGACGACGTGTTCGTTGCCGTCGTCCTCGGTCACCGAGCGCAACTCGAGCGGGCCTGCGAGCGAGCCGTCCCAGCCGAGGAGCTCGTGCAGCCGCTGCGACGAGAAGGGAAGGAACGGCGTGAACAGGACCTTCAGGCTGTCGATCGCCCTGAGCGACACGTACAGGATCGTCCCGGCACGCGCGCGGTCGCTCTCCATCAACGTCCATGGCGCCTGCTCGGTGACATATTGGTTTCCGAGGCCGGCGAGACGCATGATCTCCTGCAGCGCGTTCTTGAACCGGGCCGCTTCGATCAGCGACCCGGCCGTGTCGAAGCCCTTGTCGACCGCGGCGAGCAGGTGGTTGTCGGCGTCGGTGAGCACTCCCGGTTGGGGAACCGTCTCGAAGTTCTTGTAGGCGCTCTGCAGCGTGCGGTTGACGAGGTTGCCCCAGGTGGCCACGAGCTCGTCGTTGTTTCGACGCACGAACTCCGACCAGGTGAAGTCCGTGTCCTGGGTTTCCGGACCTGCGATCGAGATGAAGTACCGGAGTGCGTCAGGGTCGTACCGGCTGAGGAAGTCCCGGATGAGAATCTCGAGTCCGCGGCTCGAGCTGAACTTCTTCCCTTCCATCGTGAGGAACTCGCTCGAGACGATGTTGTCGGGGAGCTCGAGGTCGCCCTGGCCGGCGCCGTACTCCCCGTCGTCCCCGTATCCGAGCAGGGTGCTGGGCCAGATCACGGTGTGGAAGACGATGTTGTCCTTCCCCATGAAGTACGCGTGCTCCGCGTCGGGGCTCTGCCACCACTCGCGCCAGGCGTCGGGCGTTCCCCGATCGGTGGCCCATTCGATGGACGCCGAGAGGTAGCCGATTACGGCATCGAACCAGACGTAGATCCGCTTGTCTTCGTAGCCCTCGAGGGGTATCGGCACTCCCCAGTCGAGGTCGCGGGTGATCGCGCGCGGCTTCAGCTCCTTCACGAAGTTGAGCGAGAACCGCCGGACGTTCTGCCGCCAGTCGCTCTTCGACTCGATCCATTCGGTGAGCTGATCCTTGAACGCCGGCAGGTCCAGGAAGAGGTGCTTCGTCGTCCGGAACACCGGTGTCGTTCCGTCGATCCCCGAGCGTGGATCGATCAGGTCGGTGGGATCGAGCTGGTTTCCGCAGTTGTCGCACTGGTCGCCCCTCGCGCTCTCGAAGCCGCAGATCGGGCACGTGCCCTCGATGTACCGATCGGGAAGGGTGTGGCCGGTGGAGGCGGAGAACGCCCCGAGCGTCTCCTGCTCGAGGATGTAGCCCTTGCGATGGAGGGTTCGAAAGAGATCCTGCGTGACGCGGTAGTGGTTGGTCGTCGTCGTGCGAGTGAAGAGGTCATACGAGAGCCCGAGATCGCGCAGATCCTCGCGGATGAGCCGATTGAAGCGGTCTGCGGTCTCCCGCGGCGACTCGCCGGCGGCGTCCGCGGCGACCATGACCGGCGTCCCGTGCTCGTCCGTGCCGCTCACCATGAGCACGTCGTTCCCCCGCAGCCGGTGATAGCGGGCGAACGTGTCCGACGGGACGCCGAAGCCCGCCACGTGGCCGATGTGGCGCAGCCCGCTCGCATACGGCCAGGCGACAGCGACCAGGATCTTCCGTCGGGAGCTGGGTCGGTTCATCGGGGCCCATGATATGGAGTCGTTTTCGGCCGACTCGGTGCCACCACGACACCCGCGTTGCGAGCACGACGAGGGCGATGAGGACGGCGAAGACGGCGACCATCCCGCCGACGCTCGCGGAGGCAGGGCGATCGTTACGGCTGCGAGCCCCTTTCGGTTGCAATCGTGCCTGCGCGCGCAACGAGGCGGCCGCACGAGGCACGCGGCGATCGGCCGAGCCCTGGACATCGTGTAGGCGCTGCCGCCGGACGACCCTCACAGGCGGTCCAGACCTGGTAGCTCGTGCACGCATGCCACCGACACTGTCGAACGGCCCTCGGGACTTCGTACGCAGCTCGTCTCCGCCCTGTGGGGCTGCCGAACGCGACATCGTATGAATCCCGGCTGGCCGTGTTCGCGTGCGCTCTCGCGAGGGATTGGCGCGCGCTCGCCCATCGTTCCGAACACGGGAAGTGGTTCCCTCCGGTCGCCTCCTGCGTTCGGTAGTGCCCGCGACGGGCGTCTGCAGGATCGCCGCTGACGACGATTCTGGAGCGGACGGCGAGACGGACGCAGGCGTGGGCGTCGACTCGACTGTCGGAGGTGACGACTCAACTGTCGGAGGTGACCCGGTCTCTGCGATCGGAGGCGTGGGAGCAGGCCCGGATGACGGAGGAGCTGGTGCGGAAGGTGGAGCGGGCGCCGTCGGCGGAATAGGGGCGGCCCGCGGCGGAAGAAGGGACAGCGGATCGACATATGTCTCGTCGTCGCCGACCCGGATGCCCAGGTGCACGTACGGCACCTCGTGCTCGGGAACGCCGGTCGGGCCCGCTTGTGCAAGCGGTGCTCCCTCCGCGATGCGGTCACCGCGCCTCACGAGAAGCTGCCCGAGATGGGTCAAGGAGACCTTGTATGCGTCGGCCTCGATTGTGACGGTGAGCCCGTGCGTTGGGACTTGTCCGGCGAAGGCGACCTCGCCGGAGACCGGCGCGCGGATCGGGCGATCTCCCTCTAGAGAGATGTCGACACCGCGATGCTGGCCGCCTGCGTACGGGTCGTCGCCGAGCGAGAACTCGCGAAGAACGCTGCCCTCCGCCGGCCACGCCCATGCCTCGGCGCGCGAGGCGAAAGCGAGCGAGAGCGCGATCGAGAACACGGCAGTTCCGAGCACTCTCGTTGTCCGCGAAGCGAACATGGCTCGACGGTAGCGGCTCTCCCAGAGGAGGAGCAATGCGATTTCACAGACTTGTCACAGAGAGGAGCGGTAGAGCGCGTTCCGTGGGACGCCGGTGAGACGGGCGACGAGATCGACCGCCTGACGGCGCGAAACTCCGGCTGCGACGAGCTCCGTGACGGCCCCGACGGCATCGTCATCGATTCCGCGCCCCTCGTGCCGGCTTCCCGCGCCGAGGACCAGCGTGATCTCGCCCTTCGGCGGCTCGGCGAAACGCTCGGCGAGCTCCCGCAGCGATCCTCCCACGACCTCCTCGAAACGCTTTGTCAGCTCACGGCAGACTGCAGCCGGACGATCGGGCATCGCCTCCGCTAGCGCGGCGAGCGACCGGGGGAGCCGTCGGGGCGACTCGAAGGCGACGACCGGGTGCGACCAGCCTACGAGCTCCTCCGCGAGAGCCCGGAGCTCACCCGCGCGTCGAGGGAGATAGCCGAGGAACTGGTAGCGCTCGTCTACGAGCCCGCTCGCGACGAGTGCCGTCTCGACAGCCGACGGCCCCGGCAACACGGTGACGGACACTCCTTCGGACAACGCCGCCGCGACCAGCCGCGCACCGGGGTCGTTGACGCCGGGCAGGCCCGCATCGGACACGAGTGCCACGCGCTCTCCCCGCACCAGTCGAGACACGACCTCTTCCGTCCGAGCCGCCTCGTTATGACGGTGATAGCTCAGAAGCCGCGCAGCGATCCCGTGACGCTCGAGCAGGATGCGGGACCGACGTGTGTCCTCGCAGAGGACGAGATCCGCCTCGCGCAGCTCGGCGAGAACCCGAAGCGTGACATCGTCGAGGTTTCCGATCGGCGTGGCGCAAATCGCCAGCGGCACGGCTTACCAGGTTCCATCGAGCGCGCCGAAGCCCACCAGCCCGGCTCCGACGAGACCCGCCTCGGCCCCGAGCTCGGCGGGCTCGACGCGAAGCCTCGCGTCGGCGGGCTCGAGCGCCTCGCGGCGGGCGGCGTCCTCGGCAGGCCCGAGGACGAGCTCGCCGGCCGCCTCCCCGAAGCCGCCTCCGACGAGGACGACCTCCGGGTCGAAGACATTGACGAGCGAGCCGATGGCAGCGCCGAGGTAGCCGCCGATCTCGGCCAGACGCACACACGCAGCTTCGTCTCCTGCGCGCCCGCGCTCGACCAGCGTGTGCGCATCGGCGTCCGGCCCCCACAGCTCGCGGGCCGCTTGGTCGGCCGCGGTTCCGGAGCAGAGAGCCTCCACATGGCCATGCCCATGACAGCGCCCTGGGCATGGCGGCCCGCCCGCGAGGATGACCATGTGACCGATCTCCGCCCATCCGCGGTACAGCCGGTCGTCGAGGACGATCCCGCCGCCGACGCCGGTCCCGAGGGTGAGCAGTACGAGGTCGGAGAGGCCCCGTCCGGCACCGAGCTTCCACTCGGCCAACGTCGCGGCGTTCGCGTCGTTCTCCACGCCGACGGGTAGGCCGAAGCGCGCGCGTGTGTGGCCGGCGAGGTCGAAATCGTCAAAGGGC
Organism: uncultured Actinomycetes bacterium; assembly: GCA_963850485.1. Taxonomy (GTDB): domain Bacteria; phylum Actinomycetota; class Thermoleophilia; order Gaiellales; family Gaiellaceae; genus GMQP-bins7. The sequence goes on along the minus strand of CAWKLR010000019.1, from coordinate 42,431 downwards.
AGATTGCTCGCGCTCAGCACGCGACGGGTGCGGCGATCGAGGGTCGTCGGGACGCCGAAGCCGATAGCGCCGACCGTATCGTCGAGCACGGCCTCCACCGCCTCGTCGATCGCTTGCAGCACGTCCTCCTCGCGTGTTCCGGGGCTCAGCGCCTCGTAGCGCTCGCGCACCGATCCCTCCCGGTCGACGAGGCCTGAGCGGATCTTCGTCCCGCCCACGTCGACTCCGATCACAAGAGGCGCGCTCACGGACGCGGGCTACCATAGCGCCCCGGATGGCCGAGGGAGACAAGCCCTACCGGCGGTATCGCGGCGGCCGTGTCAAGGGCAGAGTCCCTCTCGACAGGGACCGTCGAGGCGCCGCCGAGCCCGCCGCTCGGCCCGAGAAACCTGCTCGCCGCCGACGGTGGGGTCTCTGGATCGTCCTCGGCATCGTCGGCCTGCTCGTGCTCAGCGTCGTCTGGGGAGCGCTCGGCTACGTCTCCTTCGCGAGCGGCGTCGGCGAGGCGAACGAGCGGCTCCCTCGCCGTGCCGAGGGTCGGCTGGCAGAGCACGACGGATCGCTTCTTTCCGACCCGGCGACGATCCTCGTCATCGGCACCGACGGCGGCAAGGCGCCCGGACGCCAGGACGCTCGACGGTCTGACTCGCTGCTGCTGCTGCGCACGGATCCCGACAAGAACCGGCTCTCCTACCTGTCGATCCCGCGGGACCTGCTCGTCGACATCCCGGGCTACGGCTCGGGAAAGATCAACGCAGCGAACCAGCTCGGCGGGCCGGCCCTCACGCTCTCGACCGTGCGCGGGCTCACCGGGCTCCCGATCCACCATGTCGTCGTCTTCGACTTCGACGGGTTCCGCGAGCTGATCGACGCGCTCGGCGGGATCAATGTGAACGTGCCGAAGCCGATCCTCTCGAACAAGTTCGACTGTCCCTACAAGCCCGCCCGCTGCGCCGAATGGGAGGGCTGGCGCTTCCCGAAGGGCACCCAACACTTGGACGGCAGGAGAGCGCTCGTCTACGCCCGCATTCGCTCCAATCAGAACAACGCGGCGGACAACGACCTCACCCGTGGCAGCCGGCAGCAGGTGGTCGCCGACGCGGTGGGCGACAAGCTCGCGAGCTTCGGGACGTTCGTCCGGCTTCCTTTCATCGGCGACTCGCTGGCGGCGCCGCTCGTCACCGACCTGTCCGCCTGGGAGATCGCTCAGCTCGGCTGGGCGCGCTTCCGCGCCGACTCGAGCCGCTCGCTCCATTGCCGGCTGGGGGGAGACCCGTCGTCGTACGGCGGCGAGTCCGTGCTGCTCGGGTCCGAGGACAACGTGGCCGCGATCTCGATGTTCCTGCGTCGCACCGCCCCGCTCGCACCTCCCAAGGGCTCGCTGTACGGCGCCGGCTGTACGCGGCGTTGAGGGAAGTACGATCGGCTCGGCATGATCCTGATCCGCGAAAGGCTCCCGGAACAGGGCGATCTCGACCAGATCTTCGATCGGATCGCTTCGCTCGGCGCGCGCTAGCGCGAGTCGATCTCCTAGGACGCGGCTAGTCGCTCGGCGGCGGAGTCGTCTTCTTCTCGCCTGCGGGAGCCTTCTCCGCGGGCTTGTCCTTATCCTTGGGCTTGTCCGCCGGAGCACGGTCGCCATCCCTGTCCTTGCGTGAGCCACGGCCGTAGTCCGTCGAATAGAAGCCCGAGCCCTTGAAGTGCACCGCGACGGGGAAGAGGATCTTCTCGACGGGCCCTTCGCCGCAGGTCACGCAGAGCTCGACGGGCGCGTCTGCCATCTTCTGGAAGACCTCGAACGTGTGCCCGTTCGGGCAACGGTATTCGTAGATGGGCATGTGCGAAAAGGCTAGTTGACGTCCTGGACCGCAGACTCCTCGCGCTCGCCTTCGATGAGCTCGAGGTAGCAGGGGGCGCTCTCGAACGCAGCGAGCCCGCGAGGGCGACCACGCCGCCGTTCGATACGCCGCCGGCGGGAGCCGGCGGCTACGGCCGCGGAGGCACCGACAAGGCTGCCCAGAACGAACGTCCGAAACCAGCCGTGTCGCTTCTCGCCGTCCACGAGCAAATCTTACGATCCGCGCCATGCTTGTCTGCACCATCGGCGATCTGACGTTGGACGTCCTCGTTCGGCTTGCCGATCCGCTCTTCGCAGGAGGCGATACGGACGCGGAGATCAGGATCTCCCCCGGGGGGCAGGCGGCCAACGTCGCCGCGTGGGCGGCGGCGCTCGGCGCGCAGGCCCGATGGATGGGGAAGCGCGGAGACGACGAAGCCGGACGCCTCGCGCTGAGCGCGCTCGAGGACGCAGGTGTCGAGGCGTGCGGTCCCGCGGAAGGCCGAAACGGGGTGATCTGCTCGCTCGTCTCGCCGGACGGCAGCCGTTCGATGGCAGCCGATCGCGGCGCGGCTGTCGCGCTCCGCCCGGAGGAGATCGATCCGGCGTGGCTCGACGACTGCGATCATCTCTTCGTCTCCGGCTACGCGCTGCTCTTCGAGCCGGCTCGCAGCGCCGCCCTCCTCGCCGCCGAGCTCGGCCGGGCGCAGGGCGCGGTCGTCAGCGTCGACCTCGCGACCTGGAGCGCGATCCGCTCGGCGGGAGTCGCCGAGCTCCGAGGAACGGTGAGCAAGCTCGGGCCGGACGTCGTCTTCGCAAACGAGTCCGAGGCGGAGACGGTCGGCGACCTTCTTTCCGACGCACTCTGGATCCTCAAGCGCGGTGCACGTGGTTGCGCGTTCGGGGACGACGAGCGTCCAGCTTTGCCCGTCGACCGTGTTGTCGACACCACCGGAGCGGGAGACGCGCTCGCCGCGGGGTGGATCGTCGGCGGCCCCGAGCTCGCCCTCGAAGCCGCCGCCCGCTGCATCCAGACGCTGGGGGCGATGCCGTAGCCTGGCGACGGTGCAGCCGCTCGTCGAGATCTCCGAGGAAGTGCGTGCCGCGCTGGACACGGGTGGCGCCGTCGTCGCGCTCGAGACCACGCTCGTGGCGCACGGTTTCCCCGCGCCGGACGGGATCGAGGTCGGGCTCGAGAGTGAGGCCGCAGTGCGCGCGGCGGGAGCCGTTCCGGCGACCATCGGTGTCCTCGACAACCGGATCCGCGTAGGCCTCGGTTCGAGCGAGCTCGAGCGCTTCACTCCGGACGCCCGCAAAGCCGGCCCGCGCGATCTCGCCGCATGTGCCGTTCAAGGCGCGGTCGGGGCGACCACCGTGGGTGGCGCACTGGTCGTCGCCGCCTGGGTCGGCATTCCGTTTCTCGGCACGGGAGGCGTCGGCGGCGTCCATCGCGGGTTCCCGTCACCGCCCGATGTGTCCGCGGATCTTCCGGCGCTCGCACGCACGCAAGCGCTCGTCGTCTCCTCCGGGGTGAAGTCGCTCCTTGACGTGTCCGCGACCGTCGAGCTCCTGGAGACGCTCGGAGTGCCCGTGCTCGGCTTTCGGACGAGCACGTTGCCGCTCTTTTACTCCTCCGAAGGAGGGCCGGCTGTGACCCAGCGCGTCGAGGACGCAGACGAAGCCGCCCGCGTTGCCGCTGCCCACTGGTCGCTCGGAGGCGAGGGCCTCCTGCTCGCCAACCCCCCGCCCCAGAGCGTCGACGTCGAAGACCTGATCGAATCGGCCGTGTCCGAGGCAGCGGCGAGGGGTGTGTCCGGGCAGGCGGTGACGCCGTTCGTGCTCTCGTACCTCCACGACCGAAGCGACGGTCGCACGCGCGAGGTCAACCGGGCGCTCATCGTCGAGAACGCGCGGCTGGCGGGCGAGACCGCGGTAGCCTTCGCCGCCTCGTGAGCCTGTACGACGACGTCAAGGACCTGCCGATCGAGATCGAGACGTACGCGCTCGAGGCCCTCGAGCTCCAGGCCCGGAGCGACTTCCTTCGCAAGACGACGGTCATCCACCTCCACGGTGCGGGTGAGGAAGGGATCGGAGAGGACGTCACCTATCACGGTGAGGAGCACGATCGTGCGCAGAGCCTCGGCCCCGTGCTGCCCTTGGCCGGCTCGTGGACGCTCGACTCGTTCTCTTCGCACCTGGCCACGCTCGAGCTCTTCGAGCAGGAGCCCGAGCAGCACGCGTACCGGGATTACCGCCGCTGGGCGTACGAGAGCGCGGCGCTCGACCTCGCGCTCCGCCAGAGCGGCCTTGCACTCGGGGACGCCGTCCGCCGCGAGCCACGACCGGTCGAGTTCGTGGTCTCGATGGGTCTGGGATCACCGCCTTCGACGGAACGCTTCGACGCGTGGCTCCGCCTCTACCCCGCGTTGCGCTTCAAGCTCGACGCCAACGTGGAGTGGAGCGACGAGCTGATCGAGGGGCTCGCCGCCACCGGCGCGGTCGACTCGGTCGACTTCAAGGGGCAGTACCGTGGCACGACGGTCGACTCACCGCCGGACGGAGATCTGTACCGACGTGTTGCCGAGGGGCTGCCCAGCGCTTGGCTCGAGGATCCGGGGCTGACGCCGGAGACCGAGGCGGTGCTCGAGGCGCACGTCGAGCGCGTGACCTGGGACGCGATCATCCACTCGGTCGAGGACATCGAGAGTCTGCCCTGGCCGCCGCGTACCGTGAACGTGAAGCCCTCGCGCTTCGGCTCCGTCGAACGTCTCTTTGCCGCGTACGACTACTGCGAGGCGCACGGGATCGGCGCCTACGGTGGTGGCCAGTGGGAGCTCGGCCCCGGCCGGGGACAGATTCAGCTCCTCGCCTCGCTGTTCCATCCCGCGACGCCGAACGACGTGGCGCCGCGCGCCTTCAACATGGAGCCGAAGGAAGGGCTACCGGAGAGCCCGCTCGACGTAGAACCGCGAAAGACGGGCTTTCTGGCCCTGTAGGGCCGGGCATGCCCGGCCCCTACGACAGGGTGCCGAGAAAGTCGTCGACGGAGATCAGCGGGAGCGACTCCAGCTTCGCGCTCCCTCGCGCTCCCAGCGCGACCGACACCTTGGCGATCGTCACGTCGTCGGGCGCCTCGACGATGTTCACGAAGTCGTAGGAGCCGAGCGCCGCCCATTGGTGGAGCACCTTGGCGCCCATCTCCTCGACGTCGCGATTGACCTCACGCAGACGGTCGGGGTTCGCGTGCAACGTCTGGATTCCCTTTTCGGTCAGCGTCGTGAGCATCAGGTAGGTCGGCATCTCGCTCCTCTCGTCGGTCTTCGCGCGAGCGTAACCGAGCTTCCTGGTCGACGTACAGGAGCGCCGCCCCGAGAAACACGAGTGGCGACACCACGATCGAGGCGAGCGTCGCCGCCACGATCCGGGTGTTCTCGGCGAACTCACGCAGGACGAAGAACAGCGAAGCCTGGGTGAGGAAGACGACGAGTGCGAGCGTCGCGAGGCCTCCGAGAACATGGACGACGTCCACGCGCGCCAACCTGAGACCGCGCAGGAGAGCCGCTCGGATGCCCAGACCCTCGACCAGCGCGACCGGAACCGCGAGCCCGAAGAGGGAGAGCCAGAGCAGGCCCGGAAGGATGAAGAGCGAGGCGAGGAGCGGAAAAGGTACGAAGATGAGCACGCCGAGCAGGTAGGCGACGAGCGTGTTTCGGCTCCGAAGCGATGCATTCGTCACGATCGAGCACGCGACGACGTAGCTGACGGTGATCAGGAACGCGCCTGCCGCGGCGATGATGATCTGCGCCGAGCCTGGGGCTCCCCAGACGAACGCATTGACGACCGCAACGGGGACCCCGATCGCGAGCGACTGCCACGGGTTCCGTCCGTAGATGCGAATCGCCTCGCCGACGAGCTGGCCGACCGTCCGCACCTCGGGAGGGAGCGGAGCTGGCAGCTCTCGGCGCGTGGACGTCGTTCCCCGCGCCATGGCGAGACCCTAGATGGTTGATCGATAATTGACGCGCAGCCGGGGGCGGTCACGACCAAGCCGGGCGACGCACTCACTCGTCGTGCAGGCTGGTAAGCCTGGACGGCGAGGGAGGGTGGCGATCCGGCGCCGTGTCGTGGCCGTCATCCGGCCCGCCGTGAATTGTCGATCAACCATCTAGACGCTGCTTGGAGGCTAGCGGTGAACGACCGCGCCGGGAAGACGCGGAATGATCCCGTCGAGCACCTCGAGCGCTCGCCTCATCATCCACAGCGCGCGGTTTCCCTCGCCGATGTCGTTCGAGATCACGCGTAGCTCGACGCCCGGAACTCCGGCGAGCTGGCAGGCGCGGAGCACGCCGAAGCCCTCCATGCCCTCGGCACGGAACGTCTCGGCCGCTCGCAAGGAGCCTGTCACGAAGGCGCTCGTCGCGATCGGGATGACGACCGCTTCGGGCAGCGCGGACTGAATCTCCGCGATGAGCTCGGGATCGGCCTGAATGCGATCGACGACCGGGATCTCCGCACCGAGATCGGAATAGAACGCCTCCGACCCGATGACCACCGATCCCGGCGTCAGTCCCTTGCTGCCCGCGATGCCGATATTGATCACCGCCCGTGGACGGCTCATCGCGAGCTCCCGCGACGTCGACGCCGCGGCCTCGACCGGACCGACACCGCAGACGAGCCCGGCATGTCCGCAGAGCTCGAGGTCCGTGGCGGCAACCAGCAGGATCTCGTTCTCCAGCAACAACGTCATCACAACCCCCCTCGATCGCAACCCAGGCTCACAGAGTACGGATTCTTCGCTCCAATCGGAAGACCGGATGGCGAACTGCCTCCGCGAGCCACTCTTCGGGAGACGACTCGAGCCGAACCTGAAAGAACGGGCGCGTCACCCGAGCCGAGCTCGTAGTAGCGGCGCAGCACCGGAACCGCCGCCTCGGGCGACAGCTCGTCGATTACCAGTCGCTCGTGTCGACGGCCACGCGTGAGCTCGACCCAGCCCGCTGCACGGGCGTTCTTGACCCAGTTCCGATCGCCGTAGGGCGCGACGAGCCAACGCTCGCCGTGGTCTTCGACGATCGAGACCGGTGTCGACCAGAGCCTTCCCGTATTGCGCCCCGGAACGGTCAGCAGATGGGTGCGCGGCCCGGTCAGACCGAGCCGTGCGAGCGGGCGGACGACGGCGTTGAGAGCACGACGCCAGTAGCTCCGCCGGTACGGCTTCGGCGTTCGCTCCACGCGACGAAGTAAACAGCGAGCATCCAAGACGCGCCGCGACCGCCCATTGAGGGCGGGCGCGGCACCTGCGGGTGCGATGACCCGATCAGTGCGCCAGCTGGCGCGTCCGCGTGAAGCGCATGGCCAGGAAGAGACCGAGTGCGAGCACGATGCCGAGCCCGAATCCGATCCCGATCTGCGGCCACTCGATATCGCGGCCCGAGCCCTGAGTCGAAACGGGCTCCGGGGTGCGGCACTGCACCGATGCCGGAGCTCGCGTAGGAAGACGCGGTGGCTCGCCGGCTCCGCTCGCTCGCGAGCGCGGCGTCGACCGAGTCGGAAGCCATGGCGTTGCGAGTGTTGAACGACTGAGCTGCCTGCTCCCGCACGCTCTCGACCGCGTCGGACGCGAGCATGCCACGCGGATTGGATTGCGCCTGGCCGCCCCAGGCCGCCGGAACGGCGACGAGGGCAACTGCCACAACCGTGACGAGTGAGATCTTGGGGGTCATCGCTCCTCCTTCTGCTCCCGGTGGCCCTCGTGACCACCTGGATCGAGGCTAGGGCCTCGAGGAGGCGGGCGAAACGGGGGAATCCCCCGTGTTTGACGGCTCGTTCCCCTGATCGGAGCCGGTGAGCACTCGAGCGAGCTCGGTGCGAGAGCGGACGCCGAGCTTGCCGAAGATGCGCGAGAGGTGTCCCTCGACCGTCCGGTCGGACAGGAAGAGGGCCGCTGCGACCTCGCGGTTCGTCTTTCCCTCGGCGACGAGCGCGGCGACCCGCTCCTCCGCGGGTGTCAGCGACTCCTGGCGTCGCGGCCCGACCGCTGATGCGCCGGAGCTCGGCACGCGCGCGTTCCGCCCAGATGCTCGCTCCGATCCGCTCGAAAATGCGAGATCGCCTCGCCGAGCGTCTCGCGCGCCTCGCTGCGGTGCTTGGCTCGCCGCTGCGCAATCCCGAGAGCGAGCAGCGTGCGTCCACGATCGAGCGGAATCTCGACCTCTCGTGCCACTCGAGTGCGCTCGCGTATGCGGCGACGCGCCTCCTCCGAGCGTCGCCCGCCTGCGCGGCGAGCATGCCGCGACACCGCGCACAGTTCGCGAGCGCCGATACTCGCTCGAGCCGCTGCGCGTTCCCCTCGTACCAGTCGAGGAGCTCGACCGCCTCGTCCCGCCGTCCGAGCTCGATCAGTGCCTCGATCTGGTCGACGACGAGACGAACGGCGCTGGGTTCGGCGATTCCCTCGCGAAGGACCGCCTCGATTGCGGGCTTGAGACACGCCGTTGCCTCCGCGGCGTGCCCGAGCGCAAGCTCGAGATGACCGAGTGCGGATGCACCGAGCAGCCCACCCTGGCCGCCCGTACCGGGGATTAGCGCGCACGCCCGAGCAACGGCCTCACGCGCATGTTCGGGACTACCTTTGACGAGGCTCTCGAGAGCTAGGTGGTACGAGACGAAGAGCGGCTGACCGGACTGACTCGCCGCGTCCTGACCTTCGCGAGCGCAGTCCAGCGCTCGATCGAAGTTCCCGAGCAGGTACTCGACCTGTCCGAGAAGGGACAGAACGTACGGACGCGAGCTCTCGTCGCCAAGATCCTGGACGCGCTGTACCAACTCGATGAGCGCGTCGCGAGCGCGGTCAGGTTCGTCGGTCCACAGCCAGTACTCGACGAGGGCGATGAGAGGCTGATCGAGGAGACGACGGCCCGAGGTGCTGTCTTGGAAGGCGAGGGCCGTGGTTGCCGTTGCAGCGGTGTTCGGGTGACCGAGCCATGCTTCGGCCAATAGCTTCGAGATGAAAGCGTCTCCTGCGAGCGCATCGTCACCGCGCTCCAGCGCGAATGCGAGCGTCGCGTCCGCGTGCTCGATCTGCTCAGGGAAGCGCTCCAAGAGCCAGAGCAGGGATGACGCAACCCCTTCGTGCGCGACCGCGAGAAGCTCTGGGTCTTCGGCTTCATCCACCAGCCGCAGAAAGAGCTCGACTGCGTCACCCGGCGCCTCATACGTGCGGACGCGTGCGAGCACCCAGAGCGCCTTCGCTCGTTGCTCACTGGGCGCCAACGAGTCGATCACGGCGCGGAGTTGTGACTCGGCACGAGGCGAGTCGCCCGACTCGAAATGGAGAAAGGCAGCGTCGGCGGCGCGCCGAAGCGCATCATCGCGGCGTGCGACGGGCGTCAGCTCGTGGGCCCGATCCAGAAGGAGCGCAGCCGGCCGCAGCCCGCCACGAGCCCTCGCATGTTGTGCGGCCTCCTCTAGCGCACGCGCAACGTCCTCGTTCTGCTCGTCGACCGATGCGGCGAGCTGCCACGCGCGCGCCTCAGGATCGTCGAGGAGCTCCGCGAGTCTCCCGTGGATCTCACGCCGGCGAATCGAGTCGGCGGTCTCGTACGCGCCGGCGGCCAGCAACGGATGCGTGAAGCGGATCCGCTCCCCGTCGAGAGCGACGATCCCCGCCTCGAGCGCTGGTGTCAGCCCCTCGTCGCGACCGACGCCAGACGCCTCCTCGACCACCTCTTTCATGGGCTGTGGGTGTGCGGCGGCGGCGAGCAGGTAGTCGCGGCTCGCAGGCGGCAGTGCCGAGAGCCGGCCGTGTACGAGCTCGTGCAGCGATTCGGGCACAGGCAGTGGTTGGCCCGCCTCTGGCGAGACTCCTGTTCGCTGGAGCGTCCGGACGATCTCGAGGGCGAAAAACGGGTTTCCGCCGGATGCGTGATGGACCTCGGCGAGGAGCGGGCGCGGCAGTGTTACTCCGAGGCCGTCTCGAACGACGTGATGGAGCGCGCCTACATCCAGCGCGGCTACTTCGATCGCTGTCAAACGGTTTGCCGGCAACGAACGCTCGAGCTCGGAGAGCACACTGCTTTCCAGAGGCACACGACGAGCGAGCAACAGTCCGACGCGCTCGTCGCCCAGCCGTCTGGCGCTGTAAGCGAGCGCTCCCGCGGATGCCGGATCGAGCCACTGGACGTCGTCCACCGCGACGACGAGCGGAGCCTTCTCGGCCAGCGCTCGAAACGCATTTAGCACGGCGACTCCGATCGCGTGCACGTCGGGAATCGGCCCCTCGTCCTCCTCGAGCATCAACGCACGAGAGAGCACATGCCGCTGGGGAGAGGGCAACTCGGCGAGTGCTTCGTCCAGGACGGGGTCGAGGAGATCCCCTATCCCGGAGAACGACATCGAGCTCTCACTTTCGGCGGGTGATGCCTTGAGCACACGGAGCCCACTCGCGTCGGACTCGGCAACTGCGGCTCTCCATAGAGTCGTCTTCCCCGCTCCGGCTTCTCCCTCGAGCACAAGCGCCGCCGCTCCATCGGAGACGCTGGCGAGGAAGTCACGAACGGACGCGAGCTCGGTGTCTCGGCCGACGATTGCCGCAGGCATGCACGCCGATCGTACGCCTGATCGTGGGCAACAACCGGGCTCGACGCGTCACTCCGACGACGTCGAGCCCGGTTGCAACGCTCGGCTCAGCTCAGCACGAGGGAAAGACTGTCCGCTCCCGCGAGCTTGTAGGCGGCTACGGTGCCCCCGATGATGACCGAGATCGTCACCTGCGTCGTTCCCGCAGGCACCTTGCCGTTGCGGGTCCGCAGTGCCATGTCGGAGCCGGCGATCGTGACCGCCGGGCCGATCCTGACCGTCGAGAGCACCGCGCCCGACGCGTCCATGAACTCGGCACGGACTTGCGTCCTGTTCTCGCCGTAGTTCCCGAGCCAGCCGCTGAGGGTCGCCTTGCGCCCGACCGCCGAGCGAGGCAACGCGATCGTCTGCTTGCCGATGCTCGCCGGTGCAGTCACGGCTTCTGTGGTCGTGCCGCCGAAGAAGTAGTTCTTGCCCCGCTTCGCCGGCCCCTTCGACCTGGCCGAGAACCAGCCGACGGGGAACGTGTACGACGCCGCCCCGAACTGGCCCGCGGCGATCGTCCAGCCGGGGACGAGACCGCTCGCTCCGACAGCGGTCACGCCCAACCCGGCATCCGCGCCGGGATTCTTGATCAGGTTCTTGCCGCAGACCGGACACCCGCCGGCCGCGCCAGCCGTCATCGACAACGCCAGCGTCACTGCAACCGCTGCGCTCATGACAGCAGTGAGAAACAACCTCGTCATGGACTCTCTCCTTTCGTGTGGGGTCTGACCCCCGACTCGACGGCGTCGAGGATGCGCTCGAAGCGAACGCCCGCACGGGCGTACGCCTGCTCGACGAGTGATCGCGAGGATGCGTGGAAGACGCAGAACGCGGCCTCGTCTTCCGGAACGAGCGTCGAGTGCAGGTACCGCAACGTGCCGCCGGCGGCCGCGATCGCCTCGGAGGCGCTGCGAAGCGATTCCGCCGCAGCGCTGAAGCCGCTCTCGGTCACCCCCGGCCAGTAGTGCTCGACGAGAAACGTCGTCGTGTCTGCGCCCTCGGCGTGCTCGTCATCCATCGACGCCGAGCGTAGGAGCGGCGAGCGCGCGGCCGCATCGGGAGAAGCCCTACAGTTTTGGCGGCTCCGCCCGGCGCTTGCGGCAGAGGACGGATCGTCGCAGACTGTGCGCCATGCGGACGATGGTCGGTCGCGAGCACGAGCTCGCGACGGTCGAGAGGCTCCTCGACTGCGGCCTCGAGCAGTACTCGGCGCTGCTCCTGTCGGGCGAGGCGGGGATCGGCAAGACGACCGTTTGGCAGGAGGCGGTACGCCTCGGCGAAGAGGCCGGCTACCGCATCCTTCGCTGTCGCCCCGGACAGGCAGAGGCCAAGCTCGGATTCGCCGCGCTCGCCGACCTCCTCTCGTCGGTGGACGACGATGCGTTCGCCGCGCTCCCCGAGCCGCAGCGGAACGCGGTCGAGGCAGCGCTTCTGCGCGCGGCCCCGCGCGCCGCCGGGTCCGCGTCACGGGCCGTGGCCGCCGGGCTGCTTTCGGTCTTGCGCGGGATCGCCCAGGAGTCTCCGGTGCTGGTCGCGATCGACGACGTGCAGTGGCTCGACCGGCCGTCGGAGGGCGCGCTCACCTTCGCTCTCCGCCGACTCGACTCGGCTATGCCGGTGGCGCTGGTCATGGCACAGCGGATCGACGGGAAGGCACCGACGGATCCGCTGGGCTTCGCCGATCTCCCAGCGAGCCAGCGAGAGAGCATCGCACTGGGCCCGCTCAGCCTGAGCGCTCTCTACCACGTCATCCACGCGAAGCTCGACATCGTCGTCCCCCGTCCGACGCTGCAGCGGATCGCAGCGGTCTCAGCCGGGAATCCACTCCTGGCGATCGAGCTCGCGCGGGCTCTCGCCGAGACCGGAGCACGTCCGGGGCCCGGCGAGCCGCTCCCTGTGCCCGAAGAGACGGTGGACCTTCTCGCGTCACGCCTCGAGAAGCTGCCGGAGCGTTCCCGAGAGGCGATGCTCGCCTGCGCTCTCCTCTCGGATCCGACGATCGACCTCCTGGAGCAAGCCCTTGGTCTCGTCCGCGGGCCAGAGCCTCGGACGGGCGCGCGAGGCCGATCTCGTCGAGATTCGACGCGATCGCATTCGGTTCGTGCATCCCCTCGTCGGAGCGGTGCTGGCGTCGTCCGTTCTCGCGGCGAAGCGCCGCGCGATGCATCGCCGGCTCGCGGAAATTGCTCCCAGCGCCGAAGAGCGCGCTCGCCATCTTGCGCTGGGATGCGAAGGGCCGGACGAAGAGGTCGCCGCCAGCCTGGAGGAGGCCGCCGGTCTCGCCGGGCGGCGGGGAGCTCCGCAGGACGCCTCGGAGCTGCTCGAGCTCGCCTGGAGGCTCACGCCCGACGACGACGCTGGGGCGTCCGGCCGCCGCCGCTTCGAGCTGGCGCTTGCACTCGTCTTGGCAGGCCACCATGGCGAGGCGATCGCGCTTCTCGACGGTCTCCTCGGCGAGGCCACGACAGGCCCCCTTCGGGCCCGCGCGCTCGAGCTGCGAGGCCGCATGCACTGGGAAACGGGAACCAGCCGAGAAGGCGAGGCCTGCTGCGAGGAGGCCCTCGAGCACGTCGGCGACGACGACGCGCTTCGAGCGCGCGTGCTCGTCACGCTAGCTCGACTCACGCGGGGTGCGGAGCTCCTGCTGCATCGTTCCCGAGCAGCCGTCGACCTTCTGGAGAGCCTCGGCGACCCCGACCCGGGACTTCTCGCCGAGGCGCTCGTGCCGCTTGCGGGCGCCGACTACGCCCTCGGAAACGGCATCCGCTCAGACCTCGTCGAGCGCGCTCTCGAGCTCGAGCGCATCTCGCCGACTCCGATCGTCGCTGACCGCATGAGCGCCGCCCTCGGCACCTGGCTCAAGTACGACGGCGATTTCGAGGGGGCCAGGCACTGGTTCGAGGTGACCCGCCAGTCGGCCCTCGACGAGGGCGACGAGGGCTCGCTGCCGTACGCGCTCAGTCACCTGCCGCAGCTCGACCTCTGGACCGGCGACTGGGCGCAGTCCGAAGCGCGCGCGCTCGAGCACCTGGAGCTCGCGGAGACGACCAGGCAGACGAGCCAGCGGCTGACGGCGATCTTCAACCTCGCCTTCGTCCACGCTCACCTTGGGCGCGTCGACGAGACGCGCGAGCGCGTGGCGCAGGCGCTCGTCGAGGCCGAGCAGGGCGACCCGTGGAACGTCTACCAGCAGCTCTCCGTCCTCGGATTCCTCGACCTCTCGGTCGGCTCCGCCGCGGCCGCGGTGCAGTCGCTCGCCCGGGCGTACGAGATCTACGAGGCGAGCGGTCACGGCGACACACCGGCCGTCTTCGAGAACTACGCGGAGGCGCTCGTTCTGGTCGGCGACCTCGACACCGCGAAGCAAGTCGTCGACCTGTACGAACAGCGGGCACAGAAAGCCGGAAAGGCGATCGCCCTTGCTCCCGCGCTTCGCTGCCGCGCGCTCACCCTCGCGGCGCAGGGCGAGCTCGACGAGTCGCGTGCGTCGCTCGAGAAAGCGCTCGTGCAGCACGAGCGCATCGACATGCCGTTCAGCCTCGCCCGAACGCGTCTCGTTCACGGGCAGGTGTTGCGCCGCCTCGGCGAGCGACGAGCGGCCCGGGATGCCCTCGAACAGGCCCGGTCGACCTTCGAGGAGCTGGGCGCGCCGTTGTGGACGGAGCGCGCTCGCGAGGAGCTGGCGCGGATCCCCATCAAGCGGGCCTCCGGATCGGCACTCACCCCGGCCGAGTCGCGCGTCGCCGAGCTCGTCGTCGACGGCAAGACGAACCACGAGGTCGCCCAGGCGCTCTTCGTGAGCGAGAAGACCGTCGAGGCGAACCTCACCCGCATCTACCGCAAGCTCGACGTTCGGTCGCGCTCCGCGCTCGCCGCTCGCATGCGCGAGCGCGAGGCGGAGGAACAGCCCGCAAAACTGTAGGGCTTCTCCCGATGCGAGGTCCGGCTCGCGGCTCCTAGTCTCGGCTCCATGAACAGCAGGACGCGCCGAGAGCCGCAGCCCAACCAACGAATGAGGTAGAGATGGCAGTTCCTAGTGGACGACGGGGCGCGGTCACCGCCCTCATTGCGGCCATGGAACTTGCCCTTCTAGCGCCGCTCGTCGCCACCGCAGCCCATGAGCAGGGGCCGGACGTGAGCGCCACTGTCTCGGCTACGGGCACCCTCGAGCTCCGCGCGTCACTGCGGTTGGTCTCGGACCTCGGCGAATGCCCACCGGGCGTCAATGGCGACGCCTGTGCAGCCCGCACGGGCGCAGGCCTCGTCCCCGGCCTCGGAAGCGTGACCGAGGCCTATACCTGGTCCTACAGGATGGGGCCACCGACATGTCCCTCGGGCGTCGGAAAGCCGCTCGCGACGACCGGTCGGCTCGTCGTCGCGGGGCGAGGCGAGATTCACTTCGCGCTCGAGGACGGAGCGCGGTGCATAGATCAAGAGCCCCTACGCAACGAGCCGCAGGACTACACGATCACGGGTGGCACGGGCACCTACGACGGGGCATCCGGTAGCGGCACGGTCGAGCGTGCAGTCAGTGCGGGCCTTGGGAGGGAGAGGTGGATCGGTACGCTGGCAGTTCCTGGGCTCGAGTTCGATGTGATGCCGCCGGCACTGAGCAGTACGAAGTCGAAGACCGTACGCGCTCCGAAGGGCGCCAAACGCGCCCGGGTCACCTATACCGTCACGGCGAGCGACGCCGTGGACGGCCAGGTGCCGGTCACCTGTCTGCCGCGGTCGGGTAGTCGATTCCCGATCGGCCGCACCGTCGTCAGCTGCTCGGCTACCGACTCAAGCGCCAACACGGCGACGGCGAAGGTCATCGTCAATGTGAAGCCAAGACGCTAGTCGCAACCGGCGCTGACGCTCGTCTCGCCGGGGATTGCGAGGTACCCCGGGGGTTGCACCCAGGCTTGCACGGCTCGGAGTCCGAGACTACTCGGAACGTCCGTTACCAGCGAAGTCGGGGTCAAAGGCGCGTCGAGTTGGGCTTGCGGCCTACGCTGTCGCGGGCTCGGCCACTTCGGCGCGCTCGAAGACGAGCTCGCTGTCGGTTGCGTCCACTCGCACGACGTCGCCCTCCACGAACCGCCCTTCGAGCAGCTCGAGCGCGAGCGGGTTCTCGAGCAACCGCTGGATTGCGCGCTTCAGCGGACGCGCGCCGTACGCGGGATCCCACCCAGCTTCGGCCAGATGCTCTTTCGCGGCCTCGGTCAGCTCGAGGTCGATCCTGCGCTCGGCGAGACGCTCGCGGAGCCGTCCGAGCTGTAGCTCGACGATCTCCGTCAGCTGCTCGCGGGTTAGCGGCTCGAAGGCCACGATCTCGTCGATCCGATTCAGGAACTCCGGGCGAAACTGCTCCTGGAGCGCTTCGGGCGAGCGGATGTTCGAGGTCATGATCACGACCGTGTTCCGGAAGTCGACGGTACGGCCCTGGCCGTCGGTCAGGCGGCCGTCGTCGAGCAGCTGGAGGAGGATGTTGAAGACCTCCGGATGCGCCTTCTCGATCTCGTCGAGCAGCAGAACGGCGTACGGGCGCCGCCGCACGGCCTCGGTCAGCTGCCCGCCCTCCTCGTAGCCCACGTAGCCGGGCGGCGCGCCGACGAGCCGGGCGACCGTGTGCCGCTCCTGGTACTCGGACATGTCCATCCGCACCATCGCTCGCTCGTCGTCGAACATGAACTCCGCCAGCGCGCGGGCGAGCTCGGTCTTGCCGACGCCGGTCGGGCCGAGGAAGACGAAGGAGCCGATCGGCCGGTTCGGATCCTGGAGCCCGGAGCGCGCACGCCGAAGCGCGTTCGAGACGGCTTCGACAGCCTCTTCCTGGCCGACGACACGCTGGTGGAGTCGCTCCTCCATGTGAATGAGCTTCTCGACCTCACCCTCGAGGAGGCGAGAGACCGGAATTCCCGTCCATACGGCCACGACCGCGGCGATGTCGTCCTCGTCGACCTCCTCCTTCACCATCGGCGCCTCCGATGGTTGCTCGCGCTCGGCAAGCTCCTTCTCGAGCTCGGGGAGAACGCCGTAGCGGATCTCGGCCACCCGAGCGAGATTTCCGAGGCGTTCCTCACGCTCCGCCTCCATGCGGAGCTCGTCGAGTTGCCGCTTGATCTCGGCGACGCGCTGGAGCCCCTCCTTCTCGCGCGACCAGCGAGCGCCCAGCTCGTCACGGCGCGACTTCGCCTCGGCGAGCTCGCGCTCGACCGGTGCGCGCACCTGCTCCGACTCGTTCGCCGTCGCAGCGAGCTCGATCTCGAGCTGCCGCGCGCGGCGCTCCGCCTCATCGAGCTCGACCGGAGAGGAGTCGATCTGCATGCGCAGGCGCGAGGCGGCCTCGTCGACGAGATCGATCGCCTTGTCGGGCAGGAACCTGTCGCTCACGTAGCGATCGGAGAGCACGGCCGCGGCGACGAGCGCGGAGTCCCGGATCTCGACCCCGTGGTGCGCCTCGTAGCGCTCCTTGAGCCCGCGCAGGATCGCGATCGTGTCGGCGACGGACGGCTCGCCGACGAACACCGGCTGGAAGCGCCGCTCGAGCGCGGCGTCCTTCTCGATGTGCTTGCGGTACTCGTCGAGCGTCGTCGCGCCGACCGCGCGGAGCTCGCCTCGCGCGAGCATCGGCTTCAGCATGTTGGCCGCGTCCACGGCACCCTCGCCGGCGCCCGCGCCGACGATCGTGTGCAGCTCGTCGATGAAGAGGACGATGTCGCCTGCTGCGTTCTGGATCTCTTGGAGGACGGCCTTCAGCCGCTCCTCGAACTCGCCGCGATACTTCGCGCCCGCGAGCAGCGAGCCGACGTCGAGCGCCCATACCCGCTTACCCTTCAGTCCTTCGGGGACGTCACCCGCCACGATCCGCTGAGCGAGACCCTCGACGATTGCGGTCTTGCCCACACCGGGCTCGCCGATCAGCACCGGGTTGTTCTTCGTACGTCGGGAGAGAACCTGGATCACGCGGCGCACCTCCTCGTCGCGGCCGATCACCGGGTCGAGCTTCCCCGCTTCGGCGAGCGCGGTCAGGTCGCGCCCGTACTTCTCGAGCGCCTGGTAGGTGCCCTCGGGATCCTGCGAGGTGACGTTCTGCCCGCCTCGCACGTCCTGCAGCGCCTCGAGCAGCGCTTCCCGCGGCACGACGTCGAGCGCCAGCAGGAGGTGCTCGACGGAGGCGTACTCGTCCCCGAGGCCGCGCATCTCCTCGAACGCCTTGTCGAGTACCCGTCGGAAGGCAGGCGAGGCTTGCGGTTGCGCCGCTTCGCCCGAGATCGTGGGCTGGTTTCGCAGCCGCGCCTCGGCCTCGGCGCGCAGCTCCGCGGCGCCGTAGCCGCTTCTGTCGACGAGCGTCCTCGGCAATTCCTGCTCGAGGAGAGCGACTGTGAGGTGATCGGGCGTAAGCTCGGGATTGCCGCTGCGACGCGCAAGCTCCTGCGCAGCTGCGACGGCCTCCTGGGACTTGAGCGTCAGCTTCTGAAAGTCCACTACCGCCTCCTCGCGGGCGTCTCTGCCGGCCGATAGACGACGAGTTCCCGCCTGTAGGAACGGTGAACCTCGGCGATCTCGGCGCGGAGCTCCTGCTCGATCCGTTCCATCCGCGCGCGCGTCCGGTTCAGCTCGTCCTGCATGCGCAGCACCTGCTCGACCCCGGCCAGGTTGAGCCCGAGCTCGGTCGTGAGACGCTGAATCAGTCGCAGCCGCTCGAGGTCCTTCTCGGAGTAGAGACGCGTGCCGCCGGGTGTCCGCCCGGGCCGGACCAGCCCCTTGGTCTCGTAGAGCCGCAAGGTCTGCGGATGCATGCCCACGAGATCGGCGGCGACGGAGATCATGTAGCGCGGACGATCGGGCATGTCGTCAGCTCACCTCGGCGAAGCGGTCGCGCGGATTCTCGCGCGACACCTTCTGGTAGTCCTCGAGCGCCTCTTTCTCCGCTTTCGTGAGCTTCTTCGGGATCGAGACCTTGACGCGCGCGAGCAGGTCGCCTCGGCCCTTTCCTTTCAGGTGCGGGGCGCCGCGACCCTTGACGCGCAGCAGCTTCCCGCTCTCCGTACCCGAAGGCACCTTGAGCGCCACCGGCCCGTCCGGGGTCGGGATCTCGACCGATGCACCGAGAGCGGCCTCGGCGAACGTCACCGGCACCTCGAGCACGAGGTCGGAGCCGCGGCGCTCGTAGAGCGGAGACGGATCCACCTCGACGACGACGTGCAGGTCACCTGCCGGACCACCGTTGAGCCCGGCTTCGCCCTTGCCCTTGAGCCGGACGCGAGTGCCGCTCCTGGCGCCCGCCGGGATCTTGACGGCGTAGCGCTTCGTCCGACGCTCGCGACCCGAGCCGCGGCAGTTCTTGCACGGCTTCTCGACGATCGTCCCGTTCCCCTGGCAGCGCGGGCACGGCTGCGAGAAGGCGAAGAGCCCCTGGGAGTCCGAGACGACCCCGCGTCCCGTGCACTGCGGACAGACGACCGGAGAGGTTCCGGGCTCGGCGCCGGTTCCGTGGCACACGGAGCAGGCGCTGTCCGTCTCGACGGGGATGCGCACCTGCACGCCCACGAGGGAGTCCTCGAAGGAGATGCGGACTCGCGTCTCGAGGTCGTCGCCGCGCGTGGGCCTCCGAGCACCTCCACGGCGCCCGCCACCGAACATGCCGCCGAAGAGATCGCTGAGATTTCCGAGGTCGAACTCCTCGAAGCGCGCACCGCCTGACCCACCAGGCCCGCCTCCCGGGAACCCGCGTCCGCCCGAGGATCCGAACGTGTCGTAGGTTCGGCGCTTCTCGGGATCGGAGAGGAGGTCGTAGGCGGTCTGCACCTCCTTGAACTTCTCCTCGGCTCCGTTGTCGCCCGGGTTTCTATCCGGGTGGTACTCGCGCGCGAGTGAGCGATACGCCTTCTTGATCTCGTCGTCGGACGCCCCCTTGGGGACGCCGAGCACCTCGTAGGGGCTGGCCATGCTCGCTCGCTACTCCGCGACGATCACCTGCGAGATCACTTTGGCGGGGCGCACGACCTTGTCCCCGAGGCGGTAGCCGCGCTGGATGACCTCGAGCACGGAGCCGTGCTCGCCTCGTTCCCCGGCTGCGCGAGCATCGCCTCGTGGACGTGCGGGTCGAACTGCCCCTCCGTCTCGATCTCGCTCAGGCCCTCCTTCTCGAGCGCCTTCCGCAACGCCCGCTCGACGAGCTTGACGCCGTCGACCAGCGCGGCCTCCTCGTGGCGCTCGGCGGCCTGAAGCGCTCGCTCCAGGTCGTCGAGCACGGGCAACAGCTCCCGGACGAGCCGCTCGTGGGCGTGCGCGACCAGGCGCTCCTGGTCGCGCGCCGCCCGCTTGCGGTAGTTCTCGAAGTCGGCTTTGGATCGCTGGAGGAGATCGAGGTACTCGTCCCGCTCCTCTCCGGCTCTCGCGAGGATCATCGGGGGTCGGACCCGTGGGGTCTGACCCTCCTCTTCAGCACGCGGCGTGTCTGGACCCGGGGTCACACCCGTGCTCCTCGGGGCTCGGCGCCTCGTGTCGGAGCCTCCTTGGGTGCTCCGCGTCACGACGTCTTCGCCTCCTCTTCCTCGTCGATGACCTCGTAGTCGGCGTCCTCGACGACCTCGTCCTCGCCGCCGCTGCCGTTTCCGTTACGGCTGACCGAGGCTGCGACGCCTGGGCCGCCGACGCCTGTGCATAGATCGCATCCGCGAGCGAGCGCGAGGCCTCGTCGAGCGCCTGGGACTTCGCCTGGATGTCCGCGACGTCTGAGCCCTCGACCGCCTGCCGAAGCTCCATGATCCGCCCCTCGATCGTCGAGCCCGTGGCCTCGTCGACCTTGTCGCGGTGCTCGGCGAGCGTGCGCTCGGCCTGGTACGCGAGCTGCTCCCCTGCGTTCCGCGCGTCTGCGAGCTCGCGCAGCTGGTGCGCCTCGCCCGCGTGGGACTCGGCCTCGGAGATCATCCGCTCGACCTCGTCGCCCGACAGGCCCGAGCCGCCTTCGATGCGGATCTGTTGCTCGTTGCCCGTCCCGAGGTCCTTCGCGGAGACGTTGATGATCCCGTTGGCGTCGATGTCGAAGGAGACCTCGATCTGGGGCATCCCGCGCATCGCCGGCGGGATGCCGACGAGCTGGAACTTTCCGAGCGTCTTGTTGAACGAGATCATCTCGGATTCGCCCTGTCCGACATGGATCTCGACCGAAGGCTGGTTGTCCTCGGCCGTCGTGAAGGTCTCGGACTTGCGGGTCGGGATGGTCGTGTTGCGGTCGATGAGCTTCGTGAACACCCCGCCCTTGGTCTCGATCCCGAGCGAGAGCGGAGTCACGTCCAGCAGGAGCACGTCCTTGACCTCGCCCTTGAGCACTCCGGCCTGGATCGCAGCGCCGACCGCGACGACCTCGTCCGGGTTGACGCCCTTGTGCGGATCCTTCCCGATCAGACCCTTGACCTTCTCCTGGACGGCCGGCATGCGCGTCATGCCGCCGACGAGGATGACGTGCTCGATGTCCGAAGCGGTCAGCCCAGCGTCCGAGATCGCCTTCTTCGTCGGCTCGACGGTGCGCTCCAGCAGATCGTGCGCGAGCTCGTTCAGCTTCGCCCGAGTGAGCTGGAGGTCGAGGTGCTTCGGGCCCTCCGGGGTGGCGGTGATGAACGGCAGGTTGATCTGCGTCGTCATCGTCGACGAGAGCTCGATCTTCGCCTTCTCGCCGGCTTCGTACAGGCGCTGGAGCGCCATCGGGTCCTGGCCGAGGTCGATGCCCTGGTCGCGCTTGAACTCCGCGATCATCCAGTCGACGACGGCCTTGTCGAAGTTGTCGCCGCCCAGGTGGTTGTCGCCGTTCGTCGCCTTGACCTCGAAGACGCCGTCGCCGAGCTCGAGCACCGACACGTCGAACGTGCCGCCACCGAGATCGAAGACGAGAATCGTCTGCTCCGCGCCCTCCTTGTCGAGGCCGTACGCGAGCGCGGCCGCGGTCGGCTCGTTGATGATGCGGAGGACGTTGAGGCCGGCGATCTTGCCGGCGTCCTTGGTCGCCTCGCGCTGCGCGTTGTTGAAGTAGGCGGGGACGGTGACGACCGCGTCCGTGACCGTCTCGCCGAGGTAGGCCTCGGCATCCGCCTTCAGCTTCTGGAGGATCATCGCCGAGATCTCCGGCGGCGCGTACTCCTTGCCCTCCGCCTTGACGCGAACGTCCTCGTTTCCGCCCTTGACGACCTCGTAAGGGACGATCGTCATCTCCTCCGAGACCTCCTCGTGCTTCCGACCCATGAAGCGCTTGATCGAGAAGATCGTGTTGGTGGGGTTCGTCACCTGCTGGCGCTTCGCGGGCGCGCCGACGAGCCGCTGCCCGTCACGTCCGAAGGCGACGACGGACGGCGTCGTGCGCCCGCCCTCGGCATTCGGGATGACGGTGGGCTCGGACCCTTCGAGCACGGCCATGCAAGAGTTGGTCGTGCCGAGGTCGATTCCGATGGTCTTGGCCATGAGAAATCTCCTTTATCGTTGAGGGACTACAGAAAATCTGAGTCTTACCGTAGCAGATCAAATATCACCCGAAGATCCCGATCAGGACTCCACCGCTGACGACCAGCGCGGCGCCGATCGCGAGCCGGATGCCGACGACCTCGACTCGACGGAGGAAAATGACGGAGAGGAGCACTCCCCAGAGCGACTCGGTCGCGACGAGCGGTGATACGACCGTGACGGCTCCTCGGTAGTACGCCTCGAAGAGACAGATGTAGGAGAGGCCGAACAGGATCCCGGCAGGAGCGAAGAGGCGGCACGGTTCCGTCGAGATGCGGCGTTGCGTGACCAGCACCCAGCCGGCGATGGCCAGCGCGCCCGCGGCGAGCGTAACGGTGGCCGCGAGCTCGGGACTCACGTCCGTATCCACCGCGAGCCAGCGAACGAAGTTGTCCCGCACCGCGAAGATCAGCGTGGCGACGAGTGCGAACACCAGGCCGATGCGCTTCACATGGGTCGGTCGATCGCGCTCGGCGACGAGCAGGAAACCGCCGCCGACGATCAGGATCGCTCCGGCAAACACGCCTGCGACGAGGGGCTCGTCGAAGAAGACGAGCGCGATCGCGACCGCAAAGAGCGGAGCCGTCCCGACCGTGACCGAGGCGCGCGCCGGCCCGGCGTTCTTGACGGCGAGCGTGAAGAAGGTCTGCGAGAGACCGGGGCCGAGCAGGCCGGCGAGCGCAAATGGCCACAGCCCGGAGACATCCGGATCGAACCGAACCACGGCTGCTGCGAGCGCAACCGCCGTCGCCGTGATCACGGTCCACAGGGCGCCGAGCTCGGCGCTTGCACCTCCGGCGAGGGCGGGCCGGAGCGCCACCGTCATGCCGCCGAAGAGCGCGGCCGAGCTCACGGCGAGCAGCACGACGTCCATTGCTCAGCGTTCGCTTCGCCCGACGAGCCTCCGAAGGGCGCCGGCCGCCGCGGGCTCGGCGACGACGATCCCGACCATCAGCACGGCGCACCCGAGCCAGCCTGCCCAGCCGAGCACCTCGTCCGCCAGGAGAACGCCGAACAGCGCCGCGAACGGCGCCTCGAGTGTGAAGAGAAGCGCCGCCCGCGCTGCCGTCGTCCGCGCCTGTACCCAGGTGGCGATGAGATAGCCCAGCGCGCCCGCGAAGACCCCCGTGACGAGCAGCGCGCTCCACACGGTCCAGCCTCTCGGGACCTCGAGCTGACCGAGCGCGACCGCGATTGCGAGGAAGCCCACGAATGCGGTCGCCATCTGCAGGAACGTCAGCGCCCGTGGGTCGTAGCGCGGCGCATACCGCTCCATCGCCGCGATCTGCACTGCCGCGGCGAGCGCGCTCGCCAGCACGAGCGCGTTTCCGAGCGACGATCCGCCGGGGGCACCGTTCAGGAGCAGCAAGCCCAGAACCGCGCACGCGACCCCGATCCAGACGACTCGAGGCACCGGTGTCCCGAACAGACCGAGCGCGATGAAGGGGGTGAAGACGACGTAGAGACCGGTGATGAACCCGGTGCTCGACACGGTCGTCAGCTCCAGGCCCGCGGTCTGGAATCCGTAGGCCGCGGCGAGCAGCGCGCCCGCGCCGACGCCGGCGAGCAGACCGCGCAGCGGCAACGCGCGCACCTGACCCCACGCGAACGGGGCCAGAACTACGGTCGAGATGGCAAAGCGAACCGCGAGGAAGGCGAAGAGCGGATACAGAGCGAGTGCGTCCTGCACCTGCACGAAGGTCAGGCCCCAGACCGCCGTGACGCCGACGAGGGCCAGGAGCGGCAGCGCGCGGGTCTGCGTCACGTGCGGGCGGCAGATCGACGAGCCGCGGCCAGCCAACGCCGCCTGATGAGAGCCGAGAACGGACCGACCACGAGCCAGTAGCGGCGGAAGGCTCGGCGCGCGCCTGCGTCCACCGCTGCGACGCGGGTTTCGGTCGACAATCGCGCACGGCCATCCGGGAGCGGCCGGGCGAGGAAGTTGGCGACGATTCGCACGCTGCCCGGCGAGGCTTCGCCGAAAGGTCGGATCGCGGCGCGGGGCCTCCACGGCCTCCCCGCTGCGCCAACGACCACCTCGCCGGCTTCCCGAGCGAGTACCTCGAAGCCCAGGCCGAGAAAGAACGCTTCGATCGAGCCACTCGGGTTCAATCCCCTCAGGCGGAAGAGCAAGCGAACGACGTCGGGCGCCACCGGCGTGGCCAGCACCGCGGCGAGCGCCTGCTCTGGCGGGACGTCGACGGTGGTCTCGTGAAACTCGCTCACGTCCCACTCGGTGAGGAACCGGTCGATCGCCGCCATGCCGCGATTCTCGTGCAGGCCGCTCATTCCGTGGCGCGGCAGCCGCCGAGAAACGACGAAGGGCGCCCCGCAAGGCGCCCTTCATGCGATCGAATTCGTGGTCTGCTACGCGCGGTCGGCCTCCGGCTTGTCGTCGTCACCGTCGAGAACGTCGCCGACCTTGTCCTTCGCGCCTTCCCAGGCGTCGTCGGCCGTGTCCTTGGCCTTGTCCCAAGTGCTGTCGGCCGTGTCCTTGGTCTCGCCCCAGGCGCCCTGCACCTTGCCTTCGGCCTCACGACTCTCGTCACCCGTGATCTGGCCTTCGACTTCCTTGGCCTTTCCTTCGATGCGGTCCGAATCCACGGTGTCTCCTTTCGAGGGGTTCGTTCGCAGGCGAGCTTCCCCACTTGACGACCGCGGTAAACGGTCGCGCATCTACGCTGTCTCCATGGAAGTGCTGGACACGCTCGCGCGACCGCTCCGCGATCTCCGGATCTCCGTCACCGACCGCTGCAACTTCCGGTGCGTGTACTGCATGCCGAAGGAGGTGTTCTCCCGGGATCACCGCTTCCTCCCGCGGCGCGAGCTCCTGAGCTTCGAGGAGATCGAGCGCGTCGCTCGGGTCTTCGTGTCACTCGGCGTCCAGAAGCTCCGCATCACCGGCGGAGAGCCGCTGCTTCGGCGCGATCTCGAGGTGCTGATCGAGCGCCTCGCCTCAATCGGCGACCTCGACCTCACGCTGACCACGAATGCGGCGTTGCTCGCGCAAAAGGCCCAAGCGCTCGCGGATGCGGGCTTGACCCGGGTGACGGTCAGTCTCGACTCCCTCGACGACGAGGTCTTTCGCGCGATGAACGACGTCGACTTCCCGGTCGCCCGCGTGCTGGCAGGCATCGACGCGGCCGCCGCAGCGGGATTGCCGGTCAAGGTGAACGTCGTCGTCAAGCGGGGCCTGAACGAGGGCTCGATTCTCGAGATCGCGCGGCGCTTCCGAGGCACGGGACATGCCGTGCGCTTCATCGAGTTCATGGACGTCGGCGCGACGAACGGCTGGCGCATGGACGAGGTCGTCCCCGCGGCGGAGATCGTCGCTTCGATCGGCGCCGAGTTTCCCCTGGAGCCCGTCGACGCTGCTTACCGCGGCGAGGTCGCGGAGCGCTATCGCTACCTGGACGGAGCCGGCGAGATCGGCGTGATCGCCTCGGTGACGCAACCGTTCTGCGGCGACTGCACGCGCGCGCGTATCTCGGCGGACGGCAAGCTCTACACCTGCCTCTTCGCGCTTCGCGGGCACGACCTACGGGCGATCCTGCGCTCCGAGGCGAGCGAGTCGGAGGTCGAGGACGCCATCCGCGCGGTCTGGGAGCGTCGCGCGGATCGCTACTCCGAGCTCCGCACGGAAAAGACCGGTGCGCTGCGCAAGGTCGAGATGTCGTACATCGGCGGCTGAGGCGTCACCCGCTCGAAGCTGGCGGGGGCGACAACCACGCGGCGCCGCAGGACACCGCGTCCAGGCTCGAGCACCGTGCCGCTGGCTCGCACGATCAGCGCCACGGCGATCACGACCAGCGAGCCTGCCGCCGCCATCTGCACCGTGATCTCCTCGCCGAGCAGCGCCCACCCGAGGCACACCGCGACGATCGGATTCACATACGCGTAGGTCGCGACGAGCGAGATCGGCGCGACGCGGAGCAGCCAGACGTACGCCGTGAAGCCGACGAAGGTCCCGATCACGACGAGATAGCCGAGAGCGAGCAGCGCGTCGAGGGTGATACGCACGTCCCCCAGTTCCCCGATGGCAATCGCCGCCACCAGGAGGAGAACGCCGCCGCACACGGAGGCGAGACCGGCCGAGACGAGCGGCCGCTTCGGTAGGGGAGCCCCTCGCGAGTAGAGCGATCCGGCCGCCCAGCAGAGCGCGCTCAGAACGATGACGAGCGCCCCCAAGCGGTCGACGGAGCCCTCACCGAACGGGTCGAACAGGAAGGCGAGCCCGAGGAAGCCGAGCGCAAACCCGACATACGCCGACGCGTGCAGGCGGCGGCCGAACGCGACTCGGTCGAGAAGCGCCATCCAGATGGGGATGCTGCCCACCAACAGCGCTGCGACGCCGGCGGGAACCGTTTGCTGCGCCCAGGCGAGCGAGCCGTGGCCGAGCAGGAAGAGCAAGCCGCCGAAGATGAATCCGGCGCCTACCTGCCTGCGACCGATCGGGTCCTCCGCCCGGTCGCCGCGCGGAAGTGCGACGGCGAGCAACGCGGCTCCCGCGACGAGGTGCCTCGTCGCCATGGCCAGATAGGGCGGGAGGTCGCGCACCACGATCGCGAGCGCGATGAACGTCGAGCCCCAGACGATGTAGACCGTGATCAGGGCAAGCCAGACCCGCGCGTCTCGACGCGTCGCCATGCGACCAGGATGACGACCCTCTGACGATCAGCTCAAGTCGACTTGGCTCCTGAGTCGATCAGATCGCCTTATTCATTCCGGAATTCATCTCCGCACATCGAGCCGGCGCGCGTGTTCTCGGCGTGCACACTGACCGGCCCGTTAGAATCCGCACGTCGTGTCGAGCTTCGCCGCCCAGACGTCGCGACGCCTGCCCCGCGGTTGGAGGCACCTGGCGTTCCAGTTCGTGATCTGGATGGGCTTCTACGCCCTCTACCAGGTCGCGCGTGGATCCGCTGACCGCAGCGTCGCCAACGCGTTCCAGAACGGTGAATGGGTGCTCCGCCAGGAACGCGAGCTCGGGGCGCTCTTCGAGCCGGCCGTACAGCGCGTCGTGGACACGTCCTCGGTTCTCGTGACGCTGACCTCGTACACCTACTGGCTCTCGCAGTTCGCCGTGGTCGGCATCACGTTGCTCTGGGTCTACTTCCGTCACCACGAACGGTTCACGGCGTTCAGGAACTGGATCATCGCCGCGAATCTCGTCGGGCTCGTCGGGTACATCTTCGTGCCGACCGCACCGCCGCGGATGTTCCCCGAGTGGGGCTTCGTCGACACCCTGGCGCAGTACTCGTCCGTCAACCACGAGAGCGGCGTCATCGCATGGGGAGCGAATCCGTACGCGGCGATGCCGAGCCTGCACGCGA
The DNA here is from genome assembly GCA_963850485.1 of uncultured Actinomycetes bacterium. Taxonomy (GTDB): domain Bacteria; phylum Actinomycetota; class Thermoleophilia; order Gaiellales; family Gaiellaceae; genus GMQP-bins7. Next base: position 15,155 of record CAWKLR010000019.1, on the reverse strand, counting down.
TGGACGCGTTCATCGTCGGCGTCGTCATGTTCGGGCTTGTCCGCTCGAGGGTCGCCAAGGCGCTCTGGCTCGCGTGGCCGGTCTGGGTCGCGTTCGCGGTCATCTCGACCGGGAACCACTACTGGCTCGACGTCGTCGCCGGGTTCGCTGCTCGCGATCGCCACGGGCTTCGCGCTCCGCCGCGCACGCAGGATCCGCCTCCTCCGCCCCGCATGAGCGACGACGGATCCGGGGAGCCGGCGCGAGTCAGCCAGCTCGACCGGGTCAAGCAGGAGTACACGCAGTCGGCTCGCGAGATCCTCGCGCGCTCGATGCGCGGGGTCGCGAAGACGAAGCTGACGCCGGACATGCTCACCCTCGCCGGCGTGACGCTTTGTCTCACGGGCGCGGTTCTCGTCGGATTCGAGCAGCGCAACGAGAAGCTCTTCTTCTGGCTGGGCGGCGCCCTCTTCGTCGTCGGCTCGGTGGCCGACATCCTGGATGGAGCACTCGCGCGCGCCGCGAGCAAGGGGACCGTGTTCGGCGCTTTCCTCGATTCGACGTTCGACCGGCTGGGCGAGGCGGCGATGCTCGCTGCCATCGGGCTCGTCTTCATGCGCGACTCGAACGAGGTCGCCCTCGTCGCGACGTTCGCGGCGGTGATCGGCTCGTTCCTCGTCTCGTACACCCGGGCGAAGGCCGAGGCGCTCGGGCTTCGCGCGGACGTCGGTTTCGGCTCGCGCGTCGAGCGCGTCGTCCTCATCTCGATCGGGCTCTTCCTCGCTCCGTGGGGTTGGCTCCAGTGGCCGATCTATCTGCTCGCGGCGATGGCCTGGATCACCGTGATCCAGCGGATGCTCTTCGTGCGGCGCCAGCTCCGCGAACTCGCCGAGCAGCCCGTCACGTAGCTCCGGCGACCACGGCAGAGCCGAAATCCTTCACCCCCGGCCGATCACGTCTACGATTCGATCGATCGAAGCTCGCGTCGCGGAGCCGTAGCCCGCGGAAGCCAGCTCGCAAACCTCGCCACGAACGGATTACGGAGGTAATCGATGGCTCATCTGCGCTGGATCGGTTTCGCAGGGGCGCTGACAGTCGCGCTGCTTGTCGCCGCACCACTCGCCGCCACCCCCGGGGCGATCCCGGGCGGCAATCTCGTTCAGAACCCCGGAGCCGAAGACAGTCCGGGCTCGGACGTTCCCACCGTCGTCAAGCCCGTCGGCTGGGCGACGACAGGCAAGTTCTCGACCTGGGCCTATCCCGCCGCGGAGGGAGACTGGCCCACGAGAGCCTTCGCTGCGACGATCGGCGGAGGGAAGAACTTCTTCGCCGGTGGCCCCGGCGACAACTCGGGTAAGCAGACGACGCACACGGCGAGTCAGACCATCGACGTTTCGGGCGCTGCGACCGAGGTCGATGCCGGTCAGGTCGGGGCGACGCTCACGGCCTTCATCGGCGGCTACACCGCTGCCGAGGATCTCGCGACCGTGACCGCAAGGTTCCTCAGCGCCGCGGGCGCCCAGCTCGCCAGCGTTCGCGTCGGCCCGGTCACTAGAGATGACCGGAAGCTGAAAACCGTGCTGCTCAAACGCATCGCTCAGGCAAACATTCCCCCGAACACACGAAGCATCGCCCGTCGTGATCACGGTCACAGCCGACGGCAACGGTGCGAACCACGCTTTCGTCGACAACATCTCGCTGCTGCTCGGCAAGGCGTCGACGGCGACCACGAAGGCGACGCTCGCGACCCGTTGCTCCGGCACGACGCTGGTCGCCACGGTCAAGCCGGCTGCAGGTCAGAAGGTGAAGCGCGTGACGTTCAACGCCTCCGGCCAAAAGGTCGTCGACTCGAAGGCGCCGTTCGTCGCCCGGTTCGCGACCAAGAGCCTTCCTGCTCAGTTCGTCGTCAAGGCCCAGGTCGCGAGTGACCGCCCCATCCAAAGCCTGAGCAAGAGCGTTCGCCGCTGCTGAGCAAGACATGCTAATCTGCTAGCACTTTGACTGCTAGCAAAGAGAGTAGAGCGGGCATCCTCGTACGGATGCCCGCTCCGTTGAAGGGGGCACTCGTCCGCGAAACCGCACGAAGGCATTCCAATGTCAACGACGTCGCGGCCGGCATTCTCGCCGACGAGTTCGGTACTTCGCTACGAGCCAAGCGGCCGCCGCCGCAAAGTGCTAGCAGGCGGAAGCCCCGTCATCCTGCTCCGCGTACCGCCTGAGCTGAAGGACGAGATCCACGCCGAAGCGGCCCGCGCGGGCTCCAACGCGAACGACGTCATCCTCGCCGCACTCGCGGACGGGCTCGGCGTCCCATCCGTGAGCAATCGCAAGCGAAAGGAAACGATGGCCACTACGAACGGCTCGAAGAACGGCGCGCGCGCGAAGGACAAGGTGCGCGTCGCGATCATCGGCGTGGGCAACTGCGCCAACTCGCTCCTGCAGGGAGTCGAGTACTACAAGGACGCGAAGCCCGAGGACGCCGTCCCCGGCCTCATGCACGTCGACCTCGGCGGATACCACATCTCGGACATCGAGTTCACCGCCGCGTTCGACGTCGTCAAGGGCAAGGTCGGCGTCGACCTCGCCGACGCGATCTGGGCGAAGCCCAACGACACGATCAAGTTCGCCACCGTCCCGAAGACCGGCATCACGGTCTCTCGCGGCATGACGCACGACGGCATCGGCAAGTACATGGCCCAGGTCGTCGAGAAGGCGCCGGGACAGACCGACGATGTCGTCCGGATCCTCAAGGAGACCGGCACGGACGTCGTCGTCAACTACCTCCCCGTCGGCTCCGAGTCCGCGGCCAAGTGGTACGCGGAGCAGATCCTGGAGGCGGGCGTCGCGATGGTGAACTGCATGCCCGTCTTCATCGCGCGCGAGCCCTACTGGCAGAAGCGCTTCGAGGACGCCGGCGTGCCGATCATCGGCGACGACATCAAGTCGCAGGTCGGCGCGACGATCACGCACCGCGTCCTGACGACGCTCTTCCAGGATCGCGGCGTCCACCTCGACCGCACGATGCAGCTCAACGTCGGCGGCAACTCCGACTTCCGCAACATGCTCGAGCGCGAGCGCCTCGAGTCGAAGAAGATCTCGAAGACGAACGCGGTCACGTCGATGCTCGACTACGACATCGGCGCCGACAACGTCCACGTCGGTCCCTCGGACTTCGTGCCGTGGCTCACCGACCGCAAGTGGGCCTACATCCGCATGGAGGGCTCGTCGTTCGGAGACGTGCCGCTCAACGTCGAGCTCAAGCTCGAGGTCTGGGACTCGCCGAACTCGGCCGGCATCGTGATCGACGCCGTCCGGCTCGCGAAGCTGGCGCTCAACAACGGGATCTCGGGAGCCCTCGAGGCACCGAGCGCCTACCTCATGAAGTCGCCGCCGAAGCAGATCCGCGACGACGAGGCGCACGAGCAGAGCGAGCGGTTCATCGTGAAGAACGCTCGTCAAGAAGACGAAGGCCGCCGCGAAGGCGTAGCGGCCGGACCGGGTCCGGGGTCAGGCTTCAGCCTGACCCCCAGCCTCGGGGTCACTGCGCGCGGTGCGAGCAGTCCTCCGCGACGAAGCCCACGCGCCGATGGCTCTTGTCGCAGAAGGGCTTCGTCCGCGAGTGCCCGCAGCGGCACAGAACAAACCCGCTTCCTTCCGGGAGCTCGAACTCTCGCCCTTCGGCATCGATCACGCGCGCCGGACCCTCGATCTTGTACGGGCCGTTGGCGCGTACCTTGATCGTGACCTCGACCATGGCGCCAAGTTACAACTTGTAACTTAGGGCGGGCATGGGCCTCCGCATCTGCTTCGTCACGCCGTTCGCGTGGTCGCAGCCGCACGAGGTGAACGCGCACGTCGAGGGGACGGCGGCCGCGCTGCGCAGGCTCGGCCACGACGTCACAGTGCTGGCCCCCTCGTCTCGCGCGCGCGACCTGCTCGCGGGGCGGCGCGCGCTCCATCGGGGCACCGACCAGGAGGTCATCGCCGTCGGCCCTTCGATCCCGATCTCCCGGCGGACGAGCATGGGCGTGCCGGTCGCCGTGCGCGCAAACCTGCGACTGGCGCTCGCACGCGGACGCTACGACGTCGTGCACGGGTTCGAGCCGGGCCTCCCGAGCCTGTCCTACCTCGCGCTGACCTCCACGCACGCGCTGACAGCGGCGACCTTCTTCTCTTCGGACCGTCTGGCCTATCCCCCGCGCCGCTCGCGGCGCGATCGGCTCAGCGCCCGCGTCGACGCCCTGCTCGCGACCTCGCGCGAGACCGCCGACGCTGCGGCCGAACGCTTCGAGGGTGACTACACGCTCGTTCCGATCGGAGTCGACACGACGCTCTTCCGCCCCCGCGCGAAACGGCTCACGATCGCCGTCGAGCTCGAGCTCGCAGGAAGAGGCGTCACCCGGGCGGTCGCAGGGCTGCTCCGCGACCTTCCCGACTGGGAGCTGGTGCTCCTACACACGAAGCCGCTCGGATTTCGCCCGGCGATCCCCCGCTCGGTGCGCAAGCGTTCGCATGTCCGTCTCGTACGGCGACCGGACCAGAGAGCGGCGATCCTCGGCGACGCCTCGATCTTCGTCCCCGCCCCGGACGGCGAGCAGCGCCTCGCGCTCGAGGCGGCTGCCGCAGGAGTCGCGATCGTGGAAGGAAGCGATCCAGAGCGCGTCGCCACAGACGTCGCGCGTCTCGCGACGCAAGCCGACCAACGCAGCCGGCTTGCGGCCGAAGGTCGAGCGCGGGCCGAGCAGCAGAGCTTCGACCTCGTCGCAAAGGAGCTCGACCGGCTCTACTCGCGCCTGTCGCGCAAGCGCCGCCCGCCCGACGTCGAAAGCATCGACCCGCTCTCTGGCCGCGACTGGATCGTCGTCGACCTGCACATGCACACCGACTGGTCGCACGACTGCTCGATCCCGGTCGCAGACCTCCTCGATCACGCGGAGGAGATCGGGCTCGGAGCGATCGCCGTCACCGACCACAACGTCTTCGGCGGAGCCCTCGAAGCCGTCGGGCTCGCGCGCAGCCGGGAGTTGATCGTCATTCCCGGCGAGGAGGTCAAGACCGACGCCCAGGGCGAGGTGATCGGGCTCTTCCTCGAGGAAGAGATCCCCCGCGGCATGTCCTTCGGAGACACGATCGACGCGATCCGCGAGCAGGGCGGGCTCGTGTACCTGCCGCACCCCTTCGACCGACTGCACGCGATCCCCGATCCAGCAACCCTGCACCGCCATCTCGCCGAGATCGACGTCTTCGAGGTCTTCAACGCGCGCCTCCTGCGGGATTCGTTCAACGACGAGGCGCTCCGCTTCGCGCGCAAGTACCGGCTGCTCCAGGGCGCCGGCTCCGACGCTCACGTGCTGCAGGGCGTGGGAACCGGCGCTCTGCGGATGCGACGTTTCGACGGTGCGGAGGAGTTCGTGCTCTCGCTTCGCACCGCCGAGGTGCTGCGCCGCCCGAAGTCGCTCGCCTATCTCCAATCCCTCAAGTGGGTTGCGCAGGTCAAGGAAAAGGTCCTGTAAGAGAGAAGGTGCTCCAGACCCCGTGTCAGCGGCCGTACCCACCGACGAGATCTACGAGCGCTACCTGAAGAAGGCGATTGCCGAGATCAACGAGCTCGGCGACGAGCTCGCGCGCACCGGGGACGAGCTCCGTGTTCCCGTCGTGGGGTCGGGTCATCCGTTGGCGGACGTCTTTCTGCTGAAGCACGCCCCGCAGCCTCCGGAGATCCAGGAGGGCGTCGCGTTCTTCGGCCGATCGGGTCAAGCAGTCCTGAAGTCGCTCCAGCGGCTCCATGTGGATCCACTCGCCGTCTATGGGACGAACTGCCTCAAGTTCGGCACCGAGAACCCCGAGGACGCGGCCGCCTGGTTGACGCGCGAGATACACATCGTCCAACCCAAGCTCCTCGTCGTCATGGGCGAGCGTTCCGTTGAGTTCCTGAACGAGCTCCGCTTCCCGCTCTCCGACCCCGTCGACGTCGGCGCTCCGGGTGCGCTGCAACGCTTCACGCCGACGATGCAAGCGCTCGTCACGCCTGACGTCGATACGTCGCTCGACGACCAGTCCGCCAAGACGGAGTTCTGGAACGCCTTCAAGGCGCTCGGCCCCTGGTGGTCGGAGCAGCCTCCCTACTGATCTCGCGCCGCCGGGCCCTCGCGCTCGCGGCGCTGATCGTCGGGCTCGTCGTGTTCGGCGTGGTTGCGTCGCGTCTGCCCGGGCTCTCCCAGGACGGCGCGATCCTCTTCGCAAGCCTCGTCGTCCTGCCTGCGCTGACCGCGACGATCTGGTTGGCGCTTCCGCTTGCGCGGACGCAGGAATGGCTGCTGCTCGGCGCCGCCGCGCTCGCGGGGCTCATGTCCGCAGGCCTCTACGTTCTCGACCTCGACGAGCCGGCCAACGCCGCCAAGCTGATCGCGTTCATCCTCTTCGGCTTCTGGTTTCTGACCCTCTTCCAGGAGCTCTGGTGGCTCACGCTCGTGGCGCTCCTCGTACCCTGGGTCGACATCTGGTCGGTCGCCTTCGGGCCGACCAAGTACGTGACCGAGGAGAAGCCGAGCATCTTCGAAGGGATCTCCGTCGCGATCCACGTTCCCGGCGAGACTGCGACCGCCAACATCGGGCCGCCCGACATCGTCTTCTTCGCCCTCTTCCTCGCAGCGGCGCAGCAGTTCCGGCTCCGCGTCGGCCCGTCGTGGCTGGCGATGACCGGGCTGCTTTCCCTGACGCTGATCCTCGTGTACTTCTGGGACACGTCAGGCCTTCCGGCACTTCCGGCGGTCTGCTTCGGCTTCCTCCTTCCGAACCTCGACCTCCTCTTGCGAAACGCGCGGGCCGCCTATGCAGCCCGCGGCGCGGAGGCCAAGTAACAGACTGTTACAAAGCGCGCTTCTCCAGGAGCGAGACCGACTCCACGTGCGGGGTGTGGGGAAACATGTCGACCGGGATGACAGCGGAGTAGCTCGTAGCCGAACTCTTCGAGCAGCACCTTGACATCCGAGGCCAGCGTCGTCGGGTTGCAGGAGACGTAGACGATTCGCGGCGCGCCCAGCTCGCCGAGCCGGCGCAGCGCCTTGCCCGCGAGCCCGGCGCGCGGAGGATCGACCACGACCACGTCGGGCGATCCCGCCTCCTCCACGAGCTGCTCGACCGTCTGCCCCACGTTGCCCGCGAAGAACCTCGCGTTCTCGATCTCGTTGAGCTCGGCGTTCTCGATCGCGCAGGCAATCGCCTCTTCGGAGATCTCGAGTCCCCAGACCGTCTTCGCAGCAGGAGCCAGCGAAAGCCCGATCGTCCCCGTCCCACAGTAGAGGTCGAAGACGTTCTCGACCCCCGTCAGACCCGCGAGCTCTCCCGCGATCGCGTAGAGGCGCTCGGCCATCTCGGTGTTCGTCTGCAGAAACGCGCCCGGACGCACTCGCACGCGTAGGCCGAGAATCTGCTCCTCGATCGCGTCTTCTCCCCAGAGCAGCTTCGTCGGAACGTTGGTCTGCTCGGCAGGCGTGTCGTTCACGGCCCAGTGGATCGAGCGCACCTCCGGGAAGCGCCGCAGGACATCGACGAAGTACCCGGTCTCGAACCGCTCGCCGGGGGCGGTCACGAGCACGACGAGTGCCTGTCCCGTGTTCCTGCCCTCGCGGAACACGAGGTGTCGGAGGTATCCCTCACCGGTGGCCTGGTCGTACGGCTCGAGCTTTTCCTCGCGCGCCCACTCGCGCACGGCCTCGCGTACCGAGTTGCCGAGATCGGTTGTGAGAAGACAGACGTCGATGCCGATGACCTCGTCCCAACGACCCGCTCGATGGAAGCCGAGGTCGACTCCGTCCTCGGTCGTCGTGAAGGAGTACTCGAGCTTGTTTCGGTAGTGGTAGAGCGACGCCGCGGGCACGATCGGCTCGACTGTCGGGTTCGGCAACCTTCCGATGCGAATCAGGGAGTCGCGAACCTGCTGCTCCTTGGCGGCTGCCTGCGCCTCGTACGCGAGATCCTGGAAGCGGCACCCCCCGCAAACTCCGAAGTGCGGGCACGGCGCCTCCACGCGGTCACCGCTGCTTGTCAGCACTTCCCGCGCCTCCGCCTCGGCAAAACCACGCTTTACTTTCGTGACCGTCGCGCTCACACGGTCGCCGGGGAGCGCGCCACGCACGAACACGACGAAGCCGTTCAGGCGGGCGACGCCGTTTCCGCCGTAGGCGAGCGAGTCGATCTGGAGCTCGAGCTCCTCACCCCTCCGAACAGGCGCGGCCATGCCGGCCAGCGTAGCCGTGGAACGATTCGCACGAACTTGTGACGCGACGACGTGGCCCAAGAGGACATGCCCAGGGTCAGACCCTCGTTTTTCTCGCGACAAACTCCGTCGCCGGGGCCGTCGACTAGCGAAGAACGGAAACGTAGACCGTTCGCTCGCGCGGCCCGTCGAACTCGCAGAAGAAGATCCCTTGCCAGGTTCCGAGCGCAAGTGCGCCGTCGTCGCCCAGCGGGACGACGACGCTCGAACCCAGCAACGAGGCGCGAACGTGCGTCGGGGCGTTCTCCTCGCCCGGCTCGTGATGCTGCCACGACCATCCGTCCTCGACCATGCGTTCGAGGGCCGTCTCGTGATCGCGCGCGACCGCCGGGTCCGCGTGCTCGTTGATCGTCACTCCTGCCGTCGTGTGCGGCACGTAGACGAGGATCGCGGATCCCTCCTGGCCGGAGACGGCTTCGCGAACCTCGTGCGTGATGTCGAGGAGCTGAGTCCGGCGCTCGGTCTGAAAGCTCAGCTCGAGCATCGTCGACGGCGACGCACGACGGGGATTTACAGCGCGCCGCCGGCGACGGGCGGGGCACCGGCCTCGAGCGCGTTCTCACCACCGGATGAGCGGTTCAGATACTCCTCCACATGCAGAAGATTGTCGCGTCCGCGCTCGATGATCGCGAGAAGCTCCGTCATCGACGCGACTTCCTCACGTTGCTCCTGAAGAAACCAGTGGAGGAACTGCTCCCCCACGAGCTCTCCCTCCGCGCGGGCAAGCTTGACGAGCTCGACGATCTGGTCCGTGACGCGTTTCTCCTGAGCGAGCGCGAGAGCGACCGGAGCCACCGCATCCGAGAAGTCGGTTTGCGGCGCAGACACCCCCGGCACCGTGACCCGCTCGTCCGAGTCCAGGAGATACTGGACGATCATCATCGCGTGGTTTCGCTCCTCGACCGCCTGGCGGTAGAAGTGGCCGGCGAGCAGCGGGAGCGTCTCGCCGTCGTAGTACGCCGCGATCGCGACGTACTGCTGCGATGCACCGAACTCGTGGCCTATCTGATCGTTGAGGGAGTCGGCGAAGCTGGACACGCCGCGACTCTAGCGCGCTCGTCGAGCGCAGGCGGAAGGCAGGAAGCGAGCCCGGAGCCTCTAGCATCAGCCAGTGGCCGGAGTCCCCCAGAGCTTGAAGGGCCGAAGCTTTACTCGCATCGCTGCCTGGAGTCGCGACGAGCTCGAGACGCTGCTCGACCTCGCTGACGAGCTCAAGGCCGAGCGCGCGCGACGCCGCGAGCTTCGGCTGCTGCCCGGACGGACGATCGGCCTCATCTTCCACAAGCCCTCGACGCGGACCCGAGTTGCCTTCGAGGTCGGGATCGCCGAGCTCGGAGGGATGGCACTCTTCCTCCCCGCCGGAGAGCTCCAGCTCGCGCGTGGGGAGTCGTATCGCGACACGGCGCTCGTCCTCTCGCGGTTCCTCTCCGCGCTGATGATCCGAACGTTCGACCAGGAGGAGGTCGAGGAGTTCGCCGAGCATGCGGCAATCCCGGTGATCAACGGCCTCACCGACGAGACGCATCCCCTGCAAGCTCTCGCGGACGCGATGACGCTGCGAGAGCGCTTCGGGACGCTCTCAGGAGTTCGGCTTGCGTACGTCGGGGACGGAAACAACGTCTGCCACTCGCTGATGCGCATCGCAGCGCGCTTCGGGATGGAGTTCACGGCGGCGACGCCGCCAGGGTACGAGCCCGATTCCCTGTTCGTCGAGGCCGCAGCGGAGGACGCACATGCCAACGGAGGCAGCATCGAGCTCGGCACCGATCCGCGCGAAGCCGTGCGAGGCGCAAACGCGGTCTACACCGACGTCTGGACGAGCATGGGTCAGGACGACGATCGCGCGCGACGGCTCGCAGACCTGGAGCCGTACCGCGTCGACGCCGAGCTCCTGACCCTCGCCGCACCGGATGCGATGGCGCTGCACTGCCTGCCCGCCCACGTCGGGGAGGAGATCGCGGCCGACGTCCTCTACGGCCCGCGCTGCCTGGCCTGGGAGCAGGCCGAGAACCGCCTGCACACCCAGAAAGCGCTGATGGCGCTCGTCATCAGATAGCGAATGTCGTTCGAGGATCACGTTCGGGCCGCGCTCGACGAGCTCCCGCCCCACCTTGCTCAGGCGCTGCACAACATCGCCGTCGTCGTCGAGGACGAGCATCCCGAAGATCCCGATCTCTTCGGTCTCTACCACGGTGTACCGCTACCCGAGCGCGGCGACATGGGCGGCCAGCTGCCGGACAAGATCTCGATCTACCGGACCCCGCTCGAGGAAAGCTTTCCGGACCCGGAGGAGCTCCGTGAGGAGATCAGAATCACGGTGCTGCACGAGCTCGCGCACTACTTCGGGCTGGACGAGGAGCGGATCGCAGAGCTCGGGTACGACTGAGGTTTGAACGCGTTTCCGCTCGGGAATGCAGCGGTCATGGCCGTCGTTTCAGCGAACATGACACCTGATCAGATCCATGACGAGATCGAGCGCATCTCGGAGGTGCGCCAGGACCTCTGGCACACCCTCTCCGGTGGCCTCGATCCTGCGGTCAAGGAAGAGATCGCAGAGCTCGACGCCCGCCTGCAGGAGCTCTGGCAGTTGCTTCGCATGGAGAAAGCACGCCTGCGCTTCGGGGAGCGAGAGGACATCGTGCGGCGCGCGCGAGCCGAAGAGCGCCTCGAGCGCGCGGCGTAGCGCTCGTTGCAGGAGAACGACCGGCTCCCGCATATCATCGACGAGTGCCACTTTTCGGTCGACGCGAAGCACCAGAGCCGGTTTCCATCGATGCGGAATACGACCGCCTGCGCGCGATCCGCATCTCCGCAGAGGAGGAGCTCGGACGCCTTCGCAAAGAGCTGACCGAGCGCGTCGCATCCGTCGAGAAGAAGGAGCGCCAGCTCGCTGACACGATCGCCAAGGCGAGTCGAGGCGGGATGTCGGCCCTTCCCGCCGGCGCAGATGAAGCACTCGTCCACGCGCAGGTCGGCCTGGCCGCGCGCGCGCAAGAGCTGAACCGGCGCGAGAACGAGCTCGCTGCGCGTGAGCGCACGATGATCAGGGAGGAGGCAGAGCTCGCTCGCAAGACCGGAGCTCCCGACGCGGAAGCCCGCCTGGCGCAGATCGAGACGCGACTGACCAAGCTCCAACAAGCCGAAAAGGCCTTCGCACGGACACAGGCCGAGCTCGCCGCGCAAAGCGACGACCTCGCACGCCGCGAGCTCGCCCTGCTCGAGCACGGCCGAGCGATCGAGCAGGCTGCGGGAGCGAGCGGCGAGGGAACCACGGCCGTCGCCGCGGGCATGAGCCGCGCCGAGCTCGACGAGCTGGACGAGCGTCTGCGCCGTCTCGAGCAGCAGACGCGGACGGCCTCTGCGGAACGTTCGTTCGGGGACGGATTGCGCACGCTGGAGCGCCGAGGTGTGGACGGCACCCAGGCATAGATCTCGACCCTGGCTTGGTCCGAGCCGGGGGTACAATCGACCGTCTCGGGGCGTTAGCTCAGCTGGGAGAGCGCCGGCTTTGCAAGCCGGAGGTCGCCGGTTCGATCCCGGTACGCTCCATGGCCAGAAAGCCCCGCTAACGCGGGGCTTTCATCGTTTCAGGGAGGCACGCTAGAGGGGCGCGTGGTGGCCCGGAACCCTCATCGTGGTGACCCCCCTCGACGCTGAAGGCGGCCGGGTGGCTTCGGGATGTCCGCATCGACTTAGGATGAGAGTGTGAGTAGCCGCGGCGCCCGGGTGTCGGCAGCCGCACTCGCAGCCCTTGGCGGACTCGCGCTGGTAGCGGGTGCCGTTGTGCTCGCGGTCGCAAGGGAGTCAGGCGAGTCGGATACGAGTGGCGAATCGACAAGCGATCCCGTCAGGCCACAAGGCCGCTTGTTCGCGGTCAGCCGAGGCGATCCGGTAAACGTTGATCTCCTCCGGGGAGAGAACGCCGAACGCTGCATCGCGATCTCGGGAGACCCGTACCTCTCCTCGAGCCTCTGCGATCCGCTGACCTCGGGCGCGTCGCGAGGGGTGTACGCGGTGGCGTCTCCTGTGGAGGGTCGCAGTGACGCACCGTCCCTCGTGATCGGGTTTCTGCCGACAGGCAAGTCCCGCGCCGTCGTCACAGCTGGCGAGTTGGGCACCATCGGCGAGTCACGCGAAACTGTCTTCGTGGCCGTCCTCGCACCCGGTGCCCTCGGCCCGGAGGGCGACGAGCCTGTGGAGGTCGAGTACGGCTAGAGCGGGAACGGCATCAGCACGCCGCGCAGCAGCCTTCCCCGCGCCAACTCTCGATGCCCTCGCGAACCGCGACCCCGGCGATCACGAGCGCGGCGAGCGGGTCAAGCCACCACAGCCCGAATAGCGCGTTTCCGAGTAGACCGACAAGCACCGCAGCGGCGAGATACGCGCAGAGAAGGTTCTGAGTCCCTTCGCCGTGAGTCGCGGCGGAGCCGAGTTGGTCGGCTAGTCGGCGCTTCGCGACTCCCAGTAGCGGCATCCCGATCAAGCTGGTCGTCGCGAGCACGATCCCGAGCCAAGTGACGCTCGGCTCATCACCCGTTGTCAGTTGCCGGAGTGCCTCGAAAGAGACGATCGGAGCGAGGATGAAGAACTGGGCGGCGACGAGTTTCTGCGCTCGCCGCTCCGCCGCTTCCGAGTGCAGGCGAGCACCAGTGAACCGCCAGATGATCACGAGGCTCGCGACACCTTCGACGAAGGAGTCGAGGCCGAACCCGATCAGCGCAATCGAGCCTGCCAGGACGCCAAGTGTTATGCCGAGCACGCCCTCGGCCCCCATCCACACCAGGCTGATCCAGGAGAGGACGCGAGCGCGGCGTGCCGCACGAAGCCACGCCTCGTCGCGACCAGGAATGCGTACGTCAAGCTGGATCGGCTGGCTGCTCACCATGAGTCAGCCTGCCAGAAGCTGCGTGCCCCAGGACACCCCTCCCCCTCGCGAAGCGTTCGGGCGAGGGCCTGTTCGCGGCGTAGTGCGTCGCCAACCCTGACTACGAACTGGTCAACACACTGGTCAACTTCTCCAGTAGCGAGGAGTGTCACCCTGTCAGACGGAACGCTAGGTTCATGCCGTCTCGTCACGCCACGTAGCGCTCAGAGACGTATCTCGCCTCCTTTGCAAGCCGGAGGTCGCCGGTTCGATCCCGGCACGCTTCATCGGCCGTTTCTCCGGGCTCGAAGACGGCCGTCGTCGCAATCCACCACGGGCCCATGCGTTCGAACCGCAGGCGCAGAGCGGATTTCTACTGTGACGTCGCCTCGTGCACGCCGGGTCTCACCCGCGCCTCCCTCCTCCTCCCCCGAACTGAGAGGCGACCGCGGCTTTGGCGTCGGAGATCTGGACAATTAAGGCCGTGAGCGAAGAGCGGCAGATCGTAAATGCGAGCATCGAGCTCGCTGCGGGCAGCAAGATGCCGATTCTCGGGCTCGGCACGTGGCAGGCGCGGGGTCGCAGCGCCCTCGATGCGGTCCTTCGCGCGATCGAGGTTGGGTACCGGCACATCGACACCGCGACGGCGTACGGGAACGAAGAGCAGGTGGGGCGGGCCGTGGCCGAAAGTGGCGTGCCGCGCGAGGAGCTCTTCATCACGACGAAGTTGCCCCCGAGCCGCGCAGGTCGTGAGCGAGCGACACTCGAGGACAGTCTTGTCGCGCTCGGGCTCGGGTACGTCGACCTGTGGCTCATCCATTGGCCGCCCAGCGGGCTCGCGCGGCCGGACGTATGGGAGCGGCTGCTCGAGCTGCAGGCGGAAGGGCTCGCACGCGAGGTAGGGGTAAGCAACTACAGCGTTCGGCAACTCGACGAGCTCGAGCGGGCGACGGGCCGCTTGCCCACGGTCAACCAGATCGAGTGGAGCCCTGCGCTCTTCGACCGGAACGTGCTCGAGGCGCACCGTCGCCGTGGTGTGCAGCTCGAGGGCTACAGCCCGCTCAGGACAATGAACCTGCGCGACTCGCAACTCGTTCGGATTGCCGAAGACAACGGCGTAACCCCGGCCCAGATCGTCCTGCGCTGGCACCTCGAGCACCGGATCGTCGCGATCCCGAAGTCGACGAACGGGGAGCGGATCGCCGAGAACGCAGCCATCTTCGACTTCGAGCTAACGCCGTCCGAGGTCGAGCACCTCGACAGGTTCGCCGAGACGCGGCCGGGATGACGTGTGCGATGCGCCATCGCGCGTCCGGCGACCCGCAAGAACGGCTGCCTGAGCGTGGCCTGCCCACCCCCTGATAGCGGGGCCCGGTGGCGGGGGTAGCTCAAGCCCAAGCCCAAGGCACTGCGATACTGATGCGTGCGCCCTTTCGTGTTCGCGCTGCTGTTGTTCATGTCCGCTTGTGGCGGTGAGAGCTCTCGGGACGAGGACGCGGGCCTCGTCGAGGCCGCGGCGCGTGGAGATCTCGCGTCCGTCAGGCAGTTGCTCGGCCGCGGTGTAGACGTCGACTCGAGAGATGCGCAGGGACGGACTGCGGTCACGGCCGCCGTCTACGCCGACGATCTCGAGATCGTTCAGGCGCTGATCGCAGCCGGCGCCGATGTCGACATCCAGGACGACACACGCACGAATGCGTTCCTGGCGACCGGCGAGACCGGCAATGGAGAGATCCTGCGGGCTGTGCTTCGTGGAGATCCCGACCTGACGCGTACGAACCGCTTCGGTGGGACGGCGCTGATTCCAGCGGCCGACCGCGGCCACGTCGAGGTCGTACGGGAGCTCGTGCGAACCGCGATCGACCTCGACCACGTCAATGATCTCGGGTGGACGGCGCTGCTCGAGGCAGTGATCCTGGGCGATGGCGGTGCCGCGCACCAGGAGATCGTGCGGATCCTGGTCGGTGCGGGGGCGGACATCGAGATCGCGGATGCCGACGGCGTCACCCCGCTCGAGCACGCGCGGCGCAGCGG
>CAWKLR010000018.1:0-63076 GCA_963850485.1 uncultured Actinomycetes bacterium | reverse complement strand
CCTGACGCACGCCCGAGCATCGCGACGAGCAGCGGTTCCTCGAGGCTGGCGATCTGGCCTACGGTGGTGAGCCCGCGGCTGTGCAGCTTCTCGGCCGTGACGCGACCCACGCCCCACAGCCGCTCCACCGGGAGTGGATGCAGGAAGGTGAGCTCGCCGTCCGGCGGAACGAGCAGAAGACCGTTCGGCTTCGCCACCGCGCTGGCGACCTTCGCGAGGAACTTCGTCCTGGCAATTCCCACGGTGATGGGGAGCCCGACCTCTTCGAGCACCTTTCGACGCAGTTGCGCCGCGATCTCCGTCGGCCGGCCCGCGAGCCGCTGGAGCCCGCGCACGTCGAGGAACGCCTCGTCGATCGAGAGGCCCTCGACGAGCGGCGTCGTGTCCTCGAAGACCTCGAACACCGCCTTGCTCGCCGCCGAGTACGCAGCCATCCGCGGCGGGACGACGATCGCGTGAGGACACAGCCGTAGGGCACGCCGTCCTCCCATCGCCGTCCGGATGCCGAACGCCTTGGCCTCGTAGCTCGCGGCGAGCACGACCCCGCCGCCGACGATCAGCGGTCGCCCCCGCAGGCGAGGATCGTCCCGCTGCTCGACCGAGGCGAAGAACGCGTCCAGGTCGGCGTGCAGGATCGTGGGCTCGGCGTACACGAACATATGTTCGCATACGCAGGTCGATAGCGTCCCCTTGGAGAACGTCGAACGAGAGGAGCTGAACGTGGATTGGAAGCTCGAGCTAGTGGCGATTCCCGTCTCGGATGTGGATCGCGCCAAGGCCTTCTACACCGAGCAGGCTGGCTTCAACGCCGACCACGACCATGCGGTCTCGGACGAGATTCGCTTCGTGCAGCTGACGCCCCCGGGCTCTGCCTGCTCGATCGCCCTGGGGAAGGGGATCTCGGACGCGGCTCCAGGTTCCGTCAAGGGCATGCAGATGGTGGTCTCGAACATCGAGGCCGCGCACGACGAGCTCGTCGCGCGCGGAGTCGAGGCGAGCGATGTCCAGGAGTTTCCGTGGGGAAGGTTCGTCTTCTTCAGCGACCCGGACGGCAACGAGTGGGCGGTGCAGCAACTCGTGCCGCAAGAGGCATCCTGATGGACCTGAAGCTCGAGCTCGTCCTGATCCCCGTCTCGGACGTCGATCGGGCCAAGGCTTTCTACGTCGAGACGGTCGGGTTCGACCTCGACGTCGACCACGAGCCGAACGACGAGTTCCGCGTCGTGCAGATGACGCCGCCGGGCTCCGCGTGCTCGATCACCATCGGGCGCGGAATCACGCATGCTGCACCGGGCTCGGTGCGCGGAACGCACCTGATCGTTTCCGACATCGAGGCCGCGCGGACCGAGCTCGTCGGGCGCGGCGTGGAGATCGGCGAGATTCGGCACATGACGCCGGACGGCTGGAAGCCCGGCCCGGATCCCGAGCACCGCAAGTACAACTCGTTCGCAGATTTCAGCGATCCGGACGGGAACAGCTGGGTTCTGCAGGAGGTCAGGGTCGCCAACCCGGAGGCATGAACACGAAGATCACGAACCGCTCGGTTCCTGCGGCGACCATCATTCCGGAGCTCGCGTACGCGGACGTCGTCAAGGCGTCGAACTGGCTCTGCGAGGCCTTCGGCTTCGCCGTGCGCCTGCGCATCGGCAATCACCGCGCGCAGCTCGTGTACGGCGACGGTGCGATCATCGTGATCGACGGTGGCTCGAAGGAGGTCGCGTCACAGTCCGTGCTCGTCCGGGTCGAAGACGTCGATGCGCACCACGGGCAAGCGCTGGCGGCCGGCGCCCGCATCTCGAGCTCACCGACCGACTACCCGTACGGCGAGCGCCAGTACAACGCAGAGGATCTTGGCGGACACCGCTGGACGTTCTCGCAGTCGATCGCCGACGTCGACCCTGCCGATTGGGGCGGCGTCCTCGTCACCGAGGCCCGCTAGGCAGCCAGACCTCGCGCCACCCAGGCGCGCGACGTCAGCACGAACGGTTCCGCGGGGAATCTCTCGCGACAGCGTTCCTGCAGCTCGGCACGTCGTTCGGGGTCGAGGCGGGCGACGTAGTCGCCTGCAGGGCCGACGCCGAGCGTGAACGGATCCCACCAGTCCTCGAAGGTCGGATGCTCGACGTTCACCTCGAGGTGCGACTCCCGAATCTCGCGCAGACCTGCCGCCTCGAGCAACTCGGCCAGGTGACCCTTCCGCGCGCCGGCCAGCTTCGATTCGTCCACCACGCCGGGGTCGAGCTCGCGCACCGCGTCCCAGTACGGGCCGAGCGGCCCTTTCCCGCCGGCGTGATCCCAGACGGACGCTGCCACGACGCCGCCCTTGCGCGTCACGCGCGCCATCTCCGAGAGCCCGGCAATGGGGTCTGCCATGAAGTGGACGACGAGTTGGGCCAGGGCCGCATCGAACTCGTTGTCGGCAAACGGCAACCGCTCGGCCGGCGCACGTTCCACGCTGACACCAGGATTGCGCTCTCTCGCTGCAGTGACGAACGGCTCCGAGGGGTCGACGGCTGCAACGCGGTCCGCGCCGAGCCGTCCGACCAGCTCCGTCGTGAGCGCGCCGGGCCCGCAGCCGACGTCGAGCACGCGCTGGCCGGCGACCACGTCCGCGAAATCCGCGAACAGGGGCGCGAGGGGAACGGAATACCGGCCCATGAACCGGTCGTAGGAGTCGGCCGCGACCGCAAAGGTCATTGCGGCTACTGCCCGTCGCGACGTTCGATCGTCGCCGGGACAGTCAGCCACGGATGCCGTCGTGAGTCGTAGCCCGATTCCGTCGGCGGCGGGAAGGACGGGTCCGCGAACGAGCCCACCGAGACGACGATCAGGTCCGGCTCGTCCGGCTCCGTGTAGAAGACCTGCGAGCCGCACTCAGGGCAGAAGTGAAAGACATGCTCCTTCCTGTCCGCCTCGTCGGAAACTCGGAGGTAGTCGCTGAAGCGACCGACGACCTGCACCTGATCCGGTGTGAAGGCCGCCTGCATTCCGAAGGCGCTTCCCGTCCGCCGTTTGCAGGCAAGGCAGTGACACATGGAAACCACGAAGGGATCGCCTGCCACCTCCAAGCGAAGTTGCCCACAGTGGCAGGCGGCTTCTCGGGTTGCCATCGCCACGAAACCTACCGAAGCGTCGGCTCGGCTGATACCGCCTCCCGCAGGTGGGCGAGGCGGCTCGACTCAGCCGAGCCGTTTCCGGACCTCGGCCGCAATCCCCCGCGCACGGGCCGTCCGCGGCAGCCGGATCCGGTCGACCCCGCCGAACCGGCGATAGGCGTCCAGGGCCGCGCAGAACGCCTCGCTGAAGCCGTCGGTCGCCATCGGGTCGAAACCGTCTTCCCACCACAGTCCGACCACGTGAAGGACTCCTGCCTTGCGGTCGATCCGCGGCTCGATCCGGCCGACGAACCGGTCGCCGAAGAGGAGTGGCAGGACGTAGTAGCCCCACCGTCGCTTGGCGGCAGGGACGTAGACCTCCCAGATGTAGTCGAAGCCGTACAGCGAGCGGAGGAAGTCTCGGTCCCAGGCGAGCGGATCGAGCGGGGCGAGGAAGGTCGCCCCGGGAGCGGTGCCGCCGGGCGGGTCGCCGGCGGCTACCTCACGCTCGGCTTGCTCGAGGAGAGGTAGCTCGGCGGTCACGACATGGCGTTCGCCGCGCAGCCCGTCCACCGTCACGGGGACGAGCTCGCCCGCCTCGACCAGCTCCGTGCGCCGCTCCCTGCGGAAGGCGCTTGTTCGTCCCGTCCCGTACCAGACCTCCGCCCCGCCGCCGGTTCCAAGGAGGCCATGGGCGCGGTAGCGCGAGAGGAGCTTGAAGCGGCGCTGCTCGAGCTCCGCAGGCCGTTCGGCCAGGAGCTCGGCCGGGAACAGCCGCTCGACCAGGTCGTAGATCCGGCGGTTGCCGTCGCGTCGCGCGATCGCGAGGATCCCGGACTGCGCGAGCGCCTCGAGGATCGCCCGAACCTGGTTCGTCGGGCGCCAGTACCAGTCGATCGCCGCGCGAGGCGCGATGTCGGTCGAGGAAAGGTGGCCGTCCGCCCGGATCCGCTCGAGAAGCTCGGCGACGAGCGGGGCGTGCTCGACGAAGACGCTGGCCTCCTGCACGGCGCGGTTCAGGTCCCAGGTGATCCGATACCAGGGCAGATCGGCCGTCGGGACGAGGCTCAGGCCCTTGTTGTACGTCTCGTAGAGAACTCGTTCCTCGTAGAGAAGTGCGTCGGTCAGCTCGCGGCGGTAGCCCGGGACGCGGGCGAGGAGCACGAGGTCGTGGTTCCGGCCGGCGACCTCGAGCGGATCGAACTGGATCGAGCCGAACCGCTCGAAGACGGCGAGGATCCCCTCCCGACCCTCCGGCAGGGACCGCGGCGGGGCGAGGTAGTGGCGTAGGGCGAGGAACCGGCGCGCCGTTGCCGGCGTGATCGTGAGGGTCGGGGGCACCGGTCGATGGTAGGTGCGACGGTTCGCGCAAGGACCGGTCAGGTGTACGAGCTGTGGCTCGAGCGTGCCCGCGCCTTCGCAATGCACTCGGTGGCCCAGGTGGCGCGTGCACGCAGGGAATTCGGCAGTGGCCGGCACACCCTCTGGACCGGCGATCCGGGAACTGCGCTCTACCTCGCCGACTGCCTGGCCGGCAGCGGAAGCATCCCGCTGCCCTAGGAGGAACCGTCCTTTCCGATGGCGATCAGCGCGTCGACGACGTCATCGAGTGGTCTGCGCGCATCGATCTCGTGCGTGCACGTCGCCCGCAACAACGGCTCCACCGACTCGATCTGCGAAAGGATGAGATCCCGTTCCTCGGGCCGTTTGCCGTAGTCGTTCATCGTCCTGCGCTCGATGCGATCGAGGATCACCTGGGCGGGTGCGCTGAGCAGGACGACCGCGTCGAACCGGTCGTAGAACTTCCCTTGGTTCGACACGCACCCTTGCACGTAGAGCGTCCGCTCGTCCTCCGGCGCCAGAAGCTGGGCTATGCGGTCCTCCCTCCACAGCCACTCACCCTCGACCGCATCGGACGCGGGAACCCATTCACTCCAACCGGGTTCGTCCGTGTCGACGACCCGGAAGCCACGCCGGCCGAGCTCGGCCAGCGCCGTCGACTTCCCTGTACCCGACATGCCGGTCACCAACACTCGCCTCATTGCCCGAGAGTAATCACACGCTAGAGCTCCTCGAATTGCGGCAGGTCGTCGGTGATCTCGAACCACGGCGCCTTGGAGCCGACGAAGATGTGCCTCGTCGGACGGATCGCCGGGGCGTCGACCAGCGACCCCATGGCGACGTGGACGTACGCGCCGTCCCGCACCACCGAGAAGAGGAAGGAACCACACGCCCGGCAGCGCGTGTCGTTCAGGTCGTCCTCTCCGAAGACCGCGATGTCGCCCAATCCCTCGGTGATCGTGAGCTTCTCTCGCTCGATGCCGGCGAACGCCTTGAAGGCCGAGCCGGTCGCCGCTCGGCATTCCGAGCAGTGACAGTTCATCGCGTAGAGGAACTCGTCCGAGACCTCGTAGCGAACCGCGCCGCAGCGGCACTTCCCTGAGAGCAACGTTCTAGGAGCCCTCGGGCCCGGGGAGCTTCTGCGCGACCTCCCAGACATGGCCATCGGGATCGGCGAAGCAGGCAGTCCGTACACCCCATTCCCGGTCGAGCGGCCCGTTCAACAGCTCGACGCCACGGCTCCGAAGTTCCGCGCACGCCGCGTCTGCATCGTCCACCCAGATCGTGAGCTGCACGCGCGAGCCGGCCTCGGGGCCGCCGACGGTTCCGGGGTCGATGAGCTCGCGTGCTGCTTGGAGGCTGAGCAGATTGATCATGGTGTTCTCGAAGCCGAACGTCGCGGCGTCCTCATCCTCGTAGATCACCGGCGCGTCGAGCACCCTCTCGTAGAACGCCTTGGCTCGCCTCGGATCCTCGACGAAGAGCGTGATCGCCCCAACGCTCTGCAGGGATCCACTCACGTCCGCTCCCTAAGCCGTACCGTCACCGTGTCTCCGGCCTCCTTGCCGATCGCCTTTCGGAGGTCTGCCTTGACGGGAAGCTTGTGCGTGCCGTCTCCCATGGCCATGAACGAGCTCTTGAACACATGCCCGTCGATCGATCCACGCACCTTCACGAGTCCGCGCGTTCCGAAGAACTCGACGGACTCGGACCAGACGACATACGTCCAGCCGCCCTTCGCCGGGCTCTTCTGCAACGTCGCTTCGAACTGCTCGTCGATACGCGTCGGCATCTCGTTTCCTCCTCTCGCCAGCGTTGTGTGGGTCAGACTCCGAGCGCGGGCGAAACTCATCGCGATACCTTCCGGCCGTGCCCGGAGACGACGGCTACTTCGACGAGCGCGTCGCCGCGAGGTACGACGAGTCCGCCGAGATCGCAGAGTTGTTCGACCCGCAGCAGGTCGACCCCGTTGTCGACTTTCTCGTCGAGCTCGCCGGCAACGGACGCGCGCTCGAGCTCGGGATCGGGACGGGGCGAATCGCGCTGCCGCTGGCCGAGCGAGGAGTCGCAGTGCACGGCATCGAGCTGTCGAGGGCGATGGCCTCAAGGCTGCGCGCGAAGCCGGGGGGCGAGGAGATCGGAGTCACGATCGGCGACTTCGCAACGTCGACCGTGGATGCGACGTTCGCCGTCGCCTACCTGGTCTTCAACACGATCAACAACCTGACCACGCAACCCGCACAGGTCGCCTGCTTCCGCAATGTCGCCGCACACCTCGAGCCCGGCGGCTGCTTCGTTATTGAGGTGGGAGTTCCGGATCTGCAGCGACTCCCGCCCGGCGAGACCCTCCTCCCGCTGTACGTGAGCGAGACAAGCTGGGGATTCGATGAGTTCGACGTCGCGAACCAAGGCCTGATCTCGCATCACTTCGAGCTCGTCCAGGGGCAAGTCGAGCGCAACTCGATCCCGTTTCGATACGTGTGGCCGTCGGAGCTCGATCTGATGGCGGAGCTCGCGGGGATGCGGCTGCGCGAGCGTTGGAGCGGCTGGAAGCGGGAGCCGTTCACCAGCGAGAGCCGGAAGCACGTGTCGGTCTGGGAGAAGCCGGAAGCGTAAGCGAGCTCCTCGGTGCGAGGAAAATGGTTTTGGTCGACAAGACCAGAACAAGCTGCTACAGTAAGCGTCGCAGCGACCAAAACCCCGAGGAGGAAAACATGCTTCTTGCCCCGCTTCCGTTCGACTATCTGCAGCACCTCGACCGGCAAGACCGTGTGCGCCGGACGCGAAACCGGCCGACCGGTAGCCGTGTCCGGCGAGGCGCGGCGGGCACGGTGAGCGCGTGACGAACACGCGCAGAGAGGCGGGGCCCCCGGCGGGCTACGACCCGTCGCAGTTCCCGGCGTTCGCCGTCACGGTGGACATGGTGATCCTGACCATGTCGGAAGGCGCACTGCACATGCTGCTCGTGCGCCGCGGTGAAGCGCCGTTCGAGGGAATGTGGGCGATTCCGGGCGGCTTCAAGCGTCCCACCGAGACGCTGGACGAGGCCGCCCGGCGAGAACTGCGCGAGGAGACCAGCGTCGACGTCCCGAGTCTGCTGACCCAGTTCGGTGCGTACGGCGATCCCCAGCGCGACCCGCGCATGAACGTCGTGACCGTCGCGTATCTCGCGGTGCTTCGCGACGTGGGAGCGGTGGCGGCGGGCACGGACGCCGCGGACGCCGCTCTGATCCCCGTCTCCGAAGTGCTCAAGGGCAAGATCGTTCTCGCGTTCGACCACCTGCAGATCGTTCGCGATGCGATCGAGCGTGCCCGTGTCGAGCTCGAGGTCTCCGGCATCGCGACGGCGTTCGTCGGAACGACTTTCACCTTGGCCGAGCTGCGCGCAGTGTACGAAGCTGTTTGGGGCGTGCAGCTCGACGCCGCGAACTTCAGACGGAGCATCGTCGCCGAGGACGGCTGGGTGATCCCGACCGGGCGCCGAGCGAAGCCCGGCCCCGCCGGTGGCAGGCCCGCGGAGCTCTTCAGGGCAGGGCGGGCGTGGAGCCACGGCGGTCCGATTCATCGATTCCAGCGTGAAGAGAGGAAGCAAACGTGAGAGCTGTTGTCCACGACCGATACGGGCCTCCAGAAGTTCTGCGGCTCGAGAACGTCGAACGTCCTACACCGAAGGAAGGCGAGGTCCTCGTCAGGGTCCACGCCACATCGGTCACTCGGTCCGACTGCGGATCCCGGGCAGCACACCCGTTCTTCTCGCGGCTCTTCACCGGACTCCGTGGACCGAAGCAGAGGATCCTCGGCACGGAGCTGGCGGGAGTCGTCGAGTCGGTCGGCGCGGACGTCCGCGAGTTCGCAGTCGGCGACGAGGTCTTCGGCCTCAGATCGGGCGCAAACGCAGAGTACGTCTGCGTTCGGGAGAAGGGTGCGCTCGCGCACAAGCCGGCCGGGATGTCCTTCGATGAAGCTGCGGCCGTCTGCGACGGAGCGATCATCGCCCTCGCGTGCCTTCGAAAGGCAGGCCCGCTCGAGGGTCGGAGCATCCTCATCTACGGCGCGTCCGGAGCCATCGGAACTGCAGCGGTGCAGTTGGCCAAGCACTTCGGCGCGCACGTCACCGCTGTCAGCAACACGAAGAACCTCGAGCTCGTGAGATCGCTCGGCGCCGACGAGGTCGTGGACTACCTGCAGGAGGACTTCACGAAGAACGGCAAGACGTACGACGTCGTCGTCGACGCGGTCGGAAAGCACTCGTTCAGGCGCTGCCGGGGGTCACTCGAACCCGGCGGGACCTACGTGGAGACCGACCTCGGGTTCATGTGGCACGTCCCGCCACTTGCGCTGGTGACCCGCTGGCTCGGAAGTAAGAAGGTGACGCTTCCGATCCCGAAGTACACGCAGGAGAACGTCCTCTTCGTGAAGGAGCTCATCGAGGCCGGGAAGTACCGAGCGGTCATCGACCGCCGGTATCCGCCTGGAGGACGTCGTCGAGGCGACGAGGTACGTCGAGACGGGTCAGAAGTCGGGAAACGTCGTCCTGACGGTGAACGGAGCGACGGCATGAAGGCTGTCGTCTACGAGAGGTACGGACCGCCGGATGTTCTGCGACTCGAAGAGGTCGAGCGGCCCGTCCCCGAGGACGACGAAGTCCTCGTCAGGATCCACGCATCCACCGTAACCCGGACCGACTGCGGACTTCGCAGCGCCGAGGTATTCATCAGCCGCTTTTTCACCGGGTTGGTTCGACCCAAGCAGAAAGTCCTCGGGCTGGAGCTGGCCGGCGAGGTGGAGGCGGTTGGATCGGCCGTCACCGAGTTCGACGTCGGCGACCGCGTCTTCGGTGTCCGTTCGGGAGCGCACGCAGAGCTCGTCTGCGTTCGGGAGAGCGGCGCGCTCGCGCACATGCCGACCGGCATGACCTTCGAGGAAGCCGCCGCCGGTCTGCGACGGAGCGGCGCTCGCGCTCGCCTGTTTGAGAAAGGCCGGTGAGCTGGAAGGGGCAGCGCGTCCTCGTGTACGGCGCGTCCGGCTCGGTTGGAACCGCAGCCGTGCAGCTCGCGAAGCACTTCGGAGCGCACGTCACGGCGGTCTGCAACACCGAGAACGTCGAGCTTGTGCGATCGCTTGGTGCTGACGAGGTCGTCGACTATCTGCGGGAGGACTTCACCGAGAATGGCAAGACGTACGACGTCGTCTTCGACGCGGTCGGCAAGTACTCGTTCCGGCGGGCGAGACGATCGTTGGAGCCCGGCGGGACCTTCGTCGACACCGACCTCGGGTTCATGTGGCACGTCCCGCTGCTGGCCTTGCTTACCCGCTGGATCGGGAGCAGGAAGGTGAAGCTCGGGATCACGAAGTATTCGAAGGAG
Source organism: uncultured Actinomycetes bacterium (assembly GCA_963850485.1). Classification (GTDB taxonomy): domain Bacteria; phylum Actinomycetota; class Thermoleophilia; order Gaiellales; family Gaiellaceae; genus GMQP-bins7. The sequence goes on along the minus strand of CAWKLR010000018.1, from coordinate 53,274 downwards.
GACGTTCTTCTCCTCAAGGTGCTCATCGAGGCGGGCGAGTATCGAGCCGTGATCGACCGGCGCTACCTCCTGGAGGACGTTGTCGAGGCTGCGAAGTACGTCGAGACCGGTCAGAAGACCGGGAACGTCGTCCTCACGATGAACGACACGCGACCGAACCGAGAGGAAGTGACGGCATGAGGGCAGTTGTGCACGACAAGTACGGGCCGCCGGAGGTCCAGGAGCTGCGTGAGGTCGAGCGGCCGGAGCCGAAGGATGACGAGCTCCTGGTCCGCGTGCACGCGACCACTGTGAACCAGACCGACTGCCACATCCGCGCCGCGAAGCCCTTCTTCTGGCGCTTCATGGCCGGTTTCCTGCGTCCCAAGCAGAAGATCCTCGGGACCGAGTTTGCCGGCGAGGTCGAGGCCGTCGGCTCCGCCGTGACCGAGTTCCGCCCGGGCGACCGGGTGTTCGGCCGGCGCTGGGGCGCGCACGCCGAGTACCTGTGCGTGCGCGAGTCCGATCGCGTGATCCACATGCCCGAGGACATGCCGTTCGTGGAGGGTGCGGCGATCTTCGACGGCGCCTACCAGGGACAAGGGGCGTTGCGCGCCGGCAAAGTCGGCAAGGGCACGCGGCTCGTCGTGTACGGCGCGTCCGGGTCGCTGGGCACGGCGGCAGTGCAGCTCGCGAGACATCTCGGCGCGCATGTCACGGCCGTCTGCAACACGAAGAACATCGAGCTCGTGCGTTCGCTCGGCGCCGACGAGGTGGTCGACTACCTGCGCGAGGACTTCACGAAGAACAGCCAGACGTATGACGTCATCATCGACGCTGTCGGCAAGCATGCGTTCTGGAAGTGCCGGCGGGCGCTGAGGCCGGGCGGCATCTTCGTCGCGACCGACCGGCTGCACAACTTCGTCCTCCGCTACTGGACGCGCTGGTTCGACTCGCGGAAGGTCGTCTTCCAAGTCGAGTGGCCCACGCGGGACGACATGCTCTTCATCAGGCGACTGATCGAAGAGGGCGAGTACCGGGCGGTCGTCGACCGCACCTACCCGCTGGAGGACGTTGTCGACGCGACCAGGTACGTCGAGAGCTGGAAGAAGACCGGAAACGTCGTCCTTACGCTGAACGGCGGGCAGGCGCGATGAAAGCGGCCGTCCGGGACACGTACGGGTCGCCCGACGTCGTCGAGCTGCGAGAGGTCGACAAGCCGAGAGCCTACGGAAGACGAGGTTCTCGTCCGGGTTCGCGCGGCCTCGCTCAACCTCGCGGACTGGTACGAGGTGACGGGGAGGCCGTACGTCGGGCGCACCCAGATGGGTCTCCGCAAGCCGAAGAGCAATCGACTCGGAGTCGACTACGCGGGGACGGTGGAGGCGGTCGGCGGAAACGTCACGGAGTTCCGACCGGGCGACGAGGTGTTCGGCGGGAGAAACGGGGCCTACGCCGAGTACGTCTGCGCTCGCGCGGATCGGGCGATCGTGCCGAAGCCGGCGAACGTGACGTTCGAGGAAGCCGCGGCCGTACCTGTAGCGGCGATCACCGCGCTTCAGGGCCTCCGCGACAAGGGGCAGCTACGACCAGGGCAGAAGGTCCTGATCAACGGTGCGTCCGGAGGCGTGGGCACGTTCGCGGTGCAGATCGCCAAGGCGCTCGGAGCGGAGGTGACCGCCGTCTGCAGCACGGCGAATGTGGACATCGCCCGATCGCTCGGTGCCGATCACGTCGTCGACTACACCCAGGAGGACTTCACGCGGAGCGATCGGCGCTACGACCTGCTGCTCGATGTCGCCGGGAGCAGGTCGTGGTCGGAGTGCAAACGTGTGCTCGAGCCGCAGGCGACCCTCGTGATCGTCGGAGGGCCGAAGACGAATCGCCTCCTGGGACCACTGGGTCACATGGTCAGTGTGCGCGTGGCGGCAATTCGGAGCAGCCGGAAGGTCGTGTTCTTCATCGCGAAGCTCGACAAGGCGGACATGCTCGTCCTGCGAGAGCTTCTCGAGAGCGGGAAGGTGACGTCGGTCATCGACCGGCGCTACGAGCTCGGCGAGATCGGCGACGCACTTCGGTACCTGGGAGAAGGACACGCCCGAGGAAAAGTCGTCCTCACCATGTGAGGTCTGTGCCCTGCGCGCTATTTCTTCTGCGCGGGCGACCAGACAGGCTGGCTTTCGCGACGACCCGCGCCTCGCGTCAGGTTCCGCTGTCCGGTCCCGTCGGCGTTCATGACGTAGATGTCAGACTGCCCTTCGCCGATCTGCCTCCCCTTGAACGCAATCTTCCGGCCGTCGGGCGACCAGGAGGGTTCTTGCGACGCGTCTCTCGCCAGCAACCGCGCCTCGCTGCCATCCGCATTCATGACCCACACCTCGAAGCGCGCCGCATTGCCGCACCCGCTACACCACTCGCCGAATCGCAGTCTTCCGGTCCGGCGCTCGAACGCGATCCTCTGCCCGTCGGGCGACCAGGCAGGAGCAAAGTTGCGCCCCCCGTTGCGCGTCAGCCTTCGCTGCCCGCTGCCGTCGGCTTTCATGATCCAGAGCTGCGAGTTGCTCTCGAAGGCGATCCTCCGCCCGTCAGGCGACCAGACGGGGTCGCTGTCTCGCACCGTGCTGCGCGTCAGCCTCCGCTGCTCCGCTGCCGTCCGCGTTCACGACATAGATCTCCAGGTTGCCGTTGGGCTTGCTCGTCAAGGCGCGCGTGAAGGCGAGCTTCTGGCCAGTGGGCGACCAGGCGAGCTGGCCCTGGTACTCGACCGCGGCACGCGTCAGCAGCCGCTCCCCGCTGCCGTCGGTGTTCATGACGAAGATCCCCGAGTTGCCGTCGCGTCCGCGGAGGAACGCGATCCTTCGCCCGTCCGGCGACCAGGCCGGAGACCCGGCGCTGCGCGTCAGCCTCCGCTGCCCAGTGCCGTCGGCGTTCATGACGTAGACCCCGCCCTCGCCGAACGGCGGCGTCCCGGGGGGAATCCCGTTGCTGACGATTGCGATCCTCCGCCCGTCTGGCGACCAAGCTGGAGCCGCCTCCTGTCCGCAATATTCAGTGCTATTGACCAGCCTGCGCTGTCCGCTGCCGTCGGCGTTCATGACGTAGACGACGCCGCAATAACCGCCGACGGGAGGCTCGCTGATGAAGGCGATCCTCGAGCTCGGCGCTGCGGCGGGAAGGCTTGACCGTGCGGAGAGTTCCGGGGAAGCAGTCTGGGACTGCGCGCTTCGTCCGAGCAGCGCGAAGAGCGCGACTCCGACCAGCGCGACGAGGGTCACGACTGCCGCGTATCGGCGTCGGCGACGCTGCGTGCGCTGCCTGGCTTCCTCGATCAGCGCCTCGACGAGAGCCTCGAGCTCCTCGCGATCCACGGGATCGCTCGGGTGGGGCGGGCGAGGCGGGGCGGTAACGGTCACGGCTGCCTCCTTGACTCAGTTGCGCTAGTATTACTAGCACCATGTTGAATGTCAAGGTGGACAAGGGCGACCCCACGGATCTGTACGAGCAAGTGGCCGGTGAGATCCGCCGGGCGATCGCCGAGGGCGAGGCGAAGCCCGGAGAGCGTCTCCCGCCTGCCAAGGATCTCGCCGCCGTGCTCGGTGTGAACACGAACACCGTGCTACGCGCGCTGCGGCTGCTCCGCGACGAGGGAATGCTCGAGTTCCGGCGCGGGCGTGGCATCTCGGTTGCAGGGACGCCGGAACGTGGCGCCGTCGTCCAGCGAGCGAGGGAGCTCGTCGACTTCGCTCGCAGCCAGGGCTACCGTCTGGACGAGCTCGTCGAGATCATCGAAGACGTCGGCTGACGAAGCCGCGCGCTACGGTCCGATCCTCGCCTCGGTCTCCCTGAGGTACTGGTGGACGAAGGCGATCGCCATGCTGCCCTCACCGACGGCGGCAGCGACGCGCTTCACGGGACCGAACCGGACGTCGCCGCTCGCGAAGATGCCGGGGACGCTCGTCTCGAGGAGGTACGGGTCGCGCTCGAGCTCCCATCGACCGCGCGTCTCGTACGTCGGAGCCGGTCAGCACGTAGCCGTGCCGGTCGAGCGCGATCTCGATTGGTAGCCACGCCGTCTCGGCATCGGCGCCGATCATGATGAACAGCGCCCCGGAGTCGAGCCGGTTCGTTTCACCGGTTTCGGCGTCGTGGGCATCGATCGCCTCCAGCGAGGTGTCGCCGTGCGCTGCCACGACCTCGGTGCGATGCAGGACGCTGATGTTCGACCGCGCGGCCAGCTGGTCGATGAGATAGCGCGACATGCTCTTCTCGAGGCTCTCGCCTCGGCAGAGGATGGTGACGCTCCGTGCGTGAGTCGAGAAGAACATGGCCGCCTGCCCTGCTGAGTTGCCTGCGCCGACGATATGGACGTCCAGGCCGTGAGTCGCTGCCGCCTCACTGCGTGTCGCGCCGTAGAAGACGCCTTTCCCGGCGAGCCTTTCGACCCCCTCGGCAGACAAGCGCCGCCACGCGACGCCGCACGCGAGGATGATCGTCCGCGCTCGGAGAACGTCACCGCCGTCGAGGTGCACCTCACGGGTTTCGGCATCCATGCGCGTGATCGTCCGGGTCACGACGATCTCCGCGCCGAGCCTCCGCGCCTGCCTCAGAGCACGGCTCGCCAGCTCGTCGCCGGAGACACCTGCCGGAAAGCCTAGATAGTTCTCGATGCGGGACGACGTTCCCGCCTGACCGCCCGGAGCCTCACGTTCGATGACGACCGTTCGAAGGCCCTCGGACGCGCCGTACACCGCCGCCGCCAGCCCGGCGGGCCCTGCGCCGACGATCACCGTGTCGTATTCCGCCGCCTCTGCCTCGGTGCCGAGCCCCAGCAGCTCGGCGACCCGGCGAAGCTGCGGCCGCACGACGGTCTTGCCGTCGACGATGCGAATGACAGGACAATCGCCGTCGCTCGGGAGCGGTCCGCCCCACTGCTCCGGCGCCTCGGCTGAGTCGGGCTGCAGCCAGGTGAACGAGATCTGGTTCCGGTCGAGGAAGCGTCGCAGCTCGGCGCAGTCGGCGTCCCAGCGCGGCCCGACCACGATCGCGCGCGGAGGCGGCGGCTCCGCGGCGAGACCCTGCAGCCCGGAGGATCCTCCGATCCGGTTGCTGGCGAGCCTCCCGACCTCCCGACCCACGTCCGGCGCGCCGGCGGCGACCGCGTGGTAGTCGCCGGGCTCGACGCGCATGACCCGCGACCTCTCCGCAGCGCGAAACCCTACGGGGAACACCGTGCCGAGCGTGATCGGCACCTCCCCGAAGATGTCCCCGGGAAGACGCTCGCCGACGACCCGGTCGATCCCCTCCACGAGCTTGACCGCCTCGATGCGACCCTCGAGCACGGCGAAGAGTGCGCGCTCGCCTCCTTCGTGTGCCGCGAACTCGCCGGGCACGAGGCTGATATCGGCGGCGGCCCGGGCAAGCCGCTCGCGGTCGCTCTGGCCGAGTGCCGCAAAGGCCGTGATCCCGAGGATGTCCTCCGGCGTTATCACTCGGAGAACGCTACTGCGTTCGCGCGTCCGTGACCGCCATCCGGACGGTGCGCGCCGAGGTGCCGTGCCCTCCGTCGAGCGCGTCGAAGGTCATCCGTGTCGCGCGGGCGCGTCGGCCGAGGTGATGCTCATGCCGAGATCGCGGAGCAGCCCGTCCTCGAGCCCGTAGACGAGGCCGTGCACGGTGAGATCCTGGCCGCGCGCCCACGCATCCTCGACGATCGTCGTCCGGCAGACGTTGACGACCTGCTCGACGACGTTCAGCTCGCACAGCCGCTCGAATCGGGGCTCCTCGTCGAGCGAGGCGAGCTCGTCGGCGTGCTTGTCGGCGACGTCCGTCACGTGCCGGAGCCAGTTGTCGATGAGCCCGTGCCGCGAGCCGTCGAGCGCCGCGCGGACGCCGCCGCATCCGTAGTGGCCGCAGACGATCACGTGCTTCACGCCGAGGACGTCGACCGCGTACTGCAGCACCGAGAGGCAGTTGAGATCGGTGTGCACGACGACGTTCGCGACGTTGCGGTGGACGAACACCTCGCCCGGCGCAAGTCCGACGATCTGGTTCGCCGGGACGCGGCTGTCCGAGCAGCCGATCCAGAGGTACTCGGGCGACTGGCGTTCCGCGAGCGCGGTGAAGAAGTCGGGATCGCGCTCGACGACCTCGGCCGCCCAGGCGCGGTTGCGCTCGAAGAGCTCGGCGAGGTCGGCCACGCGGAAGACGCTATCCGGGTGAGGGGACGATGCGTACGATCCAGGCGCCGCGCGGCTCATGCCCGGGCCGCGGGATACGACCTATAGGAGGCGCGATGCCCACCGTCATGGCCTACCACGATGTGAAGGACAAGGATCACTGGCTCGCCTCGCCCAAGCGCGAAGAGTTCTTCGGTCCACTCGGTGTGACCAACATCCGGACCTTCGTCGACCCCGAGAACCCGAGGCGGGTCGGGTTGGTGATGGACATTCCCGACATGGACGCGGTCCTGGCTGCATTGAAGACCGCGCCGGGTACCGAGGCGATGGCGCACGACGGCGTCCTCCCGGAGACGCTGGTGATCCTCCTCGAGGCGTAACGTTCGCGGCTGACGAATCGCTAGTAGATGTGCAACTTGTCGAGTAGCGCGAGCGGATCGTCGATCGACTCGAACAGGTCCTTGTTGTGCTTGATCATCTTGCTGTGCATGTAGACGCGAAGCCACTGCTTGTACGTGTACAGCTCGTAGCGGTCGAGCATGTCTCTGAGAGGCAGGTCACGCTCTGCGATGAGTCCGGCGAGGTACATCGCACACTCGAAACCGAGCGAGATCGACTGAAAGTAGGGCGAGCCGATCGCCGAGTCGCCCGCGAGGAACACCGGTGAGCTCGCGAACGGGTGGTCGGCCTGCCCCGTGGCGAGCCACTGCCGGCTGGTCGCATGGCGCGCGCGATATAGATCGAGAGGGATCCGGACGATCTCGAGGTCGCCGAGCACCTCGCCCTGAGTCTCCTCCTTGATCTTGTCGATGAACCGGTCCATCGACTGAGCGACGCCGGGAAAGTTCCCGCGAAGCCATTCACCGTCGAAGCGGGACGGCATCGCCTCGTATTCCTCGGCAGAGATGTTCACGATGCCGGTCACGTGGCTGACGCTGCCGTCGTAGTACGTTCGGTGAACTGCGGGAATGAACTTGTAGTGGGCGTTCTCGGCGTTCTTGTAGTACTTGCAGTGTTCGTTGCAGTCGTACGTCCGGCCGTACAGGAAGGTGATGACGAGCGCGTACTCGAGCCGGATCTGGAGCGTGTTCGCGCCTTCCTCCGCCTCGCCGGAGCCGGTGGTCAGGTGGTCTCGGAGGAGCGACCTGCTTCCGGTGCAGTCGATCAGGACGTCTCCGGGCTCGAGCATCGCGATTGCGTCCTCCGCCGTCACGACGGCAGCAGTGCGCTGCACCCGATTCGAGCCGCGCGCATCGATCAGCTCGCTCACGGCGCGCTCGATCGAGTTGAGCGGGCAGAACCCCAGGGTCCAGTCGCGAAGAAGCGCCATCAGATCAGGAGGAATCGACTGTCTGAACGCGAGGCCCTCGCGGAGCTCGGCCGGATCGAAGACCGCGTCGACATTGTCTCCGTCGATGTGATCGGTGCGGTAGCTCTGAACAGAATCCGCCACGAGATACGGCGAGAGCTTGACCATCCGCGTGCGCGTGTACACCTGCCGCTTCTCGTAGAGCCGCACGGAGAAACCCTCCACGGGCTGGAGCAGCGCCGTGAGGAGGAGACCAACTGGCCCTGCGCCGACCACGTGTACTCGGCGCGTGATCTCGTCGGGCGACAGCTGGGCGGTGCTCTTGGCCGCGCGCACCCTTGCCACCTCCTTATCCGACCGACTGGAACCGCGCGAACCGTACCTCCAGGCGTTCGCGATCCGGTCGCCACAACCTTCTGCTGGGTGCCTCGATGGTCGATCCGTGGAATCCCTTCAGCACGTCGAGCATCGGCCCGTCCTCGTCATCGAGCAGGCGACTCGAAACATGGACGCGGAGATCGGGCGCGACTCCGACGAGATCCTCGTCGAACGCTCGGTGGTGGATCGAGCAGAGGCTCAGTCCGTTGCTGACGAGCGGCTCGCCCGCCTCCTCGGCGTCACCGACGATGTGTGCAGCGTCGAGTAACCGAACTTCACGCAACCGACAGATCGCGCAGCGATCCTGGTACGCGGGAAGCACGGCACCGCGGAACTGCGCCTGGTGGATGCGCTGCTTCACCTCGCGGACGACGTAGCGGCGTTCGATCTCGTCGGGAATGTGGACGGGCTCCCGCTCGTCGTACGGCCCGCGCATCTTCCCGAAGGTCAGAAGGACGCGTAGCTCGGCTGGATCGTCCTGCTCGACGTACGTGGGGTAGATCGGCCGGTACCAGTTCGGCCGCGTGCCGACGAAGTAGACGATCGGGCACGTCGAGCAGGTGCGCACTCCGTAGCCAGCGGTTGAAGTGGTTCTCTGGATCGTCGCCCTGATAGCGGTAGAGGACACCGTCAGGCGTCTGCTCGTCCTGATACCGGATCTGCTTCGGGGAGCTGTTGACGGAGAGCGCAGCAGGCCCGCGCTGCGCGTCGGCGGCGCGGTAGATGCCGTACGCGCGGTTGAGGAACGGCACCCGTCGGCCGCGGAAGTTGAATCCCTCGGCAAGCGCGGCGTACGGCACGTCGGCTCCCCACTTCGCCTGGAGCACGTCGAGCGCCGCGAAGCACGCACTTCTGACGTCGTCGTCGCGCACGCGTCAGATTCTCCAACGCTGACGGAGCGTCGTCAAAGACGCGGCGTGTGGAGGCTTTACGCGGTCGCCTCCGCCACGCGCGCTTACTAGCGTACGACGGTTCATCTCAAGAGACATACCGATCGCCGGCACATGCGACGCAGCAGGCACGTCGCCCGACCCGCCTACCCGCCGGCGACCCACAGGTAGGGCGTCGTCGTCGAGACCTTGACTAGTCCGGCTCGTTCGAGGATCGGGCGCGAGACTTCGGTCGAGTCGCTGTGGATCAGCCTCTTGCCAAGCACAAGCGCTGATCGTGCACGGGCCGCCGTGAGCGCTCGGTAGATCCCACGGCCACGCCATTCCGGTCGCGTGGCGCCGCCCCAGATCCCGGCGAACTCCGTGGCGGGCACCGGCTCCAGGCGGCCGGAGCTGACGATCTCTCCGTCGGCCTCTGCCACCCAGAGTTCCATCCCATCCCCGAACCCCAGTCTTCGGAGCAGCGCATCTGCCATCTCTTGGGCGAACCCGCCGCCGAAGACCTCTTCCTGCATCGCACTGAGCGCGCGGACGTCCGGCGCGCTCGTGACCCGCCGAAGGCGGATCCCCTTCGGCAATGGAACGTCAACCGCCAGGAGAGCGGCTTCGCCGATCATGATCGACTCCAGCTCCCCGGGCACGAACCCATTTCGCACGAGCGCGTCGTGAAGCGCCGGCGCACGATCGTGCGCGCGCGTCTTCCACTCGACGCGGGTTATCCCAGGATCCTCACGGTAGTGCGCAAGAGCGCCCTCCACCCACCGGGCGATCACCGCGCTATCCGCGCCTTCGAGATCCCGGTAGGTGACGAAACCCCGACCGCCCGCGAACGTCACGAGCCTCAGCGGGCCGAGGCGAGTCACGGCCACCGCACTCGGGGTTTCGGCGTCCGTACGAAGCTGCCGGTCGTACGCGTCGAGGTACTCCTGCACAGTTGCCATCAGTTGCCATTCTCCAGGCTCGTCTGGCTCGGGTGACATTCCCGCACGCTGGACCAGGCGAGCGTGCTCTTACTCGGCGACGAGTTTCGTTGCCGACCTTACGAAAGAGAGCCGCTTCTCCGCGGCTCTCTCAGTGCAGGGTGACCTAGGCGGTACTAACTACATCCGGTGTTGGTGCCGCAGTCGCGGCACGTGTAGCAGCTCCCCGTCCGCACCATCCGCCCGCCGCACTTGGCGCACTCGACGGCGTCCTCCCACTGGTTGAAGAGGGCCGTCTGGCCCGGCGGCGGGGCATCGAGGGCCACCGCGGTCGCCGCATGCTCGCCCGCTTCGTCGTAGGCAGCCGCCAGCCGCGCCTTCACCTCGGGCGTGAGGATGCCGGCTTCCTCCTGCTGGTCGGTGGAGAGGAACTTCTTCCCCATCCAGCGGAAGATGTAGTCGACGATCGACTTCGCGACGCGGATGTCCGCGTCGTTCGTCAGCCCCGACGGCTCGAAGCGCATGTGGCTGAACTTCGAGACGTACACCTCGAGCGGCACGCCGTACTGGAGCCCGAGCGAGACGGAGATCATGAACGAGTTCATGAGGCCGGCGAGGGTCGTGCCCTCCTTCGCGATGTCCACGAAGATGTCGCCGGGCGTCCCGTCCTCGAACAGGCCGACGTGGATGTAGCCCTCGTACTCGCCGACCTTGAACTTGCGGCCGACCTCGACGCGGTCGTCCGGCAGGCGGCGGCGCTGCGGCAGCGGGCCGACGACGCCTGAGACCGGAGCGAGCGTCGTCGCGCCGGCGTCGGCCTTCCCGGAGAGCGGCTGCGCGACCTTGCAGTTGTCGCGGTAGATCGCGATCGCCTTGACGCCGAGCTGCCACGACTCGACGAAGAGCTGCGCGATCTCGTCGACCCTCGTCTCCTCGGGGAGGTTCACGGTCTTGGAGAGCGCACCCGAGATGAACGGCTGCACCGCGCCCATCATCTTCACGTGACCCATGTAGTGGATCGCGCGGTCGCCGATCGCGCAGTCGAAGACCGGGAAGTGCTCCGGCTTGAGGTACGGCGCGCCGACGACGGTGTTCCGGTCGTCGATGAAGGCGACGATCTCGCTGACCTCGTTCGGCGCGTGGCCGAGCTTCTCGAGCGCCATCGGGACGGTCTTGTTGACGATCGTGATCTCGCCGCCGCCGACGAGCTTCTTCGACTTGACGAGCGAGAAGTCCGGCTCGACCCCGGTCGTGTCGCAATCCATCATGAAGCTGATCGTCCCGGTCGGGCGCGAGGACGGTGGCCTGCGCGTTGCGGAAGCCCGCGACCTCGCCCAGCTCGAGCGCCTCGTCCCAGGCGCTGCGGGCTGCGCTCAGCAGATCGCTCGGCACGGAGCTCGAGTGGTCGATGTTGCCGACCGCGGCGCGGTGCTTCGCGATCACGCCGATCATCGCCGCCGCGTTCGGCCGGTAGCCCTCGAACGGGCCCATGCGCTTCGCGACCTCGGCCGACTTGCGGTAGCCGCGGCCGGTCATCAGCGCGGTGATCGCAGCCGCGTAGGCGCGACCCTCGTCGGAGTCGTACGGGAGCCCGCGCGCCATCAGCAGCGCGCCGAGGTTCGCGTAGCCGAGCCCGAGCTGCCGGAACGCCTTCGCGTTCCGCTCGATCTCCGGCGTGGGGTACGACGAGTAGCCGACGGCGATCTCCTGCGCGAGGAACATGACGTCCACGGCGTGCTCGAACGAGTCGACGTCGAACTCGCCGTCCTCGCGGCGGAACTTCATGAGGTTCAGCGACGCGAGGTTGCACGCACTGTCGTCGATGGACATGTACTCCGAGCACGGGTTCGACGCGTTGATGCGCCCGGTGTTCGGCAGCGTGTGCCAGCTGTTGATCGTCGTGTCGTACTGGACACCCGGGTCGGCGCACTCCCACGCGGCCTCGGCCATCTGGCGAAGCACGTCGCGCGCGTCCTTCGTCTCGACGACCGAGCCGTCGGTGCGCGCGGTCAGGTTCCACTCCTTGTTCTCGATGACCGACTCCATGAAGGCGTCCGTGACGCGCACCGAGTTGTTCGCGTTCTGGTACTGGATCGACGCCCAGTCGGGCGAGTCGAGCGTCATGTCGTAGCCCGCCGCCTCGAGGACGCGCGCCTTCCGCTCCTCCTTGGCCTTGCACCAGATGAACTCCTCGACGTCCGGGTGGTCGACGTCGAGCACGACCATCTTCGCCGCGCGCCGCGTCTTGCCGCCGGACTTGATCGTGCCGGCAGACGCGTCGGCGCCGCGCATGAAGGAGACCGGCCCGCTCGCGTAGCCGCCCTTCGAGAGCTGCTCCTTCGAGGAGCGCAGGCGCGAGAGATTGACGCCGGAGCCGGAGCCACCGCGGAAGATGACGCCCTCGCGGCGGATCCAGTCCAGGATCGACTCCATCGAGTCCTCGATCGAGAGGATGAAGCACGCCGAGCACTGAGGCTTGGCCTCGAACCCGACGTTGAACCACACGGGCGAGTTGAAGGACGCGTACTGGTTGACCAGGATCGCCTTGAGCTCGGCCTCGAAGGCCTCGGCCTCGTCGTCCGTGGCGAAGTAGCCGCCTTCGCGGCCCCAGCCGCCGATCGTGTCGACGATGCGGCCGATCATCTGCTTGACCGAGCGCTCGCGCTCCGGGGAGGACATGCGCCCGCGGAAGTACTTCTGGGCGACGATGTTGGTCGCCGTCTGCGACCAGAACTTGGGGAACTCGACGTCCTTCTGCTCGAACGCCGGCCCGTCCTTGCCCGGGATGTGGGCGTGGCGAAGCTCCCATTCGACCTCCTCGAAGGGGTCGCGTCCGGGGATCGTGAAGAAGCGGCCCGGAGCGACGCTCGCCTCCGAGTCGACCACCGTGTTCACGATCTCCTCCGGGGTCGCTTCGCCCTTCGGTGCTTCTGCCTGCTTCGCCGTTGCCATCTGTTCCTCCCGAGCGGTCTTTGACATCAGGTCCTCCCGCTCGGTGGAGCGTCGAGCGTCATGAGAGCGGACTTGGCAGCGTAGGAGGCGAGCCGGACGGTACGGTTCGCTTCGAATTTTCCTGCAAATTCCGCTAATTCAGGCGTGGCCACGCCCGGTGAATTCTACCGTGAGGGCACCGCCTCACCGCCCGCGGCGCAGGCGGGCCAGCGAGCTGAGCCCACCGGCAGCGAGCACCGCCACCGCCACGCCGAAGAGCAGCACGAGGGGCAGCGGCAACGGAAGGGTGGAGGCGGACGTGGGCTCGAGCGCGTTTCCCGTCACCGGCGCGACGTTCGCGTCTTCACTCGGCGGCACGTCGGCATGGGCTCGAGCCGCGCTGGTCAACGCCCGTCCGATCACGTCGGAGGCATCCGTGTAGTCGCGAAGGTCAGCGGGCAGGGCCGCGATCGCATCCTCGTAGCAGGGAAGTGCATAGACGCGGTCGACGCGGCCGTCCTCGAACCAGTCGGCGAGCACCGTGTCGCTGCACTGCGCGGCCGCCTGGCTCCCGCCCGGCGCGAGGATGCCGGAAAAGGCGAGAGCGGCGATGAGGGTTAGCAAACGGCGCACGTTCGGCGAAAGTGGAGAACGTTCTATTCCGACGCCTACCCTCAGCGCCGGTTAGCAAACGCCGCAGCTAGATCAGCAGGTCGTCGTCGGGGCCGTGAGCCCCGTCGTCGCGTGCCGCAGCGCGTCGCCGAGAGAGGTAGCCGAGGCCGCCGGCCGCGAGCAGCATGATCGACATCCCACCGAGGACGAGGAGCGGGATGGGAACCGACGAGATGCCGGTCGTGTCGACGTCCGGAGTCGCCTCGGAGCCTGGATCCGGGTCGGTCGGATCGCTCGGGTCACCCGGATTGCCTGGATTCCCGGGGTTCCCCGGCCCGCTCGTGGGGTCGTCGCCGGGGGTCGGATCGACGCCGCCGGGATCGAGCTCGCCGCGAAGCGACGCCTGGAGCGCGCGACCGATGACCTCCTGCGCGTCCGTGTACTGCTCGAGGTCTTCCGGGATCGCGTCGATCGCCTCCTCGTAGCAATGCGCCTGGTAGAGGCGGTCGATGCGACCGTTGTCGAACCAGTCCGCGAGGACCTTGTCTCCGCACGCCGAGGCCATCGCGGGACCGGGGACTGCGAGGGCCACGAATGCGCTCGCCGCCAGCGCAAGCAGGGCAGCGAGTACGTGGACGCGACGGTATGGGGACGAGGTGTGCGGTATCACGGGCGAGGCCGGAAGCCTGAGAAGTAAGACGAGTCTTCCGGCTTCTGGTGAGGTCGACGTGAGTGCAGGGTAAACGAATTGTTAGACGGCCGATCGGATACCCCTCTCCGGAAGCGGGGAAACAGTGCGGACGCTGGTAGCCTGGCGCGCCATGGATGCGGCGCCGGAGCCGTCGGGCCGGGCGCTCGGAGGTGTCGCCGTCGGTCTCGCCGTGCTCGTCGGGGGGACGCTCGTCGGGGCCGCGTTCGCCGGAGACGGGTCCGGCGTCGAGGGAGTGCTTCCGGTTGGCGGCTCGGCCGTCGTGCTGCTCGCCGCGGTGCTCCTCGCGATCGCTTTCGGGCTGGTACCCCCGCCGCGGCTCGGACGATCCGGCGGAGCCCTCGTCGCCACGATGCTGCTGCTCGTGGCCTGGATCGGCTCCACGGCCTGGTGGTCGATCGCCCCGGACCGCAGCTGGGACGCGTTCAACAAGAGCGTGGCTTTCGCGGCGTTTCTCGGGCTCGGTGCCGTCCTCGCCGCGGTCGGCGGTCGAGCAGCGACACGGCTGGGAGCCGGTCTCCTCGCGGTCCTCACCGGAACCGTCCTCGTGTGGGCGCTCGTGTCGAAGTCCATCCCCTCGCTCGATCCCGGAGGAGATCGTGTCGCCCGGCTGCGCGAGCCCGTGGAGTACTGGAACGCGCTTGCGCTCCTTGCGGACATCGCCCTCGCGCTCGGGCTCTGGCTCGGCGCCTCGAGGGATCACCGGGTGCTGGTACGGGTTGCGGGTGGGCTGCTCGTCTTTCTCGCGACACTCTCGCTCCTGCTCACCCTCTCACGCGTCGGAGTCGCGACCGCCGTGGTGGTCGTGTTCCTCTGGCTGGCCCTCTCGGAAGGGCGCCGTGTAGAGGGCGCGCTCGTGCTCCTCGCGTCGGCGGTACCCGCCGTGCTCGTCGGCGGCTGGGCCTACACGCGGCCGGCGCTCGTCGAGGATGTCGCCGACCGCGCCGACCGCGTCGCGGACGGAGCCGTGCTCGGCGGGCTCGCGCTGGGCGGGGCGGCGGTAGTCGTCCTTCTCGTGGCTCTCGGATCGCGGCGCGCCCTTGGTGAAGACCGCAGGAGGACAGCCGGCCGCTTGCTCCTCGTCGTCGGGGGTGTCTGCGCAGCCGCGCTGCTCGCAGGATCCGCCGTCGCGGTCGGCAGCGCGGTCTCGTCGGACGTCCCCTGCGCGGAGCTCGAGAACGACCCGAGTCGCCTCGGCTCGCTCGACCTGAGCAACCGGTGGTGCTGGTGGAACGAAGCCGTGGACGTCTATGTCGGGAGTGCGCCGGAGGGCACGGGCTCGGGCACGTTCGAGATCGCGCGCAAGCGCTATCGCTCCGATGCGCGGAACGTCGTCCAGCCCCACAGCGTGCCGCTGCAACAGCTCGCCGACGGCGGACTTGTCGCGCTCGGATTCTTCATCGCGCTCGTGCTCGCGGCGGGCGCGACGTGCGTTGCGGCGCTGAGACGGCTCGCCGGCGCGGAGCGGGCTGCCGCGGTAGCGCTCGTCGCGGCGCCGGCCGCGTATCTCCTGCACGCCCTCGTGGACTACAGCTGGGACTTCCTCGCGGTGACCGCTCCCGTGATGGTCGCGCTCGGCGTCCTTGCAAGTGCAGGACGGGCGCCCGGCACCCGCCGGGGACGACCCGTTCTCGGAGTCGGCGCCGCGCTGCTTGCCGTCGTCGTGCTCGCGTCGTTCGCTCTGCCGCGGCTCGCAGAGGTCAGAGCCCGCGAGTCGACGCAGGCGCTCGAGCAGGGAGACCTCGCGCGGGCGAGAGATCGCGTCGACTCGGCGAAAGCGTTGAATCCGTTCTCGATCGAGCCGATGTTCGCGCTCGCCCGGATACGAGAGACCCAGGGCTTCCGGCGCTTGGCGGAGGAAGCGTATGTGGACGCAGTCGAGCTCCAGCCGGAGAACCCGGAGACCTGGTACGCCCTCGGGCTCTTCGAATTCCAGGTCGCGCCGCGCAGGCTCTGTGCCGCGTACCGTTTTCTGAACGAGGCCTACACGCTCGATCCGGTCGGGCAGCAGTGGAGGGAAGGCGGTCCGCTCGACGTCTCACGCGAGGCGGTCGATCGCGGCGCCTGCGAGCCGCGCTGAGCCACGTTCGTCAGCCAGGGCGATCCGCGAGCGCAGCGCCCGAGCGTGCGGCAGCGAGAACCGCCGCGAGCGTGCCGGGCGGAACCAGATCGGACGGGAGCTCGTCCCAGCCGAACCAGCGAAGCTCGCTCACCTCGGCTCTGTCGAAGTCGTTCTCGTCTGCCCCCGATCGACGTGGCGCGGTAGTACGCGACATTGATCACGGTCGCACCCAGCTCTGCCGGGTCGTCGGCGTACGTGTCCACCCAGACACCGAGGTACGCATCGACCCTCACCCGGAGCCCCGTCTCCTCGAGTACCTCGCGCTCTGCGCTCTCGATCGGATGCTCTCCCACCTCGCAGAACCCGCCCGGAGCACCCCAGCCGTCCTTCCAGGGTGCGTAGGCGCGGCGGGCCAGGAGCACCTTGTCGCCGTCGACGACGATCGCGTTCGCGCAGGGTTTCGGGTTCAGCCAGTGGCTCGTGCCGCACGCTGCGCACGTGACGGGCGGCGGCGACTGAAGCTCCGCGCCGCAGGCGGAGCAGAAACGGATCGCGGGCACGAGCTACGCGCCGAGGATGAAGACGAGCTGTGCCCGACCGAGCTCGGCGGCGCGGATCCCGTCGAGCGGCCCGATCTGCGTCACGCGGAGGTCCTTCGCCAGGCGATGACCTTCACCGGCGAACCCGGGCTTGTACATGACGAGGCTGCGGGCGTAGTCGGTGCTCGGCGCGTTTCCTACCGTGCCGATCCGGTAGCCGCGGCCCCGCACGCGTGAGGCGGCGCTCGCGGCGGCGCCGGTGCGCCCGTTTCCGTTCAGCACCATCACGACCGTTCGACCGCGTGGCGCTTTGGCGGCGGGGACGGGTGTTCGCTTGCGGGTCGCGGCGGCTTGTCTGGCGGGAGCAGGGGGTGCGAGCGCGCGCTCCGTGGCGGCGAGCTGGACGCGATCCGAGATCGTCCCGACCAGCGCTCCTCCGCCGATCACGAGGAGGATGAGGAGCTCCGCAACGGCGACCGCTCCCGCGACGTACGCCGCAAGGCGCCAGGGTCGGACGAGAGCGTCGGGTGCGGCGAGCGGGTGGTCCACGAGCGGTTCGATTCGCGCGTGGTGGCCCTAGTCCTTCCGAGCGTTGACCCACTCCCACGTCGCCTGCAGGCCGTCCTCGAGCCCGACCATGGGCATGAACCCGAGCTCGGACGCGGCTCGACTCGGATCGAGGAAGCTCCGCTGGAGCTCGCCCAGGCGCGCGGGCGCATGAACCGCGTCCAGCGCCGAGCCGGCAGCGTTCCGGCAGAGCTCGTAGAGCTCGACCACGGAGGTCTCGCGTCCGGTGCCGATGTTGAACACGCCGCCGTCCTGGCCGATCGCCGAGACCGTGGCCCGCGCCACGTCTCCCACGTACACGTAGTCGCGCGTCTGGGTTCCTTCGCCGAAGATCTGCGCCTGCTCTCCGTTCTGGAGGGCGCCGAGGAAGATCGCGACGACTCCCGCCTCGCCGTGCGGATCCTGCCGCGGCCCGTACACGTTTCCGAAGCGGAGGCAGACGTGCTTCGCCCCGTACAGCCGGTTGGACATCCGCAGGTACTCCTCGCCGGCGAGCTTGGACGTCCCGTACGGCGAGAGCGGGTGGAGCGGCGAGTCCTCGCGGGCAGGCTCGCTGGATTCGCCGTAGATGGCACCGCCCGTCGACGAGAACACGACTTGCGCGCCGTGACGACGTGCGGCTTCGAGCACGCGGATCGTCCCGACCACGTTCGACCTCGGCGTCCTCGACCGGACGTTCCACGGAGACGCGGACGTCCGCCTGGGCGGCGAGGTGGAAGATCGCCTCGGGGCGGATCTCGTCGAAGAGCTCGTCGAGCGGCTCGCGGATGTCGTGGACATGGAGCATGGCTCTCTCGGACACGTTCTCGCGCTTTCCGGTCGCCAGCGAGTCGACGACCGAGACGTCGTCGCCGCGCGCGACGAGTGCGTCCACGACGTGAGATCCGATGAATCCGGCACCGCCGGTGACGACAGCTCGCATCGGCCGCATCCTACGGACGCCGTCTACCCGAGACAGTCCGTGTGTGGACGGATCGTCGCACTCTTTCCACGCCTACAGTGCCAGGCACTGTAAAGAGCGCTCACCCCGAGGTTTCGTGCCCGGATTCCGCACGAGCGGATTCCGGGCGTGTCGGGATCTAGGATGAGCGCCGATGTTCGTCTCCTTCGAAGGCCTCGACGGCAGCGGCAAGTCGACGCAGGCGGAGCTCCTGCGGACACGCCTCGAGGCCGATGGCGAGACCGTCCTCGCCACCCGCGAGCCGGGCGGCACGGAGCTCGGCGAGCAGATCCGCGACCTCGTCCTACACGGCGGTCACGTCGAGCCGTGGGCCGAAGCACTGCTCTACGCCGCAGCCCGCGCGCAGCACGTCGAGCAGGTCATCCGGCCGGCGCTCGAGCGAGGCGAGTCGGTCATCTGCGACCGCTACGTCGACTCCTCGGTCGCGTACCAGGGAGTCGGCCGAGGGCTCGGGCTCGAACGGGTGCTCGACATCAACCTCGCAGCGGTCGGCGGAGTCATGCCCGACCGAACCTTCCTCCTGCTACTCGATCCAGCCCAGGTCACCAACCGGGTCGGCACTGAGCACGACAGGCTCGAGCGCGAGGACGAGGAGTTCCACCGCCGGGTCGACGCGGGCTATCGCGAGCTGGCGGAGCGCTTCCCGGAGCGCATCGTCGTCCTCGACGGGACGAATCCGCCCGAGCGGATCGCCGAGGAGGTACATGGAGCACTTCGCGTCAGTGCCTGAGCAGCTCGAGGCGAAGCGGCTGCTCGAGGCTGCGCTCGCTGACGAGCCGGCCCACGCCTATCTCCTGCACGGCCCGGATGGCGTCGGAAAGCGGACCGCGGCGATCGCATTCGCTGCGGCGTTGCTCGGTGACGAGCGTCGCGTCGAGGCTCGCACCCATCCAGACCTCTACGTGCTCGAGCCGCTCGGCGAGATGATCCGCATCGACGACGTGCGCGCTCTGCGGCACGACCTGCACATGCGTCCCTTCGAGGCGGAGCGCCGCGTCTACCTCATCCTCGACGCGCAGCGCATGAACGAGGACGCGGCGGATGCCCTGCTGAAGGATCTCGAGGAGCCGCCGCCCTACGCGGTGCTCGTGCTCGTGGCGAGCGAGCTCGGCCCGCTGCCGCCGACCATCCTCTCGCGCTGCCAGCTCGTTCCCTTCCGCCGGCTCTCGGAGCGCGCGGTGCGAGAGTGGATCTCCGAGCACGCGCCCGAACGGAGCGAGACGGAGATCCGCGCGCTCTCACGCGCCGCGGCGGGGCGTCTCGACCGCGCGCGCAGGCTGCTCGACTCGGCCGCGGCCGACCGGCGCGAGACGTTGATCGCCACGGCGCGCTCCACGTATCTCGACTCCGGCTTCGAGCCGGGAGATGCCGCCGCGGCGCTCCTCGCGATCTCCGACGAGCACGGGCAGGAGGCGAAGGAGCGAGAGCAAGCGGCGCTCGACGGTGTCGACCTTCCCGCACGGGAGGCCGATCAACGTGTGCGGCGCGCTCAGCGTGGAGCGGAGCGCGAGGAGCTTCTGGCAGGGCTCGAAGCTCTCGAGTCCTGGTATCGCGATCTCGTCGTCGTCGCGGCGGGAGCCGAGTCGGCCGCTGTGCACGCGGATCGACTCGACGACCTGCGCGAGGACGTGGCGCATGACCTCGGAGACGGGCCGCTGCAGGCCGCCGAAGTCGTGCGGGAGACCTGGCGCACGCTCGAGGAGTTCAACCTGAACCCGTCGCTCGCGCTCGAGGCGCTCTTCGTCCGACTCCATCGGGAGCTGCGCGGCGCGCACGCATGGTCGTAGGGCTCGTCGGCTGCGGAAACTGGGGCCGCCACATCCTGCGCGACCTGGTCTCGCTCGGTTGCGAGGTGCCGGTCGTCGCACGCTCTCCGGAGAGCAGCGCGCGTGCGAAGGAGGGCGGCGCCACGGCGATCGTCGCCGAGATCGGATCGCTGCCTCGGCTCGACGGCGTCGTCGTCGCCACGCCGACGAGCACGCACGCGGCCGTGCTCGAAGAGGTGCTCGGTCGCGACGTGCCCGTGTTCTGCGAGAAGCCGCTGACGGACGACCCGATCGCAGCCGAGCCGCCTGGCCGCCCGCGCACCCGATCGCCTGTTCGTGATGGACAAGTGGCGCTACCACCCCGGCGTGCTGGAGCTGGCCGCGATCGCGAGAGACGGGAGGCTGGGCGCGGTCTCCGGAGTGAAGACGGTGCGCGTGGGATGGGGCAGCGCGCACGACGACGTCGATCCGGTCTGGGTGCTGGCGCCGCACGATCTGTCGATCTGTTGCGAGATCTTCGGTCGGATCGGAAAACCCGAGTCGGCGGTCGCGCACTGGCAGGGCGCGGACGCCGTTCACCTGAGCGGCGTTCTCCAGGGCCGTGACTGGTGGCAGACGATCGAGGTCTCGGGCCGGGCAGCCGAGTCGAAACGGGCGGTCGAGCTCTACTGCGCGGACGGCGTCGCCGTGCTCGGCGGCGGCTGGGACGAGCACGTCACCGTGTACCGAGACGGCCCGGAGGGCATTCTCGAGGAGCGCATACCGACGCCTGGGGAGCTCCCCCTCCTCGCCGAGCTTCGCTCCTTCGTCGAGCATCTCCACGGAGGACCGCCGCCGCGCTCGAGCGCGCGCCGAAGGCGCGGCGGTCGTCTCGGCGATCGGAGAGCTTCGAGCACTCGCACGCGCGACATGATCGATGCGACGATCCTGATCCCCACGTACCGGCATGCGGCGCTGCTTCCGTTCTCTATGCGAAGCGCCCTCGACCAGGCCGACGCCTCGGTCGAGGTCTTCGTGGTCGGGGACGGCGTCGAGGACGACACGCGGGCGGCGCTCGAGCCCTTCGCCGGCGACGATCGCGTCCGCTTCTTCGATCTGCCCAAGGGGCCACGTCACGGCGAGCTCAACCGCGACGAGGCACTCCGCGAGGCGACGGGCAAGATCGTCTGTTACCTCTCCGACGACGACCTGCTGCTCCCGGGACACGTTTCGGAGATGCGGGCGCTGCTCGAGAACGCAGACCTCGCGCACAGCCCGCACTTCTGGATCGATCTCGACGGGACGCTCAACTTCCTTCCCCGGAACATGGGGCGCTCGGAGTTCGTCGAGCTGGCGCGCTCGGGAACCGAGTCGATCGGCCTCTCCGGGGCCGCGCACACCCTGGATGGCTACCGACGTCTCCCGCACGGCTGGCGGACGACACCGACGGGCGAGCACACCGACCACCACATGTGGCTTCAGTGGCTCGGCATTCCGGGATTCCGCGGCGTCGCCGGATCGCAGGCGACGTTCCTGTGGTTCCCCTCGATCGTCTGGGAAAGGATCGACCCCACGGAGCGCGCAGCGACGCTCGAGGACTGGTTTCGCCGGTCACGCGAGCCGGGGTTCGCCGACGAGTTCGACACGCTGACCCGAGCCGCGGTGCTCCGTTCGGCCGAGGACGAGAACCTCCGCGCTCAGGCGGAGAAGCATGCGCTGGCGGCAGTGCTCGCCACGCGCACGTGGCGCCTCCGCCAGCGCCTCGTCAATGCGCGGCCGCTGCGAGCGCTGCTCGCCAGGCGTCGCGCAGCGCGCTGAGCGGGCCGAGATCGCGGTCACGGTCGGAGATCAGCGGCGCGGAGCAGGGCCACGCGATGTCGAGCGCGGGGTCGTCCCAGCGGCACCCGAGCTCATCCGCCGGGTCCCATTCGTGGCTGACCGCGTAGACGTGCATGGAGGGCTCGCGAAAGTAGAAGCCGTGCGCCACGCCCGGGCGGGATCGCCAGCGCCGCCGGGGCGTCGGCGTCGAGCTCGACGACACATCCTTCGCCCTCGCTCTCGGAGCCTTCGCGCAGATCGTGGAGCCCGATCGCAGCCTTGCCGACGACCACCGTGAGGTAGTCCGCGTGCTGCCAGTGCGCGTGCACCCCGCGCAAGACGTTGGCCTCGGACCGGACCGCGTTCCACTGCACGGGCTCGACTGGGAGTCCCCACGAGTCGCGGAAGAGCTCGGTGAAGACGCCACGCGAATCGGCGTGAGGTTCGAGTCGGTGGAGCTCGACGCCGTTCGGCAGCACGGCAGCATTATCGCGAGCCTGGACGGACGGCGGCTCGTCGGCGCCTATCGCTTCCTCGTGACCCGTGGTCGGCCCGCGGAACGGCGCTTTCGTGGGAGCGGCTGCTCGGGCTCCCGCGGTGCATGGGCGAGCTCCACCAGTGCCCGTTGCGCATCGGCGAGACCCTCTGTGCGCAGGGCGTACCAGTAGCCGCGGGCGTTCCCGCGGAGCGTCACGAGACCGGCGGCGCGCAACTGCGCGAGGTGGTGGTGCGCCGTCGACTTCGCGAGCCCGGAGGCGCCGGCCAGCTCGTCGAGCGTCGCGTCTCCGCTCGCGAGGCGCCTGAGAATCGAAACGCGGCGTCCGTCTCCGAGCGCCCTGCCCAGAAGCACTGTCTCCTCGGCCAGAGCCGCTTCGGGGTCGAGGTGCTGCGTCGAGACCGGGTAGCAGATCACACGCGCCGCCCGGTGCTGGCAGAGGAGCAGGAGTGGTCGCGCGGCGACGTGTGGGACGAGCACGACTCGGTCGAACTCCGGCTCGGGCTCGTAGACGTAGCCCCGCGTGACGCGCGCGATCAGCGCCTGCGGGGTCACGGTCCCGGCGAGCCCGCGTGCGGCTTCCGCCGCGCTGGCGATCTGGCCCATGATCTCGTGCTCGCTCGGCGCAAAGGCTTCTTCGGCGAAGAGGCGTAGCACCGAGACGATGCGTCGCTTCGTCTCCCGCGGAGGGACGGACAGGAGCGTGGGGAGCGCCTCGGCTGCGCGACCCGCGTAGTAGCGCGGGTGCTCGAGCAGCTTTGCGATCGCCTTCTCGTCGCCTGTCGCAGCCTGTTCGAGCGTGCTCGCGCCGACGAGGCTCACCCACGCGGGCACGTGGACGCCGACGAGGTGGCGCCGCAGCTCCAGAGCGTCCACGCGCGCGAGGGCCTTGACGAACGACTGCGCGTCGGGCGCAGGCAGCTCGAGCGCCAGGCCGAGAAGGTGCAGCCACGCCTCACCAGAGCGTTCTCCGACCTGGACGACGGCCGCGCGGAGCTCGGGCGACCAACGCTCGGGGAGCGGCACCCAGCTCTCTTCGTGCGTCTCGGCTGGGGAAGTCGCCACCGAGAGCCCGATGAGAAGCTCGAGCGCGGAGCGCGCCTCGGCCTCGACCGCGAGCTTCGGACGGCGTCGGCATCACGTCGCGAATAGGTGTCTCGCTCATTTGACAAGAATCATACTCATTCGATATATATCGAACCATGCAGACGACATCACAGCCGCTCGGTCTCGAGATCCTCGGACGCAGCGGCCTCCGTGTCTCCGAGCTCGCGCTCGGAACGATGACCTTCGGGTCGGACTGGGGCTGGGGCGCGGACCTCGAACAGAGCCGTGCGATCTTCGATCGCTTCGTCGAGGCCGGCGGCAACTTCATCGACACCGCTTCCAACTACACGGACGGCACGAGCGAGCGGTACGTGGGCGAGCTCGTCGCCGGGGA
This sequence comes from uncultured Actinomycetes bacterium, assembly GCA_963850485.1. Lineage (GTDB taxonomy): Bacteria > Actinomycetota > Thermoleophilia > Gaiellales > Gaiellaceae > GMQP-bins7. The sequence goes on along the minus strand of CAWKLR010000018.1, from coordinate 29,741 downwards.
TCGAGACCGTTTCGTCATCGCGACGAAGTACACGCTGTCGCTCGATCGCGACGATCCGAACGCCGGCGGAAACCATCGCAAGAGCCTGGTGCGGGCGCTCGAGCAGAGCCTGCAGCGCCTCGGGACGGACTACGTCGACCTGCTCTGGCTGCACATGCGGGACGACCTGACGCCGATCGAGGAGGCCGTGCGCGCGCTCGACGACCAGGTGCGGCTCGGCAAGGTGCTGCACGTCGGCATCTCCGACTCGCCGGCCTGGGTCGCTGCGCAGGCCAACACGCTCGCCGACCTGCGCGGATGGTCGCCGTTCGTCGCGCTGCAAATTCCCTACAGCGCCGCGAGTCGCGATCCGGAGCGCGAGCTCCTGCCGATGGCCGCCTCCCTCGGGCTCGCGGTGGTGCCGTGGGGCGTGCTCGGCGCGGGAGTGCTGACGGGCAAGCCGGCGGAGGAGCGCCGCTGGCCCGAGGACGGCGTCTCGGAGCGGACCGAGCGGGTCGTTGCCGCTCTGCGCGAGGTCGCCGAGGCGCACGAGCTGCACGCCGTCTCAGATCGCGATCGCCTGGGCCGGCCAGCGGTTTCGCCGCCCACGATCATCCCGATCATCGCGGCGACGCGGGAGGAGCAGATCGTCGAGAACCTCGCCGCGGCGGAGATCACGCTCGAGCCTGCCGAGATCGAAGCGATCGACGACGCCGGTCAGCCGCAACTCGGCTTCCCGCGCGACTTTCTCGAGTCCACGGGAGTGCGTGAGCTCATCTACGGCGACACGTACGACCGCATCCGCCGGCGCGAGGCGGCGCCGATCCGCGGCTAGAATCGTCGGTTCAGCACGCTTCGCCGACGTAGCTCAGCTGGTAGAGCACTTCACTCGTAATGAAGGGGTCCGCGGTTCGAGTCCGCGCGTCGGCTCTCTCAGTGCATCGACCATCAGCGAGCTCTGGATGAGGTCTCGGTGGATGGCGACACTCACCTAGGCGCAGACGGACAGGCGCTCCTCAGGAGTGCGTTATCGTGCGGCGTCGCACGACCGCGATCGCACGTTCAACAGAGGAGGAGCGAGATGGTCCTGGCAACGGTGAAGATCGAGGATTTCGACCGCTTCTGGAATACCTTCTCAACCAAGGGCGCTGAGAAGCGAAAGCAGCACGGTTGCAAGGGGTCGCACGTCTTTCGGGATCCAAATGAGAGCGACCGGGTTTGGGCGATTTTCGACTGGGATGAGGCGGGGTGGCAAAGCTTCACGTCGGACCCCGAGGTCCCGGCGATCTTTCAGGAAGCCGGGTTTACGCAAGGTCCGCCCAAGTCGGCGGAGTTCCTCCGCGAGCACGACGCCTAGCCTCCAGACCGAATCGCACATGTCGTTTTAAGCTAGCACCGGGGGAGCACCGCAGGAGCATTCAGCGGCGGCGTTCGCAAGCACCTACCCACGCGTTGTTCAGCGCCGCGCCGGGGACCCAGCCGCGACCAGTTGACCAACTCCGCTCGGGCGGCTCCCCTCTGGTTACCCCTCCGGTCATGAGACGTGGCCGTTTTGCACGGAAGTCCGAACCCCGTATGGGCCTTCTGAGCGCCTGGCTACACGGATTTGGCTTGAAACTGTGGGTCAGGCGTGCCGGAACGCCTCTGAAGTGCAATCGGTGACACGCGGGTGACACGCACGGGAGGTCTGCCACCGTCCAGTTCGGCCACTAGCCGATGACCCATTGGGCGTGCCACCATTCCGTCGATGAACGTCGGCGTTCCTGTTCGCGTTCACGCGCTCGCTGGCGACGACCTCGGCATCGCGCACGTGCCTTGGCCCATCTCGGAGGGTGAGGTGCTCGAGTTCGGCGGCCCTGGGCATTTTACGATGCGTGAATACCTTGTTCATGCTCGCGCAGGTGAAATTCTCGCCCGCCGCTATGGTCTTGACGCCGCTCGCGAGCCCGACGACGTCCACAGGGACACGGCTGTCGTCCGTGGAGCCGTCACCCAGCTCACCGGAAAGATTGTGTCCCCAGCACTTGACGCCGCCACCGCTTGTCAGGGCGCAGGTGTGATAGGCGCCCGCGGAGATCGCTTTCACTCCGAACGCGAGACCGCAACTGCGACGGGGGTGCTGGCGGCTCTCGAGCGCGAACCGTTCCCCAGTGCCCCGGAGTAGTTTGAGCCCCAGCAGACCGCCCCGTCGAAGTTTGCCGACGATCGCGCAGGCGTGGTCAGTGCCCGCCGCCATCGCGGAGACCACCGGAGCAGGTGGCGTCGCCCCGCTCGCGACCAGAGTGACCGAAAGCGCGAGACTGGCCGCCGCCAGCAGACGACCACTAGCGCGACCCGAAGACCGCTAGCCATTGAAGCTCGCTTCCACGGCCTGTCGGAGGAGGACGCGCTTCGTGCCGCCGGCCCAGGGCACGCGCACGACGTTCGAGGTGGCGCGATGTGTTCCTTCGGCCCACGTTTGGCCGATCATGAACCGGCCATCCCGACTGAGCGCAGTCGGCGACACGCCATGCGCGATAAGCCGCACGCCACCGCGCACCGCGTCGACCGCGTATGACTCGTTGTAGGTCCAGGCATCCAGGCCGTTCATCCCCGCGAGCAGCCGCTTGCCGTCCGCCGACCAGGCGACCGGACGCGGCCCGAACAGATCCCTGGTCGGGCGGAAGCGGGTGAGCCAGCGGAAGCCGTTGCCGTCGGGCTTGACGACGGCGGTGTCGTACGTGAAGTTGCGACCGCGCCGCTTCGCGGTTGCGAAGGCGATCTCGGTCGGCCCCCAGACCGGCGCGGAGACGGCTCCGGTGCGGATCGTCCGCACCGCCCGGGTGGCGAGGTCGATCACCTTCAGCGTGCCGCGAGCGCTGTTGAACGTCTCCGTGGGGTTCTGGACGTACGCAAGGCCCGCTGAGTCGGGCGAGAAGCTGAGCTGACTGTAGAAGAAGCCGGTCGCGAGCGGCGTTTTCGCTCCGCTCGCGGCGTCGATCAGGACCAGGCGCGTCGGCTTGCCGGCCGTGCTGCGCTCGACGCAGGCCAGCTTGGTCGAGTCGGGTGACCAGTAGGCATGGACGCAGCCGAGGTCGATGACACGCCGCGGCGAGCCGCCGGCGCTCGCATAGAGCTCGAGCCTCTGGCTCGTCCACCAGTTCACGTCCGAGTCGACGACGGCGACCTGCGAGCCGTCGGGCGAGACGAACGAGAACCAGCCGGTGGTGAGGACGCGACTGCCGCTCCCGTCAGCGCGAGCGACCACGATCTTGGCTGGGCGGGTCTCGGCAGCGCCCTTGCCGAACCTCGAGGCTGTGAGGCTCGGGGTCGCCGGCGGCGCGACTGCGGCCTCGGAACCGGCGAATGCGCCCGTCGCGGCAACCGCTGCAGCCGACATCACGCACGCGCCTGCAACGGCCGGGACGGCCAGGCCTATCCGGAGCGGTTTCCGCAAGGCGTCCAACACGCCCAGCCAAAGCCTCGTCCGCAGAGTGTTCGGTCGCATCATCCGCCTCCTTCTCGAGCGATAGAACGCTCGCCAACGTTCGCGGCTCAGGAAGAACCCGTGGCCGCCCTTGTTCCGGCACGTCAGCCCGGTGATCGCCCTTTCCACACCTTCCGCACGGTGTTGTACGCACCGTCTGCGATGTAGACGTTTCCCTGTTTGTCTACGGCAACCCCAAACGGGGCCGACATCTGTGCCAGGTTCGCTGGGCCGCCTTCCCCAAGGCCGCCAGACCTGCGGGGATCTCTACCTGCGACCCTCGTTAGCGTTCCGCCGGCCACTTTCAGAATGCGAGCAAGGCCGGTGTCCGCGATGTAGACGTTCCCCCTTCCGTCCACGGCTACCCCGAACGCGCCGCTCATCTGCGCCGAGGTGGCCCGGCGGCCCTCCCCGGCGAAGCCGTTCACGCCTGTGCCCGCAAACGTCGTAATCTTGCCGCCGCGCTCACTTTGCGCCACGCACGTTCTGTTGGTCGGCGATATAGACGTTCCCCTGTCCGTCCACCGCCACCCCGGCCGGGCATACAGCTGGCTGAGGTTGCGCACGCCGTCTCCGGAGAAGCCCGCCTTACCATTACCTGCCAGCGTCGTGATCGTCCCGCCGGCGCTCACTTTGCGCACCCGGTGACCGGTGTATTCGCCGATGTAGAGGTTCCCATGTCGGTCCACCGCAACCCCGAACGGCGAGCTCAGCCACGCCTCGGTCGCCGGGCCGCCATCACCCTGGCGCAAAGACGGACCACGGCACTACCGCCGGCGACGGTCGTGATGATCCCGCCGGGGCTCACCTTGCGCACACGGCTGTTACCCAAGTCAACGATGTAGACGTTCCTCTGACCGTCCACCGCCACTGCCCTTGGGGTGCATAGAGCTGCCGATGCCCCCGGTCCACCGTCACCAGAAAAGCCGCATCTGCCTGTCCCGGCAAACGTGGTGATCGTCCCGCCACGGCTCACCTTGCGCACACGATGGTTCCTAGAATCGGCGATATAGACGTTCCCCAGTCCGTCCACCGCCACCCCGAGCGGCGAGCTCAGCAGCGCCCGGTCGCCGGGCCGCCGTCCCCGGAGAAGCCCCCCGTACCGAATTTGCCTATGCCGGCGATCGTCGTGATCTTGTCGCTGCCAACGACGCCGGACGCGACTGTCGCACCCACCGCTGAAACCGCCGTTACCGCTGCAAGCGCCGCCACGCCTACACCCAGCCAAAGCCTCAGGCGCAATGCGTCGCGAGTACGGCGTTGCGGACCGCGCGTTCCAGTCGAACGGCTAGCCGTCCATCTCATCCTCCCGCTTACATCGACCGCAGCCGGAGGCGAGCGCTGCACGTGCAGCAAACAGCCAATGGACTTCTCCTACCGTATCCCCGTGGCTTCGATGTGACTCACATCACAAAGCCACGCCACGCCCCACTCTACGCGCGGCCGCTCCAGAAGTCCAACGAGGCCCTGCGCGGCGTCCTTCCGCCGAGCGATCCAGCACCGAGCGCTCTGGCTGCTGAGGACTCCGCCCGCGAACGGCCGCTTGAGGACGCGCTCCAACTCGTTTGCATGCCGAGCGGATCATCGAAGTTCGAGCGGGCGGCGACGCGGTGGCTCGGCGGTACCTCGAGGAGACCTCACCCAGGCTGCAGCGCTTCGCGAACGTCGCGATAAATCTCGCGAAACACGTGCCCTGAGCGCGTTGGGCGATCTGGGCGGTCCGGTGATGCGGCTACGCTAATTCTCACGTGCCGCTCCTGGCGGTCGTGAAGTTGGCGTGGCGAGCGGGCTCTCGGGGCGGGAGCCCGTTCCTCGTTCGGAAGGCCCGATCACGGTGATAGCATCGGTGTCACGCCAACTTCGGCCCAGGCGCGGCCGGCGCATGAGAGGATCGCTCCCGTGATTGCGCCCGTCGCACCCGCATAGAACCCGCCTAGGCCAAGCGCCCCACCCAGGCAAGACCAGACGCCGCGCTCGTCGCTGGCTTTTTCCGTCTTGCGCGAGACGGAGTCCGTTCCCAGCAGAGGTCGGCATGGGTCACGCCGGCGGTAATCCGGTCGACTACCATACCCCCCACGACGGCGAGCGTTTCTACCACAGCGCACTTCCGAACCCATTCCAGCTCGAGGAGCCGAGCGCGTCACCGAGCCGCGCTTACCTTCTCCGCGAACCGCCACACGCGAGCTCCGGAGGAGCGGGACACCGTCAACGGCCGGTCCCCGAGACGCCTCCCTCCTCACCACCAGAGGACCACTAACCACAGGACCAACCACCTTAGACAGAACCTCATTGAGCACTAGTCCCTCTGGAAGTCCCTATGGCGGTGCGTCCGTCCCTGTGGTGGTCCCGTGTGAAGGTGAGATCATCACGGGGACGGCCTTGGCCGCGTGGGATGCCGATGAGGCGTTTCGCTGACTTCGTGTTCCACCGCGCCGGCCTTCAGCGGGAGGCGTGGGGAGCGCAACGTTGGTGCGTCGGGAAGACCGTGCGCGGGCTGAACTAAGCCCTGCCCACACCGCAGAAGCGGCCGAAGGTCCAGTTGAAACCGACCGAGCGGCCGGTTGTTCGAGGGGCCGTTCGGTCGGACACTCAAGACGCAAGCCGTCGGGTTCTACCGTCGGCAGACGTAGAGACGTGGGCCGGATCCGGCTACCCCCTCGGTCGGATTCGGCATCACGTCCTGGCTTCGCATCGAGGAGGGCGAGCTCGAGGCGGGCGGGGCGCAGCCGAGAAGGCTCATTCGAGGGATTGCGCTGCCCCGTAAGGGGGATACCCTTTGATGGACACGCTGGGACTCAACGGGAGGAGAAGTCGCCTCGCTCACTGCGGGGCGCAAACTGGGATGAATACGACGAAGCTGATTGCTCAATGGACCATGAGCGGAGAAGGCCGCGATGTCGGCGGTCGCTTTCGAGCCACCGATGACATTGGAGCGCTGATCACAGAAGACCGGCCAACACCCGAGCCAACGGCGGCCACAAGCTCGTTCCTGATCAAGGGAGCGAACGACGGCAGCTGGCAACCACTCGATGTATAGCGCGTGGAGGAGGCAGCACGACCTCGCAGAGAATGCGTGCACCGAGTGCCAGGGATCGGCCTACGTCCCCAGCGTCATCCACGGGGAGCGCATCGTGGACGAGTGCCCGGAGTGCAAGGGCACAGGAAAGGATGCAACGAAGAAGAGCTGCGTGGCAGTGCCGGTCGGCTGAGCCGGCGGCGCCTGGACGAGGTCATCGAGCTTCTGGGGACGCCTGGGCTGTCGCCACCCAGGCGCGAGGCCTCGCACACGCGGCGCTATCCTGACGCGTTCTCGGCACGGACTGCAAGCCCGTCGTGGGCGCACGCGTCGTCCTGTGGCAAGCGGGGCCGAACGGCTATCGCCCAAGCGGGCGTGGCAGCGTTCGCACGGATCGCTCAGGGAGATTCCGGTTCGAGGGACCCGTCCCTGCGTCCTACGGTGGCCTTCCACACATCCACCTCGCTGTCTTCCACTTTGCATACGAAGAGCTGGTGACACGGCACTTCGTCCGGCCTGGTGTGAAGACTGGGCGCATCACAGTTGTGCTCACACCGCTGCTCTAGCCGGCACCGTAGCCACAAGTTTCCACTCTCGATCGCATCTACGTATGGACATGAGTCGGGAATACGAGATTCACTCAGGGCGTCGCATCGTGTCGATCCAGCACTCGAGCAGCGCCCTGCAGGCCGCTGTCGACTATGTGCGCTCGTTCGGCTGTAGTGACGACGAGATCACCCGGCTCGGTGTCGACGCGGTCGCCTGGCGGGGTGCCCGGTTCAGCGCCGTGCAAACGTCGGAAGAACCTCGCGCCCGCGCATAGACCGCGCTCGAAAGGCCGGCTATGCCGTTGCTCGAGCGGTACCTCGCCGAGGGCTCCGAGCGCAGCGCCTTTGCGGTCCGATTCGCGGGGATAGGCTGAGTCCCCCTCCGATCCGAGGAGACCGTGTTCTTCACGCTGAGCAGCTGGCAGTTGGCGCTCGTGCTCGCAGGCATCATGTTCGGAGCCACCGCCATCGGGCTCGTGGCCGGGCGGTCGCTCAGCCGCCACGCCGATACGTTGCGCGAGCCGCTGGGGGTCGTTCAGGGCGCGCTGCTCACGCTCGTCGGTCTCGTGCTCGCCTTCGGTCTTGCGATGGCGGTCAGCCGGTACGACGCGCGGCGTGCTGCGGTCGTCGACGATGCCAACACGATCGGTACGGCCTACCTGCGCGCGCAGACGCTGCGGGAGCCGGTACGGGGTCTCTCTCTGCCGCTCTACGTCGAGTACACGGACGCGAGTCTCCGCCTTTCGGACGCGGTGCCCGGGAGCGCTGCGGCGAGGAGCGCGATCGCTGCGGAGTCCGCGCTGCAGCGCCGGCTCTGGTCACTGGCGGGACGAGCGCTCGATGCGCAGCCGACCGAGTCGGCGCCACGCCTGTACGTCGAGAGCCTGAACGAGATGATCGACCAACAGACGACCCGAGTGTCCGCGCTGAACAACCGCGTCCCCTCCGCGATCCTGTGGGTCGAGGTGATCGGAGCGGCAACCGCGTTGGGGCTCATGGCGCTCTACCTCGCGGCCCTCTCCCGGGGAGTAGTCACGATGCTGCTGGCCGCCGGACTACTCACGATGCTCCTCTTCGTCACCTTCGACCTCGACCGGCCAAAGCGCGGGTTCATCAAAGTGCCGACGGCGCCCCTGGTTGCGCTCCGCGCCTCGATGGAGCTCCCGCCGGCTACGGGCGCGCCCGGCTAGTCGCCTTCAGACGAGGCGGACTTCCGCAGCTTCCGGAGCCGCGCGCGCTCGTCCGGGCCGCGTCGTTCGATAGCGCGTGAGAACGCGGACGCGCTGATCGCCGACGCGTGCGTTTCCAGATAGTGGCCGACCTCGTCCGGATAGACCTGGCCCATCTCGCGGAGCACCCAGCCGACGGCCGTTTGCACGTAGTGCCGCGCGTCGCCAAGGCAGGTCGAGACCAGGGGAAGGACCTTGCCGGGCGGGAGGAAGACGGCGTTCTTGCCGCTGTAGTGGATGAGGCTGACGAGGGAGATGCGTCTCTGCCACTCGCCCTCCGCTGCGTTCCAGGCAAGGAGCTGCGGGTACACGTCGTCCGGGTAGGCCTCGAGAGCCCTGGAGTAGAGGCCGCTCAAACCGTCGCTGTGGCACCAGTTGTCCACGCGGCCGCTCCAGTGCCGGATCACGGGCCAGAGATCCGGGCTGACGCGCTTGCGGACGAGCGGCGCGTAGTACTCCAGAGCGGCGAAGAGCACATCGCCGTACGGCGAGGATCTCCAGAGTGCGTCCCAGACCTCGAGCACGTCGTCGTCCGGGAGCTCGTAGAACGAGAATCCCTGCTTGACCCGCTTCCGTAGCGCGGGAAAGCGGATCCCGAGGTGCTGGAGCTCGGAGCCGCGATCCTTGCGAATGGCCTCGCCGAGCTCGGGATTGCCGATCGCGGTCAACGCCTGTGCGACCTCTGCGTGGTAGTCGGGTGGAGCTCCGGATTTCACATCCGTTGTCATAGCTCGTGGAGAAGCGCGATGCGTCTCGAGGAGACGATGCAGCGCCGGCGCCCTCCGCCGTACACGTCGATGCCGGTTCCTCCTCCCAGCCGAGCATGCCCTGAAGCGAACCGAGCTCGAAGCCGGATCTGCCGTTTCCTTACTCCTCGCTAGCCCGCGCCTCACTCGCCCGAGGCGATGCTTTGCTCGTGCTCCACTCGGGCACCGAAACGGAGAAGAGGAGGTCGCAGAATGGTCGGCTCCAAGCTGAGTGTCGAGAGGTGTCGCCGTCGTGGCGGTGGTCGGGTTGGCACTGACCGTCGCCTCAGCGGGGGTGGCAAAGGACGGCGACGTGCTCGTGAGAGGCGCGTGCACCAAGTCGAGCACGTCGAAGCTGAAGCTGAGCCGTGAGAACGGCCGCGTCGAGGTGGAGTTCGAGGTCGACCAGAATCGCAACGGCGTCACCTGGCAGATCGTCCTGGAGCGAAACGGCACGCGCGTGTTCCGAGGAGCGCGCACGACGCAGCCGCCCTCGGGATCCTTCGAGGCACGGCGGGTCGTGAGCGACACACCTGCCGCGGATCGGTTCCGCGCTCGGGCCACGAGCCCTTCGGGCGAGGTGTGCACGGCGCGCGCGTCCTTCTGAACGGCTCAGACGGGGACGAACCGGGCGCCGAGCGCGGTCGCGAGCGTGCGATGAGCAGGTGACGTCCCAACGAGCAGCGAACGCGCGGGATCGACGTCGTGCGCTCGCGCGAACGCGAGAGGCAGACCGGGAAGCGGAGGGCGGCACCAGCAAGTAGGCGGACCGCCGCCGTGCGGGCACAGGGCGCTCTCCACAGGCCCGCGCACGGCGTTCGCCAGCTGTTCGGCCAACTCCGCGAGATCGCCGTGGCTCCCGTCTGCGCTCCAGTCGAAGACGAGGTGTGGAGCTTCGGGATCGGCCCCATCGAGTGCGCGCTCCCAGTCCGGCTGCCTCAGTGCGGCCGCCGCGACGAAGACGCCCGGCCGCGTGCGCGAGGATGCCGTGCGGGTGAAGGGCACCCGCTCGACGGTCGTCCAGCCCTCGTCGGCGGATGGCGGTTCGAGCTCGCGGAACGCGCGCATCTGAGAGGTCGGCGCGAGCACGCCGGGCTCACGGGCGCGTGTCCGCAGCTCCTCCGGAGTCGGGAGAGCGCCGAGACGTTCGAGCATCCGCTCGACGACGTTGATCTGCGCCTGCGCGAGCGGCGTATCGAGCCAGATGCACCGCACAGGGGCTCGATGTCTGTTCGCCGTCTCGATCACGTGGCTTCGCGCTGCCCGGGTGAGATAGGTGTTGTCGAGGACGACCCGGCGGGTGCCCGAGCCCACCTCCTCGTCGAGTGAGCCGGCCAGCTCTCGCAAGGTTCCTCCACGCTCGTCGCGGTTGAGACGGAGATAGCCACGGGTCTGCGTATTCCTCCGCTACACGGCTCTTCCCGGCACCGGGGATGCCCATCACGACCACGACGTCGGTCTCCTGCGCCGTGCGCCGCCGTGGGGGACGAGCCGGACGCGGCGCGCCGAACGTCTCGTCGAGCACCGCTCGGTCGTCGGCTTCGAGCTCGAGTGTCGTCGCGCGCGCAGCGGAGCGCGCAGTCTCCGGGCGCCGCGCGCCGGGGATCGGGATCACCACGGAGGCGAGCTCCAGCAACCAGGCGAGCGCGACCTCGGCCGCGGTCGCATCGCGTGCTCGCGCCACGGAGGCAAGCCCCTGCAGGCGGGCGAGCCGACCCGCCCTGCGCGGCCCTCCGAGCGGAGAGTGGGCGATCACGGCGATTCCCTGCTCGATGCAGCGGTCGACGACTCCTCCTCTGAGCGCCGTGTCGTCGTAGGGGTTGAGCGCGACCTGGACGGCGGCGACGGGGGCGAGCTCGAGCGCCTCGTCCAGCTGGCGACGGTTGACGTTTGCGAGCCCGACGCGCCGCACGAGACCTTCGTCCTCGAGTCGAGCCAGGGCTCGCACCGATGTTCGCCACGGCGTCCGCTGATCGGGGGCGTGGATGAGGTAGAGGTCGACCGGGCAGGCCGTCCAGTGCTTTCAGGCTCGCTTCGCAGTCCGAGCGAATCGCCTTGGCCCGGCCGTCCGGAATCCAGCCTCCGCCGGCTCGCGTCATCCCTCCCTTGGTCACGATCCGCGTGCTCGCTTCTACGCCTGCGTGGCGAAGTGCCCGAGCCAGCAGCCTCTCGTTGTGACCGAGCTCGTCCTCTCCCAGGCCGTAGGCGCGCGCGGTGTCGAAGACCGTGATGCCCGCCTCGACAGCGGCCGCGATCGTCGCGAGCGCGCGCTCTTCGTCGCGGTCCTCGTCCGTCGACAGCCGCATGCAGCCGAGGCCGATGCGGAGCTCCGAGGTGTCAAGCCATCCAGGGTCGGTCAGGGCACGGAGGCTACGCGACGTCCAGCGTCTCCGGTGTACACGAGGGGCCGGCCGCCCTTCTCATGCGGCCGCGGCGAAGATGCGGCCGACGTTCTCGTCCGAGAAGAACTCGGCCGGCGACGTCACTCCGGCGGCGACCCGCGCGAAGCCGTCCATCGCCTCCTGGCTGCCTGCCACCGCACCCAGCACCTGCTGGAGCTCGGGCGGCGGGGGAGCGAGCGTCGCGAGGTCGTTCGTGAACTCGTACATGGGCAAGACCTGCCGGTCGCGACGAGCGTGGTATTCGCCCATGGCCTCCTCGTAGCCACGCGCGCCGGAGAACGTCTCGCCCAGAGCCGTGGCGCACAGCTCGGCGTCGCGGAACGCATCGTGAATCCCCTGCGCCGTGATGAAGTCCTTGTTGTACCCCGCGTCGCCGACGAGCGCCCAACCCGGGCCGTAGGGCTTTCGAAAGAAGCCGCGGACAGCGGTTCCCGCGAAGCGCTCCTCGCGCGTGGCCCCGCGTATCCGCTCTGCGAAGTCGGGGACCGCCTCGAGAGTCTCGAGGTACGTCCGCTCGATGTCCTTTTTCACAGCGTCGAACTCCGCGTACGGGCGGCCGACGATGACGAGCGTGAGGCCGTCGTTCGTGGGCCATGCAGCAAACCCCAGTCCTGGCCTGATGGAGGTCTCGAAGCGGCCGTCCATCTCGAGACCGCTCCAGTAGCTGTAGTAGCTCACCTCCAGCTGCGGCCTCTCGTTGTACTCGTCGGCGCCGACGGCATCCGCGACGAGCGAGTAGCGCCCGTCCGCCCCGATCACCACGCGAGAGTGCTCCTCGACGGTCTGGCCGCCTCTGGCGTGCCCGCGAACACCGACCACCTGGCCACCCTCGACGAGGAGGCTCTCGACCGTGAACTCCTCGCGGACCTCGGCGCCCGCCTCGGAGGCGGCGTCCACGAGCAGCTTGTCCAGCACCGTGCGCCGCGGCGCGTAGGCGACCGGTGCGCTCGCTGTTCCCGGAGACCCCGAGATCGTGAACGGACCGAAGTCGAACGCATACGTGTCCACGGGCGGACAGCCGGTTGCGAGGATGCGTTCGAGCAGCCCCCAGCTCTCGAGCGTCGCCACGCCAGGCGGATGGATCAGATGCGTCGAGACGGTGTCGCTCGGAAATGTCGCCCTGTCGACCACCAGCACCCGGTAGCCCTCGCGGGCGAGCAGCATTGCCGTCGGCGATCCGGCGCACCGAGCGCCCACGACGATCGCGTCGAATGGCTTGCTCACGGCGTTCCTCCTTCGTCGAATGCCCTTCGCCGCAGAAGCTAGGAGCCGCGGCCAGGAAGCGCTTCCGAGGAACTACCCAACTTTCGCGTCTCGCGTAATGGGTACTCGAGCTCAGACCAGCTGATGCTCGTACGCGTACGCGGTGGCTGCGGCGCGCGACGATACCCCGAGCTTGGCGTAGATGTTGCTGACGTGTCGATCGACCGTCCGTTCGCTGAGGACGAGCTCGGTCGCGATCCCCCGGTTGGTCTCCCCGGCCGCCACCAGGCGAAGCACCTGCAGCTCACGACGGGTCAACCCGTGGCGGTCGCGCGACGCCGAGGTTCGCAGCAGAGAGTCCACCCGAGCCAGGTCGTGAAGCGGCCCCGAGCTCCTCGAAAGCGCTGCGCGCCGCCTCCAGTTCCAGGTCGAGGGAGTCGTTGTCGCCAAGCGCGGCGCAGGCAAGTCCTACGAGGACCCGCGTCCGCGCGGCTTCGTAAGGCGCCTCGAGCTCCTGCCACGCACTCCATGCCTTGCGGAGCGCTGTCAGCGCGGCCGACGGAGTCCCCCTGGGCCAGCGCGACAGCTCCGGCGGAGTCGGCCGACATCGCGGCGAGCGCGTCGCTTCCCTGAACCCGCGCGATCTCCGCCAGCTCCTTGCTCGCGCGCTCGGCCTCCTCGACCTCGGCCGCGGCGAGCGCGATCTCGACGTGCGCGGGGAGCAGTGCCGCACGCTTCAGCGGTGGACTGGTCTCGCCGACGATCCGCCGGATCGCGGCCAGCGCGGCCTCCTTGTTGCCCTGCGCCAGCCGAAGCAGCGCCATCCCGGGCTGCGGCTCCTCACCCCACCGGGTTGCGGTGCGATACGCCTCCTCCGCTGCCACATGGTCACCACGCAAGCGATGAAGCTCGCCCTGGAGATACAGCGCTCGTGCGGACGCTCGCCGATTCAGCACTCCCTGCGCATGCGTCCCGACGCTCCGGGCCTCGTCCAGCGCGGCCTGCCAGTCCCCCTGGAGCTGCATGATCTCGGCCCGATGTACCAGGCAGACGCCCGTGTGGGCGACCATGTCGGGCTCGCGCTCGCACCAGAGGGTGAGGGCGGTGGTCCACTCGCGCGCGCGGCGCAACTCGTACGCGCCCTGACAGACCGCGATCGTGTTGCAGTAGAGGATGCCGGCCACGACCGGTGACAGCTCCCCGGTGGTGACCGCGATCATGCTCTCGTCGACGAGTCGGAGGCCCTCCTTCGTTCGTCCCAGCTCGAGGAGGGCATGACCCTGATCCATCACGCCGAGCGCAACCAGGTCACGATCGCCGAAGCGCTCCCCGATCTCCACAGCCTCGGCCGCAATGTGCGTGTGCCGCTTCGAAGTCACCGTCCGCGAAGTGCCGGAGCATCTCGGCGAGGCGGAGGTATCCGCCCTCGACGCAGTCGAGCCCGTCGCGTTCGAGCAGCCGCTCCCCACGTGCGAACCATCCGCTCGCGGGCGCCGCTTCGCCCCGAATCAGCAGGTTGAGACCGATCCACCACGTACAGCCCGCAGCTCTCGGTATCTCGCCCGCATCGAGGTAGGAGTAGTGAGCCCGCTCGAGGCCGCGAACGTACTCCTCGTCGCGGCCGAGCATGTACGCCGACGTAGCCAGCCGCTCGAGATCATCTGGCCCGAGTGGGTTGGCCTCGTCGGCGCGCGACAGCAACTCGTGGGCGTCGACCCATGCGTGCTTCGCGTACGACGCCCGTCCGCGCTCGAGCGTATCCCCGATCGCCTCCGAAGCGGGCGGCGGCCTCATCTCCCTCGGATCCTACGTCCGCATGGCTGCCGTTCTCATCGTCCTCGTAGTCGTGCTTCTCCTCGGTGGCTTCGGCTACAGGCGACAAGGGCGGCTAGGCTCTCTCGCGCCGCGTCGGCGACCGTTACGTGTCCCGTGCATCCGAGGGGACGATCGGCATGCCGTCAGCCGTCAGGCGCCAACGAAGGGTCGTCTCGTCGGAGAATCCGCACTCAAGGCAGACATAGCGCGCCGCGTGGTTTTCGTCTACGACGATCCCCATCGTGACGCCGCAGGCTGGGCAGATCGGCGGGCGCTCGTCATCGGCGGGCCCGCTCTCCTCGTCCACGCGGCCAGCCTAGCTCGCGCCCGTTTTGGGCCAGCGTCCAACGTCCCATTGCGCTCCCTCCGTCGCCCGTCTCTCCACCTCCTTCTCGAACGCTCGACGTGTGGCACGTCGTTATCAGCACGGTTGAAAACCGCCCGTAGCAGGTGTGCGCGCCCTACCGTGAGGCCGCGTTTCAAGCCCGGAACTCGCGGGTACACTCGATCCAGCGCGTTGGCTTAGTCGTTTGAAGCCGCCGAGGTGCAATTCCTCTTCGACAGACAAACCGGCCTCTGCGCAGCAGGAGTTCGTTTGGACTTCCCTGCCCTGATCGGAACACGAAGGAGCATCACATGCATGCCACCATTCGCCGTTACGACGGTGTGGACAAGAATCGCACGGTCGAGCTGACCAGCAAGGTCAACGAGACCCTCATCCCCAAGCTCAGCGAGCTTCCGGGGTTCGCCGGCTACTTCCTCATCGAGGCCGGCAACGGCGTCTTCAGCTCGCTCAGTCTCTTCGAGACTTCTGAGCAGGGCATGGAGTCGACGAAGATCGTCGCAACGTGGATCCGCGACGAGAAGCTCGACACGCTCATCCCCAACGAGCCCAAGATCACGAGCGGCCGGGTCATCGCTCACAGCGACCGCGTTCTGGTCGCCGCGTAGCTCGACCGCATCGCATTCCACGGAGAGGGCGCGGTTCGCCGGGCCCTCTCATTTCTCCCGCAGCCAGGTCGTGGCTGCCCCGCTGTAGATTCAGGTCATGGGCGACAACAACATCTGGTCCGACGAGTGGGGAGAGCAGGATGAAGACTGGTCTGGTGGCGGCGGCGCGAGGCAAGGCCCTGGCGCGGGGCGAGTATCCGGGCGCGACCGTCTACGAGCTCGATCCCGGGAACTTCGTCGTGTACCACTTCCACCATCGGTGGGAGGAGCTCCTCATCGTGCTCCGAGGCACTCCGACCTTGCGCGCTCCCGAAGGCGAGCGGACGCTCGACGAGGGAGACGTCGTCCACTTTCCGGTCGGCCCGGCGGGTACGCACGCCTTGACGAACGAGACCGACACGCCTGTGCGCTTCGTCATGGCGTCAACCCAGGGCGGGCCGGAGGTTGCCGAATACCCCGACCTCCGGCAGATCACCGCCCAGGCTCGCACCGGCTCGCAGACCGGCGATCGACTCTGGTTCATCTACGACGTGCCAGAGTCCCCGGAGTAGCTCCGCCGAGTCCGTTTCGTGCTACTCCGCCGTCGGCGGAGTCGGGAAAGGGCGCTCGACCTCCTGAGCGAGCTCAGGCATCGAGGCGCTGATCCTCGAGGTCGAGGTCGCGGGAGACCCGGATCCAGACGTCGTTCGAGATCGCGCCACTTCGCCGGAGCTCGAGGATGGCATTTCGCTCGGCTTCGAGCAGCTCTCTCCGGAGATGCTGGTAGTCCTGCGAGCGCGACTCGATCGCTCCGTCGTCGCTCTCGTCGAAGCGGGCCGTGAAGCGGTCGGTCCGGAAGCGGTAGAGACCGCGCATGCGCTCGGCGGTGTCGTCGCGCACCCAGTCCTCGGCCTCGAGCTCTTCGAGCCGCGCGATCGCGGCTTCGGCGCCACGGATGCGGGCCTTCGCGTCCTCGCGCTCATCGCCCCCGTCCTCCTCGAGCCCGAGCACACGGATCAAGAGCGGGAGCGTCAAGCCCTGTCCCACGAGGGTTGCGAGGATCACCGAGAACGTCAGGAAGAGGATGAGGTCGCGGCCCGGGAAGGGCGCTCCCGTATCGGTCTCGAGCGGAAGGGCCAGAGCTGCCGCGAGCGAGACCGCGCCACGCATGCCTGCCCAGGAGAGAAAGACCGCCCCTCGCCAGCTCGACATGCGGCGGACGACCTTCTTCGGCGCATGGAGGACGGCGAAGACCCAGGCGAAGCGGACGACGATCACCGTCAGGCAGGTGAGCGCCGCGTACCCGAGCAGCGTCGGAGTGGAGATGTCGCCCAGCGCATCGATGACGACGGGCAACTGGAGACCGATGAGCACGAAGAGCAGCGCGTTCAGGAGGTATTGGACGATCTCCCAGACGGCGATGCCCTGGAGACGAACCTGCGAGTTGGTGAGCTCTGGCGTGTGCCAGCCGAGGTAGATCCCGGCCGTGACCGCCGCGAGTACCGCGGAGAACCCGAGCAGCTCGGCGGGGACGAAGGCGAAGTACCCCGTCATGAGCGAGATCGTGATCTCCGCGGGCGGGTTGTCGAGCCGGCGGCGGACCTGGCGTACGATCCATCCGACCGCGAGCCCGACCGCCACTCCGCCGGCCACGCTGAGGACGAACTGCCCGCCGGTCGCGACCGCGGAGAAGGAGCCGGTGAGCACCGCGGCCACCGCGACGCGGTAGAGGACGAGCCCCGTCCCGTCGTTCACGAGGCTTTCGCCCTCCACGATCGCGACCAGCTTGCGCGGCACGCCGAGCCGCCTCGCGATCGCGGTCGCCGCGAGCGGATCGGTCGGCGAGACGATCGCGCCGAGCACGAACGCAGCCGGCCAGGTCAGCCCGTCGATGACCTCGTGCGCGACCACCGCGACCCCGAGGGTCGTGGCGACCACCAGGCCGATCGCGAGGAGCCCGATCGGCCTTGCATTCGCTCTCAGGTCACTGAGTGAGGTGAAGAACGCCGTGCCGTAGAGGAGCGGCGGGAGCACTCCGAAGAAGATGAGCTCCGGTTCGAGCTCCACTTCCGGCATCCCGGGCACGACACCGATGGCCAGCCCGCCCAGGACGAGGAGGATGGGATACGGAATGCGGAGCGTCGGAGCAAGCGCGAGCAGCGACGCGACCGCTGCCAGGAGCACGAGGGCGACGATCCCGTCTTGGGCGTCCAGGTGCACGTGCCCATCCTGCCGCACGGGTGACGCGAAACCGTGGCCCCGCCTGCGATAGTGCCGGTGCGTGTCGCCGACGCCCGGGAAGCTCGAGGTTCCGCAGGTCTACAACGACACGTGGCGCGGGTGGCCGGTTCGGCCGCATCGAGAGCAGCATCCGATCCGCGGGTCGTTCCTCGATCCGCGGCCCGATCCCGAGCGCGGAGCCGTCTACCACGAGGGCGTGGATGTCGCCGTCCGCGACGACCGGCCCGAGCGCGGCGCGCCGCCCGGGCGGACGCATCGCGTGTACGCCATCGAAGGAGGCCCGGTGTCGCTCGCAACCCCGCGTGGCCGGCGGGGCACCGTGCGCATCGGGCACTTCGGATACGGGCACATCGATCCGGTCGTCTCGATCGGGCGAGGTCGTGATACCCGGACAGCACATCGGCTGGACGTGGGAGGGCGGGTGGCACGTCCACCTGAGCGAGTTCGTCATCACGACCGGTGCATCGATCGTCGTCAACCCGCTCCGCCCGGGAGGGAAGCTGCATCCGTTCGTCGACCGGGCGGCGCCCCAGATCCGTGAGATTCGCTTCTACGCGCCGGCGACTCCGAGCTGGACACGTCGGCCGAAGACGAGCGTCGCTCGCCTTCCGCAGGAGGGCGAACGCCTCAACCGGAACCGCCTCTCCGGTCTCGTCGACGTGCGAGCCTGCGTGAGCGACCCACAAAGCTTCATCGGCTGGTTCCGGGAGCTGCCGTGGCTCGCCGCCCCTCACCACCCGTTTCGGCTTGCGGTCACGATCCGAGACGTCCGGACCGGTCGGGCGGTGCGCCGCCGCGAGGTGTTCCGCGCGGAGCAGATGCTCGGACTTCCGGCCGGCCGCCACTTTGCCCCCGGCACCGAGCAGAACCTGCCCGCGAACGGCTGCATGCGCTTCCACAGCTCGGTGCGTTGCGACGGCATCTACTGGTTCCGGCTCTTCCCGCTTCGCTTCTGGGACACGACGCGGCTCCCGGACGGCCGCTACCGCGTGGTCGTGCGCGCCTGGGACGTCGCCGGCAATCTGGGAAGCGCCGAGGCCGAGGTCACGATCGCGAACGGCGTTTGAACGCGCGAAAGATGTGATGCTCTCTGCGGCCGCGAAGCGGACGCCTTCAGGGATGTTCGCGCGATCGAAATTCGCGCGAGCGAGTTTCGATCTTGCGCTAGAGATCCGGAATCAGGCCGAGCCAGGCGACCGCGCCCGGTAGCTGCAGCTGCGCGTAGCTCTTCGCAGTGTGCCCCCACGAGCCGGTCACCTTCTCGACGCGGCCGCGCGGCTCGAGCGCCTGCAGCTCCTTGAAGAACCGTGCCGATTGCGTGTGCTGGTTGACGACGATCTCGTCCGCGTCGCTCCACCAGACCTGGAGCGGGACACCCGAGCCCGCGACCTCGCGGATCCAGTGCATCGGGCTTCGCAGGACGAACGCCTGCGGGTCGGTTCGCGGCGTCCCGCCGACCTCGATCCGAGCGAGCGCCTGGAGCATGGATCCGCGTGGGCTGTTGGCGAATTGCTGGTAGCGAAGGCCGAAGTCGGTGACCGAGTCGAAGGCGACGGCTCCTGCGAGCAGGCTCGGATGCTGTCCGAGGAGCAGGAGCGTCTCGTGGCCGCCCATGCTCCCGCCGACGGCGTACACGCGCGCTGCGTCGATCCGCAGCCACGGGCGAGCGCTCTCGAGGATCGTGGGCATGCGGGCGAGATCGTCGATCTGGCCTCGCCAACCCCATGAGTGCAGTGGCAGCCGCCGCCCCATCCCGCCCGGGCAGATAACGGCGAAGTCCCCGAGCCCGGCCAGCCCTCCCCACAACCTGGCGTTCGTCCTCGCGCGCACCCCACGACCGTGAGGGGAGATCACGAGCGGCAGGGGCGGCGACGCGCGATCGGGCCCGTACTTCGCGGGCGCAACGGCCACGGCCCAGCGGAGCACGCCGTTATGTGCTCGGTACCGGAGCCCCCACTGCTTGACCCCGTCGCTCACACCCCGGAGTGTGCAGGCGTTTTGTCTGGCATCGCGAAGAATTCTCCGCAAAATGCGACTGATGTTCGTCACCCTTCTGCTCGCTGTCGTCGGCACGCTCATCGTCGACCTCGAGCCGTCGGCAGCTCCGGGTCCACCGGCGAAGGTGGAGATCGCGCGGGTCGCCAGAGCGCCGAAGACCGTCGACGTCGGGTTCGTCCGCAACGGCAAGCTCGTCCGCGTGGAGCGCGTGGTGCCGAGAGGCGTCGCCCCGCGCATGCACGCGCTCCGCGAGCTCACGCAGGGGCCGACTCGCGAGGAACGCGCGCGTGGGCTGCGGACGGCGATCCGCCCGGGTGTGCGCCTGCGCTCGCTTCGGTCCGGTCAGGGCATGTGGCTGGTCAGCTTCTCGCGCTCGCTCTTCGGGCCCGGGTCGGATCAGACGGTGCGGACGCGGCTCGCCCAGATCACGTGGACGCTCTCGCGGCTCGGCGGGCCACAGGAGTACGCGGCCGTCTCCGCAGAAGGGCGGCTGGCCACGGTGCTACGGCTCGGCGTCCGTCCGGGCGCCTGGCGGGCGACGGAGGGCGAGAAGCGCTATCTGTACAGCACCCGCGGCATCCAGCTTCGGCTCTGGCAGCTCGGATACCTCTCGCGGGCCGACGTGACCGGTTCGCTCGACTACGCGACCTCGCAGTCGCTGCTCGCGTTTCAGGGGTGGGAGGGCCTGTCCCGCACCGGCACGGTGACCGGGGAGACCCAGGTGGCGCTCGCGACCGCGGACCGGCCGCGTCCGCGGGATCGAGCCGCCGGCCGTCGCGTGGAGATCCATCGGGATCTCGGAGTGCTGCTGCTCATCGAGCGAGGTGAGGTCTTCCGTGCCGTGCACACCTCCACCGGAGCCGGTGGCATCACGCCGTCGGGATCGTTCCGGGTCTACCGCAAGGAGATCATGTCCTGGTCGGTGCCCTTCTCCGTGTGGATGCCGTACGCCGCCTACTTCGTCGGCGGGATCGCGACGCACCAGTACCCGCACGTGCCGGAGTACCCGGCCTCGCACGGCTGCGTGCGCCTGCCGGAGGGCGACGCGGCGCGCGTCTACGGCTTCGTCGAGATCGGCACGCCCGTCGACGTGTTCTAGATATGGAAGGCGGTACTCCGGGCGCAGCCGGGGGTCACGCGCGCGAGCAGAGTCCGCGCGAGCGGATTCTGAGCGTACTCCGGCGAGCGAGTCCGCGCGAGCATCTTCCGCACTACTGGGGCAGCGACAGCGAGTTCGGCCCGTTGAAGACGACGAGCAGCGTCAGCTCGTCGTAGGGGTGGAAGCGATGGTCTACGCCGGCCTCCACGAAAACGCCCTGGCCGCGGCGAAGCAGGCTGCGCTCGCCCTCGATCTCGATCTCGCCCTCGCCGTCCAGGAGCACGTACGCCTCGTCGAAGGTGTGCGGCGTCTGCTTGTCCTCCTCGCCGGCGACGAGCACGTACACGCCGACCTCGAGGCCGGCCGACGAGTGGATGCTCTCGTACCCGCCTCCGCGCTCCGCGAGCCGGGCCGCGGTGGCGGCGACGTCGAAGCCCTGCACACGTCGCACCGTACCCAGCGCAGGCGATCTTGCAATCCGGTCGCCTGGAGTGACTCTCTTGGCACGAAGTTGACACACGGAGTTGTGGAAACGACCCCTACGCTCGAGACATGCACCGACTCGCCTTCGCCCTTGTGGCCGCATTGCTCGCCTCGTTCGCGGTAACGCCTGCTCTCGCGCACTTCGACGCTTCCGATCCGTACACGCACGCCGCCTGCCCCGCGAGCGCCGCCAACCGTGTCGATCCGGTCAACGTCGTCTTCACGGGCTGGGGAACGTGGGCACGCGCGGCGAGCCAGGTCGAGTCTCACGCAGGCTGGACAGCGACCTCCGGATCGACGCAGTTCTTCGCCGAGCACGGCGGCTGCGTACCGATCCACGCGCAGCGCGCGAGCGGGCAGGGCTCACGGTTCCATGTCCGCCTGCGCGGCCAGCATCCTGATGCGGCTCTCGGCTGGACGGCGTTCGCTTCCGCGCACCACGAAGACCTCGTGCTCTTTCCACTCCCGTGCGGGCACGCGGTCGATTCGAACGGCTCGGCGGGAAGCGGCTTCGACCAGGGTCGCGACGAGCTGCAGAGGCGCTTCGCGAGCGCGGGCCACGCTTCCTCTCGAGTGTGGTCGGGGAACACGCAGAGCTTCAAGCAGTGTGACGGCGACTACGCCGGCTCGGACGGTTGGACCGTGTTCATCCAGGTCCACCAGGCGGGTCACTGAATGATGCGCCTCCGAACGAGCGCGTTGGCGCTGCTCGCCCTCGGGCCGGCGCTGCTCGGCTCGCCGTCGGCAGGCGGTGCGCAGTCGCCGACCGCGTTTCGCAACCAGGCGCTGTTCAACGCCGGCGAGCGCGTCGACGGCCTCCCGCTCGTCGCGGTCCTCCGTCGAGAAGGCACCGCCGAGTTCGTCTCCTTCGTCTACGGGGACTGCGCGGCGCGTGACGACGCAGGGTGTGCGCCGCCTGCAGAGATCCAGGTCTGGCCTGCGTGCCGCCGGAACCTCGGTCTGTACGACGACGCGCTCGGTACCGGTCTGCTCGCGGAGCGGACGAGCGTGCGCGGCGTGCCGGCGCTTCTCTTCGACGAGGGCACGAGACTCGAGCTCGAGACCGGACGCTCGACGGTGGTCGTCTTCGCGGACACGCCGGCGCGTCTCCTCCGAATGGCCGCCGCGCTCAGAGCGCTGGATGAAAGCGTTGGATCGTCACGGCCGCTCCCGCAGCCCCTGCGCGAGCGAGGAGGCGATCCGATGGACTGCTGAGAGACGCCGAGCTGGCGGTCTCGTGCGGCCCGGCAGGTGCGGCGTGGCAAGATCGTCTCGTTGTGGAGACGATGCGTGCCGTTCGCAAGCGAGGTTCCGAGCAAGGGCTCGTCCTGGACGAGGTCCCGGTTCCCACACCGGGTGCGGACGAGGTCCTCGTCCGCATCGAGGCAGCGAGCATCTGTGGCACCGACCTGCACATCCAGCGCTGGGATCAGTGGTCGTCCGAGCGGGTCAAGCCGCCCTTGATACTCGGACACGAGCTCTGCGGCACCGTCGTCGCACGCGGGAAGGGCGTGCACGGAGTGTCCGAGGGCGACTACGTGTCGGCCGAGAGCCACGTCACCTGTGGGGTGTGCTTCCACTGCCGCACCGGGAAGGCGCACATGTGCGAGCGAACGCAGATCCTCGGTGTCGATCGCGACGGGGGATTCGCCGACTTCGCCGCGATCCCGGCCTCGGTGGTGTGGCAGAACGACCGCACCAAGCTGCCGCCGCACATCGCGTGCCTCCAGGAGCCCTTCGGCAATGCCGTCTTCGCGACGTCCACGCAGGATCTCGCCGGACGCGCGATCGCGGTCCTCGGCTGCGGGCCGGTCGGGCTGTTCGCGATCGCCATCGCGCGGGCGTTCGGCGCCGGGCGGCTGCTCGCGTCCGACCACGTGCCCTATCGGCTCGATCTCGCCCGCTCACTCGGCGCGGACGCGGTCGTCAACGTCGCCGAGGTCGACGACGTACCAGCGTGGTTCGCGGAGCAGAACGAAGGAGTGGGCATGGGAGTCGTCTTCGAGATGTCCGGCGCCCTGAAGGCGATCGAGGACGCGTTCGGGATCGTGCGTCACGGCGGTAACGTCGTGCTGTTCGGAATCCCCTCGCGCCCCGCGACGATCGACATCGCCGAGTCGCTCATCTTCAAGAACCTGACGGTGTCGGCGATCAACGGGCGCGAGATCTGGGAGACGTGGTACACGACTCGCTGGCTCCTCGAGCATGGCGTCGTCGACCTCGCGCCGCTGATCACTGCACGCATGCCATTGGAACGCTACGAGGAGGCGTTCGCCCTCCTCGAGTCCGGCGACGCCTGCAAGATCGTCCTCGAGCCGAACGGAGCCACCCCATGAACACCACCCTCGTAGAGCAGGTGGGAGCGGAGCTCGACGGGCTGCGCGACGCCCGCACCTACAAGCGCTTCCTGACCCTTACATCGGCGCAGGGGCCGGTCGTCGAGATGGCCGACCGAGGCGAGGTGATCGTGCTCTCCTCCAACAACTACCTGGGTCTCGCCGCGCACCCCGAGGTCGTGCGGGCGGGGATCGAGGGTCTGGAACGCTACGGGGCCGGAACGGCGTCGGTTCGCTTCATCTGCGGAACCTTCGAGCCGCATCTCGAGCTCGAGCAGGCCCTCGCCGACCTCTCCGGGACGGAAGCCGCACTGACCTATGTCTCGTGCTGGAACGCGAACGAGGCGGTCATCCCGTCGCTCACGGACGCGTCGACGGTGATCCTGACCGACGAGCTGAACCACGCAAGCATCATCGACGCGGTGCGGCTGTCGCGGCCGGCCTCGAAGGTGATCTATCCGCACTCGGACATGCAGGCGCTGCGCAACGCGCTCGCGGCCGCGCCGAGCGACGCACGCAAGCTCATTCTCACCGACGGCGTCTTCTCGATGGAGGGCGATCTCGCGAAGCTCCCGGAGATCGTGGAGCTTGCGGGTACGCACGACGCCATCGTGGTGGTCGACGACTCGCACGGCGTCGGAGTGCTCGGTGAGACCGGCCGCGGCACGGTCGAGCACTACGGCCTCCTCGGCCACGTCGACGTGATCACGGGGACGCTCGGCAAGGCGCTCGGCGGCGCCGCAGGTGGGTACGTCGCCGCGTCCGAGGAGGTCTGCGATCTCCTCGCCCAACGCTCACGGCCGCAGCTCTTCTCGAACGCCCTCCCGCCGACCGTCGCCTGCAGCGCCCTTCGCGCCGTCGAGCTCATGCTCGAGCAGCCGGAGCTGCTCGTCACTCTTCGCGAGCGCTCGCAGGCGTTCCGGGAGATGCTCGTCGAGGCGGGCTACGCACCGCTCGAGGGCGAGGCCGCGATCATCCCGATCATCGTCGGCGAGACCGCCGAGGCGATGGCGCTCTCCGAGCGCTTGCTCGACGAGGGCGTGTTCGTGACCGGATTCGGATACCCGGTCGTCCCGGAGGGCGCCGCGCGGGTCCGGGTGCAGATGTCCGCTGCCCTCGAGCCGGAGCATCTCGAACGCGCGATCGAGGCATTCAGGCGCGTCAAGTCCTGACCGAACCACTACGCGACAGCGCCGCTGCCGGCGTGCAGGAATCCTCGAGCGGAGGGAGAAAAGCCCGCCATGCTCCTCAATCTCATCCTCGGTGTCGCGTTCCTCGTCGTCGGGATCCTGCTCATGTTCGTGGGCGGAATCTTCGGCATCCTCGTCGGGGTCATCTCGGTCCTGATGGGCCTCGTCCTTCTGCTTCGTGGATACCGAAGCAGAGCGACGACCGCCCACTAGCGAGCCCAGCGCGTCGGTTCGACGGCGGCGGTTACCCCGCCGCCGTTCGGCTATCCAGCTAACGCTTCGTGAAGACGAAGTCGTTCGACTTGGCCATCACGTGACAGCCCTGGCAGAGCGAGCCTTGCGCGAGCAGTGAGTAGCGCGCCGCCGCACTCGAGCGCTCGTACTCGATGTACCGCCAGCGGCCGTCGACCTTCCGCATCGTTGCGAACTGGCCGACGTACTTCGTGCCGGGCTTGACGATCGTCTTCACGATCACCGTGCCGTTCGGATACTTCGAGCCCACCTTGCGCTTGCTCGCGTAGACGTTCTTGAGGCCGGAGTGGGCGCTCGAGAGCGGTCCCGTGCTCCTGAACGGCTTCTTGTTGATGCGCGGCCACTTCTGCCAGCCGTCCGTGTACGACGGCAGGCCGTTCGCGCTCGTACGCGCCGACGCGACGACGACGACGGCCGAGGCGAAGGCGATCACGCCGACGACCGCGAGGAGCTTCACGCGCACCCTCTGGATGATGCCCTGCCCGAAGACGGCTTCCAAGCAGCGGGGATGAAGAGTTTCTGAACAAAGGCGGAGCCGCCGAGGTCGTGTCGAGCGGGTAGAACGCGTACGTGAGCCACGATCACTCCCACTCGAGGAGCGGCAGCCGCCGAGCACTTGCGCTCGCACTCGCGATCACGGTCGTCTACACCGTGGTCGAGGTCGTGGGCGGACTCGCGACCGGAAGCCTGGCCCTCCTCGCCGACGCGGTGCACATGCTCTCCGACAACGTCGCGCTCGCGCTCGCCCTCTTCGCCGTCTGGCTCGCCGAACGGCCGGCGACACCGGAGCGAACGTACGGGTACAAGCGGGCGGAGGTCCTGGCGGCGCTCGCCAACGGGGTGGCGCTGGTGGCGCTCGCAATCTGGATCTTCTACGAGGCGTACCAGCGTTTTCGTGACCCACCCGACGTGCTCGGAGGCTGGGTGCTGGTCATAGGCCTGGTCGGAGTGGCAGTGAACCTCGCTGCCGGCTGGATCCTGTTTCGCGGCCGCAGCGGCAATCTCAATGTCGAGGCCGCGTTCCGGCACGTCGTTGCCGACATCCTGGGCTCGATCGGAGTCGTCGCGGCGGCGGTGATCATTCTTACTACCGGCTGGCTCGAGGCCGACCCGCTCGTCAGCGTCCTGATCGGCGTGCTCGTTCTCGTGAGCTCGTGGTCGATCCTGCGCGACTCGACCGCGATCCTGCTCGAGGCCGCGCCGAGTGGGATCGACACGCGCGCGGTGGGCGAGCGGCTCGCCCGCGCACCGGGAGTCGTGGAGGTGCACGACCTCCACATCTGGACGATCACCTCGGGTTTCCCCGCGCTCTCCGCGCACGTGCTCGTCGGCCGGGGCGAGGACTGCCACGCACGGCGCCTGGAGCTCGCACGCTTGCTCCACGACGAGTTCGGGATCGAGCACACGACGCTGCAGGTAGATCACGTAGGCGAGCGCGGGGCGCTCGTCGAGCTCGAGCGCTTCCCTACGTCACAGGGTTAGCTCGGCGCGCACCGTGCCTGCGCGCTCGTGGCGGGCAACGACGCCGACACGCTCGCCCGCCTTCGCCTCGATGACCCACTCGACCTTCGTCCTGTCGTTCGTCCCGTGGTCGACGTTCCACCATGTGATCGCCCGCTTCTCGACGCGGCCCTGCAGCTGGCCTGCTTCCTCGCGCTCCTTCCCGGTCACGATCCGCGCGCCGTCGGGAAGCTCGAGGGTGACCTCGACCGGCCGCACGGCTTTGCGGTCGAGCGCCTTCTGGGTGACGTTGGTGGGAAGCCAGCCCGAGTTCTCGAGGACGAGCACTAGGCGATGCGCGCCTTCGCCGACCGGCTCGGCGTCGAACGACTTGATCTCGAGCCGGGGCGAGACGAGCGCGAGGAAGAGCGCGAAGTCGGCGTGCGGCTCGACCTCCTGTTGCAGCCGTGAGAGTGGAGGGTTGAACCAGAAGCGAACGAGGTCCCAGCCGCCGAGCTCGACCGGCCCGAGCTGGGGATGCTCGAACGGATACCAGTCGACGTAGCCCTCGCCGATCTCGTCGGCGAGCTTCAGGATCGCGAGGTCGTCCTCGGGCGGGTGATCCCTGATCCAGTCGATGAAGTGGTAGTCCGCGAGGCCGGCCGTGCGCTGCGGGCTCCAGAACTCGGTCACCCACGCGAACGCGCCGAGAAAGTCGTAGACCCAGTCGATGTCGCCGCCCTTGATCACCATCTTCGGGTCGTACTTGAAGTCGTGGAAGATCGAGATGGACGGGTAGCCGGTCAACCGCGTCGCCTCCTCGCCCATCAGCTGGAACGCGCGCAGATCGGTGGTGGGGAAGTCCTCGTCCGAGCGAGCGGAGTACGGACGGAGATGCACTCCGCTGAAGGTGTGGTACCCGATGTAGCTCGTGATGTTCTTCCGGGAGACGATCGCCTCGACGAGCGCGCGCACCTCCGGCTCGGAGGTGGGGTACGGCCCGGCGCCCAGCTGCTCGCCTTCGGGCGCCCAGTCGGCGGGCCAGTTGCGGTTCAGATCGAGGCCTTCGAGCACGGGCGCGATCTTCACGTTGACCCCGTCCCAGTTCTGGATCGTGCCCTCGGGAAAGACGCGGTAGAACTCGCCCTCGAAGTCGTCGGGCTGGCGCGCGACGAGCAGCCGCGGATCGTCCGGATGCGGCTTCCAGGAGCCGTTCGGGTCGCGGAGGCGCATCATCAGGAGCCGCCCGTCCCCGTCGACGTCCTCGCGGTGCAGCCCGTCCTGCGGCTCGTCGTTGGGGTACGGTCGAACGCTGGAGCGGCGAAAGCGGCCGTCGGCGAGCCCAGCATCGGCGCCGTCCGGGTTGACGCGAGGGACGACGTAGAACGTGCGCGTGTCGAGCGCGTGAGTCACCCGCTCGTCGTCGCCGTGGCCGTGAAGGAGCCGGTCGAGGAGGTGCAGCGCGGCCGTCGTGCCCGTGAACTCCATCGCGTGGATCTGGGCATGGACGAAGATCGCCGGCTTCTCCTCCGGAGGTCCCGTCTCGAGGTTCGTCACCGTTGCGAGCCGGATCTCCCGGCCCTCGTAGGACTGGCCGATCGACTCGAGCGTGAGGAGCCCGGGGAACTCGTCCGCCCAGGCGTCGAGCGTCTCCAGGAGCTCGGCGTACGTGTAGAAGCGATCGAAGCGGACGCGCGTCGGCACTGGCGCGAGCCTAAAGAATTACCCTGCGGGCGTGCGCGACCTAGTGGAGTACAGGGCCGAGTTCCCGATCCTCGAGCACACGACCTACCTCGTCTCGCACTCGCTCGGGCCGATGCCGCGCCAGGCCGGCGAGCGCCTCGCGGAGTTCGGGCGGATGTGGGAGGAGCGCGGGATCCGCGCCTGGGCGGAGGGCTGGTGGGAGACGTCCTGGACGGTCGGTGACCAGATCGGCCGGATCATCGGCGCGCCCCCGGGGTCGACGGTGATGCAGCAGAACGTGACGATCGCCGAGGCGATCGCGCTCTCGTGCTTTCGGCCGGTCGATCCGGCTCGCAACCGGGTGGTGTACGAGCGCGGCAACTTCCCCTCCGTTCGCTACCTCTACCAGGCGCAGCCGGACCTCGAGGTCGTCGTGTGCGAGAACGAGGGCGAGATCGTCGAGCGGATCGACGAGCGCACCCTGCTCGTCCCGATCAGCCATGTCCTGTACAAGGCGGGCGAGATCCAGGACGTGGGCCCGATCGTCCGCCGCGCGCACGAGGTCGGCGCTCACGTGATCCTCGACTGCTACCAGTCGGCGGGGATCGTCCCGCTCGACGTCACCTCCCTCGGGGTGAGCTTCGCGGTCGGCGGCTCGGTGAAGTGGCTCTGCGGCGGGCCCGGCAACGGGTGGCTGTACGTCCGGCCCGATCTCGCGGAGAGCCTGACTCCTACGTTCGCCGGTTGGCAAGCCCACGCGCGGCCCTTCGAGTTCGAGGAAGAGATGCACTACGCGTCTGGCGCCGCACGCTTCCTCACCGGAACGCCGAACCCGGCCGCCCACTATGCAGGCACGGCCGGGTACGACCTCGTCGAGGAGATCGGCGTCGCTCGTATCCGCGAGAACTCTCTACGGCAGACGCAACTTCTCATCGACCTGGCGGACGCGGCTGGGTTCGACGTGCGCAGCCCTCGCGATCCCGCTCGCCGCGGCGGATCGGTCGTTCTCCGTGTCCCGGAGTTCGCGGCCGTGCACGCCGAGCTCGAGGCACGAGGGATCCTCTGCGACTTCCGCCCGGATGCGGGCATCCGCCTCGGGCCGCACTACTTCACGACCGACGACGACATCCGGTTCGCCGTCGAGCAGATCACGGAGATCGTCGACACGGGAGCCTACGAGCCGCACCTCGGCGCGGTCGCGGTCCACTGACCGGTTGAAGGGTCGCTACTCGGGCTTCATCGGCTGCCAGAGCTGGATGCCGTTGCCCTCGGGGTCGCGCAGCGTGGCAAAGCGGCCGTTCGGATAGCGCTCCGGGTCGACCTCGACCGTCTCCCCGGCGTCGCGCAGCTGAGTGACCATCGCGTCGAGGTCGAGGACACGGAGGTTGATCATCCAGGTGTGCTCGGCTGGGCCGATCATCTCGGAGTCCAGTGGAAACGGCGCGAAAACCGTTGCTCCCGCTTGCTGTCGCCATGGTTCCTCGTCGTACGTTTCGGGCACGGTCGTGATCCCGAGCCGCTCCTGGTACCAGGCTGCCAGCCCCTGAGGGTCCTGCGCGCGGAAGAAGAACCCACCGATGCCAGTGACGACCTCCATTCGGCAGCAGCCTAGTCCGCGATGGATACCTACCGCTCGTTCGCGCCGGCTCGGCCGGCGCGCCACTCGTGCAGGAGCGCAGCGACGA
>CAWKLR010000017.1:0-46696 GCA_963850485.1 uncultured Actinomycetes bacterium | reverse complement strand
ACCGACCAGTACGCGCCCATGGGAGACCAGCCACGTGCGATCGAGGAGATCGCGGCTTCGGTCGACGAAGGCAATCGCTTCCAGACCCTCCTCGGCGCCACCGGAACGGGCAAGACGGCGACGATGGCGTGGACGATCGAGAAGATCCAGCGCCCCGCCCTCGTCATCGCGCACAACAAGACCCTTGCCGCCCAGCTCTGCAACGAGTTCCGCGAGTTCTTCCCGGAGAACGCGGTCGAGTACTTCGTCTCCTACTACGACTACTACCAGCCCGAGGCCTACATCCCGCAGGCCGACCTCTACATCGAGAAGGACTCGTCGCAGAACGACGACATCGCACGGCTCCGGCTCTCGGCCACGTCCTCGCTTCTCACCCGCCGCGACGTCGTCGTCGTCGCCTCGGTCTCCTGCATCTACGGGCTCGGATCGCCGGAGGAGTGGCGCGAGCGCGTGCTCATTCTCGAGGTGGGGGAGGTGCACGACCGGGACGAGGTGCTCCGGAAGCTGATCGAGAGCCAGTACGTCCGCAACGACACCGTGCTCGGGCGCGGGCGCTTCCGGGTGAAGGGCGACGTCATGGAGATCCAGCCGGCGAACCAGGAGACGGCGTACCGGATCTCGTTCTTCGGCGACGACGTCGAGCAGATCACGCACTTCGACCCGCTCACCGGCGAGGTCTACGCGAAGCTCGACAACCTCGTCATCTGGCCCGCCACCGAGTACGTGACGTCGAAGCCGACGATCGACCGTGCCATCGACGACATCCGCGCCGAGCTCGAGCAGCAGGTGGCGAAGTTCGAGTCCGAGGAGCGGATGCTCGAGGCGCACCGCATCCGGCAGCGGACGGAGTACGACATGGAGATGCTGAAGGAGCTCGGCTTCACGAGCGGCATCGAGAACTACTCGCGCATCCTCGAGGGCCGCGCGCCGGGCACGCACCCGTTCACGCTGATCGACTACTTCCCCGACGACTTCGTCGTCTTCGTGGACGAGTCGCACCAGACCGTGCCTCAGCTCGGCGGGATGTACGAGGGCGACCGCTCGCGCAAGCAGACGCTGATCGACTACGGCTTCCGGCTTCCTTCGGCACTCGACAATCGTCCGCTGCGCTTCGACGAGTTCCTGAGCAAGGTCAATCAATTGATCTTCGTCTCCGCGACGCCGGGACCGTTCGAGCTCTCGCGCTCGAAGGTGATCTCCGAGCAGTTGATCCGGCCGACCGGGATCGTCGACCCCGAGGTCGAGCTCCGTCCGACGAAGAACCAGATCGACGACCTCCTGAACGAGATCCGCCACCGCGAGGAGGCGGGCGAGCGCACGCTCGTCACGACGCTGACGAAGAAGATGGCCGAGGACCTGACCGACTACCTGCTCGAGGCGGGCGTCAAGGCGCGTTACCTCCACTCCGAGATCAACACGCTCGACCGGATCGCGATCATCCGGGAGCTCCGGCTCGGGGAGTACGACGTCCTCGTGGGAGTCAATCTCCTGCGCGAGGGGCTGGACCTGCCCGAGGTGTCGCTGGTCGCGGTTCTCGATGCCGACAAGGAGGGCTTCCTGCGCGGCAAGACCGCGCTGATCCAGACGACCGGGCGCGCCGCGCGGAACACGGCCGGCAAGGTGCTCCTCTACGCGGACAAGCGCACCGAGGCGATCATCGGGGCGATGGAGGAGACGAACCGGCGGCGCGCATACCAGGTCGCGTACAACGAGGAGCACGGAATCACGCCGGTCACGATCGTCAAGGGCGTATCCGACATCGCCGAGCTGCTCTCGCTCGAGTCTCCCCATGTCCCGTCGTCGCGCCGCCGGCGCGGGAAGTCCCAGGTCGAGGGGATGTCAGGCGACGAGCTGGAGAAGCTCGTCATCACGCTCGAGGAGGAGATGTATCTCGCCGCCGAGGAGCTGCGCTTCGAGTACGCGGCCAAGCTCCGCGACGAGATCAAGGAGCTCCGGCGCGAGCTGATGGCGTTCGCCGAAGCTTGAGTCAGACCGACGAGAGAAGAGGCCCGCCAGCGGGGGAGCGCCCCGCTGGTGGAGCGTGAGTCAGACCGACGAAGAAGAGGCCCGCCAGCGGGGGAGCGCCCCGCTGGTGGAGCGGCCACCCACCTTCCCTCGTCGTCTCCGAGCGTCGGACGGCTAGGCTCCTTCCATGTGCCGAAACATCAAGACGCTCCACAACTTCGAGCCGCCGGCGACCGAGGATGAGGTGCGCGCGGCGGCGCTGCAGTACGTCCGCAAGGTCAGCGGCACGCAGAAGCCGTCGAAGGCGAACGAGGACGTCTTCGCGCGCGCGGTCGAGGAGGTTGCGGAAGTCACCTCTCGCTTGCTCGCGGAGCTCGTGACCCAGGCAGCTCCGCGCGACCGCGAGGTCGAGGCCGCTCGCGCACGCGCCCGGGCTGCGCAGCGCTTCGGCCGCGCGGCCTAGCGGCGGCTCAACATCCCGAGCCTGTTGCCGATACAGCTCGGGTGGCGAACCGCAAGGTTCCGATGCTCGGCATGGCTGCGTTCGCGGCCGTGGTTCCGGTTGCGCTCCTGCACTTCGTCGGCGGCGAAGGCGTGTCCTTCGACGGCTGGTTCCACTTCGCAGGGGTCGCGCTCGGTGCAGGCGTCGCGACGGTTTCCGCCGTTGCGCTGACCGTCGCGGGAGCGCGGCAGCACGACGGCCACGCGGTCCTCGTGGGCAGCGCGTTCTCCGTGATGGCCGCGCTTCTCTGCCTGCACGGGCTCGCCACGCCCGGCGTTCTCGTCGGGATGAACGGCGTCGTGGCGTTCACGGGAGGCGCGACCTTGCCGTTGGGAGCCGCGATCCTCGCGCTCGGCGTCGTCCCGGCGCTGCGTCGACCCGCGGCAGTGCGTCCGCTGCTCGGCCTGCTCGCGGCGGGGGTCGTTCTCATTCTCGGCCTGGGTGTCGCCGCGCTGCTCGTCCCGAGCCTCGTCCCGCCCGTGCCCGAGCCGCGCAGTCCCATGGCGCTCGCCGTGCTCGCGGCGGGAATGAGCTTCTTCGCGCTGCTGTTCTGGCGTGCGCTCCGCACGTTCCGTCTCACGCGTCGACGAGGCGACCTCGTCGTCGCCGTCGGCATCGTCTGGCTCGCCAGCGCGCTTCCGGCTGCGCTTCTCCTCGCCTGGTCGGACCTCGGCTGGTGGCTCGGGCACGGCTTCGAGATCGTCGGCATCGCGATCGTCGGGATCCCGGTCGCGCTCGACCTGCAGCGCGGTACCGCTCGCTCCCGCCCGCTTCTGGGCGACCTCACCGGGGCCGACCTCGTCGCCGAAGAGGAGGCGTTTCTCGGCTCCCACGTTCGAGCCTTCCTCGTGGATCTGGCGAGGAAGGACGCCTATACGGAAGAGCACACGCGCCGCGTGGCGCTGCGCGCAGTGCAGGTGGGTACCGAGCTGGGGCTCGCACCCGAGCGACTTCACGACCTTGCGGTCGGCGGCCTCCTGCACGACGTCGGCAAGCTCAGCATTCCGGACGAGATCCTCAAGCGTCCAGGCCCGCTCTCCCAGCGGGAGTTCGAGCTGGTCGAAGAGCACCCCGAGCGAGGTAGGCGGCTGTTGCGTGAGCTCGGGGGCTTCCCCGACAGCGTTCTCCGGCTCGTCCGCAACCACCACGAGCGGCTCGACGGCAGCGGGTATCCGCAGGGCCTGGAGCGTGGCGAGCTCGACCTCGACACGAGGATCCTGAGCGTGTGCGACGTCTACGACGCCCTGAGGTCGCGGCGGGTGTATCGCGCAGCCTGGACGCACCACGAAGCGATGCGCCTGCTCCGCGGAAGCGCGGGAACCCTCTTCGACGCACGCTGCGTCGACGCGCTCGAACGTGTCCTCGCCCGCGAGCAGCGCGGACGAGCTCGACGTCGCCGTCTGACCGAACGCGCCCGAGCCTGTTGGCCCCGCGTTAGGCGGCGGCGAGGGTGCTGAGCTTCTCGCGGAGGTACCGGAGGTACGGCTGCGGATCGATCGGGCCGCCGACCACGCGCTCGATCGTCTCCGCGGGCGTGAACTTCGCCCCGAGGGCGTACAGGTTCTCGCGGAGCCAGCTGTGGAGGTCGGCGAACTCGCCTCGCTCTATCTGCTCCTCCACGTCCGGAAGCGCATCGCGCACCTTCTCCCAGATCTGAACCGACAGGACGCTTCCCAGCAGGTACGTGGGGAAGTAGCCGAGGTAGCCGTTCGCCCAGTGCGAGTCTTGGAGGACACCGACTGCGTCGTTTGGCACTTCGAGACCCATCAGCTCGGCGAAGCGAGTGTTCCAGGCGTCCGGGAGGTCGGCGACCGCAAGGCGTCCCGCGATGAGCTCCTGCTCGAGCTCGAATCGAAGGATGACATGGAGCCCGTAGCTTGTCTCGTCCGCGTCGACGCGGACGAAGCTCCGGTGTGGGCGGTTGACCGCGGCGTGGAAGTCCTCGAGCGGGACGTCCCCGAGAACGTCGGGGAACGACTCCCGGACACGAGGGTAGAACCAGCGCCAGAACGGCAGCGAGCGGCCGACGATGTTCTCCCACAGCCGGCTCTGGGATTCGTGCAGCGCGTACGACGCACCGCTGCAGAGCGGCGTCCGGGCGAGGGCGGGATCGGCGCCCCGTTCGTAGAGGCCGTGACCGCATTCGTGCATGGCCGTGAAGAGCGAGCTCAGGTCATCCGTGCTGTAGCGGGTCGTCAACCGGATGTCGGCAAGCCCCACCGCCGCTGCGAACGGGTGGACGGTCAGATCCAGGCGGAACGCATCCCATGTCGCACCGAAGCGCTCGATCAGCTCCCGCGAGAGTCGCTCCTGCGGCGGGATGGCGAACGGGCCGTGCAGGAACGCCTCCTGGGGACCTGCGTGCTCGGCGACGAGGGTGCTGATCTCGGGCTGGAGCACCGCGAAGACTGCGCGGACGTCCGCGGTCGAGACGCCTTCCTCGTAGTCGTCGAGCAGGACGTCGTACGGATCCTCGTACGGCGCGAAGCACTCGATTAGGCGCAGCTTGAGGTCGAGCATCCGCTCGAGCTGTGGACGAAACGCGGAGAAGCTCGACTCCTCGCGAGCCTTCACCCAAGCCTGATAGGCCTCGACCTGCGCGCCGGCGATCTCGACAGCGAGGTCGGTCGGAACGCGTCGCTTCTTCTCGAAGCGGCGCCGGGCGAAACGGACGAGGCAGGCGTCGTCCGCATCGTGGGGGAGGCTCGCCGCATACGGCTCGACGTCGTCCAGGAGCTCGCCGAGCCGATCGTCGATCTGCCGTTCGTGGACGATCGTCTCGAGTGTCTCGAGCTGGGCGCCGCGTGAGCTCTCTCCCGACGGGGGCATCCACACCTCCGTGTCCCACTGGAGGAGGAGTTGCGTCCGCTCGAGATCGTCGATCTCTGCAAGCCGCCGTTTGAGGTCCGCAAGTGATGCTTCCATTGAGCCGCACTCCGAACCTTACGTACGCGCGAAGGTTCTGCGACCCACTTCCAACAACGCCTGCCCATCCCAGGCGTACGTTCGAACCGTGAGCGAGGCGGGCTCGGCTTCGTACACGTTCAGGCCGCGCGCTTCCTCCCGCCGCTTGGGACGAGGGCGGCCGAGGGCGGGGGCCGTGGCGAGCACCAGAGCCCGGCGGGGACCTTCCTCGAGCACCTTGAACTCCCGCCGCTCCGCGATCCCGCCCTGATGCACGTGTCCCTCCGATGACGAGCTCCGTCCCGGCCGCGACGAGCTTGCGGAGCACGTCGTCGCGGCGGCTCAGCGGTCTCTTGCGGGCGGCTCGCCACGGAGGCGCGGCGAGATGATGGTGCAACGCGACCACCCGCAGAGCGTCGGGATGGCCTTCCTGGAGCCTCGCCATCGCGCGATCCAGCGGCTCGTCGTCCAGTGCGCCGCCCTGCTGGCGCCACGGACGAACCGAGTTCAGCCCGACGACGACGACTCCGTCGTCTGCGTGCACGGGCTCCGTCTCTCCGAAGACGTGTTCCCAGTCGGCGAAGGTCCGGGTGAAGCGCGCCGGGATCGTGTACGGGATGTCGTGGTTCCCTGGAACGGCCAGAAAAGGCAGGCCGAGGCCGCGGAGGAGGGTCGCCGCCGTCTCCAGCTCCTGCCGCCGGCCGCGGTGCGCCATGTCTCCGGTGGCGACGAGCAACGTCGGCTGCAGGTCGGCGATCAGCTCTCCGAGCGCGGCCAGCGGCTCCCATGCTTCCCCATGGCCCATGTGCAGGTCTGAGAGGTGGAGAACGCGCGCGGTCACCACCCGGGGCAGGCTATACGCTGACCTCGAGCCCGAACGGTCGTGGGCCTTCGCGAACGCGGTGTCGTCACTTCGTGCCGGTAGACTCGGGGCATGGCGAACGAGTCGCCGGAGCTCTTCGACGACGTCTATCTCGGCCTCCGGGCGGGAGGCGCGGTACGCAAGCAGCGGCGCGGCGAACCGCTCTCCGCAGAGGACGAGGATGCGATCGGCCGCTGGCGGCGGCTGTCGCTCTGGCGCAAGTTCATCGCGATCGGCGCGTTCGCGCTCGGGACGTTCGGCCTCGGGCTCACCGTGGGCGGCCTGATCTTCGGCCGCTGGCGCAAGGCCTGAGGCGCAAGATCGAAATTCGCTCGCGCGAATTCCGATCGCGCGAAAGGACCTGAAGGCGTCCGCTTCGCGGCCGCAGTAGCCACAGGCAAGCGAGGTTCAGCCGCGCCCCTAGCGGGTACGGAAGAGGCGATGAAGGACACCGGAATCCAGGGCGCCGCGCAGAGCGCGCACGCCGGCGCCAAGCAGGCGGCCGACAGCAACTGGGTGGACGGTCTTGCGCGCTTCGGCCTCAGCGCGAAGGGCTTCTCCTACGCCTTGATCGGCGTGCTCGCGGGGGCCTTGGTGTTCGGGCTCGGTGGGCAGGCAGCGAGCCGGGAGGGAGCACTCGAGGTTCTGGCGAACGAGAGCTACGGCAAGGTCCTCCTGGTCGCGCTCGCGCTCGGTTTCACCGCGTACGGCCTGTGGCGTCTCGTCCAGGCGATCTTCGACCGCGACGACGAGGGCTCCGGCGCGAAGGGCATCGCGAAGCGCCTCGGGTACGTCGGCCGGGCGATCCTGTACGGCGTGCTGACGTGGACGACGCTCCGGCTGCTCAGCGGATCGGGTGGCAGCGGGGACTCGCAGACGGGCGAGGCACGGAACGCGACGTCGACGGTGTTCGACTGGCCGGCGGGGCGCTGGCTCGTCGCGCTCGCCGGGCTGACCCTGATCGGAGTCGGGATCTTCAACGCATACCGCGCGTTCACGCAGAAGTTCGAGGAGAACTGGAAGACGGAGGAGATGAGCCGCTCGGAACGTGTCTGGGGCGCTCGGCTGAGCTCGCTCGGCCTACTCGCGCGCTTCGTCGTCTTCTCACTCATAGGCGGCTTCTTCGTCAAGGCCGCGTACCAGTACGAGCCGAAGGAGGCGATCGGCCTGGACGGGGCGCTGCGGAAGGTCGGTGAGGCAAGCTACGGGCCGGTGCTCCTGGCCATCGTCGCCGCGGGCTTGCTCTGCTACGCGCTCTTCTGCTTCGTCGAAGCGCGTTATCGACGCATCTGAGTGCCGGGATTCCTCCTCGTCAACCCGGGCTCGGGCAAAGGCGGGCCCACCGTCGAAGAGCTGAGCCGCGCCGCGCAGGCGCTCGACGTGCAGGTTCACGTGCTCGGTGAGGACGACGACCTCGCCGAGCTCGCGCGGGAAGCGGATGCCGAGGTGCTCGGCATGGCCGGAGGTGACGGCTCGTTGGGCGCGGTTGCCCAGGTGGCCATCGAGCGAGATCTGCCCTTCGCCTGCGTCCCGTGGGGCACGCGCAACCACTTCGCGAACGACGTCGGCCTCGATACCGACGATCCGCTGGCAGCGCTCGCGGCCTTCCGCGACGGAGTCGAGCGGCGTGTCGATGTCGGCCGCGTAGGCGACCAGATGTTCCTGAACAACGTTTCGCTGGGGGTCTACGCGAGGCTCGTCCACCGCCGTGAGCGGCGAAGGCAACGGGGCGAGACCTTCGCGCGGCTGCGGGCGCTCGCAATCTCGCTGAAGGACCGACGTCGCAGCGAGCACTTCGTCGTCGACGGCGAGTCGCTCCGAGCGAGCGTCGTGCTCGTGGCCTGTAACGAGTACCGCCTCGATCTCTTCTCGATCGGAGAGCGCGATCGGGTGGACGAAGGCACGCTCGCGATCTACGCGGCGCATGGTCTCCGTCGCCTCCGTTGGACGGAGCGCAAGACTCCATCCGTCCGAATCGAGACGTCGCGCAACCCGGCCCGAGCCGCCGTCGATGGTGAGCCGGCGCTCCTCGAGTCGCCGCTCGAGCTACGAGTCGAGCCTGGCGCGCTGCGGCTGCTCGTCCCCCGCGAAGAGCTCGAAGCGGAGTCCCCGGCGTCTGCTTCGTCCGAGGACGAGTAGCAGGCCGCTGAGCAGGGCTACGCCACCGGCGACACCGGCGAGGACGTCGAGCGTGTAGTGCCGCCCGAGGATCACGCGGCTTGCTGCGACGACGATGATCAGGGCCGCAGCGATCGCGAGTACCACCAGGCGGTGGCGTCGTTCGACGGCTATGGCCGCGAGGACGAGTGCAAGCGCACCAAACGTCGCGGTCGCGCTGAACGAGTGGCCGCTCGGAAACGCATAGGTCGTCAGCTGCACGAACGGATCCTCGAGCTCCGGGCGTCCGCGCTGGAAGAGCGCCTTGAGCGACTGACTGACGATCACGCTGCCGGCGAAGGCAGACACCACGAAGATCGCCGCCCCACGTCTGCCCTGCCGGACGAGGAGCAGCCCGGCAAGGACTACCAAGGGGCCAAGCACCACGGCGCTCCCCGCGTAGGTGACGACTTCCATCGCGTCGACCAGGAGGTCGGGAGCGGTTCGACGCACCCAGTTCACGGCGCGCACGTCGAGTCGATCGGCGCTCGCCCAGAAGAGCACGGATCCTGCAATGGCGACGAAGACCATGCTCGAAACGGCGAGCGCCACCGCGTACAGGCGTGCCGGATCTCCGTGCGTCACCTCTGCACTATTCCCCGAATTGCTAGACGCAGTCGTCGGCCGAGAAGCTCTGGTGCCCGCGGTTCGGTTGGCAGCGCTGCTCGCGGAGCGCCGTTGCAAGCCGGTACGTCTCGCCGTCGGGCTCGAAGGCGAGGCTCCAGCGCTCGGCGCGGACGGAGTCGTCGAGAAGACCGTCGAGCGTGACGGTGACGACTTGGGGCCCTGTGCCCTCGGACGAGGCCTTGGCGTCGATGGTCGTACGCACGACGGTGCGTTCGTCGAGGCGGAGGAACTCGGCCGCCGCCATCGCCGCCGAGCGCTCCCAGTGTTCGTCCACGTTCTCCTGGAACGACGCGAAGCCGTCCGTCGAGACGATCCCCGCGGAGTTGGGCTCGGGAGGACCGCCCCAGACGAGCTCGACCTCGACGTCGTTGCCGCACGCCGCGAGCGTCGCTGCGGTGAGGAGCAAGGCGGCGTACCCGAGAAGGCGCACGCCGCCTTTGTACCTGCGCCTTGTTAAGCGAATGCGGCGATCTGCTCCGTGTACGAGCCCATGAGGCGCTCGAGGCGCGCGCCCATGCTCGCGCCCACGACGCCGACGTTGTCCACGATGAGCCCGGCCCGGATGATCGTCGCCTGAAACTCGTTGTCCACACGCAGCACCGCGAGCTTCTCTGCCTCGCCGCGGAGGAAGAAGAAGCCCTGGAGATCGCCACCGTGCGGCTCCAGGAAAACGGGCTCGACGCTCTCGATCGTCCCGTCGGCCTGGAGCCCGCCGAAGTACTCCATCGTCGAGTTGAAGGTCTCGACGGCCTCGGCCTCGCGGCCTCGTACCACCTCACCCCAGCCGACGAAGAGTCCGGCATCTGCCATTTTCCACCTCCAAGTAGCTGAAGTGCGGAGAATGTCAGGCCGGCACAAGAACCGCTATCGAACATCTGTTCGCCTCGGTACAATGGCGCGCCTATGCCACAGGCTGAAGAACTGGTCGTCCACGGAGCGCGCGAGCACAACCTGAAGAACGTCACCGTCCGCATTCCCAGGAACGCGCTCGTGTGCGTCACGGGCCTCTCGGGCTCC
The DNA here is from genome assembly GCA_963850485.1 of uncultured Actinomycetes bacterium. Lineage (GTDB taxonomy): Bacteria > Actinomycetota > Thermoleophilia > Gaiellales > Gaiellaceae > GMQP-bins7. Next base: position 36,662 of record CAWKLR010000017.1, on the reverse strand, counting down.
GGGAAGTCCTCGCTCGCTTTCGACACGATCTATGCGGAGGGGCAGCGGCGCTACGTCGAGTCGCTCTCCGCGTACGCGCGCCAGTTCCTGCAGATGATGGAGAAGCCGGACGTGGACTCGATCGACGGGCTCTCGCCTGCGATCTCGATCGACCAGAAGACGACGTCGCGCAATCCGCGCTCGACGGTCGGCACGGTCACCGAGATCTACGACTACCTGCGGCTCCTGTACGCGCGGATCGGCAGGCCGCACTGCCCGATCTGCGGGCGGCCGATCACCGGCCAGTCCCTCGACCAGATCGTGGAGCAGGTGCTGCGCCTGCCGGAGGGAACGAAGTTCACCGTCAACGCGCCCGTCGCCCGCGACCGCAAGGGCGAGTTCAAGGACGTGCTCGAGGAGCTCCGGCGGGACGGGTTCACCAGGGTGAAAGTGGACGGCGAGCAGCGATTGCTCGAGGACGAGATCGAGCTCGACAAGAAGTACAAGCACACGATCGAGGTGGTCGTCGACCGGCTTGCGATGAAGCCCGACCTGCGGCAGCGGCTGACGCAGTCCATCGAGACCGCGACGTCGCTCGCCGAGGGGCTGGTGGTCGTCGACCTGATCGACGGCGAGTCACTGACCTTCTCGGAGAACCTGGCGTGCCCGGAGCACGGCGTCTCCCTCCCGGAGCTCGAGCCGCGCGCGTTTTCCTTCAACTCGCCTCATGGCGCGTGCCCCCGGTGCACGGGGCTCGGGGCGCAGCTCGAGATCGACCCCGATCTGCTCGTGCCCGACAGCTCGCTCTCGATCAACGAGGGCGCGCTCGTGCCGTGGACGATCGGGAGCCAGAGCTTCTACGACAGCGTGATCGAGGCGATCGCCGAGCGGTACGAGATCTCGCTCGACGTGCCCTGGCGCGACCTCGAGCGGGAGCAGCAGGACAAGTTCCTGTACGGAACGGACGGCGACAAGATCTTCGTCACCTACCGGAACCGCATGGGTCGCCGGCGCCAGTACACCATGGCGTTCGAGGGGCTCGTGAACAACCTCCAACGGCGCTATCGGGAGACGGACTCCTCGCAGCAGCGGGACCGGATCGAGGAGTACATGAGCTTCCGGCCCTGCCCGGAGTGCGGCGGCGCACGCCTGAAGCCGGAGATCCTGGCGGTCACGATCGGTGACCGCTCGATCCACGCGTTCACGCAGATGTCGGTGACGCGGGCGCTCGTCTTCCTCGACGAGCTCGCGCTGAGCAAGACCGAGGAGCTGATCGGACGGCAGAATCGTGAAGGAGATCCGCGAGCGCCTGACCTTCCTCGACAACGTTGGGGTCGGCTACCTCCAGCTCGACCGGGCGGCGAAGACGCTCTCCGGCGGAGAGGCGCAGCGGCTTCGACTGGCGACGCAGATCGGGTCGCAGCTCGTCGGTGTGCTCTACATCCTCGACGAGCCCTCGATCGGGCTCCATCAGCGTGACAACGGCAAGTTGATCGGCACGCTGGAGCGGTTGCGCGATCTCGGGAACACCGTGCTGGTGGTCGAGCACGACGAGCAGATGATGCGCTCCGCGGACTGGATCGTCGACCTCGGCCCGGGGGCTGGTGAGCATGGGGGAGAGATCGTCGGAGAGGGAACCGCTGAGACGATCGCGGCCACCGAAGGCTCGATCACGGGCCAGTTCCTGAGCGGGGAGCGGCGCATCGCCGTGCCGTTCCGGCGGGAGGAGAACGGTCGCGGGTGGTTCTCGATCCGGGGAGCGTCGATGCACAACCTGAAGGGGATCGACGTCGACTTTCCCGTGGGGCGGTTCGTCGCGGTAACCGGGGTCTCGGGCTCGGGCAAGTCCACGCTCGTCAACGAGATCCTGTACAAGGCGCTCGCGAACCGCCTGAACCGAATGCGTACGAAGCCGGGCGAGCACGAGAGCGTCGATGGCATCGAGGTCTTCGACAAGGTCATCGACATCGACCAGACGCCGATCGGGCGCACGCCACGCTCCAACCCGGCGACGTACACGGATCTGTTCACGCATGTGCGCGAGCTGTACTCGCTGACGCCCGAGGCCAAGGTGCGCGGGTACAAGCCCGGCCGGTTCTCGTTCAACGTCAAGGGCGGCCGCTGCGAGACGTGCAAGGGCGACGGGACGATCAAGATCGAGATGCACTTCCTGCCCGACGTGTATGTGCCCTGTGAGACGTGTCACGGGCGCCGCTACAACCGGGAGACGCTCGAGGTCCGCTTCAAGGGCAAGTCGATCGCGGACATCCTCGAGATGTCGGTCGAGGAGGCGCTCGACTTCTTCGCCAAGATCCCGAAGATCCGCCGCCGCCTGCAGACGTTGCACGACGTGGGTCTCGACTACGTGAAGCTCGGGCAGCCGGCGACGACGCTCTCGGGCGGCGAAGCGCAGCGCGTGAAGCTCGCGGCCGAGCTCTCCAAGGTCGCCACGGGCAAGACGTTGTACATCCTGGACGAGCCGACCACGGGTCTCCACTTCGCGGACATCGAGAAGCTGCTCGAGGTGCTGCAGCGGCTCGTGGACTCCGGGAACACCGTGCTCGTGATCGAGCACAACCTGGACGTGATCAAGCAGGCCGACTGGATCGTCGATCTCGGGCCGGAGGGAGGCGAGGCCGGGGGAGAGGTGATCGCCGTCGGAACGCCCGAGGAGATCGCAGAGGCCGAGGACTCCTCGACCGGCCAGTTTCTTCGCGGCGTCCTCGCGGAGCCGGCCGCCGCGGCCGCGTAGCTCGAAGGCGGTGGCATACTGAAAGCGCATGCCGAAGGCTCACGATCGTCGTCGCACTCGGTGCTCTCGCGGTCGCAGGCTCCGCCGGCGCTGTAACACAGACCGAGGCCCAGCGCCCCGCGCTCGCCGTGACGGACACGCGTCCCTTCGAGGTGCGCGGCGCCGGCTTCGAGCCGCGTGAACGCGTCCAGGTGCTGCTCGCGCTGAACGGAGGGCAGGCGTGGCGGAACACGGTGGCGAGCCCGACCGGCGCGTTCACCGTCGAGTTCCGGGTCTCGCTCGGTGCGTGCTCGCGCTTCACGATGCAGGCGTTCGGCTCGAAGGGCAGCCGCGCCCGCATCCTTCCGCGCCGCTCGCAGATCGACTGCGTCTCGCCCAGCTAGCTGACGCCGCGATGGTGGGGTCAGGCTCTAGCCTGACCCCGGTGTGAGATCGAGACGTTGAACTCTCGAACCGGGTCAGGCTTAAGCCTGACCCCTCCACCCGATCGCGAGCAAGAAAAGGCCCCCGGCGCCGAAGCGCCGAGGGCCTTTGGTGGAGCGATTCGGAGCTGGTGCTACGAGGAGGGCCGCATCTCGATCAGCTTGGCCTCGTCCTCACCGCTCTTGTTGTCGTTCACGATCACCATGAGGCCGCGAGCGGGAGTCTGATTCCACTCGGGGCGGTCGATGGTGACGTCCGTCGTTGCCGAGTCGTCCGGGTCGACCGTCAGGAAGTCGAACTCGTTATCCGTGAAGATCGCCGGAGTCCAGGGGTTGAAGTTCGCGGAGAGGGGCATGTCGTCTTCCTCCTCCTCGCTGAGATCGAACCCGATCGCGTGGTACCTGAAGCGCGGGTTCGCCGCACTCAGGCACGGCTCGCCGGCACGGCAGAGCTGCGACGAGATGATCGGAAGGAAGACCGTGCTCCCGTCCGTCAACGCCCCCAACGACCCGGTGAGGGAGCTTGCGCCACCGCTCCGGGTGCTGAAGACGAACGCGTCGAAGAGGCCGTTGAAGACGCCCGCGGAAATGGCGCCGTTGTCGACGCCGACCACGATGTAGTCGTCTCCGTTGGCGTTCTGCGGGTCGACGTCCACGAAGATGTCGAACTCCGTCGTGGATGCATTCGACCACCGGTTCCACGTGCTCACGCCGAAACCGATGAGCCGGTTGCCGCCGCCGATGTCGAACGACTGGACTCCCACCGCCCGCATGTCGGCGGGGGATCCGTCGGCGTCCTCTCCGTCACGCAGGCCCCACGCGTAGAAGTCCGCGCTGCCTGCGATCGCCGCGTCGGCGTCGTTCGTGACCGTCGCCGTCGTGGTGAATCCCGGAGAGTCGGGCGTCGAGTCCGCCACCGTCACGTCGACGAGCGAGCTCGGCCGCGGGACGAGGTAGTAGGGAACGCGCAGGGTGATGTTGTTGTTCGCGCCACCCTGCGGAGTGAGCGTGACGAGCCCCGAGACCTCACGGAACGCCGAGGCGTCTCCGGCGGTGGACATCGGGACGGCCAAGCGTCACGTCGAACTCGCCGAACGTGCCCGGCATGGCCGTGACCGTCGCAGCGCTCGGGGTGAGCGTGTGCGGTGAGCCGGCTCACGTTGGAGGTCGCGACGTCGAAGGTCATCGGCGCCGCGCCCTTGTTCCACACGCGGATCGTCCGAGTACCGCTGAAGTCGTCCTCGCTCTCGTAGAAGCCGAAGCTCGCGGATGGAATCTGCTGGCCCGCGAACGCGACGGCCTGTGTGCGCACGACTCCGAACGGGAAGACGAGGCCCGTTCCGGAGCGGCTCGTCAGGTACGGGGTCGTGCCACCGATCTGCGCAGGCCGACCGGTGTTCACGATCGCCGCCGCCAGCTCGTTGCCCGACCACGTCGGATGAGCCTGTCGAGCGATCGCTGCAACACCCGCGACATGCGGAGACGCCATTGACGTGCCGGAGTTGCCTCCCGGCGCGTTTCCGGTTCCGGAGGCGGTCGAGAAGATGCTCACGCCGGGAGCGGTGATGTTCGGCTTGAGGAAGCTGTCTCCGGTCCTCGGTCCGCCGGACGAGAAGCTGGCGAGACCCGAGAAGTTCGGGTTGGGGACGGACACGTTGTTCACGCGTCGTCAGCGTGCCCGACGCGGCACGGAGCCTGGCACCGTCCGAGGTCGGTGTCGAGGCGAGGCCCGCGACGCCGATGAACGGGATGGTGACCGTGAACTGCTCGCCCGTGTCCGGGTGCGAGAAGATCGCCCCTTCGAACGGAGGCAGCGCGGTCGAGTTGTTCACCATCGCCGCCGCCGCGTAGCCGGCCTGCTGGCTCCGAATGGCCTTCCCTACGCGTGCGCAGACCCCTCGGATCGTGACCGCCATCGACGTCGCGTTCGGCGGTGTCGGATAGTCCGACACGTTGCAGCCGAGCGACTCGTCGACGGTCTGTCGTCGCCGGGGTTGTCGTTGACCGAGACGATCGTGTACTGCGTCCCGTTCGGGACGTCCGGCTCACCGTTCGCATTGATCGCCGTGATCGGCGACGGAGCGGTCGGCAGGCGTCAGCGTGAAGCCGGGGAAGCCCGCGAGCGACTCGTTCGCGGCGGTGCTGACGACGTGGGTGCCCGTGCCGGGCGAGCCGGTGATGTACGGAGACGGGCCGGAGTTGCCGGCGGATGTCACGACGACGATGCCGGCCTGCGCAGCGTTGTCCGCCGCGACGGCAGACGGGTCGTCGCTCGTGCCCGAAGGAGGAGCCGAGCGACATGTTGATGACGTCCATGCCGTTGTCGACCGACCACTCGATCGCGTCGACGGTCTCGTTCGTCGAGCCCGCGCAACCGAACACGCGGACGGCGTACAGGTTCGCTCGAGGAGCGACGCCCGGGCCGATGCGGAACTTGCCGACCGGCGAGTAGCTCGTCGTGTCGTACGGACCGCCGAAGGTGCTGCCGTTCGAGAGCACGCCGAAGCCGGCCGCGGTTCCGCTCGACGTGGGAGCCGTGACCGTTGCAGTCGAGCGGGTTGGGATCGGGCTGAGGAATCAGCTGGGCGCCGCGTCCCGCTGGCGTTGTAGTCGTCACCGACGAAGTCGAATCCACCCTTGACCTTCGGGGCGCCGGGGCCGAAGAGCGCCGGATTCGCCGGAAGCGTGTCGGCGGCGTTTGCCGCGTTGTACTCGGCGATCGGTCGCGACGGTACCCGGGGCACGGTAGTTGCCGTGCGTGTAGTCGATCCCGGTGTCGATGATCGCGATCTTGCGATTCTGTCCTCGGTTGAAGTTCGGGCCACTCCACACGGTTGGCACGCCGAGGTAGGGGACGCTGATCGCATTCGGCTCGCTCGTGGTTCGGGATGAAGATGGACGCCGATGACGCCCGGAAGCGCCCGCAGCCGGTCCATCAGGTTCGGAGCGATGCGAACCTTGATGCCGTTGTAGGCGACCTGGTAATCGGCGAGCACCTGCCCACCGACGCTCTGGATCGCAGGCTTGATCGCGTCCTGCGGTGCGCTGAGAGCCGCCTTGATGTCGGCCTTGGCGCTGGCCGTGATCTTGCCCTGCTCCGCCATGACCTCGGCGACGGTCTTGCCTGCGAGCTGCACCATGACGTTGACGGGCTCGTTGCTCAGACCCTGCGGTGTGCCATACGTGGCCTGAATGGTGTCCCCACCGCTGACCGCGGCAGGCTCCTTGGCTACGCCGGCCGATGTAAAGGCCAGTGTGGCGACGAGACCCGCGAGCACAAATCCGACCAGCGGTCGGAACGGGTGTCTCCTGTGCAAGTTGTTCTCCCTCCTCGAACGTCGACGAGCAGAGGTTTTCCCTGCTCCCACCAGGCGGGATCCTTTCTACGCAGGGGACGTCTGTCAAGCGCAGACCCGCTCGGCCCGCGCGGGAGGCTATCAGTGACCGAGAACCGCCTGTGTCTGCGTCACGCGGGCGACGTGCTTGCCGGCGGCGTCGTGCAGGTCGGTCTCGACGACGATCGTCGTGCGGCCGCGATGAAGCGGGCGGGAGGTCGCGACCACATGACCGTCGCGGACGGCGCGGAAGAAGTTCGTCTTCGACTCGATCGTCGCGGTTCCGGTGGCACCCTCGGGCAGGTTGAGGAAGGCGCAGTAGGCGCCGGCCGCGTCTGCGAGGCTCATGAGCGCGCCGCCGTGGAGAATTCCGCCCGCAGTGCAGAGCTCGCTCTCTCGCACGGGATGCCGCGCCCGCACCTCGTCCGCGCCCGCGGAGAGCATCTCCAGGCCGAGCGTGTCGGCAAACGGCATCGACGCGCGGGCGACTTCCGTCAGGGCTGCGTCCGGTGTGGTCACGCGACAGCCACCATTCGCGCACTGTATTCGGCCCGCTCGGTCGGCGAATCGTGGTGCGGCTACGCTCTCGGGGTGGCGTTCCTGGACACCGCCGGGAGGAGGGAAGAGCTCTCTCCGGATCGCGCCTGGTGGCTGCGCGTGCCGGCTGTCCTCGTCGGCCCGCGGCCGGTGTTCTTCGCCCTTCGCGAAGAGGATCCTGACGACGTCGCGGCCCGCTCGGAGCCGATCTTGCTCATCGTCGGGCTCGCGGGCGCCGCCGCGGTGCTCGCGACGCCTACAGCGGGTGGGCTCCTCGACAACCCCGAGTACGACCCCCTTCTGCTCGCGGTGTGGACGTTCATCGCCGGGAGCATCTACGGCGCCGTCGGATACTTCGTCCTCGGCTTCGCCCTCTTCTTCGGCGCCCGCCTGCTCGGCAGCCTCGGGAGCTTCCGCCGAGAGCGTCAGCTCGTCGGCTTCGCGGCGGTACCGCTTGCGGTGTCGTTCCTCCTCGTGGTGCCGCTGCGCCTCGCGATCTTCGGCGGCGACACGTTCAGCAGGGGCGGAGCGGACGAGGGAACGGGCGAGGCTGTCTTGCTCGGTCTCCAGCTCGTCTTCGTCGCCTGGGCCGTGGCGCTGCTTCTCGTTGGCGTGAAGGTCGTCCACGGTTGGAGCTGGCCCCGTTCGCTCGGAGCGGTGGTCGCAGCCGCAGCCCTGGTCGCCGCGATCGTCGGCCTATTCGCGACGATCTAGCGCGTTCGCTCCGAGGGCAGCTTCGAAGAGCGCGAGCTCTTCGTCCGGCATCGAGTACGTGTGCTGCTCCTCGGGAAAGCGCCGTTCGCGAACGTCGGCGGCGTAGGCCTCGAGGGCCTCTCGGATCGTCTCCCCGATCTCCGCGTAGCGCTTGACGAAGCGCGCGGTGCGACCCTGATAGAGGCCGAGCAGATCGTGCCAGACGAGAACCTGGCCGTCGCAATCCGCTCCGGCGCCGATTCCGATCGTCGGAATCGAGAGCTCGCGCGAGATCCGCGCCGCGACCGGTGCCGGCACCGCCTCGAGCACGAGCGAGAAGCACCCTGCGGCTTCGAGTGCTCGCGAATCCGTCGAGCAGCGCGAGCGCTTTCTCGGCCGAGCGTCCCTGCGCCTTGTATCCACCGAGCATCGTCGCCGACTGCGGCGTGAGCCCGAGATGTCCCATCACCGGGATGCCGGCGGCGACGATGCTCTGGACGCGCGAGAGCATCGCTCCTGCGCCCTCGAGCTTGACCGCATCTGCTCCTGCCTCCTTTACGAAGCGGATGGCGTTGCGCATCGCGTCCTCGTCCGAGACCTGAAACGAACCGAAGGGCATGTCAGCGATGACGAGCGGTCGGCTGGCGCCGCGCGTCACGGCCCGCGTGAGGATCAGCATCTCCTCCATCGTCGCCGGGACCGTCGACTCGTGGCCGAGCACGGTCATCGCCGCCGAGTCGCCGACGAGAACGAGGTCTGCCCCAGCCTGGTCGGCGAGCTGGCCACCCGGCGCGTCATACGCCGTCACCATCACGATCGGCTGCCGCCGCGCCTTCATCTCGGCGAGCTCGGTCAGCGGCAGCTTTCCGGGTGCCGGCGTGGCCGGAGCAGGCTTCTGGGGTCGAATGCTCACGTCGTGTCTCCTTCCAGAGGGACGTTGTCGATGAGGCGTGTCGAGCCGATGCGGACGGCGCCGGCGAGGACAGGCGGTTCGAAGTCGGCGATCTCGATGTAATCGACCTCGAGGCCGTTCGACTCGGCGAGGAGCTTTCGGGCGGCTGCGGGGTTCCGCGTGGCGAGAGCGCGGGAGAAAGCCAGGGCGCGCTGCCGCTCCGCGGCGGAGAGGAGACCGTTACGCGAGGAAAGCGCGAGCCCGTCCTCGTCCCGAACGGTCGGGAGCACCCGGAGCTCGACGTCGAGCGCGAGATCCCGGATCATGCGGCGTATCACCTCGACTTGCTGCGCGTCCTTCTGTCCGAAGTAGATCCGGGTTGGCTGCACGATGGAGATGAGCTTGAGGACGATCGTCGCCACTCCCCGGAAATGCCCCGGCCGGAACTCGCCCTCGAGGCTCGATCCGATCTCGGCCACGTCGACCCAGGTCTGGAAGCCGTCGGGGTACATCTCGTTGGCGGGAGGTGCGAACACGAGGTCGACGCCGACCTCCCCGGCGAGCGCGATGTCTCGGTCTTCGTCGCGCGGATACCTGCCGAGGTCGGCCGGATCGGCGAACTGGGCTGGGTTGACGAAGAGGCTCATGACGACGGTGTCGCACTCGGAGCGAGCCGCCCGGAGCAGCGAGAGGTGGCCCTCGTGGAGCGAACCCATCGTCGGTACCAAGCCGACCGAGCCCGACCCCGGACGCCTCAACGCGGCTCGAAGATCCGAGCTCGTGCGACAAACGCGGGGCGAGTCGCTCCGAACGCCTTGTAACAGTCTGTTACTTGGCAGGTCTTGTTCGGCAATCGCGGCCGTCGCCTCGGCCAGTACGAGGTACAGCTCCTCCAGTTCGGGAAGCTGTTCGCGAATCGTCGCCAGGTGACGTGCGACGGTTTCCCAATCGCCGCGCGCGATCGGGCCGGTGAGCTCGAATCCGTTGTCGATCACGCCGCGCATCAGCGGGTCGAGGGCTTCCGGGGGAGCGTCGGCAGTCTCGAGTAGTGATCCGGCGGCGTTGCGGAGCGTGACGAGGTAGTTCGAGGCGACGGCCGCGCCGGCGTGGTACGCCGCGCGGTTGGCGTCATCGAGCACGAATGGGTGCAGTCCGAGGGTTTCCGCAAGCCAGAAGCCCAGGGCCTGCGCCTCTTCCGTCTCCGCGGTGACCGCTGCCCAGGCGCCGTCGAGCTGCTCGGGCCCGCGCGACTTGGAGAACGACTGGAGCGGATGCATCCCGAAGCGCCGCTCGTGCGGATCGAGCGCCGCCAGTGGCGTCGCGCCGCTGACATGCGCGATCCATGGCCCCGGCGCGATCTCGCGGGCGACCTCGGCGATCGCGCGATCGGGGACGCAGACGAGAACGAGCTCGGGCTCGTCGCTGTCCAGGACGATGCCGCGGTCGGCGAGCCGCGCGCTCAGCGCAGAACCGACGCGCCCACCCGCGCCCATGACTCTGATTCGCTCGATCATCGGTGGCTCCAGTTCCGTCTCCGGATACCGGGCAGCTCGAGGGTAGCAGCGGTTCAGCGGGCTGCGAGCCGCGCCTCGAGGTTTGCGCGCACCGCCGGCCAGTCGTCGTCGGTAACGCTGTACCAGGCGCTGTCTCGGTTCTCGCCGTCGCGAACGAGCATGTGCTTTCGGTGAATCCCCTCGAAGGTCGCGCCCAGCGCCATGAGCGCGCCGCGCGAGCGCTCGTTCAGCGCGTCGGTCTTGAGCTCCACGCGTCGGCAGCCCCAGGCCTCGAACGCGTGCTCGAGCTGCAGCAGCTTCGCCTCGACGTTGGCCCCCGTGCCCCACGCCGAGGGGTGAAGCCACGTCCACCCGATCTCGACCGAACGATGCTCGGGTCGCAGGGCGAGGAACCGCGTCGAGCCCACGATCTCGTCGTGACGCGCTGTCACGAGGGGGATCTCGGTTCCCGCGTCGCGCGCTGCGAGCGCCTGCCCGATCCACCCGTGCCACTCGTCCCGGGTCTGTGGCTGCGAGACCGAGAGCCAGCGCCAGGCGGCGGGGTCGCGAGACGCTTTCCAGAGCGACTCCTCGTGCTCGGCTGCCAGCGGCTCGAGCCGGACGATCCGGCCGTCGAGGACAGGCACGGTCCACCGCTCCACGGGCTCCGACAGTACACTCGGCGCATGCCGATCTACGAGTACGCGTGCATGGAATGCGAATCGCATTTCGAAGAGCTCGTCCGCTCGAGCGACCAGGCCGTCACCTGCCCCGAGTGTGGTGCGGCGAAGGTCTTGAAGCAGTTCTCGACGTTCGCGGTGCACGGCGCAGCCAAGGTCGGCGTCGCCTCGTCACCGGCGCCACGTGCCAGCGGGGGCGGCTGCTGTGGCGGCTCCTGCGGTTGCGGCTAGACCACTCGCTCCACTCGCGAGACCGAACCGACGCATCCGGCCCCGGACGTAAACTGCCGCTGATGGATGCCGTCGAGCGCGCAGCGGCGCTCCGGGAGTACGCGGAGCAGACGTCGACGTGCACCAGGTGCGCACTCGCAGCAGGGCGTACCCAGGTCGTGTTCGGCTCGGGCAGCCCGAATGCCGACCTGATGTTCGTCGGCGAGGCGCCGGGATTCCACGAGGATCAGCAGGGAGTTCCGTTCGTCGGGCAGGCGGGCAAGCTGCTCGACCGGCTTCTCGAGGGCATCGGGCTCACTCGCGCGGACGTCTATGTCGTCAACGTGCTGAAGTGCCGGCCCCCAGGGAACCGCGACCCGCAGCCCGAGGAGATCGCGGCGTGCGAGCCCCACCTCTTCCGCCAGATCGAGCTCATGGAGCCGACGCTCGTGGCCACGCTCGGGAACTTCGCGACGAAGCTGTTGTCGGGTCGCCCGGCCGGCATCACCCGCGTCCACGGGCAGCCGCAGGAAGTCACGCTCGGCTCGCGCAAGGTCTCTCTCTACCCGCTGTATCACCCCGCGGCCGCTCTCTACACGCCCTCGATGCTGAAGGTGCTCGAGGAGGACTTCGCGCGCATTCCGGTGCTGCTCGAGCAGGCGCAAGAAGCGGTCGTCCCCGAGGAGACGCAGCCCGTCCTCACGCCGGAGCCCGAGGCCGTCCAGCTCGGCCTGTTCTGACGGTGCAGGCCAGGAAGGTCGCCACGGCCTCGGCGGACGAGACCGAGGCGGTTGCCGCGCGGCTTGCGACTCGCCTCGCTGTCGGTGACGTCGTCACGCTCTCCGGGGAGCTCGGGAGCGGGAAGACGACGTTCGTCCGCGGCGCGTGCCGGGCGCTCGGGGTCGCCGGGCCGGTCACGAGCCCCACGTTCACGATCGGGCACCGCTATCAAGGGAGGGACCTGGACGTCTCCCACCTCGATCTCTTCCGCTTCACCGGGCTCTCCCCGGCGGAGTGGGGTGACCTCGAGCCCTACTTCGAGGACGCCGTCGTCTTCGTCGAATGGCCCGAGGCAGGTCTCGAGGCGCTTCCTCGCGCTCGAGTCGCGGTGCGCCTCGACCACGCGGGCGGCAATCGGCGGCAGCTCGGGATAGCCGCAGCGGAGACCGCGCTGCTAGAAGGCATCGGATAGTGCTCGTTCTCGCATTCGATACCGCAACAGACGTCGCGACCAGCGCGCTGGTCGACGACGGTCGCGTGCTCGGCGAGCGGACAGCGATCGCCCGGACGCTCCTCGAAGACGTCGATGCGCTGCTCGAGGACGCGCATGCGAAGCCCTCCGATCTGGATGCGCTCGTCGTCGGCACCGGGCCGGGGAGCTTCACGAGCACGAGAATCGGGCTTGCGCTTGCCCAGGGTCTCGCGTTGGCTCTCGATCTGCCCGTTGCCGGCATTTCCACGCTCGATGCCCTCGCCAACGCCAGACAAGGCGCGTTTCCGATCGTCGACGCCCGCAGACGCGAGGTGTTCGTCCTCGGCCCGCAGGTCAGCGCGCCGGACGACCTGGAGCTCGAGCCCGGAGTGACCTGCATCGGAAGCGGGGCAGTCCGGTATCGCGTGACGTTCGAGGACAAGGGCGCGTTCGTGCCTTCAGACGACGACGCGAGCCACGTCCCGCACGCACGTCTCCATGCGGCACTCGCACACGAGTTCGGGCCGGCCGAAGCGCTCGTGCCTCTCTATGTCCGCTCTCCGGACGCGAAGGTGCCGAGCTCCGCATGAGCACCACTCGCCTATGAGCGTCGAGCTCCGCCGACTCGCGATGAGCGATCTCGACACCGTCGAGGTCATCGAGCGCGCGTCCTATCCGACGCCGTGGTCGCGCTCGATGTTCGCCGCCGAGCTGCGGAAGCCCAGTGCGCTCGCGATCGGCGCGTACCTGGAGAGCGGGGAGCTCGTCGGCTTCGCGTTCGTCTCCCGCTACGTCGATGCCTGGCACGTGATGAACGTCGCCGTCGCCCCCGAGTTTCGGCGCCGCAGAATCGCGACCCAGCTCCTGGAGCGACTCTTCGACGATACGGCCGAGGACCGGCGGCGCGGCTACACGCTCGAGGTGCGCGTCTCGAACGTGAACGCGATCCGGCTCTACGAGCAGCTCGGCTTCGAGTCCCGCGGCATCCGGCGGGGCTACTACACGGACAATCGCGAGGACGCGCTGATCATGTGGCGCGAATCCGAGCCGTCCGAAAAGGCCTCATGACCAGATCCTCGATCCGAGTGACGACCTGGCCGGAGGCCGGCTTGGCCGGCCGGGAGGCCTCGAGCAGCAAGCCGCGTGCGTTGCACGAGAAGGAGGGGGCCCGTGGGGGAACCACGGGTTCCCCCACGCTCATTTTGGGGATCGAGACGTCGTGCGACGAGACGGCGGCAGCGGTGGTCTCGCAAAACGGGGAAGTGCTCTCGTCAGTCGTGTCGTCGCAGGCCGTGCTCCACGCGCCGTACGGCGGGGTCGTGCCGGAGATCGCCTCGCGCAGGCATCTCGAGCTGGTGACACCGGTCGTGCGGCAGGCACTCGCCGAAGCCGAAACGACGCTCGAGCAGGTGGATCGCGTCGCGGTGACCCAGGGCCCCGGCCTCGTCGGAGCTCTGCTGGTCGGTCTGTCGGCCGCGAAGGGGATCGCGTGGGCGAACCGGCTGCCGCTCGTTCCCGTCGACCATCTCGAAGGGCACGTGGCCTCGCTGTACCTCGAGCCGGAGCCGCTCGAGCCGCCGTTTCTCTGCCTGCTCGCCAGCGGAGGACACACGCTCCTCCTCGCGGTTCGCGAGCGGGGGCGCTCCGAGAGGCTCGGCACGACCCTCGACGATGCGGCGGGCGAGGCGTTCGACAAGGGCGCTCGTCTGCTCGGCCTCGGCTATCCCGGCGGAACGGAGATCGATCGTGTCGCCAAGGACGGGGATCCAGACGCGTTCCCGTTCCCCGTGGCGCGTGTGCCCGGACTCGACTTCTCGTTCTCGGGGCTGAAGACCGCGCTGCTCTACGTCGTACGCGACCTCGGTGAGGACGAGGCACGGCGCCTGCGCCCGGATCTGGCGGCTTCGTATCAGCACGCGATCGTGCGGGCGCTCGCCGGCCGGCTCCATGAGGGCGCAGGGCAGACCGGGCTCGAGCGGCTCGCAGTCGTGGGAGGCGTCTCGGCGAACTCGGCGCTCCGAGCTGCACTGCCCGACGTGCGTTTCGCCCCGCTTCCTCTGTGCACGGACAATGCGGCCATGATCGCCTCGGCGGCTCGCTATCTGACGCCGCTCCCGTACCCCTCGTACCTCGGGTTGGATGCGTACGCGTCGGCTGCATAGAGCCGTCGGGACCCTCGCGCTGGTCCTTCTTCTCGGGGCGACCGCGGGTGCGCGTGCGCAGGAGACGCCGCTCCCGTCGCTCGACGAAGCGGGCTGGCAGGGCGTGCTCGGTGTTCGCGCGGCCGTCTCGACTGCGCAGCGCTACGTCGTGCTGCTCGAGGAGCCCTCGCTCGCCGCTCGCGTCCGTGTGCTCGGCGGTCAGGCGACGGAGGCGCAGATGCGCGGGTGGACCAGGGCCGCGGTCGGGGTACAGGAGCAGTTTCTTGCCCGGATGTCGGCCGCGGGAGCTCGCGTGGCGCCCGACTATCGCTACGTGCGCGTGCTGAACGGATTCTCGACGCGCCTCGATCCGACCTCGCTCGCGCTCGTGGCCGGCGACCGCGAGGTTTCGGCTGTCTATCCGGTTCGGGCCGCGTTCCCCGCGCAGGTTCCCGAAACGTTGGATGTCACGCCGTCGGCGGTGCGGGGCCTGGAGATTCCCGGCCTCGACGGCACCGGAGTGACGGTCGCACTCCTCGATACCGGTATCGATCCGTCGCACCCGTACCTGCGCAGGAGCCTGCTTCCCGGTATCGACCTGATCAATCCGGGTAGCGGTGCCGTGGCGCAACCCCATCCGACGATTCCGGGCCGGCCGGAGCGACATGGAACGGAGCTCGCCGGAATCGTCTCCGGTTCCGACGGGCCCGGTGGACTGCACGGCGTGGCACCTGGCGCGGCGATCCTTCCGGTGCGGATTGCGGGCTGGCAACCGGACGCGGAAGGCGGGTACACGGTCTACTCGCGTACCGACCAGATCGTCGCCGGGCTGGAGGCTGCGGTCGACCCGAACGAAGATGGCGACACCTTCGACGCCGCTCGCATCGCGCTCGTCGGAGTCGCCGAGCCGTATGCGTCCTTCGCGGACGGGCCGCTCTCACGAGCGGTGGCCGGCGCAACCGAGCTGGACATGCTCGTCGTCGTACCGGCCGGAAACGACGGCCGCGCCGGGCCTGCGTACGGCAGCATCGCGGGGCCGGGCGGCGCACCGGCGGCCCTCACCGTCGCTGCCGCGGACGGACGTCCCGCAACCCCCACGGTGCGCGTGCAGGTCAGAGCCGGCCTGCGGGTGCTGTTCGAGGATGCGCTGCCGCTCGGCGGCGCGCCGGGGAGTACCGTCACCGCCTCGGTGGTTCCCGTCAGCCGCGCCGCGGCCGCACGGGGCATCGCGGGTTTCTTCGCCGAGGACGGGACGAGCACGGTCGCCGGGCGTGCCGCGCTGCTCCCGCGAGGGCGGCTCTCCGAGGAGACCGTCGAAGAAGCCACGACCGCCGGCGCCCCGATGGTGCTCGTCGACGGGCGACTGCCGGCCGGCGCCTTCAGTCTCGACGTCCCGGTCGGCGTTCCCGTCGCCGGCCTTCCCAGCGAGCTCGTGCGGGAGATCCGCTCGATGCTCGCGGCGGGCATTCCCGTCACGGTGTCCATCGGCGCGGTCGAGATCGCCGAGAACGACGCGGGGTCGTCGGTGGCCGCATTCTCGTCTCGCGGGCTTGCTTTCGGAGGGGGGCTCAAGCCGGAGCTGGTTGCCCCGGGAGTCGCGGTTCCGACGTCGGAGCCTGGACGCGGCGAGGACGGCGACGTGCGGTACGGAACCGTCAGCGGAACGAGTGCCGCCGCCGCGGTCGCCGCGGGCGCCGCCGCGGTCCTCGCACAGGGTCGGCCGCAGTCCGGAGCGCGAGACCTGGCCGGGCTGCTGACGGGCTCGGCGCAGCGGCGCGATCTCGACGCCGCCGCCTCGGGAGCGGGCTTGCTCGACCTCCGTACGGCAGTGCAACAGGAGATCTCCGTCGAGCCTGCGACCGTGTCGTTCGGGGTGCCGGGCCCAAGCTTCGTCGAGCTGGAGCGACGGATCGCGATCCACAATCTCTCGACCCGGCGTCTGACCGTCTCCATTCAGACGTTGGCGCTCGCCCCCAAGGGCGTCGAGCTCACGATCGAGCCACGACGCCTTCGGATCGCGCCCGGTCGGACGGCATTCGTGGCTTTGCAGGCCGATACGAGCGCGCTCTCGGAGCAGGCCGGCGCGGCGACCGGAGAGCTCGTGCTCGCCGTCTCGGAGTCGTCGGAGGTGCACGTTCCCTGGGCGGTCGCTGTTCCCGCACCGGCAACCGACCTGCTGACGCGCGTCTCGCTCGAGACCGCTGCCGGCGGCAGAGTCTCGGATGCGACGCCAGCCGTGCTCGGCCTCGTGGCGGGAGCGCTCATTGCGACGCCAGGACCTCAGGTGCGACCGCTCGACGTGCTCGAAGTGCAGCTCCGGCGGCCGAACGGGGAGCTCGTCGGCGTGCTCGCCAGGCGGCGAGAGGTTCTGCCCGGGCGGTACACGTTCGGGCTCACGGGTCGAGGCCCGGAAGGCGAGCGGCTGCGCCGCGGGGCGTACGTCGTGAGGGTCGTCGCCCGTCCCGGAGACGGCACCCGCCAGCAGGTCGAGGACGTTGCCGTATCGCGTGCGCTGAGGCGCATGCACAGGCATATACTCGCCCCCGTCGACCAGGAGGCGTAGCTGCGATGTCAACCGCTGAGGAGGCGTCCCACCTCCGCGAGAACCCCTTCGGGCTTGCCAAGTCGCAGCTCCGCAGAGTAGGGGAGATCTTCGAGCTCGATCCGAACCTGATCCGCGTGCTCTCGCAGTGCAAGAAGGCGGTGGAGGTCTCGATTCCCGTGGCCAAGGACGACGGTTCGATCGAGGTGTATCTCGGCTACCGCGTCACGCACAACATCGCGCGCGGCCCTTCGAAGGGGGGCATTCGCTACCACCAGGACGTCACGCTCGACGAGGTGAAGTCGCTCGCGATGTGGATGACCTGGAAGTGCGCGCTGATGAATCTCCCCTTCGGTGGCGCGAAGGGCGGTGTGATCTGTGACCCGAAGACGCTCTCCGTGAGCGAGCTCGAGCGTATGACCCGGCGCTACACGAGCGAGATCATCAACGACATCGGGCCGGAGCGCGACATCCCGGCGCCGGACGTCGGCACGGACGGCCGGGTGATGGCCTGGATCTTCGACACGTACTCGATGAACAAGGGGCACTCGGTGCTCGGCGTGGTGACCGGCAAGCCGCTCTCGATCGGGGGCTCGCTCGGACGTGAGGAGGCGACGGCCCGCGGTGCGCTCTACTGCATCCAGGCGCTCTCGGTGAAGAACGGCGAGCGTCTCTCCGACTACTCCGTCGCGATCCAGGGCTTCGGAAACGTCGGCGCCAACCTCGCGCGCCTGCTCCACCTCGAGGGCGCGAAGGTCGTGGCCGTGTCCGATTCGCGTGGAGCCGTCTACAACCCGAACGGCATCGACGTGCCGGCCGCCGTGGCGCACAAGCAGGAGCGCGGCACGCTTCTCGAGCTCGCGAACGCCGAGCAGCTGACGAACGAGGAGCTGCTCGAGCTCCCCTGCGACATCCTCGCTCCCTGCGGCCTCGAGCAGGTCATCACCGAGGACAACGCCTCTCGCGTGCAGGCGAGGATCATCTGCGAGGGAGCGAACGGGCCCGTGACCCCGACCGCTGACGCCGTGCTCGAGGACAAGGGCGTGCTCATCCTCCCGGACATCCTCGCGAACGCGGGCGGCGTCGTCGTCTCCTACTTCGAATGGGTGCAGGGCCTCCAGGAGTACTTCTGGCGCGAGGACGAGGTCAACGCGAAGCTCCACGACATCGTCGCGCGCGCGTTTCAGGAGGCCTGGCAGACGAAGGAGCACAAGGACACGAGCTTGCGCATGGCCTCCTACGGGCTGGCCGTGGAGCGCGTGGCCGAGGCGACCACCACGCGGGGCCTGTACCCGTAACGACGCGTCGTCTTCTACACCGCGGCGGGCTGCAGTCTCTGCGCCAGCGCCCTCGAGGTCGTGCGGGACGCTCAGGCGAGCACGGAGTTCGAGCTCGAGATCGTCTCGATCGACGGCGACCCGGCCCTCGAGACGCGGTATCGCGAGCATCTTCCGGTGGTCGAGATCGACGGGGTGCGCGCGTTCGCGCACTTCGTCGAGCCGTCGGCCTTGCGGGCACGGTTGACGCCCTGAGCCCCCCGCTGCGACCGTCGCGCGTCGCCTGGGGGTATCGTGACGAATTGTCACAAGCCGAGTGAGAGGGGACGCGTGGCCGAGCGCCTGACCGTGGGAGTGGCCGCTCGCCTGAGCAGGTACCTGCAGGTGCTGAGCCAGGCGCGGAAGATGGGCAAGGAGCGGATCTCGTCCCAGGAGATCGCGGAGTACACGAACATCAACGCGACGCAGATCCGGCGCGACCTGTCGGCGTTCGGCAGGTTCGGGAAGCGCGGAGTCGGTTACCGCACGGAGGCGCTGCTCGAGGAGATCCGCAAGATCCTGAGGACGCAGGGTCAGCACAACATCGCCCTCGCTGGAGCCGGTCGACTCGGAAGCGCCATCGCCAGCTCGCCGATCTTCGCCGAGCACGGCATCACGGTGGCGGCCATCTTCGAGAGCGATCCCGAGAAGGTCGGGGAGCGGGTCGGCGACATGACCGTCAACTCGATCGACGACGTCGCGGACATCTGCCGTGAACGGAACATCATCGTGGGAGTGATCGCGGTCCCCGCAGAAACGGCTCAAGAGGCGGCGGACGCGCTCATCGGAGCGGGCGTGAAGATCGTCTTCAACTACTCCGAGGCGCTCCTCGACGTTCCGGCAGACGTGAACGTGCACACCTCGAACCCCGCAGTAGACCTCCTCTACGCCCTCTATTTCCACCTGACATAGAGGGCCGGGCATGCCCGGCCCCTACGAACGGAACCCGATGGATCGCGTAGGGGCCGGGCATGCCCGGCCCACTGCAGGGGATGCGCAATGAAGATCCTCCTCTGGCACGGGTATCTGCTCGGCGGAACCGGCTCGAACGTCTACACGCGCCAGCTCGCCCGGGAGTGGACGCGGGCGGGGCACGACGTGACCGTCTTCAGCCAGGAGCCCCATCCCGAGCTCTACGACCTCGGGAGCGCCGACGTGACCCTGCCCGACGTCGGCGGGCTGCTCCCCGTCTTCGTTCTCGACCGCTACGCCGGCTACGAGGTCAAGCTCGTGCAGGACTGCACTCGAACCGAGCTCGACCGCTGGGTCGAGGCGAATGCGGCGGCAGTTCGCGAACGGCTCCCGGCCGATCTCGTCTTCTGCAACCACGTGCTCCTCGGGGGGCCGGTCGGAGCCTCGACAGGAGTCCCGTACGCCGTCAAGGCGCACGGCTCGGAGCTCGAGTACTCGATGCGGGGTCGGCCCGCGCTCGGGACCTGGGGGAGGGAGGCGCTCTCGGGCGCTGAGGCCGTGTTCGTCGGCTCGGCGCACATCAGAGAGGTGCTCGAGGAGGTGTGCGGCCGGGTCGATCGCGTTCACGAGGTGCCCCCCGGGGTCGACGTGGACGAATGGCGGCCGGGGCCGCGCGAAGATGCACTTGCAGCCTTGCTCACCGAGGCTCGGCGCGATCCACCCAATCCCGAGAGCGCGAACGAGCGCCTCCCGGACGAAGGGAACGCCGAGCGACTCGCGGCGTTCCTCGCGGAAGAGCGGCCCACGGTCGTCTACTTCGGAAAGCTGCTTCGAAACAAGGGCGTCCACGTGCTGTTGGAGGCGCTGTCGGGGATCGACGCGCGGGCCGTCGTCGTCGGCTTCGGTGACTACCGAGCCGAGCTCGAGGCGCTCGCCGACCAGGAGCGCGTGCTCTTCACGGGACCGCTCGAGCACCGCCACCTCGTTCACCTCCTGGCGCTCGCGGACGCGTGCGTCGTGCCCTCCATCTTTCCCGAGGCGTTCGGCATGGTCGCGGCCGAGGCGGCGGCCGCTGGTTGCCCGCCGCTCGTCGCTCGGCACTCCGGGCTGGCGGAGGTCGCGGAAGGTCTGGAGGCCGAGTACCCACCGGATCTCCGGCACCTCGCGTCCTTCGCGACTGGAGACGCGGACGAGCTCCGCGAGAAGCTCCGCGAGCTGCTCGCTCTTCCGCCGGAAAGGCGCGCAGCGATCAGGGAGGCAGCCCGCCGCGCGGTGGAGGAGCGGTGGAGCTGGGCGAGCGTCGCGGAGCGGCTCCTCGCTCCCGTCGGCGCGTGAGCGTCTCCGAAGCCGCTGCCACCGCTTTCACTACTGTAGTGCGCCGATGGGCGACGAGCAGCGGCTCTCCGCGGACGAGTTGATCGCACGATCGCGAGCGCAATTCGAGGCAGCGACGGACTTCACGGTCGCCGTCGAGGAGGAGTTCGCGCTCGTCGACGCGAGCTCGCTCGACCTGACGAATCGCTTCGAGGACGTGCAGTCCGCCGCCGCCGGCACGGCGCTCGAGGAACACCTCGTCGGTGAGCTGATCGCCTCGGAGGTCGAGGTGCGCACGGGGCGGTGCGAGACCTTTGCGGACGTTCCGGGCGTGATGGCCGAGCGCCGCTCGCAGCTGCGGGAGATCGTCGAGCCCATGGGACTTCTCCTCGGTGCGACGGGCACCCACCCCTGGGCGGACTGGAAGGATCAGCGCATCATCGACACCCCGCACTACCGCCGAAACGACCAGCTGTTGCGGTACGTGGTCTGGCGGAACAACACGTTCGGGCTCCACGTCCACGTTGCGATCAACGGGCCCGACCGGGCGATCGCGGTAGCAGGCGCGTTGCGCAACTTCCTGCCGGAGCTCCTCGCGCTCTCGTGCAGCTCTCCGTTCGTGGAGAACGTGAACACCGGCCTGCATTCAGCCCGGACCCAGATCTTCACGCGCTTCTTTCCCCGCTGCGGAGTTCCCGACGCGTTCGCGTCCTGGGACGAGTACGAGGACTTCGTCCGCTTCCTGTACGACACCGGCTCCATCACCGAGAACACCCAGATCTGGTGGAGCGTCCGGCCGCACATGGCCTTCCCCACCGTGGAGATCAGGATCTGCGACGGGCAGCCGGAGCTCGCCGAGGCGCAGTCGCTGGCGGCGTTCGCCGCGTCCCTCACCGCGCGCCTCGCCCGCGCGTACGACGACGGCGAGCCCGTGGAGCCGCTCCCGCACAGACTGATCGAGGAGAACTTCTGGCGCGCGCTCCGCTACGGCCTGCCCGGAGAGCTGATCGACTTCGACCGTGGTGCGGCGATTCCCGCGCGACAGCGGCTCGAGGAGCTGGTCGAGTGGGTGCTGCCGGTCGCCGAGGAGATCGGCGCAGCGCCGTATCTCGCGGTTCCCGAGCGCAATGCCGCCGAGCGGCAGATCGAGCGCTTCGAGGGGGGCGCCTCGCTCGAGGAGATCTACGCGGAGCAGGTTTCCGCGACGGAGAAGATCGGTGGCTGAGGGCGAGGCTCCGACCGAGGAGGAGCTGCTCGCGACGCTCGACCGGATCGGCGTGGCCGACGTCCTCGTTCAGGCGCTCGCCACCACCGCCTCCATCGGCTTCCGCCGGGTGTCGCCCGAGGCCCGCGATCTCGCTCAAGCCCGGCTCGCAATCGAGGCGCTGCGCGCGCTCGAACCGGTTCTCCGCGAGGCCGGCACCGACGAGGCCCTGGTGCGCGATCTCGAGCAGGCGCGGACGAACCTCCAGCTCGCCTACGCGAGAGCGGTCGCGGAAGAAGGTGCGGCGCCATCCGAAGACCGGGGTCAGGCTTCAGCCTGACCCCACGCTCCGCGGCTTGTGATACATAATCGGCCGCGCCGAGGTCACTCGGCGCTCAGTTTGTGACGACCCCGCAACCGGAGGATCGATGGACTTCTTCGTAGACCATGCCGTCGGGTTCGCGCTGGCGTGCGCGCTCCTCGCCGTGCTGTACGGGATCTATCTGACCTGGTGGCTGCTCAGTCAGCCGGCCGGCAACGAGAAGATGCAGGAGATCGGACGCGCGATCCAGGAGGGTGCTGCGGCGTATCTCCGCAAGCAGTACACGACGATCGCGGTCGTCGCGATCGTGCCCTTCTTCCTGCTCGGCTTCTACAACCAGCTCGGGTGGGGCACCGCATTCGGGTTCCTGATCGGCGCCGTCTTCTCGGCGCTCGCCGGCTTCATCGGGATGAACGTCGCGGTCCGCTCGAACGTGCGAACGGCAGAAGCGGCGCGTGAGGGCCTGCAGCCCGCGTTCAAGGTCGCGTTCCGTGCGGGCTCGGTCACCGGTCTCCTGGTCGTCGGGCTCGGGCTCCTCGGAGTGGCGGGCTATTACTGGGTGCTGACCGACTGGATCGGGAACTCGCCGGAGTCGGCGGTGCGCGACCTCATCGGGCTCGCGTTCGGTGGCTCGCTCATCTCCGTCTTCGCGCGACTCGGGGGTGGCATCTACACGAAGGCAGCCGACGTCGGCGCCGACCTCGTAGGCAAGATCGAGGCAGGTATCCCGGAGGACGATCCGCGCAATCCGGCGGTCATCGCGGACAACGTCGGCGACAACGTCGGCGACTGCGCGGGCATGGCGGCCGACCTGTTCGAGACGTATGCCGTCACGGCGGTTGCGGTGATGCTGCTCGGAATCGGCTTCGGCCAGGAGGACCTGTGGCTCTACCCGCTCGCGCTCGGTGGCATCTCGATCCTCTCTTCGGTGATCGGGACGTTCTTCACGCGGGTGAGCGCAGGCCGGAACGCGATCATCAACGCGCTCTACCGCAGCGTGTTCGTCGCGACCGTCCTCTCGGCCGCCGGCTTCATCCCGGTCACGATGGCGTACGACAGCGAGCTGTTCAGCTTCTGGAACCTGTACGGAGCGGCGCTGATCGGGCTCGCGGTGACCTTCCTGCTCGTCGCGATCACCGAGTACTACACGGGCACGCGCTGGAAGCCCGTCAAGGACATCGCCAGCGCGTCGCAGACCGGGCACGCCACGAACATCATCTCGGGCCTCGCCGTCGGGATGCAGGCGACGGCGCTCCCCGTGATCGTCATCGCGGTCGGTGTCGTCGGTGCGTACTACGCCGCCGGCGAGAGTCTCTACGGCATCGGGGTGGCGGTCATGGCGCAGCTCTCCATGGCCGGGCTGATCGTCGCCCTCGACGCGTACGGTCCTGTCACCGACAACGCCGGCGGGATCGCGGAGATGGCCGATCTCCCGGAGTCCGTGCGGGGAATCACCGACCCGCTCGACGCGGTCGGCAACACGACGAAGGCCGTCACGAAGGGGTACGCGATCGGCTCGGCCGGGCTCGCCGCCTTGATCCTCTTCGACGAGTACGGCCGCGGACTCCGCGAGGACGGGCTCGACACGCTGTTCTCGCTCGACGACCCGTGGGTGATCGCCGGGCTCTTCATCGGAGGGCTCATGCCGTTCCTCTTCGCCTCGATGGCGATGCAGGCGGTCGGGCGAGTCGGCGGTCAGGTCGTCGAGGAGGTGCGCCGACAGTTCCGGGAGAACCCGGGGATCATGGACTACACGGCGCGTCCCGACTACTCGAACGCGATCGGCATCGTCACCGGCTCTGCGATCAAGGAGATGATGGCGCCGGCGCTCATTCCGGTGCTGGTCCCGATCGTCGTCGGGATCATCAGCGTCGAGATGCTCGGCGGGCTCCTCATCGGGACGATCGTCACCGGGCTCTTCCTCGCGATCGCGATGACCTCGGGCGGCGGCGCCTGGGACAACGCGAAGAAGACGATCGAGGACGGCCTCTACGGCGGCAAGGGGTCCGACGCCCACGCCGCGGCGATCACGGGCGACACGGTCGGCGATCCGTACAAGGACACTGCCGGCCCAGCGATCAACCCGATGATCAAGATCGCGAACATCGTCGCGATCCTGATGATCCCGGTCCTCGTTTCGATCCACGGCTAGAGAATCGTGGGGGGAAACCTACGGTTTCCCCCCACGTGCCCCCCTTCCCTTGGCCTCTGGTCAAGGTTTCGCTCGTCCAGGCCTACGGGCGAATGAATCGCCCTCCGGCCTTCGGGAGGCCCGACGACTCGGCTTGCTCTTCAAACCGTCCGGTAACGCGAAAAGAAGCGTCGGGGCTGAAGCCCGACCTCGGCCAGCTGTAGATTCCTGCGGTGCCCGGGCGTCGCCGCAGGCGCGAGATCGAGCTCGAGCGCGTGCTCGGCACGCCTGGCCTCTTCGCCACCGCCTACGGGAACGTCGGCTCCTCGATCTACTACGCGCTCGGCCTCACCGCCGCCTACGCGCTCGGGCTGACCCCGCTCGTCTTCGTGATCGCGGGCGTGATCTTCGCCGCGACGGCCGCCACCTACGCCGAGGGAACGGCGCGCTTCCCCGAGGCCGGCGGCTCGGCGAGCTTCGCGCGGCACGCGTTCGACGAGCTCGTCAGCTTCGTCGCGGCCTGGGCGCAGATGCTCGTCTACATCGTCACCGTCGCCGTCTCGGCGTTCTTCGTCCCGCACTACCTGTCGATCTTCTGGGAGCCCCTGCGCACGAACCCCTGGGACATCGTCGGCGGGGTGATCGTGATCGTCGCGCTGGTCGCGCTCAACATCGTCGGCGTCCAGGAGGCCGCGAAGCTCTCGATCACGCTCGCCGTGCGTCGACTTCGCGACCCAGATCCTCCTCGTGATCATCGGCTTCGCGCTCGTCTTCAACGCGGACGTGCTCACGTCGAACGTCCACTGGGGAGTTGCTCCCACGTGGGAGAACCTGGCGGTCGCCATCCCGGTCGCGATGCTCGCGTACACGGGTGTGGAGACCGTCTCGAATCTCGCGGAGGAGGCCCGCGACCCGGTCCGGACCGTGCCCAACGCCTACAAGGCCGTCGCGGGGGCCGTGTTCGCCATCTACTTCACGCTGCCGTTCGTCGCGCTGTCCGCTCTGCCCGTCGAGCGGATCGACGGCGAGCTGACGACGCGGCTGGCGCTTCCGCCCGAGGAGGGCGGATACGCGAACGACCCGATCCTCGGAGTCGTGCAGAACCTCGGCATCGACGAGGGCTGGCTGCTCGACGGAATGGAGATCTACGTCGGCGTGCTCGCGGCGACGATCCTCTTCATCGCGACCAACGCGGGCGTGATCGGCGCGTCGCGGATCACCTACTCGATGGCGAGCTACCGGCAGCTGCCGGAGATCTTCCGGCGGCTCCACCCGCGGCTGAAGACGCCCTGGCTCTCGCTCGTCGTCTTCGCGGGAATCCTGCCGATCCTCGTGATCCTGCCGGGAGACGTCAACTTCGTCGGGACGCTCTACTCGCTGGGCGCGACGCTGTCCTTCACCGTCGCCCACATCTCGATCGTGCGGATGCGGATGCTGCTGCGCTCCGACGAGGAGCTTCCGTACCGGGCGCGGCCGAATCTTCGTGTGCGCGGAACCGACTGGCCGCTCTTCGCGATCGTCGGCGGGCTTGCTACGGGGATCTCGTTCCTGGTTCTCGTCGTCCAGAATCCGGCCACGCGCTGGGCGGGGCTCGGCTGGCTCGCGTTCGGGCTCGTCGGGTACGTCGTGTATCGAAAGCGGTTCGTCCGCGCTCCCCTCGGCGAGACGGTGAAGGCGCCCCCGGCGTTCGGCGCCGCGCTCGCGCTCGAGTACCGGAGGCTGCTCGTCCCCGTCGTCGCCGGTCAGCCGTCTGACGCCGCGATGGATCTGGCGTGTCGGCTCGCCACGGAGGGCCGCTCGCGCATCGTCGCGCTCAGCGTGCTCGAGATTCCGCTCGACCGACCTCTGACCGACGAGCTTCCGGAGCTCGAGCGAGTGGCGAACCTCGAGCTCGACCAGGCTGCGGCGGTGGGCGACTCGTACGGTGTCCGCGTGCTGACGCGCCTCGAGCGCGCGCACGCGCCGGGGCCGGCGATCGTCAGAGAGGCCGACGCCCGCGGCTCGGAGATCATCGTCATCGGCTCGCCCCGTCGCGCGCTGACCGCGAGCCAGAGCGCCGTGTTCGGGAAGACCGTCGACTATGTCCTGAAGCACGCTCCCTGCAGGGTGCTCGTCGCCGCCTCGGAGACGCGCGTGAAGCTGTACTCCTGGGCCGTGCTCGCGTTCTCGGTCGCGTTCGTCGGGATCGGGATCGCGCTGCTCGTGGCGACGGCTGCGCAAGGCGGAGGGGTCGTGGGATTCCTTCTCGGCGGCCTGTTCGTCGCTCTCGGGGTCGGCCGGTTGAGCCTGGAAAGAAAGACGACGTGGCCCGTAAGCTCCGCGGCTTCGAGCGTGTGCTCGACGCGCCGTCGCTGTTCGCGGTCGCGTACGGCGAGATCGCCTCCTCGCTGTACATCGCGCTCGGCATCGTCGCCGCCGCCGCGCTCGGGCTCACGCCGCTGGTGCTCCTGCTCACGGGCGCGCTCTTCTTCGTCGTCTCGCTGTCGTACGCGGAGGGCACCGCCGCCATTCCCGAGACAGGCGGCGCTGCGACCTTCGTGCGGCGCGCGTCCAACGACCTCGCCGGATTCCTGACCGGCTGGGCGCTCTTCCTCGACTTCCTCATCGTGATGGCGCTCTCGGCGCTCTTCGTGCCGCACTACCTCGGAGAGGCGCTCTCGGTCACTGCCCTCCGGAACGAGCCCTGGGACGCGATCGTCGGGTGCGCGGTCATAGCCGCGATCGCGGCGGTCCGGCTCACGCGGCGAACGCGGCTGCACGTCGGCTCGCTCGTGGTCGCGCTTCTGGACCTCGTCGTGCAGGGCGTGCTCGTCGTGCTCGGCATCGGCTTCCTGCTCTCGCCCGAGACGCTCTCCGAAGGCCTTGGCTTCGCAACCGGACAGGACTGGAGTGATCTCGCCTTCGCGCTCCCGCTCGCGATGCTCGCCTACACCGGCCTCGAGACCGTGGCCAACCTCGCCGAGGAGGCGCGCGAGCCGGGACGGACTCTTCCGCGCTCCTTGTTCTCGGCCATCGGGCTGGTCGTCGTCGTCACGGTGCTGATCGCCGGGATCGGCCTCTCGGCCTTCCCGGTCTCCGGAGGTGAGACGGCGCTCGGCGAGGAGTGGCTCGAGGCCCCGCTCGTCGGGATCACGGCTGCGTTCGAAGGTTCGCTGCCCGCGTTCCTCGTTGACGTTCTCCGCGTCGCGGTCGGGATCTCGGGCGCGTTGATCCTGATCGCGGCGGCGACAACGTCCGTCTCCGGGATCACGCGGCTGACCTATTCGCTCGCCGGGCACGGCGCCTTGCCGCGCGAGTTCGCTCGACTCGAGCGGCGCGCGCTGGTGTCGAGCGAGGCGATTCTCATCGCAGCCGGTCTGGCGATGGCGCTGATCATCGCCACCGAAGTGCTGGCCGCTGGCGACCCGGAGTTCCTGGCGGCGATCTACTCCTTCGGCGTCCTGATCGCGTTCACCGCGGCACAGCTCGCGGTGATCCGGCTGCGCATGCGCGAGCCTGCGCTCGCGCGACCGTTCCGCGCCCGACCGAACATCCGCGTGCGCGGAGTCGATCTGCCCGTCCCCGCTCTCGTCGGCGCGCCGCTGACTTTCGCGGTCTGGGTGCTCGCGCATGGTGACGCACCCCGGTGCGCGCTACGTCGGCCCCCTGTGGCTCGCGGTGGGCCTCGCGGTCTTCGTCACCGTGCGCCAGACCCAGCGGCGAGGCTTGCTGGAGCAGGTCTCCGCGACGGAGCTCCCACCGGGGGCCGAGTTCAAGCGCATCCTCGTTCCGCTGAAGCTCGGAGACATCGGCGAGGAGATGGTCGCTACTGCGATCGCGCTCGCCAAAGACTCGGGCGCCGAGATCGAGGCGATCACCGTGGTCCGCGTGCCGCGCCGCTACGAGCTCGAGGGGCCGCTGCCGCCCGACGTCGCTGCCCGGGTCGACGCGTCGCTCGACGAGGCCAAGCTCCTCGGAGCCGAGCACGGCGTGGAGGTCCGTACCGACGCCGTCCGGGCGCGGTCGATCGGGTACGCGATCGTCGACGAGGCGCTCTCGCGGCAGGCGGATCTGATCGTGCTCGGCTCGTCGGCACGCTGGAGACGCCAGTCGCGATTCTTCTCCCCGACCGTGGACTTCGTCCTGCGCCGCGCGCCCTGCGAGGTCCTCGTCGTCGCGTTTCCCGACGGGGTGTTCGAGGAGTAGGCGGAGAGACCGCCATGCCCCGTGGCCGCGAAGCGGACACCTTCAGGGATTTCGCGCGACCGGAATCTGCGCGAGCAGATTCCGGTCTTGCGCTGGTATGGCTGCCGAGGAGTAACCTGATCCGCCGTGAACGCCGTCGTCATCGGATGCGGTCGCGTGGGCTCCGCTGTCGCGAAGGGGCTCGCCGCCGACGGCTGGGAAGTCACCGTGCTGGATGAGAGCGAGGACGCGCTCGCCCGGCTCGGCCCGGGCTGGCGTGGCGGCTTCGTCATCGGCCACGGCATGGATGCCAGCGTGCTCGAGCGCGCGGGAATCGGCGAAGCGGACGCGGCGGTCGTCGCCACCTCCGGTGACAACACGAACGTCGTCATCGGTCAGGTGCTGCAGAGGCGGTACGGAACCCGAACGGTCGTCGTCCGCGTCCTCGACCCGGCGCGCGCCACGTTCTATGCCGAGCGCGGGCTGAACACCGTCTGCCCGACGCAGACGGCGATCTCCGTTCTCCTCGAGACCGTGCAAGCCTCCGTCCCCGCGCCGCAGGCGACCTGATGTACGTCATCGTCGCCGGGGGAGGCAAGGTAGGAGCGAACGTCACTCGCTCGCTGGTCGAGATGGGCCACGAGATCACGCTGATCGAGGAGCGCCCCGACCGGTTCGCCCGTCTGGAGGAGGAGTTCGGACCGGTGGTCATGCGCGGCGATGCGACCGAGATCAGCGTCCTCGAGCGCGCCGGAATCGCGCGTCCTCCCGAGCTTCTGCTCGCGGTTACGGGTGACGACGAGGACAATCTCGTCATCTCGCAGATCGGCAAGGAGGGCTACAGGGTTCCCAAGGCGATCGCGAGGGTCAACGATCCGCGAAACCAGGCGCACTTCGACCTGCTCGGGATCAAGCAGACCGTCTGTGCGACGACGAGCATCCTCGGACTCGTCGAGCACGAGGTGCCCGAGCACGGCCTCGTGCGGCTGCTCCAGCTGCCGGAGGAGGGGCTCGAGATCGTCGAGGTGCAGATCGAGCCCAAGTCGCCGGTCGCGGGCTCTCGGGTCGGCGGGCTCTCCCTGCCCGAGGGCTCTCGTCTGATCTCGGTCTTCCGCCACGGCCGGACGGAGCTCGTCGAGCCGAGCACCGTCATGCGACCGGGCGACCAGGTGCTGGCGGTCGTCTCGGACGACTCCGCCTCGGCGCTGCGAAAGGCGCTGCTCGGCGCGACGCTGGAAGAGGTTCAGACGCGCCAGTAGTGCCGCGTGACGAGGACGACCACCGGGATGATCTCGAGTCGGCCGAGCCACATCAGCAGGATCATCGTGATCTTGGAGACGTCTCCGAGCGGCGCGAACGACGCGAACGGCCCGGTGATCCCGAACCCGGGGCCGCCGTTGCCGAGCGCGCTCGCCGAGACGGCCAGCGTGTCGAGCGCGCCGAGCGGGACGTCGCCGATCGCGCAGTCGACGGCGATGACGGCGGCTCCGACGACCCAGAATCCGATGTAGAGGAGGATGAAGGTCGCGATCGCGCGCAGCGTGCGCTCGTCCACCGGTGCCCCGTTCAGCCGAACGGGCATGACGACCTCGGGGCTCACCGTCTGGTCGAGCTCCCGCCGCAGGATCTTGCCGACGAGGAGGTGGCGGACGACCTTGATCGAGCCGGTCGTCGATCCGGCCGAGCCCCCGACGAACATCAACGCGAAGATCGTCAGCAGCGAGACGAGCGGCCAGAGCGCGAAGTCCTCGGTCGCGATACCCGGTCGTCGTGATGATGGAGATCGCCTGGAAGACCCCCGCCCGGATCGCCTCTTCGCCCTGCGCGATGTCGTAGCCCCAGATCTGAACCGTGAGCGCGATCGACGCCACCAGCACGATCGTGAGATAGAGCCGGAACTCGTCGTCTCGAGCGAACACCCGTGGCCGGCGACGGACGAGGCCGCTGTAGAGGAGCATGAAGTTCACGCCCGCGATGAGCATGAACAGGGCGATGATCCACTGCGCGGCCGGCGGAGAACGCCTGGATCGAGTCCGGCTGCGTCGAGAACCCGCCCGTGGGCATCGTCGAGAACGCGTGCGCGACTGCTTCGAACTCGGTCATCCGCTCGTCGATGCCGGTCCAGCCGAGCGCTGCGAGCGCGAGCGGCGAGCACGACGGTGAGCCCGACGTAGAGCACCCACAGCAGCCGCGCTGTTTGCCGTACCCGCTCGGGAAGCTGGGCGACCTCGGGGCCCGGCAGCTCGGACTCCATCAGCTGACGCCCGCCGACCCGGAGGCGCGGCAGCACCGCGATCGCGAGCACGATGATCCCCATCCCGCCGAGCCACTGGGTGAACTGGCGCCACATCGAGAGCGATCGGCGACAGCTCGTCGAAGTCGGTCACCACGCTCGCGCCGGTGGTCGTCGTCGCCGACATTCCCTCGAGATACGCGTCGACCGGATTGCCGAGTTGGTCTCCGCCGACGAACACGTACGGGAGCGAGGCGAAGGCCGCGGTCACCAGGAGCGTCACCGAGACGACCAGGAATCCCTCGCGCATGCCGACGCGCCGGACGTTCTCCGCCGTCAGGCGCTCGATCGCGAGCCCTGCTCCGCTCGTCAGTGCGCCGGTGGCCAGGAACGGCCACACCGGCTCGGAGTACCAGAGCGCGACGGCCGCCGGAAAGAGCGACCGCGACTCCCAGGTACTTCGTCAAGCACCGCGACGAGGTTGATGCTGGCGCGCACGTCGACCGCCGGTCGGCGCGTCGGTCGCAGCTTGCGCGTCAGAGCCGCGCCGGACGTCACAGCGCGCTGACGACCCGGGGCGCGTCGGCGGCCTGCGTGAAGACGATCACGCGGTCGCCGGCCTGGAGCACGTCGTCGCCGTGCGGGAAGATCGCGGAGCCGTTCCGAACCACTGCGCCGATCAGCGCGCCGCGCACGGGCATCTCCTTGAACGCCTTCCCGATGTACTCGCTCGTGTCGCGCAAGGTCACGTCGATCACCTCGTAGCGGTTGCCTTCGAGCAGCGCGACCTGCTTCGTCCTCGGGTCGTGCGCGAAGCGGATGATCTCCTCGGCGGTGACGGTGCGCGGGTTCACCGAGACGTCGATCCCGGCGTGCTCGAAGGCCTCCGCCGAGACCGCCTCGTGCGCGATCCCGATCGTGAACTTGACGCCGTGCACCTCGGCGAGCGACGCGGCGTAGAGGTTCTTGGCATCGTCCCGCATCGCGAAGATGGCCGCGTTCGTCTGCCCGATCCGCTCCCGCTCGAGAAAGTCGGGATCGATGCCGGTCGCGTGGTAGACGCGCGCGTCCGGCAGCGCCTCGGCGACGCTGCGCGCCTTGTCACGTGAGGCCTCGATCAACCTGACGCGGATTCCCTGGTCGAGGAGCACGCGTGCGATCGCAGAGCCGACCCGTCCGGCGCCGTAGATCACGACGTCACGCACCGCTGCGCCTCCCGGAGCGAGGAGGGCGCTCCAGGCCTGCGCTGCCTCGGGCGAGCCGATGACGACGATCCGGTCTCCGGCGCGGATGGCCTCGTCCCCGCCGGGCAGGAGCATCTTGTCGCCGCGGATGACCGCCGCGACCTTCGAGTCCCGAGGGAACCTCGCGTCGCGGAGCGGCACTCCGAGCACGTCCTGGCGACGCGCCCTCCTCGACGTCGAACTCGACGATCTGAACCTGGCCCTCGGCGAAGATGTCGGTCTGACGGGCGGCGGGGACGCCGATGATCCGGCTGATGGCGTGCGCGGTCTCGAGCTCGGAGCAGACGACGAAGTCGACGTCGAGCTGTCCGACGCGCCAGAGCTCCACGTACTCGACGTTGGACGTGCGGATCACCGTCGTCGCACTTCGAGCTTCGCGCCGCGCGAACATCCCGGCCACGAGGTTGACCTCGTCTCGCGACGTGCAGGCGATGACGAGGTCGGCGTTCTGCACCCCGGCCGCGGCCAGGACGCGCCGGCTCGTCCCGTCGCCTTCGACGGTCACCACGTCGTAGCGCTCGGAGAGCGCGGCGAGACGCGACGGCTCGGTGTCGAGCACCGTGATCTCGTGGTCGTGGTGGAGCGCTTCGACGACGGCGAAACCGACCTGGCCCGCTCCGATGAGAAAGATCCGCATCGATCCGGCGAGAAGCGTACTCCGGCCACTGGGCGGCGGTAGCTACCGTGACCGGATGCGCGTCTTGGCGCTTCTCCTGCTCGCGGTCGGTCTGGCGACGCTCGCAGGGCCTGGAGCGGCGGCGGACCGAGAGACGGCTGCCGCGAGCGCTTTTCGGCTGCAGCTGTTCGCGCGTCAGTTCGACGCTCCGGTTCTCGTGACGCACGCCCCCGGGGAGGCGCAGTCGCTCTACGTGGTGGAGCAGCCCGGTCGCGTCGTCCGCTTGCGCGCCGGGAAGCGCACCGTCTTTCTCGACGTGCGGCGCGACGTCGAGTACGGAGGCGAGCAGGGCCTTCTCGGGCTCGCGTTCCATCCGAAGTACGCGTCGAACAGGCTTCTCTACGTCGCCTACACGTCGCGCGACGGGCGCAACACCGTCGCCCGCTATCGCTCCAACGGCAGGACGGCGTTGCGATCGAGCCGCACGATCCTCCTCGCGGTGCCCGACCCGTACGGGAACCACAACGGCGGACAGCTGGCGTTCGGCCGCGACGGGATGCTGTACACGACGATCGGCGACGGCGGCTCCGGCGGAGACCCGGAGGATCGCGCGCAGGACATGGGCTCGCAGTTCGGCAAGCTGCTTCGCCTCGACGTCTCGAAGTCGGGCGCCGACTGGGACGATCGCCGGGCTCGGCCTGCGCAACGCCTGGCGGTTCTCGTTCGATCGCGCGACCGGAGACCTCTACCTCGGCGACGTCGGCCAGGGCGCGATCGAGGAGATCAGCTTCACGCCGCGGGTCAGCCCCGGCCTGGAGAACTACGGCTGGGACCTCTACGAGGGCTCACGCCGCTTCGAGGACGGCGAGCCGGGCCGCGGGCAAGCTCGTCCTCCCGCTCTACGAGTACGGGCACGGCGAGGGCACTGCTCGGTCATCGGCGGCCACGTCTACCGTGGCGCGGCGGCCCCACGGGAGCGCGGGCGCTACATCTTCGGCGACTACTGCAGCGGCATCGTCTGGAGCCTGACCGTCCGCTCCGGCGAGGCGACGGAACGTCCGCCGCGAGCTCTTCAAGATCGAGGGACTGACCTCGTTCGGCGAGAGCGCGGCGGGCGAGCTCTACGCCACCACGCAAGACGGCGTCATCTACCGGCTGACCTAGCGAGCGGCCCCGCGCGGCGGGCCGAGCGAGAATTCGCCAGCCCGTCGTGACTCGAAAACACAGGGTCTGACCCTGGACATGGCCGAACGGCCGGGTCAAGTGCGCCGACTTCGTGCCGAGCTATCCCCAGCGCGAGCTCAGCCGGCGCGGCGGCGCACGCGTGGCGGGCTCTGTCCGAGAGCGGCGTACGCGAGCGCGTTGAGCGACTCGTTCAGCGGGCGGATCTCGCCGGCGACGAGCATGAGCCCTTCTTGCCGCTCCGAGACGCGGTTCAGGCGCTCGAGCTGCTCCGCGATCCGGTCGAGGCGCTCGAGCAGCGCGTCGAGCTGGCGGTCGGCGACGTCCTTGGCTTCCATGCGGCCGATTCTACGCGCGCGGCTCGTCGAGCAACTCGGCGCGCGTGCGCGACGACCACGGCATCCGGCGCCGAGCCGGCGAGCAGCCGGTCGAGCGCGCCGGAGCCCGTCTCGATCGCGACGACGCGCCGCGCGGCACCGAGCTGCGCGAGCGCGACTCGCGCCAGCTCGCTCCGGCGCGTCCGTGAACACGCCGACGCGCGGCCGGCGGCCGCGAGCGCGCCGCAGCGCTGCGCTCGCGTCGGCGGCGCCGGCGCAGGTAGACGGGCGCCCGCTCCTCGGCGAAGCGCTCGAGCAGGACTCGCCAGTTCCCCGCGCCGGGCGCGTCGAGCGCCGCCGCGGCCTCGCCGCGATCGCGCGGCAAGGCGTCCCGGCGTCGACGCCCGAGCACGCTCCGACTCGGCGCGAGCCAGTCGTGCCACAGCGGCCGCGTGTCGCCGAGCGCGCCGTCGAGGTCGACGCCACGGCTCGCGTCACGCGGCGACGCGCGCAGCCGTGCCGCGCGCTGCCAGAGCAGCACGCCGACAGCGACCCCGACCGCGTCGATCGCCACGTCCAGCGGCGAGCCCTGCGCCCGGGACGAACGTCTGGTGCAGCTCGTCGCTGACGGCGTAGAGCACGCCGAGCGCGACCGCCGACCGCGCGGTCGGTCGCCCGCGCGAGGAGCGCCCCGAGCACCGCGTACTCGGCCGGCGTGCGCGAGCTTGCGCAGGACGAGATCCCAGCCGCCGAGCCCGGTGCCGAGGTCGGGAACCGACGAGAGCGCGAAGATGAGCGCCGCCCAGGCGACCACGGGGAGCCACAGCGCGCGAAGGACACCGCGACACCGTCCGATGATAGGCTCGGCCTCATCACAGGAGCGCGGTGAGGGAACCCGGTGCAAGTCCGGGACGGTCCCGCCGCTGTGAGGGGAGATGCTCCCCCGCCACGACGCCACTGGCCTCCGGGCCGGGAAGGCGGCGGGGGAGGGAGCCCCGAGTCAGAAGACCTGCCTCGCTCCGCACATAGCCGAACCCCTCGCGGAAGGAGGATTCAGGTGCTTCGTTCGTCCATCTTCTCGCCGCCGCGTCGTGGCGGCGCTCTCGGTGCTCGTCTCGGGCGCCGCCGGCCGGCCCCGCGGCCCGCCGGCGTTCCCGGTCACGATCACCGCCGGCAACGGCAAGGTCACGATCCCCAAGAGACCGAGCCGCATCGTCTCGCTCTCGCCGACGGCGACCGAGTCGCTGTTCGCGATCGGCGCCGGCAAGCAGGTGATCGCCGTCGACGACCAGTCCGACTACCCGAAGAGCGCGCCGAAGACGTCGCTCTCGGGCTTCACGCCCAACGTCGAGGCGATCGCGGCCTACGACCCGACCTCGTCGTCGTCTCGTACGACCCGAAGGGGCTCGTCGGCGCGCTCGACCGGCTCGGGATCCCGGTGGTCCTCCACGACGCCGGCGTCGAACTTCCCGGGCGCGTACCAGCAGATCCGCCAGCTCGGGCTCGTCACGGGCCGCGACGCCGCGGCGCCACGCGTCGATCGCCCGGATGAAGACGCAGATCGGCGAGATCGTCAAGACGCTCGCGAGGCCGTGCGGCCGGCCTCTCCGTCTACCACGAGCTCACCCCCGACTTCTACTCGGCATCGTCGCAGTCGTTCGTCGGCAAGATCTACGCGCCGCTCGGCCTCGAGAACATCGCCGACGAGGCCGACTCCGCGGGCTCGGGCTATCCCGCAGCTGTCCGCCGAGTACATCGTCGCGGCGAGCCCCGACCTGATCGTGCTCGCCGACATGGTCTGCTGCGGGCAGAAGGCGTCGACCGTCGCCGTCGCGGCCGGGCTGGGATCGCATCAGCGCGGTCCGCACGGGCTCGGTCGTGCGGATCGACGACTCGCTCGCGTCGCGCTGGGGGCCGCGGCTGGTGAGCTTCTTCCGCGCCATGGCGACCGCGATCGCCCGGCTGAAGCTCCATGAGCGCCACCGCCGCGAAGGCCGCTCGGCCGGCCGCCGCGGTCCGCCCGCGCGGACTCGCGCCGGTCTGGGTGGGCGCGGCGGCGGCGTTCCTCTCGTCTCGCTCGGGTCGGCGTGCTCGTCGGGCCCGATCGACCTCGGGATCGGCGAGATCCTGAGCTCGCTCGGCGGAGCGCCTGCATGTCCCGGGGGTCGTCTTCCTCGCTGTCGGCAGACGGAGGAGACGATCCTCTGGGAGCTCCGCATGCCGCGGGTCGTCCTCGCCGCGCTCGTCGGCGGGATGCTCGCGCTCGCGGGCGCGACCTATCAGGGCGTGTTTCGCAACCCGCTCGTCGACCCGTACCTGCTCGGCGTCGCCGCCGGTGCCGGCCTCGGCGCGACGCTCGCGATCGCGTACCTGCCGGACGGGCTCCGCGGGCAGGAGGTGCTGCCGCCCGCGGCGTTCCTCGGCGCAGCGGCCGCGGTCGCCCTCGCCTACGCGCTCGGGCGCTCGGCCGGCCGGGAGCGGGACGCGGCGACGCTCGTGCTCGCCGGCGTCACGGTCGCGTCGTTCTTCACCGCGATGCAGACGTTCGTGCAGCAGCAGAACGCCGACACGCTGCAGCAGGTCTACTCGTGGATCCTCGGCGGCATCCCGAGCTCGGGCTGGAGCGACGTCGTGCTCATCCTGCCGTACGTCGCGTCGCGGCCGTCGTGATCCTCGTCCCACCGGCGGGTCCTCGACGTCCTCAGCCTCGGCGACGACGAGGCGGCGAGCCTCGGCGTCAACGTCCGGCGCGTGCGGCTGAGCTGGTCGCCGCGGCGACGGTCGGCACCGCTGCGGCCGTCGCGGTCAGCGGGCTGATCGCCTTCGTCGGGATCATCGT
>CAWKLR010000016.1:0-87252 GCA_963850485.1 uncultured Actinomycetes bacterium | reverse complement strand
CTGACCCCGCCCACTCAGCGGGCCGCGAGCACCGGAAGCATGCTTTCGCCGCGCATCCCGTCCGGCTCCTCGATCCCGAGTATCTCGAGCACCGTCGGCGCGATGTCGAGCAGATGCGCGTCGGCGCGGCCGCGCGCCTCGACGCCCGGGCCGGCGACGATGTAGAGGCCGTCCTGCGCGTGGTTCGCGTCGTCCGGGCCGGTGTCGTTCTCGAGCGTCTGGATGCCCTCGTCGCCGCCGATCGTGCCGACCGAGCGCCAGAGCAGGTCGCCGAAGACGACGATGAGGTCGGGCGCGACGCCCTGCGGCCTCGTCGTACAGCTCCTCGGGCTTGTAGACCGCGGTCGGGATCGGGTTTCCGGCGTCGTCCGGGATCGCCGCGATGCGCCGGGCGAGGTCGTCGCGGACGGCCTCGTACTCCTCCGGCGGGATCGACGCCCTCGGGCTCGCGGCCCCGCACGTTCAGGAAGACGCGCGCGTAGTAGCCGCCCTCGCCCCAGGCCGTCGTCCTCGACCAGTCGACGCCGACGTCGCTGAGCGAGGAGACGCCGTCCGGCTCGGCCAGCGTCGCGAGCAGGCCCTCGCGCCGGAGCCACTCGTTGATCCGGATCCCGCCGTCCAGCCGCTTCGCGCCGTGGTCGGAGACGACGAAGACGACGGTGTCGTCGTCGGCGTGCTCGAGCAGCCCGGCGATCAGCCCGTCGACGTGGCGGTGGTAGTCGAGGATCGCGTTCTCGTACGGGTTGCCAGGCTCGTGCTTGCGGTGCTCGGGATCCATGTACTTCCAGAACCCGTGGTGCATCCGGTCGGGGCCCATCTCGACCATGGCGAAGAACGTCCACGGCTTCGTCTCGGCGAGGTGCTCGGCGAGCGGGAAGCGCCGGTCCGTCATCTCGTAGACCTGGCGCAGCAGGTAGTCCTTGTCGTCGGTGCGGAAGTCCTTCGTGTCGAAGATGTACTCGCCGACGACCTCCTCGATCTCGTCGCGGAGCGCCGCCGGGTACGTGTACTTGCTCTCGATCGAGGGCGTGAGGAAGCAGCTGACCATGACGCCGTTGAGCGGCCTCGGCGGGTAGGTGCCGGGCACGCTGAGGACGACCGACGAGCCGCCCGCGCGCGTGACGAGATCCCACAGCCGCGGCTCCCGGATCGCGTCGCTCATCGCGATGAAGCCGCCGTCGTACGTGTGGTCCGAGCGGTTGCGGAAGCCGTAGACGCCGAGGTCGCCGGGCGTCTTCGAGGACATCATGCAGGACCAGGCGGGCACGGTGATCGGCGGAATCACCGAGGTCAGGCGGCCGTACGAGCCCGCGCTCCATGAGCCCGGAGAGCGTCGGCAGCTCGTCGCGCCAGCGCTCGAGGACGAGCGAGGGCTCGGCGCAGTCGAGCCCGATCAGCATCACCTTGCGCGGCACGCGGCAACGATAGCCCGACGAGCCAGCCACAATCCCTTCCATGCACTCGGCGCCCGAGCCGACCGCGGAGACCGTCGTCATGAAGTTCGGCGGCTCGTCGGTCGCCGACCCCGAGAAGATCCGGCACGTCGCCCGACGGCTCGTCGAGGCGCGCGAGCGCGGCATCCGGGTCGTGGGAACGGTCTCGGCGATGGGCGAGACGACCGACACGCTGCTCGAGCTGGCGCGCTCTACGTCGCCCGAGCCGAACCCGCGCGAGCTCGACATGCTCCTCTCGACCGGGGAGCGCATCTCGTGCGCGCTCGTCGCGATGGCGGTCCACGACCTCGGCCACGAGGCCGTGTCGTTCACCGGCTCGCAGGCCGGCATCCTGACCGACCCGGTCCATACGAAGGCGAAGATCCGGGAGATCACGCCGGTTCGCGTGCTGGAAGCGCTCGATCGCGGACGCATCGTGCTCGTGGCGGGATTCCAGGGCTTCTCGCGGGACACGATGGACGTGACGACGCTCGGGCGCGGCGGCACCGACGCGACCGCGGTCGCCCTCGCTGCTGCGCTCGGCGCCTCCTGCGAGATCTACTCCGACGTCGAAGGGGTCTTCACCGCAGACCCTCGCATCGTTCCGCAAGCGCGCAAGCTTCGGGTCGTCTCCTACGAGGAGATGCTCGAGATGGCCGCCTCCGGGGCGAAGGTGCTGATGCTGAGAGCCGTCGAGCTCGCCCGCGGACACGGCGTTCCGCATCCACGCGCGCTCGACCTTCTCGGGCGAGCCT
This sequence comes from uncultured Actinomycetes bacterium, assembly GCA_963850485.1. GTDB lineage: Bacteria > Actinomycetota > Thermoleophilia > Gaiellales > Gaiellaceae > GMQP-bins7. The sequence continues at coordinate 85,064 of CAWKLR010000016.1, read as the reverse complement.
GGCACCTGGATCGAGGACGTCGCCGGCATGGAGGCAGCGATCGTCTCGGCGGTCACGCACTCCGAGGACGAGGTCCTGTTCGCGCTCCGCGGCGTGCCCGACCAGCCGGGCTCGGCGGCGGCGATCCTCGAGGCGGTCGCGGCGGAGCACGTGAGCGTGGACACGATCCTCCAGAACGTCGCCCACGGGCCGGCCGAGATCTCGTTCAGCGTCCCGCAGGAGGACGTGACGGCGACCAGGCGAGCGCTCGCGCGCGCGCAGGAGACACTCGGCGCGATCGAGGTCGAGGAGATCGAGGACCTCGGCAAGGTGTCCCTCGTCGGTGCCGGGATGCGCTCGAACCCCGGTGTCGCGGCCCGCATGTTCCGGACGTTGGCGGCTGAAGGCGTCAACCTCCGGCTGATCTCGACCTCCCCGATCAAGATCACCTGTCTCGTCGCACGCGCAGACGTCGAGCGCGCGGTCCGGGCGCTGCACGCGACGTTCCTGGAAGCGTCGAGTTGAGCCGCTCGATCGCGACGTGGGTCGTCCTCGTCGTCGCGGGTCTTCTCCTCCTGCTCTCGGCAACTGCGGTGTGGGTCGATCGCGTCGCGCTGAACAACGACGTCTTCGTCGACACGAGCACCGAGCTGATCCAAGACGACGCGATCCGTACTGCCGTCGCCACGAGAGCGGTCGACGAGCTCTTCGTCTCGGTGGACGTCCAGGCGGAGCTCGAGCAGCAGCTCCCGGACGACTACCAGCGTCTCTCCGGGCCTGCGACCGCCGCCCTCCGCGAGGGCTCGTACCGGCTGGTCGAGCGAGCACTGAAGCAACCGCGGCTGCAACGCCTGTGGGCCCTGACGATCGACGAGTCGCATCGGACGCTGATCGGGGTGCTCGAGGGCGGGGGCGACACCGTCTCGACCGAGGAGGGCGCCGTCACGCTCGATCTGGAGCTGATCGTGCTGGAGGCGGCCGATCGCATCGGCCTCCGCGACCAGATCGCGGGCGAGATCCCAGAGGACGTCGGCCGGATCGAGATCCTGCGCTCGGACGAGCTCGAGGCGGCGCAGGACGGTCTCAACATCCTCCAGACCCTCGCCTGGGTGCTCCCGCTGCTCGCGCTCGCCGCGTTCGCGCTCGCCGTCTGGATCGCCGGCGACCGGCGCCGCGCCGTCCGCAGGGTCGGCATCACCGTCGCCGTCGTCGGCCTGGTCGGTCTCGTCGCCGTCGGTGTCGGAGGCAACTACGTCGTCGACTCTCTCGTCGCGGAGACGGAGAATCGAGCCGCGGCCGGAAACGCCTGGGACATCTTCACCGAGCTCCTCCGCCGTTCGTTCTGGTGGTTCATCGCGGTCGGGGTGCTCTTTCTCGTGGCTGCGTGGCTCGCCGGGCCCGGTCGTCGAGCCGTTGCCTCTCGCCGTATCGTCGCGCCGGCCGTTCGCCAGCGCGCTTGGGCATACGCGGCGCTCGCGATCCTCTCCGTGATCCTGCTCCTCACGGGCCCTGTGGGCGACTTCGCCCGCTACCTCGTCGTCATCACTCTCGTCGCGCTCGGCGCCGTCTGGATCGAGGCGATGCGTGCGCAGACCCTGCGCGAGCACCCGAACGCCTCCGCGCCCGAGCTCTTCGCGGAGACCCGGTCTCGGCTCGCGACATGGTGGGAAACCCAGCGCGCGCAGGTCGCGCGACCGCGGCCCGCGGAGGAGCAGGCCAGCTCCGTCGCGACGCGGCTCGCGGAGCTCGCCGATCTCCATGCGCGAGGAGTCCTGACCGACGACGAGTTCGCCTCGGCGAAGGCGCGGACGATCGCCGGCGACTAAATGCCGCGGCCGCCTTCAGCGTCATCCCGCTCTCGACCGCGCGCACGAGCGCGCGGCGACCGGCAAGTCCGAGCTTGGCGTTACGGTGAAACGACATCCGTGCCTCCTTCGAGCGTAGGTTCGGGAAGACCCACGGCTTCGAAGGAGCGCCGGATAATCCCTCCCTGTTCACAACCTGTCTAGGCAGGACACACCGCCTAGCGAGCAGAGCGCAAGGGAGTTTCCTGGGTCGACTCGTTCGAAGGTGCGGCCCTCCGCACAAGAGCGGAGGACTCGGGCGGGATGGGGCGCTCCGGCAACACCCCGCCGCAAGTACCTACTTCACGTTCACCCAGCCGTACATGTCGAACTCCGCAAAGTGTGGCGTGAAGTTGCATAGGACGAGGTAGCGTCCCGCTTCGTCGAACGCATCGGCGGGCGTGGTCCACGTGCCCGTGCCGGTAGCGGCGTTGACGGCGGGTCCCATCGCGAGCCGACCAACGGGGTCGTTGATAAACGGGAAAGGTCCCTGGATGTCGATGTCGTCGGGTATCGTTCCTGCCTCGTACACCGCGGCCTGGTGGATTCCGAAGCGCACGAGGATGTCGTAGGTCACGCGGCCACCCTCGGCGATCGTGACAGTCCTCGGGATGAGGTTGAACTTCGCGTTGCCCGACTCATCGTGCTCCGTAATCGGTGGGAACGAGCTGCCCACGTCATCGTTGCCGAAGCGCACGGTGGCGGTGGTGTCGCGTCCGGCGAGGACAGCGGGGGCGAGTATCGCGAGCGCCCCGACTACCAGCACTACCGTGATTGCCAATCGTCTAGGTCTCTGCATATCCCTTCCTCTTGTGGGTGTTTGGTCGAGCCTAAGGGTCCCCACTAACGCCGCTCTAACGCGACCCTGTAGGCGGTGTCGCCCGCAAAAGGTCGGTGCTAGCGTCGCTGAATGGCCGCACTCCAGTTCCGTATTTTGGGTCCGCTCGAGGTTCGGCGAAACGGGAGACCGGTCCCTATCGCCGCACCGAAGCAGAGAGCGCTCCTCGGGTTGCTTCTGCTCCATGCGAACGAGCCCGTCTCTCAGGACGAGCTCATCGATCAGCTCTGGGGGGATCGAGCTCCGCCGACGGCGCGTGCTTCGCTCCAGAACCAGGTGTACGCCCTGCGCAAGCTCCTCGGCCCGGAGGCACTCCAGCGGGATGCTGGCGGGTACGTGATCCACGTCGAGCCCGGCGAGCTGGACCTGGAGCTCTTTGAGCGTTTGGTCACGGAGGCGCGTCGCTGCGAGCCGAAGGAACGCGCAGCCAAGCTGCGGGGGGCGCTCGCGCTCTGGCGTGGTCCGGCGCTCGTGGAGTCCCCTAGCGAGCCGTTCATGCAGCCAGAGATCGCGCGACTGGAGGAGGCGCGGCTTACCGCTCTCGAGAGCCGCGTGGATGCCGAGCTGGCGCTCGGACTTCACAGCGATCTCGCATCTGAATTGACAACCCTCGTGGAACGCTACCCCCTCCGCGAAAGGATCTGGGGTCAACTCATGCTTGCCCTCTACCGCGGGGGACGCCAAGCAGACGCGCTCGCGACCTATCGACGAGCGCACCATGCGTTCGTCGACGAGCTCGGAGTCGAGCCAGGCGTCGACTTGCGGGAGTTACACCGTGCGATCCTCGTTCAGGACGCCACGTTGGACGACGACGAGCATCGAATCGGCCGGACGCTCGAGCGCGCGGCCGCGATCCTGCCTTGGTCGCCTCACGAGCGCGCGGAGTCGCTCTATGAGTACGCCCTGGCGCTCTACCGGACGGGCGAGACCAGGCGTGCGCTTTCGTCGCTCGAGGCTGCAGCGCGCATGGCAGCGGCGGCCGGCGACGAGAGTGTGGAGGCCCGGGCACTCCTCTACCTCGCGTACTTTTCCCAGTGGACCGAGGGGAAGAGCCAGCTGGAGTTCTTGACCGAGGCGGAACGGGCTTCCGAGCGCTTCGAAGAACGGAGCGACGCCAAAGGCCTCGCCGTCGCCTTGCGTCACCGTTACCAGACTCTCTCAGGGCTAGGGCGAGCCGACGAGGCCGCCGAGCTCACGCTGCGCGCCGCCGAGCTTGCGGCGGAGCGCAATGATCCATTCGAGGAGGCCGCCGCTCTGATGAACCGAGCGGAGGCTCTGGCCTGCGGTTCGGCGTTAGTAGAAGTGGCGATCGGCGAATGCGAGGAGATGCTCGAGAGTGGCCTTCGTCGGGACCTCTGGAGCCCCCCGCCGCTTCCGTTGCGGCTACTTGATGCACTCGGGTCGCTGTACGCACAGGCCGGTCGCATAGAGGACGCCAGGGTCGTCCTCCAGCAAGCTGTCAGTCAGGCCCGACAGGCCGGGCTGCTGTGGTTTCTCGCGGGCGCAACCTTCGAACTTGGTGAGGCTGAGTTCATCGTGGGCAACCTCGCCGAGGCGGCGGGCCACATGCGCTCGGCGTACTCCCTGGTCGAGACCGAGGATGACCGCGTCTTCAAGCCGCAGCTTGCGAGCGAGCTCGCGTGCGTTCTCGCTCTGTCCGGTGACGCCGGCGAAGCGAGACGGCTCGCGCTCGATGCCCGTGCGATCTCGTGTGGCAACTTCGCCCTCGAGGTCTCCTGGCGACGCGCTCTTGCGCTCGTCGCTGCTTCGGAGGGGCAGTTCAAAGAAGCGCGCATGCTCTCCGACGAGGCGTGCACGCGCGCGAGCGCTTCCGACTGGCTGACGTTCCGTGGCCAGACGCTCGAGGAGGCCGCCCGCGTGCGGGAGCTTTCGGGCGATTCAGTAGGCGAAGCTGCACGCGCTCGAGGAGGCGCTCGCCGCGTACGAGGAGAAAGGGAACGTCGCGGGGACACAGCGCGTGCAATCACGGCTCCTCTAGGAGTTTCCTCGTCGGGTCGCATCATGAAATTTGGCTTCGCTGAGCAGGTCCGGTGTACCCGAACAGCGCTGGGTCGGCGACGAGCTTTTCGGGAGCGGTCCGCTCGAAGACTCGGTAGGTCAGTGCTTCTCGACGAGCGCCGACGAGGCGCTGAGCAGACAGGACAAGGTCCGGCGCGCCTCCTCGCCCGCCTCTGCCAAAGTCCGAGCTTGGCATGACGGTGAAACGACATCCGTGCCCTCTTCGAGCCTAGATCCGGGGCAGACCCACAGCCTCGTAGGAGGGGCCGGATAGATCCCTCAGCCTGTTCACAACCTGTAGGCAGGACGGCAGGCGCGGGAGGCGAGGCGCCGCGGGCGCCGAACTCTGCCGCGTGGACAATCGCTGGGTGCAGGCACTCGTCGCCGCCGCTATCTGGCTCGGCGTCGTGATCGCGTTCCGCTTCACGCTACGCCTCGCGTTCGAGCGGTACGAGCGACGCCTCGCCGAGCGGGATCCTGCGGTCGCCGCGCGCCGGCGCACGACCTTCAGCTTTCTCCTGCGTGCAGCCGTCGCGATCGTCTCTCTCATCGGCGCCTGGAGCGTCCTCTCGATCTTCCCCGCCACGACGGAGGTCGCCCGCGCCTTTCTCGCCTCGGGTGCGGTGCTCGCGCTGGTCGCGGGACTGGCTCTCACGACTCCGCTCGGAAACCTCGGATCCGGCGTCCTGCTCGCGTTCACCCAGCCGGTCCGTCTCGGCGACCGAATCACCGTCGACGAGCACACCGGGATCGTGCAGGAGCTCTCGCTGAGCTACACGGCGCTCGCGACGGACGAGGGCCGGCGGATCTTCGTCCCCAACTCGACGATGGTCTCGACGACGCTCGTGAACAACTCGGTCGACGATCCTCGGCGACTCGTCACGGTTCTGGTCCCGGTACGCCTCGATGTGTCCCTGGCCGAGGCCCGCCGCGTCACGATCGAAGCGGCCTCGCAGGCGCAGGATGGCCAGGCGCTCGAGGTCGACGTTCAAGTCGGTGAGCTGACAGAGCGGACGGCATGGCTGAATGTCGTCGTCTTCGCCCCGTCCGGTGCAGACGTCTCCGAGGTCGCGAGCGAGATTCGCGAACAGACACTCGCGGCCCTCGGCGACGCCGGGCTCCTACCTGCCTCCTAGCGTGTTTTCAGGAGGTCAGCTCGTCGCCTGGACGGGCTGCTGCCGTCTCGCCCAGAGGGTCGAGTTCAGAAATGCGCCACCCGTCACGAGACGGCTCAAGACGTAGAGCCAGACGAGCATCGTCGCCGCGGTACCGAAGGCGCCATAGGTCTCCTCCGACCGGCCGAGCCTCGGCGCGAAGTAGAAGATCACCGCGATCTGGACGAGCTGGTGCCCGACCGTGACGAGCAGGGCGCCGGGGACGAGCTCGCGAACGTGGGTCGCGCGGTGAGGAAGGAGCCACATGGCGATGAGCGCGACCCCCGTCGTCAGCGCGAGCGTGAGCACGATCCCGAGCAGCGCGATGCGACCGAGCTGCGCCTCGAGCCAGGTCTCCCCGACCGCAGAGAGAATCGCGACGAGAAAGAGCCCATTGAAGATTGCGACAGCGCGGAACGGGCGACGGATTCGCGGCGGCTCGAGCTGCCACGCGAGCGCGTAGGCCAGGACGAGCGCCCGTACGGCGCCGATCGTGAACCAGGCGAGGAAGAAGAGGCCGAAGAGAAGCACGAAGAACGCGCTTCGGTCGCCGGCCTGCAAGGCCTCGGAGGCGGCCTGCGCCGCAGCTGCCCCGATGCCGAAGCGGCGAGCCGCGGCCTCGATGCCGTCGGGGTCGAGCTCCGTCCAGAAAGAGAGCAATGCGGCGACCACGAGCCCGAACGGCACCAGCCAGAGGAAGATCCGGAACGCCACGCCGCCTGCGATCAGTCCACCCCCCAGCTCGCGTTCGGTCGTCAAGACCTCGCGCACGAGCGGTGCGCCCGGCAAGGTCTCGCCGCGGTCGCGAAGGGTTATCAGCCGCTCGGCGAGCGCCGCGGTTCGCGATCGACGCTCACCGGTCACCGGTCGAGCGTAGTCCGTCTCGCCCGCGGTAACCGGTCGTGCACTGGGAATGGACCTCTTCGCGTCGAAACCCGAGAGGTGATCGGAACACATACCGCGCTGGCTCGCTTGGCGCTGCTGGGATTGCTCGCCGCGACCGCGTTCGTCTTTCCGGCGCTCGCAAGCGCCGACCTGGGCGACGAGACGGCTCTCGCCGAGAAGTACGCCCCGGTCGTCCGCATCGTCGAGCAGCAGGACGTGTGCAGCTACGGCGAGCCGTTCACCCCGACGGACATCGACCTCCTGCTCGACGAGGAGACCGTCGCGCTGCGCGGCCCGTGGAACGTCACCGACCTCGTGGAGATCGGTCCCACCGCGGACGATCTGGTGGAGCGCTTCGAATACCACCTCGACTTCCCCGGCAATGCGCTCGCTCCGGGCTGCGACTACAACCGCTGGGCTCAGCGCCTGACGGAGGGCAGCCAGCCCGTCGTGTACGCGCACGTCGTCGGCGAGGAGGGGTTTCCGGGAAGGCTCGCCCTCCAGTACTGGTTCTTCTACCCCTTCAACGACTTCAACAACACGCACGAGGGCGACTGGGAGATGATCCAGCTCGTCTTCGACGCGCCCGACGCTCGAGCCGCGCTCGGGGTCGACCCCGTAGAGGTCGGTTACAGCTCGCACGAGGGAGCCGAACGGGCAGCGTGGGACGACGAGAAGCTCGAGCTCGCCGGGTCAAGGCCCGTCGTCTACCCCGCCGCCGGCTCCCACGCCAACAAGTACAGCGATGCGCTCTGGCTGGGCAGCTCGGCGGAGGCGGGGGTTGGCTGCGACGACACGCGCGGGCCGCACCGTGAGCTGTCCCCGCAGGTCGTGACGATCCCGAGCGACCGGGAGGCCGCAGAGGCCGCCTATCCCTGGATCGCGTTCGAGGGACGCTGGGGCGAGCTCCAGAAGGCGTTCTTCAACGGGCCGACCGGCCCGAACCAGAAGACGCAGTGGACGAGGCCGATCACCTGGGCCGAGGGCTGGCGCGACGTGAGCTACGCGGTGCCGACGGGCGGTGCGTTCGGCACAGGAACGACCGACTTCTTCTGCTCCGCGGTCGCGACCGGCTCGAGAGCGCTCGCGCAGCTGCTCAGCAACCCGCTTCCGCTCGTCATCGCCCTCGCCGCGGTCCTCGGCCTCGTGATCTTCGCGGCCGTACGTGCGACCTGGACTCCGGTCGCGCCGCGGCGGATCGCGCGGCGACGGTCGTGGGGTCAGATCATCTCTGCGTCGGCGAGGATGTACGTCAAACGACCCGGTCTCTTCCTCGGGCTGGGCGTGCTCCTCGTTCCCATTGCGGTCGCCATCACCTTCGTGCAGTGGCTGTTACTCGGCGCGCTCGACCTCATCGGGAGCGTGTCGGGTGAAGCAGCGGGTGCGTGGGCCTTCCTCGCCGTGATCGTCGGCACGACGTTCGCGCTGCTCGGGCTCGGTCTGGTCATGGCCGCAGCGGCGTGCGCGCTCGTCGAGATCGACGCCGATCGTCCGGTGTCCGCCTGGACCGCCTATCGTCTCGTGCTCCGTCGCATCCGGCCGCTTCTCGGAGCGATCGCACTCTTCGTCGTGGTCTGGGTGGTGTTGACGAGCACCGTGTTCCTCATCCCGGTCGCGATCTGGCTCGCGATCCGCTGGTGTCTCGTCGCACCGGTGGTCGCGCTCGAGGACCATCGCCCATTCCCGTCACTCCGACGGAGCGCCGAGTTGGTCCGGCGCCGCTGGATCCGCGTCGGCTCGCTCGTCGGCATGAGCGCGGCCGTCGCGCTCATCGCCGGCCCTCTCCTCGGCGCAATCCTGATCTTCGTGACAGATGCGCCGCTCGCGCTCCTCAACATCGTCGCCGGAGCCGTCTACGCGCTCGCGATGCCCTTCGTCGCCCTCACGACGGCGTATGTCTACTTCGACGCGAGAGTCCGCGAGGAGCTCGCGCCCGAAGACGCGCCGAGGGAGTTGCCGGCCGAGATCGAGCTTCGCGCTACGGGAACCGCAGCAGAGGTCGAGCTCGCTTGAATCACCCGCTCTAGACGCAGTCCTTGAGCCCCTGGGCCTCCGGCAGGGACTGGAGCTTCTTCAGCGTGTTGTTCTCGATCTGGCGGATGCGCTCGCGCGTGACTCCGAACGCGCGCCCCACCTCCTCGAGCGTGCACGGCTGGGAGCCGTCGAGGCCGTAGCGGAGCTCGATGACGCGCCGCTCGCGGTCGGGCAGCGCCGACAGCGCGACCTCCACGTCCTCCCGGCGAAGCGACAGGGAGGCGGTGTCGAAGGGCGACTCGGCCGCCTCGTCGGGCACGAAGTCGCCGAGGGACGAGTCCTCGTCCTCGCCGATCGGCTTCTCGAGCGAGATCGGAAGCTGCGACATGCGCAGGATCTCGCGCACCTCGTCCGGGTGGATGTCGAGCTCCTCCGCGATCTCCTCGGGCTCCGGCTCGCGGCCGAGGCGCTGGACGAGCTGGCGCTCGATGTGCACGACCTTGTTCAGCTTCTCGACCATGTGCACGGGGATGCGGATCGTGCGCGCCTTGTCCGCGATCGCCCGCGTCACCGCCTGGCGGATCCACCACGTCGCGTAGGTCGAGAACTTGAAGCCCTTGCGGTAGTCGAACTTCTCGACCGCGCGGATGAGCCCGAGCGAGCCCTCCTGGATCAGGTCGAGGAACGAGAGACCGCGGCCCAGGTACCCCTTGGCGATCGAGACGACGAGCCTCAGGTTCGCCTCGGTCATGTGCTGCTTCGCGCTCATGTCGCCGCGCTCGATGCGCTTCGCGAGCGACACCTCCTGATCGGCGGTGAGGAGCGGCACCTTGCCGATCTCGCGCAGGTAGAGCCTGAGCGAGTCGAGCGACGGCTCCACCGAGAGATCGAGCTTCGGCGCCGTCTTCTCGTCCTCCGGCGGAGGCTCCTCCTGCGGAAGCGTCTTGTGCTCGACGCCCTCGACCAGCTCGATCGAGTGGTCGATCAGGTAGGTGTAGAAGTCCTCGACCTGCTCCTTCGTGAGCTCGACCTCTTCGAGCCCGGCAACGATCTCGTCGTACGTGAGGAATCCTCGTTCGAGCCCGTGCTCGATGAGGCGTTGAAGCTCCTCGACTTCCGGAAGAGCAATGTCGACGGACAGCATGGGTAGGCGACTCTCCTCTCGCGCTCGAACGGATGTACGAACTGCCCTGCCTCTCGAGCCGGTCCTGCTCGCCGCTCCGGCTCTGCCACCAGGCGCCGCATCCTAGTGCGACTTGGCCGATTCGCAAAGGTCCTATGTGGACAGGCCCGACGTCAGACAGCGCGCAGCTCGCCGACGATCTCGCCGCGCGAGTTCTCGATCGGCACCTCTCCGAGCTCTCCCGATTCGACCCCGAGCCGACCGAGGAACGCCGCGAGCGCGCTGCGCACGGCCCGCTGGCTTCCGTCCTCGATCTTGAGCGCGACGCCCAGCCCGTCGGCGGAGACGGCGCAGAGAAGTCCTTCCGCACCGCCCTTCGCGACCCAGCCGGGTTGGGTCTGCATGAGCATGGTGTCCGCTGCGAGCGGGCCGCGGATGAGCTCGGGGTGCGCGCGCATCGCAGCCATCGCGCGCGCTCCGCCCTCGAGCTCGGCAAGCCGCGAGAACGCATGCGCCATCCGCTCGAGCGAAAGAGCGAAGGTGGGGATGCCGCAGCCGTCGACACCGATCGGGATCTGCCGCGGATCCACCTCCGCCGCAGCGGAGACCTCGTCGAGCATGACCTGCTGGCACGGATGCTCGAGGAGCCGGTAGCCCTCGGTCGGCCATCCTCGCGCGCGACAGAGAGCGAGCATCCCCGCGTGCTTTCCGGAGCAGTTGTGCTCGATCCGCGTCGGCCCGGCGTCGGCTCCACGGGTTCCGCACTCGAGGTCGTCCTCGCCGGCGGGCGCCTTCGCGAGCAGGCTGCGCACGGCGGCGAGCTGCTCGGGACGGGCGAGATGCGAGGCGCAGGCGATCGCGATCTCCGACGTCGTCGAGATCAGCGCGTGCTCGCAAGAGCGGAAGCGCCTGGATGGGCTTCGCCGAGCTGCGGAAGTGCGTGACGAGCTCCGCGTCTCCGGCCGAGGCGACGATCGCGCCGCCGCGCGACGGCGACCGCGTGCGCTCGATGGCGCGCCTCCACGACGTCGCCCCGGGTGGCTTCGATGACAATGGCGTCCACGGCGCGGAGCGTAGTGCGACGAAGTCGACCTCGTGGAATCCGTGAAGCTTGCGAATGGTCGGCGAATGCCGTATGTTCCGCGATCATCGACCGTGACTCCCGACTACGACCTCGACGACGTGCTCGTCGTCGACGAGCCGCAGCAGCTGCGCGCGCTCGCGGATCCCTTCCGCGGACGGATCATCACGCTCCTGCGGGAACGCGCGGCCAGCACGACCGAGCTCGCGAGCGTGCTGGAGACGCCGAAGGGAACGGTCGGACATCACCTGAAGGTGCTCGAGAGAGCAGGTCTCGTCCGGGTCGTGCGAACGCGGAAGGTCCGCGCGCTCACCGAGATGTACTACGGCCGGGTCGCGCGCCTGTTCGTGCTCAAGACCGACGATTCGATGCCCCACGACCTCAGGCGAAATGCGATCGCCGCGACGATGCTCCGTCAGGCTGCCGACGAGCTGATCGCAGCGGGGCTCGACAAGGAGACCTCGGCGATCCTGCACGCGCGCCTCGCACCGGCCGACGTCGCGCGCTTCCAGAAGCGGCTTGCCCGCCTGCTCGCGGACTTCGAGAGCGCCGAGGATCCAGACGGCGCCATGCACGCGTTGACCTTCGCCCTCTTCGAGGCGACCACGATCCTGCCGCTCGAGAGCGAGCGATGCCTAGGCTCTGGCCGACCGGCGGCCTCTGGCGCCACCGCGACTTCCTGAAGCTCTGGTCGGCGGAGACGATCAGCCAGTTCGGGTCGCAGGTCGACGATCTCGCGATCGGCTTCGTCGCGATCGTCGTGCTCGACGCCAGCGCGTTCGAGGTCGCGCTGCTCGGAACGCTCAACTTCCTGCCGTTCATCCTCTTCACGCTGCCCGCGGGAGTCTGGGTCGACCGGCTGCGGAGAAGGCCGATCCTGATCGCCGGAGACTTCGGCCGAGCGGCCCTCCTCGCCACGATTCCGATCGCGTACGTCGCCGACGCGCTGACGCTCTGGCAGCTGTACATCGTCGTCTTCCTCACCGGCATCTGCACGGTCTTCTTCGACGTCGCCTACCAGTCGTACCTCCCCTCGCTCGTCGAGCGCGACCAGATCATCGACGGCAACTCGAAGCTCGAGATCAGCCGCTCGGCGGCCCAGCTGGGAGGGCCGGGCCTCGCCGGCGCGCTCGTCGAGATCTTCACGGCCCCCTACGCGGTGCTCGTGGACGCGATCAGCTTCCTCGGCTCGGGACTCTTCCTCCTCGGGCATCCGGAAACCCGAGGAAGCGCCGGTGCGAGAGACCGTCGACGGCCGCAAGACGAGCCTCTGGACGGAGCTCAAGGAAGGGCTGCGCTTCGTCCTCGGCAATCCCGAACCTGCGCGCGCAGGCGGGCTGCACGGCGACGTCCAACCTCTTCTCGAGCCTCGCGTTCTCGATCCTCCTCGTCTTCCTGGTTCGCGAGCTCGGCCTCTCGGCAGGCGTGATCGGGATCGTGTTCTCGATCGGAGCGACCAGCTCGTTCGCTGGCGGCGTTCACCGCGATGCGGCTGTCACGCCGCTTCGGGATCGGGCCGACGACGATCGTCATGTCGGCGCTCTTCGGGCCGGCGACCTGCTCGTCGCCTTCGCTCCGGACGGCAACGCGGCGATCCCGTTCCTCATCGTGGCGCAGCTCGTGTTCTTCTACTCGGTCGTCGTCTACAACATCATCCAGGTGAGCTACCGGCAGGCGATCTGCCCGCCGCGGCTGCAGGGGCGCATGAACTCGGTCATGCGCTTCATCGTCTGGGGAACGATCCCGATCGGAACGCTCGCCGGCGGCGCGCTCGGAACGTGGATCGGCCTGCGCGAGACGATCGTCGTGGGAGCGATCGGCGGCGGGTCTCGCCTTCCTCTGGATCCTGTTCTCGCCGCAGCGCCACCTCCGCGAGATGCCGGAGCCGATCGAGGACGAGCCGCGGACGACCGAGCTCGGCGCGGCGCTTCCCGGCGTCGCCGATCCGCTCTCGCCGCGCGACGACCCGGTCTGACCGTGCGCGTCTGGCCGCGCGGCGGTCTCTGGCGCCACCGCGACTTCCTGAAGCTCTGGTCGGCGGAGACGATCAGCCAGTTCGGAGGCGCGGTCGACGACCTCGCGCTCGGCTTCGTCGCGATCGTCGATGCTCGACGCCAGCGCGTTCGAGGTCGCCCTGATCGGAGTGCTCGACTTCCTCCCGTTCATCCTCTTCACGCTGCCCGCGGGCGTCTGGGTCGACCGCCTGCGCAGGCGGCCGATCCTCATCGTCGGGGACTTCGGCCGAGCGGCCCTCCTCGCGCACGATCCCGATCGCGTACGTCGCCGACGCGCTGACGCTCTGGCAGCTCTACGTCGTCGGCTTCCTCACCGGCGTCTGCACGGTCTTCTTCGACGTCGCGTACCAGTCGTACCTCCCCTCGCTGGTCGAGCGCGACCAGATCATCGAGGGCAACTCGAAGCTCGAGATCAGCCGCTCCGCGGCCCAGGTGGGCGGGCCGGGGATGGCGGGAGCGCTCGTGGAGATCTTCACGGCGCCGTACGCGGTGCTCGTCGACGCGATCAGCTTCCTGGGCTCGGGCTTCTTCCTCCTCGGCATCCGCAAGCAGGAAGAGGCTCCTGTACGGGAGACCGCCGACGGGAGCAAGCCGAGTCTGTGGACCGAGCTGAAGGAAGGCCTGCGCTTCGTCCTCGGCAACCCGAACCTGCGCGCGCAGGCCGGCTGCACGGCGACCTCGAACTTCTTCTCCAACGTCGCGTTCGCGATCTTCCTCGTCTTCGTCGGTGCGCGAGCTCGAGCTGTCCGCGGCGGTGATCGGGATCGTCTTCTCGGTCGGCGGCGCTCGGCTCGTTCGCCGCCGGCGTTCACCGCGATGCGGCTGTCGAACCGGTTCGGCATCGGCCCGACGACGATCGCCGTCGGAATGCTCTGGGGTCCGGCGATGCTGCTCGTCGCGTTCGCTCCCGTCGGCAACGCCGCGATCCCCTTCCTCGTCGCCTCGGCGAGCTCCTCCAGGGCTTCGCGATCGTCGTCTACAACATCATCCAGGTGAGCTACCGGCAGGCGATCTGCCCGCCGCGGCTGCAGGGACGCATGAACTCGGTCATGCGCTTCATCGTCTGGGGGACGATCCCGATCGGAGCGCTCATCGGTGGCGCGCTCGGCACATGGGTCGGGCTGCGCGAGACGATCGTCGTCGGCGCGATCGGCGGCGGGCTCGCGTTCCTGTGGATCCTCCTCTCGCCGCAGCGGCATCTGCGCGACATGCCGGAGCCCGTCGAGGACGTGCCGGTGCCGACCGAGCTCGGCCCGACGATCCCCGGCGTCGGCGATCCGCTGACCTGCGACCGACGCCTGACGTGCGGGTCTGGCCGCGCGGCGGCCTCTGGCGGCATCCCGACTTCCTGAGGCTGTGGTCGGCGCAGACGATCAGCCAGTTCGGCTCGCAGGTCTCGCAGCTCGCGCTGCCGCTCGCGGCGATCCTCATCCTCGACGCGAGCGCCTTCGAGGTGGCGCTGCTGGGCACGGTCGAGTTCCTTCCCTTCCTGCTCTTCGCGCTCCCGGCGGGAGTGTGGGTCGATCGACTGCGCCGCAAGCCGATCCTCGTCCTCGGCGATCTCGGCCGCGCCCTGGCTCTCGGCTCGATCCCGGTCGCGTACGCCTTCGACGCGCTCACGATCTGGCAGCTCTACGCCGTCGGCTTCCTCGTCGGCGTCGGCACCGTGTTCTTCGACGTCGCGTACCAGTCGTACCTGCCCTCGCTGGTGGACCGAGCGCAGCTCGTCGACGGCAACTCGAAGCTCGAGATCAGCCGATCTGCGGCGGCGCTCGCCGGTCCCGGGCTGGCCGGCGTCTTGATCGGGGCACTCACCGCCCCGTACGCGATCCTCCTCGACGCCGTCAGCTTCCTCGGGTCGGCGGGCCTCATCGCGCGCATCGCCCGTGCGGAGACCCTTCCCGAGCCGACGGAGAAGCCGAGCATGCGCCGCGAGCTCGTCGAGGGGCTCCGCTACCTGCTCGGCCACCCCTTCTGGCGGCCGCTCGCGCTCACCGTCGCGCTGTCGAACTTCTTCAACACGCTGGCGTTCTCGATCTTCCTCGTCTACGCGGTGCGCGACCTCGACCTGTCGGCCACCGTCATCGGGCTCGTCCTCGGAATCGGAAACATCGGCTGGCTGCTCGGCGCGGTAGCCGCCAACCGTCTCTCCGCGCGCCTCGGGGTCGGGCGCACGCTCGTCGGCTCGGCGCTCGTGTTCGGACCGGCACTGCTCCTCGTACCCGCTGCGCCGCCCTCGCAGCCAATTCCCTTCCTCGTCGCGGCGCTGATCCTTGCAAGCTTCGCGGGAATCGTGTTCAACGTCACCGGCCTCAGCTTTCAACAGGCGGTTACGCCGGATCGCCTGCTCGGACGCCTGAACGCGACGAGAAGGTTCATCGTGTGGGGCGTGATCCCGCTCGGCTCGCTCGCCGGAGGTGCGCTGGCCTCAACCATCGGGCTCCGGTCGACGCTCTGGGTCGGCGCGATCGGCGGGTCGCTCTCCTTCCTGCCCCTTCTGCTCTCGCCGGTCCGCTCGATCGGCCCCATGGAGGACGCGGTCCGCCAACATGCGCCCGTGATCGCCGAAGCGACCGATGCCTGAGCTCCCCGAGGTCGAGGCCTGGGTGCGCGAGCTCGCTCCGCTCGTCTCTGCGTTCCCGGTCGAGCGCGCAGGCCCCGCCCACGTCGCGACCCTGAAGACGATTCGCCCCCCGCTCTCGGTGCTCGAGGGTCAGCGTCTCGCTGGCGCCGAGCGGCGTGCCAAGAATCTCCTCTTCCCGACCGAGGACGGCGAGCTCGTCCTGCGGATCCACCTGATGAGCGCCGGGCGCATTCGCTATTTGAAGCCGGGCGCGAAGGGACCGAAGCGGCCGATGTTCCGGCTCGGGTTCTCCGGCGGCGGAGAGCTCATCCTCACCGAGGGCGGCAAGAAGAAGCGCGCCGGGGTGTGGCTGACCACCCCGGAGCAGCTCGACGCCGACCTCGCCCACCTCGGACCCGACGCGCTCGACATCGATTCGGCAATGCTCGGCGAGATCCTGGGCCGTGAGCGCCGGCAGCTCCACCCGCTGCTTCGCGACCAGCGCGCGCTCGCGGGCATCGGCAGGGCGCACGCGAACGAGATCCTCCTCCGCGCCCGGCTCAGCCCTTTCAAGATGTCGACGGAGCTCACCGAGGAGGAGACCGAACGACTCGCCTCGGCGATGCACGTGGATCTCGAACGCGCTCTGGAGCTACGCCTGCGCGGCAAGGGCGACAAGGACGTCTACGTGATCCACAACCGGCTCGCGGAGCCCTGCCCGCAATGCGGCAACCCGATCGCCCGCGTGGATTTCGAGGAGCACACGATCTTCTACTGCCCGCGCTGCCAGACGGGCGGGCGGCTGCTGAAGGATCGCCGGCTCTCCCGTCTGCTCAAATAGCGCGATGAGCGACACCGTCAAGCTGGACGAGGACCTCCAGGCCTCGCAGCCCGAGATCGGGCTCGCCCTCTCGCGCGCGGGGGTCACAGGAGTGCAGAAGGCAGTGCGGATCCGCCGCGGAGACGCCGAGACGGTGATGGCGGCGACGATCGACTGCACGGTCGACCTCGCCGCCGACCAGAAGGGCGTGCACATGTCGCGCTTTCCGGAGCTCTTCGAGGGTGCGATCGACCTTCTCGTCGACGGCGAGGCGCTGCTCGTCGAGGTGCTCGCGGAGCAGATCGCGAGCCGCGTGATCGAGCGCCAACACGCTTTGCGCGCCGAGGTGTGGATCCGAGCGCAGTGGCCGGTTCGCCGGCGAACGCCGGTGACCGGGCTCAAGACCCAGGAGATGGTCATGCTCTGCGGAATCGCCGCGGCGTCCGAGCGCGGGACTCGTCGCGTCGTCGGCGTCGAGGCGCACGGGATCAATGCCTGCCCCTGCGCGCAGGGGCTCGTTCGAAACCGTGCGAACGAGCGCCTGCTCGGGGCGGGCTTCGACTCGGGTGACATCGAGAAGATCCTCGAGCTCGTCCCGATCGCGACCCACAATCAACGCGGTCGCGGAACCCTCTATGTCGGGACCGAGCACGACCTCGACGCCGAGACGCTCATCGGCGTCGTCGAGCGCTCGATGAGCGCCCCGATCTACGACCTCCTGAAGCGGCCGGACGAGCTCTTCGTAGTCGAGCACGCCCACTTGCAGCCACGCTTCGTCGAGGACTCGGTGCGCCATGCACTCCGAGACGCCGTCGACGCTCTCCCTCAGCTCGACGATCGCGACTTTCTCCTCTCGAAGCAGGTGAACTTCGAGACGATCCACATCCACGACGTCGTCGCGGAGCGCTTCGGAACGGTAGGGGAGTTACGCGGCGAGCTCGAGTCGGGCGAGCCGAGCGCGCGCCAGACCACGTTGGCCGACTGGCTCGCGTCATAGTCGCGCCGAGATGACGACGAGCGGCTGGCTCGGTGCGATGTGGCCGGTCGTCGGCCGCCATCTGCCTCCTGCGCCCGCCCGGGTCGTCGAGATCGGATGCGGCCCAGCAGGCGGGTTCGTTCCGTTCCTCCTCGAGAGCGGATACGACGCCGTCGGGGTCGATCCCAAGGCGCCGACCGGATCGCACTACGCGGATATCGAGTTCGAAAGCTTCGAGTCTGCGCAGCCGTTCGACGCGGCGATCGCGTGCACCTCACTCCACCACGTGCTCGATCCGGGGAGGGTGCTCGACCAGCTCGTCACCATGCTTCCGAGCGGCGGGCGCGTGTGCGTCGTCGAGTGGGCGTGGGAGAGGTTCGACGAGGCGACGGCCGAGTGGTGTTTCGCGCGCATCGAAGAGCATGGGTCGAGCTGGCTCCACCGCCACCGCGACCAGTGGGTGGCCTCCGGGCATGAGTGGAATCAGTACCTCCATTCCTTTGCGACGGACCACGGGCTCCACAGCGCGCAGGAGCTGCTTCGCGTTCTCGACGACCGGCTGGATCGTCAGCTCTCGGAGGACGGGCCGTACTTCTTCGCAGACCTTCCGGGGACGACCGACTCGGAGGAGCGGGCGGCCATCGAGGTGGGGGAGATCCAGGCGGTGCGGACCGACTGGGTCGGCGCCCGGCGGTGACGCTTGCTCAGGCGCGCCCCTTGCGCCTGGCGCAGCTCGAACCGGTGCTCGGTGCCGCCGAGCAGCCGTCGGATGTTGTGGCGGTGCAGGAAGATGACCGCGGCCCCCCCGCGACCGCGAACACGACCACCGGCCACGGGTAGCCCGACGACGAGGACGAAGACGACGAGCGCCAGCGCCGTCACGATCGACGCCAGCGACGCATATCTCGTCAGCAAGGAAGACGAAGAGCCAGACGGCGATGCAGCCCAGAGCGCGCGAGGGGCGCGAGCGCGAGAAATGCGCCTCCCGCGGTCGCGACCATCTTCCCGCCCTTCTCGAAGCGAAGGAAGATCGGCCTCGCGTGCCCGATCATCGCCGCGGCGCCGGCGAGGACGCCGATGAGCGCACCGCCCGCCCACAGACCGAGGAGCGCGGCCGCGCACCCCTTGCCGAGGTCGAGCAGCGCGACCGCGATCCCGAGCCGCCGACCGTAGACGCGGAACACGTTCGACGCGCCGACGTTCCCGCTTCCCTGCTTGCGAATGTCCTCGCCGCGGAAGATCCGTGGCAGCCAATAGCCGAACGGCAGCGAGCCGAGGAGGTACCCGCCGACGACCGCGGCGGCTTCGATCACAACCGCGCTGACCTAGGCGGTCGGGATCCGGTAGGCGTCGATCCAGCCATTCACGACGCTCCAGTCGAGGTTCCGGAGGAAGGCCTCGATGTACGCGGCGCGGTCGGTCTGGTAGTCGAGAAAGTACGCGTGCTCGTAGACGTCGAGTGCCACGAGCGGCGTCGCGTTCCAAACCGGAAACGTGTTCTGCGCGTCGCCGACGTAGTTGAACACGCGGCCCTCGTCCCAGTCGTACGCGGTCCAGGCCCAACCCCGGCCGGCCATCCCGGATGCCTTGAGGTCGGCCCGCCAGGCATCAGTAGAGCCGAAATCGCGCTCGACGAGACCGGCGATCGCGCCGCTCGGGTTGCCGCCCTCGCCGCCCAGGTGCTCGAAGTAGATCTCGTGGTTCTTGATCCCACCGATCGCGAAGGTCAGGTCGACCTTGAGCGCGCGAAGGTCGGAGTAGACCTGGTTCGCGGCCTCGAGGTCGACCTCCTCGAGCTTCGCGAGTATCTCGTTCCGCTTCGTCACGTAGCCCTGGTAGAGCCGGTAGTGCGCATCGATCGTCGTCCGCGAGATGCCGTCCAGCTCGAGCAGCGCCTGCTTCAGCTCACGGGGCCTGATCTCCACGAAGTTCGCCATTCGCTTGGACTCCTTGCGGCTCGGTGCGGAACGCCGCGGAGCATATCCTTCTGCCCAGCCGCAACTGGAGAGGAGCACGTCATGGCGTTCAGCGTTCCTGCACTTCCCTACCCGTTCGACGCGCTCGAGCCGACGATCGACGCGAAGACGATGGAGATCCACCACGACAAGCACCACCAGGCGTACGTGGACAACGCGAACAAGGCGCTCGCCGAGACCGAATGGGCGGACTCCCCGGTCGAGGAGGTGCTCGCGGCGCTCAAGGCCGGCGAGGTCCCCGAGGACCTCCGCGCGGCCGTCCAGAACAACGCCGGCGGACATGCGAACCACTCGCTCTTCTGGGAGATCATGGGGCCGAACGGCGGCGGCGAGCCGACCGGCGCCCTCGCCGACGCGATCTCCGACGCCTTCGGAGACTTCGCCGCCTTCAAGGAAAAGGCCACGCAGAACGGCGTGACGCGGTTCGGCTCGGGCTGGTCGTGGCTCGTCTGGAACGGGTCGGGCCTGGAGGCGTACTCGACTGCGAACCAGGATTCGCCGTTGCTGCAGGGCCACACTCCCCTGCTCGGCATCGACGTCTGGGAGCATGCCTACTACCTGAACTACCAGAACAAGCGCCCGGACTACCTCGCGGCGTGGTGGGACGTCGTGAACTGGGACTCGGTCGCAGCACACTTCGGGACCGCCCGCTCGTAGCATCGGCTGCAAACCGGGGGTGCGACGCGCTCGTAGCACGAGGAGATGTCTACGTCGCTCGCCCTCCCGGTTCGTTTCAGCACGACGCAACGGGAAACAATGACCCACGTGCAGCGCCGGGAACCCACGGATGGCGAGCTCATCCAGCTGATCGCCGGCGGTGACCGACCCGCGTTCGAGGAGCTCTACGCTCGCTACGCGCGAGCGGTGCTCGGCCTCGCGCTCCGTCGCCTGGGTGACCGTGGACGAGCGGAGGACGCAGCGCAGGACGCCTTCCTCGCGATCTGGCGTTCCGCGAGGACGTACGACGCCCAGCGCGGAAGCGGAGCGCCGTGGGTCTATGCGGTCGCCCGGAACGCGATCATCGACGGTCTGCGGCGAACGCCCGAACAGGCGCTCGACGTCCCGGACGAGCCCGGCGACGATCCCGGACCGCCCGATCGCGCCGAGGCGTCCTGGCAGGCGTGGCAGGTGCACCGCGCACTCGAGATCCTCCCGGCGCACGAACGGCCGGTGATCGAGCTCGCCTACTGGCGCGGCCTCTCGCAGAGCGAGATCGCCGACTCGCTCGGTATACCCCTGGGCACGGTGAAGACGCGAACGCGAAGCGCGCTCTCGCGGCTGGCGCAGGAGCTCGACGGGACGCTCGAGTGAACGAGCATGGCCCCGACTTCGACGAGCTCGTCGGCCCGGAGGTCGAGTCGGCGGAGCGCGCACGGCTACTGCGCGTCCACGATGCTCTCCTTCAGGCGGGGCCTCCGCCCGAGCTCTCTCCCGGAGCAGCGCCTCCCGTGCCGAAGATCGTGCCGCTGGCGCGTCGACGGCGGGTCGGCATTCTCGCGCTCGCCGCCGCGCTCGGAGCAGTCGCGTTCGCGATCGGGTACCTCGTCGCCGAGAGCGGCGGGCCGAACACCGATCGCGTGATCGCGATGAGCGGAACCGGGGGCGCAAGCGCCTCGCTCGAGGTCTTCGAGATCGACGACGCCGGCAACTGGCCGATGGAGCTCGAGGTCGACGGGCTCCCGCCACCCCCGAGCGGTGGCCTGTACGAGCTGTGGCTGACGAAGAACGGGAGGCTCGCGGCGCTCTGCGGGAGCTTCCTGGTCGAGACCGAAGGGGCGACCGTCGTTCCGATGAACGCGCCGTGGCGCTTCAGCGAGTTCGACGGCTGGGTCGTCGTCGAGGCCGGCTCGGAAACGCCCGTTCTCTCTACGTGAGCTCCGTTCCCGAGATACGGATGGCGACGTTCGTGCGCGCGCCGCGTGAGCGCGTGTACGACGCGCTCACCGAGGCCGAGCACCTCGATGCCTGGTTCACCACGGGCGCCGAGGTGGACGCGCGTCCTGGCGGGACGATGCGCTGGCGCTGGGTCGACTGGGGGCCGGATCGCGTCACGGAAGAGGACTGGGGCCCGGTGCTCGAAGCGCGGCGTCCCGAGCGCTACGTCTTCCGGTGGCAGCAGGCGCTCGGCGGCACGACGGTCGAGGTCGATTTCGACGATCACGCCGACGGAACGGTCGTCCGCCTGCGCGAGCACGGCTACCCGGACACAGCCGAGGGCTGGTCGGGCTTCTCGGACTGCTCCACCGGGTGGGGCGAAGCGCTGACCCTGCTCAAATTCTACGTCGAGCACGGTCTGCGCTACTAGAACGCTCAAGGGAGGGAGTGACGGCCGCCAGTGGCTTCCGGGCTGGCGGCTATCGTCGACGTAGTTGTGTCCGAGCGCGTGTCGACAAACCCTGTCCGTTCGCAGTACGAGCACTTCATGCGCCACGTCTTCACCTCGGGCGCGCCGAAGCAGGATCGCACTGGGACGGGAACCGTGAGCGTGTTCGGTCACCAGATGCGCTTCGACCTCGCCGAGGGGTTCCCGCTGGTGACCACGAAGAAGGTGCACTTTCCGTCAGTGGCGAACGAGCTCCTCTGGTTCCTGCGCGGCGACGGCAACGTCCGCTGGCTGCAGGATCAGGGCGTGACGATCTGGGACGAATGGGCCGACGAGGACGGGGATCTCGGACCCGTGTACGGCGTGCAGTGGCGCACGTGGCCGACGCCCGACGGTGGTCACGTCGACCAGATCGCCGAGGCCGTCCGGCTCCTTCGAGAAGAGCCCGACTCTCGTCGCATCATCGTGAGTGCGTGGAACGTCGCCGATCTTCCGAGGATGGCGCTCATGCCGTGCCACGCGTTCTTCCAGCTCTACGTCTCGGACGGGAGAGTGAGTTGCCAGGTCTACCAGCGAAGCGCGGACGTCTTCCTCGGCGTCCCGTTCAACATCGCGAGCTACGCGCTCCTCACGCACATGCTCGCTCAGCAAGCCGATCTGGAGACGGGCGAGCTGATCTGGACCGGCGGCGACTGTCACATCTACGACAACCACCGCGAGCAGGTGGAGACGCAGCTCTCGCGCCAGCCGTTCCCGTACCCGTCCTTGCGCCTCGCGCGTCGCCCAACTTCGATCTCCGAATACGCGTTCGAGGACTTCGAGGTCGTCGGCTACCAGCACCACCCGCCGATCCGCGCTCCTGTCGCCGTGTGAAGGTCTCGCTGGTGGCAGCCGTCGCGCGAGACGGCGTGATCGGGCTCGGGGGCGGCCTTCCCTGGCGGATCCCCGAGGACATGCGCCGCTTTCGCGAGCTCACGTTGGGACACGCCGTGGTCATGGGGAGAAGAACGTGGGACTCGCTGCCAGAACGCTTCCGCCCTCTACCGGGCAGACGCAACGTCGTCGTCACCAGGAACAACTCCTGGTGCAGCAAAGAGGCGGAGCGGGCCGCGTCGCTCAAGGGAGCGCTTGCGCTACTCGAGGATGCGGATCACGTTTTCGTGATCGGCGGCGGTGAGCTCTACCGAGCCGCTCTGCCGCTCGCCGACGAGCTCCTGCTCACGGAGATCGATGTGGAGACCGAGGGCGATACGCACTTCCCAGGCTGGGATCGGAACCTCTTCGAGGAGACAACGCGTGAGGAGCACGTCTCCGAAAACGGGCTCCGTTTCGCGTTCGCTACCTATCGGCGCAGGGGTCAGGCTTCAGCCTGACCTCGGTGTGAGATTGGCAACCCAACGACGGGGTCAGGCTGAAGCCTGATCCCAGTGACTCGCTACCCGCGCCGAATCGCGAGCACGCTGGCCTTCCACGACCCGCTCGGCGCCTCGACGTCCACCGAGTCTCCCACCTTCGCGCCGAGGAGCGCGCTCCCGAGCGGTGAGTCCGGTGAGACGCCGCCGACCGCCGAGATCTCGACCTCCATCTCCTCGCCCCCCTCGTCCGAGAGCTTGACTACCGACCCGACGCCGACGCTGTCGTTCGTCGCGTGCTCGACGGTGACGGCGTGGTGCAGACGTTCTTTCAGGATGTGGATGCGCCGCTCGAGGAGCCCCTGCTCGTTCTTCGCCGCGTGGTACTCGAAGTTCTCGGAGATGTCGCCGAACTCGCGGGCGCGCTTGATCGCTTCGATGATCTCCCTCCGCCGCGGACCTTCGAGCTCGGCGAGCTCGCTCTCGAGAGCGGACCGCTGGTCCTGGGTCAGGTGCTCGGCTCTCTGCTCGTTCACGCGGCTAAGGCTAGCTGCGCTGCATTACGCTCTCGCACGATCGACCTGCGACGCGGAGAAGGAGGGCATGGTGGCGACCGACCTGGAGCGCTTCGTCGAAGCCGACGGACGTGCCGATGCCGTCAAGGAGGTTCGGCGACGGATCGACGCCGAGGGGATCCAGTACGTCTACTACCAGTTCCCCTCCGTCACCGGCCGCATCATGGGCAAGGGCGTCCCGGCGCAGCACTGGGAGACGATCGCGCAGAAGGGATTCCAGCTCGTCTACGGCGCGACCGCCAACCTCTTCACCGACCGCCACGGCAACTACATCGGGTACGGGCCGGAGGCCGCCGAGCTCGTCGGCGTGCCCGAGCCGGAGACGTTCGAGACCCTTCCGTGGGATCCGCGCGTCGCGCGCGTCTGGTGCATCTGCTTCCGCAACCGCGAGGAGCGCGAGAACGGCGGCGCCTTCCTCTCCTCGGACTGCCGCGGGAACCTGAAGCGGATGCAGGCCGAGTTCGAGGAGGAGACCGGCCTCCACCTCCGCGCCGGCACCGAGCCGGAGATGATGTGGCTCAAGCTCGACGAGGACGGGAAGCCCTCGGTCGAGGGCATGACCAAGCCGTACTGCTACCACATCGACCAGTTCTCCGAGCTCCAGCCGATCATCCACAAGGTGGTCGAGTACGGGCAGAAGCTCGGGCTCGACATGATCCAGGGCGACCACGAGGACGCGCCCGGTCAGATCGAGCTCAACTTCGGCTTCGACCGCGCGGAGCGGACCGCGGACAACCTCTCGACGTTCCGACAGGTCTGCAAGGCGGTCGGCCGCGAGCTCGGCGCCTTCCCCTGCTTCATGCCGAAGCCGTTCATGGGCGTCTCGGCGAACGGCTGCCACCACAACATCTCGCTCTGGGAGGGCGACGAGAACGCGTTCATGCCCGACACCGACGACCAGCAGAAGCCGAGCCAGCTCGGCCTCTACGCGATCGGCGGGATCCTCGAGCACCTCTCGGCGCTGACCGCGGTCACCGCGTCGACCGTCAACTCGTACCGCCGGCTCTGGGACACCGGCTTCTGGGCGCCCGTGTTCGCGGACTGGGGCTTCCAGAACCGGACGACCGCGCTGCGCGTCTCGGCGCCCGGGCGCTTCGAGTACCGCTCGGTCGACTCGGCGGTGAACCCGTACCTCTCGATGGCGGCGCTGATCGCCGCGATGCGCGACGGGATCGACCGCAAGCTCGACCCGGGCGAGCCCGAGGAGCGGAACATCTACGAGGCGATGGAGGCGGGCAAGGAGGTCAAGCGCATCCCGATGACCTTCGGCGACGCGCTCGACGCGCTCGAGGCCGACGAGGTCGTGAAGAAGGCGCTGCCCGACGAGATGTACCGTGTCTTCATGCACTACAAGCGGGACGAGTGGGAGCGCTACTGCGCCACCGTCACCGACTGGGACGTGTCCGAGTACCTCGACGTGCTGCCCTAGGCGAGCCATGTGCGGAATCGCCGGGATCATCTACCGGGACGGGTCGCAGCACCCGATCGGGGACGAGATGACGCGATGCTCCAGTCGATGAAGCACCGCGGCCCCGACTCGACCGGCTACGCGCTGTACGGGACGCCCGAGAACGGCAATCTCGTCATGCGCTACAAGCTCGCGGACGCGAACACGCCGCGTGACTTCGACTTCGAGGAGAAGCTCGGCCGGCATCGCTCGATCGTCGAGTCGCGGCTCGAGTCGCTCGGAGCGCGCATCGACGCGGTCGAGGAGGAGACGTCCTACGCGTTCCGCGTCTCCTTCGACTTCGACGGCGACCTCAAGCTGCTCGCGGACTTCGTCGAGGACATCCCCGACGCCGAGGTGCTCTCGCTCGGACGCTCGCTCGAGATCGTCAAGGACCTCGGCGACGCCGAGACCGTCCACGACCAGTACGGCCTCTCCGAGTTCACGGGCACGCACGCGATCGGCCACGTGCGCATGGCGACCGAGTCCGAGGTCGACATCGCCGGCGCGCACCCGTACTGGGCGTATCCGTACTCCGACGTCGCGGTCGTGCACAACGGGCAGCTGACGAACTACTTCATGTGGCGCCGCCGCCTCGAGCGCGCGGGCCGCCGCTTCATGTCCGAGTGCGACTCGGAGATCATCGCCGTCTACCTCGCCCAGGAGATGACGAACGGCGCGACGCTCGAGGAGGCGATGGACAAGTCTCTCGACGAGCTGGACGGCGTCTTCACGTACATCGCGGTCACGAAGGACGAGCTCGGCGTCGCGAAGGACGAGCTCGCCGCGAAGCCGCTCGTGCTCTACGAGTCGGACGACCTGGTCGCGCTCGCCTCGGAGGAGATCGCGATCCGCGCGATCGTCGACCACGAGATCGACACCTACGACCCGTTCGAGCGCGAAGTGCTGGTCTGGAAGCGATGACGCAGATCCGATGACGCAGATCACCTATGACGCACGAGGGCTCGCGGAGCCGTTCGCGGAGGTGCCGAAGATCTCGGAGATCGACGGCGAGACCGCGAGCTTCGACGCGAAGGACCTGACGACGCGCCAGATCAACCTCGAGCTCCGCTGGCTCCTCTACGAGGAGGGCGTCAAGGAGGTCGAGATCGCGAATCCGGGCTCGAAGCACTCGCTCGGCGTCGGCATCCTCACCCGCTGCCGGATCCGCTTCGCCGGGAGCCTCGGCTACTTCGGCTGCGGTCTGATCGACGGGCCCGAGATCCACATCACCGGGCGGGTCGGCTGGTCGGCCTGCGAGAACATGATGTCCGGGGTCGTGGTGGTGGACGGCAATGCGGGGTCGCTGACTGCGGCCGCGCTGCGCGGCGGCGACGTCGTCGTCAAGGGACGCGTCGGCGCGCGGAGCGGGATCGACCAGAAGGGCGGCACGATCATCGTCGGCGGCTCGGCCGGCTCGATGACCGGGTTCATGATGCAGCGCGGCCGGATCATCATCTGCGGCGACGTCGGGCCCGGCCTCGGCGACTCGATGTACGACGGGACGATCTACGTCGCCGGCAAGGTCAAGTCGCTCGGCATCGACTGCGTCCCCGGCGAGTGGACGGACGCGGACACGGAGCTGATCGAGCGCAAGTTCCGGATCTACGGGCTCGGCGATCCTCCCGAGTTCCAGAAGTTCGTCTGCGGCAAGGTGCTCTACAACTACGACAACCTCGAGCCCTCTGAGCGAAAGCTGGTCCTGTGAACGTGTCTAGGCGTGGGGTCAGGCTTCAGCCTGACCCCGGTCTTGGGTTTGCGCGGCGAACACCTCCAACAGAGGTCAGGCTGAAGCCTGACCCCGGCTTGACGACGGTGATCTGATGGCCGACGAAACCGCCCCTTCGAGCAAGAACGTCCTCGGCCGCAGCCGGATCTTCACCCCGGAGGTCATCAACGACATCCACGTGAAGGCCGAGCTCGGGCGCTACCGGATGCGCGGCTTCTCGATCTTCAAGCCGATGCCGCACTGGGACGAGCTCGTCTTCCTCCCCGGCACGCTCACGCGCTTCGTCATCGAGGGCTACCGCGAGAAGTGCGTGACGAAGACGGTGCTCGGCGCGCGCTTCGCGAAGAAGCCGCTCGAGCTCGACATCCCGATCTACATCACCGGCATGTCCTTCGGGGCCTTGTCCCTCGAAGCCAAGATGGCGCTCGCGAAGGGCGCGTCCATGGCGGGCACGGCGACCTGCTCGGGCGAGGGCGGGATGATCCCGCCGGAGCGCGACTACTCGACCAAGTGGTACTACCAGGTGATCCAGAGCCGGTACGGGTTCAACCCGCACCACCTGATGCTCGCGGACGCGATCGAGTTCTTCATCGGCCAGGGCTGCAAGGTCGGGCTCGGCGGGCATCTCATGGGCCAGAAGGTGACCGAGCAGGTGGCGGAGATGCGCTCGCTCCCCGCCGGGATCGACCAGCGCTCGCCCGCGCGGCACCCGGACTGGCTCGGGCCGGACGACCTCTCGCTGAAGATCCAGGAGATCCGCGAGGCCACCGACTACCAGGTTCCGATCCAGCTCAAGCTGGGCGCCGCGCGCGTGTACGACGACGTGCGCATGGCCGCCAAGTGCGGGCCGGACATCATCTACCTGGACGGCGGCGAAGGCGGCACGGGCGCGGGGCCCCACATCGCGACCGAGGAGACGGGCATCCCGCTCATGGCCGCGATACCCGAGGCCCGCCGCGCGCTCGAGGACGTCGGCCTCGCCGACGAGGTCGACCTCGTGGTCGCAGGTGGGATCCGGAACGGCGCGGACGTGGCCAAGTGCCTCGCGCTCGGCGCGAAGGCGGTCGCCCTCGGGCACGCGTCGCTGATGGCGCTCAACTGCAACAAGGAGATCCCCGGCGTCACCGACTACGAGGGCACGATCGGCGTGCCGGCCGGGCAGTGCTACCACTGTCACACGGGCCGGTGTCCCGTCGGGATCACGACGCAGGATCCCGAGCTTCGCAAGCGCCTCGTCGTGGAGGAGGCGTCCGAGCGCGTCTACAACTTCCTGACGACGCTGACCATGGAGCTGCAGATGCTCGCGCGCGCGTGCGGCAAGACGAACGTCCACTCGCTCGAGCCCGAGGATCTGGCGGCGCTGACGATCGAGGCCTCGGCCATGGCACGCGTACCGCTTGCAGGAACGACCTACACCGTGGGTCAGACCGAGCAGGAGATCCTGGCGGAGGTCAAGCGGCTGCTCGCGATCAAGGCCGAGGAGGAGCTGGAAGTACCGGCGGATGTCGCGGATTTGAGAGCGGTGGAGCAGTGAGCGGCGCACGAGCTCGCCTACTCCGAGCCCGAGAAGATCAAGTCGATCGACGCCGAGTTCCTCTCAGGGCGGCGCTTCCCGTACCAGGAGGACATGTCGCTGGTCGAGGACGTCGACCTCGACGCCGCAACGCCCGGCGAGGATCTGAACTGGCTCGAGGACATCGAGCTCTTGCAGGAGGACGGCACGCCGGCGGTCTTCGACCGCTACAGCAATTCCTTCATCAAGATCTACTTCACGATCCCCGACGGCCGCGAGCACGAGCTCGCCCGGAAGGTCCTCGTCACGCACCTCCAGTCCGGAAACTCCTACGGGATCCAGCTGAAAGAGCAGCACACGAAGTTCAGGCAGCCCGAGCTAGGCCCCTGGGTCGAGGGCTCGGAGACGGTCGGCACGGACTGGAAGCCGCCCGTGCTCGAGGGCTGGGAACGCCCAGCCGGTCACTGAAGCCGTCCTAGTCGGAGCCGGAGCTCGACCGATCGCCGAGGAGGCGCTTCGGCGCCCGCAGCTCCCAAGCCTCTCTCAGGAGCTCCGAGAGCAGAAGAGGATCGGCGCGGCGGAGATCCACCCGCACGGCCGCGAGGCGTTTGCCCCACCACACCTCTGCACACGTCTCGGGCTCGCTCTCGACAGCCGTGAGGATGCCGCCCTCGTCCAGCATCACGTTCATGTGCTCCTCGTCCCAGAACGTCGCAAAGATCTTGCCGGCGATGCGAAACGACGGCCGACCGTGGTGATCCTGCTCGACTGCTTCGGGCAGGGCGAGCGCGCACTGCCGCGCCTGTTCGCTGGTCATCGTCATCCGTCAGCTCGGCAGCTTGCACGAATCCGCAGCAGGAGGCAGCTCGTGGAGACGATGTCTGTCGGAGTGGCGCTCTAGGGCACGCGGACGAAGCCGCTCACGGTCGTGGTGTCGCCGTCGCCCGAGGTCTGGAACAGGAGCGAGTCGACGGCATCGACGCCGTCTCGCACCTCGGCCGGGATGCTCTCCCCCGCCAGGCTCTCGACCAGCGGGAGCAATCCGTCGACGTCCACGTAGACGAAGCCCTTCGTCCGATCTTCGAGCCCGACGTCCTCCGCAGCCTGACGAAACTCCTCGGAGTCGGCGAGCTTGGCGCCGTCGCCGGTGAGCAGCGCGAGCGCATCCGCGTCGCTCGTAACCACGATCGTGTCGGCGTCCAGTCGCGCGTAACGGATCGTCACGTCGTCGACGACGAGCTGGGAGACCTCGACACCGTTCTCGATGGTCGTCGTCACTGTCGTTTGCATCTCGGTCGCGAGCTTGCGTGCGACGCGGTCGACCGTGCTCCACGTCTCGTCCGGGTCCGGCGGCGCGAGGGCGAGCGTCACGTCGGGAACGTCCGCGCCAGGCCGCACGTACAGCACGCCCTCGCCGGAGAGCGCCTCGAAGATGCCGTCCAGCGACACGCCTGTCGCCTCTTCCACCGACCGCGAGAGCTCGTCGAGATCCATCTGGCCCTGGAGCCGGTCGAGCGTGCCCTGGGTTCCACCGAAGGAGACGGCGGCGACGGCATCGGCCGGCACGCGCCGGAAGAGCTCGGGCTCGTAGTGCGTGTCACCTCCGTCGGGAGTGCGCATGCCCATCGCGACCAGCAGTCCGTCGTCCTCGGCGGAGAGCGACGCGGAGAGCCAGTCGATCCCGAGCTCGACCCTCTCCTGCGTGGCCTCCTCGACGAGCGAGCTCAGCTCGTCCGTCAGGACGGCCAGGTCGACCCAGACGAGGCCGAGGCTCTCGTCGGGCAGCGCGTCCAGACCGGCCGCGAACGCCTCGTCGTCCTCGATCGTCCCGCGCTCGAGCGCGGCTCGATACTCCACCAGGTCGGCGTCCGTCTCCGCCAGCGCTACTCGACCTTCGACCTCGCCGCGGACCACCTCCTCGTCGCTCTTCGAAAGCAAGGCGTCGAGCTTCTCCTCGCTCTCCGGCTCGAGCAGGACGATCGGTCGCAGCTGCGCGGTGGCGACGATCACGACCTCGTCTCCGAGCGCCGGGGCGACGTCCGTCTCCCAGTCGAGACCTTCTTCGGACAGACCCTGCTCGATCGCGCTCACGAAACCTTCGCGCACACCGGGGATCCGCTCGAGGACGCTTTCGGCCATCTGCCACTGGGACGAGTCGTCGTCCGTCGTGATCCTCGCGAAGACGACGGCGTCGGCCGGCGCCAGGCTCGCCGATGCGGGGATCTCGGAAGCAGTCTGGTCGGCGCCGCACCCGGAGACGATCGCGCTCGATCACCAGAACGGACGCCAATACGAGGCGGCGAGCCATGCTGAGACGCTATCGGCGAGGGCCACGGCCGACTTGAGGTCGAGTCGCCCGTTGATTACATACTCGGTGCAATGCGGACACTCATCCTCCAGCACATCGCCTGCGAGCCACCCGGGGTCTTCGAGGACGTGCTGCGCGAACGTGGCGCGGAGCTCCACCGCGTCGAGCTCGACGAGGGCGAACCGCTCCCCGACTGGCGAGGATTCGACGCGGTCGTCGCGATGGGCGGGCCGATGTCCGCGAACGACGACGCCGAGCTACCGTGGCTCGCCTCCGAGAAGGAGCTGATCGGCGAGGCCGTCCGCGCGGGCGTCCCATTCTGGGGAGTGTGTCTCGGCGTCCAGCTCCTGGCTGCTTCGCTCGGAGCGCGCGTGTATCCGGGGCCGGAACCGGAAGTCGGGCTTCTCCCGGTCACGCTCACTCCCGAAGCTCGCGCGGACCCGGTGTTCTCCTCCGCCTCGCCTGACCTCGTCACCCTCCAGTGGCACGGCGACACGTTCGATCTGCCGGCTGGTGCCGTCCGGCTCGCGAGCTCTCCCACTTATCCGAATCAGGCGTTCCGCTTCGAGCGCGCGTACGGAGTGCAGTTCCACCTGGAGGTCTCGGCCGAGATGGCGCGCGAATGGGCCGAGGTACCCGAGTACGTCTCGTCACTCGAGCGCACGCTCGGGAGCCAAGGCGCACCCGCCTTCCTCGCCGCCATCGAGGAGCAGGCCGAGGAGATGCGAGACGCGGGCCGGGCGCTCTTCGAGCGCTGGCTCGATCGCGTCGTGCTCGCGACGGCGGTCGTGTAACGCCGTGGCGGTCGAGCTCGTCTACACGGAGAGACGCTCCGAGCTCACGCAACCCCGGGCCGAGAACTTCGAGCGGCTGCGCGACCGGCTCGCCGAGGCATCGGACCAGCCGGTCGAGGCGTCCCACTACGAGGAGGTCGAGCCGCAGCGGCTAGCTCGAGCAAGCGCCATCGTCTTGAGCGGCTCCTCGGCACCGTGGTCGGTGCGCGATCCCGCGGAGCTCGACCGGCTCGGAGCTGCCATCGTCGCCGCCCGGCGCCCGGTGCTCGGGATCTGTGCCGGGATGCAGCTGCAAGCGAGGTTTGCCGGCGGCACCATCGGCCCGTACGGAAGCTCGGAGCACGGCTTTCTCCCGATCCAGATCCACGACGATGCGGACCTCCTGCGCGGACTGCAGTCCGAAGTCGTCGTCTTCCAGGATCACGACCACGAGATCACGGTGCTGCCGCCCGGGTTTCGCGCGCTCGCGTCGAGCCCGGCATGCGCCATCCAGGCGATCGCCGATCCGGCACGAAGCTGGTGGGGGACGCAATTCCACCCCGAGGAGTTTCGTCCCGAGCACCCCGCGGGCGAGCAGGTGCTACGGAGCTTCTTCGCGCTCGCCTCCTAGAGATCTTCCGCCCGAAGCAGCTCGACGACGCGCTCGACATCGGGCGAGAGGGTGCGGTCCTCGTCGATGGGCGTCACGACCTCGGCCAACTGGGCGACCACCCGCTCGAGCTGTGGTGCGGCTGGCGCCTCACCGCGCAGATGCACGGCCTGACGAAGCGCCACGAGCTCGTAGGCGAGCGCCGTTTCCAGGTTTCCCAGCATCGCCTCGAGCCGCTCCGCGGCGAGGAACGTGAACGCCTGCACATCCTCCTGGCCGGTGGACGTGTCGATCGCGTGAATCGATGCAGGTGCGGCGAGCAGACGGTTCTCCGCGACGAGGCCGACGACGGCCTTGTGCAGCGACACGGCCCCGGCCTGCACGCCGGGACGGCGGGCGAGCTGCTCGGACAAGCCCGAGAAGCGAGCGTCCAGCAAGCGGTGGAGGTGCTTCTCGACGAGGTTCGTGACGTGCGCGGCAGCGAGCGCGACGCCCTCCAGACGCAGCGTGACGATCGATCGCGTGGAACCCCCCGGCCGGGTACAGACCCTCGGGCTCGTCACCCTGCGCATCCAGCAGGACGGGGCTGTCGGTGACCGCGCGAAGCCGCGTTTCCACCGTCGCCCGAAGCTCAGCGAGGGCTCGCGCGAGCGCGGCGTGCACCTGAGGCACGACGCGGAAGGACACCGGCGGTTGCGGCTGGTCGCCCCATTGCGCAGCCCCGTGCAGGAGCTCGAGGAGGCGCCGCCCGACCTGTTGCTCGGCGTCGTCTTGTCCGAGCGAGACGACCCGAGCTGCGAACGGTCGCGCCGAGGCGCCGACGACCGCGACAGCGAGTGCCGCCGCGACCGTCGCCTGATCGAGGAGTCGTGTGCCGAGATCGCCGAGGCGAACCCCCAGCGCGGTCGCAAACGGTGAGCCGTTCAGGAGCGCGACTCCCTCCTTGACCGCCGGGTCGTACGGTTCGGTGCCGACACGAGCGAGCGCTTCCTCGGGCCGGCACGCTGCTCGCCGTCGAGCTCGACGAACCCTTCTCCGATGAAGGTCTGGAAGAGATGCGCCAGCGGGGCGATCTCCCCCGACGCTCCGTACGGCCCGCGACGGCACGACGGGGCTCCAGCCCTCGTTGAGCCGGTCGGCGAGGAACCGGCAAAGCTCGGGCGTCGCACCCGGGAAACCGCTCAGGAAGCCGACGAGCCTGAGCAGCATCGCGCCGCGGACGACATCTCCGGGGAGCGGCGAACCGAGACCGGAGGCCCTCGCCGTCAGCAGCGAGCGCTGAAGGGCCGCCTGATCGTCGTCGCCGATGGTCTCGCTCGCGAGGTAGCCGAGACCCGTCGTGACGCCGTAGGCAGCGACGCCGGTCTCGAGATGCCGAAGCAGCGCGTCCCGGCGCTGGCCGACGTACTCGAGGAGGCTTTCGCTGACGGCGATCGGCTCCCCGTCGAGCACGATCCGCCGATAGGTCGCAAGGTCGAGGCCGTCCCAGCGGTCGAGCTCGACCATCAGCGGTACCGCACTCGCGTGCCCATGCCCTGCTCGAGAGCTCTCAGCCAGAGCATGTGCGCAAGCGCAACGTCGGTCGTGCCAAGCCCGCGGTGCCAGAAGAGAATCCGCTCGTCGTCCCGCTCGCGGCCGGGCTTCGTGCCCACGAGGATCTCTCCGAGCTCGGCGTGCAGCGACTCCTCGGTGAGGAGCCCCGCGCGGACATGCGGTCGGAGCGCGCCGAACTCGTCGTCTCGCCGGCACTGCGCCCAGTCGTCCACGACCACCTTGTCCATGGCCTCGAGCACGTCGAGCTCGAGCGCACTCTTCGTCCCGTACGGGATGAGCAGGCTGCACGCGTCGAGCCAGCGGGTACGGAGGATGGGCTCGGGCTCGGAAAGGCGCGTCGCCTCGACGACGATGTCGGCGCCGGTCACGGCCTCCTCGATCGTGTCGGTCACGGTCACGGGCTTGCCGAGTGCCGCTTCGAGTCGTGCGCCGAAGGCTTCGCGCGACTCTGGCCGGCGGCTCGTCACGCGGATCTCGTCGAAGCCGAACAGGCGATCGAGCAGCTCCACGTTCGAGAACGCAGTGCCGCGCGAGCCGATGTGAGCCAGCACCGTGGACTCCGGTCGCGCGAGCTCGCGCGCCCCGAGCGCGGTGAGCGCGCCCGTCCTGCGCTCGGTGATCTCGGTCCCATCGACGATCGCCAGCGGCACTCCGGTCCTGGGGTCGTACAGCGTGATGAGCGCCAGCTCCGAGGGGAGGCCGCGCGTGTAGTTCTCGACGAAGTCGCCGACCACCTTGACCCCGGTCGCCCCGAGCGGCCAGACCGTCGCCCGCAGCACGTTGAAGTGCCCCGGGAAGGAAGGACTCCGGGACGTGTTGCACGCGTTCGTCCAACGTGACCTTGCCTTCGCCCTGGGCGCGGACGGCATCCTCGACGACGTCGAGCACGTCCGCAGCATCGAGCCCGAGCGTCTCCACGTCGGGCCCGGAGACGAACAGGATCTCGAGTGCCTGGGCCCCCATCGTCCGCCGTACGCTAGTGCCTGCCTGCAACCTGCAACGCCTGAATACTGTGTACACAGTACGCTCCCCGCCGTGATGCGCGCCTCGTGACCGTGATCCTCACAGGGAGCGACCTGACGCTCGACGAGGTCGTCAGGGTCGCGCGCGAGCGCGAGCACGTCGAGCTCCACGCCGACGCGGCGGAGCGGATGCTGGCAGCGCGCACGGTCGTCGAGGCGCATCTGGAGGCAGGTACGCCGGTGTACGGGATGACCACCGGGGTCGCGGCGCGCAAGCGCCACCCGGTTCCCCTGGAGAAGCAGGACGAGCACAACCGGCTGCTCGTCCAGGACCTGCTGGTCGGCCAGGGCCCGGAGGCGCCGGAGGAGGTCGTGCGGGCGACGATCCTGCGGCTCGTGAACGGCTTCGCCCGTGGCACCTCCGGCATGCGGCCGTTGATCGCCGATCGGCTCGTCGAGGCCCTGAACAACGGCGCTCATCCACCCGTAGCGATGCTCGGCTCGGTCGGGATGGCCGACCTCGCCCAGATGGCGCAGCTGGCGCATGGCGTGCTCGGCGATCTCACGCTGGCTCCGAAGGACGCGATCTCGCTCGTCGACAACGACGCGTTCTCGACCGCGCTGGCCGCGCTCGCGATCCACGACTACGGCCGCCTGCTCGACGCGTTCGACACTGCCGGCGCGCTCGATCTCGAGGCCTTCGGGGCGAACCTGACCATCCTCCACGCCGCGGTCGGGCGCGAGCACCCGTACGTCGGTCTGCAGACGACGATCGAGCGCCTTCGCGGCCTCCTCGAGGGCAGCCACCTCTGGGACGAGGGGGCCGCCCGAAATCTTCAGGATCCGCTGAGCTACCGCTGCCTGCCGCAGGTGCACGGCGCCGCACGGGAAGCGCTCGCCTACGCCGAGCGTCAGCTTGCGATCGAGCTCAACGGCTCGCAGGAGAACCCGCTCGTCGTGCTGGAGGAGTCGAGGATCATGTCCGTCGGCAACTTCGATCCGCTCGTGCTGGCGACGGCGCTCGACTTCCTCCGCATCGCGCTCGCGCCCGTCGTCACCGCGGGTTGCGAACGGATGATCAAGCTCATGCAGACGCCCTTCTCGGGCTTGCCCGAGGGGCTCGCGCGCGCGCCCGACTCCGCGCCGACGCCGTTCCCGCAGCTGTCCTACATCGCCGCCGCGCTGACGGGCGAGGCACGGCTCCTCGCCCAGCCGGTGTCGTTCGAGCTGCCGACGACCACGATCGCGGAGGGCATCGAGGACCGCATGACCTTCGCCCCCCTGGCGGCGCGCCGCCTGGCCGAGATGATCTCGCTCGCGGAGCGCGTAGCGGCGCTCGAGCTGATCGTGGCGGTGCGAGCGATCGAGCTCCGCGCCGCGGAGCGCCTGGGCGCCGGCACAGGAGCGGTCGTCGAGAAGGTGCGACAGCGACTCGGCGCGCGCGGCACCTCCGCCGGGCGGATCGACGTCGAGCCTGTCCTGGAGCTCGTGCGGAGCGGTGACCTGTCGCCGGAGGCGATCTCCTCGTGACGAGCACGGATGGAAACGGCCGTCGCGAAGCCCTCGACCCGGTGACCCTCGAGGTGATCAGGCACGGCCTCGTCGCCGCCGCGGAGCAGATGGCGACGTCGATCGAGCGGTCGGCGCACTCCCAGGTGATCCGCGAGATGCTCGACTACTCGACGGCGGTGTTCGACGCCGAGGGAGGGATCGTCGCGCAGTCGACCCGCATCCCCATGCACCTGAACTCGATGACGCGCGCGCTGAAGACGATCATCGGCCGCTTCCCGCTGGCCGGCTGGCAGCGAGGGGACGTCTACTGCACGAACGACCCGTACTCCGGCGGGCAGCACCTTCCTGACATACAGACCTTCTCGCCGGTCGTCGTCGACGAGGTGCCGATCGCGATCGCCGGCACGCTCGGCCATCACCTGGACGTCGGCGGGCGAGCGCCGGCGAGCTACGGCGCGGATGCGACCGAGATCTACCAGGAGGGCTTCCGCATCCCGCCCTGCCGGATCGTGACCGCAGGAGAGCCGAACGAGCTCTTCCTGCCGCTCTTCGAGAGCAATATCCGCGTTCCGCTGAAGACGGTCAGCGACCTGCGCGCGCAGATCGCAGCGCTCTCCATCGGCTCGGGCGAGGTGATCCGGCTCGCGCAGCGCTACGGAGCCGAGGTGGTGCTGGCGGCGACGCGGGCGCTGATCGCGTCCTCCGAGCGGCGGATGCGCGCCGCCGTGTCGAAGCTGCCCGAAGGCCGGTTCGAGGCCGAGGACATGGTCGACGGGGACGGGCTCGACGACGAGCCGCTGCTCGTACGGGTTGCCGTCGAACGGCGT
This sequence comes from uncultured Actinomycetes bacterium, assembly GCA_963850485.1. Lineage (GTDB taxonomy): Bacteria > Actinomycetota > Thermoleophilia > Gaiellales > Gaiellaceae > GMQP-bins7. The sequence continues at coordinate 48,332 of CAWKLR010000016.1, read as the reverse complement.
GGCGACTCCCTGCACGTCGACTTCGACGGAACGGCTTCCCAGACGCGCGGGCCGATCAACAGCCCGATTGCATCGACGGAATCCGCCGTCTACTACGCCGTGACGGCGATCCTCGATCCCGGCATCGCCCCGAACCACGGCAGCTACCTGCCGATCGAGGTCGTCGCCCCCTACGGAAGCGTGCTCAACCCCAGGCCTCCGGCGCCCGTCGTCGGGCGAAACGTGCTCACGCATCGCGTCGCGACCGTCGTCATGGCCGCGCTCGGCGAGGCGGTTCCCGAGCGGGCGATCGCCCCCTACTACGGCAACTCGAACGTCTACGTGCTGTCCACCTCCGACGACGACGGCCGCGCGAACGTGCAGTTCGAGATCGAGGTGGGCGGCTGGGGCGGGCGGCCGGGTCTCGACGGCCCGGACTGTCTCTCCGCCGGCGTCCACAACCTGGCCAACAACCCGATCGAGCTCGTCGAGAACGAGTTCCCGCTGAGGATCATCCGCTACCGGCTGCGCCAGGACTCGGGTGGTCCGGGGCGTTTCCGGGGCGGCCTCGGCGCCGAGCGCACGTTCGAGCTGCTCGCCGACTGCGAGCTCTCGACCCAGTTCGACCGGGTCAAGTTCCCTCCGCCCGGGCTCCACGGGGGCAGCCCGGGCGCCGCGGCCAGGATCCTCGTAGAGCGCGACGGCGAGATCACGCGAGCTTCCCGGCAAGTCGAGCGGGATCCGCCTGTCGCGCGGCGATCGCGTCACGGTGCTGACCCAGGGCGGCGGCGGCCTCGGGCCCGCTGCCGAACGGGACCCGGCAGCGCTCGCGCGCGACGTCGCGAGCGGCAAGGTCTCGGAGGAAGCGGCGCGCACCGCGTATGCGGCCGAGGTGGGAGCACCGGCCGCGTGACCGGCGTAGGCTCGACGGAGCCGCCAAAGAGCGGAGGTGTCGGCTTTGCCGGCGCCGGAGCGGGAACAGCCTGGTACGTCGGGGTGGACATCGGTGGGACGTTCACCGACGTGGTCGCGGTCGAGGCGGTCGAGCGGGAAGCTGCATCACCTGAAGGTGCCCTCGTCGCGCTCCGATCCGGCTTCGGGCTTCCTGCGCGGGCTCGAGGCGCTGACCGAGGAGGTGGGCGCGGGCAGTGAGGACGTACGACTGCTCCTGCACGGAACGACGCTCGCGACGAACGCGATCATCGAGCGTCGCCTCGCGCCGACGGCTCTCGTCACCACGGAGGGCTTCCGCGACGTCCTCGAGATCGGCAGGCACTGGCGGAGCGAGCTCTACGACCCGTTCATCGAGCAGCTCCCCGCCTTGATTCCGCGAGAGCTCCGCTTCGAAGTACGCGAGCGCGTCGGCGCGGACGGCGCGGTGCTCGAGCCGGTCGACATCGGCGAGCGCGGAGACGGCCGTCGAGGCGCTGGAGGAGGCGGGCATCGAGTCGGTCGCCGTCGTGCTCCTGCACTCGTACCGGAACCCCGCCCACGAGCAGCAGATCGCCGACTTGCTGCGAGCGCGGAACGGCTGGCTGGTCTGCGCCTCCTCCGAGCTCTCTCGCGAGCTCCGCGAGTACGAGCGAACCGCGACGACGGTTCTCAATGCCGCGCTGATGCCGTTGATCGACACCTACCTGACGCGGCTCGAAACCTCGCTCTCGGCCGCGGGCTCGTCGGCGTCGCTCTTCGTGACCCAGTCGAACGGAGGCGCCCTGACTCCGGCCGCGGCCAGGTCACGCCCGGTGACGCTCGCGCTCTCCGGCCCCGTCGCCGGAGTGGTGGCGTGCACGCAGCTCGCACGCTCGACCGGCCACGCGGACCTGATCTGCTTCGACATGGGAGGAACGAGCGCAGACGTCTCGGTGGTCGGCGGCTACGAGCCGCGCATGAGCACCGAGCTGACGATCGGCGAGATCCCGATCCGGCTCCCGGCGATCGACGTGCACTCGATCGGAGCGGGTGGAGGCTCGATCGCGGCACTCGACGAGGGCGGGGCGCTCAGCGTCGGTCCCGAGAGCGCGGGATCCGAGCCGGGGCCTGCCTGCTACGGCCGGGGCGGTACGGCGCCGACGGTCACGGACTGCCAGCTGATTCTCGGTCGGCTGACCGCGGACTTCCCGCTCGCGAGCCGCCTCGCGCTCGATGTCGAGCTCGCGCGCGCGGCGATCGAGCCACTCGCGGAGGCGCCTCGGCTCGAGCGTCGAGGACGCGGCGGCCGGCGCGATCGAGGTGGTCAACGCCGCCATGGAACGCGCCGTGCGGGTTGCCCTGCGAGCGCGGGGCGACGATCCGCGCGATCACGCGCTCGTCGCCTTCGGTGGCGCAGGTCCTCTGCACGCCGCCGAGCTCGCCCGGCGATTGTCGATCTCGACGGTGATCGTCCCCCCGCATCCGGGAACGCTCTCGGCGCTCGGGCTGCTGACCGCCGACGTGCGTCTCGACTACGCGCGAAGCGAGCTCCATCGCGGAGACGAGCCCGCGCTCCCGGTAACGCTCGCCGCGGCTTTCGACGCGCTCGGCGAGGAGGCGCGCGGCGAGATCGAAGCAGACCGTGAACTCCGCACGAGGAAGTACTCGTTCGCCCATACGTGCGACGTCCGCTACGTCGGCCAGGCCTACGAGGTCAACGTGCCGGTCGATCTCGAACGGGTTCGAGCAGGCGACACGAACGCGATCCTCGACGACTTCCATGCCCTGCACGAGCGCGCGTACGGCTTCTCGAGCCCCGCGGACGAGTGTGAGCTGGTCACGATGCGCCTGGCCGCCAGCGTCGTGATCGACAAGCCCTCGCTGGAGGCACGGGCTCCGAGCCGCGTTCGGAACGCGGCCCCGAACCCACGGCTCGCTCGGTGTTCATGCCCGGCTCCGGCTTCGTCGCCACGGCGATCTACGAACGAGCCACGCTGGACACCGGCTCGCGCTTCGCCGGCCCCGCGGTCGTGCACCAGGCCGACTCGACGACGCTCGTACCGCCGTTCGCGACCCTCGTCGTCGACGAGCATGCGAACCTCGTGCTGACCATCGAGGAGGACGCGTAGTGCTGCTCTCGATCGAACGCGTGGAGACGATCGTCGTCCGCCTCCCCCCTCGCGCGGACTTCCGCTGGCTCTCCCTGTCGAGACCGCTCGGAGAGTTCGTGCTCGTGCGGATCGAGGGCAACGGCGTCGAGGGCTGGGGCGAGGTCGTCGGGCTGCGCGATTGGGGCGACGCCGACGGCAGGCGCCACGGCGAGACGCCCGGCACGATCTCGGCGATCGTCCACGAGTACCTCGCGCCCGCGCTCCTCGAGCGGCCGTTCTCCCTCGGCGAGCTCTCCGCGCGCCTCGACGAGGTCGTCGTGGGGAACCCGTATGCAAAGGCGCTCCTCGACATCGCCGCCCACGATCTCGCGGGCCGCGCCACGGTGTCCCCGCGTATGCGCTCCTCGGCGGGCGCGCCCGAGCCGGAGTGCCGGTCGCGCACATGCTGGGTCTGATGCCCGAGGACGAGGCGCTCGCCGAGGGCCAGGCCGCCTTCGCGGACGGCGTGAGGGCGCTGCAGGTGAAGGGCGGCCAGGACTCCGATCGTGACGCGCGGCTGATCCGCAGCCTGCGGGAAGCGCTCGGAGAGGACGTCTTCCTGCGCCTCGACGCCAACGGCGGTTACCACGGCCGGATCACCGCGCGGCGCGCGCTCGCCGCTCTGGCGGACGCCGGCGCCGACCTCGTCGAGCAGCCGCTGCTCGGCCTTGCCGAGCTGGAGGAGGTGCATCGCGATGCGCCGGTGTCGGTGATGGCGGACGAGGCGTGCTGGAGCCCCGGTGACGCGCTCGAGCTCGTCGGACGGCGAGCCGTGGACGCGTTGTCGGTCTACGTGGGCAAGGCCGGCGGCATGGCGCGGGCGCGCGAGGTGTGCGGCATCGCCCGTGCCGCGGGGCTGCCGCACGATCTGAACGGCGCGCTCGAGCTCGGCATCGGCAACGCGGCCAACCTGCACGTCGCGCTCGCCTCGCCCGCCGAGCTCCTGCCCTGCGTCATCCCGATCAACGCACCCGAGGGCGCGAATCCGACCACGACCGCGGGCCGCTACTTCACCGACGACGTCGTCGCACAGCCGTTCGCCTATGCGCGACGGCGCGCTGCTGGCGAACGACGAGCCGGGGCTCGGGGTCGAGGTCGACGCCGAGAAGGTCGCCCACTACCGGGTCTCGGGACAGGAGACCACGGGGTAGATGGCCAAGGTCGGCATCACCTGTGGCGGGGTCTGGTGGCCGACCGAGCACTTCCAGGCGGCCGAAGAGCTCGGGTTCGACTCGATCTGGACGGGCGAGCACATCGTCTTCCACCGGCCCATCCTCGACGCGGTTCCGGTGCTCGCGGGCATCGCCGCGGTGACCGAGCGAATCCTCCTCGGGCCGGCGGCGATCCTCACCCCGCTCCGGCATCCGACCATGCTCGCGAAGGAGCTCGCGACCCTCGACATCATCGCGGAGGGGCGGCTCGTCGTCGTCGCGGGCGTGGGCGGCGACTTCCCGAAGGAGTTCGAGGCCGCGGGAGTGCCGATGGCCAGGCGTGGGCGCCGCACGACCGAGACGATCGAGATCATGCGCAAGTACTGGACCGAGGAGACGTTCTCCTATCAGGGCTCGGTGTTCGAGCTGGAGGACGTCTGGCTGACGCCGAAGCCGGTTCAGGAAGGTGGACCGCCGATCTGGCTCGCGGGGCGCTCCGGCGCCGCGATCACGCGTGCCGCCCGTCTCGGCGACGGCTACATGCCCTACATGTACACGGCCGAGCGCTGCCGAGCGGCCTTCCAGGAGGTTCGTGCGGAAGCCGAGCGGCTCGGTGTCGAGCTCAGCCCGAGGTTCGTCGAGTCGGCGTTCGTCTACGTCAGCATGGACGACTCGCCCGAGCGCGCACGCGAGCTCGGGATTCGCGATCTCTCCTGGCGCTACGGCAAGGACTTCACGCCCTGGATCGACAAGTACTGCGTCCACGGCACGCCCGAGACGTGCGCGGCGGCGCTACGCGAGTTCGTGGACGTCGGGATCGAGCACCTCGCGCTCGGGATGATCCACGAGGACTCGATCGCCCTCGACCCGGCGCCGTCCCCTGCCGCCGCGCGCTCGACGCTCGACACGCTCGACCGCTACGCGCGGGAGCTCCTGCCCGCACTTCGGTGAGCGGCGTCGGCCCGCCCGAGTGGCAGTCCCTTCGGCGGCGTCCCGCCGGAGAGCTTCGCGGCGGCCGAGCCCGGATCGTCGCTGACCGTCGCCGAGCTGTGCGATGCGGGGTCGAGGACGGCCGCCCGGCTGCGAGCGGCAGGCGTCGTTCCCGGCGATCGGGTCGTCGTCGCGCTGCCGAGCTCTCTGGGTTTCGTCAGCGTCTACCTGGCCGTCCGGCTCTGCGGCGCCGTGCTCGTCAACGTCCCCTGGCAGTGGAGGCGCGAGCTCGTACACGTCGTCACGGAAACCGCTGCGCGGGTTGCCGTTCTCGATGGAAACGTCGATCCGGAGGTCGAGGCGCAGATCGGCGAGCTGACGAGGATCCTGTCCGATGCCGACTTCGGGTACGAGCAACACGCAGATCCCGCACTCGCACCGGCCCGGGATCCGGACGACATCGCCTGGCTCGCGTACAGCTCAGGGACGACGGGCGCTCCGAAGGGCGCCGTGCACACGGAGAAGACGCTCGCCCTGATCGCCGACGGATTCGTGAGGCGGTACGGGCTCGGCCCTGACGACGTCGTCCTCGTTGCCGCCCCGGTCGGGCACGCGGTGGGGTTCGTCTATGGCGTCCGCCTCGCGCTGGCCGCCGGGTGCCCCGTCGTGCTGATGCCGACTTGGGACGCGGCCGCTCCTTGCGAAGCTCACCGCCATGCACGGTTGCACGTTCGTCGCAGCGCCGACGCCGTTCCTCTTCGACGTCGTCGAGCACGCCGAGCGCTACGGCGCCGCGGAGCTGGAGAGCCTCCGTGTCTTCCTGTGCGGAGGCGCTCCCGTCTCGACGCAACTGCTCGAGCGCGCACGGAGTGCCCTTCCCTCCACTGACGCCACCGCGTACTACGGCACGTCCGAATGCGGCGGCGTGACGACGTGTCCGCCCGGACGCGCCCGAGCAGAAGAAGCTGACCACCGACGGCCGGCCGCTCGAGGGCATGGAGATTCGGCTGGTCGACGGCGAGCTTCACGTGCGAGGGCCGCAGCTCGCGACCGGCTACTGGGGCGACGCAGAGGCGCACCGCTTCCGAGAGGACGGCTGGTTCGCGACGGGAGACGAGGCGACGATCGACGCCGACGGCTACGTCCGCCTCCACGGACGGCTCGACGACAGGATCATCCGCGGCGGGGTGAACGTCTCGCCGGTCGAGGTCGAGGACGTCCTCGCGACGCATCCGGCCGTCCACGACGTCGCAGTCGTCGGGGCACCCGACGAACGGCTCGGCGAGCGGGTTGCTGCGCTGGTCGTCGCCGACGGAGCTGCCCCGACGGTGGACGAGCTGCGCGAGCATTGCCGCCAGGCGGGCCTCGCGAAGCTGAAGTGGCCGGAGCTCGTGTGGCCGCTCGAGACCCTTCCCCGCTCGCCGAGCGGCAAGTTGCTGAGAGCCGAGCTCGGCCAGTTCCTCGCAGCTCGATGAGCGGCACGCTTCTCGACGGGATCGTCGTGTGCGCGCTCACCGACGACCCCGCTGCAGCGGTCGCTGCGCGCCATCTGGAGCAGCTCGGCGCCGCGGTCGTCGACGTCGAGAAGCCGCGATGCGGACGTCGTGCTCATCGACTCCGGACGCGATCCCTCCGCCGACTGCACCGCCACGGCGCTCGTCTGCACATTCGAGTCCGAGCGCCTGAACGGAGGACTCGTCGCCTCCGAGACGACCGCGCAGGCCGCAGCCGGCCTGACGAGCTACGTGGGGCCTGCTGACGGACTGCCGGCGCGCATCGGATGCGACGTCGGCACGGTCGTCGCGGGGATCAGCGCGGTCCAGGCGACCCTCGCCTGGCTGCACGGCGGCCGGGTCGCGGGCACGCGGCACGATGTCGCCGTCTCACCGCTCCGCGCCCTGTTCACCCTGAAGACGATCATCTGGGCGGCTCGCACTCGCCCGGACGAGTGGGTGGGAACCCACGTCCGCTCCCGCGACCGCCTCGTCGACTCGGGCTACGAAACGCGAGACGGACGGATCACGCTCGACTTCCCGGCCGGCGCGGAGCAGGCATGGCGCGGGTTCGCGGAGGAGCTCGACCTCGACGCGTCTACGAGCGAGCGGCTGCAGCATCGCTGGAGCGAGACCGTCGGCTGGGGGGACGACGTCGATCTCGCGCGCCCCATCTACGAGGAGCGGCTCGCGTCGCTCTCCACCGACGAAGCGATCGCGCTGATCCGCCGAAACGGCGGATCGTCCGTCCAGTTCCAGACGCTCGAGGAGTGCCTCGATCATCCACAGTCCCGGGCTCTCGGCCTTCGAGAGCGCGGCGCGCACGGCCTGCCCTTCCAGCTCGATCCCGCCGGGCGCACGCGGGTCGCCTCGAGCTCGAGCCCCGATCCGGCGCGCCCGCTCGCCGGCGTTCGGGTCGTGGACTTCGGCGTCGGCGGAGTCGGGCCGTTCGCCGCCACCCTGCTCGCCTGGCTCGGCGCCGATGTCGTCAAGGTCGAGGCGCCGAACGAGTTCATCCTCTTCGTCCGGCCCACGGTCGGCGGGCTCAGCACCACGTATCTCGCGCTCAACCAGGGAAAGCGATCCGTGCAGCTCGATCTGAAGGACGACGACGACCGGGAGCTCGCGCGCGGCCTCGTCTCCGGCGCCGACGTCGTCCTCGAGAACTTCCGGCCGGGAGCGCTCGACCGGATCGGCTTCGGCTACGAGGAGCTGAGCGAGCTCAACCAGCGACTCGTCTACTGCTCGGTGACGGGCTTCGGCTCGGAGGGCCCGCTCGCGGGCGAGCCGTGCACTGACCCGCACATGCAGGCGTTCAGCGGCTTCGCTTCGGACAACGCCGACGAGACGGGCCTCCCGCGGCGCCTGCGCTACTACGGCTTCGTCGACCTCGTCACCTCGACCGTCGCGGCGGAAGCCGTGTGCGCCGCGCTCAACGCGCGTGCATCCGTGGGCGGGCCGGTGCGCGTCGAGACGTCGATGCTCGAGGCGGTGACGCACGTCCTGCAGGCGAGTCGGGCGTCCACCGCGCAGGAGCTCGACGGCTTGTATGAAACACGGGACGGGAACCTCGCCGTGACCTGCCGCTCCGTCGAGGAAAGGGCTGCCCTGGGCGAAGTCCTGGGAGTCTCTTCGCTCAGCGGCCACCTGCTCGAACGGGCTCTCGCAGCGCGCCCGGCTGCGGAGTGGGCGCAGCTTCTGGGCGATCGCGGCGTGCCGGCCGTGCAGACGCTCCGAGACGAGAGCATTCTCGGGCGGGCGGATTTCCGGGACACCGGGCTCCTCCGCGACCTGCCCCTCCCGCATGCCGCGCCGCTCGTCGCGGGTGGCCCGCCCTGGGATCTCGGCGGTCGGGACGCCGCCCCGCCGGCTCCGGCGCCGGGTCAGGACACCGAGCAATTGCGCACGGATCCCGAGTCGTTCTGGCGGCCACGACCGGAAAGCGCTTGAAGAAGTGTCGGCAGTGTTTCGTACGCTGTATTCTCGCCCGACGTTGACCGCGCGAGTGCCAGCGAGCACGCTGCCGCTCTCCTATCCCGAGCACGTTCGACAGCTGCTCGAGATCGAGATCGTCGAGGGCAGGCTCGCGGCCGGAGAGCGCGTCTCGGAGGATCAGCTCGCGCGCAGGCTCGGCGTCAGCCGCACGCCCGTGCGCGAGGCGATGCGCGTGCTCGAGGGGCACGGCTTGATCGTGCGTCGGCGCGGAAAGGGCACCTACGTCGCAGGCACGACGAGCACCGCCGAGGCGCGAGCGCTCTACCTGCTCCGCGCGCCGCTCGAGTCGTTCCTCGCCGCGCGAGCCGCAGAGACGATGACCGACGACGAGCTCCAGGACCTCGAGCAGCTGAGCACCGCGTTCCGGGTCGCGGTCGCGGAATCCACGGACGGGCTGCCCCGGCTCATCGAGGCGGACTCTGCGCTGCACTGGTGCATCTACGACGCGGCCCGCTCGGATCTGGTCTCCGTCGTGCGCAGCTACTGGGGACGCCTCCTGCGAGAGCTCTACACGCGTGTGTACCTGGAAGGGCCGCCCGAGCACTTCGCCGATCAGCACGATGAGATCGTCGCAGCGCTCCGCGAACGCGATGCCGAGACCGCCCGCGCCGCGATGGAGCGACACATCGCGGACGGCTGGGAGGTCGTGCGGGCGAGCTTCGAGGCCACGGACGACGCCCGCGGCGCGTGACGTGACCGAGGGAGCGAGCGTCGCGAGCCTCTGCCGCGGTGGGGCCAGGCGCGCACCCGAGCGAAATGCCATCGAGTGGGACGAAGGCGAGCTCACCTACCGTGCGCTCGACCGGCGCACCGAGGCGCTCGCGCACCACTTCCAGTGCACGGTCGAGCCCGGCCGCCGGGTCGGCATCTACTGCGCGAATCGCCCCGAATGGGTCGAGGCGTACGTCGCAGCGCACAAGGCCGGCATCCCCGTGGTACCGATCAACCACCGCTATCGCCGGCGGGAGGTCGGGCACATCCTCGGGGAGGCGGATCTCGCTCTCGTCGTGCGGGATGAGACCGCCCACGATGACGCCGAGGTGCAGGAGCTGCTCGCCGGAGTCGCCACGCTCGACGTGGGCGACGCCTACGAGCGCGTAGCCGTCGGCTCGGCGACGCGGGTCGAGCCACGCCGCTCGAGCGAGGACGTGATCGTCTACACGTCAGGAACGACCGCGTTGCCCAAAGGGGTCGTGTACACGCGCTCGACGCAGATCACATCCGTCTGGGTGCTGCAGCTGGCCATCGGCTACGACCCCTCCGACCGCTTCCTCATCTTCACGCCGCTCGCTCATCGAGCCGCGCAGCCGCTTCTGCTCTGCGCTCTCTTCCAGGGGGCTACGACGTACCTGCTCGGCGAGTACAGCGCGGCCGGGCTCGCAGCGGCGGTGCGAGATCGCCGTGTGACCTCGCTCCCGGGCGTACCGACCGCGCTCCGCGACCTCCTCGGGCTCGTTCGCGAGGAGAAGGTCGAGCCGATGACGGGCGTCCGTCACGTGTTGATGACCGGGGAGAGCGTCGGCGACGCGATGCTGCAGGAGATCCGCGCACTCTTTCCGAACGCCCGCTTCGGCGCGGCGTACGGAAGCACCGAGGCCGGCCTCGTCACGTTCCTCGACCACGAGCACCAGCTGGAGCACCCGCGCTCGTGCGGACGCGCCTTGCAGGGCGTCGAGGTGCGGCTGGTCGGAGACGACGGACGGGACGTCCCCGTGGGCGAGCCGGGCGAGATCCTGGTTCGTGGCGGCAAGCCGGGCACGTACACGGTCGCCGCCGGCTATCTGGCTCCCGACGGAGGCATCGAGCCTTTCACGGACGAGGAAGGGTGGTTCTCGACGGGCGACGTCGCCACGATCGACGAAGACGGCTTCTACGCGATCGTCGACCGCAAGAAGGACATGATCCTCTCCGGCGGGATGAACATCGCATCGAAGGAGGTCGAGGAGATCGTCGCCACCCACCCGGATGTGGCCGAGGTCGCCGTGACCGGAGAGCCCGACGCCCGCTTCGGCGAGCGCGTCGTCGCGTGGGTCGTGCGCCGTCCCGACGCGACGGTCGGCGAGGAGGAGATCGTCAGCCACGTCGCAACGCGGGCCGCGTCGTACAAGAAGCCGAGCGTCGTCCACTTCGTCGACGGACTGCCGCGCTCTCCGACCGGGAAGGTGCTCAAACGCGCGCTCAAGGCCGACGCGAACGCGGGAGGTGACGCGTGAACGTCGAGAACCTGGTCGCGATCGACATCCACACGCACGCCAAGATCCCGCTTCGTGGCGAAGAGGATCCGCTGACGAAAGCGCAGCGGCTCGAAGCGTCGTCGATGTTCAAGACGGAGGTCGACACCGCCGTTACCGTCGAGGACGTCGCCGTGTACTACCGGGAGCGAAACATGGCCGCGGTCGTCTTCGGCGTCGACAGCGAGGCGGGCACGGGCGAGGTGCCCGTGTCGAACGAGGAGATCGCAGAGGTCGCTGCGGCGCACCCGGACGTGCTGATCCCGTTCGCGAGCATCGACCCCTGGAAGGGAAAGGCGGGCGCGCGAGAGGCGAGGAGGCTGATCTCCGAGCACGGCGTCCGCGGATTCAAGTTCCACCCGAGCATGCAGGCCTTCTTCCCCAACGACCGGCACGCGTACACGCTCTACGAGGCGATCGCCGAGGCCGGGCTCCCGGCCCTCTTCCACACGGGGCAGAGCGGCATCGGCATGGGGCAGCCCGGAGGCGGCGGCATTCGTCTCAAGTACTCGAACCCGCTGTACCTCGACGATGTCGCCGTCGACTTCCCGGAGATGCCAATCATCCTCGCGCATCCCTCGATGCCCTGGCAGGACGAGGCCATCGCCGTCGCCATGCACAAGCCCCAGGTGCACATCGATCTCTCCGGCTGGTCGCCGAAGTACTTCCCGCCGCAACTCGTGCACCACGCCAACACCCTGCTCAAGCACAAGGTGCTGTTCGGCTCGGACTTCCCGTTCATCACGCCCGAGCGCTGGATCTCGGACTTCGAGCAGGCCGGCTTCCGGGACGACGTGAAGCCGCTGATCCTCAAGGAGAACGCCATCCGTGTGCTCGGGCTCGACGGGAGCAAGAGCCCGTGACGGCCATGTACTTCGAGGACTTCGAGGTGGGCGCGACGTTCGCGACCGCCACGCGGACGGTCACCGAAGCGGACGTAACAACCTTCGCGGACCTCTCGGGAGACGACAATCCCGCTGCATGTCGACCGCGAGTTCGCGAAGCAAGGGCCGTTCGGGGAGCAGATCGCGCATGGGTTGCTCGTGCTCTCGATCGCCGCGGGGCTCGGGATCCAGACCGGGATCTTCAGCGGCACCAACCTGGCGTTTCTCGGCCTCGAGGACTGGCGGTTCGTCGGCATCGTCAAGTTCGGGGACACGATCCGGATGGAGTCGACGGTGGTCGAGACCCGGCCGACGAGCAAGCCCGGGCGCGGCGTCGTCCGCATCGAGCAGGAGATCAAGAACCAGCGCGACGAGGTCGTGCAGAAGGGGGTCTTCGTGCAGCTGATGGCCAGCCGCGACGCAGCTGTGGAGGTCGTCACCTAGTGGCGGGCGTCGAGGGACGGGTCGTCGTCGTCACGGGCGCAGGCGGCGGGCTCGGTCGGAGCCACGCGCTGATGCTGGCCGAGAACGGGGCACAGGTCGTGGTGAACGATCTCGGCGCCTCGCTCGACGGGTTAGGAGCCGAGCGACGCGCGGCCGACGACGTCGTGGCCGAGATCGTCGCGGCAGGCGGTGAGGCGGTCGCCAACCACGACGATGTCTCCACTCCCGAGGGCGGAGCCGCGATCGTCCGGCAGGCGCTCGAGTCGTTCGGCCGCATCGACGCGGTCGTGAACAACGCGGGGATCCTCCGCGATCGCACGTTTCACAAGATGACCGGCGAGGAGTGGGACGCCGTTCTCAAGGTGCACCTGTACGGGGCCTTCAACGTCACCCATGCTGCGATGCCGCACTTCCGGGAGCAGGAGTACGGGCGGATCGTCGTGACGACGTCCGTGACCGGCCTGTACGGCAACTTCGGGCAGGCCAACTACGGGGCGGCGAAGCTCGGTCTCGTGGGCCTCGTGAACACGCTCGCGATCGAAGGTCGCCAGCGGAACATCCTCGCGAACGCCGTCTCACCCCTCGCCCGCACGCGCATGTCGGTCGAGATCCTGGACGAGGAGTTCGACCCGGCGTTCGCCTCGGTGGCCGTCACGTACCTCGTGAGCGAGGAGTGCCGGGTCAGCGGCGAGGTCATCCACGCCGCCGCGGGTCGCTATACCCGGGTTCGTTACGCCGAGTCGCGCGGCGTAGAGTTCGCCGAAGTGCCGACCGTGGATGCACTGTCCAGCCGCTTCGACGAGGTGCTGGACATGACCAACGCCGAGGTTCGTGCCGAGTCATGAACGCTGGAGAAGAGTGCTTGACTCTCGCCGTTCAGGGCGTATTTTGTATCCACCTACTTGCTGAACCACCCACAACCCGGACCGACATACACCGGAGTAATTCGTCCTAGTGAGAGGCTCTGACTGCGGCAGCCTCGAAAGCGAGACGCCGCGGTAGGGAAAACGTCTGCTACGCCGAGGGAAGGGAGTACCAGCACGATGGATCGCGATACGAGAAGGAAGGTCGAGGAGTACCGGTTCAACGAAGCCGGCCCGATCGAGAACAACCTCATCGACGAGCTCGTCGGTGGTGAGCTCGACCGGCAGGAGTTCCTCCGCCGTGCGTCGATCTTCGGGCTCGGTGCGGGGACGATGGGCCTCCTCCTTCGCTACGTCGGCGAAGACGTCGCCTTTGGCGCCCCAACGGCGGTCGCGCAAAAGAGGGGCGGCACACTCCGAGTAGGTGCGACCAAGGCAGGTTCGAGCTTCGAGCCGATTCTGCTCAGGGAAGCCGGCTCGCTCGCGTTTGTAAGCCTCTGTGGGGAGTTCCTCACATTCTCCAACGCGGCGCTGCAGGTGAAGCCAGCCCTTGCCACGAGCTGGAAGTCGAACGCCAACGCGACGGTCTGGACTTTCCAGCTCCGCCGAGGCGTCAAGTTCCACAACGGCAAGACGTTCAACGCCGACGATGTCGTCGCGAGTTTCAAGCAATACATGGCGGCGGCGACGTCAGAGCTCTTCTCCGCTATCCCGAAGACCCTCCTCGCGCCCGCGGGCGTGATCAAGAGAGGCCCGTACACGGTCGAGTTCCGCCTCCAGTCACCGAGCGCTGCTTTCCCGTACCTGGTCAGCCAGACCTCGTACCAGGCAATCATCCAGCCGGCAGCCATCGCGAGCAGGAAGGAAGCGTGGATTTCGAGCGGGATGATCGGAACAGGACCGTTTCGGCTCAAGAGCGGTACACCGAACACGCGCGCGGAGCTCGTTCGCTTCCCCGGGTACTGGGGCGGCTCCCCGCCGCTCGACGGGGTGGTGTTCACTTGGTATGAAGGCACCGCACCGCAAGTACTCGCGTTGCGTGGGGGTCAGATCGACCTTGCTGTTCAGCTCTCGGCCCAGGAGGCGGCACCCTTCAAGAACAACAGCCGTTTCAAGGTGTACACCGTGCCGTCAGCCGCTCATCGGATGTTCGGTCTCCGGGTCGACCGCGACCCGTTCAGGGACCCGAGAGTGCGACGCGCCATCGCGCTAGTCGCTCAATCGTCCCGACCTGATCAGGCGGGTCATCCTCGGTTCGGGCACGCTCGGCAACGACTCTCCGTTCTGGTCGAAGTTTCCGTCCACCGACCCGTCGATCAAGCAGCGCAAGCAGAACCTCGCACTCGCGCGAGCCCTGCTCAAGGCCGCCGGACAGGAGAACCCCAAGTTCACGATCACCACGTGGAACGGGATCGACCTGCCCGACTATGCGCAGGCGATCCAGGCCGCGGGGCGTCAGGCGGGCATGGACATCTCACTCGAGGTGCAGTCGAACGCCGAGTACTACGGTGGTGGGGCGGACTACTACGCGACAACGCCGTGGATCAACCGACCCGCGACGATCACCGAGTACGGCGCTCGCGGAGTGCCGAACACCTACCTCACGGCCGCATACATGTCGGACGGGATCTGGAATGCCGCGCACTACAAGAACGCTGAGTTCGACTCGGCGGCGCGGTCGTATCTCCAGTCAGCCGACCTCCAAGGGCAGCGGAAGGCGACGAAGAAACTGGCCGGCCTTCTCTTGCGCGATACGCCGGTCGTCACGTCGTACTTCATCTCGTTCGTCACTGCCAGTTCGTCCAGGGTTCGGAACTACCAGGCGGAGGCCATCTCGCACGTGCGTCTGGCAAAGACGTCCCTCGCATAGGAAGTGGACATGGCCGGCCGAAGATAGTCTTCGGCCGGCCCACACCAGGGGCCTGAAGCCATCGTCCGTTACGTCCTCAAGCGCCTCGGCCTTGCGCTGATAACGCTTCTCCTGCTGAGCGCGATCGTGTTCGGGACCGCGCAACTCCTGCCGGGCGATGTCGGCCGCGCCGTCCTGGGGCGCGACGCGCCGGAGGAGGCAGTAGCCGAGTACAACCGCGAGCACGGCACCGATCGGCCCGCCGTCGTCCAGTACCTCGACTGGCTCCGCGGTGCCGTACAGGGCGATCTCGGGAAATCCCTTGCGACCGACGTCCCTGTCTGGGACATCATCGAACCCGCGCTCAAGAACTCACTCAAATTGGCAGCGCTCGCCTTCGTCCTTTTCGTTCCGCTGGGGATCCTCGGAGGGATCCTGGCAGGCCTGAGAGTGGGAAGCGCGACCGACAAGACGATCACCATCCTCGGACTGTCGCTCGCGGTGATACCCGAGATCGTGACCGGGCTCGTGCTGATCCTCATCTTCGCGATCTGGCTCGGTTGGTTTCCGGTCACCGCCCAGTCGGAGCCAGGTGCTGGGCCTCTGACCCAGGTCAAGTACCTCACGTTGCCCGCGGTGGCGGTCGTGATCGTGCTGTTCGGTTACATCGCGCGGATCACCCGGGCGGGGGTCATCGAGGCGCTCGAAGCCGACTACACCCGAACGGCGTACCTGAAGGGCCTGCCCCACGAGACGGTGGTCCGGCGACACGTGCTGCGAAACGCCCTCATGCCGACGATCGCGGTCGTGGCGACCCAGGCCGGCTACCTCATCGGGAGCCTCGTCGCGATCGAGTTCCTGTTCAACTACCAGGGCATCGGACTGATGGTGCTCCAAGCAGCCGAGCAGAAGGACTTCACGCTCCTGACCGCGGGCGTAGTGGTCGTCGGGACGGGCTTCCTGATCGTCACGCTCCTAGCCGACATCCTCTTTGCCATGATCAATCCCCGCATCCGCTATGGGAACGCCGAATGAGGATCGCTCGACCGTGAGCATCGGCCCCACGGCGCCCGCTCCGGCCGGGGATCTGCCCGGAAGCGACCTAGCGACGCCTATCGCGGGGTCGGAAGCGCGGACCGCGCGCCGCGAACGGCTGCGGCTCCTGCTCCGCAACCCGAGCTTCGTCATCGGCGCCGTCGTGATCGGATTCTGGGTCGTGTGCGCGATCCTCGGCGATCGGATCACGCCGTACGACCCGATCTACGATCAGACGGAGGACCTGAGCGTGCCCCCGTCGTCGGAGTACTGGTTCGGCACGGATCGACTCGGGCGCGACGTCTTCTCGCGCGTGATCGCCGGATCCAGGGACATCCTGCTCGTCGCGCCTCTGGCCACCCTGCTCGCGACGGTGCTCGGCACCGCGCTCGGCCTCGTCACGGGGTACTTTCGCGGCATCGCCGACGACACGATCAGCCGGGTCATCGACGCAGTCCTCGCGATCCCGCTCATCGTGCTCGCGGTCACGGTGGTCGCCTCGCTCGGAACCCGGTCCGTGTGGTCGGTGACGCTCGTGATCGCCATCGTCTTCGCCCCGATCATCGCCAGGACGGTCCGTGCGGCGGTGCTCGGAGAGGCACAGCTCGACTACGTCGAAGCGGCGAGACTGCGCGGCGAGCGCCCGCCCTACGTGATGTTCGTAGAGGTGCTTCCGAACGTGATGCCGCCCATCATCGTCGAAGCGACGGTCCGCCTCGGCTACGCGATCTTCGCGGTCGCGACCCTCACGTTCATCGGCTTCGGGCTCCAGCCACCCTCGGCGGACTGGGCGGTGCAGATCGCAGACAACTACCCGTACCTCGCGGATCAATGGTGGACGGTGCTGTTTCCTGCGCTCGCGATCTCGTCGCTCGTCGTCGCCGTCAACCTCGTCTCGGACTCCATCCAGCAGGTGCTGGAGCGATGAGCGAGACGACCCTGGCGCAGACGGCGCTGGAGCTCCGTGACCTCGACGTCGTCTATCGGGTTCGCGGGCACGACCGCCAGGTGCTTCGCGGCGTCTCGCTCGGAATCGGACGCGGAGAGTCGTACGGGCTCGTGGGCGAGTCGGGCTGCGGAAAATCGACCGCCGCCCTCGCAATCGTCCGCTACCTGCCACGCAATGGACGCGTGAGCTCCGGCTCGATCGACGTTGCCGGCACAGACGCCCTCGCCTTGCGCGGCGGCGCCTTGCGCGAGTTTCATGCGCGGTCGGTCTCGATGGTCTACCAGAACCCCGGCGCCGCGTTGAACCCCTCGATGCGAGTCGGAGCACAGGTCGCGGAGGCATTTACGGTGCTCGGAGTTCCGGGTCGGGAGGCGACAGAACGCGCGCGAGGCGGCGCTGGCGCGCGTACAGATCGCTGACCCGGGATCGGTGATGAGCCGCTACCCGCACCAGCTCTCCGGGGGCATGCAGCAGCGGGCCGTGATCGCAATGGCGCTCGCGAAGGACCCGGCCCTCCTGATCCTCGACGAGCCGACCACCGGCCTCGACGCGACGGTTGAAGCGGAGGTGCTCGACATCGTCTCTCAGCTGCAGGCGGAGCTTTCGACCTCCGTGCTCTTCATCAGCCACAACCTCGGCGTGATCTCGAAGATGTGTTCGCGCGTGGGCGTGCTGTACGCCGGCCGTCTCGTCGAGGAGGGGCTCGTCGACACGGTCCTCCAGGACCCGCGTCACCCGTACACGGTCGGCCTGCTCCGCTGTATCCCGCGCGGTGGCGTGCGGAAGGATCACGGTCGGCTGGACACGATCCCGGGATTCCTTCCAAGCATCGGGGCCGAGCTCCCCGGGTGTGTCTTCGCCGACCGCTGCGCGCTCGCCGACGACCGCTGCCGGACCGAGGAGCCGCCGCTCATTCGCGTCGGCGGCGGACACGAGAGCCGCTGTTGGTACCACGAGCAGGCACGGCACCTCCCACGCGTCGAGGCTGCGGATATCGACCTGCCTCCCGTCGACCGCAAAGCGCCCCCGTTGCTCGAGCTCCACGAGCTGACGAAGGTGTTTCGTCAGCGCGGCAACGATGTGCACGCTCTTACGGACGTGAGCGCTGCGATCTGGCCGGGAGAGACGCTGGGCCTGGTTGGTGAGTCGGGAAGCGGCAAGACGACGCTCGCACGCACCCTGCTCGGAATCGTCGAGCCAACCGCAGGAACTGCAACGCTCGAGGGCGCGGTGTTGTCCAGCCGCTACCAGAAGCGCTCGAAAGCAGATCTTCGAGCGCTGCAGATCGTCTTCCAGAATCCCGACTCGGCGCTCAACCGCCGTCACTCGGTGCGCCGAATCTTGCTCAGGTCGCTGAAAAAGCTCGCGGGGGTCAGAGGCAACACGGCGGCGAGCAGAATGAGCGAGCTCGCTCAGAGTGTTCGGCTCACGGAACGCACCTTGACCCAGAAGCCGGTCCAGCTCTCAGGGGGACTCAAGCAGCGCGTCGCGATCGCGCGCGCCTTCGCCGGGGACCCGAAGCTGGTGGTATGCGACGAGCCGACGTCCGCGCTGGACGTCTCCGTGCAGGCCGCGATCCTCAACCTGCTCGTCGAACTCCAGGCGGAGAAGCAGGTCTCCTACCTGTTCATCTCGCACGACCTCGGCGTCGTCCGCTACATCTCGGACCGGATCGCCGTCCTCTACCTCGGCCGGCTGCAGGAGCTCGGCCCGGCCGATGTCGTCTTCGACGGGCCGCACCACCCGTACACGGAGGCGCTGCTCTCCGCCGTCCCGACGATCGACGGCGGCGGGCGTGATCGCATCCGGCTCGAAGGCGACATCCCGAGCGCGGCGGAGCCTCCCACGGGCTGCGTCTTCCACACCCGCTGCCCGCGCTTCCTGGGGCCGATCTGCGTCGAGCAGGAGCCGCCGCTCGTCGAGGCCGAGCCCGGCCACCTGATGCGCTGCCACATCCCGATCGAGGAGCTGCGCGAGCTTCAGCGGAAAGAGACGGCCTCGGTCTAGATGGTTGATCGATAATTGACGCGCAGCCGGGGGCGGTCACGACCAAGCCGGGCGACGCACTCACTCGTCGTGCAGGCTGGTAAGCCTGGACGGCGAGGGAGGGTGGCGATCCGGCGCCGTGTCGTGGCCGTCATCCGGCCCGCCGTGAATTGTCGATCAACCATCTAGGCGTACGCGGTTCGCGACCGCGGCACGAGCATCCACGCCGCCACCACGAACCCCACGGCGGCCGTCGCGACGAATGCCCACTTCGCGCCCCCTGCGCTCAAGGCGGCTCCGGCGGCGAGCGGAGCCGCGAGCGCCGCGCCGGCCCACATGACGTTCATCAGGCCGCCGATCGGCGTCGCGAGCGCCTCGCGCGGGACATGTGAGCGGGCGAGCGCGTAGACGACCGAGACGAGAACCGCTCGCGCCCCCGCCGACACGATCAGAAAGCCGACAATCGCGAACGTCGAGAAGCTGACGAACGGGATCAGGAACGTGGCGCCGACGACGGCCGCGGTCGCTCCCACCAGTCGGACGTCGACACGCCAGGACGGGATGCGGGTACTGAGTGCGCCACTCGCCGTGAACATCACAGCGGTGAGGGCGATGACGATGCCGATCGCTCCGGCCGAGAGACCGTTGCCGGCGAGAACGAGCGGCGCGAGCAGGCCGGATACGCCTGCGACGGCTCCGAGCAGCGCCGTGACGAGCATCGCACCGCCGAGCGCATGCTCGTTGCGCGTCGCGGAGAGCGCATGCCGCAAGCGTCCCGCCGGAGCACGTTCTTCCTCGGAGCGAGCCCGGGCGAGGACGTAGACGAGCGGCAGGGTTCCGAAGGCGATCGCGATGAACGCGACGCGATATCCCCATATGTCCGTCATGACGCCGGAGAAGGCAGGCCCGATCAACCAGCCCGCGCCCGCGGCGGCGATCAACCGGCCGGTGCCGGCCGCGCCGCGGTCAGAACCGGCGGCGACGGCCGGGGCGACCGTCCACAGAATCGCGAAGCTGAGGCCGAAGAGCGCCCGGCCGGCGATGAGCATCCAGAGCCCGGTCGCGAGCCCTTGCACGACGAGCGAGAGCGGAAGCAACGCAGCGCTGGCCAGGAGCAACCTGCGGGATCCGATCCGACCGGCGAACAGGCCGATCGGCACGGAGGCGGCGAGCGTCACGATCGTCGCCGCCGAGAGCAGCGCACCCGTCTGGGCTCCGGAGAGACTGAACCGCTCCTGGAGCGTGGGCAGGACTGGGAGCAGCGCCGAGTCGGCGACGGCGTTCGCCAACGCCAGCGCGGAGACGGCGAAGAGTGCGCGGTCCGCGCGGAGACGGGTGTGGAGCGACCTGATCATGTCTCTCTTCAGGATCGGGTCAGCCGACCGATAAGTAAAATCCGAGTTAGTGAACGATGCGAGAAACAACACTGATCGGTTACTCGGCGTCGAGTTCCGGCATCTGGCGGCGCTCGAGGCGATCGTCGAGACCGGTTCATTCGCCGCCGCGGCACGTCGCCTCGGATACACCCAGCCCGCAATCAGCCAGCAGATCGCGGTGCTCGAGCGGGCGACCGAGCTCCAGTTGCTCGAACGTCCGGGTGGACGCCGCCCGGTAACGGCGACCGAGGCCGGCGAGCGCCTGCTCCGTCACGCTGCACGCGCGACCGCGGCGATGCGCGCCGCGGCGGCCGACCTCCACGCGCTCGCGGAAGGCGACGCGGGAACACTGCGCGTCGCCACCTTCCAGAGCATCGGCGTGCGCGTGATTCCGCCCGTGGTGCGCCTCTACGCCGAACGCTGGCCTGCGATCGACGTCAGGCTCGTCGAGGCGGAGTACGGGTTCCTGGTCGAGCCCCTGATCCGAGGCGAGCTCGACCTCGCGTTCGTCGCCGACTCCATCGAGACCGCGATCGAGCGAATCGACGTGCTGACCGACCCGTACGTGCTCCTTGCCCCAGCGGGCTCCGAGCTCGCCCAAGCGGGAAAGACCGTCGCCATCAGAGAGATCGCCGCGCTTCCGCTCATCGCCTACCGACTGTCGCACGGCGGCGAGGCGCATCTGGTGCGCAAGGGCATCGAGCCGAGGATCGTCTTCCGAACCGACGACAGCGGCATCGTCCAGGGCCTCGTGGGCGCGGGCGTCGGGTATGCGCTCGTACCCCGGCTGACCGTCGATCGGAGCGACCCCGAGATCACGACGCTCGAAGTGCGTGGAATACCGCCCCGTGAGATCGGGCTCGCCTGGCACGCCGATCGCACGCTCTCGCCTGCGGCTCGGGCGTTCGTCGACATCGTCGAGGAAGTTGCCGCCGGCTTGCGCGCAGGAAACCTGGGCTGACGCCGATGATCTAGCGTTGCCACGTGGAGCGCTCCTCGATCGTCGTCGTCGGCGGCGGCGTCATCGGGCTCGCCTGCGCCTGGGAGTTGACTCGTGCGGGTGCTTCGGTGACGCTGCTCGAGCGCGGCGAGATCGGCGGCGGCGTCTCGCGCGGGAACACCGGCTGGGTCGTTCCCAGCCTGACCTTCCCGCTGCCCGCGCCCGGAATGGTTCGCGAGGGCATGTCTCAGCTCGTCAGGCGAGGGGATGCGTTCGTCCTCCGCCCCTCGCTCGACCCGTCATTCGTGCGTTGGCTCTGGCAGTTCTGGCGCAACTCTTCAGCCTCGCGCTTCGACGCGGGTGTACGCGCGCTGCTCGAGCTGAACCGGCGGACTCTCGAGCTCTACGACGGCTATCGCGAGGCTGGGATCGACTTCGAGAGGCACTCCACCGGCCTCGTCGTCGTCGCTCGGACGACCCGCGGACTGGAGCAATACCGGCAGGTCTTTCGCCGCCTGCGTGAGCTGGGGTACGAGGGGGGTGAGCCGGACGAGCTCGACCGTGACGGGCTGTTCGAGCTCGAGCCTGCGCTCGATCGCAGCAACATCGTGGCCGGGCTGCACGCTCGGGTCGACCGGTACGTGCGCCCCGAGGAGCTCATGGACGCCCTGGGTCGGCGACTCCGGGAGGAAGGCGCGCAGATTCTGGAGAACTGCGAGATTGCCGATCTCCGAGCCGGCTCCGGCGGCTGGACGATCTCGACCAACGCGGAGGCCTTGCACGCAGCGAAGGTGGTGGTGGCCGCAGGGCTCCCGTCCGTCCAGCTCCTCGGGCGCTTCGGGGTACGCGTCCCTATGCAACCTGCTCGAGGCTATAGCGTCACGATTGCCGGAAATGGCACGCCTCCCCGTCACGCGCTCTATCTCGCCGAGGCGAAGATCGGCATGAGCCCCTTTTCGGACGGCGTGCGTCTCGCCGGCGTCTTCGAGCTCGGAGCCGCCCGCGCTGAGGCGCCTCCCGGCGCTGGTGAACGCCTGCTGGCTGCTGCGCGCCCGTACCTCTCCGCATGGCGCCCGGACGCAGACGGGCCGGTCGCGACCTGGGCGGGACTTCGTCCGGCGACGGCGGACGGCCTTCCGCTGATCGGAGCGCTGCCCGGGCACCCTGGACTCTTCGTGGCCTCCGGGCACGGGATGCTCGGAATCACGCTCGCACCGGCGACCGCCGCGCTGCTCGCCCCGCTGGTGCTCGAAGGCCGCATGGCGCCCGAGCTCGAGCCCTTCGCGCCGGGACGCCACTGATGCAGATCCGTGCTGCCGTGCTCGAAGCGACGGGTGGGCCACTGACGGTCTCCGACCTGGAGCTCGCAGCTCCAGGACCGGAAGAAGTGCTCGTTCGGCTCGGCGCCAGCGGCGTCTGTCACTCGGACTGGAACGCCGTCGACGGAACGTCGGAGACGCCGTGTCCCGCGGTCCTCGGTCACGAAGGAGCGGGCGTGGTCGAGGCGGTCGGCGCACGGGTCGAGCGGGTCCGGCCCGGAGATCACGTCGCGCTCTCGTGGACGCCGTCGTGCGGGTGGTGCAGTGAATGCTCGCGCGACCTCCCGTGGCTCTGTTCGACCGCCTGGCCGGCGCTGGCGGCGGGAGGCCTGATGGACGGCACGACACGGCTCTCTCGGGAGGGCGAGCCGATCTACCACTACTCGTTCCTGTCCACCTTTGCCGAGGCCTGCGTCGTCCCCGAGCGGTCGTGTATCCCGATCCCCCACGACGTGCCGTTCGACATCGCAGGGCTGGTCGGCTGTGCCGTAACCACCGGCGTTGGTGCTGTGTGGAGGACTGCCGGGACCAGACCGGGGGATCGCGTCGCGGTGATCGGTTGTGGCGGTGTGGGGCTCTCCGCGGTGATGGCGGCAGCAGCAGTCGGCGCGGAACCGATCGTCGCCGTCGACATGACACCTCAGAAGCTCGAAGCTGCTCGGTCGTTCGGCGCGACGGAGAGCGTTCTCTGGCAGGGAACACCAGAGGCGACGGCCGAGGCGATCCGCGAGGTTTCCGGTGGAGGAGTCGACGTAGCCGTGGAGGCGACCGGGAGACCCGAGGCGATGCTCGCCGCGTACCTCGGAACCCGACCGCGTGGCGCGGCCGTGCTGATCGGCATCTCGCGCGCGGACGCCGTGCTCTCGCTCCCGGCGACCACCATCCCACGAAGTGAGCGCCGCATCCTGGGATCCATCTACGGCTCGTCCAAGCCCGAACGCGACTTCCCCACCACGCTGGCGCTCTATCGCGCTGGCCGCCTGCCGCTCGACGGGCTCGTCTCGCATCGCCTCTCACTCGACGAGGTCGGGCGGGCTTTCGAGCTGATGCAGTCAGGAGATGCTCTGCGCGTGGTTCTCGACCTCTCGAAGAACGGCGGCGGCCCGTGAGCCTCGCTGACCTCGACGGCAGGATCGGTGAGGGTTGGAGCGGCGAGGCGCCGAACGGCTCGCACGTCAACGTCGTGCTCGCCCGGCGCGGGAGCCCGACCGCGGCGGCCGCGATCAGCATGCTGGCCAACCCCTCACCCGGCCACACCCCTGTTCTCGTCTGCGTCGGGAAGACCCAGCAGGAGTACGAGCCGGTCTGGCCGCCGACGCTGATGATGAACAAGGCAACCGCCCTCGAGGAAGCGCACCAGACCATGACCTGGGGAGCGGCACAGCTCGGGATCGGTCAGGGTGTGCTCGACGCCGTGGCGGACGGGCTCATCGAGGCGAGCGGCGATCTCCTGATCCTGGTCGCCGTGTGGGTCGACCCTGCGGCGGACGACGAGACCGCCGTTCGCCAGGCGAATCGTGCGGCGACGCGGAAGGCGCTCGGCGTATGCATCGAAGGGCGGGACGCGGCTGCGGCTGCTGCGCTGGTCGAACGGCGCGACTCGCTCCGCAACCCGTTCTACTCCGGCGAGTAACCATGCGCATCGCGGCGATCGAGACGCGGCGCTACCGCTATCCGCTCGAACCGCCGTTCTCGGCCGCATGGGATCCGGTGCCGCGTGCTCATCAGGATGCGACGCTGGTGATCGTTCGCTCGGACGACGGCGTCGAGGGGTATGCGAGCGGCGACGCGCTCCCCGACCGCGAGCTGCTGGAGCGGCTCCTCGTCGGGGTCGATCCGCTGCGGCATGAGGTCGTACACGGGATCTGCGAGACCGTCGACTTCCACCATGGCCGCAACTGGACCCTGGAGGTCGCGGTCTGGGACCTCGTCGCCCGCTCGCTCGACGAGGCCCTCTGGCGCCACCTCGGCGGGAGCGAGGATCGCCTCCTCGCCTACGCCTCGAGCGGTGAGCTCGTATCGGCGGACGAACGCGTTCGACGCTGCCTCGCACTCCGCGATGCAGGCGTAAAGGCGGTCAAGCTTCGCCTCCACGCGAGCGACTGGCGCATCGACCTGCCGGTGATCGAGGCGGTGCGCGAGGCGGTAGGCCGCGATCTGGAGATCATGGTCGACGCGAACCAGGGCTGGCGCATGCCCGGGGACCTGTCGCCGCGCTGGGATCTGGCGACTGCCGCAGCCTTCGCTCGCGAGCTCGAGCGGCTGGACGTCTACTGGCTCGAGGAGCCCTTGCCCACTGACGACATCGAGGGGTATGCGGAGCTTCGCCGTGGGGCCGGGCTCCGCATCGCCGCCGGGGAGATGGTGCGGTCCGCCGCCGAGGCGCGCGCGCTCGTCCTTCGCGGCGGGATCGACGTGATCCAGACCGACGTCGTGCTCGCCGGCGGCATCGAGGGCTGCCGCCGAGTCGCCGCCCTCGCCGGGACGAGGGTCGCTCGTGGAGCCCGCACACCTGGTCGAACGGCTACGGCTTGCTCGCGAACCTCCATGCGGCGCTCGCGTTCTCCACGTGCCCGTACCTGGAGGTGCCGTTCGATCCTCCCGCGTGGTCGGCGGAGCGCCGCGACTGGCTCCTTCCGGTGACGCTGGAGATCGAGAGCGACGGCACCATCTCGCCGCCGGTCGGTCCCGGGCCTCGGACGTGGTGCCGGACTGGGACGCACTCGAGCAGTACCGGGTCGCGTGATGCGGATTCAGGCAGCCGTCTTGCACGAGCCGGGTCTCGTACGGGTCGAAGAGGTCGAGCTCGATCCACCCCGCGCCGGCGAGGTGCTCGTGCGCGTGGCCGCGGCGGGCGTCTGCCACTCCGACGTCCGGCTGGTGGACGGCGAGCTCGGCCGGGGGCGTTGGCCGATGGTGCTCGGCCACGAGGGCGCGGGAGTCGTAGAGGCCGTCGGCGACGGCGTCACGCATGTCGTACCGGGCGACCCCGTCGGCTTCTGCATCGTCCCGTCGTGCCGCGCATGCGTCGAGTGCGCGAGAGGACGGCTCAACCTCTGCGTTCCGGCGGGCGAGAACGGCGTACGGGGCACGCTCCTGGACGGCACGTCGCGCCTGCGACTCCCGGATGGAACGACGCTGCAGCACGCGTTGATGACCGCATGCTTCGCCCAGCGCACCGTGGTCATGGCTGCGTCTGCGATCCCGTTGCCGCGCAAGCTGCCGCTCTGGCAGGCCGCGCTCCTCGGCTGCGGGGTCGTCACGGGGTTCGGCGCCGTGCGCAACGCCGCGAACGTGCGACCGGGCGAGAGCGTCGCCGTGATCGGCTGCGGCGGCGTCGGGCTGCAGGTGCTCGCCGCCGCCCAGCTCGCGGGCGCCGACCCGCTGATCGCAGTCGACCGCGACCCGGCGAAGCTCGATCTGGCAGCTCGCGCGCGGAGCGACGCATGGCGTCGAGGCGGGCTCGGCGTCCACCGGCACGCGCGTTCGTCGGCTCAGCGGAGGCGGCGTCGAGCACGCCTTCGAGGTAGTCGGCATCCCCGAGACGATGCGGCTCGCCTGGGACGTCCTCCGGTCGGGGGGAACCGCGGTCGTCGTCGGGCTCGCCGCAAAGGGAGTCGAGGTCGCGCTGCCGGCGATCGAGTTCCTCTCCGACAAGGGCATTCGCGGCTCGTACTACGGCAACGGCGATCCGCTGGTCGACCTGCCCGGGCTCGCGGAGCTCGCGCTCTCCGGCGAGCTCGATCTCGCTGGTGTCGTGACCCACGTCGAGCCGCTCGCGGCAGTCACTGACGCGCTCGAGCGACTGCGCACGGGCGAGGGGGTGCGCACGGTTCTCGTCGTCGACCCCGAGCTGGCGGGCATCGAGGCGAGATGAATCTCGCGGCGCAGGAGCTGGCTGCGGTCGAGCACATCGCCGAGCGCGAGGACGAGTTGGTGGCGCTCGTCTCCGACCTGATCGGGTTCGACACCACCGCCCGGGCGACCTCCGACGAACCGGCGCGAGACGAGCGCGCGCTGCAGGAGTACCTCGCCGGTCGCCTGGCAGGTGCTGGCGCGCGGTGCGATCTCTGGGAGCCCCGATCCGAGGAGGTGGCAGGCAGCAAGCTCGCTCCCGGCGGGCTCGACTTCGAGGGCCGGCCCCAGCTCGCGGCGACGTTCGCAGGATCGGGAGGCGGCCGAAGCCTCCTCCTGAATGGGCACGTAGATGTCGTCTCGCCCGAGCCGCGCGAGCGCTGGACGACGGATCCCTTCCGCGCAGACCTCCGCGCTGGGCTGCTCTACGGCCGCGGCGCCTGCGACATGAAGGGAGGGGTCGGCTGCATGGTCTTCGCGGCGGAGGCGCTCGCGGCGCTCGGCATCCGGCTCGCGGGCGACCTCGTCGTCTGCACGGTGACGGAGGAGGAGTCGACGGGCGCGGGCGGCCTGGCCGCGGTCGTGCACGGGGTGCGCGCGGATGCAGGGATCGTGCTCGAGCCGTCCGGCCATGAGATCTGCATCGCATGCCGTGGAAGCGTCATTCCCACGATCACCGTGTTGGGGCGACCGGGCCACTCCGGCATCCCTCAGCCCGGCTGGCGCGACGGCGGCGCCGTGAACGCGATCGAGAAGGCCGAGGTGGTGCTCGATGCCCTGCGCCGGCTCCAGGAGGACTGGCGACGCCGGCCCGACCAGCGCCACCCGCTCCTGTCTCCAGGGGACATCGTTCCGTGCGTGATCGCAGGCGGCGAGTGGGCGGTGAGCTACCCGTCGTCCTGCAGCATCACGTACCACATCGGGTATCTGCCCGTCCTTCGCGGACGACGAGGGCTGGGGCAGCCGAATCGAGCTCGAGGTGGCGGAGTGCGTGCAGCGCGCGGCCGAGACCGATCCCTGGCTCGCCGAGAATCCTCCGACGATCGAGTGGGCGCCGGAAGTGCCGTCCGCGGAGGTGGAGCCCGACGCGCCGATCGTCGCGACCCTCCTCGCGGCCGCGCGCGACACCGGCCTCGAGACGGGCATCGCCGGCTTCGACAACTGGCACGACGGCGCCACCTTCACGCGCGTCGGCGGGACGCCGTGCGTCGCGTTCGGGCCACACGCGGTGGATCGTGCGCACACGGTCGACGAATACGTCCCCGTCGACAGCCTCGTCGCCTGTGCTCAGGCGCTCGCCGTGGCGGCGATCCGCTTCTGCGGAGCTACGTCAGAACTTCGGTAGCGGTCCGCCGGTGTAGATCGCGTACTCGCCGTCGCGCGCGAACCGCTCGACCCCGCGGGCGAGCGCCGCGCTCGTCGAGCTCGACCCCGAGCCCCGGCCCGCTCGGGACGTCGACCGCGCCGCGCTCGGGCGAGAACGGGCCGCCCGCGATCACGTCGTCGGTCGTCCAGCGCAGAAGCGACTGGCTCGGGCGGTCGAGATAAGCGGTGGCGGCAGCGACCTGCAGGTACGCGGCCGTCGCGATGCCGAGGTCGCCGCTGTAGAACCAGAAGCCGATGCCCGCTTCCTCGCAGGCGGCGATCAAACGCCGCGTACCAGCGATGCCGCCGCAGAAGCCGAGGCCGAGCACGATCGTATCCGGCACCCCGAGCTCGGCCGCCAGGGCGACGTCAGGAGTGTGGGACGAGAACGGGATCGCGGTCGAGCGCCGCAGCTCCGCCAGGTCCGCGAACGAGCCCACGGGCTCCTCGACGTTCGCGATGTCGAAAGGCTCGAGGAGCGCGAGCGCATGTCGCGCGGTGTCCAGCCGCCAGCCCATGTTCGCGTCGAGTCGCAGCGCTCGGTCGGGTCCGATCGCAGCTCTCACCGCCCGCACGAGCCCCACGTCCTCCTCGACCGGATGGACGGCGACCTTGCCCTCGAAGACGGGCGAGTCGTGCTCCTCGACCATCCGCGCGCAGAACGCGGCCACGTCGGCCGGAGAGTCCTCGAGCCCGGGCCGGTAGGCGAAGTACTCGCTGAACTCGACGTGTGTCCGGACGGCGCCGCCGAGCAGCTCGTGCAGCGGGACGCTCTGCTCCCTCGCCGCGATGTCCCAGAGAGCGATCTCGACGCCGGCGAGCGGATTGCGGATCAGCACCTTTGCGTCAGTGCGGTGCACCACTGGTGGAGGCTCGATCCCGCCCAGCTCGGCGAGCAGCTCGGCCGTCTCGCGACCGACGAGCCTCTGACCCAGCTCGCCGTTCAGCGAAGCTGCATCGGCCGGCGAAGTGGCCTCTCCCAGTCCCACCACCCCGTCGTCGGTCGTCACCCGGACGACCGTCCGGCTGATCCCGGGGACGACTCCCGACGCCATGAGGTAGGTCGCCTCCAGCGGAACGTTCACCGGCCAGGCCTCGACACGCGCGATTCGACTCACGAGACGATCCTGCACGATCGCCCTGTCCGAGATAAGAATGAGGCAGTGATCGACCCGACCCGCTTCGAGGCTCTCGCGGCCCGCCGGCACGATCTCTCCCCGGCGGAATGCGCCGCTCTTGCCCGCTCGGCGGCCGAGCTCGTCGACCTCGCGGCCCTCGACCGCAGCGGCCCCGGGTCCTTCGAGCTTCTCTGGCGCGACGACCACTCCGAGGGCTGGCTGAACACATGGTGGGAGCCGCGCGACACCGGCTTCCACGACCACGGCGGATCCTGTGTCGGCGTCCATGTGCTGGAGGGTTCAGCCCGAGCCGAAGCGCTCGTCGTCGGCGGCCCGCGGCGCGTACTCGACTACCGAGCAGGTGAGTCGTTCTCGGCTCCGACCACCGGCATCCATCGCATGGAGCACGAGCCGGGCGCGGTGACGATCCATGTCTACTCCCCGCCGCTCAGCGGGATCGGGCACTACGACGTCGTCGACGGCGAGCTACACAGGCACGCCGGGGAAGCCGGACGAGATCTCCCCGCCGAGCCCCGCGCTCACGGCCTCGCTGAGCCCCTGAAGGAGTCGTCTAGACCGCCGAGGCCAGCTCGTCCGCGTACGTGATCGCGATCCGGCCGAGCGCGCCGGTGGTGCTGCCGAGCTCGTAGTGGCCCATCCGCCAGAGCGCGGGCGAGTACGCGTGCAGCGAGGTCGCCGGCGGGCCGCCCGCATGGCGGACACCATGGATGTACGACGCGTCGAAGTCGAAGACGGCCCCGGGCGGGTGCTCGCGGGTCACCTCGCGAATCCAACCGTCCGGGCTCCGCTCGAAGTGATCCTCGTGGAGCGTTCCCTCGCAGACGTGGACGGCGCCCGAGGAGACGTCGTGGTCGTGATAGCCCGTGTCCTGCGCGTCGAGCCAGCAGATCAGCCAGACGTCGAGGTGTGGGTCGCGATAGAGCTGGATGAAGTGGCGCGTGCTCGGATCGTGCCGGACGAAGCGCTTCCAGAAGCGCGGCTCACCCGCGAGGTCGACGACCAGCTGCGCGAGCGCCGGCCGGTCGAGGTCCACGTCCTCCGGCACCCGCTCGTGAATCCAGCGGGTCAGTCCCTTCAGACGAGTAGACGTGCCGGGTTCTGGTTGCAAAGGGCGTCTGCCACAGCATCGCCGAAGCCGCGGACAGCGTCCAGACCTGGCTCTGGATCGAGCACAGGCACGTCGGTACCGAAAATCAGTTGGCTCACGCCGTACGTCGCCATGCACAGCTCGAGCGCGCGATTGCCGTAGGAGGAGGTTTCGAAGAAGACGCTCTCGTGGAGGACGTCACGGCCCGACACTCCCCGCGAGCGAAGACGCTCGAGCTGGATGGGCGCGCCTCCCGCCAGCATCGAAAACACGATGCGGAGGCTCGGCCAGCGCGACACGCCGCCGGCGAGCCAGGCCGCATACCCGGCCTGCATCTGCGCCGTGTAGTCGACCACGGCTGCCCACCAGGGCGGAGCCCCTGCGGGAGGGCGTGCAGCCGGACCGGGATGGACGAACAGCACGGCGTCCTGGCGTACGAGCTCGTCGAGCTTCGGAGCAAGCAAGTCGAGGTCGCCGAGCTCCGGCGCTCCGATGCAGGTGCCGGCGAAACCCGTCAGATCTGACCCCGCCGCCAGGGGCA
This sequence comes from uncultured Actinomycetes bacterium, assembly GCA_963850485.1. Classification (GTDB taxonomy): domain Bacteria; phylum Actinomycetota; class Thermoleophilia; order Gaiellales; family Gaiellaceae; genus GMQP-bins7. The sequence continues at coordinate 17,859 of CAWKLR010000016.1, read as the reverse complement.
CGAGCCTTCCCGCGGACGCGGCTGCTAGCTCCAGAATCCCGCGCTCGTAGGTTTCCACGAGCTCGGACGCATCTTCGTCGGCAAGAGAACCGATGCCCAGAGTCGGCTGGAGCGATACGACTGCTACGTCGAGCTCCCAGCGATCGAGCAGCGCGAGCCGGACGTCGAGGTCGTGCGCGCCGAGGTCGATCTCGCTCGCACCTTCGCCGGCGACCTCGAGCACGGAGCCGCGGAGTCGCGGCGGTCGCTTTCGCCGGGCGAGAAGCTCGACGAACGGCTCCGGCCACAGATGCTGATGGAAGTCGACGGTGGGCACGACCTGGATTCTCGCGTGCGCGGCCGACCCGCTGACTTAGTGAGTTGCGGCCGCGAAGCGGACGCCTTTAGGGATCTTCGCGCGATCGGAGTCCGCGCTAGCGGAGTCCGATCTGCGCCGAACTAGAGCTCTTGAGCGAACTCTCTGTTCTCGGCCTTGAGGCTCTTGTCCGTCCCGAAGTAGGCGTGCTTGGACATGTCGGGCGAGTATCGGCTACCGGGGGGCGTGCGGCCGAGCGCCTCTGCCAGGCTGCGCACGTGATGGGGCGCGGCGCCGCAGCAGAGCCCGATGTAGCTGATACCGAGCTCATGGGCGTCTCTCGCGAACTCCGCGATCTCGTAGCGGTTGCACGTGAACGGGTCGAGCGCGGTCGGGAACGGCATGCCACCCGGAAGCTCCGTGCCGTTGTCGTCGCGGAGGGACTGGAACGAGGGCTGGTGCTCGTGCGTCCGATACGGCACGGGCAGCGCCGCGACGTGGCCCGAGACCGCCTCCCGAACCTCGCGGAGGAGCGGCATCAGCGTCTCTGGTCCGCGCCCGCAGTTCAGGCCGACGACGTCGGCGCCCGCGTCCTCGAGCCGCTTGCCCGCCTCGCCGAAACGCAGGCCGTCGCGCGTCGTGTCGGACTGGTGCGCGATCATCGTCACGACCGCCGGGTAGCCCGCCTCCTTGATGACCTCGAGGGCGAGCAGTGCCTCGGCGACGTGCGAGAAGGTCTCGGCGATGATGAAGTCGACGCCCGCCTCGGATGCCCAGCCGACCTGCTCCTCGAACATCGCCCGCGCGGCGTGCTTCGACTCGGCGTTATCGGCATAGATGTTGGTGTTGCAGATGTCGCCGGCAAAGAGCGCCCCGCTCTCGTCTGCCACTTCCTTGGCTATCGCGAGCGCCCGGCGGTTCAGCTCCTCGAGCAGATGCTCCTTGCCGACGATCCGCATCTTCTCGCGGTGCGCGTAGTAGGTGAACGCCTCCACGACGTCCGAGCCGGCGTGGACGAAGTCGCGGTGCAGCTGGGCGACGACCTCGGGATGGTCGAGCACGACCTCGGGCACGAACGCGCCGGCCTGCAGGTAGCCGCGCCGCTCGAGCTCGAAGAGATAGCCCTCGGCGCAGATCACAGGCCCCTTGTCGAGCCTCTCCAGGAGTCCTTCGCTCACGAGCCCATCATGTCAGAACGAATCAGCTCGACCACCGGGTCGAGATCCGGCGAGACCGTCTCCCCCGCGTCGGTGAACGGAACGCGCTCGCGGACGAGCTGGTAGGCGCGAGCCGTTCCGACGCCGAGAGCCGGGGACCCGCGCAGGTCGATGGCCTGCGCTGCGATCGTCAGCTCGATAGCGACGACGCGGGCGCCCAGGCTCACCATCTCCGCGAGCCGACGGGCGCCGAGCGGAGCCATCGTCGTCCGGTCTTCGATGCCCTCGTGCTGCGTCGTCGAGGCGAGCTCGAAGGACACGGGCTGGGCCAGGAGCCGCGCCTCGGCGACGATCCCCTGCACGGCCGCTCCGAGCTCGCTCAGCGCAGGCTCGGCGAGATGCGGTCGCGCGCCGAGCCCCTCCGGGAGGCCGGTGAGCGGAGACTGCAACATCTTGAGCGCCCGCTCGGCTGCGCTCGTCAGCGCCGGGGCCAGAGCGATCCGGAGGAAGTCGAGCGCGGCCGCGAGGGGCACGATGTCGAAGTTCCCTGCCGCGACAACGCGCCCACCCTGAGCCACGACCATGGGATTGCCCTGGTGGGCGTTCAGCTCCACCGTGAGGACGCCCTTCGCGTAGCCGAGCGCGTCGCGCGCGGCGCCGTTCACCTGTGGGAGCGTGCGAAAGGTCAGCGGATCCTGGAGGTTGCGCGGTGCGCGCGTCCCAGAGGTAGCTGCCCTCGAGCAGCGCACGGAGCCGCGCGATCGTCGAGCGCAGCCCCGGATGCGGACGTGCGTGGGCCACGGCCTCGTCCACCAGTCCCGGATTGGCGGCGAACGCCTCGAGGTCGAGCGCACCGGCGACGTCGAGTGCGTCCAGCAGCGTCTCGCAGTCCGCCACCGCCAGCGCTGCGAGACCCGTGGAGAACGCGTTGTTGTCCACCAGCACCAGCGCCTCGCCGGCTGCGAGCTGGAAATCGTCGAGGAGCCCTTCCACGAGATCGGCGTTGGGCGCGAGATCTGCCTGGCCGACCGAGCCGAGCATCCGGACCCGCGGGGCGGCGCCCGCGTTCAGCCGGTCGACGACGAGCTGCGCGAGCTCGGGGCGAACTCCCGGATATCCCTGCGCGAGCCCGTTGGCGAGCTTCACCATCGCCGCGCGAACGCCGTCCGCCGGCGCGCTCTGGCCCTGGGCGACCAGGTGCCCGCGGATCAGCTGCCGGTTGAAGTGCGCCTGCTCCTCCTCGATCGCGAAGCGCTTGCGCATTCCGACCCCGGTCGAGAACCCGTAGACCTGCTGCCCCGACGCGAGTGCTTCCTCGACCACCGCTCGCGAGGCGCGCATCTTCTCGATCGCCTCCGGCGCCAGCTCGACCTGCTCGCCGCCTCGCGCGACTCGAACGACCTGCTCGAGAGTCAGGTCGTCACCGGTGAGGACGATCGTCAACCCCAGACCAGCGCGGCCGTCTTCGCGATCGTCTCGAGCTTCGCGCGCTCGTCATCGACGGTGAGGTCGTTGCCGAGGACGGAGGTCGCGAAGCCGCACTGCGGCGAGAGCGCGAGCCGCTCGAGCGGGCAGAACGCGCTTGCCTCCGCGATCCTGGCCGCGAGCTCGTCGACCGTCTCGCGCCGGCCGCTCTTCGTCGTGACGAGACCGAGGACCGCCGTCTTTCCCTCGGGCACCGACCTGAGCGGCTCGAACGACCCCGAGCGCGCGTCGTCGTACTCCAGCATCAACCGCTCCGCATTCACGCGCGCGAACAGCCGCTCGGCCAGCCAGTCGTAGCCGCCCTCGACGAGCCACCTCGACGCCTGGTTCCCCCGACATAGGTGCATGGCGAAGGTCACGCCCTCGCGCTTGCCGTACACCAGGTTGTCGAGCTCGAGGCCGAGCTCGAGCCAGCGGTCGGCCGGCCAGCCGCGGCTCGCGTAGAAGTCCCGGTAGGTCGGGTCGAGAAGCAAGGGGTAATGCGGCGCATCGAGCTGGATGTACGTCGCGCCGAGGCGCACCAGCTCGTCGACCTCCTCACGCAGGATCTCGGCGACGTCGCCGAGGAACTCCTCCAGGCTCGCGTAGGCACCGCTCGAGCGCTCGGGATCCCAGAAGTTGGCGAACAGGCTCGGGCTCGGCAGGGTCACCTTGAGGATGCGCTCGGTGCGGGGACTCGCATAGGCGAACTCGTCGGCCGAGAGAAAGCGCCGACGGCGGAGCTTCGACTGCACGGCGATCGGCGGCCGCTCGACCTTCATCTCGCCGAGCTCGCCGCTCTGCCACTCGCCCCACAGGAACGCGTCCAGGTCCCACTCGCCGAACCCCTCGACCGCCTCGGTCATCTGGCTCTGGAAGGAGAGGCGGCGCATCTCGCCGTCGGTGACGACCGCCATCCCCGCCTCCTCCTGGAGCCGGAGCGCGGCGTCGACGGCAGCGTCTTCCGCCTGCTTCAGGCCCGTCGCGTCGAGCTCACCCCGCTCGAATCGCTCCCGCGCGTCGAGCAACTCCGGCGGCCGCAGGAGGCTGCCGACGACGTCAGAGCGCGCCTCGAGCACGCGGCCACTGTATGCGACCGTCGCAGCCTCTAGGCGAGCGCTCGTGCGTGGGCTACGGAGACCACGTCGCCCTTCAGCGCGGAGAGCTCGATCGCCCGGACGACGCGCGCCGATGCCTCGCTCGTCCGCCCCCGCGCCCGGTCGACATCCGCGAGGGCGAACAGGACGTCCGAGTGAACATCGAGCGCGTCCGTCCGCTCTACGAGCTCGAGCGCCGCGAGCGCGACCTCCTCGGCGTTATCGAGCTTTCCCTCGCTCGTGAGGGCTATCGCCTCGGCGAGTCGCGCCATGACCTGGCCGAACGAGTGATCGGGCTGCATCTCGGCGCGGCTCCTGCGTGCAAGCTCGACGGCCTCCTCCGCCTTGCCCCGGAGCGCCAGGATGCGCGCCAGTTGCGGCACTACCCACGACAGATAGCCGACGTCCCCGATCTCTCGGAGCCGGACGTCAGCCGACCGAAGCTCCTCCTCCGCCACCTCGAGACGCCCTGACTTTCGCTCGACCAGTTCGAGCTCGCACACGACCCCGAGTGCCGAGACGCGATTGCCGAGCTCCTCGTAGAGCTCCACCGCCCGGGCGCACTCCTCGCGTCCGCGCTCGAACTCTCCCGTCATCGCGAGCAGAAAGCCGCGTACGCGGGCGGCGAACGCCTCCACGAGGCTCGCTCCTCCGGACCGCTCGACGAGCTCGTCACAGCGTCTGAGCCCGTCGGTGACCGGTGTTGGGCCATGGCAGGTCGCCATCGCAATCGCTCCGAGGGCGCGAAGCTCCTCGCGCCGGTCTCCGGCTCGGCGTGCGTGCTCGACCGTCTCCTCGGCGGCGACCAACGAGTCCGCGTAGCGGCCGATCCGGAACCGCGCCCAGTGCACGAGCCACCAGGCGCTCGCGAGTCCCCGCTCGTTCTCGTGCCGTTCGAGCTCCGGCAGCGCGCGCTCTGCCGTCGCTTCGAGCTCGACCATCGAGAATTCGGCGTCGGTCTGCGCACGAAGGTTGAGGAGGGCGAGCTGGGCACGAAGCTCCACCGCGCGGGCGTCGTCGCGCTGGGCGGCCGCTATGACCTCCGAGAGCGTCGCCCGCGCGGGTTCCAGGCGGCCGGATCCGGCCAGGGCACGTCCGAGCTCGAGGCGGAGATCCCGACCGAAAGGATCGTCGATGGGCACGAGCTCGCAAGCGCGCTCGAGGAGCTTCGCCGCCGCACGATCGTCGCCGAAGTCGATCGCATGACGTCCACCGGTCGCCAGCAGCTGGGCGCCCCTCGCTGCGATCTCGGTGGTCTTCTCGTCCCTGAGCCCGAGCTCCAGGCGATAGCCCGTGGCATCGGCGAGGTGATATCCGACGATCTCGGCCGGCCCGCTCGGGTCCCGCGCGAGATAGTCGGCCAGGCGGAGGTGGAGGTCCGCCCGCGTTTCCTTGGGAGTCTCGGCGTACGCGGCTTCGCGGACGAGCGCGTGCGCGAACGAGAACGCCTCGCCTTCCAGCTGATCGGCTCGAGGCCGAATGAGCTGGCGCCGGGCAAGCGAGAGCAAGATCGACTCGACATCGTCTCCAGCGTCCGCCGGCAGCAACGCGACGAGCGCCGAGTGGCGAAACTCCCGTCCTTCGACCGCTGCGACCTGGAGCACTCTGCGCTCGGCTGCCGCGAGACGGTCGATCCGTGCCGCGAGCAGCGCCTGGATCGTCGGCGGGATGACGAGCTCCGCGCCCCTCTCCGCGCCGCTGTTCAGCGCCAGCAGCTGCTCGAGGAAGAAGGGGTTTCCGTCCGCCGCGTCGACGATGCGGCGGAGGTCGTCGGCGGCGAGGTCGCGCTCGGGGCTCAGATGCTCGGCGAGCGTAACCGACTCGTCGTCGGCGAGGGGTGTCAGCACGGCGAGAACGGCGTTCGCTCGCGGCGCCGACCACGCCGGCCTTTCCTCGAGCAGCTCGGGCCGTGTCAAGCACAAGATGACGATCCGCGCCCCGCTCGAGAAGCGCGCGACGTACTCCAGCAGGTCGAGCAACGTCGCCTCGGCCCAGTGGATGTCGTCGACGACGAGGACGAGCGGTCGCTCGCGTGCAAGCGCCTCGAAGAGTCGTCGAAACGCCCAGGAGGTCTCTTCGCCGGAACCGCTGACCGGGTCCGCTCCGAACGCGCCGGCAACGCCGTCCGCGACCGCCTCTCGACGCTCGTCGTCCGCCACCAGCTCGAGAACGGCTGTGCGTGCATCCGCGCCGAGGACGGGCCGGAGCGCCTCCGCGAGCGGCAGGAAGGTGATGCCTTCCCCGTACGGGGCGCAGCGCCCGATCAGCACGCGGACCGAGTCGCCGAGCTCGGCCAGGAACTCCCGCGCCAGCCGTGACTTCCCGACCCCGGCGGCGCCCACCACGGTCGCGAGGACGCACTCGGTGTTCCCGGTGGCGCGACGAAGAGCGCCCTGCAGGATGCCGAGGTCCTGACGACGCCCGACGAGCGGCACGGCGTCCCGCCGTTCGAAGGGCGACACGTCCGGAAGCACGCGGAGCAGTCGGAATGCCGGGACCGGGTCGGCCTTCCCCTTGAGAACGAGCGGCTCCAGCTCCTCGACCTCGATCGCATCGCCGCCGAGAGCCCGCGTCCGCGCTCCGATCAGAATCTCGCCGGCGCCGGCAGTCTGCTCGAGCCGCGCGGCGATGTTCGTGGTGTCGCTCGAGACGGTCAGTCCCTCGGCACCTTCTCCGGATACGAGCACCTCACCCGTCGAGACGCCCGTGCGCACGCCAAGTCGGATCCCGAGGTTCCGCTCGAAATCGTCGTTCAGGAGCTCCAGACGCTCCCGGATCTCCGCAGCTGCGCGCAGCGCCCGGAGCGCGTCGTCCTCCCGTGCGGTGGGGACGCCGAAAACCGCGACGACAGCATCGCCGATGAACTTCTCGACCCTTCCTCCGTGGCGCTCGACCACTTCGCGGACGTCGTCGAAGTACCGTCCAAGGACGCGCCCGAGCACCTCCGCGTCGAGTGTCTCGCCGAGGCTCGTGGAGTCGGCGATGTCGGAGAAGAGCACCGTCACCGTCTTGCGGAGCTGCACGCGCGGAGTCTACGAACGACCGCTCGGTTGCTCCGCCGGCGAGGGAGGCTCTACGATGGGCGCGAAGAGCGGCAACTCTCCTGGAGGTGCGCATGTCCGAGAAGATGTGGGGCTCCGAGCCTTTCTGGGGGCTCGGGTACGAGTGGGACCCGGACTGGTTCTACACCGACCGGCAGAAGGAGCTGCGCTCGCTGTCTGATCGAGCTCTGCGAGAAGGAGCTCCGCGTGAACGCGAAGCGCTCCGACGACGAGCTGCTCTACCCGCGCCGGAACCTCGAGCTCCTCGGAGAGCACGGCTTCCTGGCGCTGACCGTTCCCGAGGAGTACGGCGGGCTCGGCGAGAACCACGTCGCGTACGGGATGGTCTGCGAGACGATTGCGCGCTACGGCTGCGCGTCGACCGCGATGTGTTACGTGATGCACATCGGCGCGGTGAACACGATCATGCTCCGCCCCACGACCGAGCTGATCGACAAGTACATCCGCCCGCTCGGAAGCGGCAAGATCGGGACGCTCTCCTATTCCGATCCCGAGACCGGGTCGCACTTCTGGTACCCGATCTCGTCGGGCGCAGAGCGCTCGAACGGCGGCTACAACGTGCGCAAGAAGGCGTCCTGGACGACTTCCGCAGGCTTTGCCGACTTCTACGTCGTCCAGACGACGAGCCCCGACTTCTCCGGCTACGACGACCTCTCGGTCTTCGTCATCGACGGCGACGACGTCGAGTCGCAGCCGTCGCTCTGGGACGCGCTCGGCCTCCGCGGCAACCAGTCGGGCCCGCTCGAGGTGCCGAACGTCGAGGTGCCCCTGGAGCAGATCGTCGGCCCGGAAGGGGACGGCGCGGCTTCCAACGACGAGTCCGTGGACCCCTGGTTCCTGATCGGCTCGTCCTCGGTCTGGAACGGCATCGCGCTCGGCACGATCGACATCGCGAAGCGGCACACGACGCGAAAGCGGCACGTCGACGTGGGCCTGCGCGTCGCCGACTACCCGACCATCCAGGACTACGTCGGCGAGGCCGTCATGGACACGAATGCAAGCCGCGCGTTCACGTACTCCGTCGCCCAGGCGATGGACAAGGTCACCGACGACAACACGAAGAATCTCGCCGTCGGAGAGTTCGCACGCGCCGACCTCCTGCATTGGGCGTGGCAGATCAAGTTCATCGCGGCCAAGAACGTCGCGCACGTCGTGGACAAGATGCTCCACGCCTGCGGCGGCTCCGGCTACAAGCGCGACATGGAGCTCGAGCGCTACCTTCGCGACGGGAAAGCCGGCTGGGTGATGGGCCCGACGAACGAGGTGCTGCGCCAGTTCGTCGGCAAGGCGGTCCTCCTCGGCTTCGACTCCCTCGACTACTGGAACCAGACGTACAACCGCCGCGCGGTCGAGAACGAGGTCAAGAAGCTGGACGCAGACGGCAAGCGCGAGCTCGCAGAGAAGCTCGTGGCCGAGGCGGCCGAAATGGAGGCGAAGGCGCCGGCGAGCGCGTGACGTGAGTACCTCGCCGGCCCTGATCCGGGGGCTGCTCCCGGAGGACCCGTTCATCGAGACCTACCTCGTGAGGCCCGGCGGCGCGACCGTGTTCGCCCTCGCGGCGGACGAGCGGATGACGGTCGTCGACACTCGAGGAAGCCAGGTCGCCGAGGTATCCGTGCTCGGCGCGGACGGTCGTGACGACGCGGCCGCGCTGGACGCCCGCGCCGATGCTCCGGCGACGGTGATCCGCGGCGCCCTGGCGGATCGCAACGGCAGCCTGCTCGCACACGAGCTCGGATCGCGTGGGCTCGATCCGGCCGACGCGCTGGCGATCCGCTTGTTCGGCGAGTGGTCGCCGGCCGGATCGGCGCAGACGTTCCGCACGGATCGTGCGGTGACAGTGGTCGTGGCTGCTCCGGCCGGACGGATCGTCGACGGCGCGCCGCCACCGTCCGAGCTCCTCGTCGAGGTGCGGCGCGCCTCACCGCGCACCTACGAGCAGCAGGAGCTCCCTCCACCGCTCGCCGAGCCACGGCTCGACTTCCGCGTGGACGCGGCGACGGCGCTGGCGTACGAGGTTCGCGCCGGAGAGTTCATCCAGGTGATCGACGTCGAGGGCAAGCAGTGCTCCGACTTCCTCGCGTTCCATCGCGGGAAGCTCGAGTCGGGACGGGAACGCGGGCTCGACGCGACGACGACGCGCTCGCTCATGGGCCAGGCCTACCCGATGCCCGGCCTGCAGGGGAAGTTCTACGACGTCGACCAGGATCCGCTGATCGAGGTCGTCCGCGACACGGTCGGCCGGCACGACACCTTCGGCCTCGCGTGCACGGCCAAGTACTACGAGGATCGGGGTTACCCCGGCCACGTCAACTGCTCCGAGAACTTCAACGGCGAGGTCACGCCGTTCGGGATCGCGCCGCGTATGGGCTGGGAGGCGCTCAACTTCTTCTACAACACGGGCTTCGACGCGAACAACGTGTTCGTGATGGACGAGCCGTGGTCCCGCCCGGGTGACTACGTGCTCCTGAAGGCGATGAACGATCTCGTGTGCGCGTCGTCGGCGTGCCCGGACGACATCGACCCGGCGAACGGCTGGCAGATCACGCCGGTGCACGTGCGGGTGTACGCGCCCGACAACGCGTTCTCGGTCGCGATTGCCCGCCGTGTGACCGCGGACGCCGATCCCGTGCTCACCCGCGAGACGACGTTCCACCCGCGGACGAGCGAGCGCACCAAGAGCTTCGTCGAGTACCGCGGCTACTGGCTCCCGCACTGCTTCGACAACGAAGGGGCGATCGCGGAGTACTGGGCGTGCCGCGAGAAAGCGGCGATCATGGATCTCTCACCGTTGCGCAAGTGGGAAGTGCTCGGCCCTGATGCGGAGACGTTGATCCAGACGGCGATCACGCGCGACGCGCGGCGACTGTCGGTCGGCCAGGTCACCTACACGGCGCTCTGCAACGAGACGGGCGGGATGATCGACGACGCCACCGTGTACCGCCTCGGCTCCGACAACTTCCGCTTCGTCGGCGGGGACGAGTACGACGGCATCTGGCTCAAGGAGCTTGCGGACCGGCACGAGCTCAAGGTCTGGATCAAGCCTTCGACGGACCAGCTGCACAACGTCGCGGTCCAAGGTCCGGCGAGCCGGGAGATCTTGACGAAGATCGTCTGGACGCCCCCGACCCAGACATCGCTCGAGGACCTGCGCTGGTTCCGCTTCACCGTCGGCCGGATCGGAACCTACGACGGCATCCCGATCGTGGTCTCGCGGACCGGGTACACGGGAGAGCTCGGCTACGAGGTGTGGTGCCATCCCTCGGACGGGCCGGCCGTGTGGGACGCGATCTGGTCGGCCGGCGAGGAGCATGGCCTCACGCCGCTCGGACTCGAAGCGCTCGACATCCTGCGCATCGAGTCTGGGCTCATCTTCGCGGGCTACGAGTTCGACGACCAGGTCGATCCCTTCGAGGCCGGGATCGGCTTCGCGGTCGATCTGGAGACGGAGGAAGACTTCGTCGGGCGCGACGCTTTACGGGAGCGAAAGGCCCATCCGCAGCGCGCGCTGGTCGGCCTCGAGCTCGACGGCAACGAGACCGCCGGACACGGGGACGACGTCTACGTCGGCCGCCGCAAGGTCGGCGTCGTCACCAGCGGCACGCGCAGCCCGGTGCTGAAGAAGAACATCGCGCTCTGCCGCATCGCCGTCCAGTACGCGGAGCTCGGAACGCCAGTCGAGGTCGGCAAGCTCGACGGCCTCCAGAAGCGGATCTCGGCGAAGGTCGTCCGCTTCCCGTTCTACGACCCCGAGAAGACCCGCCCGCGATCCTGAGCCAAGTCCGTGCTGAGAAGGTCGTAAGGAGCTTCGATCGAGGGCGCTCCCGCGGGCGCGTGCCGCAAGATGGCCGCAAGCGAGTGCGAATTCTCGACACCCGAGAGAGGAGCCTTACGGCTCCTCTCCTCCCCCGGCGGCAGGACGCTCGTGACCCTGCCCTGCCTATCCCATCCACAGCCCCTTGTCGCCGAATCTGTACAGCATCAGGCCAGATTGACTGTTGTACTGGATACGAAGAACCGGTAGCGGCTTGGCGGCCCCCGACTTGACGATCGGCAGTCCCTCCGACTGACTCGGAGATCCCGCGGCGGCCGATGCGAAGACACCCATCGCGGCGGCAACTCCGAGAACGACAGCGGTGCGCTTCATGGTGTGCTCCTTCCTTGCGTGGCTCGTCATGAGTCGAAGGTAGGCGCAGTGGAACCCCGTGACGTTCGCGCCCGCGACGTCGCGAACGTAACGTTCGTCACACACGTTTCGGCCCGACGCTTCTCGGTAGCGTCTCGCCATGACCGCACTGGCGTTGGTCGATTCGTTCTCGGTCGAGCAGGTCGAGGCATTCGATCGCGACGGCTTCCTCGTCGTCGAAGCGGGGCTCGTCTCCGAGGGCGCGCTCGAGAAGCTCCGTGACCGCTACCTCCGCCTCTTCGAGGGCGAGTACGAGACGGGGATCCGGCCCGACGAGGTCAACTGGGTTCCCGGCCGCGACCCCGAGGATCGCACCCGGCAGCTCTGCAACGCTTGGAAGTCGGACAATGTCGTCGCCGCGCAGGTTCTCTCCCAGCGCACGGGCTGCCTCGCAGCCCAGCTCGGCGGATACCGCGGTGTTCGCATCCTTCAGGACAACGTCCTCTGGAAGCCGCCGGGGACGAAGGCGATCGGCTTTCATCAGGACTCCTCCTACGCCGACTACCTCGTGCCGCCGGAGATGATCACCTGTTGGATCTCCCTCCACGAGACTCAGGCCGACGCGGGACCGCTCGAGTTCGTGCGTGGCTCGCACACGTGGCCGAAGTCGCCGCCGTCCCGAACCGAGTTCCATGCCCCGGAGGACTGGCTCGCGGGAGCCCGCGCAGCCGCACCCACCGGCGCCGAGCCCGAGACGGTGCCGGTCGTCGTCAAGCCAGGCGGCGGCTCGTTCCACCACGGCCTGACGTGGCACGGCTCAGCTCCGAATCGAAGCGGCAGCGTCGCGCGCATGGCGCTCGTCTCCCACCTCATCCCCGTCGAGGCGCGTTTCCACGAGACGAACGTCGACCTGACGTACTCACGCTACCGGCGTCGCGGCGACCTCTCGCTCGACGAGTCGTTCTTCCCGGTTCTGTGGGACGAGTCCGGCTACCGGACGCCCTGGCTGTCCGAGCTGCCGACGCTCTAGCGCCTATCTTTTCGCCTCGGACTGCGTCGACTACCGACATGCGGAAGCGGCGGAATGCGCTCGGCCTGCTCGTCGCCGCATTGGCCGCCGCGATGCTCGCGGGCACGGTTCAAGCGCTCGTCCCGTCCGATCCGCAGGCGTCGCATCCGACGTACGCGGGCCTCCACCTTCCGGCGGCCTGGGACGTGACCTCCGGCTCGCCCCGAGTGGTCATCGCCATCGTCGACACCGGCATCGATCCGAGCCACCCCGACCTCGCTGGCGCAGTCCGCGTGGGGCGTGACTTCGTCGACCGCGACGACGATGCCACGAATCCGCCGGGCGGGCACGGCACCGCGGTAGCCGGCGTCGCCGCGGCGCGTGCGAACAACGGGATCGGCGGGATGGGAACGTGCTTCTCGTGCGAGCTCATGTCGCTCCGCGTGCTCGGCCTCGACGGAATCGCCTTCAACACCAACACCGCTGCGGCGATCGACTACGCGGTCGACCACGGCGCCGCTGTGGTGAACGCGAGCATCTACGGGCCCCACTCCCCGCCGACGCTCCGAAATGCGATCGTGCGGGCGCGCGCCGCAGGCGTCCTGGTGGTTGCAGCCGCCGGTAACGAAGGAACCTCCGAGCCGCAGTACCCCGCCGCGTTTCCCGAGACCGTCTCGGTGGGAGCAGCAGCGACGAGCACGAGCCTCGCCCGCTACTCGAGCTTCGGCGGCTGGCTCAAGTTCGCGGCGCCTGAATGCGCTCCCGTCACCGCCATCGGCGGAGGCACGGACGTCGGCTGCGCGACCTCGGTCGCAAGCCCGCTCGTCGCAGGGATCGTGGGCCTCCTCCGCACGCAAGCGCCATTCGCCACGGCCGACGAGCTCGAGGCCGCCCTCGCGCAAACCGCACGCCCGATCCCGGGAAGCCGCCATGGGCTCGTGGACGCCTCGGCCGCTCTCGCAGCGCTCGGGCACCCGGAGCCGCACCTGCAACCGGTGGTCGTCGGTGATCCGATCGTCGGCGAGTCGCTCGAGGCGTTTTCGGGCGTGTGGTCGGGGGCGGGGCTCACGGCGACGTATCAGTGGGAGCGCTGCCAGAGGTCATGCACGCCAATCGATGGAGCGACCTCGGCCCGCTACGAGGTCGCGGCAGGCGACGTCGGGTTCGGGCTTCGCGTCGCTGCTTCGTCCACCGCAACGGATCCGGCGACCTCGGCCACGACAGCGCTCGTCGTCGAGGCGCCGCAAGCTCGAGACCGTCCCTCGATCGTGGGTCGCGCGCAAGTCGGCACGTTGCTCACTGCGCGGCCGGGCAGCTGGGCGGGCACGGATCTGCGCTTCGCGACCTCGTGGCTTCGCTGCCGGGGCGTGTGCACCGAGATCAAGCCGGGAGCGCGATACCGCGTGCGAGGCGCGGATCGCGGCTACAGGCTCAGAGTTGCGGTGTTGGCGTCGAACTCGGTCGGATCGGTCTCGGCCCGCAGCAAGCCCACCGCGGTGGTCCGCTAGAGGCCTCTAGGTCTACGCGGTCTCGCGGAACCGTGCCGCGAGCACCTCGATCAGAGCGATCGCCGCTCGCGGATCCGCTGCGAGCGCAGTGAGCAGCTCTTCCCGCGACACCGCGACGCAACGCACCGGGCCCTCCGCGTGGATGTCCGCAATGCGGCCGCCTCCCGGATCGAGCACCTCGATCTCGCCGATGAGCTCGCCGGCGCCCAGAGTCAGCGTCCGCCCCGGTCGCTCGACACGCACGAAACCTTCGACCACGAGCAGCAGCTCACGGCCAGGCTCGCCGATCCGCATGATCGCCTCGCCGTCCCCGTACGCGCGCTCCTCACCGAGCGCAAGGATCGGGTCGAGCAGCTCGCGCGGCAACAGCGAAAACACATGGGGATCACGGACGATGCGCTCGTAGCGGCCACCGTGGAAGAGAAGCGGCTCCCCCTCCCCGTAGCGCGCATACTCGACCTGGCCGAGGAACAGCGAATGGTCGCCGCCCCAGTACGAGCGGACCACCCTGGCGATCAGGTGCGCGAGAGCACCTTCGACGAGCGGGGTGTCGTGGACGAGCTCGAAGCGAGGCTCGACTTCTTCGTCGACGACGACCCGCCCTGCGAAGCGGTCCGAGAGCATCGCCTGACCGGCCTCGAGGACGTTCACTGCGAAACGCGTCCCCTCGTGCAGAAGGTTCGACATGCGGGCGCGGCGATCGACCGAGACCAGCACGAGCGGCGGCCGGAGGGACACCGACATGAACGCGTTCGCGGTCATGCCGTGCACGGTCTCGCCCGAGCGGGTCGTTAGCACGGTCACGCCGGTGGCGAACATCCCGAGCGTGCGTCGAAAGGCGATCGCCGGATCCCCGTCGAGCCCCTCGCCGAGCTCCAGCGCCTCCGCCAGCGGAGCGGCATCGAACGAGGCGCCGAACGCCTCCGGCGCTGAGATCGCAGTCTCGATGCCGACCTGGAACTCGGGTGGCCTCGAGCCTTCCATGGGTGGATTCTGACGGGAGAGGGGCGGTACGCGCCGCCCCTCTCGTCGGACCAGAACGCTACGCGACCGGCCGCGCCGCCTCTGCGAGAAGCGCCGCCTGGCGCGCGTCCGGAACGGCGGGTGCATCTTCGCGCCAGTGAGGGCGCTCGCCGTCCTGGACGATCCGCCGGAAGAGGAAGAGCACGATCGCGAGGATGAGCACGCCGAAACCGATGATCTTCTCGGTCGTCCCGCCGTAGCCGCCGGCGGCAGTCTGGAACCAGCCGACGCCGAAGAAGGTCAGCACCGCCGTGATGACCGCGAGCACCCAGGCGATCGGGATCCAGATCGGCGAGAGCTTGATCGGCCGCGGCCAGTCCGGGCGATCCCTCCGGAGCAGGATGAACCCCGTGATCGCAAAGAAGTGCGCGAGCACGTACCCGATGTTGCTCGCCGCGAGGATGCCGAAGATGTTGCCGATGAAGAGCACGAAGCAGATGTTCACGATCATGTCGAGCGTCATCGCACGACCGGGAACACTCCACCTGTTGAGGCTGTAGAGCTGCTTCACCGTCATGCCGTCCCGCGCGATCCCGTAGAGCGCGCGCGATCCGTCCGCGGTCGCGGTGTTCATCGAGATCACGAAGCTCGCGACGATGACGACCACGAAGAAGTTCGTCAGCGCCGTCGAGCCCGTAAGCGTCTCGAGCGCACCGACGTAGTCGAAGGCCGCGACCGTCTCCTCGCCGACGCCCCCCACGAGCCCGAGCGGCAGCAGGATGTAGACGGCAAGCGTGAACATGCATGCCGAGCGGAGCGCGAGCTTCGTGTCGTTGACCGTGTCCTTGTACTCGGGTGCGAACGTCGCGCACGTGTCCACTCCCCAGGACGACCAGGCCATGATCCAGAGCCACACGATGGAGAGCCGGACGATCTCCCACGTCGAGACCGACGTCGCCTCGTCGCCCGATCCGGCAGTCCCGTCGAGGGCGCCCCACGTGAGGTTGGCGCTGTCGAAATCCCCGTTCAGGAACGGGAGGATCATGAACACGAAGAGCGGGATCATCAAGAGTGCGCCCGCGAGGTAGCCGAACCCGACTGCAACCCGGACGCCGCGGACGTTGAAGAGCCAGACGGCGAGGATGAGGCCGATGGCGATCAGATGTGGGAGCCCGATCGCCGCATTACCGGTCGAGAAATACCCCTCACCTTCCGAGCTCCCGAAGAACGCGCTCCCGAAGGGCTCGTCCGGGAACCACGCGGCGGTGATGATCTGCCCCGAGAAGACGCCGAGGAACGCGAGCACCACGGACCACGCGAGCCAGTATCCGAACGTCGAGATGGGCCCGATGAGCGTGAAGTGCTTGCGCCAGCCCTCGTGCGCGTAGAGCGGGAAGCCGCCCGGCTTGTCCGGGAACATGGCGGCCATCTCGGAGTAGAGCGTCATGATGAAGAACGCAAGCCCGGCGGAGATCCCCCAGAGGAGAACCGAGCCCCAGCCGCCGATGTCGCCGACCGAGTACCCGAGCGACCCGAGCAGGAACCCCGGCGTCGCCAAGGCGATGACGAAGCCGTCCCACCAGCGGAGTTTCTTGAGGAGCTGACGTTCCTCGACGACTGCTTCAGCCACTACCAACCTCCCTCGAGAGTCTGCGGGGGACCTTCCGCCGGGGGACGTATAACACCCTCGCAGCCCGAATACAATCCACCGATGGGCGCTCCGCAGTCGATCACGATCCGGTGCGAGTGCGACGAGAGCGGCACCGTGCCGTACGGTGAGCGCTGGACGTGCCCGAAATGCAGCCGCAGCTGGAACACGGCGCAGATCCCGATCGAGGCCTACTCGCAGCGTCAACGGCAGATGAGGCGGTTCCAGGTCGAGGTCGTCCTCTTCGCGGTGCTCCTGCTCGTCGTATTCGTTCCGCTCGTTCTCTTCGTGGATGGCAAGTACCTGTTCCTCGGGATCATCGTCGCCCTCGCCTGGATGTTCCTGTACATGCCGTTCTGGCGTCGGCGCCTCCGCCGCGCCGTAGCGAACGCGCCTCGCTGGGAGCTGCATCCGGAATGACGACGGGGCTCCGATCGGGCGATGTGGACACCGGCGCTCGATCCAAGTCCACTCCGCGGCCCGTTCTCCTGGCGACGCTCGATGCACCCCTCCTGGAAGAGGCGGCTCGCTTCGGCGTGGACTCCGCGGTCGAGTCGGGTCAGCCGCTCATCGTCGTGAACGCCGTCGAGACGACACTCGGCCCGTGCTCGAGAGTCCTCGGCTACGACTACATCGCGACGCCGGAGATCGAGTCGTCGCTGCGGGCGCCCGCCGATCTCGCGCATGGCCTCGGCGTTCGCGTCGAGCGGATCTGCGTTCGCTCGACCCGGCCCGTCGAGGCACTCATCGATCTCGCCGGCGAGCGTGGAACCGGGCTGCTCGTCCTCGGCGCCGATCCGTCTCGCATTCGAGCCCGCCGCTATCGCCGAGCCGTGCGAAAGATCCGCGAACGGTCGGCCTGCCTGCTCTGGCTGCCCGCAGACTGAGTTGCTACCTTCCAGTCGTCGTGTTCGCAACGGTGTTGGCGTCTAGGCAATAGAGTGGAGCGTTCCGAAGTCCTCCCCGTACGTCGTCGTCGGCGCCGGCATCCACGGCCTCTCGACCGCGTACCACCTCGCGAGGGAGCTCGGCTCTCGCGAGCTCGGTTCGGGAGCGGACATCGTGGTCCTCGACAAGTCGCACCCTGGAGCGGGCGCGTCCGGCATCGCCTGCGGCGTCGTCCGCAACAACTACTTCCAGCCCGCGATGAGCGAGCTGATGCAGGCGTGCGTCGAGGTCTGGGAGTCCGATCCCGCGGCCTACGCGTACAACCCGGTCGGCTACATGGCTCTCGGCGCCTCGGTGCAAGAGGCGGATCTGTCCGAAACAGCTGCCCGGCAGGAGCGGATCGGGTACCGCAGTGAGCTGATCCTCGGCGAGTCCGAGGTGGACGCGCACATGAAGGCGCTCTTTCCCGACTGGCGCGCGCAGGGCGTAACCGTGTGCCTGCACGAGCACCAGGGCGGGTTCGCCTTCAACATGGCTTCGGTCGAGGGCCTCCACGGCAAGTGCCGCGAGGTCGGTGTCTCGGTGCTGTCCGGCGTCGAGGTCACAGGGTTCGAAGAGGCGCTCCGACGGCTCGATCGTGGG
>CAWKLR010000015.1:0-45149 GCA_963850485.1 uncultured Actinomycetes bacterium | reverse complement strand
ACGCGGATCCCCTGGTCGAGGAGAACGCGGGCGATCGCCGAGCCCACACGGCCTGCTCCGTAGATCACGACGTCACGCACCGCGGCGCCCTCCGGGGCGAGCAGCGCGCTCCAGGCCTGGGCGGCCTCGGGTGAGCCGATGACGACGATCCGGTCTCCGGCACGGATGACCTCGTTCCCGCCAGGGAGCAACATCTCGTTCCCGCGAATGACTGCGGCTACTTTCGAGTCTCTTGGGATCTTCGCGTCGCGCAGCGGTGCGCCGAGCACGTCCTCGGATGCGCCTTCCTCGACGTCGAACTCGACGATCTGCACCTGTCCCTCCGCGAAGATGTCGGTCTGGCGGGCGGCCGGCACGCCGATGATCCGGCTGATTGCGTGCGCGGTCTCGAGCTCCGAGCAGACCACGAAGTCGACGTCGAGCTGACCGACGCGCCAGAGCTCCACGTACTCGACGTTGGACGTGCGGATCACCGTCGTCGCGCTTCGCGCTTCACGCCGCGCGAACATCCCCGCCACGAGGTTGACCTCGTCTCGCGACGTGCAGGCGATGACGAGGTCGGCGTTCTGCACCCCGGCCGCGGCCAGGACGCGCCGGCTCGTCCCGTCGCCTTCGACGGTCACCACGTCGTAGCGCTCGGAGAGCGCGGCGAGGCGCGACGGCTCGGTGTCGAGCACCGTGATCTCGTGGTCGTGGTGGAGCGCTTCGACGACGGCGAAACCGACCTGGCCCGCTCCGATGAGAAAGATCCGCATCGCTCCGGCGAGAAGCGTACTCCGGCCACTGGGCGGCGGTAGCTACCGTGAACGGATGCGTCTCGTGACGCTTCTCCTCCTCGCGGTCGGTCTGGCGACGCTCGCAGGGCCTGGAACGGCGGCGGACCGAGAGACGGCTGCCGAGAGCGCTTTTCGGCTGCAGCTGTTCGCGCGTCAGTTCGACGCTCCGGTTCTCGTGACGCACGCCCCCGGGGAGGCGCAGGCGCTCTACGTGGTGGAGCAGCCCGGTCGCGTCGTCCGCTTGCGCGCCGGGAAGCGCACCGTCTTTCTCGACGTGCGGCGCGACGTGGAGTACGGAGGCGAGCAGGGCCTTCTCGGGCTCGCGTTCCATCCGAAGTACGCGTCCAACAGGCTTCTCTACGTCGCCTACACCTCGCGCGACGGGCGCAACACCGTCGCCCGGTATCGCTCCAACGGCAGGACGGCGTTGCGATCGAGCCGCACGATCCTGCTCTCGGTGCCCGACCCCTACGGCAACCACAACGGCGGGCAGCTGGCGTTCGGCCGCGACGGGATGCTGTACACGACGATCGGTGACGGGGGCTCCGGTGGAGACCCGGAGGATCGAGCGCAGGACCTGGGCTCGCAGTTCGGCAAGCTGCTTCGCCTCGACGTCTCGAAGTCGGGCGCCGACTGGACGATCGCGGGGCTCGGGCTGCGGAACGCCTGGCGGTTCTCGTTCGATCGCGCGACCGGAGATCTCTACCTGGGCGACGTCGGCCAGGGCGCGATCGAGGAGGTCAGCTTCACGCCGCGGGTCAGCCCCGGCTTGGAGAACTACGGCTGGGACCTCTACGAGGGCTCACGCCGCTTCGAGGACGGCGAGCCGGCCGCAGGCAAGCTGGTCTTTCCGCTGTACGAGTACGGGCGCGGCGAGGGCAACTGCTCGGTCATCGGCGGCCACGTCTACCGCGGCTCGGCGGCCCCGCGGGAGCGCGGGCGCTACATCTTCGGCGACTACTGCAGCGGCATCGTCTGGAGCCTCACCGTCCGCTCCGGCGCCGCGAAGAACGTCCGCCGCGAGCTCTTCAAGATCGAGGGACTGACCTCGTTCGGCGAGAGCGCGTCGGGCGAGCTCTACGCCACCACGCAACAGGGCGTCATCTACCGGCTGACCTAGCGAGCGGCCCCGCGCGGCGGGCCGAGCGAGAGCTCGCCGGCCGGTTGTGGCTCGAAATACAAGGGTCTGACCCTGGGACATGGCCGAAACCGGCGCGTGGTAAGCGTGCCAACTTCGTGCCGAGTTATCCCCAGCTCGAGCTCAGCCGGCGCGGCGGCGCACGCGTGGCGGTGCTTGTCCCAGAGCGGCGTACGCGAGCGCGGTCAGCGACTCGTTCAGCTGGCGGAGCTCACCGGCGACGAGCATGAACCCTTCTTGCCGCTCCGACACGCGGTTCAGGCGCTCGAGCTCGTCCGCGATCCGGTCGAGGCGCTCGAGCAGCGCGTCCAGCTGGCGATCGGCGACGTCCTTGGCCTCCATCCGCTCGATTCTACGCGCCGCCTTGATCGAGCAACTCGGCCCGGCCTCGCACGACCACGGCATCCGAGCCGAGCCGGACGAGCAGGCGGTCGAGGGCGCCGGAGCCCGTCTCGACGGCGACGAGGTGCCGCTCGGCTCCCAGCTGCGCGAGCGCCACTCGCGCGAGCGGCTCCGGGGCATCCGTGAAGACGCCGATCGAGCGACCTGCGGTTGCGAGTGCCCGCAGCGCCGCCCCCGTCTGGGCGTCCCGGCGCACGTACACGGCGGCACGCTCCTCGGCGAAGCGTTCGAGCAGGACACGCCAGTTGCCACTCCCGCGCTCGTCGAGCTCCGCCGCCGCCGCGCCACGATCGGCCGACAAGGCTCCCGGCTCGAGATCGAAGAGCTCCGACACGGAAGCAAGCCAGTCGTTCCAGAGCGGACGCGTGTCGCCCAAGGCGCGGTCCAGGTCGATCGCCACGGCTCGCGTCACGAGGCAATGTGGCGCAGCCGTGCCGCGCGCTGCCAGAGCAGGACTCCGACGGCGACCCCCACCGTGTCGATCACGACGTCGAGCGGCGAGCCCAGTCGCCCGGGAACGAACATCTGGTGCAGCTCGTCGCTCACCGCGTAGAGCGTTCCGAGCGCGAACGCGACCACTGCTCGGTCGGTCGCCCGCGCGAGGAGCGCGCCCAGCACCGCGAACTCGCCGGCGTGCGCGAGCTTGCGCAGGACGAGATCCCAGCCCCCGAGCCCGGTGCCGAGGTCGGGAATCGAGGAGAACGCGAAGATCAGCGCGGCCCAGGCAAGCACGGGGAGCCACAAGCGCGCGAAGGACACCCACACCGTCCGATGATAGGCTCGCCTCCGATCAGAGGAGCACGGTGAGGGAACCCGGTGCAAGTCCGGGACGGTCCCGCCGCTGTAAGGGGAGTTGCTCACCCGCCACGACGCCACTGGCCTCCGGGTCGGGAAGGCGGCGGGGGAGGGAGCCCCGAGTCAGAAGACCTGCCGTGCCTCCGACATAGCCGAACCCCTCGCGGAAGGGAGGATTCAGGTGCTTCGTTCGTCCATCTTCGTCGCCGGCGCAATCGTCGCGGCGTTCACGGTGCTGGTCTCGGGGGCGGTTGCCGGCCCCGCGGCTCCGTCGGCGTTTCCGGTCACGATCATCACCGCTGCCGGCAAGGTCACGATCCAGAAGAGACCTGCGCGCATCGTCTCGCTCTCGCCCACGGCGACCGAGTCGCTCTTCGCGATCGGCGCCGGGCCGCAGGTCGTCGCCGTCGACGACCAGTCCGACTATCCGAAGACTGCGCCGCAGACCGCACTCTCGGGCTTCACGCCGAACGTCGAGGCCATCGCCGCCTACCGACCCGACCTCGTCGTGGCCTCGTACGACCCGAAGGGACTCGTCAGTGCGCTCGGCCGGCTCGGGATTCCGGTGGTGTTGCACGGGCCGGCGTCGAACTTCAAGGGCGCGTACCAGCAGATCCGCCAGCTCGGAATGGTGACGGGCCGCGACGCCGCTGCAGCACGTGTCGTTGCCGGCATGAAGGCGAAGATCGGCGAGATCGTCAAGACCTCGCGATCCCGTGCTGACGGCCTCTCCGTCTACCACGAGGTCAGCCCCGACTTCTACTCGGCATCGACGCGGTCGTTCGTCGGGAAGGTGTACGCAGCACTCGGCCTCGAGAACATCGCCGACGCCGCTGACTCCGCGGGGACGGGCTTCCCCCAGCTTTCCGCCGAATACATCGTGTCGGCCGGTCCTGACCTGATCGTCCTCGCCGACACGGTCTGCTGCGGGCAGAAGCCGTCCACCGTGGCCTCGCGTCCGGGCTGGGATCGCATCAGCGCGGTGCGCACGGGCTCGATCGTGCGGATCCACGACTCGATCGCGTCGCGCTGGGGACCGCGGCTCGTCAGCTTCTTCCGGGCGATGTCGTCCGCGCTCGCCCGGCTGTAGTTCCATGAGCGCCACCGCCGCGAAGGTCGCTCGGCCGGCCGCCGCGGTCCGCCCACGTGGAATCGGCCCGGTCTGGGCGGCCGCGGCGGTGGCGTTCCTGCTCGGGTCGATCGTGATCGGGGTGACGGTTGGGCCGATCGATCTCGGCTACGGGGGCATCGCGAGCTCGCTCGCGGAGCGCCTGCATGTTCCGGGGATCTCTTCCTCGCTCTCGCAGACGGAGGAATCGATCCTGTGGGAGATCCGCATGCCTCGCGTGGTGCTCGCGGCGCTCGTCGGAGGGATGCTCTCGCTCGCAGGCGCGACGTATCAGGGCGTGTTTCGCAACCCGCTCGTCGATCCGTACCTGCTCGGCGTGGCAGCGGGAGCAGGGCTCGGCGCGACTCTGGCGATCGCCTATCTGCCGGAAGGGCTTCGCGGCCAGCAGGCCTTGCCCGCGGCAGCATTCGTCGGTGGAGCGGTTGCCGTCTTCCTCACCTACTCGGTGGGCCGGTCCGCGAGCCGCGGACGGGATACGACCACTCTCGTTCTCGCCGGCGTGACGGTCGCATCGTTCTTCACGGCCCTCCAGACATTCGTGCAGCAGCAGAACGCCGACACGCTTCAGCAGGTCTACACGTGGATCCTGGGCAGCATCCCGAGCTCGGGCTGGAGCGACGTCGTGCTGGTGCTTCCGTACGTCGCTCTCGCGACCGTCGTCATCCTCGTCTACCGGCGAGTCGTGGACGTGCTGAGCCTCGGTGACGACGAGGCGGCGAGCCTCGGAGTCGACGTTCGTCGTGTCCGGCTCACGCTCGTCGTCGCCGCGACGGTCGGCACCGCTGCGGCGGTCGCGGTCTGCGGGCTGATCGGCTTCGTCGGGATCATCGTCCCGCATGCGATCCGGATGCTCGCAGGCGTGGGCTACCGGGCGCTGCTTCCGCTCTCGCTCATCGTCGGCGCCGGCTTCCTCGTCCTCGCGGACGTCATCGCGCGGACCGCGCTCGCTCCCTCGGAGATCCCGCTCGGGATCGTCACGGCATTCTTCGGAGCTCCGTTCTTCGCCCTTGTGTTGCGGACGAGCCGAGGAACCGCATGAGCGCGATCGAGCTCGAGAACGTCACTGTCGTCCTCGGCGGTTCGCCCGTCGTCGACCAGGTCGACCTCACACTCGACGAGGGTGAGTGGGTCGCGCTGATCGGGCCGAACGGAGCCGGCAAGACGACGCTCCTGCGGGCGATCGCGCGCCTCGTCCCGTTCTCGGGCTCGATCCAGCTCGAGGGGCGGTCGACGGCGGCGATGCGCCGGTCCGAGCTCGCGCGGCTGGTCGCGGTCGTTCCGCAGGATCCGTCGACTCCCCCGTGGATGACGGTCGGCGAGTACGTGCTGCTCGGGCGGACGCCTCATCTCGGCGCGCTCGCCAAGGAGGGGAGCCGCGATCTCGTGGCCGCGGCGCGGGCACTCGAACGCCTCGACCTCGCCGGATTCGGCGAGCGGCAGCTCGGCACGCTGTCCGGAGGCGAGAAGCAGCGCGTCGTGGTCGCGCGAGCGCTGGCGCAGGACGCGAGGATCATCCTTCTCGACGAGCCGACCGCGGCGCTCGACATCGGGCACCAGCAGCAGGCGCTCGAGCTGCTCGATGTGCTCCGGCTGGAGTCCGAGCTGACGCTGGTCGCAGCGATGCACGACCTCACCCTCGCAGCGCAGTACGCGGAACGCATGGTGCTTCTCGACCACGGGCGCGTGGTCTCGGACGGCGTGCCGCTCGAGGTGCTCACCGAGGAGACGATCTCGCGCCACTACGGGGCTTCGATCGACATCGTCCCGGTCGACGGGCGCGTTGCGGTGATCCCCCGCCGCGCCTAGACAGCTCAGAGGCTGTGGGCCTCAGGATGCCGAGGCTCGTAGAGCAGGATGTCGTCCGCTCCCGGCACCTTCAGCATGACGCCGAGCCCGAAGCCCATGTCCTCGACAGCGCCGGCGAACTCGGCGCCCTTCTGCTCGAGCTCGGCCTTCGTGGCCTCGACGTCGTCGCACATCAGCGAGATCGAGTGGTGCCTGGGATGGGAGTACGGCCTCGCCCTCGTAGGTGTAGGTCGTCGGGTGAACGCCGAGCTCGCTCGGTCCGGTCTTGAAGATCAGCCAGCCCGGCGCGGACTCGGCATGCTCGAGATACGGCCAGCCGAGAACGTCGCGGAGGAACGCTCGTGTGGCCTCCGGGTCGTCGGAGTAGAGCAGGAGATGGACGGCTGTGATCATGGGTGAGATCGTAGGCGACCGGCGAGTCCGTGAAGGCCCGATCGAGCTGATCCGATCATTCGCCGGTGACCGCGGCCGCGGCTAGCATCGGCGCATGTCCGTCGCGGAGCCCCAGACCGAGCTCGCAGCCCTCAATCAGGCCCAGCGCGAGGCCGTTCAGCACACCGAGGGGCCGCTGCTCGTGGTCGCCGGCGCGGGCTCGGGAAAGACCCGCGTCCTGACGCACCGCGTCGCCCACCTCGTCGAGGACCTGAAGGTCAAGCCGAGCCAGATCCTCGCGATCACGTTCACGAACAAGGCGGCCGGGGAGATGCGCGAGCGCCTCGAGCGGATGCTCGGCGCCACCGCGCGCGCGATCTGGATCCTGACCTTCCACGCCGCCTGCGGGCGCATGCTCCGACGTGAAGCGGAGCGGCTCGGCTACCGCTCGACGTTCTCGATCTACGACGACCAGGACCAGGTGCGGCTCGTCAAGGCCTGCCTCGAGGAGCTCGGGAAGGACCCGAAGCGCTTCTCGCCGCGCGGCATCCACTCGCAGATCTCGCGCGCGAAGAACGAGCTCGTCTCGCCGGAGGACTACCTCGCGCGCGTCGCCTCCTTCTGGGACCAGACGGTCGCGGAGGTGTACGAGCTGTACCAGCGCCGGCTGCACGCATCGAACGCCGTCGACTTCGACGACATGCTCATGCTCACCGTGCAGGTCTTCGAGCGCTTCCCCGAGGCGCTGGCCCACTGGCAGAAGTCCTTCCGCTACATCCTCGTCGACGAGTACCAGGACACGAACCACGCGCAGTACCGCCTGCTGCAGCTCCTCGGCGCCGAGCACGGAAACGTCTGCGCGGTCGGAGATCAGGATCAGTCGGTGTACGGGTTCCGCGGGGCAGACATCCGCAACATCACCGAGTTCGAGTCGGACTTCCCCGGAACGCACGTCGTCACGCTCGAGCAGAACTACCGCTCCACGAACTCGATCCTGCGAGCCGCCAACGCGGTCATCGAGCAGAACACCGAGCGCAAGCCGAAGCACCTCTTCTCCGAGCTGGGCGAGGGCGACCCGGTGCGGGTCGTCGAGCTCGAGGACGAGCACTCGGAGGCCCGCTTCGTCGCCGCCGAGATCGCGGGGCTGATCGACCAGGGGCTCTCGGCGAGCGAGATCGCGGTCTTCTACCGGACGAACGCGCAGTCGCGGGTGCTGGAGGACGTGCTCGTGCGCCAGGACGTGCCCGTACCAGGTCATCGGCGGCCCGCGCTTCTACGAGCGGGCGGAGATCCGGGACGCGACCGCGTACCTGACGGTGCTCGTGAACCCGAGCGACGCCGGCTCGCTCCTGCGGATCGCCAACCGGCCCCGGCGCGGCATCGGCGACACCTCGCTCGCCCGCGTCGTCAGCCACGCGGACACGACCGGCCGCACGCTCTGGGACGCGCTGGCGGATCCCGAGGCCGCGGGAGTGACGTCCGCCGCCTGTCGCGCGATTCGCGGCTTCCGCTCGACGATGGAGTCGCTGATGGCTCAGTCGCAGGAGCTGCCGGTGGACGAGCTCCTGGAGCGGATGCTGGAGAAGACCGGGATCCTCGACGCGTACGAGGCCGAGCGCACGATCGAGGCGCGCGGCCGGATCGAGAACCTGCAGGAGCTCGTCGGCGTCGCCCGCGAGTACCGGCAGCAGACCGCCGATGCGTCGCTCGCCGGCTTCCTCCAGGACATCTCCCTCGTCTCCGACCAGGACACGATCGCCGACGACCGCGGCCTCGTCACGCTCATGACCCTGCACAACGCGAAGGGCCTCGAGTTCAACTCCGTGTACGCGATCGGGATGGAGGAGGGCATCTTCCCGCACATCCGGGCGATCGAGGAGCAGGGCGTCGAGGAGGAGCGCAGGCTCTGCTACGTGGGCATGACCCGTGCGATGGAGCGGCTGACGATGACGCACACGCTGTCGCGCTCGCTCTGGGGACGAAGGAGCTACAACCTCGCGTCGCGCTTCCTCGACGAGCTGCCGCGCGAGGTGGAGCGCGAACGGCTGAAGCCCTCGTCGTGGTCGAGCTACGGATCACCGGCCAGCGCGGCGCCGCAGGGCAATCCCGGGCTCGCGCTCTCGACGGGAGACTCGGTCCGCCATGCCTCGCTCGGCGAGGGCGTCGTTACCGCAATCGAGCCTGGAGGCGTCGTCACCATTCGCTTTGCCGAGGACGGAACCGAGCGGCGGCTGATGGTGGAATATGCGCCTCTGGAGAAGATCGCATGACCCTCGAGTATCGAAGCCCGACCGAAGACGAGTTCGCCTCGGTTCTCCTCGCGACGCACACGGCCTTCGGCGAGGAGCTGAAGGACGAGGACATCGAGCGTCACCGCAAGATGATGCCCCGCGACCGGATGCTCGCCGCCTGGGACGGCGATCGCCCGGTCGGCGTGACCGGGTCGTATCCGTTCGAGCTGACGACTCCCGGGGGCGTCGGGAAGGCGGCGGGCGTGAGCTGGGTCGGCGTCCTCCCGAGCCACCGGCGGCGCGGGATCCTGCGGGAGCTCATGCTGCGGCAGCTCGACGACGTCCACGCAGCGCGGCGAGCCGTTCGCGATCCTCTACGCCTCCGAGTCGCTGATCTACGGCCGCTTCGGGTACGGGATGGCCGTCCTCGGGACGCAGCTCGACGCGAACCGAAACGCGTTCGCGCTGCGGGACGATCCCGGCCCACGCGGCTCGGTGCGGTTGGTCACCGCAGACGAAGCTCTCGAGCTGTTCCCGCCGATCTACGAGCGGCTTCGAACCAGCCGCCCGGGATACCTGAGCCGCAGCGAAGGCTGGTGGCGCGAGTACCGCCTCGCCGACCCGGAGCACTGGCGCGAGGGAGCGGGACCGAAGTACTTCGCGCTGATCGAGCTTGACGGCGAGCCGGCCGCTTTCGCGATGTATCGCATCGTGTCGAAGTGGGAGAACGAGACACCCAAGGGCGAGGTTCGCGTCGTCGATGCTCACGCGACGTCGCCCGAGGCGACCGCCGAGCTCTGGCGCTTCCTCTTCGGCATCGATCTCGTGGAGCGCGTGAAGATGGGGCTCGCCGATCCTGCGCTGCCGCTGCTCCACCTCGTGCAGGATCCCCGCAGGTTGAGCGTCTCGGTATTGGACGCGCTCTGGCTGCGCCTCGTCGACCTCGAGGCCGCTTTACGCGCACGGAGCTTTGCGAAGGACGAGCCGGCCGTACTCGAGGTCACAGACTCGCTTCGTCCTGGGAATGCCGGGCGCTGGTCGATCGGCTCAGAGCCCGGACGAACCGACGCGGAGGCCGACGTCGCGCTCGACGTGACGGATCTCTCGAGCGTCTACCTCGGCGCCTTCTCTTTCGAGCGCCTCGCCGCCGCCGGTCGGGCTCGCGAGCTCCGGCCGGGCGGGCTCGCTCGAGCTACCGCGCTTTTCGCGACGCCGCTGCCGCCGTACTGCGCGGACGGGTTCTAAACCGCACCGTTGTAGAGTCCGCCGGGCCGCGCAGTCACAGCTCGAGGGAGGAGGGAGATGGCCTACCGCGTTCGACCGTGCCGCTCGCTGGACGAGCTCGGCCAGGCGGCGGGCGCGATCGGCCACTACTTCGGCTGGGTGCCCACGGGTGAAGAGGTCGAGCGGTTCGCGCAGGTCCTGCCACCCGAGCGGATGCACGCGGCCTTCGACGGCAAGGAGATCGTCGGCGGGGCTGGGGTCTTCCCGTTCGAGATGACCGTTCCGGGCGGGCCGGTGCGCTGCGCCGGCGTCACGGTCGTCGGCGTGCTCCCGACGCACCGGCGTCGCGGTCTCCTCTCCCGGATGATGCGTGCTCAGATCGACGACATCCACGAGCGCGAAGAGCCGTTCGCCGTGCTCTGGGCCTCCGAGCCCACGATCTACGGCCGCTTCGGCTACGGCCACGCCTCCCTCACTCACGAAGTCCGCCTCCCGCGGATCTGGGCGGCGCTTCGGGCGGGAACGCCTGCGCGAACCGGCCAGGTGCGTCTCGTCGAGCAGGACGAAGCGCTGCGGGTCTTCCCGCGCCTCTTCCAGAAGGTGGCGAGAGAGGTTCCGGGATTCATCTCTCGCTCGAAGGCGTGGTGGGAGCTACGCCGCCTGCGCGACGACCCGTCGCGGCGTCCACCAGGCTCCGGGCCGCTGAATCGGGCTCTGCTCGAGATCGACGGGCGCGCCGCCGGCTACGCGCTCTACCGCATCGTCCAGTCGGAGGAGGACGGTCACTGGAAGCGGAACTTGCGGGTCGTCGAGGCGCTCGGAGTGGACGCGGTGGCGACGCGGGAGGTCTGGCGGTTCCTGCTCGAGGTCGACTGGACCGACGACATCCAGGCCTGGCTGCTTCCGACCGATCACCCGTTGCAGCACCTGGTGGCGCGGTTCGACCGGCTCGATCTTCGAGTCGGCACGGGGCTCTGGGTGCGGCCGGTCGACGTCGGCGCGAGCCTCTCGGCCCGGAGCTACCGGTCTGACAGCCGCATCACGTTCGAGATTCGGGACGCGTTCTGCGCGTGGAACGAGGGGATCTGGACCCTCGCCGACGGAGTCGCGAAGCGGTCGAGCCGCCGGCCGGATCTTCGACTCGACGTGCAAGCGCTCGGGGCGGCGTACCTCGGCGGCTACTCGTTCGCGGAGCTCTCGCGAGCAGGACTGGTCGAGGAGACGTCGCGAGGTGGGCTCGCGCGGGCGGATGCGCTCTTTGCCTCGCACCGGGCGCCCTGGTGCCCCGAGATCTTCTAGACCGGTCCTGAGCCGGCGGGTCGGCCCGAGCTCCTTCGTCGGGTGCGCTGGTATTACGAGCCCGCATTTGTATTAATACGCACAGACGGCAGCGAGTCTGTGAACGCTGTGGCCGGGCTCGGAGACGCCGTCGAGGAACCAACGTCACTCGCGGGGCAGGGGACTTCGTGATGACCCCGGCCTCGTGGGTGGGATCCCGAAGGGAGACGCCATGGCAGAGTCCGGAAAGCCACCCGCGAGGAGGAGCCGCAGCTCTGCGCGTTCGAAGGAGAGCGCGGACAACGGCCCCGGCGAGTTCCTCGAGAGCGAAGACGTTCGCACCGGGCTGATCACCGGCGCGACGTTCCACGCCAAGCCGGTGCAGTACATCGTGCGCGACGGTCTCGCTCTCTTCGAGGGCGACATCGTGCTCGGCACGGAAGAGGAGATGGACCAGCGCACGGAGGAGCTCCGCAGCGTGATGAGGGGTGAGCTCGAGTCCGGGGTGCTCCGCACCGGTGCTCAGTTCCGCTGGCCGAACTGCGTGGTTCCGTTCACGATCGACGCGG
Organism: uncultured Actinomycetes bacterium; assembly: GCA_963850485.1. Lineage (GTDB taxonomy): Bacteria > Actinomycetota > Thermoleophilia > Gaiellales > Gaiellaceae > GMQP-bins7. Next base: position 33,429 of record CAWKLR010000015.1, on the reverse strand, counting down.
CGCTGCCCAACCAGGCCCGGGTCACCGACGCGATCGCGCATTGGGAGTCGCGGACGCGGTTCGACTTCGTCGCGAGGACGACCGAGGCCGACTTCGTCACGTTCCGCCCCGGGAGCGGATGCTCGTCGTCGGTCGGGCGCCAGGGAGGCCAGCAGTTCGTCAACCTCGCCGCAGGGTGCTCGACGGGCAACACGATCCACGAGATCGGCCATGTCATCGGGCTCTGGCACGAGCAGAGCCGCGAGGACCGCGACGCGTTCGTGACGATCAACTTCAGCAAGGTCCAGCCGGGCGCGGTCCACAACTTCAACCAGCACATCACCGACGGCGACGACGTCGGCGCCTACGACTACGGGTCGATCATGCACTACCCGCGCGACGCCTTCTCGATCGACGGGAGCGACACGATCACCCCGACCGACCCGGCCGCCGTGATCGGACAGCGCACGGCGCTCAGCGCCGGCGACATCGCGGCCGCGAACTCGGTCTGTCCTCTTATCAAGCTTCCGAAGGAGCACCTCAAGGACATTCGCCTCGACACGCGCAAGGAGCTCGTCAAGGACATACGCCTCGACACGCGCAAGGAGCTCGTGCTCGACACCCTGAAGGAGATGGTCAAGGATCGGATCAAGGAGGGCCCGCTCGATCCGCCGTTCACGAAGCGCTTCGACCCGGTGATCACGCCCGGCCCGATCGTGCAACCGATCGGGCCGATCGGGCCGCTCGGTCCGGTCGGGGGCGTCCCGTTTGCGGTCGCGACACCGCACCAGGCTCCGGAGCTCAGCGGCCGAAGCTCGGAAGAGCTGCAGGCAACCGCCGGCGACATCGACGCCCAGTTGCAGGTGATCGCGGATCAGCTCGTGCAGCTCGAAGCGCAGCGGGGTGCGCTCCAGGCGCAGTACGACGAGCTGCAGGCGCTTCTGCAGCAGGCGCTCGACGCCCACGATCAGACAGCGGGCTCGTAGGGGTGCGTGGCGCGTGATCCTCGCCGTCTCCCATCCGGACGATCCTCATGCCCAGCGTGTTCTGGACCATCTCGAGGACGCTGGGCACGAGGCCGTCCTCCTCGACCTGTCGGATCTCCCCGACCGGGCGACGCTGACGGTGGACTACGACCACGGCTCTCCGCGGATCGAGATCGGCCGGGACGACGGCTCGACGATCGACCTTGCGCAGGCGACCGCGGTGTGGTGGCGCCGGCCGCAGGCCGCCGAGCCGTCGTCGGTCGCCGATCTCGAGGTGCGTCTCTTCACGGTCAACGAGTGGCACGAGGCGATCAACGGGCTCTGGCAGCTGCTCGACGTGCACTGGGTGAACGACCCGGTGCGAGACGAGGTCGCTGCACGGAAGGCGCTGCAGCTGCGGGTCGCGGCTCGTACGGGGCTGCGTGTGCCCCGGACGATCATCACCTCCGACCCGCAGCAGGCGCGGGCGTTCGTCGACGCGGAGGGGGTCGGCAACACGGTGTTCAAGACGTTCTCGTGCACGCACGCGATCTGGAGGGAGACCAGGCTCGTGCGAGAGGACGTGCTCTCGATGCTCGAGACGGTACGCCTGGCTCCGGTGATCTTCCAGGAGTACATCCCTGCCGGCGTCGACCTTCGCATCACCGCCGTCGGCGAGCGTCTGTTCCCGGCTGCGATCCACTCGGAGGAGACGGACTACCCGGTCGACTTCCGGATGGTTCTCGGTCAGGCTCGAACCGAGGCCGCAGTCGTCCCGGCCGCCCTCGAGCAGCGGCTGCTGTCACTGATGCAGCAGCTGGGGCTCGAGTACGGAGCGATCGACCTGCGCCGCACTCCGGAGGGCGAGTACGTGTTCCTGGAGGTGAACACCGCCGGGGAGTTCCTGTTCGTCGAGGAGCGCACGGGACAGCCGATCGCCCGGGCGCTCGCCGAGTTGCTCGCTACACCTTTCGAACGCAGACGCGGATGGGCACCGCCGCTTCCGACTGCACGAGCGGGTACGCCTGCGTGGTGATGAAGTCGCCTACGCTGACCCCTCCGTCTCCGTCGACGTCGACATGGGCGAAGACCGTGAGCTCGGACGGCGCATCGGGCGGTACGTCGAGCTGCACGGCGCCGAGTCGCGCGCCACGGTCGGATTCGACGGCGCCTGACATCTCGGCCACGAGCGGGGCGATCGTGTCGATGTACGTCGTGTCTCGAACCTCGACGTGCACCGGTGCACCCTCCGGCGGGCGCTCTTCTCCCTCGAAGGAGATCTCGACGACCACCGTGGCCATGAACTTCATCGTAGCCGGGCCCCTCGAGCCGGACTGTCGATAGACCCCCGAATCCAAGGGACAGGAGGCACCATGGACAGGCACGGAACGGAAACCTATTTCTTGCCCGGCGAGGGCTTTCTCGGCGAGAGCGTCGGAGGCAGGGATCCCACGCTGTCGCCGGCGGACGAGGCGGCGGTGACGCCGTTCCGCTTCTCGCGGATGAGGCCGGGGAAGAACCAGAAGCAGCTCGGCGCGCCCAACCGTCAGAAGATCGCGGAGGCGATGACCGCCGACAGCCTCGTGGACGGGCAGATGGGCGCCGGCTTCACCTACCTCGGGCAGTTCATCGACCACGACCTGACGTTCGACAAGACCGGCGTGATGGAGGGCGTCGACATCTCGCCCGTGGACATCGAGCAGTCGCGCTCGCCGAGCCTCGACCTGGACTCGCTGTACGGCGCCGGGCCGCTGGATCCCGGCTCGATGAAGTTCTACTCAGACGGTCTGCACCTGAAGATGGGGGACGCGTCCGGCGGACCGCCCACGACGGGTTTCGACCTTCCGCGGGTCGGCTCGGGCGCAAATCCGCGCGAGGCGCTCATCCCGGATCCGCGCAACGACGAGAATCTCGCCGTCGCGCAGACGCACCTGGCGTTCATCAGATTCCACAATCGGGTCGTCGACACGCTGCCCGCCGCGACGCCCCCGACAGAGCGCTTCGGTCTCGCGCGGAAGATCGTCACCAAGCACTACCAGTGGATGATCCGCACGGACTACCTGCCGAAGATCTGCGCGCCCTCGGTCGTCACGGACGTGTTCACCAACGATCGAAAGGCCTTCGAGGTCGACGCGGTCCCGAACAGCATGCCGACCATGCCGGTCGAGTTCTCGGTCGCGGCCTTCAGGCTCGGACACAGCATGATCCGGGCGCAATACACCTGGAACAAGGTCTTTCCCGCTGCCACGCTCGGACAGCTCTTCGAGTTCGCTGCTCTCGGCGGCGACCTCGGCGGTGCGCCAACGCTCCCGAGCATCTGGATCGCGGACTTCCGCCGGCTCTTCAGCTTCGCCGTGCCGGGCATCAATCGCCCGGACCTCGTCGTCCCGGCCGGCAAGTTCAACAAGGCGATGCGCATCGACACGAAGATCGTCAACCCGCTGCGGGTGCTCCCCGTCGTCTCCGATCCCGCGCCGAGGAACAACCTCGCCTTCCGCAATCTGCTGCGGGCGGACATGGTGAAGCTCGCCACCGGACAGCAGATGGCGACGTTCCTGACGGGCAAGGGCGTGTCGTTGACGAAGCTCACGAACGCGCAAGTCCGGGACGGCTCGAACGGCGCCGACCTCGGTGCGCTGACGGCCCCGCAGCGCAACGCGTTGGTCACGAACACGCCGCTGTGGTTCTACATCCTGCGCGAGGCAGAGTTCAACCAGGGCAAGTTGAAGGGCGTGGGTGCCCGCGTCGTGGCAGAGACCTTCCATCGCGCGATGGAGGGCAGCAAGTTCTCGATCGTCCGCGATGCGGCGTTCCGTCCGAGCCTCGGGCCGAACAACCAGACGTTCCGCATGGCCGATCTCCTGCTGTTCGCGTTCGAGGGAAACAAGGACCTGCTGAATCCGCTCGGGGACTAGCAATCCAGATGAGCCGGCTCTTGAGACGAGACAGGTCGTGACCTATGCTGAGGATCGCATCGTCCGTTTGCGGCGCGGGCCGAACGGAAGGGTCGTGTGATGAGCACAGGACCTACGCTTGAGAGCGACGGACCCGCCAAGGGGGAGGCGGCGGTTGAGTTGATAGCTGCCCGCGACGCCGCGGACGCCGCCGCGGAGGCCGACAAGGCTGCCCGGCGTGCGGCTGCCGAGGCGGAGAAAAGCGCTCGACAGGCTGCCGGTCAGGCAGCGCGGGCAGAGAAGGCGGCCAAGGTCCTAGGAACGCCGCGACGCAGGCGTTGGTGGGTGTGGAGGTCGTTCCGCAGGCATTCCGGCACGCGCGAGCCCGGCAGCCCCGAGATCGTGACGTTCTCGGATCTCGTCCGCGCCCACCGGGCGTGGGAGGTGGAGCTGTACGAGCACGAGCGGCACCACCGGCAGCCGGACAAGGCGATCGAGCGGGAGTTTCATCGGAAATGGCGCCAGTTCGAAGGGCGTCATGGACACATCGACGATGCGTACTGGTCGGTGCGTGACGCCTCGGCTGTGGCGCTCACGATGGGGCAAAAGGACTCGCGTTGGCGATCGAGCCCTGAGCACATGCCCCGCTTCCACCGGGCGACCGACTGGGCCACGCGGGACGAGCCCGAGACCGCGGCGGCACTCGACGAATGCGAGACGCTCGCGATCAGGGTCGAGGAGATCCTGCGCGGTCCCAGCGAGTTGATCGCGCTCCGCCGGATCAATGCCGTGGCGAGCCATCTCCTCGGATCCGTCGACCGGGAGTGGGGTCGACGGCCTGCGCCGGCCGCGGGACGCCGCACGCTTGACCGAACCCACCTGGAAGAGGACAAGGCACGGATCGAGCTACAGCGGAGAGAGCTCGACCGGGTCGAGCGCTTCTACGACCGGGCCGGGAACGGGCAGGCCCGAATCCTGTTCTTCTGGGGGATGGCGCAAGGCCTCCTGGCGCTCGTCGTGCTCACGGGTATCGCCGGCGCGCTGACGTGGTTCGTCGATGGCCTCGACGGAGGGGTGACGCATTGGGGGGAGCTTCAACTCTTCGTCATCAGCGTCATGGCAGGCGCCCTCGGCGCCCTCCTCAGCGTCCTCTCGCGCATGGCGTCGCTGACCGGGAAGTTCGCCCTCGATCACGAGATCGGGCGTAAGAACGTGCGCTGGATCGGCATCTACCGACCCTTCGTGGGCGGAATCTTCGGGATGGCGACGTTCCTCATGCTCGCGAGCGGGATCCTGCAGACGCAGAACCCGGGTGACGAGACGGACTTCGCCTACTACGGCATCCTTGCGCTCTTCTCCGGCTTCTTCGAGCGCTTCACGAAGCTGGGGCCCGGCGGGGTGCCGATGCCTCTGGACGAAGTCGACGCAAGCAAGGCCGAAGAAAAGTCGCCAGTACCGGCCTCACTGCTTCTTGCACGCGCCGAGCACCGCCCCGAGGTCGGCCGTCACCACGAGCTCGGATAGCGGGTCTAGCCGGACAGCATCCCGCTCACCAGCGCCCGCCAGGTGATCGGACCGACGATGCCGTCGGACGGGGTCCCGACGGCGGTCTGGAAACCGCGCACGAAGGCATCGGTGCGTGGCCCGAAGATGCCGTCGACCTGAACCGGGGGAGCCTCACCGCCCGACAAGTCGTGAAACTTCATCACCTCTTGCACCCCGCGCACGGCGTCTCCGGTGCTCCCCTCCTTGACCTGGACGACGAGCTTGGGCCAGGTATTCGGGCCGACGATGCCGTCGGCCGTGAGACCCTTGCTCTGCTGGAAGGCCTTGACCGCAGCCTCGGTCAGGGGACCGAAGATCCCGTCGACGGCAACGGGATGGTTGCGCGCGCGCAGAAGCTGCTGCAGCGGGCGTACGGGGAAGATGTTGTCGCCGCGCCGTACGAGCGGCCAGGGAAGGATCGGATCAGCGGGCATGCGGCTCTCCTCTCGGACGTGGATGTCTTCGACGGATCCACCGCAGGACGCGCGTCGCGTTCCACGGGAACGGGACGGCGGACCATGTATCTGTCAACCGGGTTATAGCGCTATTCGAGGCTAGGTCGCGCAGGTCGTGCGATACGGCAGGCCAGGGACGAGCTCCTGCCATTCGCGCTCGCTCAGGTCGCGAACGACGAGACTGCAGACCTGAGCCTCGAGGTCGGCGAGATCGCGCCAGAGGATGCCTTCCCATACGCGTATCGGTGCCGTCGTCTCCGCCGGAGGCGAACGTGCGCCCGTCGGGGCTGAAGGCCACGCTGTACACAGCGCCCGCGTGGCTCGGCAGCGGTTGCCCGAGCTCTCGGTGCCCGGCGACGTCCCAGAGCCGCACGGTTCCGTCGGCTCCCGCCGAGACCAGCGTGCGGCCCTCTGCACCGAAGGCGAGGCTCTCGACGCCTTGCGGCCCGTGATCGCCGAGCGGCTCGCCGATCTGCTCGCGTGCGGGCACGTTCCACAACCGTAGTGGGCTGCCGACGCCCGCCGAGGCGAGCGTGCGCCCGTCCGGGGCGAACGCGACGGTCGAGACCACCTCGTCCTCGGCGAGCCCAAGTTGCCCTGCGGCGGCGTGCTTGCCCACGTCCCACAGCCGCAGGGTGCCGTCCGAGCCGCTGGAGGCGAGCGTGCGTCCGTCCGCGCTGTACGCAACGCTCAACACCGGATCTCGGTGACCGGTCAGAGGATCGCCGATCTGCTCCTCCTCGGCCACGCTCCAGAGGCGCACGGTGCCGTCGAAACCCGCCGACGCGAGCATGCGCCCGTCAGCGGCGAAGGCGATGTCGTGCACCGCGCCGTCGTGGCCGCTCAGCCGGCCGACGAGGGCCCCTCCCGCCACCTCCCACAGCCAGATCGACCCGTCGACGTCCGCGGCGGCGAGGGTCCCCCCATCTGGGCTGAACGCGATGCTCTCGACCGAGTCCAGGCGGCCGTCCCCGAGCTCGCGTGCCGGCCGCCGCGTGACCAGGTCCCACAGCCGGACCGTCCGGTCGAACCCGCCTGACGCCAGCGTCGTTCCGTCAGGACTGATCGAGATCGCCGTCACGCGATCCTCATGCCGGCCGAGCGGCTCGCCGAGAGTTCGCCGCCCGGACTGCCACAACCGCACGGTTCCGTCGTAGCTCGCCGAGGCGAGGGTCCCGTCGGAGGCATAGGCGACGCCGATGACCGCTTCCGAGTGCCCTCGCAGGGGCTCCGAGAGGAGCCTGCGGGTTCGAACGTCCCACAGCCGCACGGTGCCGTCGAAGCCGGATGCCGCGACGGTCCGGCCATCCGGGCTGAATGAGACGCTCCAGACTTCGCCTGTCCCGGCACGCAGCGGCTCACCGGCCGGTCTCCGCTCGCTCACGTCCCACAGGCGGACCTCGCCTGCGAGGTCGGACGACGCGAGCGTGCGTCCGTCCGGGCTGAAGGCCACGCCGACGACCTTGCCTGCGTGCCCGACGAGTGCGGTGCCGCGTCCGGTCCGGACGTTCCACAGGAATACGGACCGATCCGCACCGCCCGAGGCGAGGGTCGACCCGTCTCGGTCGAAGGCGAGGCTCATCACCGAGCTGCGATGACCCCGGAGCGGGGCACCCACTGCCCGGCGCTCGAGCACATCCCACAGCCGCACCGTGTCGTCCGAGCCGCCGAAGGCGATCGTGCGACCGTCGGGGCTGAGCGCGACGCTTCGAACCGCTCCGACATCGGCGTCGATGGGCTCGCCGAGCTGACGCGCAGTCTGGACATCCCAGAGCCGCACGGTTCCGTCGAAGCTCGAGGATGCGAGCGTTCTTCCGTCGGGGCTGAACGACAGTCCCCAGACCTCGTTCGTGTGGCCGCGGAGCGGCTCGCCGAGCGTCGTTCGCGCCTGTGTGTCCCAGAGCCGGAGCGTGCCGTCGAAGTCGGCGGAGGCGAGCGTTCGGCCGTCCGGGCTGTACGCAATCGTCCGAACGCCTGCCGCGTCGCCGCGCAGAATCGCCGTGGCCCCCGAGCGCCGTGCGACCTCGAGCGCCTCGACCATCGCGCTCGATGCTTCGGCGCTCGGACTCGCTCGAAGTGCCTCGAGCCCGAGGAGCAGCGATTGCTCCACGTGATCGTCGACCCTTCCGCTCGCCGCCGTCGCGAGCGCGAGCGACGTCGCCGAGCGCGTTGCGCTGCGGGCTTCGCTTCGTTGCACGAGCGCCCATACGCCCAGGGTGGCGAACACGCCGACGAGCAGGAGCAGGATGCCGCCGACTCGCGCGAACCGACGAACCGTGGCACGGCGGCGTAGCTCCTGGTCGTAGTCCGTGCGCCATTCCGCGATCGGTTCCGCGAGGACGTCGTGGAACAGCTCGTAGCGCGTGTCGCCGCCGCCCGTCGGGGGAGGTGGGATCCGGCGAAGGATGCGACCGCTTTCGGCACGGCAGAGCTTGTCGAGCACGGCTTCGACCTCGGGCTCGGTGCGCCGCGTCCATTCCGCGAGGTCCGAAGCTGGGTGTGCAATCTTCGTCTTCGAGCGGGTGACGAGGAAGCGGAAGACGTCGGCCGCAACCGCCTGGTCGGGCCCGGCGAGCGAGCCGAGCGCATCGAGCAGGTGGTTCTCGACGATTCGCTCGGCTCCGCCGAGCTCGTCCAGACGGGAGATCGTCAGATCGGAGGAGCCGGCTTCGACGGTCGCGCGCCACAGCCTTTCCATCACGAGTTGGAGGAAAGGAGCCTCGACGCGCTCGCCGTTCGGGCCGGCCGAGGTCGCGTCGGACACGCCGTGTCCGAGCGCGAGTCCACCCGTAGCGGTCGCATCGATCACCGCCTCCACGAGCGCGGGTTCGATCGTGTACGCGCTCGACCTGCGGCGGTTCCATTCGTCGATCGGCGCTTCGATCGCGCGGCGCGCTGCCGCCCGGTTCAGATGCTCGATGCGCACGTAGTTCGAAAACAGGCGCGGGATGTGTCCCTTGAAGCGATCGAGCTTCGCCAGCGAGTCCTCCCTGATCGAGAGGAGGAAGTGCACGCGGAGATTCGGGTCGTTCACGATCGCAGGGAACTCGCCCGCGAACGATCCCTCACCCTCTTCGTCCGGGTGATAGAGGAAGTAGTCCTCGAACTGGTCGAGGACGACGAGCATCGTGCGCACTTCCTCGGTCCAGGAGCGCAATCGGTCTGCAGCCGGCTCACCCGGCACCCACCGACTCAGATCGTCGGCACCGAGCTCCTCGACTGCGGCGGCCCGGATGCTCTCCATGAGCGCCGGCAGCGGATCGTCACGCCAGGCGGCGAACACGCAGACCGAAAACGGCGTTCGCTCGAGCTTGACCCGCGCATGTTCGCGTGCGAGCTCGTGCAGGCCGTGCACGACACCCGCACGAAGCAACGAGGTCTTGCCCACCCCGCTCGCGCCGTAGAGAAGGGTCAGGCCGGACGCGCGGAGATTCCCGGCGACGATCCTGGTCTCTTCGTCGCGGCCGAAGAAGAAGGCGGCGTCCGCCTCTCCGTAGGGTACGAGGCCGACGTAGGGAGTGTCGGGCGTCTGCGGCGCAGGCGGCGGCTGCGAGGAATTGTTCGTCATTGCGGGTCTAATCGAGGTAGAGCTCGCGCTCTTCGGGCGTCAGATCACGGCCCGTCGCATCCAGCCGCTCGTCCGCAAGGTCGAGGAGCTCGGGAATCTCCCCACAGATCCGGCACTCGTACGTGCTCACGACCCCGGCCTCCGTCACCGCGACGATCGTCCGGGAGTCCGCGAGGAAGGTGGCCGCGGTGTAGGGGCCTTCGGGCCCGACGAGAAGGCGAGTGAGCTCCCCGTCTGCTGCCTTCCACAACCCGACCGATCTCGGCCCCGCCGTGACGATCCAACGGCCGTCCGGGCTGAACCGAGCGTCGGACACCGATCCGAAGTGGCCCCGGAGCACACGCAGCGGATTTCCGGATTCGACGTCCCAGAGGATGACGTCGTGGTCGCGTCCCGCGGTGACCAAACGCTTCCCGTCCGGAGAGAAGCCGACGCTGCTGATTGCAAGACGATGACCCTCGAGCACGTGCGTCGATCCGTCGGCGCCCTCCAGCCGGACCACCTCGTCGTCTACCCTCGCCTTCGAGCGACCGTCGTTACTCGTCGCAACCTGCACGGGGGCTTCTGGGGATTCGAGCTCTGCCCTGGCCAAGGTCGGTCGAGTGCCGGCCTCCCAGATCCGAACCGTCCCGTCCTCTCCGCCTGTCAGGACCGTGAATCCGTCGGGCGAAAAGCGCGCGTCGGCGACCGCACCTGTATGCCCGGCCAGCGTCGCCAACCGGCGGCCGTTCAGTCCGAACGTCCGCGCGGTCCCATCGACGCTCGCCGTGACGACGGACTGGCCGTCCGGGCTGAAGTCGACCGTCCGAACGAAGTTCGTGTGCCCGAAGAGCGGAGCTCGCAGCTGCCCGGTCACCCCGTCCCAGATTCGTGCTGTCCCGTCGGTGCTCGCCGTTGCGACCTCGGCCCCTCCCGCACCGATCGCAACGTCGAGCACGTGGCCCTGGTGACCCGCGAGCTCGTGGATGAGCTTGCCGTTGAAACCGTTCCAGATCCGCGCCAAGCGGTCTCGCGCACCGGTGATGATCCTGCGTCCATCGGTGCTGAAGGCCAGGCTCGTGATCTCTCCCGGATGCTCCAATCGAAACGCAACGCGCCCGCTCTCGGCGTCGACGATTCGGGCCTCGCGGCCGGAGAGGAACGCCACCCGGCGACCGTCTGGGCTCCCGACCAGACGTACGGCCGTCGCCCCGACGCGTCCGATCGTATGAACGAGTGCACACTCGCCCATACGCCACACGTACCCGATGCCGTTGCGCACGACGACGGCGAACTCGCCGACTGTCGTCGCGTCGGCCGCACTCGCCGAGCCAAGCCTGCACGAGAGCTCGCCGTTGCGTGATACGACCAGCCGTGGAGGCATCGCGTCTCCCCGCAGAAGCACCAAGCCTCCCTTCCGCGCAAAGGAAACACTCCCACCGGGCCCGACGTTCCGGAAGACACCCCGACCGCCGGACGACTCCACCACGCGAGCCTGTCCGTCGTCGCTGACGAACGCGACATGGCGTCCGTCACGCGCGAACTCGACGTGCGTGATCTCGCCACCCGTCTCGTACACCTCGCGCACATGTGACGTAAGGAGCGACCGCCGGAGTGCGTCTTCAGCTGTGGGCGAGGGCGAGCTGCGGGCAGATTCCGAGGCCAGGAGAAGGCTCAGCTCGGGGTCCTCCTCGAGCTGCCTGACGGCGGCGGCGTCGAGGCTTCGTGCCTCCGCCTCACGTGACCGCTCCTTCGCATTCGCACGTTGGACGAGCGCGAAGCCGATGATGACCGCGACGATTGCGAGGGCGGCCGCTCCCATCGCGAAGAGCCTTTGGAGCCGCGAGCGGCGCTGGTGCCGCTCCGTGAGCTGCCTCTCGATCTCGCGTTCCGTGCGACGTTCGGCACTCCACGCGAGTACGGGCTGGGCGAGAACATCGTGAAACAGCTCGTAGCGCGTTTCGCCGTCTCCCGTCGGCGGAGGGGGGATGCGGCGAAGGACGCGTCCGCTCTCGGCACGGCAGAGCTTGTCGAGCACGGCCTCGACCTCCGGCTCGGCGTGATGCGTCCACTCCGCGAGGTCCGAGGCGGGATGCGCGATCTTCGTCCTCGAGCGCGTGACGAGGAAGCGGAAGATGTCGGCGGCGACCGCCTGCTCGGGGCTCGTGAGCGATCCGAGTGCCTCGAGCAGATGGTTCTCGACGATGCGCCCCGCCCCGCCGAGCTCTTCCAGTCGGGAGAGCGTCAGCTGGGAACCTCCTGCCTGGAGACTCGCCCGCCACAGCCGTTCCATCACGAGTTGCAGGAAGGGCGCCTCGACACGTTCGGCGTCCGTGTCGCCCGAGGTCGCCTCGGTCGCGCCGCGCCCGAGCACGAGCCCCCCGCTCGCGGTGGCATCGATCACCGCCTCGACGAGCGCGGGCTCGACCGTGTACGCGGACGACTGGCGACGGTTCCACTCCTCGATCGGCCCTTCGATCGCGCGGCGGGCGGCCGCGCGGTTGAGATGCTCGATGCGCACGTAGTTCGCGAAGAGGCGTGGGATCTGCCCCTTGAAGCGGTCGAGCTTCGCCAGCGAGTCCTCCCTGATCGAGAGCAGGAAGTGCACGCGCAGATTGGGGTCGTTCACGATCTCGGGGAACGCGCCGGCGAACGTCTCCTCGCCGTCCTCGGTCGGGTGGTAGAGGAAGTAGTCCTCGAACTGGTCGAGGACGACGAGCAACGTGCGGACCCTCTCGGTCCAGGCGCGCAACGTGTCCGCCGCGGGCTCGCCGGGTACCCACGCCCTGAGACCGTCGACTCCGAGCTCTTCGGACGCTGCGGCGCGGATCGTCTCCATCAGCGCCGGCAGCGGATCGTCGCGCCAGGCCGCGAAGGCGCAGACCGCGAACCGCATCCGCTCGAGCTTCGTCGACGCATGCTCGCGTGCGAGCTCGTGCAGCTCGTGGATCGCTCCCGCCCGCAAAAGCGAGGACTTACCGACCCCGCTCGCGCCGTAGAGAAGGGTCAGACCGGAGGCGCGCAGGTTGCCGGCCACGATCCGGCTCTCTTCGTCTCGGCCGAAGAAGAAGGCGGCGTCCGCCTCGCCGTAGGGGACGAGGCCGACGTAGGGAGTTTCGGGGCTCTGCGCAGGAGGCGGTTGCGAGGAATCGTCCGTCATTGCCGCGGCTCGAGGGAGAGGAGCTCCTGCTCGAGCCGCTCCACGTACTCCTTCAGCGGGACATAGAGGAGGTCGACGTCGCCGCGGTCCCGCCAGAGCGCTTGCTCGACCTTTCGGACGCCTGCGTCGGTCGGGGCGCGCTGTACCGCCCACGACTTCAGGTCGAGCTCTTGCGCCCCCCAGACGCGGTTGAGAATCACCCGCAGGTTCCAGTCGTGCATCGAGTAGCCGAGGAAGAGGAAGTGGCTGTCGGCCATTCGCTCCAGGAGGGAGAACGGGATCTGGGCACCCACGTCGCCGCCGACGAGATAGTCGATGTAGCTGTCCTCGGTGATGACGTAGCTGTCGGCCTTGACGTTGCTCCGATCGATCGCCCCGTGCAGCTTGAGGATGACCGGGCGTGTTTCGAGATCCAGGGCGGTGTACTCGTTCGGACGCTCGATCGGCACGACGTCGCCCTCGGGGAGACGATGGAGAAAGCGGCCCTGGAAGGGCCCGCGCTTCGCCTCGTACCAGACGATGTCGATCGGCTCGCCCGCATCCGCGAACGCGCGCTCGATCAGGTCGTCGTAGTTCGTCGTCAGAAGGAGTAACTGGGGTCGCCCTCGCGCGCGCAATACCTCCGGAAGGCGCGCGAACAGGCGGTGCACCGAGGTCGGCGGATAGTTCGCGTCGAACACGTCGTGCAGGTACCGGTAGAGCTGCCCCTCGCCCAGGATCGCGTCCACGTACTGCGAGACCCGCAGCAGATCGAGGTGGGGGTCGGGGTACCGGCTGCTCGTGGCCAGCGTCTGGGCGAGCTCTCCGCCGCTGGGTGCGAAGCGACCCAGCTCCCAGGCAGCCTCCTCGGGTCGGTCGCACAGGTTCGCGCCCGCGCCGAGAAACGGGACGATCTCCCCGTTCGCGAGAAACCCGGCGACGAGGGAGCAATGGTCATCGTCGAACGACATGCGTCTCCAGTCCAGCCTCTACGGGGCCGTGCTCGCGCAGACGGCGAAGAGGGTCATGGGCTTCGCTCCGCCGGTCTCGTTGCTGATCTTGAACTGCCACGTGGAGTCCGAGACCGGGCGCGATTCGAACACGAACAATGCATCGGTGTCGTTCCTCCGGAACGAATAGCCTCCGCCGAGCACCGACCTACCGCCGGGGCAGCTGACGCCGAAGTCCGGGGTCGTGTTGCCGTCCGGCACGGTGATGTTCTCCTGGACGCGCTGATATCCGGACACCCCCTGAGGTCCGGGGTCACCCTTGGGTCCCGCGGGACCGATTGCGCCGAGAGACGGGGCGAGCTTGCCGTTCTGGCCGACGACCGGGATCTGGCCGCGCGTGGGGTTGACCGAGGAGCGGTGGCCGTTCAGCTTCCCGGCGTTCGCCGCGAAGTCGGCCTTCTTCGCACGGGGCACGACCTGTTCGAGCGCGCTCTCCGCGGCCCGGCCGATCGAGGTCGAGGCGACGAGCGCGGCGGCGAGCGCCGTGGCGGACATGAGCAGGAGCAGTCGCTTGTTCATCATCGTTCACACCTCCAAGAGCTCGGTCGTAGGCTCACGCGTCCTCGAGCATCCGCTCCGCGAAGCGGTGGGCCAGCGCGGAGATCGTGTTGGACGGGTTCGGCCCGGTAGGCCCGGGCATGACCGACCCGTCGGCGATCACGAAGCCGGGGTACCCGAAGACCTGCCCGTACGAGTCGACGACGCCCTCGCGCTCGTTTCGACCCATCGGGCAGCCGCCGAGTGGGTGCACGGTGACGACGCGCCCCGCGTACCACGGGGGGTTGTCCTTGAACTTCCCGTCGAGCACGCTCGCGATGTCGCGTCCCGTTCGGCGCACGCTCTCCAAGGTCGGGTTCGAGCGACGCTTGTTCCAGTCGACGTCGAGCAGCCCGTCCTTCGTCAGGCTCATCTTCCCGTCCGGGATGTCCCTGCCCATTGCGAAGAGGGGCAGGGTCGTCGACGAGACCGGAGCCGAGCCGATGAGGCGGGAGAGATCGGCGCCGACGTCGCTCGAGCCCGCTCGCTTGAGGTAGAGCTTCACGAGGCGCCAGGCGAAACGAGCTGCCCGCACCAGGGCGGCGGGTTGGTCGCCGGCCTCGATGATCCAGTTGATGGTCTCCGGGTAGCCGCCGTCCTGGATGTAGTAGGCGCGGCCCGGTCCTCCTTCGAGCGCGTCCTTCACGCGGATCGTGCTTGCGATGACCGGGCCGTACCCGGGCTCGATCACCCGCCCGCGCCGCTTTCCGTTCACCGTCTCGTGCGTCCGCATGACGAACGTCAGCAGGTCTCCGTTCCCGCAGAAGCGCGTCCCGAGGCGCTCGCTGAGGCCGGGGAAGTTCGCGCGATTCTTGAGAAGGAGAAACGTGGATCCGATGGTTCCCGCACAGAGGACGAGCCGGTCGGCGGTGATCGTCCTCTCGGCGAGCGGCGCTCTCCGCGGCTCGCCCTCGATCGCCTCGCTGTGGTCGACGTAGCCGACGGCGTAGCCCCCGCCCGGACGAGGCGCGAGCGTCTTCGCCTCGCAGCGCGTCCGGATGTCGACACCATGGCGAAGCTTCGCGAACGAGAGATAGTTGAAGTCGAGCGTGTACTTCGAGCCGTAGTTGCAGCCGAAGTTGCACTCGCCGCACAGGCGGCAGGTCTGGCGGAGCGCTCCATGCAGGTTTTCCTCCTCGCCGACGACGGGCATCGCCGGGCGCGGGCGTGCCGCCATTGGGTGCGAACGTCACCGCGAGCTTCGGGAGGAACCACTCGAGCCCGAGGCGTTCAGCCGCATGGCGCAGCGCGTTCACCTTGTGCGTGCCGCTGTACGGCGGATGCTCGAGCGGGTAGGGCTGTGCGTCGAGCATCGCCTCGTGGCGGGCGTAGTGCGGCTCGAGATCCTCGTACGTCACGGGCCAGTGCTCCCAGCCGCCTCGATCCAGGTCCTCGCGCACGAAGGTGGACGCGTCCTTGCGGATGAGGACGTTCGAGTAGAGGAGCGAGCCGCCGCCGAGGCCGCTGGCGACGATCCCGCCGAGACCGCGGAACTCCCACACGTTCATGAGCCCGTGCAGGCCCTCGCTCGGATCCCAGAGGTTTCGGCTCGTTCCCCACGGGCTGCGCGGGAACGATCCCGGTGGGTACGCCTTGCCCCGTTCGAGGAGGCACACGCGCATGCCGGCCTCGGCGAGCCTGAATGCCGTCACCGATCCCCCGAACCCGGAGCCGACGACGACGGCGTCGAAGTGCTCCTCGCTCGCTGCCACCTCAGCCCGCCGCTGCCGGGAGGTCGGTTTCGACCAGCTTGCTCTGAACGCCTTCCTCGCTGTACGCAACCGTGCGCACGACGTACGGCTTGTCCTCGAGGCGCAACGGATGCGCGAAGACACCGCTCCGGGTCCGGACGGTGAAGGCGTGGCTGGCGGGCGGCAGGTCGTCGTCCGGCGTGTCCACGGAGACGACGATCCGCTCCGGACGCGTGGTCCCCGAGCGGAGCCGCTGCGGAAACTCGTACTTCACGACGACCTGGTCGTCGACCCGCGTGAACGTGAGGTCGGGTGCCGGCGGGACGGGCATCGCCACCTCGGGACGCACGCGCCTCTTGACGCGGCCGCGCGTCACGCCGCCGAACTCCGCGTGGAAGGCCGTCGGGTTCTCCCACTGACCTTTCCGAGACGGCCCAGTGGGGCTCGAGTCGCTCGAGCCCCACTTCCCGGGCCAGAGCGTCCACGACGGCGCGTCGTCCGAGATGATCTCGAGCGCGGGACGGACGAGTGGGCCCTTGCCGTCCGAGTAGTCGGGCGGAAGGGGAAGCGGGAGCATGGGCCAGTGCTCACCTGGACTCGGCGAAGGAGGCATGTGAGCCGCGGCCGACGTACACGACGGGCACGTCCCCGCCCGGGGCCGGCTTGAGCTCGAGATCGGACCAGTTGAAAGCCTCGCCGTCGCGGTGCTGCGCGAACGTCGCCGCGTTCGGCTCACCGTCCCGGCCGAGGCGAATCTGGATCATCTCCCAGTCGCCCTCGTGCAGGCCGATCCCGAAGTAGTTCTTGTCGTTGTAGTAGTAGAAGAACCAGTACTGGAGCCAGGTCGGCCCGGCGGGCTCGTTGACCACGTGTCCGTAGGCGCGGTCGGCGTAGCGGGGGTCTCCGTGCAGCCGGCGGGCATCCTCGATGTACCGTCGGCCGGCGGCGTCGAGGAAGTCGGTGTCCTTCACGACCTGGCCGCTCGCGTACTGCTTTCCGAGGAACGCGAGGTCGAGCTGCTTCTCGTCATCCTTCGGCCGCGCGGAGGCGACGACGCCACCGCCCTTCCTCTTCAGCACGTTCGTGTAGCTCCACTTGGAGCCGTCTTCGAAGAAGTGCTCGGGCAGGATCGCGGCGGAGTCCGAGCGGAAGCTCTCGAGCGAGTCGTACTGGAGGTAGGGGGAATAACGGGCGAGCAGGTCTTCGTCGGCCACGCTGCCTCCTCTCAGGCTCCGGCCCTGAGCCCGGAATCGCTGGTCGGGTCGCCGTAGTGCTGGTATGCCGCCCAGAGCGCGCCGTACGTGCCGCGGTCGCGCCAGAGTGTCTCCCGGGCGCCGCGCACGGCTTCCCCGAACGACTTGCCCTTGAGCAGGGCGCCGTAGAACTCCTGCGCGAAGATCTCGGCTCCGACGTCGTTCACTTCCCAGGCGGTGCCGACGTAGTTGCGGACGCCGAGCTTGAAGAACTCGTCCGCGAGGCTGGGGAGGAGGCCGGCTTCGCTACGGGTTTCTTCGACGTCGCGTCCACCCTCGAGAACCTGGGACGTTCGCGCGGACAGGCAGGCGTTCGAGACGATGACGGTGGGGACTCGCTCGATGCGGGCGATCTCGCCGGGGGTCAGGAGCCCTCCTGCGAACACCCATCCCACCCGATTGGGCTTCGCGGGATCGAAGTCGCCGTGGCCGGCGTAATGGACGAGGTCGTAGTCTCCGCGCAGGAGGAGCGAGAGCACCTCGAGTCGGTCCGCGGGCTTCACGCCCTGGAGGGATCCTTCCCGGGAATCGCCCGGCGCTCCGATCCTCGCGTCGACGACGATGCCGGGCTTCCCGTCGAGGATCTCCTTCACCTTCAGCGCCTCGCTCCGTGCGCCCGGCAGGTCGTCTCCCTCGGCGGGGTCGCCCGGGTCGCCGACGATCAGCGCGCGGAACTCCTCTCCCGGTCGCCGTAGCCGGGTCGGGGCCGGGCTGTACGTGGTGCGGAGCTGCCGCGCGAGGGGTTTTCGGACGGCGAGCGGCACGGATCCGCCGCCGCCGTCGTCGGTCGCGAGCATCTCCCAATGCACCTGCGCCATCGCGCGGTCGACCTCGAAGACGAGGGGTCCGGAGCGCAGATGAGACCGGAACTCGGTCGGAACGAGCAGCTGATACAAGAGCTCGCAGAGCTGTCCGACCTCGTCCGGAGCGGGATCGGTCATCTTCTTCGTGAGGTCCTCGACGATGTCGTTGCCGACCGTCACGAGGCGTTCCGCGACCGTCGCGGTCTCGTCGATCGCGGCGGCCTTGAGTTGCGTGCCGTCGTACCAGAAGCAGATACGCGTGGGACTCTTCGCGTCGGCCGGCTCGAGTGTCCTCCGCTCGACCCGGAAGCGAGGCCGGCCCGAGGTGCGCGGCGTCTTCGCCTCCGCCTCCAAGCAGTCGAGCGCGAGCCCCCGCACCCTCTGGTTGGCCCCGGCCTGAGCCAGCAGCGTGACGAGCGCATCGGCCTCGGGTGAGGGGCTCGTCGGGTCAGCGGCACTCACGAGGCTGTCCGCGAGGATTGCGATGCCCTCCTCGATCGAGACGATTCCGCCCGAGCCGCGCCTGAGCGTTCCGTGCAGATCGAGCTCGACCGACTGCGCCCGGTCCCGCCCGGCGCCGGTCGCCAGCTCGTCCTCGAACGCTTGCAGGATCTCCTCGGCCCGCCCTCGCTCGAGCTCGGCGACGATCAGCTTCTCCACCGGCTGGCCGAAGACCTTGTCCCCGCCGGCTGCGACCTCGTCGGCGGCGTCCGCGATGCCCTCGACGTAGGCCCGCACGGCGTCGGCGATGGTGAGCGTCCCCTCGCCGGAGCCGATCAGGACGCTGCACGCCGATCGCACGCCCGGGAGCGCAGTGACGGCGATCGCGACGTTGTGGACGAGACGGCGCAGGCCGTCCGTGTCGAACGTCCCGGGTCGGCCCATCCCGGCAACGACGACGACGCGGCCGCCTCCGTTCTGTTCCGCCCAGGGGAAGAACGAGACGTCACCGACCTCGGCCCGAAGGTTTCCGCGGCGGGAGTGCCGGGTGATGGCGAGGCTCCGTGGGTCGTACTTCCTCCTGCCGAGGAGCCCCGAGACCGCCTTGTCCAGTGCAAGCTCCGCCCGCTGGGGCAGAACACCCTCGTAGTGCCCGACCGCGTAGACGTCGGCGTCGACTCTCGTCACGTCGCCCCACACGACCTCGACGACGAGCTTCGGCCGGGTGCCGGCGGGCGCCTTCTCGACGGTGAGGCTTTCCCTGAGAACACGCGCGTCCTCGAGCTCGCCTCGCACGGTCTCCGCCGGCTCGCCACCGGTGCCGAGATACTCGGCGAGCGTCAGGTTCTCGAGTCGGATCTGCTCCTCGGGCGTGAGCTCCGGTGGCGCACCGGCCCGGCGCTCGAGCTTCGGCCGGGCGAGGATTGCGTCGACCTCCGGGTCCAGTGGCGCCACCTCGTCACCCGTCACCCAGCCAGGGCGAGCGCGGCGTGCCCGCTTCGCCGGCTTCACGGTCGGCAGGACGGCGGTCTTGCCGGTCTGCAAGAGCTCCGTGATCGCGTCGAGAACGTCCGAGTGCTTGGCCAGGTCCCCGTGGACCCCGCCGTCGACCCAGTACGTGGTCACACCCTCGAGCAGGCCGAGCTCATGAGGCACCCGGCCGTCGCCGTCGAGGCTCTCGCGGTACGAGAACTGCCCTGGCGATCCGATCTGGATCCGGGAAGGAGTCTCCAGGTTCGCTCCGGCGACATAGAGGAGACGCTTCGCGTCGATGACCTGGTCGAGGCTGCGAAGAAGCTTGTCGCCCTTGGCCAGGAGCGCCTTGCGGACCGGGAGCTCTCCCCAGCTCGATGCGTCGAAGAGCTTCTTGTGGTCGTCTCCGAGGTCGACGAGGGCCGAAGGGAGCATCTGGTAGAGGCCGGGGAAGGTGCCGACGATCTCGAGCAGCTGCTTCTGCGAGTGGTGCACGTCCGCCTTCGCCAGGAGCTTCACGAGCTTCTCGGCTCCCGAAAGCGTCAGCGGGATGGCGAACGAGCCGCGGTTGGGCGTTCCGAGCATGACCAGGCGCCCGCCTCGCCCGCCGCCGCTCGCGTCGTCCATCGTCTTCCACGTCTCGGGGAAGAGCTGGATGAACCGGCGGGAGACGAGGCCGCCCATCGAGTGCGCGACGAGATGCACGGGCTCCCCGGCGCCGAACGCCTTGATCTCACCGTCGAGTCGCGCGGCGCTCGTGTCGATGTCCTCGCGCCAGTCGAACGGGAAAGGCCGCACGTGCCAGCGCGTGTCGAGCTCCATGAGCAGCGGCACGTACGTCTTGCGATGGACGCCGGCCGGGCGGACGTGAACGCCCGAGTGAGCCGACTGCCCGTCGGCGCCGAGCTCCAGATCTCCGATCCGCCCCGCGATCAGGCGCAAGAAGTTGATCCAGATGCGATCCGAGTCGCCCTTCCGGTCCACGGAGTCGAGCTCCGTACCCATGATCCCCGGGAGGACGAGGACCTTGCCGAGCTTTCCCCGCCGGCGCCCGCGAGCGGCCGCGCCGCGCGCACGGGCGAGCGCCTCGGTCCCCATCTCCTGCTCGAGCAGGCGCTTGTCCTCGTCGTCGAGCGTGACGAGGATCCGGCGAACGGTGTCGAGATCGGCGCGGTCGAGCGCGGCCTGGAGCTCCTCGAGCCGAGGCGTCTCGGGGCGGCTCACGATCTCGTCCCTGGGTCGAGCAGGAGCTCGGGGCACCGGGCTACGCCCGCCGCGTGCGACCCGTGCGCCGCAGCATCGGCAATAGGCGGGAAGCCCACCAAGGACCCGCTCCTTTCGGTGTTGCTACTTGGGCATATTCCTCTTCCACCGCCCGTTGTCAAGCGCGCGACCCTCGGGTCAGGGATAGACGTCACGCCTGCAGCGACTCGACGAAGGCGGGCGGATCGAACACCGAATAGAGCTCACGGATCATCTCGTCGCGGCTCGAGTAGCGGCTTTCGTCGTAGCAGCCGAGCGGGTTCTCGAGCACGTTGAACAGGCACTTGTTGCAGTACGAGCAGGGCCGAGGTGCGCGATCGTGCCCCTCGGCGAACATCCGCACGAGATCGTTGTTCGCCACCAGCGGCCGGGCGATCGTGACCGCATCGCAGTCTCCTTCTCGCAGCGCGCGCTCGATCACGGACGCGGTCTGGAACCCGCCCGTACAGAGGACGGGGATGCCGACCGCGCGCTTGATCGCAGCTGCGTCCGGCAGGAGCGCGCCCTCCACCGAGTCGAGCGGGCGCTCCCAGCGCCGCTTCATGATCCGGTTGATCGGCCAGAGCCGGAAGAGGACGTAGTTCCGGAAGGCGTGGACTCCGCTCGAGATCATCGTGTCGTAGTTCGCGACGACCTCTCGGAGAGGAAGTCCTCCTGCGGGGTTGTCCGGGTGCGGAAAGGCGCTTCCGGCGGAGACGTGGATCGCGTCCACTCCCGCCTCCTCGAGCCACCGGCACACCTGCACCGACTCCTCGAGGGAGTTCCCGTTCGGGAGCCAGGGGAGGAACGCGTCCGCGTTCTCGGTCGCGCTGATCTTCACCTGGAGATGGAAGTCGTCGCCGACCTCGCTGCGTACGGCGCGCACCGTGTCGAGCAGGAGGCGGGCACGGTTCTCGAGGGAGCCGCCGTACTCGTCGCTCCGGTCGTTGGTGGCCGAGCTCAGGAACTGCGTGAAGAGATAGCCGTTGGCCGCATGCAGCTCGACGCCGTCGAGGCCGGCCTCGCGGGCGCGACGAGCGCCTGCCGCGAATGACGCGGCGATCTCGCGGAGCTGCTCCTGCGTGGCGCGCTCGGCCTCGAAGCCGTGCAGCGGGTCGGACTTGCTGGTCGAGCTGAGCCCCTTGCGATCGAGATCCAGGCCGCGGATGTCCCGCTGCCGGCCCGCATGCGCGAGCTGGAGGATGTACTTGCAGTCGTGCTCGTGCACCCGCTCGCCGAGCTCGCGCCAGAAGGGAATCGTCCCGTCGTGGTCGATGCATGCGTAGTTCGGCACGATGAATCCGCGCGGCTCGACTCCGCACCAGGCGGAGATGATCGCGCCGACGCCCCCGCGGGCGAACTTGAGCTCCCAGTTGATCCTGCGTCCGGGTCCCCGCTCCCTCGTAGTTGTCGAAGCGCCCGGAGATGCTCGAGCGCAGGACGCGGTTCTTCACCGTGAGGCTCCGCAAGTGCAGCGGCTCGAAGAGGAGGTCCGTCACTGGAACGGCGGCGGGTCGTAGACGGTGAGGATCTCGCGGACCATCGCCTCGCGCGACGGGAAACGGCTCAGGTCGTGGCAGCCGAGCGGGTTCTCGACCGCGTTGATGAGGCACTGGTTCGAGTACGTACATGGCCGAGGAGGCCGGTCCTGTCCCGCCTGCCAGAGCACGACCAGGTCGGGGTTCGCGATCAGCGGCCGCCCGATCGTCACGCCGTCGCAGTCTCCACGCTCGATCGCCGCGGCGATCACGGACGCCGTCTGGAACCCTCCCGTACAGACGACCGGAACGGAGACCGCCTGCTTGATCGCCCGGGACTCGGGGAGGTTGATCCCCTCGACGCGGCCCTTGCTCCGGCGCTCCCAGAGCCACTTGAAGAGCCGGTTCACCGGCCACGTGCGGAACATCAGGTAGTTGCGGAACGTGTGCCGGCCGCTCGAGATCATCGTGTCGTAGCCCCTGACGATGTCCGTCAGCGAGAAGCTCCCGGCGGGATTCCTGGGGTGCGGGAACGACGCGCCGGAGGAGACGTGGAAGGCGTCGACTCCCGCCCGCTCGAGCCACTCGCAGACCTGGATCGACTCCGCGAGCGTGTTGCCCTTCTTCTCCCACGGGAAGAGCGCATCGTTGTCGTCGATCGCGCTGATCTTGAACTGGAGATGGAAGTCCTCCCCGACCGCCGAGCGGACGGCCCGCACGATCTCGAGCGCGAACCGGGCCCGGTTCTCCAGCGAGCCGCCGTACTCGTCTTCTCGGTCGTTGATCGCGGACGACAGGAACTGGGTGATCAGGTACCCGTTGCAGCCGTGGATCTCGATCCCGTCCGCGCCGGCCTCGCGCGCTCGACGCGCAGCCTGCGCGAAGCACTCGACCAGCTCCGCGATCTGCCCGGTCGTCATCCGCTCGCATTCGAGGCCGTGGACCGGCTCGGGCTCGTCCGTCGAGCTCCAGCCCTTCTCGAACTGGACGCCGCCGATATCGCGCTGACGCCCTGAGAAGGCGAGCTGGACGATGTACTTGCAGTCGTGCTCGTGGACGCGCCGTACGAGCTCCCTCCAGAACGGGATCGTCTCGTCCCGGTCGATGTGCGCGTAGTTGGGGACGATCAGGCCTCGCGGATGGACCGGCGCGTTCGAGGAGATGACCGCGCCCACGCCGCCGCGCGCCGTCTTGAGATCCCAGTTGATGTGGGTCTGGGTCCCGGTGCCGTCGTAGGTCGAGAAGCGGCCGGCCAGGCTCGAGCGGAGGATCCGGTTCTTGACCGTGAGGTTTCGGAAGGCAAGCGGTTCGAAGAGGACTTCGGCGCCGGTCACGAGTGGGACCCTTCCGCGGGGCGGCCCGCGGAATTCGAACGCCGCAGAGATCCCCATGTGGCGCGAGCGCTGCCCATGGCGGGCTCCCTGTCTTCGGCCGGCAGTGTGGGCCGGCATCGTGGCCGGCTCCGATGCCGGTCTAGCCTCTATCTAGGACCACGCGAGCTCGTTCGTCAAGCCGGGTGGTTGCCGATCCGCCCGCGGGCGTCCATAATCCGCGGTGCTGCGGCACGTTCAGTCATCCGAAGAGGGAGCTCGGGATGCATGACTTGAAAGCCGCGCAACAGAAGCAGGCAAAGGCGGCAGCGGAGCGAGTGGCTGCCGGCACCGACTCGCGCCGCGGGAAGATCGACAAGATTCGCAAGAACGGCGGGAGAACACGAAAGGTCATCGGCACCGAGGACTTTCTCGGAGTGAGCTATCTCGACGGAGGCGTCGGCGCTGCGCGGTCGGTTGGTCGAGTCGTCATCCGGGAGGGCGGTCAGATCGCAGGGTTCGGGACGGGCTCGCTCGTCTCACCGACCCTGCTCCTGACGAACAACCACGTCCTGCCGAGCGCCGAGGTCGCGGAGGGAAGCACCATCGAGTTCAGCTTCCAGGACGGGCTGGACGGGGAGCCGCTGACCCCGCAGTCGTTCGAGCTCGATCCCGCCCGCTTCTTCCTGACCGACGAGGACCTGGACTTCGCGCTCGTCGCGGTCCAGGGAAGCGAAGCAGAGCTGTCCGAGTTCGGCTTCAACCGGCTGACCGACGACGAGGGCGAAGGCGTAGTCGGGGACTTCGTCACGATCGTCCAGCACCCACGCGGGGAGAAGAAGCAGATCGCATTGCGGGAGAACCGCATCGTCGACGTCCTCGATTCCTTCCTGCACTACGAGGCGGACACCGAGCCGGGATCGTCGGGATCGCCCGTGTTCGACGATCGCTGGCAGGTGATCTGCCTGCACCACGCGAGCGCCCGTGCCCCGGATCGCACCGAGCTCGGAGGCTTCGTGAACGAAGGCATCCGCACGAGGGGCCTGCGAGCGTTCATCGGGGGACAGAGCTTCTCGTCCGAGGAGCAGGCGCTCGTCGACGAGCTCTTCCAGTGATCGACGGCGCTCGGCAGGGGGCCTCGCTCGACGAGCGGGTCTCGATCGACCCCGACTACGCCGCCCGGCCGGGCTACGACGCCGAGTTCCTCGGCACGGGATCGAATCTCGTCCCGCTCCCGACCCTGCCCGACGAGCTCGTCGCGCTGACGGCGGTCAACAACCTCGCGCAGGAAGAGCCGCGTTACCTCCTTCCGTACCACCACTTCAGCATCGTGCAGAACAAGGAGCGACGGCTCGCCTTCTACACCGCCGTGAACATCGACGGGGCCTCGAGCATGCGCCTGAAACGCGAGCGAGACCGCTGGTTTCTCGACCCGCGCCTGGCGGCCGACGAGCAGACGGGTGAGGACGCCTACCGGGACAACCCGCTCGACCGGGGCCACCTCGTGCGTCGCCTCGATCCGGCCTGGGGAAGCACGCGCGAGGCCGCGAAGACGTCTAACGACGACACCTTTCACTTCACGAACTGCACCCCGCAGCACGAGGACTTCAACCAGAACCAGTCGACGTGGGCGGGGCTCGAGGACTACATCCTCGAGAACGCCGACAACCGGGACTTCCGGGTCAGCGTCTTCACAGGCCCGATCTTCGCGGAGGACGACGAGGAGTTCGCCGGGGTTCAGCTCCCGCGCCAGTTCTGGAAGGTGGTCGTCATGGTCAAGGAGACCGGCGAGCTGTCCGCGACGGCCTACCTGCTGAGCCAGGAGGAGTTGATCGCAGGACTCGAGGTCGCCCTCGAGTCGTTCTCGTACGGGGCGTACAAGACGTACCAGGTACCCGTGCGTCGTATCGAAGAGCTCACGGGCATGTCGTTCGGCTCGCTGGCCGACGCGGACCCGCTCTCCGAGCTCGAAGCGACCACGGCCGCGTTCCGCATCGGACGCTTCGACGAGATCGTGCTCTGAGGCGTTCCTAGCCGGGGACGTCCGCCGGAACCGGGGCGTGGCGGCGCGCGAGCAGCGCCCGCACTCCGAGGACGACCAACCCGCCTGCGAGTGCCGCGATCGCGCCCTCGGCGATCACTTGCCGGAAGACGAGCCAGGTAAAGCTCGCGTCGACCTGCCAGGCGCACGGTCCCGAACTCATCGCGATCGGCTCGATGCAGCCGGCGAGCGACGGCCCGACGACGATGCCTGCCGTCGCGACAACTCCCACGGTGAACGCGGCCGCGAGGGCGCCGACGAGCGGGAGCTCGCGCATGCGAGCCGCCGCCAGCATCCCCGCAGACGCCTGAGCTGCGAGCGCGAGCAGGAGCTGCCAGTAGAAGAACGCATACGAGAAGCCCAGCTCAGCCCGGGTTTCTGCGTCGACCCCGGCCCTAAGGCCGAGTCGCAGCACCGCGAAGGCGACGAGACAGGCGACGCCGACGAGGAGCCCAATTCGCCAAGGCTCGAGCGATGGCCGCTCCAATGGACGCACCCGCAGGCGTCCACCGGGCTCGAGGAAGGCCCACGGGGCGTCAGTGATGGCGTGCCTTCGCCGAAGCCACGCGGCGAGCGGGAAAAGCCACAACGCCACGAGCAGGATCAGGCTCGCTGGCTCCTGGAGAAGCACCAGCAGCCAGGCATCCTCCACGAGCTGCCAGAGCCCGACCGGGCCGACCCACGCAGCCTCCGAGGCGGGCGTGTAGTCCAGCACGGTGTACTCGCCGAGCACGGACCGGGTGTCGCGTCCGTAGGTGAAAACGGCGACGAACGCCGCGAGCACACCGCTTGCCACAACGAGCCCGACGCCTGTCGCCCGCGCAGGGCGCGCTGCGCCCGCCGGTGCACGAATCCATGCCGCCGCCGACCCTCCTATCCATGCCAGCAGCAGGACGAACGAGAGGGCCAACACGGCGATCCACGCCGCACCGCTTCCGAGTGCCGTCTCGAGCAGCGTGCTATCTCCCTGGATCCGAACGCCTCGCTGGAGGGCGAGCTGCGGGCCGACGAGGAACCCGGCCGCGAACGCGAGCGCAAGCGGCCACGTGTGTGACCGCGGGCGATCGTCCGCGAGCGTCGCCCACACTCCACGCCAGACACCGACTCCGACGACGCCCAGCGCAAGCGGTGCGAAGACAGCTGCCGAGAGCAGGTACGTCGAGAACGAGTCCGAGAGGAAGATGCCGATGAACGTGACGAGGCTCTCGTACGCGATCGTCGCGGCGACGCCGGTCCCGAAGGCGACGAGCAGCCCGATGGGAAACATGGTGCGTGTGTCCTCGAGCGCGGCGAGCCGCGTCTCGGGATCGGGATGGACGCTCCGCAGCCTGCCCCACCACGAGTCGTAGAGCCGTGGGAGTGCGGCGAGGATCCGGCGCAGTGCCCCGTCCCGACGATCCGGCACCGACGCACGGACGTCGGCGTACACCTCCCGTGCTCGAAGCACGGCGTTGCGCGTCAGGTAGACGAGCGCCGCGAGCGCGAGCAGCCGCCAGCCGAGCGCGAGAACCGTTCTCGCGCCTTCGTCGGCGACGACGAAGGCGAACGGCAGCACGCTTGCGAGGAGAAAGGCGTACCACAGCGATACCGTCGCGTAGGTGAGGTCGACGTCGCGGTTTCGAAGGTGGGCGAGCTCGTGCCGGACGACAGAGCGAAAAGCCGGTGGATCTGCGACCTGGCGGACGACGAGCCCACCCATCAGCGCCACTGCGTGGCTTCCCGGCCTTCCGAACGCGAGCCCGGTGGGCGACGGGTCGAGGGGGTTCCACAGCCAGCGCGGCTCTTCCGCGAGCCCGGCCTCGGTCGACAACTCACTGAGCTCGTCGACCACGGCCGGGGCATCGTCCCGCGTCAGGGGACGCAGTCCTCGGCGGTAAGTGATCCAGCGTGGGAGCGCGAGCACGATCAACGTGGCGACGACCAGGAGCAGTGCCGTGCCGCCGATCATCCACCAGGCCAGCGGCCGGTTGACCTCCTGCACGCAGGCGGTGAACGCGTCGCTGGCGGCTGCGAACAGCACCGGGTCGACGCCTTCGATGTCACCTGCGGTGCCGTAGGTCCGGACGCAGAACTCGTATCCGGCGGCGACCGCCTGCCCGTCGGATCCGAGCGCGTTCCAGAGCCAGTTCCAGACGTAGAGGTTCGCTCCGAGCACGGCGACGACGAGCAAGGCGAACCGAAACGTCGTGTCCGACGGAAACACGAACGGGTTGAGTCGCGGCGCCGACGTCGACTCGGGAGGAGCGATGGGCGCGTCGCTCACGCGGTCGCGAGACTGCCGACGAGCGAGTCGGCGAGGAGCTCCGCCTTGTCCTTCGGCAGCTTGAGCTGCTTGGCCTTCTCGATCGCGAGCTGGCGCACCTGCTCGAGCTGTTCGTCCGTCAGCTCGACCGGCTCCGCCGGCGCACCCGCGTCGACGGTCGGCACTTCGGTGCCGGGTTCAGGGGCGGTGTCCGCGCCGGGCTCGCCGGGCTTCTTGTCGTCTCCGCGGCGGAGCAGCTTCTTCACGAGCCAGTCGAACCCTTCGTCTGCGTGCTCGTCGGCCTGCTTCTTGAGCTGTACGCGGAGGAAGGCGAGCACGTCCTTGGCCACGGTCAACGCGATCGGCGTGAGCAGGATGACGGCAGACTCGACACCGAAGCCGAGCATCGGGTCGCCGCGCGTCTTCTTGCTCGGATCCTGGCCGTCGAGGTAGGCCTCGCTGGCTGCGGGGAAGATGACGAGCTCCTCCGGAGCCGCGCGCTCGACGGTCGCGCGGGCGAGTGCGACGACCAGCGCATCGTCGGACGGCGCGCTCATCAAGACTCGACTGACCCATCCGCCCTTGCGGGCGGTGTCGAGAGAGCCGCAGCAACGATCGGGAGGAGCGTGAGACGCACGCGAACCACCTCTCGGTTGCTTCGACGCACTGTACGCCGGGAGTTGGCGACTCGCAACCGCGGCGTCCCTCCTTCGAGGGAATCTGCCCGGAAACGCGCAAGTTCCGACCACGCGCCGGATCCATCTAGCTGCCGGACAAGGTGCGGCGGCTTTCAGTCTGGCGGCTGGCTACAGCCGCCGCCCTCCGGCTCTCTCGACGGTCCCACGCCTGCCCCCGGGTTCGAGGTAGCCCTTTCGGGTTGTAGCGTCGAGCCTCGTAAGCCGCGAACATCCGCGCTCACCGCGAGGACAGGAGGACGTCGTGGACCGCCACGGGTCGGAGAGCTACTTCGTCATCGGCGAGGGACTGCTGGCAGAGAGCGAAGGGGGACGGGAGCGCACGCTCGCAGCTTCGGTCGAGGCGGAAGTGCCGCCGTTTCGCTTCTCGCGGATGGGGCCGAGTGGGGTGGACCGCCAGCTCGGCGAGCCGAACGCCAGGAAGCTCGGTCAGGCGATGGCAGCCGGCGGCGGAGGCGCAGGGCAGATCCCGGCCGGCTTCACGTACCTCGGCCAGTTCGTCGACCACGATCTCACCTTCGACAAGACCAACGTCATGCTCGGCGAGAACGTGTCGCCCGCGCAGCTCCTGCAGGCGCGGTCGCCGAGCCTCGACCTCGACTCGCTGTACGGCGCCGGGCCAGGCGATCCGGAGTCGGCCAAGTTCTACGAGGCCGACGGGCTTCATCTGAAGATGGGCAAGACGCTGGCCGAGGGCGGTATTCCGGCGAAGGACGGCTTCGACCTACCCCGCGGAGCGGGCTCGACGGCAGCGCAGAAGCGCAAGGCGATCATCCCGGACCCGCGAAACGACGAGAACCTCGCGGTCGCCCAGACGCACCTGGCGATGATCCGCTTCCACAACCGCGTCGTCGACACGCTGCCGAGCTCTGTCCCACCCGCGCAGCGCTTCGCCGTCGCGCGCAAGAAGGTCATCAAGCACTACCAGTGGATGCTCCGCACCGACTACCTCCCGCGCATCTGCGCGCCGGGCGTCGTCTCGAACGTGTTCTCGAACGGAAGGAAGGCCTTCGAGGTCGGCGTTCCGGCGACGGACATGCCGACGATGCCGATCGAGTTCTCGGTCGCGGCTTTCCGACTCGGGCACTCGATGATCCGCCGGGAGTACAACTGGAACCGCATCTTCGACGACGGCTTCGGCACCCTCGACCTGCTGTTCGCGTTCTCCGCCGGCAGCGGCGACCTCGGGGGCGGGCAGAAGCTGCCGAGCACCTGGATCGCCGACTTTCGCCGGCTGTACGACTTCACGGAGGCAGGCCGCGCCGACCTCGCCGTTCCGGCGGCGAAGTTCAACCGGGCGATGCGGATCGACACGACGCTCGTCGACCCGCTCGCGAACCTCCCCGGCTTCCCCGCGGCGGAGGCCAACCTCGCGTTTCGCAATCTGCGCCGCGCGAAGATGGTCCGGCTCGCGACCGGCCAGCAGATGGTCACGTTCCTGAAGAACAAAGGCGTGACGCCGCTGACCAAGCTCACGAACGCGCAGATCCGTGACGGATCGAACGGCGCCGACCTGAGCGGGCTGACCCAACCGCAGCGGGCCAAGGTGCTCCAGGACACGCCGCTCTGGTTCTACCTCCTGCGCGAGGCGGAGTTCAACGGCGGGAAGCTGAAGGGCGTCGGCGCGCGCACGGTGGCCGAGACCTTTCACCGCGCGATGGAGGGCAGCCAGTTCTCGATCGTCCGCGACCCGACCTGGCGGCCGTCCCTCGGCCCGAACAACCAGACCTTCCGCATGGTCGACCTGCTGCTCTTCGCGTTCAAGGGCAAGAAAGCACTCTTGAATCCCCTCGGAGGCCCGTAGCCGCGTTCGCAGGTCGGCTAGAATCCCGCGCTCCGGGGCGGTTAGCTCAGTTGGGAGAGCACCAGCTCGACAAGCTGGGGGTCACTGGTTCGAGCCCAGTACCGCCCATTTCGGCTCGCCTGATTTGGCGGACTTCGCTTAGGTAAGCGGGTCAGGTGTGCCGTGTGTGCCGGGTCGGCGCGCCTAATGCACACCCCGGTGCACACCCGCTGCAGAAGCGCCGAGTCGCAAGGCGATCGCGCTCGTGCACCACCGCTGATGCGTCCGTTTCTAGCTTCAAGCGAGAGTACGCTCGCACAGCGCAGGCACCTATCGCCTGGTCGCCGATTGAGCACAAGCCGGTGGTCGGCCCCGCTCGGCGCTCGCCCGTCGGTCCCCGGCACCCGCCGTACAGGGCGCTCGGGTTCTCAGCGAATGCGGAATCGGGGTCGTGGTCGCCCGCGTGCGGCCTGCCGGTGCCTTCGCGTGGACTGCGATACGGTCATCGTGTGGCGATATCCCGTCCCTCCGAGCGGGCCGAAGGGGATGCCCAGACCGTGCCGCTAGATCGTCGGCTCGTCGCTGTGATGTTCACCGACATGGTCGGATACACGGCGCTCATCCAGGCGGACGAGCATTTGGCACTCGACAAACGCGACCGATACATGAGTGCGCTCGAGAGCCACCACGACGCCTTCGGCGGGACGATCGTCCAGAGACTCGGTGACGGGAGCATGAGCATGTTCCCAAGCGCGCTCGCGGCGGTGCAGGCCGCAGTCGGCATACAGCGCGAGCTCTCGGGAGAGGACGTTCCTGTTCGCCTCGGCATACACGTGGGTGAGGTGATCGTCGAGGACGAGCGGCTCACAGGCGAGGCGGTGAACATCGCCGCGCGGATCGAGTCGTTCGCGATTCCCGGCGGGGTGATGCTGTCGGATTCCGCCCACGACCAGATCAAGAACCGGAGTGATGTGAGCGTGGTCGCCCTGGGCCGGTTCAGGCTGAAGAACGTCGGGCGTCCGTTCGAGCTCTACGGGGTGAGGGGCGACGGTCTCGTTGTTCCGGAGCCGGCGGCGCTCGAGGGCAAGGGAGAACGGTTCGTCGGCTTTCCTAGCAACTTGCCCGAGGCGGGTCCGCCGCTCCTCGGGCGAGCGGTCGACTTGGAGTCCCTCGTCGATCTCGCCCGGAAGCATCGGGTCGTCACAATCACGGGGCCTGGGGGAGTCGGGAAGACCACCGTGCTCGCCGAGCTCGGGCGAATGCTTGCGCCTGAGTTCCTCGACGGTGTCGCCTTCGTCGCGCTGGCAGACGTCAACGATCCCTCTGAGGTGCTTCCGGCGCTTGCCGAGGCGCTGGACGTGAAGGAAGCCGAAGGGAGGACGCTTGGCGAGGGCGTGATCACGCTGATCGGTGACAGGCAGGCGCTCCTTCTCCTCGACAACCTGGAGCAGGTCGTCGCTGCGGCACCCGACCTGGCGTCGCTCGTGGAGCGTTGCCCGGCCCTTCGGGTCGTAACCACGAGCAGGACCCCTCTGCGCATCGCAGGCGAGCAGGAATACTCGCTCGCTCCACTCGCGCTCCCGCCGGCCTCGGAGACCACCTCGGCCGAGTCGCTGGAGGCATATCCGTCCGTCGCCCTGTTCGTCGAGCGAGCGACGAAGACGAAAGGATCATTCGAGCTCACGCCCGAGAACGGCGACGCCGTCGCCGCCGTGTGCCGGCGTCTCGATGGTCTGCCGCTCGCGCTCGAGCTGGCGGCCGCCCGGCTGCGGCTTCTCTCTCCCGAAGCGTTACTCGAGCGGCTGGACCGTGCCCTCGACCTGCTCGCATCGGGTCGGCGAGACATTCCCGAACGGCAGCAGACATTGCGCGCCACCATCGGCTGGAGCCACTCCCTCCTCACGGAACAGGAGCAGCGCCTGTTCAGCCGGCTGGCGGTCTTCGCCGGCGGATGCACGGTCGCGGACGTCGAAGCCGTGTGCGCAGAGCCAGGCGAGAGCTGCCTCGACGAGCTCGAGTCGCTCCTCGACAAGGCACTCGTGCAGGTCGATGGCCGGGCCGACCGGCTCGGCATGCTGCAGACGATCGCGGAGTTCGCTCGTGAGCAGCTCGCGGCTGCAGGCGAGGCCGACGCGATTGCGCTCGGGCACGCTCGCCGGTACGCCGAGCGCGCCCGCGAGATCCGCGACGGGATCGAAGGCACCGAACAGGTCAGCTCGGTCGAACGTGGCATCACCGAGGAGGCGAACCTCCA
The DNA here is from genome assembly GCA_963850485.1 of uncultured Actinomycetes bacterium. GTDB lineage: Bacteria > Actinomycetota > Thermoleophilia > Gaiellales > Gaiellaceae > GMQP-bins7. Next base: position 1,153 of record CAWKLR010000015.1, on the reverse strand, counting down.
AGCGGCGATCGACACGCTTCTCGAGACCGCTCGGAGAGGCGACGAGAACGCAACCGAACTGGGCATGCAAGTGTGCGGCGACCTGTGGATGTACTGGCACGTCCGCGGCAAGAACGTCACGGCCAGGGAGTACGCGACGGCGTTCCTCGACGCGGACGCACGCCGCACCCCGACAGCGGGCCGGGCGGGCGCACTGATCACCGCGGGACTCGCGTCGTGGATACTCGGCCAGTACGAGCAGTCCCTCGATGAATGGGCCGAAGCCCATCGGATCGCGGCGGAGATCGGGGCCCAGCGCGAGATCTGCATCGCAGGAATCACGCAGGCGCTCGCGCTGATCTTCCTCGATCCCGAAGCGGGGCTCAGATGGGCCGAGGAGAGCATCGAGACGAGCCGGGCAGCGGGCTTCACCTGGGCCGCGGGGATCGCTTCGACCGTCGCGGGCATCCTCCATGCGGTCACCGCAGACCCCGACTCGTCTCAGGCCAGGCACTCCGAGGCCCTCGAGATCCAGCGCCGGCTCGGCGACTGGGAGGGGGCAGGCATGTCCCTAGGCGGCCTCGCCCAGCTGGCATCAGGCCGCGGCGACACTGCCGAGGCCATCGCGCTCTACCGGCAGTCTCTCGCTGCGTTCGAAGCGGTCGGGGATCGAGGCGAGGAGGCGAGGATTCTCTCCGAGATGGCCTGGACGCATCTCGCCGACGGCGACCCTGCGCGTGCGCGGGCGACCTTCTTCGAGTCGGTGCAGGCGCACACCGACGTGGCGAGCGTCCGCGGAATTGGGCTCTCGTTGATCGGGCTCGCGGCCACCGAGGTAGCCGAGCACCGGCCCGAGAACGCCCTTCGAATCGCCGCGGCCGCTGAGGTGTACGCCCAGGAAGAGGGCATAGCCGTCATCTACACCGAAGACACGCCGGGGCGCGAGTTCGTCGACCAGGCGCGAGCTTCGCTCTCGGCCGACGTCGTGGCGAGCGCTACCGAGGTCGGCAGCAAGCTCACGATCGGCGAAGCGCTCGACCTGGCCAGGCTCCCTCAGACGACCGCGACGTAGACCCGCCGGCTGTACTTCAAGGCAGCCGCATCTCGGCGAGTCTGAGAGTCACGCCTTCAAGCGACATTCCCGCACACTCGCGCACGAATGCGAACGGTTCGC